>JAKARB010000008.1 GCA_021819435.1 Pseudomonadota bacterium | reverse complement strand
GGTCAAGAAGCTCCTTAGGAATGGCTGGCAGCGCGGGCGCTGCCTTCTTCGCTCGGTTCAGTTTGCTTGGCATACATGCTCCGTTTCGTCATGCTATGCCCTGAACACTAAATTCCTGACAGGCCCCCCAAAGGGCGCGGAACGAGTTGGAGGGCCCCACCTCGCTGGGAGCACCACAGGGAAGTCACGCCAAAGGCGTGACCACCCGCGTGGCGCCCGAGCCGATGCCGGCGCAGCAACGCCCCGCGCTGCCCCGAAAACCCGCCCCACCCCACGCACGCCAACCCACCCGCTCACCCAACCACAGCAAACCCAAAAAAAGAAAAGCCCCGCCAACAGACGGGGCCCTCCTCACGCCAAAGCGCCAGATGAATGGATCAGAACGGATTCATCACAATGTCCGCCCGCCCAGGGTGATTCGGCCGATCCAGCGGCCCCGGAATCGGGTCATTCGAACGGCAAGGGAAACTGTCCAAGTCACGCCGCAAAAAGCTCAACTCGATCACCGAAGGCATCGGCACTCCCTCCACCAACACCACCCCCGCATAGTTGTTGGCATGCAAATGCACCGGCACATGGCTCACCAACAACTTCTCCATCGTCTGCCTGAACCGCGCATGGAAAGCCGGCTCCGCCAACTTGCCCAGGTCATGCAACTCACAAGCGATCACATCAAAGCGCTTCAAATCGCTGTCGGCAACGGTGGGCAAAGCCTCGTACTCCGCCCCCTCCACATCGAACTTCAGCAAAGCATGCCGAGGCTGCAGCGCATCCATGCGCCGCACCATCTCCGCGAAGCTCACGAAGTCACCGATGGTCTCCGAAGCCCACCCCTTCTTGTCGAAGATGAAGTTGGCGTGCGGCGTCGGCGGGCCTTCCACCGTGTGGTCGAACTGCAGGATGCGCGCGCCGCGCTCGGCCATCACGTGGTCGAAACTCACGTCGTGCCCCACCCCGATGGACAGCACCGCATCGCATTGCAGCGCCACCGCCGGCAGCACATAGCCCCCGTCGTAATCGTTGCCCACGCGCACCTTCGGCGTGCGCCGCGTGGCCCAGGGCCTCAGCAGGTCCAGGGCTTCCAGCACGTCTTGCTGGGTCAGCGGTCGGATCTCGTTCATGTTCATCGTGGGCTCCGGGGGAGAAAACTGCGGTTGGGTGAAAGTCGCGCTCAGTCGTCGCGGCAGATGAGGGTTTCGAGCTTGTCCACGGCGCGGGCCCACGAGTGGCGCTGGGCCAGGTCCATGCAGTGGTCTTGCAGCCTGGGCCGCGCGCCGCGCCAGCCATCGATGTGGCTCAGCAGCGCTTGCACCAGGGCTTCTTCATCCACCTCGCGGTAGCGGCCAAACACGTGGCCTTCGCCGTCGACCTGATCGCCCGCTCGGCTGGCCACACGGATGGCCACCTCGTCGCTGACGAAGTCGTCCGTGGCACCACCATCGGTCACCACCACCGGCGTGCCGCAGGCGATCGCCTCCAGCACCGGCAGGTTGAAGCCCTCGGCGCGGTAAGGCGAGGCATAACAATCGACCACGCCATAGAGCAGGCGCAGCTCGGCCGGGTTCAGGTTGCCTGGCACCACCATGATCGCGTTGAGCACGCCTTCGGTGAACAAGGCCGGGTGGCGCTGCACCACGTCCTTGATCACGGGCTCGATGGAGACGCCGTACAGGTCGCGCTGGTCTTTCAGGATCAGGCGCAGGTGGGCATGGCGCTGGCGGGCGCGCGCAAAACCGATGAGCAGCAGGTCCAGCCCCTTGTTCCAGGTCGCTACGCCCAGGTTGAGGAAGACGAACTCATCGTTGCGCAGGCCCAGGTTGGCGCGGTTGGTGGCGCGCTCTTCGCGGCTGAGCGGGTGAAAGGTGGCCATGCGCACGCCGTGCGGGATCACCTCGATGCCGGCGGCGTCGAAGCCGAAATCAACCAGCCGGTCGCGCGACCAGTGCGTGGGCGTGACGATGCGGTTGCGGCCGGCGGTGTAGGCCGCGCGGTCGACCACCCTGCCCGGGCCGGCGCCTTCGAAGCTCTTCTCGCCCAGCCCCAGTTCGGTGACCATGAAGGTGAGTTGCCGCACGCCGTCGTCGCGCACCGGCGCGATCGGCGAAGACAGGCTGAGCACCACGTCGGGCCGCTCATCGCCCGGCGCGGCGATGGCGTCGATGCACGCCATGTCCTCAGGCGAGAAGCCGCTGGCGTTGGCCTGGCGGTTCCAGTGCGCCATGGCGAAGGGCCGGTCGCGATGCGACAGACGCAGCGAAGGCCGCCTCACCAGTTCCAGCAACTGGTGCTGGTTGACCAGGGCGATGGAGTGGTTGACGCCACGCCAGCCTTCGACCAGGAGGTGTTTCATGCGCAGGCGCCTTTCAGCGTCGGGATCAAGGAGGTGTCGTTCACGGGCGGGCCCAGCTCATCAGGCCTTCGCCCACCGAGCGCAGGCTCGCGTTGGACTGGGCGCTGTCCATCAGCGCATTCACATAGGCCACGCGTTGCGAGAAGTGGTCCGTCTCCGCCGACATCACGTCGAACAGCGAGCGGCGGCCCAGTTGAGACCATTGTTGGAAGGTGGCCAGGCGCACCTTCTCGGTGTCACGCAGCAGCGCGACGTAGCGGCGAGCGCGCTCCATCGAGGTCAGCGCGGCGTCGTAGAGCTGCGCGGCGCGGGCCTGGCGGTCCAGCAAGGTCTGCTCCAGGGAGACGTGCGCCGACTGCGCGCGCTTGTAGGCCGCCATCGACGCCGCTTCCTGTGCGCCACCGTTGAACAGCGACACGTTGACCGACACGCCGGCGCTCCAGCCGCGCACGGTCTGTTCGCCGCTGCGGCCGCCGTTGCCAGAGAACTGCCAGTTGAGTTGAGGCTTCTGCCCGGCCTTCACGGCCTCGGCGTAGCTGTCGAGCGCATCGGCCTCCTGGCGGGCGCGCATCACCTCGGGGTGGCGTTCGATCATGCGGTTGATCTCGGCCAGGTCGGGCGTCACCATCAAGGCGCCCACGAAGCTGTCGTTGAGCGAGATCTGGTCGCCCACGAACTTGCGCAGCGTGAATTCGACCTGGCGCACCAGTGCCATCGACTGGTCACGCGAGAGCTCGGCCTGCAGCAGCGATTTGCGCGCCTGGACGAGCTCGCTGGTGCGACCCTTGTCGGCGGCCACGATCTGTTCGAGCGCATCGACCAGGCAGCCCATCTTGCGCACCTGCTGCTGGTAGACCTGTGATTGCAAGCGATAGCGTTGGCGCTCCAGCGCGGTGTTGACCACTTCGAGCGCCACGCGCTCCTGGCTCACGCTTTCGCCCAGCTTGGCGGCATCGGCCAGGCGCTTGCGCCAGTCAATGAGCGATTGCAGGCGGCCGAAGTCGTAAAGCGGTGCCGACACGTTCACGCCCACCGTCGCGCGCGAGCCGTTGGCGGTTTTGCTCACACCATCGCCATAGGTGCCACCCGCGCCCAGGAAGCCGTTGAGGCTGACTTGCGGCAACCGGCCGGCGCGGACCTCGTCCAGGTCAAAACCCGCCGCATCGGCGAGCAGGCGGGCCGCGCCCACTTCCTGGCTCTTGCGCACGGCTTCGCGCACCAGCAATTGCAGGCTGCTTTGCGGATCCAGCGGGGCGGTCTCGCCTTGGTTCAGCGGCGCGGGTTCGCGGATGCCTCGGGGCTCCGGGTTGGCCAGGTCATTGCATCGGCCACCAGACTGGGCCAAGGCCACGCCCGACAGCAGGCACAAGCCGGCTGCCAGCATGGGCAGGTACTGCGTGAAACGTCGCAGCAAACGTCGATGAGCGCGCATGGCCTTCACCTCTCTGTGAAGGCTTCGTTGTATCGCAGCATGGGCTTGAGCAAATAGCGGAGAACAGACTGTTCTCCGGTGCGTATTTCGACGCTCGCCGTCATCCCGGGGATCACTGGCAGCGGCTCGCCATGCTGTTTCAGGGTCGACACCTCGGTTCGGATGAGGGCGCGGTAATAGCTGTTGTCGCCCGAGGCCACCTTGCCTTCGTCGCTCAGCGCGTCGGGGCTGATGTAGTCGATGCGGCCTTGCAGCCCGCCGTAGGTGTAGTAGTCATAAGCGCTCAGTTTGACCAAGGCCGACAGGCCCTTGCGCACGAAGCCGATGTCCGCCGGCTTGAGCTTGGCCTCGATCAGCAACTGCGCACCCACCGGCGCGATCTCCATGATGGGCGCGCCGGCCTGCACCACCCCACCAATGGTCGCCATCTTGATGTGCTTGATCACGCCCCGGATGGGCGACTTGATCGAGGTGCGCTGCAACACGTCCTGCTTGACCACCATCTGCTCTTCGAGCTGGGCCAGTTCGGTGCGCGCCTTCACCAGGTCGCTGCTGGCGTCCTGCCTGAAGCGGTTGACGCGATCCTGGATCTGCAACATCAGGTCGTTGGCCTGGCGGCGCAGGCGCATCACCTCGACGTCCGAGAGCAGCCCGCGCGCCGCCAGCGTCTCGGACATGCCCAGCTCGCGCTGCAACAGCCCCAGGTTGCGCCGGTTCACGGCCACCGCCTCGTCCAGCGACACGCGCCGGGCGTCGTAGGCATCGCGTTCGCCTTCCACCAGGGTGGGGTCGGCGGCCACGTCGGGCGGGAACTTCAGCGGCCGGCCTGCCGCCTCGGCGCTCAGCCGCGCGATCATGGCCTTGAGCGCCAACCGCTTGGCCTGGCCTTCCTGCTGGGCCGCTTCCACGCGCGTGGGGTCGAGCTGCACCAGCTCCTGCCCTTTCTCGACGACCATGCCTTCGCGCACGCGCAGGTCGCGCAGGATGCCGCCCTCCAGGCTGGAGATGACCTGTTCGCGCCCGTCGGGCACGACCTTGGCCTCGGCGCGCGTGATCATGTCCACGCGGGCCGTGGCGGCCCAGAACACCGCCAGCGCCACGAAACCCGCCATCAGCCACAGCACCCAGTTAGCGCGAGGCGTGCCCTCGGCCATGCGGGCCTGGCTCACGCCAGACAGAAACTGCTCGTCCCCGGGGAAGAAACGCCCCGAGGACGATGAACGGCCCTTGCTGCCGAAACCACCACCGAAACCAGGCAGCCTCATTTTCATGATGGCACCCGGTACGGTGGGTCAGACAGGTCGACGAAGTCCTCGTCGGGCGGTGGGGTCGGCTGTGCGGCGGCCATGACCTGTGGACGCGGTGCGCTGGGCGCCGCCGATGCCGGTGCTGCCGCGCTGGCAACACCGCCAGGCGCACCACCTGCCGCCGCCCCACCCTGCGGGCTGGCCACCGGCGAGACCGGCTGACGCCCCGTGAGCGCCGCCATCACCTGGGCCTTCGGCCCGCTGGCCACCACGCGACCCGAGTCCACCACGATCACGTGGTCCACCAGCTCCAGCAGCGCCGGTCGGTGCGTCACCACCACCAGCGTCCGCTTGGGCAGGATGCCGGCCAGGCGCCGCACGAAGTCCACCTCGGCCTGCGCGTCCATCGCGCTGGTCGGCTCGTCCATCAGCAACACCGAAGGCTTGGTGATCAGGCAGCGCGCCAGGGCCACCAACTGGCGCTGCCCGCCCGAGAGCAGGCAACCCATCTCACCCACCTGCATGTCCAGCCCCATGGGGTGATTGGCCACCACCTTGTCGAGGCCGGTCATCTGCAGCACCGATGCCAGCAGACGCGGGTCGGCGTGCGCACGCCCCAGCAGGATGTTGTCGCGCAGCGTGCCCATGAACAGACGCGGCTCTTGCGCGACGAAGCCCACGTGAGCGCGGTAATCGGTGGGGTCCACCTGGCGCAGGTCCAGGCCATCGACCTCGACCATGCCATCGGTCGGCTGGTAAAGCCCCGCCAGCAGGCGCAGCACGGTCGACTTGCCACTGCCCATCTTGCCGAGGATGGCCACGCGCTGGCCCGGCTGGATGTTGACGTTCAGGTCCTTCAACACCGACTGCGCGTGGTCGTGCGTGCCCTTCGGGTAAGAGAACGACACCTCGCGCAAGGCCAGTTGCCCACGCAGCTTGGGCATGGGCAGGTAGGGCCGATCGGGCACGCGCTCGGAAGGCAGTCCCATGATGCGATCGAGCATGCGCAAGGCCGCGCGCGCACCCTGGTAGCGCGTCGCCAGGCTGATGACGCTGCCCAGCGGCGCCACCGCGCGCCCGGCGAACATCACCGAGCCGATCAGCGCACCACCGGTGATGACGCCGTCGTGCACCAGGTGCACGCCCCACACCAACATCACCACCGTGATGAGCTGCTGCGACACGGCCGAGGCGTTGTTGACCCAGCTCGAGAGCGCCCTCGCCCGCACGCTCGATTGCGCCGCTGCGGCATTGGCCTCTTCGTAACGCCTCAGAAAGTGCCCGGCCGCGCCCGCCGCGCGGATGTCCTCAATGCCTTCGACGGCCTCGATCATCACGCCCTGCATGTCGGCGTGCTGCTTCACGTTGGCGCCGAGCAACTTGGCCAGCACCCCCTGGATCAGCCACGACAACCCCAGCAGCACCGGTATCGCGAACACCAGCACCCAGCCCAGCGGACCGGCCGTGATGAAGGTCATCGCCACGAACAGGAACACGAACGGCAAGTCGGTCAACGTGGACAGCGTGGCCGAGGCGCTGAAGTCGCGCACCGTCTCGATCTGGGTGAGCTGGTGCGTGAAGCTGCCCGAAGAGTCGGGCCGGTTCTCCAGCCGCAGGCTCAGCGCCTTCTTGAACAGGATGTTGCCCAGCATCAAGTCGGCCTTCTTGCCGGCCAAGTCGAGCAAGTGGCTGCGCAACTGGCGCGCCAGCAGGTCGAAGATCAGGGCCACGAACACGCCCGCCGCCAGCGACCACAGCGTCACCAGCGCCTGGTGCGGGATCACGCGGTCGAACACCACCGACGAGAACAAGCCCGTCACCAGCATCAGCACGTTGGTCAACAGCGCCGCGATCATCGCCGAGCGGTAATACGGCGTGAAGCGTTTGAGCGTCTGCCACAACCAATGGCCACCGGGCTCGACGAACTCGCCATCGCGGTGCACCGTCTCGCTGGCCGTGGGCGACACCATCAGCGCGAAGCCCGTGTACTCCACCAGCAGGTCGGCCGCGGCCGCCTCCATGGTGATGCCTTCCACCGGCATCACCACCTCGTAGCGCTCCTGCCCGGGCGACGCGGCGCTCGACTCGATGCGCCGCACTAGGATGCAAACCTCGCCCCCACGCAGCAACAACACCACCGGGAACAGCAGCCCCAGGATCTGATGCGGTTCGCGCTTGACGATGGCGGCCTGGAAGCCAGCGTCGCGCATCACGCGCACGGCATGCGTGGGCATCAGCGGCGGGGCGAAGCCGGTTTCGCCCAACAGCGAGGCGGCCGTGCGCTCGCGCCCATGATGGCGACACAGCCACAGCAGCGCATCCAGCAAGGGGTCTTCCGCGCGCGCGTCCCCCGCCGTGCCCTGAGCGGGCTCGGTGCTGCCGGCTGGCACCGACGTCGCGGTGTTCAGCTCGGTGGGCGGGGCGCTGTCCTGCTGCGTCAAAAAAGACTCCGTCGCTTGGCTCCGTCGCTGAAGGCCTTCAGGCCTCGCTCAGCGTGCCGGCCACCAGGGCCTCAAGTTGCTTTTCAAGGTCGCGCACCAGGCCCGGCGTGTCGAACAGCGGGGTCTGGAAGCGGTGCTCCGCCAAGTAGCGGCGATAACTGGCCACGCGCGCCGGCTCGCGACCCAGCGTGATCGCCATCCGCTCATAAGCCTCAGCGCTGTCGGTCACCAGATCGGGCAAGCCCACCGCGTGCAGCAGGCTGCCCGCCATGCGCGACACAAAAGTGCGGCCTGAATGCGTCAGGATCGGCACGCCCATGAACAGCACGTCGTTGGCCGTGGTGCCCGCGTTGTAGGGGAAGGTGTCGAGGATCAAGTCAGCCGCCGCGAAGCGAGCCAGGTAGTCAGCCGGCGCCACGCGCGGCGCGAAGATCAGGCGCGCCGGGTCCACGCCATGGGCACTCGCCTCGGCGCGCATGTTGGCCTCGGCCCAGCGGTTGTCGGCCAGCAACCAGAGCACGCTGCCCGGCACCTGGGCCAGCACGCGCATCCACAGCTGGAACAGCGCCTGCCCCATCTTGAAATTGTTGTTGAACGAGCAATAGACAAAGCCTTGTTCGGGCAAGCCGCACTGCGCGCGGGTCGGCACCTCCGATGCCACGCGCTGGCGGTCGCTCGACTGGAAGCACTTCGTGAGGTACAGAGGGCGCTCCGTCATGTAAGGCAGCAACTCGGGCGGCATGACAAAACGGTCGGCGATCACGCGATCGATGGACGGCAAACCCGTCGTGCCAGGAAAGCCCAGGTAGGTCAACTGATGCCGCGCCGGGCGCCAGCTCAGGATGTCGGCACGCGCCCCCGAGGTGAGCCCATGCAGGTCGATCAGCACATCGATGTCGTCGGCGGCGATGCGACGCGCCACGGCTTCATCGCTCATGGCGGCCACAGGCACATGGTGATCCAGCGAGCCACGGATGCGCGCCTGCAACGGGCTGCCGTCTTCGCGGCTCCAGCAATAGGCGAAGGTCTCGAAGCGGCTGCGGTCGATCAGCTCGATGAGCTCGACCGTCAACAGCCCGACGGCGTGCAGGCACAGGTCACCCGAGAGGAAGGCCAGGCGCAGCCTGCCGGGGCGCTGACGCACGGGCGAAGCCAACTTGGTCGTGACCGGCTTGACGCGCTCATGCACAAAAGTGCGCGCGGCCAGCAGTTGCATGGCGGGGTCGTCGCTCGCGCCCAGCATGGCCAGCGGCGAGGTGCCCAGTTGCAGCGCGCAGGGCGTCACGCCAGGCACCGGCGCGTAAACCGGCCACTCGCACTGCTTCTGGCGGATGTGCACCAAGTGTTGGATCACGCGCGACTGATCGGGTTGCAGCAACAGGCTGCGCTTCATCACCGCCTCGGACTCGTCGTAGCGGCGCAGTTGCTCAAGCAGGCGCGCAGAGTTGTTGAGGGCATGCAGCGGCAACTCCAGGTCCACCTGCTGGCCGGCCTGCCCCTGCTGGGCCGCAAGTTGCAGCACCATGTCCCAGGCCGCCAGGGCCTCATCGTGGCGCCCTTGGTGTTCGAGCTGGTGCCCCAGGTTAAGGTGCGCCTGCAAAAAGCCCGGCGCCAGTTGCAGGGCCTCGCGGTAAGCGGCTTCAGCGGCCACATGCTCGCCCATGCCACCCAGCACCGTGCCGTGGTTGAACAGCGCGATGTGACGCTGCGGCGACTGGGTGCTGCCCAGCCAAGCCCCATAAAGGCTGCTGACCAGGTCGGCGCGCACCCCCACGTCCGGGCGCTGAGCCAATTCCAGCAGCGCCATCAAAGGCATCTGGCCGGAACGAGCCTGGGCCAGCGCCTCCTCGAAGGCGCCTGCGGCAGACAGCGGCTGCCCCGCGCCCTGGCGCAACAGTTGATCGTCTCGGCTTCGGTCCATCGACACACGTCCTCTTCTGCCCCAGTGGCGGACGCCATGGGGGATGTGTCGATGCTAGGCAAAGGCTCGTCAGGGCTTGAGCCGGATTACAGCGTCAGGAAGCGGTCAATTCTGGCCTCAGGGGCTGAAGGGTTCATACCCACCCGGCACGCCTGCTATTGGCCGCAAAGGAAAAAGCCCCACCGGCGTGAACAGGTGGGGCTTTGCTGCTTGGAGGCGCGGCCCGGAGTCGAACCGGGCTGGACGGATTTGCAATCCGGTGCATAACCGCTTTGCTACCGCGCCAGAGCTTGAAAAAAGGGAAGCCGAGTGAAACCGGGCTTCCCTTCGAATGTGGAGCGGGATAAGAGACTCGAACTCTCGACCTATACCTTGGCAAGGTATCGCTCTACCAACTGAGCTAATCCCGCATGTGCTGCAAGTTGCCTTGCAACGCTTCGCTGGTTTTTGACTGGATGTGAACACCCAGTCCGCCATTTTGTGCAACCTAGATCGCGTCTGGTGCCGCGATCAGCGAAGACCGCAACTATACACCGAATTTCAGCGACTGGGCAAGGTGTTGCATGTTTTCATCGCCGCGGGCTTGTCGCCTCTGGCATGTCTTCGCCAAACGACGCTCAACAGCTCGGTGCACGCAAGAACTGAAGCAAGACCCGAGGCATTCGCAGCAGCCCGGCTTACACTTGCCGCCCAGGCCCCGATGGTGAAATCGGTAGACACAGCGGACTTAAAATCCGCCGCTTGCTGAAAGGCAGCGTGCCGGTTCGACCCCGGCTCGGGGCACCAGGCCAAGTGGCATGCCCTGCCACCCCATGCGCTGACATCTCACCTCGCATCTCACGCGAGGTCATCCAGCACAAACAAAAAGCCCCACCAGCTTTCGCGAGTGGGGCTTCGTTTTTTCTGGAGGCGCGGCCCGGAGTCGAACCGGGCTGGACGGATTTGCAATCCGGTGCATAACCGCTTTGCTACCGCGCCAGCGTTGCCAAGTATCCAGCAAAACCGGTAGCGCGTGCGTGCCGCAGCCGTTTCACCAGAGAAAAAGGGAAGCCTTTTCGGGCTTCCCTTCGGAATGTGGAGCGGGATAAGAGACTCGAACTCTCGACCTATACCTTGGCAAGGTATCGCTCTACCAACTGAGCTAATCCCGCATAGCGCAGACTTCAGATTGCTCTTTCGCCTGCTGTTTTCGCCTTGCTTGATCACGTTTGGCTCGTGATCAGCGAAGACCTGAACTATAGCGCGTTTTTGACCCGTTCGTCAACGAGCACTCAAATTTTTCAATGCTTGAGCAACTCGTTGCTGGCGGGCGACGCTGCCGCAGCGGCCTCGGGCTTGGCTTCCACCTTGACCTCTTCTTCCGGCAGCGGCGTGGGCTGACGCTCCAGGGCCACTTCGAGCACCTTGTCGATCCACTTGACCGGCACGATCTCGATCTGGCTCTTCACGTTCTCGGGGATCTCGGCCAAGTCCTTGACGTTTTCCTCCGGGATCAGCACCGTCTTGATGCCACCACGGTGGGCCGCCAACAACTTTTCCTTCAGACCACCAATGGCCGTGACCTCACCACGCAGGGTGATTTCACCCGTCATGGCCACATCGGCGCGCACCGGGATGCCCGTCAAAGCCGACACGAAGGCCGTGGTCATGGCCGCTCCGGCGGACGGACCGTCCTTGGGCGTGGCGCCATCGGGCACATGGATGTGGATGTCGCGCTTCTCGAAGAGGTCGTCCGTGATGCCCAGGCGGCGGGCGCGTGAACGCACCACCGAGCGAGCGGCCTCGACCGACTCCTTCATCACGTCGCCCAGCTGACCCGTGCGGATGATGTTGCCCTTGCCCGGCATGATCGCGGCTTCGATGGTCAGCAGATCGCCGCCCACTTCCGTCCACGCCAAGCCGACGACTTGGCCAACCTGGTTCTCCTTCGTGGCCTCGCCGTAGCTGTACTTGCGCACGCCCAGGAAATCGTTCAGGTTCTCGTCGGTGACGACAACCTTCTGGGTGTGCTGCTTGAGCGCGAAGCCCTTGATCACCTTGCGGCAGATCTTGGAGACCTCGCGTTCCAGCGAACGCACGCCAGCCTCGCGGGTGTAGTAGCGGATGATGCCGCGGATGGCGCTTTCAGCCACCTCCAGCTCGCCGTCCTTCACGCCGTTGTTCTTGATCTGCTTGGGCAGCAGGTACGTTTGAACGATGTGGACCTTCTCGTCTTCGGTGTAGCCGGCCAGGCGAATCACCTCCATCCGGTCCAGCAGCGCCGGCGGGATGTTCAGCGAGTTCGACGTGGCGACAAACATCACATCTGACAGGTCGAAGTCGACCTCGATGTAGTGGTCACCGAAGGTGTGGTTCTGCTCGGGGTCAAGCACTTCCAGCAGCGCCGAGGACGGGTCGCCACGGAAGTCCATGCCCAGCTTGTCGATCTCGTCAAGCAGGAACAGCGGGTTGCGCACGCCGACCTTGGACAGGCTCTGCAGCACCTTGCCCGGCATCGAGCCGATGTAGGTGCGGCGGTGGCCACGGATCTCGGCCTCGTCGCGCACGCCGCCCAGGGCCATGCGCACGAACTTGCGTCCGGTGGCACGGGCGATGGACTGGCCCAGCGAGGTCTTGCCCACGCCAGGGGGGCCGACCAGGCACAGGATCGGGGCCTTGACCTTGTCGACGCGCTGTTGCACGGCGAGGTACTCGAGGATGCGTTCCTTGACCTTGTCGAGGCCGTAGTGCTCTTCGTTGAGCACCGTCTCGGCCAGCGTCAGGTCGTGCTTGACCTTGGACTTCTTGCTCCAGGGCAGGTTGACCAGGGTCTCGATGTAGTTGCGCACCACCGTGGCCTCGGCCGACATGGGCGACATCAGCTTGAGCTTCTTGAACTCGGCATCGGCCTTCTTGCGTGCCTCCTTGGGCATGCGGGCGGACTCGATCTTCTTGGCGATCTCTTCGAGGTCAGCACCCTCCTCGCCTTCACCGAGCTCCTTCTGGATGGCCTTAACCTGCTCGTTGAGGTAGTACTCGCGCTGCGACTTTTCCATCTGGCGCTTGACGCGGCCACGGATGCGCTTTTCGACCTGCAGGATGTCGACTTCGTGTTCGAGCAGCTCGAGCAGCTTTTCCAGGCGGGCAGACACGGTGACCAGGTCCAGCACCGACTGCTTGGCTTCGAGCTTCAGCGGCAGGTGGGCGGCAATGGTGTCGGCCAAGCGGCCAGCGTCATCGATGCCGGAGATCGAGGTGAGGATCTCGGGCGGGATCTTCTTGTTGAGCTTGACGTACTGGTCGAACTGCTGCGTCACGGCGCGGCGCAGGGCTTCGACCTCGGGCGTAACCTGGGGCTCGGGCGGCACGGGCACGACCACCGAGGTGAAGAATTCACCGCTGTCGTCGATGGATTGCGTGTTGGCGCGCTGCACGCCCTCGACCAGCACCTTCACGGTGCCGTCGGGCAGCTTCAGCATCTGGAGGATGCTGGAGACGCAGCCGACCTCGAACATGTCGTCGGCCTTGGGCTCGTCCTTGCCGGCGGCCTTCTGCGCCACCAGCATGATCTGCCGGCCAGACTCCATGGCCGACTCAAGGGCCTTGATGGATTTCGGGCGTCCCACGAAAAGCGGGATCACCATGTGCGGGAAGACCACGACATCGCGCAACGGCAGCAGCGGCAGCGAGATGGGATCGGAGGGAAGAATGGGGTGTCCAGACATGAGGGGCTCACTTTCTCTGAAGCCCAGTTGGGGCCTCAGTGGCTAAACACAAGGGCACCGCGAAAACCATTTGGAAAAGGTTCTCAGCGGTGCCCCACGGAGCGCATTCAAACGCGCTCAGGCACTGGCCTTGGCCTGTTCCCGATACACCAGCAATGGCTTGGCGTTTTCTTCAATGGTGGATTCATCCAGCACAACTTTCTGCACGCCCTCCTGTGTGGGAAGTTCGAACATGGTGTCCAGCAACGATTGTTCCAGGATGGAACGCAGGCCACGGGCACCGGTCTTGCGCGCCAACGCCTTGCGGGCGATGGCGGCCAGGGCGGCCGGCCGGATTTCCAGCTCGACACCGTCCATGTTCAGCAACTGCTGGTATTGCTTGACCAGCGCGTTCTTGGGTTCGGTCAGGATCTTGACCAGGGCATCTTCGGTCAATTCGCCCAAGGTCGCCACCACCGGGAGGCGGCCCACCAATTCGGGGATCAGACCAAACTTGATGATGTCCTCGGGTTCGACCTCGCGGAAGACCTCACCGACCTTGCGGTCGTCCTTGCTCTGCACCGCAGCGCCGAAGCCGATGCCGGACTTGACCGAGCGGTTCTGGATGACCTTTTCGAGCCCGTCGAAGGCGCCGCCGCAGATGAACAGGATGTTGGTCGTGTCGATCTGCAGGAAGTCTTGGTTCGGGTGCTTGCGGCCGCCTTGCGGGGGCACAGAAGCCATCGTGCCTTCGATGAGCTTGAGCAGGGCCTGCTGCACGCCCTCGCCCGACACATCGCGCGTGATGGACGGGTTGTCGGACTTGCGCGAGATCTTGTCGATCTCGTCGATGTAGACGATGCCGCGCTGGGCCTTGTCCACCTCGTAGTTGCAGTTCTGCAGCAGCTTCTGGATGATGTTCTCGACGTCTTCGCCCACGTAGCCGGCTTCGGTCAGCGTGGTGGCGTCGGCGATCACGAAGGGCACGTTGAGCAGGCGGGCCAGCGTCTGGGCCAGCAGGGTCTTGCCGGAGCCGGTCGGGCCGATCAGCAGGATGTTGCTCTTGTTGAGCTCGACGTCGGGCTTCTTGCCGTCGCCCGAACCCATGTGCTTGAGCCGCTTGTAGTGGTTGTAGACCGCCACCGACAAGGTGCGCTTGGCCGTGTCCTGGCCGATCACGTACTGGTCGAGGCTGGCCTTGATTTCGCCGGGCGTGGGCAGGTCACCGCGAGAGGGACGCGTCTGCTCTGACTCCGCCGCCACTTCGTCGCGGATGATGTCGTTGCACAGGTCGATGCACTCGTCGCAGATGAAGACCGAAGGTCCGGCGATGAGTTTCTTGACCTCGTGCTGACTCTTCCCGCAGAAGGAGCAGTAGAGGATTTTTTCGCTGGAAGAGCCTTTTTTGTCTGCCATGGTGCAGGCCTGTCAGAAAGTCGGCGAGGGCTGGGAAAGATGATAGCGGCGAGTGGGGCTCAGCCGCGCTTTTCCAGCACCTTGTCGATGAGTCCGTAAGTGGCGGCCTCTTCGGCCGTCATGTAGTAGTCGCGTTCGGTGTCATTCTGGATCTTCTCCAGCGGCTGGCCGGAACGCTCGGCCAGGATCTTGTTGAGTTGCTCGCGGGTTTTCAGGATCTCGCGGGCATGGATCTCGATGTCGGTCGCCTGACCTTGTGCACCACCCAGGGGCTGGTGGATCATGATCTTGCTGTTGGGCAGCGCGAAACGCTTGCCCTTGGCGCCGGCGGCCAGCAGGAAGGCGCCCATCGAGGCAGCCATGCCCATGCACAAGGTGGACACGTCGGGCTTGATGAAGTTCATCGTGTCGAAGATCGACATGCCGGCGCTCACGGAACCGCCCGGCGAGTTGATGTAGAACGAGATGTCCTTGTCGGGGTTCTCGCTCTCGAGAAACAGCAGTTGGGCGACCACCAGGTTGGCCGTGGCGTCATTGACAGGGCCGACCAGGAAGACCACGCGCTCGCGCAGCAGGCGGCTGTAGATGTCGTAGGCGCGCTCACCGCGACCCGATTGCTCGATGACCATGGGCACCATGCCCAGGTTCTGAATGTCCAGTGCGCTCATGTGCTTCCTTGTACGCGTCGGTGCTGAGGCTCCCGCGAGGGATGGACCTCGGTTGAAATCATTATGACGTGCGATCCGGGTGCTCCGAAGGCCCGAAAAGGCGCCGCTTGCCTGACGTCGTTTTTCCGTTGCGTGCAAACAGCGAGAAAAACGCCGACGTGGCTTGGGCGCCTCAGGGAATTTCCCGTGACGAAATGCCCGGATCGCGTTCGAAAAGGTTGCACAAAACGAAAGGCACCGGCAATCACTCAGGATTGCCGGTGCCTTTTCAGGCGGCTCGCAGGGCGGTGGGCACTGGCCCCCTGCCCTCACGGCCGTCTAGCGGTCTGATCGGACGATCAGGCGCCTTGCTGGCCCATCAGCTCTTCGAAACCCAGGGCCTTGTCGGTGACCTTGGCCTTGCTCAGCACGAAGTCGGCGACGTTGCCTTCGATCACGACGGCTTCGACTTCGGCCATGCGCTGGCGGTCGCTCATGTACCAGGCCACCACTTGGGCGGGCTGCTCGTAGCTCTGAGCCAGTTCCTGGATGTGAGCTTGGAGTTGCTCAGGCTTGGCTTGCAGGTTGTTGGCCTTGACCAGTTCGGCAACCGTCAGGCCCAGGCGCACGCGGCGCTCGGCCTGGGGCTTGAACATCTCGGCCGGGATCGGGGCCTTGTCGGCGTCGGGGATGCCGCGCGACTTCAGGTCGGCACGGGCGGCTTCAACCATGCGATCGGTCTCGGCGGCCACCAGCGACTGGGGCAGGTCGAAATCGACCAGCTTGAGCAGGGCTTCCATGACAGCAGACTTGTTGCGAGCCAGGACGCGGAACTTGACTTCACGCTCCAGGTTGCGCTTCACGTCGGCGCGCAGGCCTTCGACGGTGCCTTCGGCCAGGCCCAGGGACTTGATGAAGTCCTCGGTCAGCTCGGGCAGGTTCTGCTGTTCGACCTTCTTGACGGTGACCAGGAAGTCGGCTTCCTTGCCGGCCACGTCCTTGCCGTGGTAGTCCTCGGGGAACTGCAGCGGGAAGGTCTTGGAGTCGCCGGTCTTCATGCCGCGCACGGCCTTCTCGAAGGCTTCGAGCATCTGACCTTCGCCAACCAGGAACTGGAAGCCCTCGGCCTTGCCGCCGTCGAACGGCACGCCGTCGATCTTGCCTTCGAAGTCGATGGTGACGCGGTCGCCGTCGGCGGCGCCTTCAGTGGCCGGACGCTGCGCGAAAGTGCGGCGCTGCTTGCGCAGGATCTCGACAGTGCGGTCGATGGCGGCGTCGTTGACTTCGGCGGTCACGCGCTCGACTTCGGCCGCGCCCAGGTCACCAATGGTGACTTCGGGGTAGACCTCGAAGGTGGCGTCGAACTGGAGCTGGCCTTCAACGGGGCCGCCTTCCTTTTCGGCGATGCGGGGCTGACCGGCCACGCGCAGTTGCGCTTCCTGGGCGGCCTTGGCAAAAGCCTCGCCCAGTTGGTCGTTGATGACTTCGTACTGGACGGAGTAGCCGTAGCGCTGGGCAACGACGTTCATCGGCACCTTGCCGGGGCGGAAACCGTCGGCCTTGGTGGTGCGAGCCAGCTTCTTGAGGCGGGCATCGACTTCGTTCTTGAGGGCATCGGCTGCCAGCGACAGCGTGATGCGGCGCTCCAGCTTGTCGAGGGTCTCCACGGTGATCGCCATGATTTGAACTCTCTGGATAGGTGAAAGAAAAGGGTTGTCTGTGGTGCGCGGGGGGGGACTCGAACCCCCACACCATCGCTGGCGTCAGGACCTAAACCTGGTGCGTCTACCAATTTCGCCACCCGCGCACAGACGGCGGAAGGTCCGTCGGCCCGCGCCCCGAGGGCGCCAGCCGGCGAACCGAGTGATTCGGTCGAAACCTGGGATTCTACTGCGGCGATGGCCGCGTTTTGCCCATGGCGAGCCAAAGGAAAACGCGAGCCCCTCCGTTCAGGCGGACATTTCCTCGGGCCGCCGGACACGGAACCACGCCGCGTACATGGCCGGCAGGGCCAACAGGGTCAGCAAGGTGGCCACGATCAGCCCCCCCATGATGGCCACCGCCATTGGCCCCCAGAAGACGCTGCGGCTGAGCGGGATCATGGCCAGCACGGCAGCAGCGGCGGTCAACACGATGGGGCGGAAGCGCCGCACGGCCGCGCCGACGATGGCGTCCCAGGTGGGCACGCCGCGGGCGCGGTCCTGCTCGATCTGGTCGATCAGGATCACGGAGTTGCGCATGATCATGCCCATCAGCGCGATGACACCGAGCAGCGCGACGAAGCCGAAGGGCCGGTTGAGTGCAAGCAGGGCCATGGCCACGCCGGCGATGCCCATCGGGCCGGTCAGGAAGACCAGCATGGCGCGCGAAAAGCTCTGCAGTTGCAGCATCAGCAGCGTGAAGATGATGAACAGCATCACCGGCACGTTGGCGAAGATGGAGCCCTGCCCCTTCGAGCTTTCCTCGGCGGTGCCGGCCAGTTCGATGTGGTAGCCCGGCGGCAGGTCGGCCTGCATGGCTTGCAGCTTGGGCCACAGGGCCTGGCTGACGGTCGGGCCCTGCACGCCGTCGCGCACGTCGGCCTGCACGGTGATGGCGAAGTGGCGGCCTTCGCGCCACAACACGCCTGGCTCCCAGACCAGCTTGGGCTTGGCCACCTGCAGCACCGGGATCATGCGGCCGGTGGCGCTGGGCACGTAGGCGTTGTCCAGCGCTTCGAGCGTGAGGCGCTCGGATTTCGGCACGCGGAACTCGATGTCGATGAGGCGGTCGCCCTCGCGATATTGGGCCAGCGGCGCGCCCGAGGTCAGGATGCGGCTGGCCTGGGCGATGGACTGCGAGCTCACGCCCAGGGCACGGGCCTTGTCCTGGTCCACAGAGAGGCGGATCGCCTTGACCGACTCGTTCCAGTTGTCGTTGACGCCGTGCAGGTCAGGGTGGGCGCGCATGATGTCCTTGGCCTGATCGGCGATGCCACGCAGCACGGTCACGTCTTCACCGACGATGCGGAACTGCACGGGGTAAGGCACGGGCGGGCCGTTGGGCAGCAGGCGGACTCGGCCTCGCACTTCGGGGAACTCTGTAGCCATGATCTCGGGTAGCGCGTGGCGCAGGCGTTCACGCTCCTGTGGGCTCTCGGGGATGAGCACAACCTGGCTGATGTTGCTCTGCGGGAAGATCTGGTCCATGGGCAGGTAGAAGCGCGGCAGGCCGCTGCCGATCCAGGTGCTCACGGTTTTGACGCCGGGCTCCTTGAGCATGCGGGCCTCGAAGCGGCGGGCGATGTCTTCCGAGGCACGGATGCTGGCGCCCTCTTCCAGCCACAGGTCGACGATCAGTTCGGGGCGACTGGAGTCGGGGAAGAACTGTTGCTGCACCTTGCCCATGCCGGCCACGCCCAGCACCAGCGCCAGGATGGTCAGGCCGATGGTGGCCCAGCGGTGTTCGACGCACCAGTTCACCAGGCGCTTGAAGCGGCTGTAGAAGGGCGTGTTGTACAGGTCGGCGCTGTTGCCCTCGGCCACTTTGGGTTTGGTCTTGAGCAGCAGCAGGCCCAGGTAGGGAACGAAGTAGACCGACACCAGCCAGGACAGCAGCAGCGCGGCCGCCGTGACCGCGAAGATGGCGAAGGTGTACTCGCCCACCGCCGACTTGGCCATCCCGATGGGCAGGAAGCCCGCCGCCGTGATGAGCGTGCCGGTCAGCATGGGGATGGCCGTGATGTCGTAGGCGGCGGTGGCGGCGCGCACCTTGTCGTAGCCCTCTTCCAGCTTGTGGACCATCATCTCGACGGCGATGATGGCGTCGTCGACCAGCAGGCCCAAGGCGATGATGAGCGCGCCCAGCGAGATCTTGTGCAGGCCCACGTTGGCGTAGTACATGACCAGGAAGGTCATGGCCAGCACCAGCGGGATGGTGATGGCCACCACCAGGCCGGGCCACACGTCCAGGCGCAGCGGCTTGGTGTGCAGACCCAGGCTGATGAAGCTCACGGCCAGCACGACCACCACGGCCTCGATCAGCACCTTCACGAACTCGCCCACCGACGACGACACGGCCTGCGGCTGGTCCTGGATCTGGTCGAGCTCGATGCCCACGGGCAGGCTGCCACGGATGCGCTCGGACGCCGTCTTCAGGTCCTTGCCAAGGGCGATGATGTCGCCGCCCTTGGCCATGGAAATGCCCAAGGCGACGACCTGCTTGCCCTGGTGCCGCACCTTGATGGAAGCCGGGTCCTCGTAGCCACGGCGGATCTGCGCGATGTCACCCAGGCGCAGGTTGCGCGATTGCCCCGTGGCCGGGTTCGTCACGCGGATCGGCACCTGGCGCAGTTGCTCGATGTTCTGGAAGGCGCCGTTGACGCGCATCTGCACGGCCAAGCGCTCGCCTGTGTAGACGCCGCCGCTTTCGATGGCGTTCTGCGCGTTGAGCTCGGCCACGATGCGGTTCATGTCGATGCCGAGCTGCGCGAGCTTTTGCTGCGGGATCTCGACAAAGACCTTCTCGGGCTGCACCCCGAAGAGCTCGACCTTGGCCACGCCCGGCACGCGCAGCATGTCCGAGCGCACGCGCTCGGCGAACTGGCGCAATTCCTCATCGGTGAAGCCATCGGCCGAGAGCGCGTAGATGGTGCCGTAGACGTCGCCGAACTCGTCGTTGAAGAAAGGCCCGATGACGCCCTGCGGCAAGGTGGCGCGCATGTCGCCGATCTTCTTGCGCACCTGGTACCAGAGGTTGGGGATCTCCTTCGGGGGAGACGAGTCCTTGACCACCATCAGCGTGAACGACTCGCCCGGCTTGGTGTAGGACTGGATGCGGTCGGCGTATGGCACCTCTTGCAAGGTGCGCTCGATCTTGTCGGTGACCTGCTCGGCCATCTGCTGCGCCGTGGTGCCGGGCCAGTAGGCACGCACCACCATCACGCGGAAGGCGAAGGGCGGGTCCTCGTCCTGGCCCAGCTGGAAGTAGGCCGCGATGCCCAGCAGCATCAGCACCACCATGAGGTAGCGCGTGAGGGCGCGGTGTTCCAGCGCCCAGCGGGAGATGTTGAAGCGCTGCGCCTGGGGCTCAGCCGTGTCGTGTTCGGTGTGACTCACCACCTGCTCCTGATCGGGTCGGTTGCTCGATGATCCGCGTGGGGATCAGGAACGGGAAGGCGTGGCGGCCGACGCGTTGGACGCGCCAGCGGGCGGCACGGCAGGGCGTTCGCCCAGTCCGGGTTCGACGTAGCGTTTGACCTTCTGGCCAGGGGTGAGCACGTGCACGCCAGCAGTCACGATTTCCTGGCCCGGTTGCAGGCCTTGGGCGACCAGGACCACGTTGCCCACCACGTCACCCGTGACCACGGGCTGCGGCTTGACGGTCATCGACTGGCCGTCGAGCACCCAGACCACGGAGTGGCCTTCGCGCTGGGCCAAGGCGTGCAAAGGCAGTTGGATGCCCCCTTGGACACGGGTCGGGGTGCGCACAAGCACGGCGGCCGTCTGGCCGAGTTCGGTCTGCAGGTCGCCGATGTCGGCCTTGACCAGCAAGGTGCGTGTGAGGTTGTCGGTGGCCGCCGCGACCTCGCGGACCTTGGCCGGGGCCAAGTCTGCCGTGCCCCAGCGGCGCACCTGGATGCCTGCGGGCTTGCCGATCAGAGCGCGCACGGTCGGGCCCATGTCTTCCGGCACCGCGAAGACGACGTCACGCGGGCCGTCCTGGGCCAGCGTGAGCACGGGCTGCCCCGCGCCGACGACCTGGCCGGGCTCGACATCAACCGAGGTGATGACACCCGGTGCACCCGCCGTCAACGAGGCATACCCCGCCTGGTTGAGCTGCACGCCGGCCTGAGCACGAGCCTGGCGCAGGCTGGCTTGCGCGGCGCGCTCGGCGGTGGTGTGGCGCTCAAGCTCGGCCTCGCTGATGAAGCCCTTGGCACGCAGCTCCTTGAAGCGGGTCAGGTCGGCGCTGGCCTGCGCGGCCTGGGCTTCGGCTGCCGACAACGCGGCTCGAGCGGCGTCGGCACCGAGCCGCAAGTCTTGCGGATCGACCTGGGCGAGCAACTGGCCGGCCTTCACGCGCTGCCCCAGTTCCACCGCGCGCTGCGTGACCTTGCCGCCCACGCGGAAGGACAGGCGGGATTCGGTTCGAGCGCGGATGTCGGCCGAGAATTCGCGTTGCAATGCGCCACCGCCATCGGTCAGCACGACGGTGCGGACGGCACGCACCGCAGGTGCCTCTTCGGCGTGATTGCCGCAGGCACTCAAGAGCGCAGCAGAGGCCAAAAGGATGGCCGCCGCAGCAAAGTGGGGGCCAAAAGGGGAGCCAAAGGGGAAACAAAAGCCTTTGGAACTGGCAACGGTGTCAGAGGCCTTGGAAGCGCCTTCAGAGAAGGCTGCGGAAGACGACGCGGAAAATTCGGGGTTTGCCAAAGGCCAGCGCATGGTGTGCAGGGGTTGGAAGCAGCAGGATGACCGCCGTCGCGGTCGGATCGGATCACCCATGCCAACTCGGTGGCTCAGCAACTGACCCGCGGGTCAGTAATGTAGGCACGCGCAAGCACCCATGTCAATTCGGCTGTTGAGACAATGGCGAATTCTTTGCCCGCCTGCTGTTGTTTATCACGGGCAAACCCTAGATCCAAAGAAGATGTCCGAGAACAAAAGTCCGCCGCAGCCATCCTTCCCGCGAGCAGGCAGCAGCCTGGCCCATGCGTTGCGGCTCACGACGCTCGCCCACCGCCCTGCCCTGAGTTGCTGGGCGAACTGGTGGCATGAGACCGCTCGCATTCCACTGGACGTGCACGACCCGGGCGTCGCGGAAACCAAGCTGCGCTGGTGGATCAACGAGCTCCGAACCACCGAAGAAGGCCAGCCCAATCACCCCTTGATGCGCGAACGCGTCCGCCTGACCTTGCCGCAGAACGCGAGCTGGCCTGCGGCACCACTCTGGCTGAACCAAGTCGAGGGCCTGATCCAACTCGTGCACCAAAACCGCTGGATGGATGAGGCGCACTTCGTTCACCACGCCCGCCAGACCACCGGCTTAGCGTGTGAAGGCGCTGCTTGCCTGCTTGGCGCAGACAGCGAGCCCGCGCGGGAGGCCGCCCGCCTGCTGGGCGTGGGCCTGCGCATGAGCCACCGGCTGGCTCGCCTGGGACAGGACGCGCGCGCCGGCTGGGTCATGGTCGGCATCGACCTGCTGCAAAAACACGACGTGAAAGCACACCAGTTGACGAAGCCGGTGCCAGCCCAGACACCGCCTGGCTGGACGCCCCTCCTGGCGGACCTGGCATCACGCGCCCGGGCCCCTCTCGAGGACGCCCTCGGGCAGATCAAGCGCTTGCCCTCTGAGCAGGCACGTGCGCTGCGTCCGCTGGTGCTGCTCGCACACCTGGCACTTGCTCAAGTCGAGGTGGTGGCTGCTGCGGGCGACGCCGTGCTGCACCAACGTTTGCTGCTGACCCCTTGGCGCAAGGCCTGGATCGCTCAACGCGTGGCCTGGGGCTGGCTGCGCTGAGGCTCAGCCTTGTGCGCTTCGCCCGTCTTTTTGTGAGTCATCGGGCGAAAGGCGCCGCCAGCGGCTCGCCCACAAACAGGCTCTGGCGCGGCCAGGCCACGCTTTTCCAGTAGGCCTCCATGGCAGAGGCGCCCTGGGCATAGAACAGCAGCAGCAACTGCGGATGCGGAAACTTCTGCACGTACGCACAAGGCTCGCTGACCGTGCCGTGGCTGGCGGTGGCGCCGGCCTGGATCCAAGACATCACCGTCATCTGGCTGTTGGGCTTGTCGAGCACGCCGCCAAACGAAGTCAGGTGATCGGCCAGCGCACCGGGCAGGAAGTTGATCGTCTCCAGGGCGTTGACCTCCTCCCGCCCGGTCAGGTAGATCAGCACCCTGTCGGCGTTGCGCAAGGCATCGGTCCGATCAAGGTGGACATCGATCCCAAAGGTCGGCAAGGGGCCTGCGGGTGGAAACAACTGGCTGCGCACGCTGCGCAAGGTGTCGGAGGTGGTGACGAAGTGCGCGTTGGCTGCTTTCGGCCCACGCTGGCTCAAGGTGCCATCGGAAGCCACACCGCGGTTGATCAGGGCCTTGGCCTGGGCCACGTCGGGTGCAGCGAGCAGCATGCTCAGGCGCATGCCCAAGTCGCGCATCGGATGGGTGGTGGGCGAGCCGAAATACCGGGAAGGCTTGCCAGGTGAGCAGGTCTTCTCGCAGAACTCCGGGTCGAAGCCCTGCGCCAGCGCCCCGGTGATGCTGTGGCATTCCACCGCGTGCGGCTGCCGCCAGGCCAAGGCCAGACCCTGCGTGCGTGCCCCGAAAAAGCCATCCACCTGCCTGCGCAAGGCCTGGAACTCCTGCCGATCGAGCGTGGGGCGAACGGGCAGGTGCACTTTCAGCACCTGAGACGGCGGGATTTTGCGCGCACGGATGTAGTACTCGCCGACCTCCACCGAATACGGGTCGTCCAGGTTGATGACGACGCCGAGCTCCTCCGCCGTGATCCGCCCCCACACCCGGGGCACCCTGACCCATTGATGGCGCGACGCATCACCGCCCTCCTCCGACGCGCCCCCTTCGCGCGGGGACGCGGCTGGCGAGGCGCTGGGCTGCGCCTTGATCGACATCGGCCCCATCCAACAAAACAGGGCCAGGAAAGTGGACGCCATCAAGCCGGCGCGGGGCAAAAAAGAACCGATCCTGTGCATGGCCGTATCAGATGCCAAAAAAGGCACATGGGAAAAGTGGAACTGCACTCAAGGAACCGCCAGTTTCGCCGATTGATGCTTCATCCCACGTCCCAAAAGGCCATTGCGCCGAAGGAAAACCCGATGAGCGATACCAGACCAGACGGCACGTCCATCCAGGTGCTGGGCAGGATGTTCTCCTTGCTCGACACGCTGGCCCACGGCAGTGAGGCCATGTCGTTGAAGTCCATCAGCGAGCGCACCAGCCTGCACCCCTCGACGGCACACCGCATCCTCAACGACCTGGCTTGCGGCGGCCTGGTCGAGCGATCAGGGCCCGGTGCCTATCGCCTGGGCATTCGGCTGTTGGCCTTGGGCAACTTGGTCAAGGCTCGGCTCGATGTGCGCGAGCTCGCCGTTCGCCCCATGCAGGAGCTGCACCGCGTCACCGGCCAATCGGTGTCGCTGTTCGTGCGACACGACGACGAAGCTCTGTGCGTGGAGCGCACCGTCTCCGAGCGCAGCGGCGTGCAGGTGACACGGGTGATGGGCCTGCGTCTGCCGATCACCGGGTGCGCTGCAGGCAAGGTTCTTTTGCTCAGCGAAACCCCGCTGGTGCTCAACGCACTGAGCCAGACAAATGGACTGCGCCTCGAAAGCCTGCAGGCCGAACTGAGCCAGATCCGACAGACTGGTGTGGCCATCGATGTGGAGCAAGGAGAGCCGGGCTCTCAGACGGTGGTGGCGCCCATTCACGACGACCTGGGCAGTGTGGTGGCCAGCCTGGCCCTCAACATCGGGCACTCGCGCGGCGTACCGCCCGAATGGCAAGAAGCCCTCAAGGCCTGCGCTCAGCGCATCTCGCTGGCCATGGGCTGGCAAGACCCATCTGCTGGGTGAAGCACGCGCGAGCACCTCGCGCCAATGCGCATGCATTGGCAGACACGCGAACGGGCCCTGCGGGGCCCGTTTTCATGGGCATGGCTCAAGACCACGCCCGGCTGGCTTTGACAAAAGTCAGGACGTGACCTTGGCCGAGGCGTGGGTTGTGAGGGTGCCCTTCTGGGCAGCGTTCTCGATCCAGCGACGCACGCGCTCGGCATCTGCCTGACGCGAGTACTTGCCGGCCGAATCAAGGAACACCATGATGAACTTGCGGCCGGCCATGCTGGCTTGCATGACGAGGCAGCGGCCAGCTTCAACGATGTAGCCGGTCTTTTGCAGGCCGATGTCCCAGGCCGGGCTGCGCACCAGGCTGTTGGTGTTGCGGAACTGGAGCTGGCGGTTGCCCAGGCGCACGGCGTGCTCGGGCGTCACAGACAGTTCGCGGATCAGGGGTTGCTGATAGGCCGCCTTGACCAGGGTGGCCAGGTCACGCGCCGAGGCCTGGTTGCCGCTGTTCAGGCCGGTGGGGTCAACGTAGTGGGTGTCGTGCATGCCCAGCAGGCGGGCTTTGGCGTTCATGGCGCTGACGAACGCAGACAAGCCACCCGGGTAGGTGCGCCCCAAGGCATGAGCAGCACGGTTCTCAGAAGACATCAGCGCCAGGTGCAGCAGTTCGCCTCGGCTCAGGGTGGAGCCCACAGCCAGGCGGGAGCTGCTGTTCTTCTCGGTGTCGACATCGTCGATGGTGATGGTGACGAGGTCATCCATCGGCAGGTGAGCCTCCACCACGACCACCGCCGTCATCAGCTTGGTCAGCGAAGCGATCGGCAGGACGGCCTCGGGGTTCTTCGACAGCATCACCTCGTTGGTGTCCTGGTCCATCACCAGTGCAACGCTGGACTTGAGCTCCAGCGGGTCTTGCGTCTGGTGCAGGCCATAGAGCTGGCCAAAGGACGCGCCCTTGGCACCTGAAGCCGCCACGAGGCTGGCGGTGGGGCGCGTGAGCGCGTTGGGGGAACTCACGGCGATGCGCGAAAAGGCCGGCACGTCGTCAGTGCGAGAAACCCGGGCGGGCTGCACACGGTCAACGGACGCAGTGCGCTTGCTCGAAGCGCGCTCGGCAGCGCTGGCACGCGATTCGGTGGAACGAGCTGCGGTCACCTTGCGCTGGCGGCCCTGACTGGACGGGGTGCGCTCAGCAGCGACCTGCTTGCGGCTGGAGGCCTTGGAAGATGTCTTGGAGGAAGACTTGACCACCTTGGTGGATTTGGCCTTCTTGGCGGTCTGAGCTTTGGGCTCGCTCGAAGTCGCTTTGGCCTCAGCCAGTTGGGGCTGTGAAAACACGGCCACGCAGGCCACCCATGCCATCAACATCCAGTGGGATGCCTTCAATTTTCTGTACACCACGTCACAGCCCTTTCGTCCACACCGGGAGTGTAATGAAAATGACGCGCAAATCAAGGACTTACGCGTCACTCATCAAGCGGCCTGGAGCATCAGGCCATCGGCGCGAGGGTTTTCACCCCTGCGCGGCCACCCTTTCGGCCTTGCTGTGCAGCTTGTTGAGGGCTGCCAGGTAGGCTTTGGCGGATGCCACGACGATGTCCGGGTCGGCTCCGACCCCGTTGACGACGCGACCACCATGCTGCAGACGGACCGTCACCTCACCTTGGGATTCTGTGCTTCCCGAGGTGATGGCATTGACCGAGTACAGGAGGATTTCCGCGCCACTTTTCACGACAGCTTCAATGGCCTTGACGCTGGCGTCGACCGGGCCGTTGCCTTCGGACTCGCTGCGGTGCTCCTCGCTGCCGGCCGCGAACACCACGCGGGCGTGCGGGCGCTCCCCCATTTCCGACTGCTGCGACAGCGCGACCAGCCGGTAGTGCTCCTGCTCGCTGGTGACGCTTTCGTCGCCGACCAGCGCGATGATGTCCTCGTCGAAGATTTCGCTCTTGCGATCGGCCAGCTCCTTGAACTTGGCGAAGGCCGCGTTGATCTCAGCCTCCGACTCCAGTTCGATGCCGAGCTCTTGCAGGCGCTGCTTGAAGGCGTTGCGGCCCGAGAGCTTGCCCAGCACGATCTTGTTGGCCGACAGGCCGACGTCTTCGGCACGCATGATCTCGTAGGTGTCGCGGGCCTTGAGCACGCCGTCCTGGTGGATGCCCGAAGCGTGCGCGAAGGCATTGGCGCCCACCACGGCCTTGTTGGGCTGCACGACGAAGCCGGTGGTCTGAGAAACCAGGCGCGAGGCCGGCATGATCTGGCGCGTGTCGACGCCGACTTCGAGGCCGAAGTAATCGCGGCGGGTCTTGATCGCCATGACGATTTCTTCCATGGCGCAGTTGCCGGCGCGCTCGCCCAGGCCGTTGATGGTGCACTCCACCTGGCGCGCCCCGCCGATCTTCACACCGGCCAGCGAGTTGGCCACGGCCATGCCGAGGTCGTTGTGGCAGTGCACCGACCAGATGGCCTTGTCGGAGTTGGGCACCTTGGCGCGCAACTCGCGGATGAAGTTGCCGTAGAGCTCGGGGATGGCGTAGCCCACCGTGTCGGGGATGTTGATGGTGGTCGCGCCCTCGGCGATCACGGCTTCGCAGACGCGGGCCAAGAAGTCGATTTCGGAGCGGTAGCCGTCTTCGGCCGAGAACTCGACGTCAGACGTCAGGTTGCGGGCGAAACGCACCGAGTTGCGCGCCTGCTCCAGCACCTGCTCGGGCGACATCCGCAGCTTCTTTTCCATGTGCAGCGGGCTGGTCGCGATGAAGGTGTGGATGCGCCAGGCGTTGGCGCCCTTGAGGGCCTCGGCGGCGCGGCTGATGTCGCGGTCATTCGCGCGGGCCAGCGAACACACGGTGGAGTCCTTGATGACATCGGCGATGGCCTTGATGGCCTCGAAATCACCGTTGGACGAAGCCGCGAAGCCGGCCTCCATCACGTCCACCTTCATGCGTTCGAGCTGGCGGGCGATGCGCAGCTTTTCCTCGCGGGTCATGGAGGCGCCGGGCGATTGTTCGCCGTCGCGCAGGGTGGTGTCGAAGATGATGAGCTTGTCGGTCATGGGATGTCTCCTCGCCTGTTGGGGCAAGCGGCGGGGGCGCCCGGTGCGCCCCGGATCAATCAGTGGATCACTTGGGGGATCAAACGGCGATCAGGTCAACGTGGCGGCCAAACACCGAGGTCAGCGATGCAGGCCGGCCTCTTCGGGCTCGTCGGTGGAGGTGGAAATCACGCTCACGCGCTTGCCCTGGCTGAGCTTCCATGCATACACGCCGTAGCCCGAGAGGCCATACACCACGAACACGCCGAACAGCACGATCGGCGGGTGGATGGTGATCACGGCGATGCCCAAAGCGATCGCGACGATCACGATGAAGGGCACGGTCTTGCGGAAGTTGACGTCCTTGAAGCTGTAGAACGGGATGTTGGTGACCATGGTCAGCCCTGCGTACAGCGTGAAGGCGAATGCCAGCCACGTCAGCCAGATGGCGTCCTGGGGCGTGTAGCCCGCGTCGGTGACCACCCAAATCAGGCCCACGACGAGGGCGGCGGCGGCCGGGCTGGGCAGGCCCTGGAAGAAGCGCTTGTCGACCACGGCGATGTTGGTGTTGAAGCGCGCCAGGCGCAGCGCGGCGCACGAGCAGTAAACGAAGGCAGCGATCCAGCCCCACTTGCCCATGCCCTTGAGCGCCCATTCGTAGACGATCAGGGCCGGGGCGGCGCCGAAGGAGACCATGTCGGAGAGGCTGTCCATCTGCTCGCCAAAGGCACTCTGGGTGTTGGTCATGCGCGCGACACGGCCGTCCAGGCTGTCGAGCACCATGGCGCAGAAGATGCCGACCGCTGCCTGCTCGAAGCGGTCGTTCATGGCCATGACGATGGCGTAGAACCCGCCGAACAACGCGGCCAGGGTGAACAGGTTGGGCAGGATGTAGATGCCCTTGCGGCGCGGGCGCGGCGCTTCGACGGACGCCTCCGAGGACGCGTCCATGGCCTCGTCGGCACCGGGTTGCTGGTCAGGGGAGTTCATGCGGACACCAGGGTCGCCAGGACGGTGGTGGTGGCCGACACGCGCTCGCCCGGGGCGACCTTGGGCACGGCGTGCGGCGGCAGGTAGATGTCCACGCGCGAGCCGAAGCGGATCAGGCCATAGCGCTGGCCTCGCGTGAGCGTGTCACCGGGCTTGACGTGGCAGAGGATGCGGCGGGCGATCAGGCCGGCCACCTGCACCAGCGTCACCAGTTGCCCATTGGATTCGATCACCACGGCGTTGCGCTCGTTGCGCGGCGAGGCGGTGTCCAGGTCGGTGTTGATCGGCGCGCCTGGGAAGTACTTCACATCACGGATCACGCCATCGACGCTGGCGCGGTTGGCGTGCGTGTCGAAAACGTTCATGAACACGCTGATGCGCAGGGCTTCGCGGTCGGCATAGGGGTCACGGGCCTTCTCGATGCGCACAACGCGGCCGTCGGCGGGTGAGAGCACGGCGCCGGCCTGGCTGGGCACAGCGCGAGGGGCGTCGCGCCAGCTGAGCAGCAGCCAGGCGGCGGACAGGACGAGCGCCAGCAGGCCCCAGGCGTCGCTAGCCAGGAAGGCCAGGAGCACGGCAGCCAGCAGCAGCCCCAGGGTGAGCGGGCGATGGGTCCGGGTGAACAACTGCAGGGTGGACATCATGGTGCGGGCGAGGATACCACCCCGGCCGCTGCGGGCGCAGGGCCGGCGGCCACCAGGCGCACCACCCGCTGCGGGAAAGGAATCTCCACGCCCAGGCGGTCGAGTTCGGACAAAAGCGCCAGGTTGACCGCCGAGCGGACGCCTTGCTGACCGGCCTCGGGGTCCATGATCCAGAACGAGATCGTCAGCTCCAAGCCGTCCGAAGCAAACTGGGTCAGCAGCACCGAAGGCGCCGGTTCCTGGATGACGCGCGGCACCTGCGCCACCACCGCCTGCAAGCGCGGCATCAGCGAATGCAGGTCGGTTCCGTAGGCCACCTGCACCACGGTCGACATCGACACGCGCCGGTCGGCCAGGGAAGCGTTCTCGACCCGCTGGGTGATCAGCACCTCGTTGGGCACGATCGACTCCCGGCCATTGGTCGCCCGGATGACGGTGAAGCGGGTGTTGATGTCGGTGATCACGCCCTCGAAGTTGTCGACCCGCACCAGGTCGCCGATGCGCAGGCTGCGCTCAGCCAGGATGACGAAGCCGCTGACGTAATTGGCCGCCAGCTTCTGCAGGCCCATGCCCACCCCCACGCCCAGCGCCCCCCCGAATACCGACAGCGCCGTCAGGTCGATGCCCACGGCGGACAAAGCCAGCATCAGCCCCACGCCGAGCAGCAGGGCCCGCAGGAGGTTGGCCGCCATCTTGCGCAGCGAGAGGTTGTCGGTCGCGCCGCGCAGCAACCGTGCCTCCAGCGCCGAGGACAGCGACAGGGACAGGATCATCACCAGCACCGCGCTCAGCGTGCCTTCGATCAGGTTGCGCAGGCTCACCTTGCTCGACCCGATCTTCCAAGTGATGTCGTCGAGTTCATCGAGGACGATGGGCAGCACGCCCGTGATCCAGAGCACCGTGGCCAGCCATGCTCCCCATGACACGGTGCGCTCCACCACGCGCAGCGCACTCGACGCGGGAAAGGCCGCTCCCAGCACCTTCACCGTCAGGCGGATGACCGCCAGAGACGACAGCACCGGTATGGCGAGGCGGAACACCGCCAGCGGGATGGTGTCTTGCAGCGCCCGGCGCGCGATGAGGGCCAGCACCAGCGCCAGCACCGGAAACAAGATGCCGTCGATGACGTGGTAGCCGAACCAGATGGAGCGGGGGTCAGGCTGTTTGCCACGCAGGAAGCGGATGAGCAGCCAGGCCAGCCCCAGGCAGCCGAACACGACGGCGAGTTCGATGAGCGCCGTGGGCTGCTGAAGGCGCCTCAGCAGTTCCTCCAGTTCGGCGGCGGTCAGGGGGCGGGTGTGGGCGCCAGCGAAATCGGCGGCGGACGGCACGGAGGACGCGGCCAGGGAAGCGAAGGAAGTCACGGGCAAGGCAGGTGTGTCGGTTCGATCAGTATTCGATCAAGGTGCGGACATGCGCGGCCACGCTGCGCGCGAGGGCGCTGAGGTTGTAGCCGCCTTCCAGGCAGGAAACGATGCGGCCCTTGGCGTGCGTGCGGGCGATGTCCATGACGCGCTGGGTGATCCAGGCGTAGTCTGCCTCGACCAGACCCAGGCCGCCCATGTCGTCCTCCCGGTGCGCATCGAAACCCGCCGAGATGAAAATCATCTCCGGCTTGAAGTCTTCCAGGCGATAGAGCCAGTAGCTCTCGATCACGTCACGCACCACGCGGCCATCGCTGCGCGCGGGCACCGGCACGTTGACCATGTTGCCCGCCCGGCTCTCGGCGCCGCTGTAAGGGTAGAACGGGTGCTGGAACAGGCCGACCATGAGCACGCGGTCGTCGTTGGCCAGGATGTCTTCGGTGCCGTTGCCATGGTGTACATCGAAGTCGACGATGGCCACGCGCTTCAGGCCGCGCACGTCCAGCGCATGGCGGGCCGCCACCGCCACGTTGTTGAAGAAGCAGAAGCCCATGGTCTGGTTGTGCGTGGCGTGGTGCCCAGGCGGCCGCACGGCGCAGAACGCGTTGATCAGCTTGCCGTCGATCACCGCGTCGGTGGCGGCCACGGCGGCTCCGGCGGCGCGCCAGGCGGCCGAGCGGGTGCCAGGGCAGCCCCAGGTGTCGGGGTCGAGCGCGCGGGTGTCGCCGGTGGCCTCGAGCTGCTGCAGGAAGTCGTCGAGCGTGAGCACGTAGTTCAGGTCGTGCGCGAGGGCCAGGTCCTCGTTGGAGGCCATGGGCACGTCCTGAGGCAGCATGAGCATGTCCAAGCCCACGGCACGCAGGTGATCTTCGATGGCATGCAAGCGGGCGGGACACTCCGGGTGACCCGAGCCCATGTCGTGGGCGAGGCAGTCCGGGTGGGAGAAGTAGCCGGTGGTCATGGTTCAGAAAGCGCCTCGGCGCTCCCGGGAATCGGTTAATGTCATGCCATGCTTCGCAACGATTCGCACGCATCCCTGCCTGCCAGCCCCACAGCGGGCTCGTCAGGCGCCAAGGCCTCGCAGCTAGCGTCGCTCATTGATCAGGTTAGCACGATCATCGTGGGCAAACGGGAGCAGGTCGCGCTCAGCGTGATTTGCTTGCTGGCCAGCGGCCACCTGCTGGTCGAGGACGTGCCGGGGGTGGGCAAGACCACGCTGTCGCAAGCGCTTGCGCGCTCGCTGGGTCTGAGCGCCGCGCGCGTTCAGTTCACGGCCGATCTGCTGCCCTCCGACCTCATCGGCGTGAGCATCTACGAGCGCCAGAAGGAAACCTTCGTCTTTCATCCGGGGCCTGTGTTCGCCCAGGTGCTGCTGGCCGACGAAATCAACCGTGCCGGGCCGCGCACGCAAAGCGCCTTGCTCGAAGCCATGGAAGAGCGCCAGGTGTCGGTGGACGGCCAGACGCTGGCCTTGCCGAGTCCATTCTTCGTCATCGCCACGCAGAACCCCGGCGAGCAGCTCGGCACCCATCCGCTGCCTGAATCGCAGCTCGACCGTTTCGCGATGAGGCTGTCGCTGGGCTACCCGGATGCTGTTGCCGAACGCTCGCTGCTGGCCGGCTCTGATCGGCGCCAGGCCTTGCAGTCGTTGCAGCCCGTGATGACACCCGAAGCCTGGCTTGCCTGGCAGGGCCAGGTGGATGGCGTGCATGTGGCTGACAGCCTGTTGGACTACGTGCTGGCACTCATCCATGCCACGCGTGACGGTCGCTGGTTCGCGCAAGGTCTGAGCCCGCGCGCCGGGTTGTCGCTGTTGCGGCTGGCGCGCGCCCGGGCCCTGGTCATGGGGCGCCAACACGTTTCGCCCGAGGACATCCAGGTGCTGTGGGTGCCTGGCGTGGCGCACCGGTTGCAGGCGCTGCCGCAGTCGGGACGCAGCGCGGCGGCCCAGGCCAGGGTGCTCCTGGAGGCGACCCAGGTGCCATGATCGCGACCACGACGTCGCGCCTGCGGCAACGGTGGTCGGACTGGTGGGAGCAACGGCTGCCGCGCCAGGACGAGTTGCGGCTCACGCAACGCAACCTCTACATCCTGCCCACCCGGGCGGGATGGGGCTTTGCCGCCGTCGTGTGCGTGCTGCTGCTTGCATCCATCAACGAACAAATCAACCTGGGTTATGCGCTGGCCTTCCTGCTCGGCGGCGCGGGCTTGGCGGCGCTCTACCAGACACATGGCAACCTGCAAGGCATCAGCCTGAGCCTGGGCAGCCCACCCAGCGTTCATGCCGGGCAGGTCGTGCCCGTGCCGGTGACCCTCACCAACCAGCATCGGCGGCTCTGGCGCTGCTCGCTGGCGGTTTCTGCCACGAACAGCCAGACGGGGCCGAGCGACGCCGCCGCGCAGTTCGCAGACCTGCCTCCCGGCCAGGATGCCTGCGTGGTGCTCGACATCCCCACTCGCCAGCGAGGCCGGCATCCGCTGCCCCGGCTGGTGATCGAGACGCGCTACCCCTTGGGTCTGTTCCGCGCATGGTCATACTGGCGTCCACGCACCCAGGTTCTGGTGTGGCCCGCACTCGATCCTCATGCCCCACCATTGCCCGACCACCACGGCGCAGACCCCGCACGGACGACGGTTCATCAGAGTCGCCAAGGCCAGGAATTGCCTGAAGGGCTGCGCGATTACCGCCGAGGCGACCCCGTCCGCTGGATCGCCTGGAAGAAGTCCAGCCTGACATTGGCCACGGGAGCCGGCCTGGTCACCCGTGAGCCTGCTTCGAACCGGGCGCCAGATCGCTGGCTGGACCTGGAGGACAGCCCTGGACTGGCCGGGCTGGACACCGAGCAACGCCTGTCGCGGCTGGCTTCATGGCTGGTGGCCGCCGAACAGGAAGCGGCAGCAGTGGGCCGCACCTACGGCTTGCGGCTGCCCGGCCAAGTGATCGCATGCAGCCACGGGGCAACTCACCTGAGGCACTGCCTCGACACCCTGGCCACATGGTCAGGCGGCTCGGCCACCGTGACAAAAAGGAGCTCGCTGTGAGCCCCCTTGCCAGCCGCGTCAACACGGGCGTCTCCAGAGAGGGCCGCGACACCCTGTGGCTGCTGGCGGTGCTGGCCCTGTGCATCCTTCCACACCTCGGCCGCCTGCCGCTTTGGTGCAGCGTGGGCACCGCCTTGGCCATGGCCTGGCGGGCGTGGCTGGCCTGGCACGATGCACCGCTGCCGCCGCGCTGGGTGCTGCTGGTCGCGCTGGCAGCGGCCACAGGCCTGACCCTCGCCACGCATCAATCCATCTTCGGAAGGCAGGCAGGCGTGACCCTCGTGACCCTGCTGACTGCGCTCAAGACGCTGGAACTGCGCGCACGGCGCGACGCCTTTGTCGTCACATCTCTGGGCTTCTTCCTCGTGCTGACCCAGTTCCTGCACTCGCAGGCCATTGGCCTGGCTGCCTTGATGCTGCTTGCCACCCTGGGATTGCTGAGCTCGCTGGTGCTGGCGCAACGCCAACAAGGGCGCCCTCCCATCGTGAACGCCGTCGGCGCAGCAGCGCGCTGCATGGTCATGGGTGTGCCGGTCATGCTGGCGCTTTACCTGCTGTTTCCGCGCTTCGGGCCGTTGTGGAGCGCCCCGGCCGACAGCGGTCCCCGCACCGGACTTTCCGATCACATCGAGCTGGGAAAGATGTCCGAGCTGGCCCTGGACGACAGCGTGGCCATGCGACTGCGCTTCATGGGGCAGCCACCCCGTCCTCAGGAGATGTACTTCCGTGGCCCGGTGCTGGACCAATTCGATGGACGCAACTGGACCAGCAGCACAATGACGCGGTGGCCATCGCAACCCGTTCCTCTCACTCCATCGACTGATTCGGCGGGGTCACCACAAGCCGTGGGCTGGAGAATCGATTACCAGATCACGCTTGAACCGAATCGGCTGCGCACCGTGCCTCTGCTTGACGGGACCCTGGCCGCGCAAACCACACCCAACGGGCCGTCGATGAAACTGCATCGGGACGGCCTGAGCTGGCATGCACAACAAGCCCTGACCGAGCGCACGCAGATCGATGCCAGCGCCTGGATGGGCGCCCGAGACACCCGCGATCCGAGCGCCACCGAAGCGGGCGTCACCAACCTCGCACTTCCCTCGGGCCACAACCCGCGCACCCTGGCTTGGGCTGCTCGCTTTCATCAGCAGCCAGGCCTGCAAAATGCCGATGCCGACGCCCTCGTGCAAGCGCTGCTCTGGCACATTCGCCAGGGCGGCTACAGCTACACACTCGCACCCGAAGGCACCGTTGACGAACAGTCACCAAGCGCGGATACCAAAGCCACTGAAGGCCAGACACCCCCCTCACACGCTCACCCCATCGACCGATTCTGGCTGGACCGCAAGACCGGCTTTTGCGAACACTACGCCACCGCTTTCGTCGTGATCCTCCGGGCCATGAACGTGCCCGCTCGCGTGGTCACTGGTTTCCAAGGCGCCGAGATCAACCCGGTGGATGGCCTGCACGTGGTGCGCAACAGCGACGCACACGCCTGGGCCGAATACTGGGCCGACGGCCGTGGCTGGACCCGAGCTGACCCGACGGCGGCTGTGGCGCCCAACCGCATCGACCGCCCTCGCCCCCCCATCCGCTACCCGGAGCAATTGCCCCAAGCGTTGCAAGGACTCGACCCAGCGTTCTGGAGTGGCCTGCGCGCTTACACCGATGCAGCCAACCACCGCTGGAATGTGTGGGTGCTGCAGTACTCCCGCCAACAGCAGATGTCATTGCTGCGCAACTGGGGCTTCGAGTCACCTGACTGGGTCACTTTGGTGCGAATCTGCGCAGCCATCATCGGCATGCTCGCCATCGCTGGGCTGCTTTGGCTGTGGTGGCAACGCCCGCGTCTTCGCCGCTCGCCGTGGCACGCTCCGTTGATGAAATTGCACCGTGGTCTGCTGGCTGCAGGCCTGCCCGCGCCGGCCGACTGCCCCGCTCCCGCACCGGCGTTGAACTGGGCCACCACGATCGCTTGCTCAAGCCAGAGGCAAAGCCGATCGCCTCGTCAGGTTGAACTCGCGCAAGCCCTGATCGAACACCTGCGACGCCTTGATGCCCTGCGATATGCGCCTGCGCAAGAAGACACGCGGCGCCAACGCCAAGCCCTGCTCAAGGACACGCTGGCGCTGGCCGCGCGATGGTCTCGCCTGACTGCGTCGGAGCGACTGGCATCGAAGCACCAGGCCAAGCCCCCAGGATTGCGAGCCCAAGACTGATTGCTCAGGTCGGCTGACAAACTGCTTGAAACGCCCGCATCCATGCGCCAAATCCGACTTCCTCCTCTTCCGCTGAGTGCCCCGCTCCGCTCCATGACAAACCCCATGAACGATCTCACGGCAACGCCCTTGACCACCCGCTCGACCGCGTGCAACAAGAAGCAGCCTCGATCAGGCGCTGAGAAGCCAAACCACCCGGACATTCCTCAGCACGTCAGGCATGCCCATCCGCACACCAATTTGCGCACCCTGTTGGCCAGCATCGCCGCCGCACTGGGCCTCGTGGCCTGCGGCTCATCGTCCAGCCTCTCCTCGGTTGAGGACAAAGCGTCCTCCCAGCCAGTTCATGCTTCGCATCAGGCAGCCACGAACAGAAGCGACCTCTCCGCCCAAGCCAATGCTGCTCAAACACCTGCGTCGACGACAACGACAACGGCCAAAGAGACCGCCATGCTCACGGCCATCGTCACACCTGTGGCGCAGCCAACCATCAGCTTGACCGAACCTCGCCCCGTGCCTGTTGATCAATCCCGCTACGCTGGTCGGGCCGATGCCGCACAACTCGCAGATGAGCTCGCACGCAGCCTCAATCTCCCCGTGCAATGGACCCGTGATGTCATCGCCGAAGCGCGTTACCGCGAGGTTGTGCCTCGCCTGATCATGCCTGCTGCCAACCCGGGCGCCAAAAATTGGGCAGCCTATCGCAGCCGCTTTGTCGAACCCCAGCGCCTGCGCTCAGGACAACGCTTCTGGCAGGCCAATGCGGCGGATTTGCGGCGTGCGGAAGAACTCTACGGCGTGCCTGCTCACATCATCGCTGGCGTCATCGGCGTCGAAACGCTTTATGGCCGAGACACGGGCCGATTCCGGGTGCTGGATGCCTTGACAACGCTGTCGCTGGATTTCCCAAAAGGCCGCAGCGATCGCAGCGCATTCTTCCGCCAGGAATTGGGCGAATTCCTGCTGATGTGCCGGGAACAAGGACTGGAGCCCAGCCAGGTGCTCGGATCGTTCGCGGGCGCCATCGGCTGGCCGCAATTCATGCCGAGCTCGATTCGCAAACACGGCGTCGATTTCGATGGTGATGGGCACATCGATCTCATCAACAGCCCGTCGGATGCCATTGGCAGCGTCGCCAATTTCCTGGCGGCGCATGGCTGGCAGGCTCAATGGCCGACGCATTTTCCCGTTCGCCCACCGGCCAATGGCCCCCAACTCGACACCTTGCTGGCACCCGATATCCGCCCCACATTCACCGCCAGTCAAATGCGAGAACTCGGCGCACAACTGCCCGAAAGCGCGATGAATCATCCCGGTCCGCTGGCCATGGTGCTGCTGCATAACGCGGGCAGGGCACCGACCATCATTGCCGGAACCCGCAATTTCTACGCCCTCACCCGATACAACCAGTCAAGCTATTACGCCCTGGCAGTGATTGAACTCGGACAGGCGATTTCCCAGGGGGCGACACGCAGCAACCAATAAGCCATTTACTTTGATTCACACTTCCTTGCCGCATGGATTTGCGACGCACAAAAACCTGCGTATAGAATCCGCTCATCTGCTGCAAGAGATCTCCTTTCACCGGAGTGCCGCAGATTCAGATTCATCCGTGGTTAAGTATCCAGCCTGGGCACCGGGCAACAAAGGAAGCACATGAGCAACTATCAGGAACTCCTCGCACAGAAGGCAGCACTCGAAAAACAAGCCGCCGACCTGGACAAGCAACTGCAAGAAGCTCGTCGCGCAGAGCGCTCCGCCGTGATCAACCAGATCAAGTCCCTTTTGGCCGAACATGGCCTGACCGTTGCTGACCTGGGTCTCAAGCCCGGCAAGCCTGCCGCCACGGGCACCACCGCAGGCAAGAAGGTGGCCCCGAAGTACCGTAATCAGGCCACCGGTGAAACCTGGACCGGTCGCGGTCTGCAACCCAAATGGATTCAGGCGGCCGTTGCCTCCGGCAAAAAATTGGAAGATTTCGCGATTTGAACCACATCAAATCGACATGAATCAAAAAGGGCCGGATGATTCCGGCCCTTTTTCATGGTCGAAGTCAGGGCGCTGCGGGAAAGTCTCCCGCCACCCCCATCACGAATGCATCGGGTCGGATGTAGCGCCTCCAAGCGTCATTGACCTGCTCCAGTGTGAGCGAGCGCAAGGCCTCGTCCACCTTCGCTGAAACCGAGAAATCCCGCCCGAGATCAAGGTTACTGGCCCAGGCCGACGCCAAGCGGCTGTCTTGCGCACGGCCAAGCTGGCGGAAACTCAGCAGGCTGCGCTGTGCCGCACGCAATTCAGCCTCTGTGAAGCCGGTTTTCAGCGAGCGAGCGATTTCCTCGCGGAAGGCGTTCTCCACCTTTTCACGATTCTGTGGCGCGAAAATCGCGCTCGCAACCCACCGCGAATGCAGGTCGCGCTGCCCCCACTCGACCGCGCTGTAGACGCTGTACGACAACCCCTCCTGCTCGCGAATGCGGCGCCAAAGCCGCGCGTCGCCACCGCCGCCCATCAGGTGATTGGCCATCATCAGTGCCGGGTAGTCGGGGTGGGAGTCGTTCACCGGCAGGCCAAGGCGCACCTCCATGCTGGCGTTCTGCTTGTCGGGGGTGCGAAGGCTCAGGCGCACGGCGGGCACCGAATGCAGGGGCGTTGGCACGGGCGTCCAAGCCTCTTCGGACCGCCAGTCGCCAAAGGCTGAAGACAAGGCCTCGCGCACCTGCCCCGCATCGAAATCACCAACGATGCCGATGCGCGCATGCGATGCAGACAGGAAGCGCCGGTGGAAAGCCTGCACTTGCTCCAACTTCAGATTGCGCCAATCAGCGCTCATCTCGTCGAATGAACGCGCGTGGCGAACGTCGCCCGCTGGATAGGGATCGCCATGGCGCGAAAGCGCCTCGTCGAGCACCGCGCCGGGCTCCTTGCGTTGGGCCTCGATGCCCGCGATGGCCTGCCGACGGATCTCCTCCAATCCATCGGGCGGCAGCGCAGGACGGCGCAGCATGTCCGCGACCACCGCGATCGCCTCTGCGATGTGCTCGCGCCTAGACGACAAGCCAATGGTGAGTTGGCCCGCTCCGGCGCTCACGGCAACCTCCGTCTGCAGGGCGTCGAGTCGATCTTGCAAGGCCTGCCGCGACAGCGTCTGAGTACCCTGATCTAGCAAGGCGGCCAGGGCAGCCGGAGCCTCGCCCCAGTTGGCGAGCGACTCCGCCGACCCGTGGTTGAACACCAGCGTGGCCTGCACCGCTTGCGAGCGCGTGGGCTTGGGCAGCAGTGCCACCTTCATGCCTGGCGGCAAGTCAAAGCGCTGCGTGCTGGCATTGATGTTGGCCGGGCTGGCATCGAAAGGCGCCACCTCCGCAGCCGAAGATTGCGGCTTGAAGCCCTTGAGCACCTCGGCCAATTCGACTCGCGCAGGCGCCGGGGCACGCACGGGCTGCGCGGTCGGCACGTACTCGCCCAGGGTGCGGTTGGCCTGCACGAAGTAAGCTGCGGCCACCCGCTGAACGTCCGCCAACTTGATGTCGCGCACGCGATCGCGCGTGAGGAAGAAGAGCCGCCAGTCGCCTTGCGCCACCGACTCGGACAAAGCCACACCGACATGCTGTGGGTCGGAGAACAGCGCATCCCAGTCCTTCAACCAACGCGACTTGGCGCGCGCCAGCTCGGCCTCGGTGACGGGCTCCTTGGCGAACGATTCGACCGTGCGCAACAACGCCTCACGCGCAGGTGGCACCGCCTGCTCGGCCCCGAGTTGCACGCCCGCAATGAAGAACCCCGGATCGGCCAAGCCTTGCGTGAAGGCGAAGGTGGAGGCCGCCAGTTGGCGCTCGGTGAGTTGCTTGTGCAGGCGCCCGGACGGGGTGTCGCCCAGGATCAGCGCCAACAGAGACGCCGCAGCGTAGTCGGCATGCGCACCAGGCATCACGTGGTAGCCCGCGTACAGCAGGGGCACCCCGCCTGTGCGACGCAAGGTAACGCTGCGCTCGCCGTCCTGTGCCGGGTCGAGCGTATAGGGCTCGCGCAGGGGCAGCTTCGGCCGGGGGATGGGGCCGAAAGCCTCGCGAATCCAGGCCAAGGTGCGCGGCACATCGAAGCGGCCCGAGACGATCAGCGTGGCGTTGTCGGGCCGGTAGTGGCGCCGATAGAAGTCCTGCAACTGCGCGATGTCGACGCCTTCGACATCGGTGCGCGCCCCGATCGTCGATTTGCCGTAGTTGTGCCACTGGTACATCGTGGCCAGGGTTTTTTCCAGCAGGATGCGGCTGGGGCTATTCTCGCCCATCTCCATCTCGTTGCGCACGACCGTCATCTCGCTGTCGAGGTCCTTGCGCGCGATGAAGCTGTTGACCATCGCATCGGCCTGCCAGTTGAGGTACCAGCGCAAGTTGTCCTCGTTGGCCGCGAAGCTCGCGTAGTAGTTGGTGCGATCCAGCCAGGTGCTGCCGTTGGCACTGAGGCCACGCTGGGTGAACTCAGCCCACACCTTGGGGTGCTTGGGCGAGCCTTTGAACATCAGGTGCTCGAGCAGGTGTGCCATGCCGGTCTCGCCCAGGCCCTCGTGGCGCGACCCAACGCGGTAGGTCACGTTCACCGTGGTGGTCGGGCGCGCCGCATCGGGGATCAGCAACACCTGCAAGCCATTGGGCAGCCGGTACTCGCTGATGCCCTCCGCCTGGGCCACAGGTTGCCAGGCCGCAGCGGAAGCAGGCGAAGAAACCTGGGCCACCGAGGCCGCCTTGGTCTGATCGGCATGGCCAGACCGTGCGGCCGGCGCAGCCACCTCGGCCTCGGCAACGCCCGCCAGCAGGCACATCGACAGGCTGGCACAAGCCAGGGCGGAAGCAGGCCGGCTCAACGGCCACCAGTTCGTGAATCGCATGAATGGCAGCAGGACGCTTAACGACGTATTCAACGAGGTGCCACAGGGGCAACGGGGGCCGCGGGCGCGCCACGAGTCGTCTTGGGCGCCAACATCACGCGGGTCTTGCCACCTGTGGTGACCAGGATGACGGCATCGCCGGGCTGGAACGATTCATTGCCGGTCGCCTGAACGATGGCGCGGCGATCACCGTTGGGCATCTGCAAGAGGATTTCGATGGCCGACTCGCGGGTGCCGAAACGCTCGGCGGCGTTACCCACGACACCACCGACCACGGCACCGACGACAGCCGCTGCGGCCGAGGTGGGGCGATGGCTGGTGGCCATGCTGCCGCCGATACCGCCCACGACCGCACCTGCTGCGGCCCCACCACCACTTTGCGAGCCCTCCACCGTCACCGGCCGCACGCTGAGGACGACAGCATCGGAGACCTGAGACAGGCGCTGTGCGTCACCCGGTTTGATGACATCCGGACTGGTGGTGGAACAGGCCGCCAAAGCAGCCGCCAAACAAAGACCCGCTGCTGCGAACAGGGGGCGAGCAGAGAAATGCAACATGGAAGCAGAGCGAGGGCGGGCAACAACGCGCATGATCGAGACCTTGGTTGGACTGATCTACTTTAGCGCAGCGCCCGCCCCCGCCGTTGACAACCGGGTTTCCCAACGTAAAACACTCGCGCCAAGCGCGGCATTTCAGTCGTCGATGCCAAGCTCCTGAATCTTGCGCGTGATGGTGTTGCGCCCGATGCCCAGCTTTTGCGCAGCTTCGATGCGGCGCCCCCGAGTCAACTCCAGCGCGGTGAGGATCAATTGAGCCTCGAACTGACGCGTCAGCGCATCCCAGACATCGGTCTGACCGGCGTTGAGGCGCTCCCGGGCTTCGCGCTGCAGATCGCCCAGCCAAGTGATACCCGGAGGCGGCACTGCGGCGACCTCCGGCGAAACCACGTCGCCAAAACCGCCAACCGAAGGCGCTGCCGTCGAGACACCCTCTCCGAGGGGACGAGGCGATTCGCCAAACGATGCAGGCAGCGCGGGCTGCGCTGGCATGGCAGGCGGTGCGGGTGCCGATGTGGGCGCGGGTGCCCAGTCCGCCATGGCCACAGGTGCCGAAGGCGCCGCCATGCCATGCCCATGGTCATGGGCCACCCCGACAGAACCATCGAGCAGCTCGGGTGGCAAGTCCTTGGTCTCGATGACCTGAGCCGGGGCCATCACGGTCAGCCAGTGGCAGATGTTCTCCAACTGACGCACGTTGCCGGGGAAGTCAAAGCCGGCCAGGCGAGCCAGGGCAGGCTCTGAGATGCGCTTCGCCTCGACTCCCAAATCCTTGGCGCTTTTCTGCAGGAAGAAACGCGCCAGGGTCGGGATGTCTTCACGTCGCTCGCGCAAGGCGGGCAGGCGCAGGCGGATCACGTTCAGCCGGTGGAACAAGTCTTCGCGGAAGCCGCCGAGCCGCACGCGTTCTTCGAGGTTCTGGTGGGTCGCGGCGATCACGCGCACGTTGCTCTTGAGCGGCTGGTGGCCGCCCACGCGGTAGAACTGACCGTCCGACAACACGCGCAGCAGGCGCGTCTGCAAATCAAACGGCATGTCGCCGATTTCATCGAGAAACAGCGTGCCGCCATCGGCCTGCTCGAAGCGACCACGGCGCATGGTCTGCGCGCCGGTGAAGGCGCCGCGCTCATGGCCAAACAGTTCGGACTCCAGCAGATCCTTCGGGATGGCGGCCGTGTTGATGGCCACGAAAGGCCCGTTGGCGCGCGGGCTGTGCTTATGCAGCGCCCGTGCCACCAGCTCCTTGCCAGCACCAGACTCACCGGTGATCAGCACCGTGACGTTGCTCTGGCTGAGCCGGCCGATGGCGCGGAAGACGTCCTGCATGGCAGGCGCCTGGCCCAGCATCTCGGGCATCTGCGTGACGCGGTCGTCGAGCACCTCTTCGCGCACGCTCTCGTCCACCGCGCGGCGGATGAGCTCGACCGCCTTGGGCAAATCAAAGGGCTTGGGCAGGTATTCGAAAGCGCCGCCCTGGAAAGCCGAAACGGCGCTGTCCAGGTCGGAGTAGGCGGTCATGATGATGACCGGCAGCCCGGGGTGGCGGGCCTTGACCTTGCTCAGCAGATCAATGCCCGAACCACCCGGCATGCGGATGTCGGAGACCAGCACCTGGGGTTCATCGACCTCCAGGGCCGCGAGCACGTCGCGGGGGTTGGTGAAGCTGCGCACCGGCAGCTCCTCGCGGGCGAGTGCCTTTTCAAGCACGAAGCGGATGGATTGGTCGTCGTCAACGATCCAGATGGGTTTCATGCTGGCCTGTGGTTGTCTGCATCATCGGGCGACCCGTCCGCCGCGCCACGGGTCATGGCAAGGGGATGAGGATCCTGAACACCGTGCGGCCGGGTTCGCTTTCGCATTCGATGGTGCCCTGATGCTGTTGAACGAAGGTTTGTGCCAAGGTCAGGCCCAAGCCGGATCCGCCATCGCGCCCCGACACCAGCGGGTAGAAGACGCGATCACGGATGGATTCCGGAATGCCCGGGCCGTTATCCTCGATATGCAAGACCAGTGCCAGTCGGTGCAACGAACGGTTGATGGTGACACGCCGGGCCACGCGCGTGCGCAACACGATGCGCCCATCACCCTGCGCGATGCGATCGACCAGGGCTTGAGCGGCGTTGTGCGCGATGTTCAGCACCGCCTGGATCAATTGCTCGCGATCGCCACGGAAATCAGGCAACGACGTGTCGTAATCACGCTGGACCTTCAGGCCCTTGGGGAACTCGGCCAGGATGAGAGAACGCACCCGCTCGCAGACCTCATGGATGTTCACATCCCCCACCACATGCGGACGCCGATGCGGGGCCAGCAGCCGGTCGACCAACGATTGGAGTCGGTCGGCCTCGTGGATGATGACCTGGGTGTACTCGGTGAGCGACTTGCTCTCGAGCTCCATCTGCAGCAGTTGGGCCGCGCCACGGATGCCGCCCAGCGGGTTCTTGATCTCGTGAGCCAGGTTGCGGATGAGTTCCTTGTTGGCCTGCACCTGGTCGAGGGCGCGCTCTTCGCGGTCCTGGCGGGTCTGCTGCTCGACCTCCACCAGCTCAACCAGCACCAAGCTGCCCTGCCCCAACCGCGTGACGATCACCTGCACCGGCAGCGGCTCGCCGTGACCATGGAGGTGGCGGCGCAGTTCGGTCTGCAAGCGGCTGGTGGCGAACTCGTTGCGCGCCACGGCGGACACCACATCGCGCAACAACCCGGGTGACACGACCCAGTCGTAGATGGACTCGCGCAGCATGGACTTGCGCGACAGGCCCAACCCTTCTTCGAAGGCCGAATTGGCGTAGAGGCAGCGGCCATCAGGCACCACCACGCACACCATGGTGCCGAGGTGATCGAAAGCCTCCAGCCCGCCGGGCACGATGGGATCAACACGGGACACCGCCTGCACGATGTCGGCGGGCGGGTAAGAAGCAGCAGTCATCGGAAGGAGCTTGGTTGGTTGGGCGGATTCAGCGCTGGCCGAACTTGCCCAGTTCGCGCTTGAGCGCGGCGACATCGGCTTCCTTGCGGGCGATCTCGGCTTTCATCTGTTCAACGCGGTCCAGGTACTTCTGGTAGTTGCGTTCATCGCCCCGGCGCTCGGGCTGGCCTTCGTTGAAATCCTTGCGCAGCGCAGCCAGGGCTTCCTCTTCTTTCTTGAGCTCAGCCTCGAGGATGCGCCGAGCATCGCTGTCGCGCGCTTTCTGGTCATCGGCTCCCACTCGCTCGCCTTGCGAAGCACCGCCGCCTGTCGGGCGCGCGGCGGCTCCACGCGGCACTTGCGACTGGATCACCGTGATGGGCGCGCCTTCGAGGGTCTTGCAACCCTTGTCGCGCGCTTCCTTGGCACTGAGCGAATCGGTGTAGAGGTTGCCGGGGCAGCGGTAGACAGGCTTGTCCTGCGCCCATGCGGCGGTGCAGGCCAACAAGGCACAGCAGCCCAGAGAAATCAGCTTGGAAGACAGGCGAATCGAAGTCGTCATCGTCATGCGGTCAGTCGGCGTGCAAGCCGGATGCCATGCAGTATGCCCCCAAGGCGGGACAAAGAAAAAGGGCGGCCGAAGCCGCCCTCTCCTCGTGAATCGCCGAAGCGAATCACAGAGCGTAGTACATGTCGTACTCGACCGGGTGAACGGCCATGCGGAAGCGGGTGACTTCCTGCATCTTCAGGTCGATGTAGGCATCCAGGTAGGCGTCGGTGAACACACCACCCTTGGTCAGGAAGCCGCGGTCGGCGTCCAGGGCGTCCAGGGCCTGGTCCAGGCTGTGGCAGACGGTGGGGATCAGCTTGTCCTCTTCGGGCGGCAGGTGGTACAGGTCCTTCGTGGCGGCTTCGCCCGGATGGATCTTGTTTTCCACGCCGTCCAGACCGGCCATCATCAGGGCCGAGAAGGCCAGGTAGGGGTTAGCCGAAGGATCGGGGAAGCGAGCCTCGATGCGGCGACCCTTGGGGTTCGACACGTACGGAATGCGGATCGAAGCGGAACGGTTCTTGGCCGAGTAGGCCAGCTTCACCGGGGCTTCGAAACCAGGCACCAGGCGCTTGTACGAGTTCGTGCCGGGGTTGGTTATGGCGTTCAGGGCACGGGCGTGCTTGATGATGCCGCCGATGTAGTACAGGGCGAATTCGCTCAGGCCGGCGTAGCCGTCGCCAGCGAACAGGTTCTTGCCGTCCTTCCAGATGGACTGGTGGACGTGCATGCCGGAACCGTTGTCGCCAACCAGGGGCTTGGGCATGAACGTGGCGGTCTTGCCGTAGGCGTGGGCCACGTTGGTGATGATGTACTTTTGCAGTTGCAGCCAGTCTGCGCGCTGGGTCAGCGTGGCGAACTTGGTGCCGATTTCCATCTGGCCGGCGTTGGCCACTTCGTGGTGGTGCACTTCAACGGGGATGCCCATCGATTCGAGGATCAGGCACATTTCCGAGCGCATGTCCTGGCCGCTGTCGACCGGGGGCACGGGGAAGTAGCCGCCCTTGACGGTTGGACGGTAGCCGGTGTTGCCGTGTTCGTACTTGGTACCGGTGTTCCAAGCGCCTTCTTCGGATTGGATCTCGAAGAAGCAACCGGACATGTCGTTGCCCCAGCGGATGCCGTCGAACACGAAGAATTCGGGTTCCGGACCGAAGTAGGCGGTGTCGCCCAGGCCCGAGGACTTCAGGTAGGCTTCGGCGCGCTTGGCCAGGGAGCGGGGATCGCGCTCGTAGGCCTTGCCGTCGGCGGGGTCGATGACGTCGCAGGTCAGCAGCAGGGTCGGTTCTTCGAAGAAGGGGTCGACGTTGGCGGTGTTGGGGTCCGGCATCAGCAGCATGTCGGAGGCTTCGATGCCCTTCCAGCCGGCGATGGACGAACCGTCGAACGCGTGGCCCGAGGTGAACTTGTCTTCATCGAAGTGGGAAACAGGCACGGAGACGTGCTGTTCCTTGCCACGGGTGTCGGTGAAACGGAAATCAACGAACTTGACGTCGTTGTCCTTCACCATCTTCATCACGTCGGCGACCGTCTTGTTGGCCATCAGGAGCTCCTAGCAACAGGCTTAATGAAAGCAGGAAGTGAAATTTTCTGTCTCTGATCCAGAAACAGCGCGGAGTGTAATAGCAGAAAGCGTGCCTCCAGGCAGAGGGCACGCAAGGCGCGCGCGGATTCACTCGATCAGATGGGGCCGGGCGCCAAGATGCGCCATCCAAGGGCGCACCGGAAAAGACCACGGCGCACATGGTGAAAATCACGGACGCAGGCAGTTACCCCAAAATTCACCATAATGGTGCAATAAAGGGGCGAATCTTATGATTGCACCAACTCTGGGCCAACGTTTGCACCAAATTTGATCAACTCATTGTGCAGAGCCAGGAAGGCGGCATCCACCTGATCGGCCCGCCCCTTCACGCCGAGTTCGATGTGGCGGCCGTGCACCGGGTGGTCCACGCTGGGCAGAGAGAACACCTTGACCGGTGCGAAACGCGCCTCGATGTCGACCATCAGGGGGGTCAAACGAGACTCGATGGCGCCGTACACCACCACCGAGCGCTCGGTGAGCCGTCCACGCCCATGCAGGTCGGCGTGCAGGGTGTCGAGCGCCCAGGCCACCATCGGCCAGGCCATGACCGGGAAGCCCGGCACGAAATGCACGCGCCCTTCCAGCGTGAAGCCAGGGATGCGGTTGTAAGGGTTGGGGATGATGTCCGCGCCTTCGGGAAAACAGCCCATCTCCAGCCGGCGCAAGGTGTCGGCGGAGTCGGGCTCGAAGGGCACGCCCTCTTGCTCCGCCATTTCGCGACAGCGCGCCAGGATCAGCTCGCGCGCCTCCGGGTGCAGCACCAGCGGACGGCCGACCGCCTCGGCGGCGCAGGCACGGGTGTGGTCGTCTGGCGTGGCGCCGATGCCGCCAAAGGAAAACACGATGTCGCCGCAGGCCAAGGCATGGCGCAGGTCGGCCGTGATGCTCGCGGGCTCGTCACCCACGTAGCGGACCCAAGACACGGCCATGCCGCGCTCAGTCAGCAGTTCGATGGCCTTGGAGAGGTGCTTGTCCTGCCGGCGTCCGCTGAGGATTTCATCGCCGATGATGATGAGGCCGATGCGGGGAGAGCTGAGATCAGTCATGTGCCGTGGACGGTGGGCTGGGAGGAAGGCTGGCGGGCGAATTGGGCAGCGGCTCGGCACGCAAGCCGGCCAGCGCCGTCAGCAGGAAATGGGCGAACCACAGGCTCGAGAACACGAACACCAAGGTGTAGAGCCACAAAGAGACGACCAGGATGAACGGCGCCAGCACGATGGCCAGCACACCGAGCGCCCAGACCGCGGCGGGCGCTGCACCCAGGTAGCCACAGACCACGCCCATCACCAGCAGGGTCGTGCGGTGGCGTTCGAGGAGCTCGCGCTGTTCTTCAGGCGTGGCGAAATCGGCCAGCGTGTCGTGGGCCATCACACGGTAGGTGAGCCAGCCCCAGATCAAGGGCGGCACCACGAGTGCGAACAGCGGGATCAGCCACAGAGGCAGGGTCACGAGCAAGGCCGCCAGCGCGGCCACCGTGGTGACAAGCGACACCATGACCGAGCGCCAGACCGGCGTCTGGTAACGCGAGACCAGATCGGGGAAACGCCGACCGCGAACCAGCTTCACGACCGAAGGCGTGATCATCCACGCCACCAGCAGGAGGGTGAGGACGACCACCAGCGGCACGACCAAGATCAGCAACAGCGCCGGCACGAGCGCGGCGCGCAGGCCCTGCCAGCCCATGCGGTCCAGCCATGACAACAGCGACTGGCTCAGCGACCAGTTCTCCAGCGCCTCGCGCAAGGCGGTGTTGGCATCACCCCAGCCCCACCATGCCAGGCCCAACAACAGCGTGGCCGACAGCAGGATGGGCAACAAGGTGAGCCAGATGACGCGAGGGTGCAGGCAATAGGCAAAGGCGCGCCAAGCGGCGTCCAAGGCCAGCGCGGTCGCGGGTGGCCGGCGCACGTTCACGGCGGCGACAGGGATCACGGTTGGGGTGATGTCATCCATGCCGCGCAGCATACCGAAGCACGCAAAGGCCCGCAGAGCCGCCGTGTCAAACCCGGCCGAACAGGCGCCGCAAGCCCAGCCACTGCTGGGCCCAGAAGCCCTCGCCATAGTCGCGCGCGCCATGCTCGGGCAACTGATCTCGGATGCCCGTGGGCTCGTAGCGGCCGTCGAAGCGCGCCGTGCCGAACAGCAAATCCCACATGGGGAACAGCACCGCGAAATTGCAGCCACCCAGGGTGCCAGGCCCCTGGCTCTCATGGCCGATGCCAATGGCGTGGTGCTGGCGATGGAAACGCGGCCCCACCAGCAGGCGCTCACCCAGCCAGCCAAAGCTCAGGCGGGTGTTGGCGTGAGAAAGGCTCTCGATCAACTGCGTGACCGCCACGACGGCCACGAACTGCCCCGGCGCCACGCCGATGGCGCGGGCCGTGAAGGCCAGCAGCACGTCGCGGATCAGGTCGTCGAGGAGGTGGTTGCGGTTGTCGCTCCAAAGGGTCATGCGCCGCTGGCTGTGGTGCACGGCGTGCAGGGCCCACCAGCGGTCAAAGTGATGCTGACCCCGGTGGATCCAGTAGTCCAGCAGGTCAAAGGCGAGCAGGTAGAGCAGGAAGCTGGCCCAGGCTGAATCGAGCACGCCGGGCCAAAGCGGCGCCACCAGGGCATCGAGCTGGATGCCCTGCACGCCTTGCACCGCTGCCTCGCCGAACAAGGTGTCCAGCAGGGGCTCGACAGAGAAGAACATCGCCAGGCGGAACAGGCCCAGGCGGTGCAGCAGGGTGTAGAGCACATCGACGCGGACGGCGCGGGCGTCGCCGGTCTGCGACTCGGCCGGGCGGCAGCGCTGCAGCGGCGCGAACAGCAACAGCATCAACACCAACTGGATCAGGCCCACGAGCAGCCAACCCGTGGCCGCGTAGCCGTCTTCCAGCAAATTGCCCTGGCCTGCGTTGAACAACAGCGGCTGCACGACCGATTCGAACAAGCCTTGCTGAAGGCGCCCGAAGACATCGGTGAGGGGCTGGATGATGAGTTCGTCAAGCATGGGCCAAGGCGGGTTTCAGCCGATTCAACGGGCGGGGACTTGCCCTTCACGCGGCGCCGGCCCAGTCGCACCGAAGGTCGGGTGCTGCCTGAGGGTTTCAAAGCAGAAGCCGCGAGACTTCAAGCCGACGATGAGCGGCTCCAGCACGGCCGGCGCCCAAGGGTCCTGCCGACTCCAGATGCCCAAGTGCATCAGCAGGATGTCGCCAGCGCGCACGCGCTGCAAGGCCTGCTCCAGCAAAGCCGCGTTGGAATACCGGCTGCTGTCGAGTTCGTCGCCCAGGAAACCATTGGGTGTCCAGGGCACGTGCTGCCAGCCGCATTTGCGGGCCACGGCCAGCAAGCGCGGTGAAACTCGGCCACCGGGCGCACGGAAGATGGCGCGCATGCGCTGCCCGGTCATCTGTTCGAAGCGGGTGGCCGGGCGCTGGAGTTGTTCGCAATAGGCCGCATCGGAGATGTCCATGCGCTCGCCATTGTGCGGGCCGGCAGTGGGCTTCACCCTGAAGCCCTTGGGCCGGTCTGCCTGCCACACCATGTGGTCCCAGGTGTGGGAGCCGAAATCGTGCCCCTGCGCGGCCAGTTGCTTCCACCAGCCGGCCCAATGGTCATCCAGGGTGCTGCCCTCGGGGCGCCCACCCACGGCTTGTGTCCGCTCGTTGGCCAGGAAGAAGGTGGCGCGCACTTCATGGCGCGCCAGCACATCGGCCACCAGCGGGGCCACGCCCATGTGGCCGGTGTCGATGGTCAGGTAGACGGGCTTGTCGCAGCGGGCCGTGGCCGAAGCGTGAGCGGGCAAGCCCGTCATCAGCATCACGCCGGCCAGCAGGCTGGACATCCAGCCCCTCGTCTTGTCAGTTGCGCGGCGCATGTTGCAAGGTCCAGACCCCGTGCGGCGAGCGGCCCACGGGTACTTGTTTGATGACCTCGCCCTTGACCGTGTCGATGACGGTCAACTGGCGCGCCCAACGCGAGGTCACCAGGATGGTCCGGCCATCGGCGAGCAGATCCATGCAGTCGGGGCCGCCGGGTGCCGGGTAGTTCGCCACCACCTTCCAGCTTTGCAGGTCGATGCGGCTGATGGAGTTGCCCGCGCGGTTGCTGACCAGCACGTGCCGCTTGTCGCCCCAGGAACGGAAAGCGTGGGCGCCGTTGCCCGTCTCGATGCGCTTCACGAGCTGGGGCTTGGGGCCGCTCACATCGTAGACCTCGACGTAGCGGTCGCCCGTCAGGCCGATCAGCACGTGACGGTCGTCAGGCGTGACGTACACGTCGGCGGGCATCTTGCCCACGCGGATGCGCCAGAGGATGGTCTGCGTCGCCAGTTCTATGGCCACCATCTCGTCGCTGTCCTGCATGGTGACGTAGGCCACGGTGCTGCGCGAGTCGATGTTGAGGTGGCTGGGCGTCTTGGCCGTGGTGACGCGCTTGACGAGTTTCAGGTCGACGCCGCCCTTCGGCGAAGGCGTGGACTGGTAGATGTCGACGTGGTTGAGGCGGTTGGCCGCCGTCAGGAACCACTTCATGTCTGGCGAAAAGCGCAGCTGGTAGGGGTCGACGATGCCCTCGATGACGCGCTGCACGGCGCCGGTCTTCGGGTCGAGCAGGGTCAGCGAGTCGGACAGCGCATTGGCCACCAGCAGCGATTTCTCGTCGGGCGAGAGGTAGAGGTGGTGCGGCTCCTTGCCCGTGGGCACGCGCCGGATCTCGGTGTAGCTCACCGGGTCGATGATGCTGACGTTCGCGTCCAGCGAGTTCAGCACGAAGATGGGTGGGCGGGCCAGGGCAGGCGTCGGCGCAGTCGATGTCGATGTCGATGGCGCAGGTGTCAACGACGGTCTGGACTTGGGCCGATCGCCCATGGCCGCAACCGGCGCGACAAAACCGGTCAGCCCTGCAGAGATCACCCCTTGGGCGAGCAGGCCCAGGCCCGCCAGGCCGATGGCCCGGCGCGACGCCTCGGCGGGTTCTTTCTGTGCCTCAGGCACCCCGCGCATGAACTTGTCCCCACTCATCCCGAGCAAACCTTCTCTTCAGTCAAGCCTTCCAGTTTAAGCGCGGCAGGCAGGTACAGCGATGACATGGCTCAGCGAACGACAGCGCGCGAGGCCAATTCACTCGTCTCCGCCAAGCACCGAGCCCAGCAAGCCGCCCACGCCCCCGGCGGCCACACCGCTGAGCAAACCACCCTCTTCGCGGCCGCCACCGCCGGGGTTCTGAGGCGCCGCAGCGAAAATGCGCGATGCCAAGCGCGAAAACGGCAGGCTCTGCAACCAGATGTGCCCAGGGCCGCTCAACTTGGCCAGGAAGAGGCCTTCTCCGCCGAACAGCGCCGTCTTGATCTTGCCGACGTACTGGATATCGAAATCCACCTCGGCGGTGAAGGCCACCACGCAACCGGTGTCGACCAGCAGGCTCTCACCGGCCTTCAGTTCACGCCGAACCACCGTGCCGCCCGCGTGCACGAAGGCCATGCCATCGCCCTCGAGCTTCTGCAGGATGAAGCCCTCGCCGCCGAAGAAACCAGCGCCCAGGCGCTTCTGGAAGGCGATGCCCAGCGAAACACCGCGAGCCGCGCACAGGAACGCATCCTTCTGGCACATCAAAGTGCCGCCCAGTTGCCCCAGGTTCATAGGCAGGATCTTGCCCGGGTAAGGCGCGGCGAACGCCACCCGGCGCTTGCCTTGTCCCTGGTTCGTGTAGATGGTCGTGAACAGGCTTTCGCCGGTGATCAGGCGCTTGCCGGCGCCCAGCAGCTTGCCGAAGATGCCGCTTTGCTGCCTGGAGCCATCGCCGAAGACCGTGTCCATCTCAATGCCAGGCTCCATGAACATCATGCTGCCGGCCTCGCCGATCGCGGCCTCGCCAGGGTCGAGTTCGACCTCGACGAACTGCATTTCGGCGCCGCGAATCTCGTGATCCACCACATCCATGGCCATGTTGATTTGCTCCGTGCTGAAAAAAGATGCGCTGACCCACCCTCGTCCTGAGGGATTTCGGCTGCGTGACACGCCGCCCAATCGGGGATACTGCGCCACGAGATTGTGTCCGAAAGCCATGCCACCTTTTTTCGATCTGCACGTACCCACCCTCACGCTCGTGGTCTGCGTGGTGCTGTTCACGGCCGCCGCAACCATGACGCTGGTCGGGCAGACCCAGCGAACCTACCTCGGCTACGGCTGGTGGACCACCGCGCAGTGGCTCAACACGGCAGGTGCCATCTGCCTGTTCCTCAAAGACCGCCACCCCTGGCTGCTCCCGGTCAGCGTCCTGCTGACCCTGCAATGGCCGCTGACCATGCTCGGCGGCCTCAGGCAGTTCTACATCCGCAGTGACTTCCGCACGCCCGCCTGGGTTGATCTGGTCGTGCTGGCCTCTGGCGCTGGCGCCTACATGGTGATGTGGTTGCACTCGGCGGACGACCTTGGCGCCCGCGTCGCCACCTTCAGCCTCGCCAGCGTGACAGGCTACCTCTATGCCGCATGGCTGGTGCACGGCGTCAGGCACCAGAGCCCGGGCCGCTCTGGCCCCTATCTCAAAGCGGTGGGGCTGTTCATGCTGGCGGCAGCGCTCATCCAAGTGCCCCGGCTGATCTCAGCCTTGGGTGTATGGGGCGCACCCGTCGTCAACCCCATGCAGATTCAGCAACCCGTGGTGCTCGTCGGCCTGGTAGCCGGCGTGATGTTCTCGGTCTACATGTGCCTGTTGCTGACCTATGAGCGCACAGAACAAGACCTGCGCGAATCCCACCAGCAACTGCGCCTGATGGCGGACTTTGACCTGCTCACGCTGGTGCCCCACCGCCGTCACTTCCAGGAACTGGCCACACAGGCCCTGAGTCTCAGCACCCCGGGCAGCGCCACCCTCATGCGCTTCGACATCGACGATTTCAGGCTTTTCACCGTTGACCATGGCCACGCCGCTGGCGACGAGGCACTGAAGTTCGTCGCTTCCAGCGCACGCGCCTTGCTGCGCAGCCGCGACCTGATGGGGCGACTGGGCGGCGAGGCCTTCGTCGCCCTCTTGCCAGAAACCGGCGTGGCCGATGCGCTGCATGTGGCCGACCGCATGGTGCGCCATGTCGACAAGGTTCGCAGCAGCCAGCAGCGCCCGGTGCTGAGCCTGAGCTTCGGCGTGGTCCAGATCCAGCCAGGCGAATCGATCGACGAGGCCATCCACCGCGCGGACGAAGCCCTGGCCGAAGCACGCCGCCAGGGTCGCAACCGCCTCGTGCGGGCCGACGACCTCGAAGGCCGTCCTGTCTTCTCAGCCAGCCGGCCACTGGGGCTCGATTGACCTCCTGACGGGCCAAGTGAGTTGACGGCCAGAGGCGACCCAGCCGAAAGCGTCGACACAGCCACGACAATCTCGGCATGCCCGCATTCGACGTCATCATCATCGGGTCCGGCGCCGCCGGCCTGTTCTGCGCAGGCGTGGCCGGCCAGCGTGGCCTGAGAGTCCTGCTGCTCGACCACGCACCCAAGGTCGCCGAGAAAATCCGCATCTCGGGAGGAGGCCGCTGCAACTTCACCAACCGCGAAGTCGGCGTGGCCAACTTCCTGGGCGAGAACCCCGCCTTCTGCCGCTCCGCGCTGAGCGGCTACACCCCGCAGGATTTCATCGAGCTGATCGAACGCCACGGCGTGCGCTGGCACGAGAAGCACCGCGGCCAGCTTTTTTGCGACCACCGCAGCGATGACATCATCCAGATGCTGCTGCGCGAGTGCGAAGCTGGTGGCGTGCAACGCTGGCAACCCTGCCGCGTCGATGGCATCCGCCCGCTGGGCCTGCAAGCCGATGACGGCAGCCGCTTCGAACTCGACACCGACCGGGGCGTGCTGCGCGCCCACCAAGTGGTGGTGGCCACCGGTGGACCCTCGATTCCCAAAATCGGTGCCACCGACACAGGCCAGCGCTGGGCCCGCGAACTGGGCCACCGAGTCGTGCCACTGCGCCCCGCCCTCGTGCCGCTGACCTTCGACGCAGCCACCTGGGTGCCTTTCTCTGAACTGGCCGGACTCTCGCTGGAAGTCATCATCGAGACGCCCACCACCGTGCCGCCCGTGCAGCGTGGCTGCAAAACCAAAGGCCCTCACCTGGCCCGCTTCACCGAAGACCTGCTCTTCACCCACCGAGGCCTCAGCGGGCCTGGTGTGCTGCAGATCTCCAGCCATTGGCAGCCTGGCCAAGCGCTCACCATCAACTTGAGCCCGATGCACGACCTGGCTGGCGAACTCAAGGCCGCCAAGGCGGGCTCGCGCAAGCAGCTCTCCACCGCATGGGGCCTGGCCCTGGGGGAAGCCGTGCCCCAGCGCTTGGCGCAGACCTGGTTGGCGCAAATGGCACAGCGCGTGCCCGCCCTGCATTCACAGGCCGCCCTGGCCGAACTCAAGGACAAGGACCTGGAGACCCTTGGGCAAGCCGCCAACGCCTGGTCCATCACCCCTTCCGGCACCGAGGGCTACGCCAAGGCCGAGGTCACTGCGGGCGGCGTGGACACCCGCGAGCTGCAACAGCAAAGCATGGAAAGCCGCATCGTGCCTGGGCTGCATTTCATCGGCGAGGTCGTGGACATCACCGGCTGGCTGGGCGGCTACAACTTCCAATGGGCCTGGGCCAGCGCCATGGCCTGCGCCCGCGCCCTTCAGGCCGCGCCAACGAACGTATAAGATGCCGCCCCATGAGCTCCACGCATTTCGGTTTCCAGCAGGTTGACGAGTCCCAAAAGGCCCAGCGCGTGCGCGGCGTCTTCGACTCGGTGGCCAACAAGTACGACGTCATGAACGACCTGATGTCGATGGGCTTGCATCGACTCTGGAAGGCCTACGCCATCGCTGCCAGCGGGGTGCGCGAAGGGCACAAGGTGCTCGACATCGCCGGCGGCACCGGCGACCTGTCCGAGGCCTTCGCCGGCCGCGTCGGCCCCACAGGCATGGTGGTGCACACCGACATCAACGAGGCCATGTTGAGCACGGGCCGCGACCGCCTGCTCAACAAAGGCTTGGCATTGCCCACGACCTTGTGCGACGCTGAGAAACTGCCCTTTCCCAGCGAGACCTTCGACATCGTCACCGTGGCCTTTGGCCTGCGCAACATGACGCACAAGGACGCTGCCCTGGCGGAGATGTGCCGCGTGCTCAAGCCGGGCGGCCGCCTGCTGGTGCTGGAATTTTCGAAGGTGGCCAAGCCACTTGAGAAAGCTTACGACTGGTACTCGTTCAAAGTGCTGCCTCGCCTGGGGCAGCTCGTCGCCGGCGATGCAGCCAGCTATCAGTACTTGGCCGAGTCCATCCGCATGCACCCCGACCAGGCCACGCTCAAGGCCATGATGAAGACAGCGGGCTTCGGCCATGTCGATGTGCACAACATGACCGGTGGCGTCGTGGCCCTGCACCTGGGCATCAAGTGCTGAGCAGGGCCGAGGCCTCCGCGTGACGTTTGGCAGCCGCATGTGAGTGGCATCGCTATCATTGGCGCGCCCGCCCCTTTGGCTCTCGAAGATGCCCGACAAACAAATGCGCCAGCCTCGCCGCCCGAGGGCAGCGCCCCCCGCCGCAAATGGCGAATTCACCGTTGAAACGCTGTCAGAGCGTGCCGGCGTGAGCGTTCGAAACGTGCGCGCCTACCAGACGGCCGGGCTGATGCCACCACCGCGCCTGCAAGGCCGCACCGCCTTTTACAACGCCGAACACCTCGGCAAGCTCGAACTCATCCGGGATCTGCGCAAGCAGGGATTCAAGCTCGATGCCATCAAGGCCATGCTGACCGGAACGCCCGACGGTGCCTGGAGCGAGTATTCCCTCGTCAGCCACCTTTTTTCGACCACCTTCTTCACCGTCGAGCAGCCTCAGCGCAAAGCCCTGTCCGAGATGGCATCCCACTGGGCCGAGCCAGCCACACAGCAGCAAAAAGATCGCCTCAGCGAGAACGGCCTTTACCGGCGTCTTGGCCCCGATGAGGTCGAGATGCTGTCACCCGCACTCGAGCGCATTGGCATCCAGCTCGCCGAACTCGACGTGCCGCTGGACACCGTACTCGATCTGCAAGACGAACTCATCCGCCACAGCCGCGCCATCGCGCGGGCCTACGTGGAGCAATTGTTCATCGCCATGGCGCGCACAGTGACCCAAAGCCATGCCCGGCGAAGCGTCGCCTCGGCGAGCGGCGACGAAGCGTCCGCCGGCAGCAACGTCATCGACGTGCGCCTGGCTGAGGCGATCAAGGCCTTGTTTGAACGCCTGCGCCCCCTCGCCATCGGCTCCGTGAGCGCCGCGTTTCCGGTGGTGCTGCAACAGGAGTTTGACCGCGCGATCCAGAAGTGACATACCCCTGAGGTAACGTTCGCTCCGCGGGCCAAAACACGAAAGGGCCAGAAGTTTCCTTCTGGCCCTCGTGATTTTCTTGGTCGGGGCGGCGGGATTCGAACTCGCGACCCCTTGCACCCCATGCAAGTGCGCTACCAGGCTGCGCTACGCCCCGACAAGAATTAGACTATAGCATGTTTTGAGCACTCGTCTCAAGCCAGCCACCCCGATTCAAGACAGCAGGTCGCGAATCGACAACAAGGAAACACGCAGGCTCGCGGCCGCCTCCGGCGACAGGAGCGACAAGTCAGGCAACTCTGGAGCAAGGAACCCGGATTCAGCCATGACCGCAGGCGACGCTTGCAGCGCGCGTGACACCGATGACGCAGCACCGCCGACCAACCGCTCTGAAGCGATCATGGCGCCGGCAGACAAACCATCCGGCAATTCATCGTCATCGGCTTCGACGCGCGCCGCGTGGCCCAACTCGGCCAGCCGATTGCGCGCACCGCTGATGGTGAAGCCCTGCTCATACAACAGCTCGCGGATGCGACGCACCAGCAACACCTCGTGGTGCTGGTAATAGCGGCGATTGCCGCGCCGCTTCATGGGCTTGAGCTGCACGAACTCCTGCTCCCAGTAGCGCAGCACATATGGCTTCACATGGCAAAGCTCGCTCACCTCACCGATGGTGAAGTAGCGTTTGGCCGGGATGGGCGGGAGGTCGTGGGTGGTTCGATCCATGTGGCCTGCTGGTGGCATCGGTGACGCTTTGGCGCGATGACGCTGTTGGCTCGCAAGCAAAAAGCCCTGCCGCATCAACCAGATTGCGGTGGGACCTCAGACTTTACTCCAAGTCTTCACCCACGGGAATATCGCCTTGCACCATGCCTTTGAGCTTGGCGCTGGCGTGGAAAGTCACCACCTGCCGCGCCTTGATGGGGATGGCCTCGCCCGTGCGCGGATTGCGCCCGGGGCGCGGTGCCTTCTGACGAATTTGGAAGTTGCCGAAGCCGGAGAGCTTCACATCCGTGCCCTGCACCAACGTGTCGTTGATCAGCTCGAAAAAGGCCTCCACCATGTCCTTGGACTCGCGCTTGTTCAGGCCGAGCCGCTCAAACAGCAGCTCGGAAAGCTCGGCCTTGGTGAGCGTCGGCGTTTCGATGGTCGGCAACAGCACCGTCAGGTCGCTGATCTTGTCGTTCATGCGTGGTGTCTCCCCTTCTCACGCCTCAGGCGCGCACGCGCGCGCCCACCTTGTCGGCCAGATTCTGCAACACGGATTGCACGGCCGCATCGATGCGCTCATCGTTGAGCGTCTGCTCGTCGTCGCGCAAATCGATGCGCACGGCCAAGCTGCGCTCGTCTTCGGCGATGCCGGCCACCGCCTGCTTGGGCTTGTAGATGTCGAACAGGCGGGCGCCGCGCACCAGGCCGTCTGTCGGTGCCGACACGATGGCGCCGATCAAGGCGTCGTGCGCGGTGCGATCATTGACCACCAGGGCAAGATCCCTGAAGACCGATTGCATGCGCGGCACGCTGGTGAAACGTGGCACGGGACGCTGCGCCAGCGCGTCTGCATCAAGCTCGAACAGCACCGGCGCCTGGGCCAAGTCATAGGCCTGCCGCCACTTGGGGTGCAACTCACCCACAAAACCCACGGCACGACCATCGACCAGCACCTGAGCGCAACGCCCCGGGTGGAGAGCCGGGTGTTCGGCCGCAACAAAACTGGCCTGGCGCGGCGCCAGCAGCGACTCGACATCTCCCTTCACATCGAAGAAATCGACCTGACGGGCCGCCTGGCCCCATTGCAGCGCATCGGCCGGACCGTAGGCCAGACCGGCCACGCGAACGGGCTGGTCCAGGCTGGCCACCGTCTGCATGCCATCGACCACGGAAGCATCACGGCGGAACACGCGCCCGACCTCGAACAGGCGCACGCGCTCGGCCTTGCGGGCCAAGTTCGTGCGCAGCACCTCCACCAAGCTGCCGATCAGCGACGAGCGCATCACCGACAACTGGCTGGCGATGGGGTTGAGCAGTTGGATGGGGTTGGTGTTGCCCGCGAAATCGGCCTCCCAGCGGGCCTCGACGAAGCTGAAGGTGATGGCTTCCTGGTAACCACGCGCGGCCACGGCACGGCGCACTGCGTACAGGCCACGACGCGCCTCGGGGCGCACCTCGGAGACCACGGGCGCCTTCGGCGCGCGGCGCGGCAGCTTGTCGAAGCCGATGACGCGCACCACCTCTTCGATCAAGTCTTCCTCGATCTGGATGTCGAAGCGCCAGCTCGGCGGGGTCACGATGAGGTGGGTGTCGTCCTTGTGGGCTTGCGTGCCATAAGGCAGATCCAGGCGCTGGAACACCGCTTGCACCTCAGGCAAGGTCACCGGCATGCCGATGACGCGCTGGGCGCGCGACAGGCGCAACGTCACGGGCTTGCGCTCGGGCAGGTGCACCTTCAAGTCGTCCAGCGGGCCGGCCTCGCCACCGCAGATCTCGAGAATCAGGCGGGTGATGCGCTCGATGTGCTGGGCCGTGGGCGCCGGGTCCACGCCGCGCTCGTAGCGGTGCGAGGCGTCGGTCGAGAAGTTGTAGCGGCGCGCGCGGCCGGCGATCGCCTTGGGCCACCAGAAGGCGGCTTCGAGGTAGACGTTGCGGGTCTCGTCGCCCACGGCCGTGGCGTCGCCGCCCATGATGCCGGCCAGGGACTCGACCTGGCTGTCATCGGCGATCACACCCACCTGCTCGTCGAGCGTGATGGTGTTGCCATTGAGCAGCTTGAGCTGTTCGCCCGCGCGACCCCAACGCACGGTCAGCTCGCCATGGATCTTGTCCAGGTCGAACACGTGCGAGGGCTGGCCCAGCTCGAACATCACGTAGTTGGAGATGTCGACCAGCGCCGACACCGAACGCTGGCCACAACGCGCCAGGCGCTCGACCATCCAGTCGGGCGTCTTGGCCTGGGGGTTCACGCCGCGAATCACGCGACCACCGAAGCGGCCACACAAATCGGCGGCTTCCACATTGACCTTCAGCCGTGCATCGATGGCGGGCTTGACCGGCTCGCTGGCAGGCAGCTTCAGCGGCGCGCCAGTCAGCGCGGACACCTCGCGCGCGACGCCCGCCACGCTCAGGCAATGCGCCAGGTTGGGCGTGAGCTTGAGCGTGAACAAGGTGTCGTCAAGCCGGAGGAAGTCGCGGATGCTGACGCCCACGGGCGCTTCATCGGCCAGGATGTGCAGGCCGTTCGACTCCTCGGCGATGCCCAGCTCCTTGGCCGAGCACAGCATGCCCAGGCTCTCCACCCCACGCAGCTTGCCCTTCTTGATGACGAAGGCCTTGCCATCCGCGCCGGGGGGCAGTTCGGCGCCGACGAGCGCGCACGGCACCTTGATGCCTGGGCGCACGTTCGGCGCGCCACAGACGATCTGCAGCACCTCGCCCGTGCCCGCGTCCACCTTGCACACATTCAGGCGGTCGGCGTCCGGGTGCTTGGCGACTTCCAGCACCTGTGCCACAACCACGCCCGTGAAGCGAGGGGCAACCGGCTGCAGCTCTTCGACCTCTAGGCCGGCCATGGTCAGCAGGTCGGCCAGTTGCTGTGTGCTCAGATCGGGGTTGCAGAAGGTGCGCAACCAGGACTCGGGGAATTGCATGGAAAAGGGTCCTTGGGGAATTCAGTTCTGTTCAGCGTCCAGGACCACACGGTAGCGGGCCTTGCCGGCGCGCAGGTGATCCAAAGCATCGTTGATGCGGCTCATCGGGAAGTGTTCGGTCTGCGGCTCAATGCCATGGCGCGCGGCAAAGGCCAGCATGGTGTCGATGTCCTGGCGCGAGCCCGTGGGCGAACCCGACACGCTGCGCTGCCCGCCGATCAGCGGGAAGGCCTCGACCTCCATGGGCTGCGGCAGGATGCCCACCAAGTGCAGGCGGCCATTGGGCGCCAACGTCGACATCAGCGCCTTCCAGTTCAGCATGACGTTGACGGTGACCAGCACCATGTCGAGCTGGCCGGCGATGGCCTTCATCGACTTTGGGTCGGTGCTGGAGACCACGCGGTGCGCGCCCAGCGCCAGCGCCTCGTCTCGCTTCGACTCGCTCGAGGTGAAAGCCGTGACCTCGCAACCCCAGGCCCGCGCGAACTTCAGCGCCATGTGGCCCAGGCCACCGATGCCAACCACACCCACGCGGTGCACGGGCTTGATGCCGAAGTTCAGGAACGGCGAGAACACCGTGATGCCGCCGCACAGCAGCGGGCCGGCCTTGGCCGGGTTCAGGCCCTCAGGAATGGGACAGGCCCACAGCCAATGGGCGCGCACCCTCTCGGCGAAGCCACCATGGTGGCCCACGATGGTCGCCACGCCCGTGCGGCAAAGCTGGGGTTGGCCGCTCAGGCAGCTCGGGCAAGTCTGACAGCTCACCGACATCCAGCCCAATCCCACCTTCTGACCAAGCTTGAGGCCCTTGGCACGCTCGCCCAGGCCCACCACCGTGCCCACCACCTCATGACCGCCCACGACCGGGTAGGCCGAAAAGCCCCACTCGTTGTCGATCACCGAGAGATCGGAGTGACACAGACCGCAATGCTCGACACGGATCTCGACCTCCTCGGCGCCCAACGGGCCCGGATCGTACGAGAACGGCACGACCGGCTTGGCGGCGGCCTGGGCGGCCCAGGCCTGAATGGCTGTGCTGGCGGCGGTGGTGGTGGTCATGCGGGCATCCTCATCAGACTGGGTTGAGACGTTGACGCGCTGGGCGCGACACGAAACGGGTGGAGGACAGGCGCCCTGCCCTCGCCCGCTGCTTCACTGGAACTGCTGCAGGAAACGCAAATCGCCTTCGTAGAACAGACGCAGGTCGTTCACACCATAGCGCAGCATGGTGAGGCGGTCCGGGCCCAGGCCGAAAGCGAAGCCAATGTACTGCTCCGGGTCCAGGCCGAAGTTGCGCACCACGTTCGGGTGCACCTGGCCGGCGCCGCCGACCTCCAGCCAGCGCCCCTTGAGCGGGCCGGATGCGAAGGCGATGTCCACTTCGGCCGAGGGCTCTGTGAAGGGAAAGAACGACGGGCGGAAGCGGATGTCGAGCTCGTCGGTCTCGAAAAAGGTGCTGAAGAAATCGCCCAGCACGGCCTTCAGGTCGGTGAAGCTCACGCTCTCACCGATCCACAGGCCTTCGCACTGGTGGAACATCGGCGAGTGCGTGGCGTCGCTGTCGACACGGTAGGTACGGCCGGGCGCGATCACACGGATTTCGGGGATGCGCTCACCGCGTGCGAGCTGCGCGGCATGGTCCTGCACGTGCTGCATGGCGTAGCGCACCTGCATCGGGCTGGTGTGTGTGCGAAGCAGGTGACCACCTTCGACGTAGAAGGTGTCGTGCATGGAGCGCGCGGGGTGGTCTTCCGGCGTGTTCAATGCGGTGAAGTTGTGCCAGTCAGCCTCGATCTCGGGGCCATCGGCCACAGCGAAACCCATCGAGCCGAAGATGCCCTCGATGCGCTCAATGCTCAGCGAAACGGGGTGCAGTCCGCCCTCGCCTCGGCGGCGACCCGGCAGGGTCACGTCCAGCGATTCGGCACGCAGTTGCTGAGCCAACTCTGCGTCAGCCAATGCCTGGCGACGCGCATTGAGCAGCGCCTCGACCTGCTGCTTGGCCTGGTTGATGGCCGCGCCACGGGTCTTCTTGTCTTCGGGACTCAGGGCTGCCATGCCCTTGAGCAGCTCGGTGAGCGAGCCTGCCTTGCCCAGGAACCGAGCCTTGGCGTTCTCAAGGTCGGCCGGCGTGGCGGCGGCGTCGAACGCGGACTGGGCCGATTGCACCAAGGCTTGGAGGTCGCTGGACGAGTCGTTCATCGGATGCATTCGAAAAAAAAGGCCAACACGGGGTTGGCCTTGGTTTCAGTCGAGGCCACCGGCGGGCCGGCAACCATCAGTCTGACATGAGGTGCTGGAGATCAACCAGCCAGTTGAGCCTTGGCCTTTTCGACGATGCTGGCGAAAGCAGCGGGGTCGTTGACGGCCATGTCAGCCAGGACCTTGCGGTCGATTTCGATCGAGGCCTTCTTGATGCCAGCGATGAACTTGCTGTAGGTCAGGCCCAGGGCACGGCTGCCGGCGTTGATGCGGGCGATCCACAGGCGGCGGAATTCGCGCTTCTTGGCGCGGCGGTCACGGTAGGCGTACTGACCGGCCTTCATCACCGCCTGCTTGGCGATGCGATAGACGTTCTTGCGGCGACCGCGGAAACCCTTGGCAAGGGCGAGGACTTTCTTGTGACGGGCACGGGCGGTGACGCCACGTTTGACGCGAGGCATGTGTAGCTCCTTCTGCGTTGACTAGAGGACGATGCGAGACGGCTGCTGCGGGTCTTACAGACCGGCGAAAGGCAGCATCTGAGCCATGTGGCCCATGTTGGTCTCGTGCACGTTAACGGCGCCGCGGAGTTGGCGCTTGTTCTTCGTGGTCTTCTTGGTCAGGATGTGGCGCTTGAAGGCTTGGCCGCGCTTGACGGTGCCACCGGGACGAACGCGAAAACGCTTCTTCGCGCTGCTCTTGGTCTTCATCTTGGGCATGTTGATGCTCCTTATGACTTGTTCCTGCCAGGCGCCACGGCACCCACGTCCGTGTCTTGATGGCCTGCAGGCACTTCGATGGCCTCCGGGACGCTCGTTGAACACCCCTTCGGCTTGGAGACCGCCAGAAACGACAAGGCGGCCAACCCCGTTACCCAGGGTGATCCGCCTCGCAGACTTCTGTCGGCTTCGGCTTGATGACCCCCCAACTCAGGGCAAATTCATCAAAGCCCTAGATCATAACAGATTATTTCTTCTTCTTGGGACCCAGAACCATGATCATTTGGCGCCCTTCGAGTTTCGGCATGTTTTCGACCAGGGAGCAATCCTGCAGGTCGTCACGCACACGTTCCAACAGGCGCATGCCAAGCTCTTGGTGGGTGATTTCCCGACCACGGAAGCGCAACGTGACCTTGCCCTTGTCGCCATCCTCCAAGAAGCGGCGCAGGTTGCGCAGCTTGATCTGGTAGTCGCCCTCGTCGGTGCCGGGGCGGAATTTGACTTCCTTGACCTCGATGACCTTCTGCTTGAGCTTCGCGTCGTGGGCTTTCTTCTGCTCCTGATACTTGAACTTGCCGTAGTCCATCAGGCGGCAGACAGGAGGATCCGCCGTGGCGGAGATCTCGACCAGGTCCACATCGTGCTCGGCCGACAGTCGCAGGGCTTCCTGGATGCTGACGATGCCGAGGGGCTCGTTCTCCGGTCCGTTCAGGCGGACTTCGGGTGCAGTGATTTCGCGGTTCAGCCGGTGCTTGCGCTCGTCGTTGCGCGTGCGGCGGTCAAAGAAGTTAGCGATGTCGGTTTCCTTCAGGCCCGGCGCTTAAATCGCTCGAACCAATGGTCTGTGAACACGCGCCCAGAGGCTGAGCGACCGGCTGTCCAGACTTCACGAACAGACTCGGCACGCGTCAGGCCTGACCGGCGATGTCTGGATCGAGCTTCGAGGCAGAAGTCTTCATCGACATCGCGCCGAGGTTCTGTTGCCCCGGGCGCGCACGAGGCCAGTGCGGGCACCGCTGATGCCCAGACCACCGAAGCCACAGCGGTTCAACTGGGGTTAGATGAATCCGATGCGGGCACGGGCGGCCTGACTGACCTTTGCGCGCGGAAGTTTACACGCTCACAGCACGTTGCGCAAACCCAACGACTGGCAAACCCTTGCCCAGGCAGCGTGAATGAGCGCCCCGTGGCAGACTGCGGCATGGCTTTCGCGATGCTCCGATCCACCTTCCACATCCATCGCTCATGTTTCGCCAATGGCGCCGGCTCCTGCTGAGCGTGTTGAGCGCGCAGGCCTTGTGCCTGCTGCCAGCCGCCGACGCATTTGCGACACGGGACGCGTCTCGTGCCCCCGTCCAGCCACCCGAACTGAAGGTGTTGCGCGTCGTCAGCGACGAGAACTTCCCCCCATTCACATACCGCAACAGCGAAGGCGGCCCTGAAGGGCTGCTCATCGATCGCTGGCGCCTGTGGTCGAGTCAAACCGGGGTGCCAGTCGAATTCAGCCTGCGGCCATGGTCGGAGGCCCGGCGTGCACTGCAAGCCGGAGAGGCCGATGTCATCGACCTGATCTACCGGACCACTTCCCGCGAGTCGCAATACGACTTCTCCCGGCCTTACGCCGACATGCCCGTCGGCATCTACAGCCACAGGGACATCGTCGGCATCCACAACACGGCCACGCTCAAGGGTTTCCTCGTTGGCGCCCAGGATGGCGACGCCTGCGTCGAACAACTCCAGGAAGCCGGCATCCCCACCATCGCCACCTACCCCAACTACGAGCAGCTCATCCGCGCAGCGCAGCGGCAAGAAGTGAAGGTGTTCTGCATGGACGAGGGGCCTGCGCGCTTCTACCTCTACAAGCTCGGCGCTGACACCGAATTCAAGCTGTCCTTCGTGCTCTACACCGGCCAGGCCCACCGCGCGGTCAAGAAGGGGCGCACGGATGTGCTGAATTTTGTGGAAAAAGGAATGGCGACCATTTCCGCAGCCCAAGAGCAGGAACTGCGCGACAAATGGATGGGGACCAACGACGCGACGCGCTTGCCACGCGAAGTTTTGTGGGGCGCTGGCGCGGTGGTGACATGCGCCGGCTTGCTGCTGCTGTGGAACGTCCAATTGCGCCAGCGCGTGGGCACCCGCACCGCCGACCTTCACGGCGCCCTCAAGGCCTTGCGACAAGCCCACCAAGACACCGAAGGTGCACGAGCCGACTTGGCGGCGACCCTCGAAGCCATCCCCGACTGGTTGATCGAGTTCGACACCGAAGGCCGCGTCGCCAATGCCTTCGCGGGCCGAGAAGGCAGTGCGTTCGAGGCAGATGCCGCACGACTCATCGGCCAGCCTCCACAGGCTTTTCTGCCCTCGCCTGCTGCCGACATCGTCCAGAGCTCGATCGACGCCGCGCGCCGGGAAGGCCGCGACCTGGGGCGCACGATCCAGTTGACGCTGCCTTCAGGGCTGCGCTGGCTGGAACTCTCCAGCACACGCAAGGTTCACGGTCAGCAATTGCACGTGCTCATGCTCGCGCGTGACATCACACAGCGACGGCAAGCCGAAGCCGAATCGGCGCAGGCACGACTCGCCCACGCAGAGGCTGAACGCAATCAACTCTTCAAGGTGCTCTACGAGATGGCACCCGTCGCGATGGCCTTCCAGCGAGAAAACCAGGTGGTCTCCGTCAACCAGCGTTACATCAGCCTGCTGGGGCTGAGCGCCGATGACATCCGCGATCCCGGGCAATGGTTCCTGCGCGCCTACCCTGATGCGACTTACCGAGAGTGGGTCACCCGGCAATGGCAAAAGGATGTCGACGAGGCCCGCGTCGGCACGGGCACGGTGCAACCAAGGGAGTACCACGTCGCCACGGGCCATGGACACACGCTTGACGTGCTCATCGGCGGGCAACTGCTCGGCGACGACGGCTTGCTCATCACGCTTCAAGACATCACCCCCCTGAAACAGGCCAAGGAAGCCGCCGAAGCCGCCAACGAGGCCAAGAGCGCCTTCCTGGCCACCATGAGCCACGAGATCCGCACGCCGCTGAACGCGATCATCGGCCTGACCTCGCTGCTGCTGCGCGACGAGGTGCTCGAACCCAGGCGCGTGCGCGAGCACTTGCACAAAATCGAAGGCGCAGGCCAACTGCTGTTGGGCACGCTCAACGACATCCTCGATTTCTCGAAGATCGAAGCCGGCAAGCTGGAGATCGAACACCAGCGATTCGAACCCCGGGTGCTGCTGCGCCAGCTCGCCTGGACGCTCGAAGACCAAGCCCGGGCCAAAGGGTTGTCTTTCTCTGTACAAGTGAGCCCGGATGTACCCGAACAGCTACAGGGAGACCCGATGCGATTGGGCCAGGTGTTGCTGAACCTGGGGGGCAACGCGGTGAAGTTCACCGATGCGGGCGGCATCGACATCCGCCTGCTCACCGTGCCGGGCACCCAGGATCGCCTCACCTTGCGAGCCGAGGTGCAGGACTCCGGTATCGGCATCGATGAGGACGCCTTGGCGCGGCTTTTCAAGCCATTTCAGCAGGCAGACAATTCCACCACACGGCGCTTTGGCGGCACAGGCCTCGGGTTGGCCATCAGCCGACGCATCGTCGAACTCATGGGTGGGCAGATCGGGGTAGAGAGCACGCCAGGCCGAGGGTCCACATTCTGGCTGGAGATCCCGCTGGATGCGGAGAACCCGCCGTCAGAAGGCAGCCAAGCAGCCTCCCCGCCCTCGGGCACCTCATCGCAACTTCCATCGGCAGCGTCAGCCGCAACCCCATCGTGCGCCCCGTCGCTGTCAGGGCTGCCCAGCGGACTGCGGGTCTTGCTGGTGGAGGACAATGAACTCAACCGCGAGCTTGCCTGCGAGTTGCTGCGACTGCATGGTTTGACCGTGGACACCGCCACCAACGGGCGCGAAGCAGTCGAGTTCGCGGCGCAGGCCGAACGTCGCATCGACCTCGTCCTCATGGACATGCAGATGCCCGAGATGGATGGCCTGGAAGCGACGCGCCTGCTGCGCCAAATGCCAAACCGCCAGCACCTGCCCATCATCGCGATGACGGCCAATGCCTCATTGGAGGACCGCCAACGCTGCATCGACGCGGGCATGGACGATCACCTGCCCAAGCCCTTCGAGCTCACACGCCTGACGCAGACGCTCAAGCAATGGCTGGCCCCCGCCAATCAAGACGGCGGAGGGCCAGTCACCTGATCAGCGGCGCTCAGCCACGGCCTGCTGGATGAGCGAGGTCAGCGCCGACAGGTCCATCACGCCCAGGTCCTGGTTGCCACGGGCGCGCACGGCCACCTTGCCCGCTTCCTTTTCCTTGTCGCCCAGCACGATGAAGTAAGGCACCTTCTGGAGCGCGTGTTCGCGGATCTTGTAGGTGATCTTCTCGTTGCGGGTGTCGAGCTTGGTGCGGATGCCGGCTTTGGTGAGCGCAGCGGCCACCTCGTGCGCGTAATCGGCCTGGGCGTCGGTGATGTTGAGCACCACGGCCTGCACCGGCGACAGCCAAACGGGCAAGGCCCCCGCGTGCTGCTCAATCAGGATGCCGATGAAGCGCTCGAGCGAGCCAAGGATCGCGCGGTGCAGCATCACGGGGTGCTTGCGGTCGCTTGCCTCGGTCACGTACTCAGCGCCCAGGCGCTCGGGCATCGAGAAGTCGACCTGGATCGTGCCGCACTGCCAGTGGCGGCCCAGCGCATCCTTGAGCGTGTATTCGATCTTGGGGCCATAGAAGGCGCCGTCACCCGGGGCGATGGTGAATTCGCTGTTGGTGGCCTTGAGGCTTTCCATCAGCGCGTTCTCGGCCTTGTCCCACACCTCGTCAGAGCCGATGCGCTTCTCAGGCCGCGTGGCCACCTTGTAGATGATGTCGGTGAAGCCGAAGTCGGCGTAGACCTTTTGCAGCAGCGCCGTGAAGTCCACGCACTCTTGCAGGATCTGGTCTTCGGTGCAGAAGACGTGGCCGTCATCCTGCGTGAAGCCGCGCACGCGCATGATGCCGTGCAGGCCACCGGTGGGCTCGTTGCGGTGGCACTGACCGAACTCGCCGTAGCGGATGGGCAGGTCGCGGTAGCTCTTGATGCCCTGATTGAAGATCAAGATGTGGCCAGGACAGTTCATCGGCTTGAGCGCGTAGTCGCGCTTTTCCGACTCGGTGGTGAACATGTTCTCGCGGTATTTGTCCCAGTGCCCGGTCTTCTCCCACAGCGTCTTGTCGATGATCTGCGGGCCCTTCACCTCTTGATAGCCGTTGTCGCGGTAGACCTGGCGCATGTACTGCTCCACGGCCTGCCACACCGTCCAGCCCTTGGGGTGCCAGAACACCACGCCCGGCGCGTGCTCGTCGATGTGGAACAGGTCGAGCTCGCGGCCCAGCTTGCGGTGGTCGCGCTTTTCGGCTTCTTCGAGGCGAGTCAGGTAGAGCTGCAGGTCTTCCTTGCTCGTCCAGGCCGTGCCGTAGACGCGCTGCAACTGCTCATTGCGATGGTCGCCGCGCCAGTAGGCACCAGCGACCTTCATCAGCTTGAAGTGCTTGAGCTTGCCCGTGCTGGGCACGTGCGGGCCGCGGCACAGGTCAGTGAAGGCGCCTTCGCTGTAGAGCGACACATCCTGATCGGCGGGGATGCTCTCGATGATCTCGGCCTTGTAGTGCTCGCCCAGGCTCTTGAAGTAGGCCACGGCCTCGTCGCGCGGCAGCACGCGGCGCTCGACCTTCTCGTCCTTCTTGGCCAGCTCGGCCATCTTCTTCTCGATGGCGGCAAGGTCTTCCGGCGTGAAGGGGCGCTTGTAGGCGAAGTCGTAATAGAAGCCGTCCTCGATGGTCGGGCCGATGGTGACTTGCGCCTCGGGGAACAGCTCCTTGACAGCGTAGGCCAGCAAGTGGGCGGTCGAGTGGCGAATGACATCCAGGCCGTCAGCGTCCTTCTCGGTGACGATGGCGAGTTGCGTGTCGGCGTCGATGCGGTAGGAGGTGTCGACCAGGCGGGCGGCATCGCCCTGCCCCACGCGGCCGGCCAAGGCGGCCTTGGCCAGGCCCGCGCCGATGGATGCGGCCACCTCGGCCACGGTCACCGGCTGCGGGAACTCGCGCTTGGAGCCGTCGGGCAGTTGGATCGAAATCATGTGAAGGTCCTCAGTGGGATTGCCCTGCGGCCTGATCGGCCGTCGTCTTTGCGGTGTTTGGGCAAGAAAAAAGCGCGGTGGCTGCCGCGCTTTCAGGTTCGTGATGCAAACAGGTTTGCGAAAGCAGCGGCCAGCCGACTAGACCTCGGTCGAGGTGACAGTGGGGGTCGAAGTTCGCGGTGTCATAACCGTGTGTGCCTTTCTACGTTCCTTATGCTTGAGCAAGATGGCGAGCGCCACAACTGGATTCGCCTGCGCAGATGCGCTTGGGTACTTGATTGTAGCGGCCCCGAAAAGGGCTCGCCACGAAAAACGGCACCCGAAGGTGCCGTTGCTGTTCAAGCCGATCAGGCGACGGGCCTCGCGGCCCGCGCGGATCAGTGGAACTGTTCTTCTTCGGTCGAGCCCGACAGAGCCTTCACGGAAGACGAACCACCTTGGATCACAGTGGTCACGTCGTCGAAGTAGCCAGCGCCCACTTCTTGTTGGTGCGACACGAAGGTGTAGCCCTTTTCGCGAGCTGCGAATTCGGGCTCTTGCACCATTTCGGTGTAGTGCTTCATGCCTTCGCCGCGGGCGTAAGCGTGGGCGAACTGGAACGTGTTGTACCAGTTGATGTGGATGCCAGCCAGCGTGATGAACTGGTACTTGTAGCCCAGGTCCGACAGGTCTTGCTGGAACTTGGCGATCTGCTTGTCGTCCAGGTTCTTCTTCCAGTTGAAGGAAGGCGAGCAGTTGTACGACAGCAGCTTGCCCGGGCACTTGGCGTGCACGGCTTGGGCGAATTCACGGGCGAAGCCAATGTCAGGCACGCCGGTTTCGCACCACACCAGGTCGGCGTACGGAGCGTAGGCCACGCCACGGCTGATGGATTGCTCCAGGCCGTTCTTGACGCGGTAGAAGCCTTCTTGGGTGCGTTCGCCGGTCAGGAAGGGCTTGTCGTTGGCGTCGTGGTCGCTGGTCAGCAGGTTGGCGGCTTCAGCGTCGGTGCGGGCCAGAACGATGGTGGGCACGCCCATCACGTCAGCAGCGAAACGAGCAGCGATCAGCTTCTCGATGGCTTCTTGCGTGGGAACCAGCACCTTGCCACCCATGTGACCGCACTTCTTCACGGCGGCCAGCTGGTCTTCGAAGTGAACGCCAGCGGCACCGGCGGCGATCATGTTCTTCATCAGTTCGAAGGCGTTCAGCACGCCGCCGAAACCGGCTTCAGCGTCAGCAACGATGGGCAGGAAGTAGTCGACGAAGCCTTCGTCGCCGGGGTTCACACCACGCGACCATTGGATTTCGTCAGCGCGCTTGAAGGTGTTGTTGATGCGGCGAACCATGGTGGGCACCGAGTCGTACGCGTACAGCGACTGGTCGGGGTACATGGTTTCCGAGGTGTTGCCGTCGGCGGCGACTTGCCAGCCCGACAGGTACACGGCTTCCAGGCCAGCCTTGGCCTGTTGCATGGCTTGACCGGCGGTGATGGCGCCGAAAGCGTTCACGTAGCCCTTCTTGGCACCGCCGTTGACCTTTTCCCACAGCTTTTCAGCGCCGCGCTTGGCCAGGGTGTACTCGGGCTGCAGGCTGCCACGCAGGCGAACCACGTCGGCAGCGGAGTAGCCGCGCTTGACGAGCTTCCAACGGGGGTTTTCGGCCCAGTCCTTTTCCAGGGCAGCGATTTGCTGTTCACGGGTGAGTTGAGTCATGACGATCTCCGGGGTTGAAGGGAGGTGCTAGAAAAGCCGTGACTCTATCAGGATTTGCGAGAATTCGTGTGGACTTATGTCTTATATAAGACCCACTCAAATGAGGGGCGCGTTAACCCGCAAGATGGCGCATCGCCGAATGCCACTGAGCCAAGCGTCGCGAACGCCGCGCCGCATGAAAAAGCCGCCAGGGCCATGAAGGCGCAGGCGGCTGGGAGGAGGAACTGACGGGGCGATACGCACCCCCAGCACCTCAGTGTTGCTTCTTGAACGTTTCCAGTCCGGTCACGACCTCGGCCTTGGCGGCGTCGATGCCATCCCAGCCGACCACCTTCACCCACTTGCCGGGCTCCAGGTCCTTGTAGTGCTCGAAGAAGTGCTTGATCTGGTTGATCAGCAGTTCAGGCAGGTCTTCCAACTTCTGGATGCCCTTGTACATGGCGCAGATCTTCTCGGTCGGAACGGCCACCAGCTTGGAGTCGCCGCCGGCCTCGTCTTCCATCTTCAGGATGCCCAGCGGGCGGCAGGGGATGACCACGCCCGGCTGCAACGGGAATGGGGTCACGACCAGCACGTCGACCGGGTCGCCGTCGGCGGCGATGGTCTGCGGCACGTAGCCATAGTTGCAGGGGTAGTGCATGGCAGTGCCCATGAAACGGTCGACGAAGACCGCGCCAGTCTCGTGGTCGATCTCGTACTTGATCGGATCGGCGTTGGCGGGGATCTCGATGATGACGTTGAAAGCGTCAGGCGCCTTGGCGCCGGCGGGGACGTTGAGCAGGCTCATGGTGATCTGTCAGCTTTGAGCAGTTGGGATTCGGTGAAGTCGAGAGTGTAGGCGAGGCGGACGCCCTGGCGCCCCCGTTCCCGCGCCACGGAGCACGCCAAAAATTGTCGAAAATCAGACATTCTCACAATCGGTTGCTGCACCGCACAAAAAAGTGCTTGCAATCGTGGCTGGCACTCTTATACTTCGAGCCATGTTGCAACGCAGCAATTGAAGTTCGAAGCTGCGGTTTGCGATCAACCCCTCATAACGGAGATTGAAATGCTGACTGCCGAACAAATCCTCGCTTCTCAAAAAGCCAGCCTGGCCACCCTGTTCGATCTGGGTCAGAAGGCCTTCGAAGGCGTCGAGAAGGTCGTCGAACTGAACCTGCAAGTTGCCAAGACCTCGCTTGAGGAAGCTTCCGAGCACGCCAAGGCCGTGCTGGCCGTCAAGGACGCCCAGGAACTGCTGGCCCTGCAAGCCTCGCTGCTGCAACCTTCCGCCGAAAAGGCTGCCGCTTACGGTCGTCACCTGTACGACATCGCTTCGACCACCAGCGCCGAGGTGAGCAAGCTGGCCGAGTCGCAAGTCGCAGAAGCCCAGAAGAAGTTCGCCGCTGTCGTTGACAACGCAGTGAAGAATGCTCCTGCTGGCACTGAAAACGCTGTCGTGCTGGTGAAGTCTGCCGTGGCCGCCGCCAACAACGCTTTCGACTCCGTTCACAAGGCCGCCAAGCAGGCAGCCGACGTGGCCGAAGCCAACTTCCAGGCCATCACCAACACCGCCGTGAAGGCCTCCCAGGCTGCCACCACGGCCGCCAAGCGCAAGGCCGCCTGATCCCGGAGATCGGGCCTGCCTCGGTTGACAAATCTTTGCAAGATACCGGAGTTGATTGCTTGAACTTCCCGCGCGAGCCCTGATCTGACCAGGGCCGCTCTGGACAAGCGGCACTCCCTGAAAGGTTGTCTCCTCGGTACCTGTCGAACCTTTTCTAAGGTACCTTTCAGCCCGGTGGCTTGCCACCGGGCTTTTTTCTTGCCCGACTGCTGTCACCGCTGTCACCCTCTTGATGCCTGCCCGCCCATGATCCCTTGGCTGGAACCAGACACCCCGTTTCCCGACACGCGAGAGGCGCTGGGGCCTGGCTCGGACGCCCCTGGCTTGCTCGCCGCCGGCGCAGACTTGGGCACAAGGCGCCTGGAGCAGGCCTACCGCCGAGGCATCTTCCCTTGGTTTGGCGAAGGTCAACCCATCCTTTGGTGGAGCACCCACCCACGCATGGTCCTGCCAGTGGCTGAGTTCAAGCTCTCGCGCTCCTTGCGCAAGACGCTGCGGCGATTCCGACAGACACCCGGTTGCGAAGTGCGCTTCGACTCCCACTTCGACGCGGTCATGCACCATTGCGCCCTCACGCCACGGGAAGGCCAACGTGGCACCTGGATCGTGCCGGAGATGCGCAACGCCTATGGTCAATGGCACCGCGAGGGGCATGTGCACTCCGTCGAAACCTGGGTGAATGGCGAACTCGTCGGCGGCCTCTATGGCATCCACATTGGCCGCATGTTTTTCGGCGAATCGATGTTCTCCCACCGCACGGACGCATCCAAGATCGCCCTGTCCGCCCTGGTGTGCTTCTGCCGCGCCAATGGGCTGCCTGTGATCGACTGCCAGCAAGAGACGGCACACTTGGCCAGCCTGGGCGCACGCCCGTGGTCAAGGCAGGATTTCGAGGCCCACCTCAAGCAGGTGGTCGATGAGCCAGGCCCCACCGATTGGACCTATCATGATTCTTTCTGGGATCAACTGATCCCCCGCTGACACCCCGTGAAGCCCGCCGTGACGCACCCCAAAGACCTGCCGCTTGCTTCCCTGCAGTTCTATGCGACGGCGCCCTATCCCTGCAGCTACCTGGACGGGCGCACGGCTCGCTCGCAGGTGGCCACGCCCAGTCACCTGATCAACGCCGACGTGTACTCCGGCCTCGTGGCCACGGGTTTTCGCCGCAGCGGCATGTTCACCTACCGGCCGCATTGCGACGGTTGCAAGGCCTGTGTGCCGCTGCGCATCCCGGTGCATCGGTTCACGCCTTCGCGTAGCCAAGCACGCGCCTGGCGGGCCCACCAGCACCTCGAAGCCCGCGTGCTGCGCTTGAATTTCAGCCCGGAGCACTACCAGCTTTACCTGCGCTACCAGCGTGGCCGGCACCAGGGGGGCGGCATGGACCACGATTCGGTGGACCAGTACACCCAGTTCCTGCTGCACAGCCGCGTCAATTCGCGCCTGGTGGAATTCCGTGAACCAGCGAAGGCCGATGGCCAACCCGGCGCGCTGAAGATGGTTTCGGTGCTTGACGTGCTCGAAGACGGCCTCTCCGCTGTCTACACCTTCTACGAGCCGGAGCCCGACACCAGCTATGGCACCTACAACGTGCTCTGGCAGATCGAGCAGACGCGCGACCTGGGGCTGGACCACCTCTACCTGGGCTACTGGATCGAGGCCAGTCCCAAGATGACGTACAAAACGCGCTTCAGACCGCACCAGTTGCTGCAGGGCGGTCAGTGGCGCGAAGGCTGATCAGGGGGTCAGCAGCACGTCACCCGAAACGGTGATGGTCAGCACGCCCTTGCCCGGCGCCACGGGCAGGGCCGCGTCTTCCATGCCAGCGCCAGCCGCCTTGGCCATCGCCATCATGGGCACCGGCCGCCCCTCGAAACCACCGTCGGTGGACGACACCGAGACCGCGCCCAGGGTATAGCCCTTCATGCCGAAATCAGTCGCCAGTTGCCCGGCCCGGGCCTTGAACTGGCGGATCGCCTCGGTCGTGAGCGAGGCTTCGTGCTGTTCGCGCAGGGCGCGTGACAGGCCGTACCGCACCTGCGTGATGTTGAGCTGGTTGAGCTTGCCCGAAACGGTGGACACCTTGCCGGCATCGGTGCCGGAAATCACCAGTTGCGCCGTGCCCTGCCAGCCGTTGATGCGGCTGTTGTTGCCGTAGCGCGGGTAGAGGTTGAAGCCACCGGTTTGCACGCTCACGGCCTCGGGCGCGGCGCCTTTGGTGAGGGCCCGGGCCTCGGTCAGGGCAGCTTCGAGCGTGCGCTTGAGTTCCGCCTGCACTTCGGCCGCCTGGTTGCCGGTCTTGACGGCTTCGAGCACGACCGTGAGCTCATCCTGCGTCACCTCGCGATGGGCCGTGGCGCTGAAGTTCACGGTGTTCTGACGGACGCCTTCGGCCTGGGCGCCACAGGCGGCAGCGGCCAGGACGCAGGCGATTGTCAATTGGCGGACAGCGGGACGGGGAAACAGGGGCATGGTCAACCTTTGTGGTCAGTTGGAGGCCCATTCTGAACGCGAAATGCGACTGTCTCGTCGACATCCATGTGGCTTGACGGGAGCGTCATAGAGGGGCAAAAATTGTAACAGCCGGTCAAATACGGCCGTTTGCAGCTCGCAAACCGCACACAATCCGCGCTTGTTACAAATCTCCAGGAACGCACCATGACCGCCAACACCGCCAACCAGCGTCCGGATCGTGTCCTCGTCGTGGACGACGATGCGCGCATCCGAGATCTGCTTCGGCGCTACCTGAGCCAGGAGGGCTTCGAGGTGCTCCTCGCCGAGGACGCCAAGGCCCTCAACCGCCTGCTCACCCGCGAAACGGTCGACCTGATCGTGCTCGACCTGATGCTGCCCGGCGAGGATGGCCTGTCCATCTGCCGCCGCCTGCGCGCCGCCAACGACGTCACGCCAATCATCATGCTGACAGCCAAGGTCGAGGATGTCGACCGCATCGTGGGCCTGGAGGTGGGTGCCGACGACTACCTGCCCAAGCCCTTCAACCCGCGCGAGCTGCTGGCGCGCATCCACGCCGTGCTGCGCCGCCGCCCGGCCCAGGAAGCCCCCGGCGCGCCCGCCAAGGAGGCGCAGACCGTCACCTTCGGCCCCTTCGAGTTCGACCTGGCCCTGCGCCGCCTGAGCAAGGAGGGCGAGCCCATTGCCCTGACCACCGGCGAGTTCTCGATGCTCAAGGCCTTGGTGCGCCACCCTCGCCAGCCGCTGAGCCGCGACAAGCTGGCCCAACTGGCCCGCGGCCGCGAGTTCGAGCCCTTCGACCGCAGCCTCGATGTGCAGATCTCGCGCCTGCGCAAGATGATCGAGCCCGATCCGGCACAACCCCGCTACATCCAGACGGTCTGGGGCGTGGGTTATGTGTTCGTGCCGGATGGCGGGGCTTGATCGATGCCGAGAAAACGGTTCGCCCTCAGCCTGTTCTGGCGCACCTTCATCCTGCTCGGCCTGCTGCTGACGGCTGGCATCTTTGCCTGGGTGCAGACCTTCCGCGCGCTCGAATTCGAGCCGCGCGCGGTGCAGGCCGCCCAGCAGATCGCCAGCTTGGTCAACCTGTCGCGGGCGGCGCTGCGCTACTCCGACAGCATCAACCGGCTCACGCTGATCAAGACGCTGTCGGACCAGGAATCCATCCGACTCAAGCCGCGCGAGCCCGCCGATCGCTTCGAGGCCTTCGAGGTGAGCCGCTTCACGCGGGCCATCGGCGAGCAATTGCGCTCGCGCCTGGGGCCGACCACCGTTGTGGCCAGCAGCGTCAACGGCGTGCCGGGGCTGTGGGTGGGCTTCCAGATCGAGCGTGACAACTACTGGCTGCAGGCCGATCCGACCCGGGTCGAGCCGCTGGCGGCCGGCACCTGGTTCATCTGGGTGGGCATCGCGCTGGTGGCGACAGTGCTGGGCTCGGCGATCATTGCGCGGCTCATCAACCAGCCGCTCAAGGAGCTGTCGTTCGCGGCCAGCCGCATCCGAGAGGGCGAGTACGACTCGGTGCTCGACGAGTCGATGATCACGCGCGAGATCCGCGAGGTGAACCAGGGCTTCAACCGCATGGCGCGTGAGCTGGCCAAGGTGGAAGAAGACCGCGCCGTGATGCTGGCGGGCATTTCGCATGACCTGCGCACGCCGCTGGCACGCATGCGGCTGGAGGCCGAGATGAGCGTGGTCGACGAAGAGGCCAAGCGCAACATGGCCGCCGACATCGACCAGCTCGACGCCATCATCGACAAGTTCATGGACTACGCCCGGCCAGGCGAGGTCGAGTTGGTGGCAGTGCACGTGTCGAGCGTGGTGGACAAGGCGATCAGCCAGTTCCGCGACACCAAGCGCATCCGCATCACGGCCAAGTTGCCCATCGACACCCGCGTCATGGCCGACGAGACCGAGCTCGGCCGCGTGCTGACCAACCTGTTCGAGAACGCCCGCCGCTACGGCCGCAACACCTACACGGGCGTGACCAATGTGGACGTGAGCTACACACGCTCAGGCGCCTGGGTGATCTTGTCGGTGCGCGACCATGGGCCCGGCGTGGCGCCCGAGAAGCTCTCGCAGTTGACCACGCCCTTCTTCCGGGGCGACGCGGCGCGCACGGCCGCCACAGGCGCCGGCCTGGGGCTGGCCATCGTCGACAAGGCGTTGCAGCGCATGGGCGGCTCTTTTGAGCTGGCGAACGCGCCGGGCGGGGGGCTGGTGGCCCACATCCGACTCAAGCGTGCGCCTTGAACCAGCCCTGCACGAGCCCTGACTTGCTGGACTGATACCTGACAGCCGTCAGAGCCGGTACAGCAGGCAGACGGCGCGGGTCTCGATGGCCCGGCCCTCGCCCACCGGCCCCATCTTCTCGGCCGTCTTGGCTTTCACATTGACCACGGCCTCGTCAAGGTTGAGGACCTGGGCAATGCGTTGGCGCATGGCGCCGATGTGAGGGGCCATCTTCGGCGCCTGGGCCACGATGGTGGAGTCGAGGTTGACGATGCCCCAGCCGGACTCCCGCACGCGACGGTGGGCTTCCTGCAGCAGCACGACCGAATCGGCGCCCTTGAAGCGCTCGTCCGTGTCGGGGAAGTGACGGCCGATGTCACCCAGGCCAGCCGCGCCCAGCAACGCGTCGGTGATGGCGTGCAGCAGCGCGTCGGCGTCGGAATGGCCGAGCAGCCCATGGCTGTGCGGGATGGTGACGCCGCCGAGGATCAGGGGGCGTCCGGTGACGAGGGCGTGGGTGTCCCACCCTTCACCAATGCGGATGGCAGGTGCGCTCATGGGTGCCGAGGCGCGCTTTGGGAGGCGCCTTTGGGTGCGTTCTCAAGTGAAAGGGAGCACGAGCGGCCATCCATCGGAGATGGGGCCGGCGTGAGGCGACAACCCGGATTGTCCGGCGAGATGAGCGCCCCAGGGCGGCCGAGAGCGAGAAAAGCACTCGGCGCTCCTCCCTTGCCACACCGCAAGAACGCACAACATAGGTGCATAAACGCATCTCAAGCTTCGCATGCACCATTGCGATTCATTTTTATGGCACATACGGGTCACATCCGCCCCAAAATCAGGCATGCATTTTGCATGCTTTTGGTGCTTTTTGATGTATTCGGTCCAGCACGACTCAGATCGGTGCGGCCTCCGCTGTGGAACCAAACAATGGATCAACTCAAACAAGGCGCTGACGCGCTGTTCATCCTCCTGGGTGCCGTGATGGTGCTCGCCATGCACGCCGGCTTCGCTTTCTTGGAATTGGGAACCGTGCGGCACAAGAACCAGGTCAACGCCCTGGTCAAGATCCTGGTCGACTTCTGCGTGTCGACGCTGGCTTACTTCTTCGTGGGCTACACCATCGCCTATGGGGTCGATTTCTACGCTGGCGCGGGCACCCTGGCGCAGAACAACGGCTACGCACTGGTGAAGTTCTTCTTCCTGCTGACCTTCGCTGCGGCCATCCCGGCGATCATCTCGGGCGGCATCGCCGAGCGCGCCAAGTTCGGCCCGCAGCTCATTGCCACGGCCGCCATCGTCGGCCTGTTTTACCCGCTGTGCGAAGGCGCCATCTGGAACAACAAGTTCGGCGTGGCCGACTGGCTGCAATCGCTGTCGGGCACGCCGATGCACGACTTCGCCGGCTCGGTGGTCGTGCACGCTTTCGGCGGCTGGCTGGCGCTGCCTGCCGTGCTGATCCTGGGCGCGCGCCGCAACCGCTATCGCAAGAATGGCGAGATGTCGGCTCACCCGCCTTCGAGCATCCCCTTCCTGGCGCTGGGTTCGTGGATCCTGGCGGTGGGCTGGTTCGGCTTCAACGTGATGAGCGCCCAGACCATCGACAAGATCTCGGGCTTGGTGGCGGTCAACTCGCTGATGGCGCTGGTGGGCGGCACCTTGGTGGCCGTGCTCATGGGGCGCAACGACCCCGGCTTCGCTTACAACGGCCCATTGGCCGGCCTGGTGGCGGTATGCGCTGGCTCGGACATCATGCATCCGGCGGGCGCACTGGTCGTGGGCGGCATTGCGGGCGCGATCTTCGTCGTCATGTTCACCTTGGTTCAAAACAAGCTGAAGATCGATGACGTGCTGGGTGTGTGGCCCCTGCACGGCCTGTGCGGAGCCTGGGGCGGCATCGCGGCCGGCATCTTCGGGCAGCCCTCGCTCGGGGGCGCAGGTGGCGTGAGCCTGCTGACACAGACCGTGGGCACGCTGGGCGTGCTCGGTTTCGCGCTGCTCACCGGGTTCGTGGTTTATGGGGTGCTCAACAAGGCCTTTGGCTTGCGCTTGTCGCAAGAAGAAGAGTTCGATGGGGCGGACCTGTCCATCCACCGCATCAAGGCAAGTCCTGAGCAGGAAACGTCTTGGTGATGTTGTAAGCTGATTAACGCGCGCCGTGACGAGGCGTCGCACCAAACGGCCCCAGGGACAACGCTCACAAGAAAAGGCGGGACGGTGCCCTGGGACTTCTTTGCTCAATCAAGGCCTCGCCTCAGCCCGATGGAACACCGTCCAACCCTTTTGCGCCCAGTTCTGGCGTCCTGCGCCGTCGCAGCGGCGCTGTGCAGTGCTTTTCCCGCCCATGCGATTGTCAACGGCACGCCCACATCCAGCTTCGCTGCGGTCGGTGAATTGGGAGGCGCCTCAGGCGTGCTCATCGCCGACAACTGGGTGCTGACCGCCGCCCATGTGGCGAAATCACTGACTGTGGGATCCAGCGATTTCAAGTCGCTCGAGGGCTCATCGCCCATTGACGCCATCTACACGTTCTCGAGTTCAGCCTTCCCAAGCCACGACATCGCCCTGGTGCACCTGAGTGCCTCGCTTGACGTCGTCACCCCCGTCCTGAATGACGTGGTGATCGGGGCCCAGCAGGTCGCTTCGCTGGGCAACTTGACCATGGCTTCCGCCCAGAACCAGGCGCCCAATGGCTACGCCACCACGACCGCCTATGACGTGGCGGAAACTTACCAGCCCGATCAGGGCAGCCCTGTCACGGTGAACTGGCTGCTAACCCAGGGCCAGGCCTACGTGCAGAGCGGAGACAGTGGCAGCGCCCTGTTCGCTGGCGAGGCAACGGACAGTGCCCACGAGTTGCTGCTGGGCATCGCCTCGGCTGTCCTGATCGACAACGACACGGCCCTCCCAATCGGTTCGGCCTATGTGCAAGTGGCCAGCTACAAAAGCTGGATCGACGCCACCATGGCCGCCTCGGGTCAGCAAGCCACATGGGTATCGAGCGTGCCTGAGCCGACCAGCCTGCTGCTTTGCGTCGCAGGCGGAATGGCCATTTTAGCCAGACGACCTGGACAAATCAGGCGAAATGGCTAAAATAGCTCCATCGATCGCAAACTGATCCCCAGTTGATCACAAGGGGCGCCCCATGACCGCACTGACTTTGCGCAACCACCGAGGTGAAGAGGTGGCCGTTGCCGAGTTCTCCGCCACCGAAGCCAAAAACAGCTTCGGGCGCGTGCTGGACACCGCTTTCAGCCAGGGCATGGTGGCCATCACCAAACGGGATCGGCCCACCGCTGTCGTCTTGTCGCTCGACGCCTATCAAGCACTGCTCGATGCCCGCGATCAGGCCTTGGGCAATCTGAGCCATGAATTCGACACCTTGCTGCAGCAGATGCAGACCCCGGCCTCGCGCCAGGGCATGATGAACGCTTTTGACGCCTCCCCTGAAGAGTTGGGGGCGGCAGCCCTGGCTGCGGTGACGCCGGCTCACTGAGCGCCCTACCACCTCCATCTTCGGCGCCCCGATGCGCCACACACCTCAGGCGCACCCTCGATGGTGCGCCTTGTCGTTTCAGACCACCAAACAGAGAGACCCACCGTGGACCAGACCGCCCACGTCCCGCGCATCTTCGTGCTGGCGGGCACCAACGGTGCCGGCAAGAGCAGCATTGGCGGCGCCGCCATCCGCGCCCACGGCGCCCAGTATTTCAACCCGGACGAAGCCGCCGCGCGCATCCGGGCGGCCCAACCACACCTGAGCGCAACACAGGCCAACAGCGCCGCCTGGCACGAGGGCAAACGATTGTTGCAGCACGCCATCGCCGAGCGGCTGGACCACAACTTCGAAACCACCCTGGGTGGGCAGAGTTTCACGCGCCTGCTCAAGCAGGCCGCCGAAGCTGGCTTCGAAGTGCGCATCTGGTACGTGGGGCTGGCGAGTCCCGAGCAGCATCTCGCTCGCGTCAGAGCCCGGGTGCGCAAGGGCGGCCACGACATCCCGGAAGCCGACATCCGGCGCCGCTTCGACCAGAGCCGCCTGCAATTGATCCAGCTCCTGCCGCATCTGGCGGAACTGCGCGTTTACGACAACAGCCACGACGCCGATCCTCACCAGGGAAAGGCGCCCCAACCGCGGCTGGTGTTGCATTGGCAGGCCGGCACGGTGCGCGCGCCCGTTGGGGCCGAGGCCTTGGCTCAGACGCCGGAGTGGGCCAAGCCAGTGGTGATGAGCGCATTGAAAGCAGCGAAGTCAGCGGACACGCCTCCGGCGGCTGGGACCAAACAGCCACGTCTCAAGGCCGCGTCGCCATCAGGCGCTCCGCCAAAGCGAAATCGCCCGGCCAAGTGAGCTTGAGGTTTTCGAATTCACCGGGCACCAGGCGCGGTGCATGCCCCAGAGCCTCGATGGCGCTGGCCTCGTCGGTTATCGCTGCGGCCGTGGCTGGGTCAGACAAAGCACTCACCAAGGCCGGCTGAAGCAGGCCCAGGCGGAACATCTGCGGCGTCTGGGCAACCCACTTGGCGCTGCGATCCACGGTCCGCAGGGCTCGGGCTTCGCCCTCGGCGCCGGCCACGGCGGCCTTGAGGGTGTCAGCCAGGGGCATGGCCAGCAGACCGCCCACTTCGTCGCCATCGCAGGCCGAGATCAACCGCTCGACCCACTCGGGTCGCAGCAGGCAACGGGCAGCGTCATGCACCAGCACCCAATCATGCGGCTGGGCACCTCGGGCCAGCAGTTCGGCAAGGCCGTTGCGCACGCTTTCCGCACGCGTGGCGCCACCAACACGCGTCACCCAGGCGCGCTCGCCGGTGAAATTTGGCACGCGCTGCTCGAACTGGGCATCCAACGGCGAAAGCACCACCAGCGTGGCTGATAGCCGAGGCACGGCCAGCAAAGCAGATAGGGTGTGGGCCACCACCGCACGGCCAGCCACCGGGTGGTATTGCTTGGGACCGCCCACGCCGGCCCGCTCACCCACGCCCGCGCAAGGCACGAGCGCGAAACACCGGGGCTGTAAGTCGGGCGAGGTCAGTGTGATCGGCAGGGGCTCGGACATGGTGCGATTGTCTCGCACCTAAAATGACGCTCTCGCTTTCGAGAACCCAGAACCCGATGCGCCCGGCCACCTCTGTGCCCGGGCATTTCGGCATTTACTGAGCCATGCTGCCCGCCCTGCCCTTGCCCGTCATCGCCCCCGGCAAACGCTTCACCCTGCCCCGCCCCATCGGCTCGGCGGACGCCGCCCTGCTGGCTCACTTCGCCCTGGCACGCAAGGCCCAAGGCCAGCTCACCGCCCTGCTCACAGCCGACCCGGCAGACGCCCAGCGCCTGCTCGACGAGGTCGCCTTCTTCGCGCCCGATCTGCGCTGCGCCATCTTCCCCGACTGGGAAACGCTGCCCTACGACACCTTCTCGCCTCACCAGGACCTGATCTCCGAGCGCCTGGCCACGCTGTGGCGCATGCAGAACGGCGTGGCCGGCGAAGGCGACAAGGGCGTCGACCTGGTGATGCTGCCCGCCACCACGGCCCTCACACGCCTGGCCCCGCCGTCCTTCCTGGCCGCATACACCTTCCATTTCAAGCAGAAGCAAAAGCTCAACGAAGCGGCACTCAAATCGCAGCTCACCCTGGCGGGCTACAACCACGTCAGCCAAGTCGTCTCACCGGGTGAATACGCCGTTCGCGGCGGGCTCATTGACCTCTACCCCATGGGCTCGCCCGTGCCTTACCGGGTCGACCTGTTCGGCGACGAGATCGACTCCATCCGCACCTTCGACCCCGACACCCAGCGCAGCCTCTACCCCGTTCCAGAGGTGCGCCTGCTGCCGGGCCGCGAGTTCCCGATGGACGAGGCCGCGCGCGCCGCCTTTCGCGACCGCTGGCGCGAACGCATCGAAGGGGATCCGAGCAAGTCCCGCATCTACAAGGACATCGGCACGGGCGTGGCGACGGCCGGCATCGAGTACTACCTGCCGCTGTTCTTCGACGAGACCTCGACCTTCTTCCAGCACCTTGGCGACCCCGCACAGGGCGCCGCCGCCATCGTCCTGCACGGCGACATCGACGAGGCCCTGCGCCGCTTCTGGACCGAGACCCGCGAGCGCCACCGCTTCCTGCAGCATGACCCCGAGCGCCCACTGCTTCAGCCCGAGGACATCTTCCTCAAGCCCGACGACTTCTTCGCGCAGGCCAACGCCCACGCTGTGCTGGTGGTGCGCGGCAGCGAGCCTTGTGAATGGGCCCGCCCCCTGCCCAACCTGAGCGTCGAGCGCGGCGGCCAGGACCCGCTGCGCAAGCTCGAGCAGCACCTGAGCAAAACCGACGCCCGCGTGCTGGTGGTGGCCGAAAGCGCCGGCCGCCGCGAAAGCCTCATGGAGCTGCTGCGCGACCACAAGCTGGAGCTGCCCAGCGTCGACAACCTGAAGGCCTTTGCCGAAAGCGACCACCGCCACGCCATCACCGCCGCGCCGCTGGCCGCTGGCTTCATCTGGCAGGCCGATGCCAGCCAAGGCAACGCGCACAGCCTTCACCTCGTCACCGAGACCGAGCTATTCGACGCCAGCCCAAGCACGCGCCGACGCCGCAAGAAGAACGAGCAGACCACCGACGTCGACTCGCTCATCAAGGACCTGTCCGAACTCAACGTGGGCGACCCCGTGGTGCACAGCAACCACGGCATCGGCCGCTACCAGGGCCTCATCAACCTCGACCTCGGCGAAGGCCCTTCAGAGTTCCTGCACCTGGAGTACGCCGACAAGGCCACGCTCTACGTGCCCGTTTCGCAGTTGCACCTCATCAGCCGCTACACCGGCGTCAGCGCCGAAGAAGCGCCGCTGCACAAGCTGGGTTCGCCGCAATGGGACAAGGCCAAGCGCAAGGCCGCCGAGCAGGTGCGCGACACCGCCGCCGAGCTGCTCAACCTCTACGCCCGCCGCGCTGCCCGCGAAGGCCACGCCTTCCGCTTCAGCGCACAAGACTACGAGGCCTTCGCCACCAGCTTCGGCTTCGAGGAGACGCCCGACCAGCGCGCCGCCATCCACGCCGTCATCCAGGACATGATCAGCCCCCGCCCGATGGACCGCCTGGTCTGCGGCGACGTGGGCTTCGGCAAAACGGAAGTCGCCCTGCGCGCCATGTTCGTGGCCGTGACCAGCGGCAAGCAGGTGGCCCTGCTGGCACCCACCACCCTGCTCGCCGAGCAGCATTACCAGAACATCGCCGACCGCTTCGCGCAATGGCCCGTGAAGGTGGCCGAGATGTCGCGCTTCCGCTCGGCCAAGGAGATCAAGCAGGCGATGCAGGGCATCGAAGACGGCACCATTGACATCGTCGTGGGCACGCACAAGCTGCTGAGCGAGTCCGTCAAGTTCAAGCGCCTGGGCCTGCTCATCATCGACGAGGAGCACCGTTTCGGCGTGCGCCACAAAGAGGCCATCAAGGCCATGCGCGCCGACATCGACGTGCTCACACTCACGGCCACCCCCATCCCCCGCACGCTGGGCATGGCGATGGAAGGCCTGCGCGACCTCAGCGTCATCGCCACCGCGCCGCAGCGCCGCTTGGCCATCAAGACCTTCGTGCGCAGCGAATCGAGCAGCGTGATCCGCGAAGCCGTGCTGCGTGAACTCAAGCGCGGCGGCCAGATCTACTTCCTGCACAACGAGGTCGAGACCATCGAGAACCGGCGCGACAAACTGGTCGAGTTGCTCCCGGAGGCGCGCATCGCCATCGCCCACGGGCAGATGCCCGAGCGCGAGCTTGAACGTGTGATGCGCGATTTCGTGGCCCAGCGCCACAACGTGCTGCTGTGCTCGACCATCATCGAAACCGGCATCGACGTGCCTTCGGCCAACACCATCGTCATCACCCGCGCTGACAAGTTCGGCCTGGCGCAGCTGCACCAGTTGCGTGGCCGCGTGGGCCGCTCGCACCACCAGGCCTACGCTTACCTGCTGGTGCCCGACGTCGAGGGCCTGACCAAGCAGGCCCAGCAACGCCTGGACGCCATCCAGAACATGGAAGAGCTCGGCAGCGGCTTCTACCTGGCCATGCACGACCTGGAGATCCGCGGTGCCGGCGAGGTGCTGGGCGACAACCAGAGCGGCAACATGATGGAAGTGGGCTTCCAGCTCTACAACGAGATGCTGGCCGAAGCCGTGCGCGCGCTGAAGTCCGGCAAGGAGCCCGACCTGCTCTCTCCTTCGGGCCTGTTCGGCAGCAACACGGACATCAACCTGCACGCCCCCGCCTTGCTGCCAGATGCCTACTGCGGCGACGTGCACGTGCGCCTGAGCCTCTACAAACGCCTGGCCACCGCGGACTCGCTCGACAAGATCGAAGCCATGCTGGAAGAACTGGTCGACCGCTTCGGCAAGCTGCCGCCCCAGGCCCAGGCCCTGTTCGACACCCACAAGCTGCGCGTGCAGGCCAAGCCCTATGGCGTGATCAAGATCGATGCGGCCCCGGGCATCATCAACGTCACATTCCGCCCCAACCCGCCCATCGACCCGATGCGCATCATCGAGCTGGTGCAGAAGAACCGCCACATCAAGCTGGCTGGCAACGACAAGCTGCGCATTGAAAAGGAGTTGAAAGACCCGAAAGACCGTGCCCAGTACGTGCGAGACCTGTTCAAACAACTTGGGCAGCCGATCAAGGCTTGAGGCTCCGGCGACGCGGCATGGCGTACGCCCCCCGCAGCGCCCGAGATGTCACGCCTCGCGCAACGCGTCCTCGAGCGCCATCAACAGGCTCGCGCGGTCCGTCTCGGCCACAACCTGCCAGCGCCGGCCTGTGAGCGCGCCCTCCAAGCCCCACAGCAGGTTCAAGCTGACGGCCGGGTTGAGGGCGCGGGCACGCACGAATGCCCGCACCGCCCCCAACTCCCTCAGGTGCGACAGGCGGGTGATGCCCGCAGCAGCCAGGAACTCGATGCTGCGCGGCCCCAGGTTGGGCAGGCCGGCCAGATCAGCCGAGCTGGGCCGCTGCGCCGCCGAGGCATGCACTTTGGCCTCCGTTTTCACGGCCCTCGCGCCCTTGCCGGGCCCCTTCTCTTTTGCCCTCAGCGCCGCCTGCCAGGCCAGTTGGCACCAATCGGCCATCTCAGCCTCGTTTTCAAGTGCCTCGGGCGGTGCCTCGTGGTAACTCAAATGCACCGTGCGCCCCCTGGCCGAGAATGAAAAGGCTTTCAAATTCCGCCCTGCAAAAACAGGCCGGGACAGCTCATCCACCTTGAGGTATAGCCCCCCACCAGCCAACAAGGCGAACATGACGCCCTCGCGGTACAAGCCATGCCCGCCAAACATCGCGCGCGCCCGCACGGGACCAAACCGATCCATCAGGTCGACAACGTGCTGCACAGCCGAATCGGATGAGCTGAACGGTTCACGTGGCATGGGATCTTCCTGTCCGGGGTTGACCACGGGCCACAGGCCCGGGAACAAGGGGTTGTCAAGTGTGATGGATTCACAGTAACGTGCCAGTTAACTCTAAACGCCCCAGGGGAATTTCCCCAAAACAGGAGCACAACCATGATCAAGAAGCTCGCCATCGCAGCCGCCCTGTCCTCGGCCGCCCTGACCTCGGCTCAAGCCGGTGTGATTGTCGGCGCACAATCCGCACAGATCATTTCTGGCGGCCCAGGCTCTGGCGCCATCTCCAGCACCTACGACCAATACGGCCTGCTGACTGACTACGAAAGCGGCGTGACCGACTTCGACGCCTACATTGCTCAGAACCCGCTGCATGCGTGGGACTTCAGCGTGGTCGACGCCGGCACGACCTACTACTATGAGTGGTTCTCCAACTTCGGCACCACCGCCGCCACCGTGTCTTATGACCTGGGCGAGGTTTACGATGTGCACGGCATGGCCCTGTGGAACGAAGACGGCAACGGCATCGGCAAGCTCAACATCCTGGGCTCGATTGACGGCGTGACCTGGACCAGCTTGAAGAGCAACCTGACCCCCACAGATCACGCCCAAGGCGTGGACTACGGCGCAGACGTTTTCTCTTGGCTCACCACCCCGGTCCGATTCATCAAGCTGGAAGCCAGCCAGTGCCCTTCGAGCAGCACCTGGGTCGGTTGCAGCATCGGTGAAGTGGCCTTCAACGCCACCCCCGTGCCCGAAGCCAGCAGCATCGCCATGGCCGGCCTGGGCCTGGCTGTGGTCGGCGCTGTCGCCACCCGCCGTCGCCGCCAACAAGCCTGATTGATACAAGCCTGATCGATCGCTTTTCCCCCATCTGATCGGTGCCCGTGGCGCTGTGATAATCACAGCCCTCGCGCACCGATTTTCTTTTCATGTCCGCCCATTTCCACTCGCCGGGCCTCGCCATCCGAGGCATCACCCCGCCGCTGAACTGGTCCTCGTTCAAGGCAATTGCCTTCGACATGGATTCCACGTTGATCAACATCGAATGCATTGACGAGATCGCCGACGCTGCGGGCAAGAAAGCCGAGGTCGCAGCCATCACCGAGGCCGCCATGCGAGGAGAGATCACCGACTTCAAGGACAGCCTGAGGCGGCGCGTGGCCCTGCTCAAGGGCGTGCCGGCTGAAAGCCTTGCCCAGGTTTACGAACAGCGCCTGAAGCTGAACCCGGGGGCAAAAGCATTGATGGATGCAGCCAAGGCAGCCGGACTGCATACCCTGCTCGTTTCTGGCGGCTTCACCTTCTTTGCCGAGCGCGTGAAGTCCCGACTGGGCATGCACGAGGCGCATGCCAATGTGCTGGCCATTGAGGGAGGCGTGCTGACAGGCGAAGTCATCGGTGACATCGTCGATGGGGAAGCCAAGAAGCAGCACCTCACGGCGCTGTGTGCACGCTTGGGCTCCCCAACCTCAGCCGCGATCGCCGTCGGCGATGGGGCAAACGACCTGCCCATGATGGGCGTGGCGGGCCTCAGTGTGGCTTACCACGCCAAGCCCAAGGTGCGGGAACAAGCCATGGTGTCCATCCAGGAAGGCGGGCTCGACCGCCTCCTAGAATTGATTCGCTGAGCTTTTCTGAGCTTCGCCCAGGGCTGACGGGCTGCCGACTCAACGCGGCCTCCCCATCAGCCCATTGGTTCCGGAGCCAGCAAGGCCCACCGCCAAAGGCAACTCAGATCAACGGGCGGGAAACCACCACGATCCCGTCTTCATCGGCATACAGCCAGTCATCCGGGCGCACCCAGACACCCTGGATCTGAACCGCCACGTCCTTCTGGCCTTCTTGGCGCTTTTCGGTGGGCAAGGGCATCAGCGCCAAAGCCCGGATGCCGACATCGCACTCGGCGAGTTCGGCCGAGTCACGCACACAGCCGTCGACGACCACGCCAGCCCAACCGTTCTTCGCAGCAGCCTTGCCCAGGTTGCCACCCACCAGCGCGCGGCGCAGCGAGGCCCCACCATCGACCACCAACACACGGCCGTTGCCGGGCGAGTCGACCGCAGCCTTGACGAGGGTGTTGTCCTCGAAGCACTTCACGGTGCTGACTTGCCCGGCAAACTTGATGCGGCGGCCATAGTCTTTGAACACAGGTGGCAGCACGCGGAAGTCTCCATCGGTGTTGTTCTTGTGCTCATCGCACAGGTCGCAAGTGGCAAAAGACGAGGTCATGGTCATGTCAGGCTCCAGTCTTCGATCGTGTCATAGGGTGGCCCATCCGCCGCATGGCTCCGCAAATGGAGCACCACGGCTGGAGTGCACGCAAAAGGAATGCCTTGATCGTATCGCAGCACCCCACCGCTCATGAGAGGCGGGGCGCATGCTAAATTGCGCGCGCCAGCGCTCACATCCTCAAGCATCCCCTCGCTCATGCCCATCGTCAGCGTCATCATCCCGGCCTACAACGCTGCCCGCTACCTCGCTGAGACATTGAAATCGGCCCTGGGCCAAACGCTATCCGACATCGAGGTCATCGTGGTCGATGACGGATCCAAGGACAACACGGCGCAGGTCGCGCAGGCCTTCCCGGCGGTGCGTTACGTGCACCAGCAGAACGCTGGCGTGTCAGCCGCGCGCAACACGGGGGCTGCACATGCGCGGGGCGAGTTCCTCGCCTTCCTGGACTCGGACGACCTCTGGCACCCAGACAAGTTACGCCAGCAAGTCGAGGCCATGCGCCAACACCCTGACAGCGTCTTCAGCCGCACAGAGGCCGTCAGCGACCCCGCTCGGCAGGCAGAGATCCAGCACGGTCAGCGTGAGGCAGGTGCGCCGCACCAACTCATCCCGGACTTCCACAGCAGTTTCCTGGTGCCCTACCTGACCACATCGACGGTGATGGTGCGTCGCGCCGCCTTTGAAGAGGCCGGAGGCTTCGACACTCGCTTGCGCATCGCCGAGGACGTGGATTTCTACCTGCGCGTCCTGGTGCGCCGCCCTTTGGTGATCAAGATGACGCAGGTGCTCGTATACAAGCGCCCGGTGCCCGGCAGCCTGGGCGATGACAGCGTGGCCGGCTATCACCAACTGCTCAAGGTCTACGACCGTTTCCTGGCGAGCCACCCGGAGGCCCGCGATGTGATCGGCAGCCATCGCATCGAACAGGCCTATCACAAGCTCTACCTTGACCTGGCGCGCAGCCACCTCTGGATCGGCGAAAACCGCGAAGCTTGGCGAGCGGCCTGGCAGGCCCGCCGGCATGGGCCTTCAAGCGCCTCCTGGCCACTCATGGCCAAGGCTTGCCTGCCCAGCTGGCTGCGCGAACAGTTCGGCAGCCGCCGCAAACAGGCAGCCTGACAAGCCCGAGCAAATGCTCAGGAGCGTGCCTCGCAGGGCACCGCCTTGCCCGACTGGATGTCCGCCAGAAAAGCTTCGAGCTGGCGCGTGTTGTGATACCACTGACGTTCACGGCCAATGTAGTCACGAGCAGCTGCCCCCACCCTCGCAAGCTCGGCAGGCTGGCGCGAGCGCTCCAGCACACACGCCACGGCATGATCGAGGTCGCCCGCGCGGAACACCCAGCCGGTTTCATCGATCTTGAGCACTTCCTTGATCGGCTCGAAATCCGGCGCGATCGGGGCGATGCCGCAGGCCATGAACTCGAACAGTTTGACCGGCGAGGTGTAATCGCCCGCGCTGGGCAGCACGGCCAGGTCCATCGCCGCTAGCAAGCCCGGCACCTCCTCGTGGGCCACCCGACCCGTGAGGATCACCTGGTCATTCAGGCCTTTTTCATTCACGAAGGCGCGCACCTCGTCGGAGGTGATGCCATCACCGATCAGCAGCAGTTTGAGCTGGGGCTCGCTCTTGAGGCGGTCGGCGATGCGGTAGACAAACTGGTCGATGGCGTGCCAGGGCAAGAAAGCGCCCAGGTAGCCACAGACCGTGGCCCCCTCCAGCCCCCACTTGCGGCGGGCCGCATCGCGCTGCTCGGGCGTGAAGGAAAACTGCGACAGGTTGGCGGCATTGGGCGAAACAATCGCCGGAGCCATCCAGCCGTGCGCCTGGGCCAGGCGATCGCGGAACACGGACGACACGAAGACCAGGCCATCGGCGCGGCGCACCGTCCAGCGCTCCAGCCAGATGGCCAGCCGCGAAAGAGACAAGGGGCGCACGCGGTAGACGGTCGCGGAATCGTTGATCTCCAGGATCATCGGCACGCCGAACCAGCGCGCGATGAGCGTCGGGGCGAACATGAACAGCGAGTAGCGCTCGTAGATCAGTTCGGTGTCGCGGTGCTTGAGCAGGTAACGCCCCACCCGGTAGGCGGCCACGGCGTTGTAGGCCAGCTCGGCCAGTTCGAACAGCGGCTCGGGCAGGCTGCTCACCAACTTCATCCACCATTTGGCCTGCTTGGTCGGCGACAGCGTTTTGGGCGATGAATAGGGGTCGGCGCCAGGCAGGGACAACACATCCACCACGGTGCCATCGGCGCGCAACGCATCGGTGATGCCACGGATGTGGACCCCCTCGACCGCCTTGCCCTGTGTGCGATGGTGATACAGAACTCTTTTGATCATGTGATGGATGGCACAAAGGCCCAGCAAATTGCCCCCTTAATCATACGGTCTGCCCTGGGGCAATCTCCGCTATCATCCGCCCACTCCCCGTGTCCACGGGCTGCCGCAGTGCCGCGGCAAGAGGGCATGGCCCGCGCGCATCGGCTCGCCAGGCAGTGCACTTGCGTTCATTGCCACCTTTTGAGCTTGCCGCGATTGAACATGTACATCTACTGGGGATTGGGCCTGGCCGCAGCGGTGTTGCTTGCAGCAGTCGGCGTCCTGGCGCGCGAAATTCGCAGCCGCCACATCGGCATCTGGTTCCGCTCCTGGCTGAAGCAGGACTGGCGTGAGCCTGTGGCACCAGGCACCCTGCGCCACCTGATGTTCTGCTTCGTGGATCACTACGAACCTGCCTGGGCCCGCCCCACTTACGACGTAGAGCGCAAGAGGGTGCTGGAGTGGAAACAGCGCTACCCCGAACTGTGCGCCAAGCACCGTGACGCCGATGGCTTCCCGCCGGTGCACACCTTCTTCTACCCCGAAGAGGAATACCGCCCAGAGCACCTCGATGACATCGTCGACCTGTGCCGCATGCGCCTCGGTGAGATCGAGATCCACCTGCACCACGAAGACGACACCGATGCCGGCCTGCGTGAAAAGCTCCGACGCTTCACCCGCACACTGATCGACCGCCATGACGCCCTGCCGGTCGACTCGGTGACAGGACAGGCCCGCTGGGCCTTCATCCACGGCAACTGGGCGCTGGACAACGCCCACCCAGATGGCACGGGCTGCGGCGTCAACAACGAACTCATCATCCTGCGTGAAGAGGGCTGCTACGCCGACTACACCCTGCCCGCCGCACCCAACCCCTGCCAGACGGTGACGATCAACCAGATCTACTACGCCAAGGACGATCCGGACCGCCCCCGCTCGCATGACCATGGCATCCCCGTGCGGGTGGGCACGCCGCCCAGTGGCGACCTGATGATCATCCAGGGCCCACTGACCTTCGACTTCAAGAAGCGCAAGCTCGGCCTGATTCCGCGCATCGAGAACAGCGATGTGCGCACCAACAACCCGCCCACGCGCCAGCGCGTCGATGCATGGGTGGACACGGGCATCCACGTCAAGGGCCGCCCCGAGTGGATCTTCGTGAAGGTGCACACGCATGGCACCCAGGAGCCTGACATGCCGACCCTGCTGGGCCCGGCCATGGACGACTGCTTCACTTACATGGAGACGAAGTACAACTGTGGCCGCGAGTGGAAGCTGCACTATGTGAGCGCGCGGGAGATGTACAACATCGTCAAGGCGGCCGAACAGGGTCTCACCGGTGACCCCAACGCCTACCGCGATTTCGTGATCCCCCGTCCGGCTTACGCCCCACGGGTGGACGCATGAATGCGGCGACGCTGACCCTGGTCTGCATCGCGCTCGGGGGCTGGGCCCTCGTGGTGTACAGCTACGCTGGCTACCCGGTGCTGCTGGCCCTGGTCGCCGCGCTGCACCAGCTCAAGGCCGACCTGCGCTTCGTGATGAGCAAGGCCGAACGCCGCTGCAAGGCGGGGGCACCTGAGCAGGATCTGCCCGAAGTCGCCGTGGTGATCGCCGCCTACAACGAAGAACGGCACATCCACGCCCGCGTCATGAACCTGCTGGAGCAGGACTACCCGGCCGACAAGCTGCGCATCCACATCGGCTCCGACGGCAGCCGTGACCGCACCGCCGAGATCCTGCGAGGCATCCAGGATGAGCGCCTGCAAGCGCACATCTTCGAGGCCAACCGAGGCAAGGCCAACGTGCTCAACGACCTGCGCGGCCGGGTCACGGCCCCCATCGTCGTGTTCTCCGACGCCAACACTTTCTTCGATCGCCAGGCCATCCGGCGCCTGGTGAGCTGGTTTGAAAACCCGGCGGTGGGCGGCGTCAGCGGCGAGCTGCGCCTGCTGGGCAACGCCGGTCAAAACCAGGACAGCCTGTACTGGCGCGTCGAGCAGGCGCTCAAATTCTTCGAAGGCCGCATCGGTGGCCTGTTGGGCGCCAACGGCGCCATCTACGCGGTGCGCCGCGAGCTGTGGCCCGAGCTGGCCTCGAACGCCATCTGCGACGACTTCCTCATCGGCATGCACGTGAGCGCGAGTGGCAGGCGCATGGCCTACGACCCTTCGGCCTGGGCCGAGGAAGACACGCCCGAGCAGATCCGCGAAGAACACCATCGCCGACTGCGCATTGGGGTGGGCAACTTCCAGGCGCTGTTCGAGCACCCTGAATTCATCACCCGCACGAACACGGCCACGCGCTTCGCCTACCTCTCGCACAAGGTGCTGCGCTGGCTGACACCCCACCTGCTGCTGGCGTCGCTGCTGGCCAGCGTGGTACTGGCTTTGCTGCCCGACCCGAATCAGGCGCTTTGGCAAGGCTGGCTCGGCATGCAGGCGTTGGGTTATGCACTCGTGTCTTGGTGGTACCGCCAGAGCTCGGCGGGCGCCACGCTGCCGCGCATCGCGAAGCTGCCCACCTTTTTCTTCGCCCTGAACTGGGCCTTCCTGTTGGCCTCGATCCGGTACGCGCGCGGCTCCCAACAGGGCACCTGGCGCCGCACGGCGCGCTGACCCACGGAGCACACGATGCTGTTCAACTCCGTCGAGTTCCTCTTCCTCTTCCTGCCGATCGTCCTGATCGTCTACTACTTGCTGCCGCACAAGCAGCAGAATACCTTCCTGGTGCTGGCCAGTTGCGTCTTCTACGCGAGTTGGGACTGGCGCTTCCTGCTGCCCCTGCTGTGCACCACCGGCCTCGACTACTGGATCGCAGGCCGGCTTGAAACCTCACACAAGGCGCAGGGCCCTGAGTCGGAGCGGCGCCGGCTGGTCTGGATCAGCGTGGCCTCCAACCTCTCACTGCTGGGCTTCTTCAAGTATTGCAACTTCTTCATCGAGTCGACCTCGGCGGTGCTGACCACGCTGGGCTTCGACGTGTCGCTGCACACGCTGAACATCGTCCTGCCGGTGGCGATCTCGTTCTACACCTTCCAGGCCCTGTCCTACACCATCGACGTTTACCGGGGCGAGCTGCACCCCTCGGGCACGTTCTGGGACTTCTTCCTGGGCGTGCTGTACTTCCCGCACCTGGTGGCCGGCCCGATCCAGCGCGCCTCCACCCTGCTTCCGCAGGTGCTCAAGCCCCGTCATACCACGCGCCAGCAATGGGAAGACGGCCTGCACTTGATGATGTGGGGCTTCTTCAAGAAGGTCTTCCTGGCTGACAACCTGGCGCCCATCGCCGACCAGGTCTTCCACAAGACCGACCCGACTGGCGGCGAGGTTCTCGTCGGCGTGCTGGCCTTCACCTTCCAGATCTATGGCGACTTCTCCGGCTACACGGACATCGCACGGGGCATCGCCAAGATCATGGGCTTCGAGTTCAGCCTGAATTTCAACCTGCCCTACTTCGCGACCAATCCGTCCGATTTCTGGCGGCGTTGGCACATCAGCCTGTCGCAGTGGCTGCGCGACTACCTCTACAAGTCGCTGGGCGGCAACCGAGGCGGCACGCTCTTCACGTACCGCAACCTGATGATCACGATGGTGTTGGGCGGCCTGTGGCACGGCGCGGCCTGGAACTTCGTGCTCTGGGGCTTCTACCATGGCGGCCTGCTGTGCATCCACCGCTACCTGAGCCCTTATCTGAAACGCTTCGAACAGGCCATTCCCCTGCCTCGCGCTCTGTGGCTGGCGGTCAACATCGCGTGCATGTTCGTCATGACCTGCTATGGCTGGCTGCTGTTTCGCGCGACCTCGCTGGACCAGGTGGTCGACATGAGCCATGCGTTGGCGCGGCCTTTCGATGGGTTGGATGTGGCGGCCTTGCAGAAGATCGGCCTGTACGCCCTGCCGCTGGTGATCGTGCAATGGCTGCAATGGCGCAGCGGTGAACTCCAGTTCATGCGCCTGCCCATCATCCCCAGCTGGCTCAAACCTGTGCTCTACGCCGGCATGTTCTATGCGACGGTGTTCCTGGGCGGTACGCCGCAGTCCTTCGTCTACTTCCAGTTCTGAGTCATGCGCCTGCGAACCGTGGCCCGCTGGGTGGCCTACAGCCTGATCTTCCTGCTGACGCTGGAGGCCCTGGCGCGCCTGGACGACTGGCTGCGCGAAGGCACGCCGCTCACGGGCAACCACGACATCGACACCGTGTTCTTGAGCGCGCCAGGCGTCAAGGCTGGCAAGCCGGGCGCCCACTACGGCAAGTGGCAGATGAACAGCCTGGGCTTCCGTGGCCCCGAGCCCGTCGCTGGTCGGCACAACATCCTGATTTACGGTGCCTCGGAGTCTTTCGGCATCTACGAAAGCCCTGAGCACGAGTACCCACGCCAGCTCGAACGCCTGCTGGAAGAGGCCCGCCCAGGGGCTTACAACGTGCTCAACGCGGCGGTTCCGGGATTGCGCATCGGCCGCATGGGCTACCTCGACCGCATCCTTGAGAAGGCACCGGCCAGCCACCTCGTTGTCTACCCGACACCAGCCGCGTACATCGGGGTAGACAAGCCTTTCTGCGAGCAGCCCGCGACCTGGCCTGCTCAGCTCCATGCCAGCAGCGAGCATCGTCTGCGCCTAAAAGGCAAGCTCGAACTGGTTGCCAAGCAAGTGGCACCTGAATCCTTGATGACAGCGATCAAGGAGTTTGGCATCTGGCACGCCACCCGCGAACTGCAGGTCATGGACCGCTTGCCGGACGCATCAATGCAGAGCTTCGAGAAAGACTTGCGATGCGTGGTCGAGCGCGCCCGTCGTGCAGGCGCGGTTCCTGTCCTGTTGACCCACGGCAACCACTTCGGCGACCGCATCACCCCCGAGAACCGGCCCATGCTCGTTGCATGGCGACGCTTCTATCCGGAGCTGAGCGAGGCTGGCTTCCTTGACATGGAGGACCGCGCCAACGAGGTGATCAAGCGAGTCGCCCACGATGAGCGGGGCACCGTGCTGGTCGACGTCACCGAGGCTGTGCCCCCCGGTCCAGAGCACTACGCCGACTTCGTCCACTTCACCGATGAGGGCGCTCGCCTGCTCGCCACGAGCTTGAGCCGCGCCATCCTCGCCACACCGGCCGCCCAGCCAAAGCCATGACACGTCATAGCCCGGCCATCCAGCCTCCAGACCTGAGCAGGCACATCCCCTCGCTCGACGGCCTGCGTGCGTTTTCGGTGTTGCTCGTGCTGATCGGCCATGTCGCGGCCACACATGGCGCTCCGCTTTGGATGGACAAGCCCGCCATCACCTCGCTGGGCAACATCGGTGTGCGGTTCTTCTTCTTGATTTCCGGCTTCCTCATCACCACCCTGATGTTGCGCGAGCACGCACGCACAGGCCGCATCGACTTGGCCCAGTTCTACTTGCGGCGGGCCTACCGCATCCTGCCTGCCGCACTCACCTACATCGGCGTGATCTGGCTGGCCTTCCAGCTCGGTTGGATCGACCTGTCGCTGAGCGTGCCCACCCGCGCGCAGGATCAAGACGCCCCCCTGCGTCACTTGCTGCACGCCTTGACCTTCACCGCCAACTACAACCACGACTACAACTGGTATTACAACCATCTGTGGTCGCTGTCGGTCGAAGAGCAGTTTTACCTGCTGTGGCCTTTCGTGATGGTGCTGGCAGGGCTCAGCCGCAGCCTTCGCGTGGCCGTCGCCGTGATCTTGCTTTGCCCACTCATCCGCCTCGCCATGCACCTGTGGGCTGATGTGCCCGAGATCGCCTTCAACCGCGAGTTCCAGGCCATCGCCGACGCCCTGGCCATGGGTTGCCTGGCCGCGATGTTGCACACACGCCTGAGCGCCATGCCGCGCATCAAGGCCTTCCTGACCCACCCTCTCGCACCGCTGGCCGCAGGGGCATTGCTCATCGGCGCAGCCTATGCCTCAGCGCTGGTGTCACGGCCCTTCGCCTTCGTCGGCGGGCAGGTCCTCAGCAACCTCGGCATCGTCATCATCCTGCAGCACCTGGTGCGCACGCCTGATGCCTGGGCTGGCCGCATCGCCAATCTCAAGCCCGTGGCACTGGTTGGGGCCATGAGCTACTCGCTCTATCTCTGGCAGGAGCCCTTCCTCTACTTCCTGGTCGACAGTTGGGAAACGCGCTTCCCGTTCAACCTGTTGCTGAGCTTCATAGCGGCGTGGCTGTCCTACCGATTCATCGAACAGCCCTTCCTGCGCCTGAAGGAACGCCTGCACGGCTCGCCGGCCCGATCAACCGCGGGAGCGCCATGACTTTCAAGCTGTACCTGCTGCTGATGGCGCTGTCCTACCTGCGCATCTTCGAGCTCTTCGCCCCGGAATTGGCGCCGCTGCGGCCCATGCTGCTGCTCATGCTGATCGTGCTGGGCTTGTCCATCTCCGACCTGAAGAAGCAAGGCGGCAGCGCCTTGAGCAAGCAGCACCAGCGGCTGATGTGGGGAATCATCGCCATGGTGTTCATCTCCGATGCCATGGCCGCAGGTGTGGGAGACGCCGTTGGCGCGGTGATCACCTTCCTGCCCACGCCGATGCTGTTTTTCATCTCGGGCATGAACCTCACCAGCATGCAACGGGTCAAGAGCACCGCAGCCGTCATCATCGGCTGCCTGGCCATCCTGGCCTGCATGAGCATCGCGTGTTATCACACAGGCTTCATGGTCGACACGCTCACCATGAAGGAAAACGGCACCGGCCCGGACAGCGGATTTGCGGCCGTCATCGAGGCCAATGACGTCCCCGCGCTAGACACCTCCGGGCGCTACCTTTGGCGCATTCGTTCGGTGGGCTTCCTGGGCGATCCAAACGACTACGCCCAGACCATGGTGTGCTTCCTGCCCATGCTGATCGCCTTCTGGCAGCCCGGACGCTGGATGCGCACCCTGTTCCTGCTTGCGCCCACCGCCAGCCTGCTGCTCTACACCATCTACCTGACGCGCTCACGCGGCTCGCTGCTCGGCCTGAGCGCCCTGTTCTTCCTGGGGGTTCGCAAGCGACTGGGCACGCTCATGACAGCCGGGCTGGTGGTGGGCATCTTCGTCGGCGCCATGGCGCTGAACTTCACGGGCGGCCGGGCGGTGTCATCGCAGGATGAATCGGCCGGCGGTCGCATCGAGGCCTGGGCCCAAGGCCTCAACATGCTCACTTCCTACCCCATCGCCGGGGTTGGATACCACCGCTTCAGCGACCACCACACCCACACCGCGCACAACACGCTCGTGGTGTGCTTCGGCGAGCTGGGCCTGCTGGGCTACTGGGTCTGGCTGGCACTCGTGATCATGGTGTTCACCCAGCTCAGCCGCGCCGCCGACGCCGCCCTGCCCGGCACCGACGAGCAGCTGTGGGCAACCCGGGTGAAGATGTCCTTCATCGGGTTCTTCGTGTGTAGCATGTTCCTGTCGCGCGCTTTCGAGCCCCAGCTGTTCATCCTGCTGGTGATCAGCATCGGCGTGTGGAACGCCGTCTGCAAGCAACTGCAGGGCACCGCGCAAGGCGTTGCCCTGGCTGCGACCATGCCCTGGCGCTCACGCACCTTCTTCTGGGCCATCGGCACCATCCTGTTCTTCTACGTGCTGGTGAACGTCAACAACATCATGCTGGGCCGCTGAAGCCGACTGACCCGTACGATGAGCACCCCCGCCGCCACCCGCCGCCCCCTTGCAGCCGAGCCCCGAGGCATCCTCCATGTGGTCGATTCACTAGAGCGTGGCGGGCTCGAGCGCCTGGTCCACGACCTGGCCGTTGCCCAACACCGCCTGGGCCAACGGGTCGCCATCTTCAGCATCAACCAGACGGGCGGATTCATCACCGAGCTGCAAGCCGCAGGCGTACCGGTGATTGTTGGCAACAAGCAAGGCACGTTGGACTTCGCGGTGTTGCGCAAGCTGAGGCAGGCTGTCCGAGAGCATCGCATCGACACCGTCCACGCACACAACTTCGTACCCAGCTACTACGCCGCCGCAGCCCTGCTCGGCATGCCCCATCGCCCTTCACAGGTGGTCACCTGCCACGACATGGGCACTCGCCTAAGCAACCGGCGACTGCGCTGGCTCTTCAAGTGGTCCGTGCGGCGCTCTCAAGGTGTGGCGATGGTGGGCCGGCAGGTGCATGACCGCTTCGTGCGCGACGGCTACGTGCCAGCGTCAAAGGCCACGACGCTGCTCAATGCCGTGCCCGTCGATGATTTCGGCATCAATCCCGAGCGCAAAGCCGCCGCCCGCATGGCCCTGGGGCTTTCTAGCGAAGACGTGGTGGTTGGCTGCGTCGGCCGCTTGGTCGAGCTCAAGAACCACCACAGCCTCATCCGTCAGTGGCCGCAGGTCCTGGCCCAATGCCCCACGGCAAAGCTCGTGATCATTGGCGAAGGTCCCCTGCGACCACAGCTCGAACAACTGATCGGCGAGCTGGGTCTGAATGGTCACGTCATCCTGGCGGGCATCCGCTCCGACGTGTCCAGCCTGCTCCCCGGTCTGGATGTTTTCGCCCTCCCCTCGCTGACGGAGGGCGTCTCCATCGCCCTGCTTGAGGCCTGCGCAACCGGGCTGCCCTCGCTCGCCAGCCGGGTGGGTGGCAATGTAGAGGTCATCCAGGAAGGTGGCACAGGCATGCTCTTCGATGTGGACGACGCCGCAGCCCTGCGCCAAGCGCTGCTGGCCCTGATGAGCGATGCTGGCCTGCGCGCGCATCTAGGCACTGGCGCACGTCATTGGGCGCGCGAACATGCCTCGCTGGGCACCTTGTGCGCCCAGTACGAACGCCTTTACCGCGAAGCGGACAAACGCCCATGAGCCCCTCCCTGCAACGCGCAACCCCCACCCCGGCAGCAGACGCCCTGCAGACCGCGCTGGACCAAGCGCGCATACCAGGGTTGGATGCCCTGCGCGCGCTCGCCGTTTTCCTGGTGCTCGCTGACCACTCTGGTTGGGCCGGCCCCTTCGGCTTGCCCTTGTTCGACGGCGGCTTCGGGGTGATGCTGTTTTTCGTGCTCAGTGGATTCCTCATCACCCGTGGACTGCTGGCCGAACTGGACAAGCACGATCACATCGATCTTGGCCGTTTTTACCTGCGCCGGGCAGCGCGCCTGCTGCCGGTTTTTTACGTCTACGTGCTCGTCGGGCTGCTGCTGCTGACCTTGGCCCACCGCCCCGTGCCCTGGGGAGCGATCTGGAGCAGCAGCGCCTACGTCGTGAACTATTACCAGGCCTTCACTGGCGCGGCGTCGCACTACCTCTCCCACTGCTGGTCGCTTGCCGTGGAAGAGCAGTTCTACATGCTCTGGCCCCTGGGCCTGCTGCTGATCCACCGCCACGTCAAAGTCACCTGGCATGGTGTGCTGGCCCTGACCCTGGCACTCATCGGATGCCGGCTGGGCTGGGTCGCTGCTGGCGCGCCCGATGAATACCTGTACCGAGCCCTGGAAACACGGGGAGACCAGCTCGCCCTGGGTGGCCTGCTGGCTTGTGCCGTTGCCTCCGAGAGGATTCGCCTCGCTTTGGGCAGGGTGCCCGCCAGGGGCTGGGTCCTGCTTGCCTGTTTGGGCCTGGTGATCCTGAGCTTCAACTTCTTTCGGGGCACGAACGTCTTGAAGTACGTCGTGGGTTTCTCGATCGAATCCTGGCTGGTTACCTTGGCGCTGCCCATCGTCATCCTGGCGGCCAATCAGCCTGGCAGCTTGGCGTTCCGGATCCTGAATGCGCGCTGGGCGGCGTGGGTCGGCCGAATTTCCTATGGGATCTACCTTTTCCACCCCATGGTGCTTCACCCCGTGCGCAACGCATTGATCAGGTTGGGACTGAACACCGACGTGGCGATCGCGGTCTCAATGGTGGCCGTCGCCATCGTCGCCCACATCTCCTTCCGCTGGTTCGAAGAGCCCTTACGCCAACGCATCGTGCACAACAAGCACATCCCGGCATGACCCGCATCGCTGTCATCACCCCCATCCTGCCCGTGCCCCAGGACATGACACGCGGGCGTTTCATTTATGAAACCACCCGAGCGCTATCTCACCAGGCAGAGGTCCGCGTTTTCCTGACGCAGGCCCAATACCCTCAGGCCAGTTGGCTGCAACCCAGCCGACACAGATCGGTCGTCATGGCCGACTCATATTCGCTGCCCGGTATTGAAATCGAAACGGTGACATATCCCGCCATTCCGCTGATTTCCCGTGTTACGAACGGACTGGCGGCAGGCATGTCCTTACTCAAACGGATCGACCAATATTCACCCGACGTTTTGATCGGTTATTGGACATACCCGGAAGGAGCCGGCGCCGAGTACGTCGCGCGCAAAATCGGTAAACCCGTGGTCATCGGCGCACTGGGCACCGACATCAACGACCGCCAAGGCATCAACGCCTGGCTCACCCGCCGAACCCTTCAAGCCGCCGATCGCATTGTGTTCGTCAGCCAAGCGATGACACGGCATGCGATCGACACATTCGGCGTTGCCCCCACGCAGTGCGCCACCGTGGTCAATGGCATCAACACCGCTGTCTTTCATCCGCAAAACCGTGCCCACTGCCGAGAAGCGCTCGGTCTGCCCCAGGATGCGCCCGTTGTCATTTATGTCGGCCGTTTGATTGAGGCAAAAGGTCTGCGCGAACTGGTGCAAAGCGTCACGAAAATGCGCTCATCGCACCCCAACCTGCGCACCATCCTGATTGGCGAGGGCCCCTATCTTGAAGCCCTCAAAGACCTCATCTCATCCCACGGACAGCAAGACAGCATCATCCTGGCCGGGGGCCAGCTGCCGGAGAAAGTGGCCCAATACATCAATGCGGCCGATTTGCTGACCCTGCCAAGCTGGAGCGAAGGCTACCCGAACGTCTTGGTTGAGGCCCTTGCCTGTGGCTGCCCCGTGGTCGCTACCGATGTGGGTGGCATCCCCGAAATCGTCACATCTGAGAACGGCCGGCTGGTGCCGCCGCGCGATGCAGACGCGTTGGCAGACGCATTGACCCAAACCCTGGAAAAGGCGTGGGATCGCCCCGCAATTTCCCAAAACATGTCACGAACTTGGGATGACGTCGCGCGGGAAACCCTGGAAGTCTGCCGCGCCCTCACCCCCCGAATGAGTGCCTGAAGACGCTTTTTTGAATAGCCCTCCTCGAAAATCCAAAGCAATTCTTACGGTCCGTTACTTCCCATCTGTGACAGACTCACACCCCAGTGCGTACTGCAACTTTGAGAATGGCCTCACTGGCGATCGATAACCCGGTCATCTCATCGCAAGGGGCACAACGGTTCCCAAACCGCCCCAGCACACAGCAACGCACTTACTTCGAGAGTCCTGCATGCCCAACCGTCCCTCCCCTCTGTCACGCGCCGCGCTCCTGGCCTCGCTGGCATCTGTAGTTGTGCTGACCGCCTGTGGCGGGGGCGGTGGCGGTGACGCGCCAACCACCGGTGGCAACGAAACACCAGAAGATGTGGCGGCAGCAGAAAAGCTCAGAGGCACCCGCACGTCCTCGAGCACCGGCACTTCGACTCCGACGACAACGACGACGACCACAACCACCACACCTACGAGTGGGACCACAACGACCGCGCCCGTGGCCCGTACCGCACCGGACTGGAACAACTACGAAAACCCCACCAATTGGGATTACCAGCCCGTTTACCCGAGCCGCTCGGCCTGTGCTGCTGGCGAGGGCATGACATTCAACGTCGGCCCCGGCAAGACCTACGCCACCCCGAAGGATGTGCCTTGGTTGTCGCTGCTGCCCTGCGACACCGTCAACATCTACTACAGCAGCACACCGTACAAAGACATCATTTACTTGGCTTCGCGAGGCCGCGCCAACAAGTGGATCACGATCCAGGGCGTTGCTGGCCCCAATGGTGAACTGCCCATCCTGGATGGCACCAACGCCGTGATGCCCAAGAACACCGGCGCGCTCTCCGGCCTCGATTCCGCTGCGATGATCATCATCAGCACCCCGAGCGCCAGTGCAGTCAACCGCTCCAGCAACTACAAGCCTGGCTACTTGCACATCACCGGGCTGAAGATCCGCAACGCCCGCCCTCCCCAGAAGGTCACCAACCTCTCCGGCAGCACGGGCACCTGGGGCAATTTCTCCGCAGGCATCTCGATCTATGGCGCGGAGAAGGTGGCCATCACCAAGTGCGACCTGGGCGACAACGGCCTGGGCATCTTCGCCAACTCGACCGGCGGCGAATGGCTCCAGACGCGCAACCTGCTGATCGCCCGCAACCACTTCCATGGCAACGGCAACGTTGGCAGTTTCAGCGAACACAACGCCTACACGGAAGCCATCGGCACCGTTTACGAGTACAACTACTTTGCCCCCCCGATCAACGGCAGCAATGGTGACAACATCAAGGAACGCTCGGCTGGCGTCATCTTCCGCTACAACTACATCGAAGGCGGCGCCGACCTGATCGCGCTGCGTGACCCTGAGTCCAACGTCGACTACGAGAGCGTCCAAGTTGACTCGCTTGGCGAAAAGCTCGTGGCCAACGCGTTCGTCTACAGCAACATCCTCGTCACCCGCCAATACCTGCAAGCCATCGTCGGCCATGGTGACGGTGGCATGGGCACGAACAAGCAGCCGCGTGAAGGCAAGCTGTACTTCTACAACAACCGCGTGGCTTCGTTCGTGAACAACGAATCCTTCTGGCGCAACAACAACTACTTCGAGTTCCAGCCCGTCCCCCTGATCGACCTGCTGAACACACGCGCCCCGACCACCGTGGTTGCACGCAACAACCTGCTGTACTCGGCACCCGCCACAGCTGGCGCAACGCCTGCACCGATCGGTCTGTTCTACTACCAAGGCCGCGCTGACTACCAATCCAACTGGACCAACAACTTCGCGCACACCGTGGACCCCTACGGCGGCACGAACCTGGCAACCGGCACCAAGTGGAATGGCGTGAACATCCCGACCAACACCGTGATCGATGGCGCAACCGTCAATGGCCTGACCAAGAACACATCCAGCCCCGGCTTCGTCGACATGGCCAATGGCAACTTCCTGACCACCAGCTCGTCGCCCTATGCCCTGCTGAACGGCAACCTCCCCACAGGCATCACCGATCGCAAGCTGGCCCCCATGGCCGAGCCGGTGACTGCCCCGCCGGTGAAGTAAGCCAAGAGCTCTCCCTTCTCAAGCCCGCCTCTGGCGGGCTTTTTTCACCCCGGATCCACGGGGCTGCGGTCTGCAATCCTGCCAACGGGATGGCCCGGGCATGCTCTAATCTTGTCGCTGCGCCGATGTGGCGCCGCAACAATGCCCACCCCACGAGCAGGCATTTGAGCCTATCCTTGTCCATCCGGCTGCTCGCCTGACCTGAGGCGGCAGGGATTTCAAACCAGAAGAGGGTTTCCAGATGACGTCGCCCCGTTCCATTCGCCGAGCCGGCAATTTCTGGCTGATCGCCTTGGCCCTCTCTGCGGGACTGGCTGGTTGCGGGTCTTTCCAAAGCCATCCTCCAGCCCCAGCCACCGCAGACAACGTCGAGCAGTCCTACCGCATCGGCGCGTTGGACCAACTCTCCATCGTTGTGTGGCGCAATCCGGATCTGTCATCGAACATCACCGTGCGCCCCGATGGCCGCATCTCACTGCCCTTGGTGGAGAACATCCAGGCTGCCGGTCGCCGCCCCGATGAGCTGTCGCGCGAAATCGAACAAGCCCTGGCCAAGTACATTCGCGAGCCGGTGGTGACGGTCATCGTCAACAATTTCCAAGGCGTTTCTACCGAGCAGATCCGCATCGTCGGTGAAGCCGCCCGCCCCCAGTCGGTGCCGTATCGCCAGAACCTGACCTTGCTCGACGTCATGATCCAAGTCGGAGGACTGACCGAGTTCGCCGACGGCAACGCCGCCGTGCTCGTGCGCGGCGCGGAGAAAAGCAAACCCTACAGCATCCGGTTGAAGGATTTGATCCGCCGAGGCGACATCTCCGCCAACGTGGAAGTCCGCCCTGGCGACATCATCATCATCCCCCAGAGCTGGTTCTGACCCAGGGTCCATGAGCTAGGCGGCGGCCTCGTCGCCTGCGGACCCACACGTATCGCCTGTATGGACGAGCTTTTCAGACAAGTCTCCGGCATCTTGGTTTCGATGTGGCAACGCCGCTGGCTGGGCGTTGCTGCCGCATGGGCGATCGCGGTCCTGAGCATGGCTGCGGTCACCTTGGTGGTGCGCGACCGCTACGAAGCCTCGGCGCGGGTGTTCGTCGACACCCAGACCGTGCTCAAACCTCTGATGAACGGCCTGGCGTTCCAGCCCGATGTCGACCAGCAGGTCCGCATGCTGGCGCGCACGCTGATCAGTCGCCCCAACGTCGAACGGCTCATCACCTCGCCCCGCGCTGGCCTGCAGAACCTCAGCCCGGCTGACCGGGAAAAAACCATCGACCGGCTCACCCGCGAAATCAAGGTGCTGCCCAGCGGAGACGCCAACCTCTTCGCCATCACCTACCGCGACATCAACCCGCAACGGGCCCAGATCATCGTCGACGAACTCGTTTCACTGTTCGTGAGTTCGGGCATCACCGACAAGCAACGCGACTCCGAACAAGCCCGCCGCTTCCTGGACGACCAAATCAAGTCCTACGAGGCCAAGCTGATGGAAGCCGAAAACCGGCTCAAGGACTTCAAGCTGCGCAACTTCGGCCTGACCGGTACATCCAACCAGGATCACTTCGCCCGCCTGTCTGCCTCGACCGAGGAAGTTAACCGCTTGCGGGTGGAACTTCAGGCCGCCGCGCAGGCCCGCGACGCCCTCAAGCGGGAACTCTCACAGGAAGACCCCACCATGCCGGTCGAGGCCATGGTGCCCGGCATGGCGCCGGTGCAAAGCGACACCGATTCTCGCCTGGATGCCCAGAAGCGCCAGCTCGACGAGCTCCTGCGCCGCTACACCGACCAACACCCCGATGTCATGGCCGCTCGGCGCACCATCGCGCAACTCGAGCAACAGCGAAAGGCCGAACAGGACGCCCGCCGCAGCGATGGCAAGCGGGGCCCGGCTCCCACAAGTCCGGTCTTCCAGCGCATCCGCGTGGCCCTGGCAGAGGCCGAAGCCAAGGTGGCATCACTGCAAGGGCAGTTGTCGGCGCAGCAGGCACAGCTGGAACAAGCGCGCGCGATGGCGGGCCGCATGCCCGAGGTCGAGGCGGAGCTCAGCCAGCTCAACCGCGACTACACCATCGTGCGCAAGAACTACGAAGAGCTGGTCGCCCGTCGTGAGTCTGCTTCGCTCGGCGAGAAGATCGACCTGACCACCAAGGTGGCTGATTTCCGTGTCGTCGAACCGCCGCGTGTATCGCCCACTCCGGCCCGCCCCAGCCGCATGCTGGTGGCCATGCTTGGCTTCCTGGTGTCGATCGCGGCCGGTTTCGGTGTCGCCTTCGGCCTGACTCAGGTCTTTCCCACCGTGCAGGATGCACGCAGCCTGCGGGAGATCGGTGGACGCCCCATCCTCGGCTCCGCGTCTCTGGTCATCAACCCGATCACTTCGGGTACTGTCCAACGAGCCAACCGCCTGTTTTTTGGCGTGGTAGGCATGTTCCTGCTCTTCAACATCTGCTGGCTGATCGTGGTCAAACAGCAGTGGCTGCCTTGAGGTCGCGAAGATGAACACGATCGAACAAGCCGCCAAACGACTGGAACAACTGCGCCGCGCGGGCGTGCCCTTGCTGCAGGAAACATCCGAGCAGCCCGCCACCCATGAAGCCGGCGGCGGATCCTCAGCCGCCACGGGCATGCAGGCCTCTCCCACCGGTGAGCAAACCGGCTCAACCGCCACGACCGCCCAGGCAACGCCGAATACGCAGCAGCCCCAGCCACAAGCCCCAGGGCGCGCTGCCGTCCACAGCCAAGCATCTGATGCCAACTCAGCATCCCCGGGTGAACGCCGCAGCCGCGAAGTGACCCTGGACCTGCTGCGCATGCAGCGTGCTGGTCTGCTCGTGCCGGGTCAGCCGCGTTCGCAACTGGAAGAAGAATTCCGCATCATCAAGCGACCGCTGCTGGAGAACGTACGCCAAGAAGGGCCGATGCGCCCCAACCGCGCCAACCTCATCATGGTGACCAGCGCGATGGCCGGCGAGGGCAAGACCCAGACCTCGCTCAATTTGGCCATCAGCATCGCCATGGAGCTCGACCACACCGTGCTGCTCGTCGAAGCCGACGTGCTTCGGCCATCAGCCCTCGCACGCATTGGTGTACAGGCCAGCCACGGCCTGCTCGATCTGCTGGAAACACCGCAGACCCAGCTACCCGACGTGCTGCTGCGCACCAACATCCCCAAACTCACCTTGTTGCCCGCAGGCACGGCCAGTTCGCGCTCCACCGAACTGCTCGCCAGCGATGCCATGGACCAGTTGCTGTCCGAGTTGGCCAGCAAGTACCCAGATCGCATCATCATCTTTGACACCCCGCCCTTGCTGTCGACCACCGAGTCCCGGGTGCTGGCTTCTCACATGGGGCAGGTTGTGCTGGTGACGGAAGCCAACAACACCCCTGTTTCACTCGTCAAGCAGGCCTACGCCACGGTGGAGAACCACCCGCTGGTGCTGGGCCTCCTGAACAAATACCGCGGACCGAAAGGCAGCACGGCTTATGGCTATTACGCACCGTGAGGCCCTGAAAGCCGCCTGCCTGCTCTTCTGGACGGGAGGCGCGCTGCTGCATGGCGAAGCTCAAGCACAAACACGCACCCAAAGCGTGACGCCCGTTCTCGGCGTCAAACTGGAGCACACGGATAACGCCGACGGCGTGAGTGATGCCCCTGGGCAAGTGCGCCGAACCGAAGACATCGTCACCGTCAATCCGTCCCTGCTGTTCCAGCACAAGGGCGCCACCACCACCGTGGAAGGCCGCTTCGGCCTGCTGGTGGAGCAGCGCTTGCAGGGCACCGATTCCAACCGCATCCTGCCCGATGGCTTGGTCCGCTGGCGCACGGCTCTGCCCGAACAAGGGGTGGGCCTGGATGCGAGTTTGCAGGCCCAGCAAGTCAAGCCATCGGTCAGCTCGGTTGGCTCGACATCGGGCAGCACCAACAACTCCGCCACGGAAACCCGCGCCCATCTCGGCCCCTACCTGGAGCGCCGACTGAACGAACGCCAGACCGTGATCGCCCGGGTGAACGGCGATTTGCAACGCACCGATCCCCAAGAAGACCAACAACGCACGACACGCACCCGGACCGGCAGCGCGCAATTGGCATGGCTGAGCCGGCCCGCGCCGTTCGGTTACTCGCTCGAAGCCAACTCGCTGAACGAGCGCACCGACAACGACACGCCAGCGCAGTCCGCCAGCTTGCCCGCCACCAACGAACGCGGCGAAACCCATCAGAGCGTCCTGCGTGGAACCCTGCTGTACAGCTGGTATCAGGAACTCGAGGTCGGCCTGATCGCTGGCACCGAACGAGACCGCCGTCGGCTCACACAAGAGACAGCGAGCACCCGCCTGGCATCAGAGCGCGACTTCGACGGGCCTTTCAGTGGCTTCCTCGTCACCTGGCATCCCACGCCTCGCACGACGCTGGGCGGGCGCTACGAATCGCACGAGTCCGGCAAGAACTGGAACACAGAGTTCTCGCACAGCCTTCGCCGCACAACCTTCGCCCTGATTAGTTCCCAGACCACCGTCCGCAACGCACCGGGTGTCATCACCACCCCCGGAGCCAACCCATCGTCCTCGGGTGCGGTGAACACGACAACGCCTGGTGCGCCCACTGTGGGCAACACCGATGCCAGCGCGCCACCAGCAACAGCGTCGCGCAACGAAGTTGCCAGTTCCGCGTTGACACAACAACGCAACATCGCCCTGCGTGTGACGTACGAAGGCGTGCGCAGCACCTTGAACCTGACCTCGGGGCGTTTCCAGTCGCGCGCCCTGCTCACCGCGCCGGGCGTGCTGCCAGGAACCGACCGCAGTCGCTACAACGGCGCAACCATTTCGTACCGCCTGACACCGGATGTGACACCGTCTGCGGGCCTGCGTTGGAGCCGAGCACGAGACGCACTCGGCGTTTCTCGGCGCGAATGGCTCTGGACCCTGGGGCTGGGCATCAGGCTGTCGCCTTGGACAGTGATCGAAGGCGGCGTCAGCATGCTGCGCAGCACGGCCACTTCCGTGACCTCGCCGGACGACGCCCGCACCGAAATCAACAGCGCCAACATTCGGCTGGAGCACCGCTTCTGAGGCATCACGCATGTACGAGTCGTACTTCGGCCTGAACGGCGCCCCCTTTCTGCTCAACCCAGACCCCAGCTTCTACTTCGACAGCCGGGGGCACAACAGCGCCCTGTCTTACCTGAAATTCGGCCTTTATCAGGCCGAGGGCTTCATCGTTGTCACGGGCGACATCGGCGCGGGCAAGACCACGCTGGTGCGGACCCTGCTCAGCGACATCGACAACGAGAAGGTCGTGGCCGCACAGCTGGTGAGCACCCAGCTCGAGGCTGGCGACCTGCTGCGCTCGGCGCTCACTGCCTTCGGCGTGCCCGTCAAGGGGCAGACCAAGGCCGAGCTGATCGCATCGCTGGAGGCCTATCTCACACTGCTGGCCACGCAAAAGAAGCGCGCCGTGCTGATCGTCGACGAGGCACAGAACCTCAGCCGCGACGCCATCGAAGAACTGCGCATGCTCTCGAACTTCCAGTTCGGCAATCAAGCGCTGCTGCAGAGCTTCCTCATTGGCCAGCCAGAGTTGCGCGACATGCTGCTCTCGCGCAGCCTGGAGCAGTTGCGCCAGCGCGTGATCGCGTCCTACCACCTCGGCCCGATGGACCGGGAGGAGACACGCCGCTACATCGAGCACCGCCTGCACAAGGTCGGCTGGCAGGACAACCCGCACTTTGACGACGACGCCTTCGACGAGATTTACCAGTGGACGTCCGGCATCCCCCGCCGCATCAACTTGCTGTGCAACCGGGTGCTGCTGGCCACCTTCCTGGCAGAAGGGCACATCGTCACCGCAGCCGACATCGCCCGCGTCGCATTGGAGATCCGTGCCGAGATCGGTGAGGTGACTCCCAGCCCCGCACCTGCGGGCTCTGGCATGGCCCCCTTGTCACCGAGCCAGGCTCGCGAGCCCCAGCTGGCCCCCTCGGGGTACCAGCCTGGGAACGCCAACGCGAGCATGGTCACGCTCACCGACAACGTGATCCAAGCGCCACTGCAGCCTCAGTTCGCCACGCCGCAGTACAGCCGATCGGGTGCCGATGCGCTTCCCCACGTGTTGATGGTTACGGCGTCCCGCGCAGGCTGCGTTCGCGCAGCCGCCCTGCAACGCGCCTTTCTCAGCCGCGAGGATCTGCCTCCGCTGCGCACCCTCCTGATCGACGCCCCGGGACGCTTCGAGCTGACGTCCGAATGGTGTGAACACATGGGCCTGGCCGCGCCGGACGTGGCCATCCGCTTGCCCAGCGGTTCGCCGATCGCGCAAACAGCTGACGCGATGCGCCAGATTGATCACCTGCTGCACGAGTACCGGCCTGCTGCGGTCATTGTTCAGGGTGGGGAAGACGTTGCCCTGGCTGCGGGGCTGGCCGCGCATAGACAGGGCATCCCGATGCTGCACCTGGAGGCGGGCCTACGCAGTTTTGACCGCAGCCGCCCCCAGGAGATCAACGCCATGATGAGCGATCACATGGCCGACCTGCTGCTGACCTCTGAATGGGTGGCGCACGACAACCTCACGCGCGAAGGCATCCCCGCCGACCGGGTGGTTTTCGTGGGCAACCTGATGATGGACACGATGCGCGCCATGCTGTCCCAGGCCGCACCGCCCAAATACACCTTGAGGCAGTTCAACCAGTCGCCGGAGTTGCTCAAGGCTGGCCGAGGCTACGCCGTGGTCTACCTCCAGGATCAGGGCATCGCCCAGAACGCGGAAGCACTGCTGGAACTGGTGATCACGCTGAAATCGGTTGCGCGAGACATGCCGCTGATCTGGCCAATGACCGATGCCACCCGGGCCTGGATCGAGGAAAACCATGTTTTGGAGGGTGCCTCGCCCAACCAGATCGGACTGCTGCCGATCATCCCCTACTTCAAGATGATGGGGCTGATCGGGACCGCCGCCTGCGTGCTGACCGATTCGTCGGCCGTTCAGGAGGAAGCCACCATCCTCGGCGTGCCCTGCCTGACCCTCAACAACTACACCGAAAGGCGTATCACGGTCGAGCAAGGCACCAACATCGCCGTGGGTCGCAACAGCAGCCTCATTCACCGAGCTGTCGCCGAGGTCATCCGAGGGGGAGGCAAAAAGGGTCGCCTGCCCAAGTTCTGGGACGGGCTGTCGGCCCAGCGCACGGCCGATCACCTTGCCGCATGGTGGAAACAGCGACAACCTCGCGCCACACAACCCTAGGTCAAACCCCTAACCAAAAGGGGTAAGTCGTGACCAAAGCCACACTGATCCCCCTAATGTCCAGGGGTCCCCCACGAACGGAGGATATTGGCACGCCTCCATCCCGCCGAAAATCAGGGCCTTACAAAATCTTACCAAAGCGGGTCATTCGTTGCAGGCCCTGCCTGTGCAAAACGGCGCGACAGAGAGGCTCCACATGCTGCGGGTTTTCCAACACCACATTTCGATGGCCACCCTGGCCGAGTTGATCGCGGACAGCCTCACCAGCTTCCTGGCGATCATGCTGGGCGTGCTCACACTCGCGCATTTTTATGGTGACGGGGATGCGCTGGGTGTCTCCACCGTGCTGCGCTCCGGCCTCGGCTTCGCTCTGTTGATTCCGCTGCACTGCGGCCTCGTGGGTGTCTACCGCCAAGGCGCCACCCGCCACACCGCCCGCACCAAACTGGGCCGCGCCGTGCTCGGGTGCCTGATCGGCGCCCCCATCGCCTACCACCTCGCGGTCAAGACCCTGGTTGACGGCACGCAGGCGCCTCAGCTCATGGGTTTCGCCATCGCCTACCTCATGGTCGGCCTGGTGCTGGTGCGCGGCCTGCTGCTGACCGCATGGCACGGCTCGCTGGTTCAGCAGCGCGTGCTGATCGTTGGCACCGGCAACGAGGCCCACGCCGTGGCCGCCGACCTGAAGTCGCGCCGCCGCACCAGCCACTCGGTGGTCGGGTTCTATCCCGCTGGCCAGTCGGTGCTGCCGGGCGATGACAAGCGCTTCAACATTTTCTCGCGCGACACCTCCATTGACGACATCGTCAACAAGCACGACATCAACCAGATCATCGTGGCCGTGAAGGAACAGCGCGGCGGCAACGTCCCGATGGATCAGTTGCTGCAAGCCCGCATCCAGGGCATCCCTGTGATGGACCTGGCCACCTTTTACGAGCAGACCACCGGTGAGGTGCCTGTCGACAGCCTGAAGGCCAGCTTCCTTGTGTATGGCCGTGGTTTTGCACAAGATCGCACGCGCGCACTGGTCAAGCGTGTCTTCGACGTGGTCACGTCCGCGCTGCTGCTGACCCTCGCATCGCCCATCATGGTGATCACCGCCATCGCCATCAAGCTGGAAAGCGCCGGCCCGGTGATCTACAGCCAAGAGCGCGTGGGCCTGGGTGGCAAGGGCTTCATGTGCCTGAAGTTCCGCAGCATGTGCACCGATGCCGAGAAAGACGGCGTGGCCGTGTGGGCCAAGAAGAACGACAGCCGCGTGACGCGCGTGGGCCGTTTCATCCGCAAGACCCGCATTGATGAGTTGCCGCAGTTGCTGTCGGTGCTCAAGGGTGAAATGAGCATGGTGGGGCCGCGCCCTGAGCGCCCTTCTTTCGTGGCCCAACTGCGTGACCAGATCCCCTTCTACGACGTGCGCCACAGCGTCAAGCCGGGCGTGACTGGCTGGGCCCAGGTTCGTTATGCCTACGGCGCCTCGGTCGAGGACGCGCTGCACAAGCACCAGTACGACCTGTATTACGTCAAAAACAACTCGCTGTTCCTGGACCTGCTGGTGCTGTTCGAAACCGTGAGCGTGGTGCTCTTCCGCGAAGGCGCGCAGTGACGCTGCCTACTTCCGCGAGGCGGGCTTCGGCCCGCCTTTTGTTTTGTGCGCGACAATCCTGGGTTTGCCGGATCGCTGCCGCCTCGTGAATTCCCCAGAAGCCTCTTCCGCCGTCACGCCTCGCTCGCGCCTGAAAATGGTGCTGGCCTGGGTGCTGGGCCTCGGCCTGCTGGGCTGGCTGCTGCAGCACGTGCCACTGGCCCAGGCGAAGGACGCGCTGATGCGCCCCAACACCACGACATGGGGGCTGACGCTGGGAGGCCTGCTGCTGAGCTATGCCTTGCGGGGTGCGCGCCTGCAGGTAGTGCTTGACTTGGACAACCACCAGGCGCCTCCGAGGCGCTGGCTGGGGCTGCGCACCGACGCGCTGCGGGTCATCCTCATGCACAACGCTGCGGTCAACCTGCTGCCCATGCGCGCGGGCGAACTCAGCTTTCCGTGGCTGGCATCGCGGGAGCTGGGCTACCCGGTGGCTCGGGCCGTCGCTTGCCTGCTGTGGATGCGTTTGCAGGACATCACCGTGTTGGTCGGGCTGGGCATCGTGCTGTGGCCGGGCCTGCCGTGGCCCTGGCGTGCGGCCGGTCTGATCGCCATCGTGCTGGGTTGGACGGTGCTCCTGGCTTCGCTGCGGGCCTGGGACCGCCGACATCCCAGCGATGCATCGGTGCCAGACGGTTTGCTGGGGCGGTGGCTGAACAAACTCCGCCACGCCTTGCTGGAATCCGCCCACCATCGGGCCGCAGCATGGCTGCTGACGTTGTCGAACTGGGTGGTCAAGCTGGCCGCCGGCGCGATCCTGCTGGCCTGCATCGCCGACACCCGGGTGGTGGTCGCCTGGGCCGGCGCTTTGGGTGGAGAATTGGCGGCCATCGTGCCACTGCAAGGCCCCGCAGGCTTCGGTACCTATGAAGCCGGCGTCTGGGCTGGCATGGCCACGAACTTGGGAGCAGCCTCAGCCCAGCTTGCACAGGCCATCCCGGCGGCCATCGCGCTGCACCTTTGCTTCCTGGTGTGCGCCGTCGTTGCTGGCGTGGTCGCGCTCCTGCTGACCCGACTCAAGCCGGCCCCTGCCACACGCTGAATCCTCGAAGACACAAGAAGAACCCATGAACACCGCCGTGATCGCCGCCGCTGCCCCAGCATCCCCCCTGGCCAACGTGCCCATGCACCGCCTTTCCATCGTGGTGCCGATGTACAACGAAGTGGAAAACGTCGAGCCCTTCGTGACTGCTGTGCACGAGGCGCTGGCGGACTACGCTTTCCCCTGGGAGCTTCTGATCGTCAACGACGGCAGCCGCGATGGCACGCAGCAGGCGCTCGATGAACAGGCCCGCCTGCGCGGCCCGCACGTGCGCCCCATCCACCTGTGGCGCAACTTCCGCCAGACGGCAGCCATGCAGGCCGGCATCGACGCCGCGCGCGGTGACGTCATCGTGACCCTCGATGGCGACTTGCAGAACGACCCCAAGGACATCCCGAAGCTGGTGGCCCGCCTGCTCAAGGACGACATGGACCTGGTGGCCGGCTGGCGCCAGAACCGCCAGGACGGCCTGTGGCTGCGCAAGGTGCCGTCGCGCATCGCCAATCGCCTGATCCGCAAGGTCACACAGCTTGAATTCCAGGACCTGGGCTGCAGCCTGAAGGCCTACCGCGCCAGCGTGCTCAAGCGCGTGAGCCTGTATGGCGAGATGCACCGTTTCATCCCGGCCTGGATGGCGACGGTGACTTCGCCCGCTCGCATGGCAGAAGAGCCGGTGAGCCACCACGCACGTGTGCACGGTGAATCGAAATACGGCATTTCACGCACGCTGCGCGTGGTGCTGGACCTGTTGGCCGTGAACTTCTTCCTGCGCTTCTCGGGTCGCCCTGGCCACTTCTTTGGTGGCGTGGGGCTGGGCGTGGGGCTGCTGGGCATGCTGATCCTGTCCTACCTGGCGGTGCTGAAGATGTTCGGCGAACAGATCGGCGGACGGCCCTTGCTGTGGCTGGGTTTCTTTTGCGTGCTGGGCGGTCTGCAGTTCCTCACAACGGGGGTGTTGGCCGAGCTGCTGATCCGCATTTACTACGATCGGGGCGATGTGGCGCCATACCACACCAGCCAGGGGCCTGAACTGGCCGCAGAATCCGCCTGGCATCAGCCGAGCTGAGAACACGCCCAGGCCTGCACGCTTCGCTGTCCCGCCCCGCCGTACCAGCCGTTCCCGCATCAGCCATGACCGCCCCAACGCCCGTCACCGCGTCGCCTTCCGTCGAAGTCCGCAAATCAACGGGGCAGCGTTGGCCCGCCATCTGGGGGCCACGGCTGTGGGCTTTGATCGGGCTGGCCTTGGCTCTGCTGCTCTACCGCGTCTGGGTTGTGCATCACAGCGGGATTTCCTTGTTCTTCGACGAGGCCCAATACTGGGACTGGTCGCGCAGCCTGCAATGGGGCTATTACTCGAAGCCACCGGTGATCGCGGGGATCATCCGCCTCAGCACCACGCTATTCGGTGACGGTGTCATCGGCGTCAAGCTGCTGTCCATGCTGATCTATCCAGCCACTGCGCTTGCCATGGTCGGGCTGGCGCGGGCCTTGTGGCCGACCAGCAGCGGCGTGCGCACCGGCATCGTCGCGGGAGCCTTGTTCCTGTGCATGCCGATGGTCGGGACGATGGGCCTGTTCGCCAGCACGGATGCACCTTTGTTGCTGTGCTGGACGCTGGCGGCCTGGGCGCTTTGGCGTGCGCAGGTCACCAACCGCTTTCACCACTGGGTGCTGCTGGGCATCGCCTGTGGCGTGGGCGTGCTGAGCAAGTACACGATGGCCGCTTTCGCCATCACGGCCGTTTGGGTGCTGTGGGCGGTTCATGGGCCACGACGTGGCGTGTGGCGAGTCGGCCCCTGGGTGGCCGTGCTGCTGACGGTGGTGATCGTCTCGCCCAACCTGGTCTGGAACGCGCACAACGGCTTCCCGACGCTGCAGCACACAGCCGAGCTCACCACGCAATCCGAGCGCTCGGGCGGTGTGCTCAAGTTGCTCGAGTTCCTTGGCGGTCAGTTGATGATGCTGGGACCGGTGGCCACCTTGGCTGCGGTGTGGCTGTGGTGGCGCTCACGGCACATGCCGAGCACGCCCGTGGCCCCGGGTAGCCTGTGGGCCGCGAGCACGCAGGTTTCGCCGCCCAGCCAATGGGCGCACACCACGGCCATGGGCGGGCAAAGCCTGCCGCCTGGCACGCAGCCCCCCCGCAAGGCAGCGGCCCGCACATCGGCCTATTACCTGGCATCGGTGTCGAGCTACAGGTTTCTGTGGATGCTGAGCCTGCCCTTGCTGGGCATCGCGGCGGTGCAGGCACTCATGGGCGGTGCCCACGTGAACTGGGCTGCGCCAGCCATGGTCGGGCTGACGTTGCTGCTGGCTTCGCTGTTGAGCGCGCCGCTGGTGCCGCTTTCCGCGCCGCGCCCGCAGCGATGGCTGATTGCCATCTTGCTGAGCAACGTGGCCCTGACCTCGCTGGCGCTGCACGCCCGCGACATCCTCTCTGCCCCGGTCAACCCGAAGCTCGATGTGCTGGTGCGCATGCGTGGCTGGAACGAGGCCTTCCAACAACTGGAGCCCGTCGTCACGGAGCCGCGCATTTCGGGCCTGCCCATCCTGACCGACCAGCGCCTGCTCATCACCCAGGCGCTCTACAACTGGCGTCAGCACAAGGTGCGTGCCTTCTATTGGAACCCCGAGGGCAAACGCGACAACCACTACCTGCTGCAACACAGCCTGCCCAACAAGATCGGCCCGGATGTGTTGCTCTTGAGCGCCAACCCAAGGCCAGATGACATCACATCGCGCTTTGCGATCGTGCGGCCGATGAAATCGGTGAGCATCGAGGTGGCCGACAAGCGCTTCGTCGAAGTGCACGCCTTTCTGCTGCGTGGTTTCCTGGGCTACAACCAGCAGACATACATGGAGCAGGCTGGCAGCAGCGCCCCTGTGCTTGACACCCCCTGACCGCGCATGTCCGACGAGCCTCGCGACCTGGCGATCGATGAAGACGCCGGCATGGACACCCGCCTGATCTGGGCGGTGCTTTTCTTCGCCATCGCGGTGTATGCCAAGTTCCCGGCGCTCGACCTCATCGTCTCGTCACGTTACTACGATGCCGCCCGTGGCTTCGTTCACGCGCAAGATCCGCTGGTGTTGGTCCTCTATGACTGGACGCCCCCCATCGGGCGGGCGCTGGCGCTGCTCGCGGCCTTGCACGCAATGCTGGCGCCCTGGCTCGCCAGGCTGCTGGCCCTGATGGGGCGAGCCGATGCAGCCGAACGTTGCCGGGGCCCGTGGCGCCACGTTTCGACGGTGTTCCTGTGTGCTGCCCTGTTAGGGCCTGGGCTGCTGATCGAGGGCGTTTTCAAGAACACGGTGGGCCGCCCTCGCCCGGTGCAGGTCGAGGCCTTCGGCGGCCCCGAAACCTTCCAAGGCCCATTCGAGATCGGCACCAACCCCGAGGCGCATCGCAGCTTCTGCAGCAGCCATGCAGCCACCGGCTTCGCACTGATGGGCCTGGGCCTGACCTGCGGGCCTGTCTGGCGTCGCCGCTGGCTCTTGATCGGCCTCGTCAGCGGTGCGGTCATCGGTGCGGGGCGCATCATGCAGGGCGGACACTTCCTGAGCGACGTGATCTTTGCCTTCTACGCCGTGTGGCTGTCTTGCGAGCTGGTGGCCTGGATCGACCGACGCCGTTTGCGCCGTGGTCAGCCACCTCCTTCACGGCCACATCGACCTCGGTTCTGACTCATGTTCTGAAGGCCCCATCCCAAACAGAGCCGCCAGCCATTCGCCCGCTTGCAAGCACCGCCCACGCCCCCACCTGACAGCGCCATGAACAGCCCCAACACCGTCAGCTACGACTATGACTTGCAGGACGCCTCGGGCGCCACCTGCACAGCCCACGCCTGGGCCCGCGTGCCCGCCCCGCTGAGCCCCACAGCCAAGGCCGCCACCAAGGCGCGCATCGCCGAACTGCTCAAGGCTCGCAACGCGGCGCTGGTGGCGCACTACTACGTCGACGGCGACCTGCAGGACCTGGCCATGGAAACCGGCGGCTGCGTCTCTGATTCGCTGGAGATGGCGCGCTTCGGCCGCGACCACGCCGCGCAGACCCTGATCGTGGCGGGCGTGAAGTTCATGGGCGAATCGGCCAAGATCCTGTCGCCCGACAAGACCGTGCTCATGCCCGACCTGGACGCGACCTGCTCGCTCGACCTGGGTTGTCCGGCCGACGACTTCACGAAGTTCTGCGACGCCCACCCCGACCGCAAGGTGGTGGTCTACGCCAACACCAGCGCCGCCGTGAAGGCACGCGCCGACTGGATGGTGACGAGCTCGTGCGCGCTGGCCATCGTCAAGCACCTGAAAGACCAGGGCGAGAAGATCCTGTGGGCGCCCGACCGCCACCTGGGCCGCTACATCCAGAAGGAAACCGGCGCCGACATGCTGATGTGGAATGGCGCCTGCATCGTGCACGACGAGTTCAAGGGCCTGGAGCTGGACCTGCTCAAGAAGGACCACCCGAACGCCCTGGTGCTCGTGCACCCCGAGTCACCCGAAAGCGTCGTGGCCCAGGCCGACGTGGTGGGGTCGACCTCGCAACTGCTCAAGGCGGTGGTCGAGTCGAACGCGCCCGAGTTCATCGTGGCCACGGACAACGGCATCCTGCACCGCATGCGCCAGATGGCGCCGACCAAGGTGCTGATCGAAGCCCCCACCGCCGGCAACAGCGCCACCTGCAAGAGCTGCGCGCATTGCCCCTGGATGGCCATGAACGGCCTGCAGGGCGTGCTCGACTGCCTCGAAAAGGGCGTGGGCGAGATCACCGTCGACGAAGCCATCCGTGTCAAGGCCTATGGCTGCATCGACCGCATGCTGGACTTCGTCGCCAAGAACCCATCCGCCATCACCAAACCTGCGCAAGGCTTCGTGCCCAACATCGGCTCGGCTTGAGCCCCTGGAACGCCGACCTCCTTCCGCCTGCCTGCCCTTCCCATGTTCGACCACAACGAAACCCTCGAAGAAGCCCGTGCCCGCAACGTCCGTGACGCCCTGTTCGAAGACGTGGGGGTGTGCGACTGGACCGCGCAACTGGTGCCCGCCAACGAACGCGTGCAGGCCCGCCTGATCGTGCGCGAAGAGGCCGTGCTGTGCGGCCGCGACTGGTTCGAGGCTTGCCTGCTGCAGCTCGACCCCGACGCGAAGATCGAATGGGCCTACGCAGAAGGCGCGCTGATGTCGCCCAACACGCCGGTCTGCCACATCCAGGCCGATGCGCGCGCCTTGCTGACCGCCGAGCGCCCGAGCATGAACTTCCTGCAGACGCTCTCGGCCGTGGCCACGCTGACGCGCCGCCACATGCAGGCCATCGAAGGCGCCTCGCCCAACCCGCGCGGCTGCGTGGTGCTCGACACCCGCAAGACCCTGCCCGGCCTGCGCCTGGCGCAGAAGTACGCCGTGCGCGTGGGCGGCGGCGCCAACCAGCGGCTGGCGCTGTACGACGGCATCCTCATCAAGGAAAACCACATCGCTGCGGCCGGTTCGGTCACCGCCGCCGTGCGCAATGCCCAGTCCCTGGTCGCGGCCCAGGCTTCTCCGCTGCGTGAGCAGATCACCATCCAGGTCGAGGTGGAGACCTTGGACGAACTGCGCGAGGCCCTGGCCGCCGATGCCGTCAGCGTGCTGCTCGACAACTTCAGCCTGGACATGATGCGCGAGGCGGTTCAGGTCAACCAGCAGGTGGCCCAAGGGCGCGCCTTGCTGGAGGTCTCGGGGGGCGTCACGTTGGAGCAATTGCGCGGCATCGCAGAAACGGGCGTGGACCGCATCTCCATCGGCAAGCTGACCAAGGATGTGCAGGCGGTCGACTTCTCGATGCGGGTGCTGGGCAAGGTGGCCTCGAACTGAGGCGATCAGACCGGGCGTTGCTGGCCATCGCCCTTCCCCCGACGCAGCGGCAGAACGTGTTTTCTGCCGCTTTTTTCACACCTCGGTAAAGCGCCACTCGGCGACACTGATGGCATGCTCCTCGTAAGGCCTTTGTTGGCCCGGCAGCAGCCATTGGCCTTCATTGGCGTTCATCCGCCCAGCCTGATCCGTATCCACCACCATGCCCGCCGACTTCACCACCCTCCACAACTACCACGAGCAACAAGTCGTGAACATGGTGATGGACTTGGCACACCGCTACCCGCTGCTGACCGAGGACCACCACCCCGACGTGGCCTGCGTGGCCTTGAACCGGCTGCCACCGCGCTACATCCGCCACCAGGTGGACCTGGCCTTCCACATGACCGAGAAAGAGCGCCAGGACAGCGAACAGCTCATCCAGGACACGGTGGTCTACGCTTTTGAATTCGTGCAGGCGCGCTTCGCGATGCGGGCGCGCCGCTGACCCGCGCGGGCGCAGAGGCTCGCGAAGCCACGGGCCCTTCAGCCCAAGCGCAACCCCAGTAGCTCAAGGCAGCCAAGCATCTTTCTTCTTGGGCTTCTTGCACAGGATGGTCGGGAAGCTGACCGGCAGCGTGCGCGGGTAGTCGCGGCTGAAATGCAGCCCGCGACTCTCCTGGCGCGAGAGGGCCGACCGCACGATCAGCTCGGCGCAATCGACCAGGTTGCGCAACTCCAGCAGGTCGCGGCTGACGCGGAAGGCCGCGTAGTAATCGTCGATCTCCTGGCGCAGCAGCTTGATGCGGTGCAGGGCCCGCTCCAGGCGCCGCGTGGTGCGCACGATGCCCACGTAGTTCCACATCAGCAGGCGCAGCTCGTCCCAGTTGTGGGCGATCACCACCTCTTCGTCGGCATCGGTCACCTGGCTTTCGTCCCAGTCAGGCAGCTTGGGTACCCGGGCCTGGCGGCTGGCCTCGATGTCGTCGGCGCAGGTGCGGCCCAGCACCACGCACTCCAGCAGCGAGTTGCTGGCCAGGCGGTTGGCGCCATGCAGGCCGGTGTAGGTGGTCTCGCCCACGGCGTACAGGCCCGGCAAATCGGTGCGCCCCTGCAGGTCGGTGACGACGCCGCCGCAGGTGTAGTGCGCCGCAGGCACCACGGGGATGGGCTGCTTCGCGATGTCGATGCCCAGCGAGAGGCAGCGCGCGTGGATGGTCGGGAAGTGCTCTTTGAGGAAGTCTTCGCCCAGGTGGGTCGCGTCCAGCCAGACGTGATCCAGGCCATGCTTCTTCATCTCGAAGTCGATGGCGCGGGCCACGATGTCGCGCGGAGCCAGTTCGCCGCGCTCGTCATGGGCCGGCATGAAGCGCGTGCCATCGGGCAGGCGCAGGATGGCGCCTTCGCCGCGCAGGGCCTCGGTGATGAGGAAGCTGCGCTCCTGCGGGTGGTACAGGCAGGTCGGGTGGAACTGGATGAACTCCATGTTGGCCACGCGGCAGCCCGCGCGCCAGGCCATGGCGATGCCGTCGCCGGTCGAGGTCTCGGGGTTGCTGGTGTAGCGATACACCTTGCCCACCCCGCCCGAGGCCAGCACCACCGCAGAAGCCGCCAGGGTCTCGACGCAGCCGTTCGAAAGGTTGAGCGCGTACACACCATGGCAGCGCCCGGCATCGAAGGCGCGCACGGCCGGGTCTTGTTGCGAGCGCTTGAGGTGCCGGTTGGTGATCAGGTCGATCGCCATCCACTTTTCGCGCAACTGAATGTTGGGGTGGCGCTTGACCTCGGCGAGCAGCACATCGTGGATGGCCTTGCCGGTGGCGTCGGCCGCGTGGGCGATGCGGCGCACGGCGTGGCCGCCTTCGCGCGTGAGGTGCAGGCCCAACGGGCCTTCGGGGTCTGGCGAGAACGGCACGCCGCGTGCCACCAGCCACTCCACGGCCTCGGCGCTGTGGCGGGCGATGAACTCGGCCGTGCGCTCGTCGACCAGGCCGGCCCCGGCTTCCTGGGTGTCGCGCACATGGGACTCGATGCTGTCGTCGCTGCCCAGCACCCCCACGATGCCGCCCTGCGCCCACGCGGTGGCGGCCTCTTCGAGCTGCCGCTTGGCCAGCACGATGACAGGCTGGGTTTCAGCGAGATTCAGGGCCACGGTCAGGCCGGCCAGGCCGGCACCGATGATGACGACGGGCAGCTGTGCTGCCTGAACGGCGGAAGGGTCTTGCATGAGCGGGGATTCTATCGGTCCCCTCGTGATTGGCCCCTACAGTGGCCCGGCCATGCCCCACCTGCTGACATGGCTCAATGCCGGCCGACGCGTGGATGGCGCTGCTAACATCCAGCGCGTCAACCGCCGCCAAGCCTGGGGAGATCGCATGAGACTGGATGGACAACGCGAGAGCGAGAACGTCGACGACGTGCGCGAATCGGGCGGAGGCAGCGGTGGCGGCTTTTCCTTGCCAGGCGGCAGGCTGGGGCTGGGCACGGTTGCCGTGGCCTTGGTGGCCAGTTACTTCCTCGGCATCAACCCGCTGACCGTGTTGAACATGCTCAGCGGCATGCCAGGACAGCAAAGCGCCGAAGTGCAGCGCCCCGAACCCAGCCACACCCCGGCGCAGGACGAAGGCTCGCGCTTCGTGCGCCAGGTGCTGGCCACCACCGAAGATGTGTGGCGCGGCCAATTCCAGGCGCAGGGAGCGCAATACAAGGAGCCGCGCCTCACCCTTTTCCGGGGCAGCACGCCCACGGCCTGCGGCGAGGGCGAGGCGGCCATGGGCCCCTTCTACTGCCCGGCCGACCAACGCGTCTACATCGACCTGGACTTCTACGACACCTTGAAGAACCGCCTGGGCGCCCCGGGTGACTTCGCCCAAGCCTACGTGATCGCGCACGAGGTCGGCCACCACGTCCAAAACCTGGAGGGCACCAGCGCCAAGCTCGACCAGGCCCGCCGCCGCGTCAGCCAGACCGAGTACAACGCCCTCAGCGTGCGCCTGGAGTTGCAGGCCGACTGCTACGCCGGCATCTGGGCCCACGACACCGAACAAAGCAAGGGCTTGATGGAGTCAGGCGACCTGGAAGAGGCCATGAACGCCGCATCCAAAATTGGCGACGACGCCTTGCAACGCAGCGCCGGCCGGGAGGTGGTGCCCGAGAGCTTCACGCACGGCACCAGCGCCCAGCGCATGCGCTGGTTCAAGCGCGGCTTCGACAGCGGCGACATGGCCCAGTGCGACACCTTCAACACGCGATCGCTGTGAGGCAATGAAAAGAGGCGCCCCCGTGCCCCGACAAGCGCGAAACACCCGCGCACCGCGATGACGCATCACCCCGAGGAGACACCCACGATGCAAGCCTGGTTCTGCGAAACCCTGGACGGTCCCGAGGCCCTGACCTGGAAAGAAGCCCCGACCCCCGAGCCCGGCAAGGGCGAAGTGCGCGTGGCCATCAAAGCCGCCAGCCTGAACTTTCCTGATCTGCTGATCGTGCAGGGCAAGTACCAGATGAAGCCTCCCCTGCCCTTCGTGCCCGGCGCCGAGTTCGCGGGCGTGGTCGAGGCCGTGGGCGAAGGCGTCAAGCACCTCAGCGTGGGCACGCAGGTCGCGGGCTTCGCGGGCACTGGCGGCTTCGGTACGCACGTGGTCGCGCCTGCCGCACTGCTCATGCCCTTGCCCCCAGTCTTCTCGTTCGAGGACGCCGCCGCCTTCCTGTGCACCTACGGCACCACCTACCACGCGCTCATGGACCGCGCCGCGCTCAAGGCCGGCGAGACAGTGCTGGTGCTTGGGGCTGCCGGTGGTGTCGGCACGGCCGCCATCCAGATCGCCAAGGCCGCAGGCGCGAAGGTGATCGCGGCGGCTTCGTCGGACGAGAAGTGCGCGCTGTGCAAGGAACTGGGCGCGGATGCCACCATCAACTACAGCACGCACAACCTGCGCGACGAACTCAAGGCCCTCACCGAAGGCAAGGGCCCCGACGTGGTCTACGACCCGGTCGGCGGCGAGCTCACCGAGCAGGCCTTTCGCTCCATCGCCTGGCGCGGCCGCCACCTGGTCGTCGGCTTCGCCAATGGCGCCATCCCCAGCCTGCCGCTGAACCTGGCGCTGCTCAAGGGCGCCTCGTTGCTGGGCGTGTTCTGGGGCGAGTTCGCCAAGCGCGAACCGCAGAACAACGCCGCCTGCTTGATGCAGCTGGCCGCCTGGTACATGGAAGGCAAGATCAAGCCGGTGGTGGAGCACAAGCTGCCGATGTCGCAGCTCAAGGATGCCTTCAAGCTGATGGGCTCGCGGCAGGTGCGCGGCAAGCTGGTGCTGCTCAACGGCTGAGCGAACGAGCCGGCCACCGCCGCGTGGGTGCCGATGCGTCGCCGCTCACCCGCGGCATGTCCAGCGCATCCAGGCAGTCGGCTCGCGACGCTTCAACACGCCAGTTCAACACGCCGGCTCATCGGCTTGGGCCAGCGCCCACGCTACGTGCTCGGCCACCAGGGACTGCTGCTCGCCAAGCTCGGGCGGCTGCCTCAGCCACGCCTGCAAGGCCCGCCGCAGCTCATCTCGCAGGACTGGCGGACACCCGGGCGACGCACCATGCAGCCGCCCCGCCAGCGTGTTGCCCATGGCCACCGCGATGTTGCGCTGCCAGCGCGCGAAGCCGATGCGGCGGATGGCGCTGCCCTCGGTCTGCTTGAGGAAGGTGGCTTCGTCCCAGCGCCACAGTTGCAGCAGGGTCGGGTCGGCCAGGCCTGGGCGCACGTCGAAGTCCGGCACCACCGCGCGGCGGGCAAACTTGTTCCAGGGGCAGGTGAGCTGGCAGTCATCGCAGCCGTAAATGCGATTACCGATCAGCGGGCGCAGCTCGACCGGGATCGGCCCGCCCAGCTCGATCGTCAGGTAGGAAATGCAGCGGCGGGCGTCGACCAGCCCTTCTTCAACGATGGCCTGGGTGGGGCAAACCTCGATGCAGGCTTGGCAGGTGCCGCAACGGGTGGGCTCGGGCGGCGTGAGCGGCAAGGCCAGGTCCACGTAGATCTCGCCGAGGAAAAAGGTCGAGCCCGCCTCGCGCGAGAGCAGCAGCGTGTGCTTGCCGCGCCAACCGATGCCGCTGCGGCTGGCCAGTTCGACCTCCAGCACCGGCGCCGAATCGGTGAACACGCGGTGACCGAAGGGGCCGATGTGCTGAGCCAGGCGGTCGGCGAGCTTTTGCAGACGGGCGCGCAAGACCTTGTGGTAGTCACGCCCCCGGGCGTAGGCCGACACGGTGGCCGCGCCGGGCGACGACAGCCGCCGCCATTCGATGGCTTGCCAGCCCTCGCCATCGGGCAGGTTTTTGGGCAGAGATTCAGGCAGATAGTCCATGCGCGCGGTGATCACGCGCACGGTGCCCGGCACCAGCTCGGCAGGCCTTGCGCGCTTGAGGCCGTGAGCGGCCATGTAGTGCATCTCACCGTGGAAACCACGCGCCAGCCAATCCATCAAACGCGGCTCGGCACTTGACAAATCGACATCGGCTACGCCAATCTGAGAAAATCCCAGTTCCGCAGCCCATTGGCGCAAAAGCGCCATCAGCTCTCGTTCCTGTTCAAAGCCCGGTTGAGGGCCATGTTGAAGGCCGAGTTGAAAGCCCCACCGGATTTCCCTGTGGGCTTCATCAACCAGCCCTCGCTTGGCGGGATCGACCTCTGCCGCAGGGCCCGAGTCGGGTCGAAGTTCATGACGCATTCGCCCATCCTAGCAAGCCATCCCACCATCGCCACGCGCGAAGACACCTGGCCCGACGAGGCCGGATGCATCGCCTTGGCCGAACGGCTCGCGGCTGCGGTGGCCCCGGGACTGCGCAAGGGGGGTAGCCTCGTCGTCGAATTGCAAGGCACATTGGGCGCTGGCAAGACCACCTTCACGCGGCACCTGCTGAGGGCGCTTGGCGTGCAAGGGCGCATCAAGAGCCCGAGCTACGCGGTGGTCGAGCCGCACCAGGTGCCTGGCGTCGCCATCCACCACTTCGATTTCTACCGATTCAACGACCCGCAGGAATGGGAAGATGCGGGGTTCCGCGACCTGTTCGGCGCGGCCGGGCTCAAGCTGGTCGAGTGGCCGGACAAGGCCGCCGGCCTGCTGCCCTGCCCCGATCTGCGGCTGCTGATCGAGCCCTCGGGCGAAACCAGCCGTCAGGTGCGCCTGCAAGCGTGTACCGATGTCGGCGCAGCGGCGCTGCACGCGCTGGCCGAAGCAGGAGAAGCCGCCCATGGCTGAACCAAACACCTCGCGCCGCCAAATGCTCAAGGCCCTCGGTAGCACCGCCTTGCTGGTGCTGGGGCCGGCAGAGTTGGCGTGGGGCGCGCAATTGGTGGCCGTCCGCCTGTGGCCGGCCGATGCCTACACGCGCGTGACGCTGGAGTCCGACACGGCGCTCAACGCCACCTTCTTCGCGGTTGACAACCCCAATCGCCTGGTCATCGACATCGATGGCCTGGAGCTCAGCCCGCAGCTGAAGGAGTTGGTGCGCAAGGTGCGCGCCGACGACCCTTACATCGCCGGCGTGCGCGTGGGCCAGAACCGGACCAAGGTGGTGCGCCTGGTCATTGACCTGAAGCAGGCCATCAAACCGCAGGTGTTCGGGCTCGCGCCGGTGGCGGCTTATCAACACCGCCTGGTGTTCGACCTCTATCCCCGTCAGGCTGTTGACCCGCGCCTGGCGTTGCAGTCGGCCTCCATGCCACCCTCAACCGGCAATGCGAGCACACCGTCCAGCTCAGGGGGCAGTGCTTCGGCACCAGCAGTGCCAGGTGCAGGTGCAGGTGCATCGGGCAGCGCCAGCGCCCAGCCGGGCACCCAGGGCAGCACGTTTTCAGACCAGGCCGCCGAATCGGTGAACGACGCCCTGGGCGAGTTCATCGGCAGCCTGCCTGGCAAAACCGGCTCGCCAGCAGAGCGCCAGGCCCAAGCCCCGGCTGGCCGTGCTCCATCTGTGGGAGCTGACCGCACGCCTGATCGCATGACCGAGCGCAACAAAGACCCGGGCAAGGATGGCGGCAAGGAGAGCACCGAACGCCTCGCGCAAACCCAGCGCCTGATCGTCGTGGCCATCGACGCGGGCCACGGCGGCGAAGACCCGGGTGCCATCGGCCCGAGCGGGCTTTACGAGAAGGACGTGGTGCTGTCGATCGCCCAGAAGCTGCGCGCGCGCATCAACGCCCAACCCGGCATGCGCGCCATGCTCACGCGCGAGTCGGACTACTTCGTGCCGCTGCAAGACCGCGTGGGCAAAGCCCGGCGCGTGCAGGCCGATTTGTTCGTGTCCATCCACGCCGACGCCTTCATGAACCCGCAGGCGCGCGGCGCCTCGATTTTCGCGCTGTCCGACAAAGGCGCGACGAGCGCCGCCGCGCGCTGGATGGCCAAACGCGAAAACGCCTCTGACATGGTGGGCGGCGTCAACATCAAGGCCAAGGACAAATCGGTCATGCATGCCTTGCTTGACATGTCCACCACCGCCCAGATCAAGGACAGCCTCAAGCTCGGTCAGGCGGTGCTCTCGCACCTGGGCAAGGTCGGCAGACTGCACAAGGCCACGGTCGAGCAGGCGGGCTTCGCGGTGCTCAAGGCCCCGGACATCCCATCCATCCTGGTGGAAACCGGCTTCATCTCGAACCCGGAAGAAGAGAGCAAGCTGCGTGACGACGACTACCAGACCAAACTGGCCGAAGCCTTGATGTCAGGCATCAGGCGGTACTTCGAGCGCAACCCGCCGTTGGCGCGCAACAGAGCACTTTGATTGACGCTTAGATTGGCGCTGAGATTGGCGACTTGATCAGCGCATGAAGAGGCGAGAGGCTGAGGGGCTCATGAGCCGCCCCCCCATGAGCCGCAGAGCCGCGCTGCGTCAGCCCAGCATCAAACCGCGCCCGCCGCCTGCTTCTCGGCGCGGGTCGCCCGCCAGCCGCCGTACAGCGCGATCAGCCCCGGCAGGATGATCATCGCCAGGATGATCTTGCTCAGGTGCTCCTGCACGAAGGGGATGTTGCCGAACAGGTAGCCGGCCACGCACAGCCCCACCACCCAGATCACGGCGCCCACCACGTTGAAGGCGGTGAACTTGCCGCGATTCATCTCGGCCACGCCGGCCACGAAAGGCGCGAAGGTGCGGATGAACGGCATGAAGCGCGCGAGGATGATGGTGACGCCGCCGTGCTTTTCATAGAAGGCGTGCGCGGCATCGAAGGCCTTGCGGTTGAAGAAGCGCGAGTCTTCCCACTGGAAGACCTTCGGCCCGAAGTAGCGCCCGATGCTGTAGTTGAGCTGGTCGCCCGCGATGGCGGCCACCAGCAGCACAGCGATGGCCACCGGCAGGCTCATGGCATCGGCTGCCGCCAGCGTGCCGACCATGAAGAGCAGCGAGTCGCCCGGCAGGAAGGGCATCACCACCAGGCCGGTTTCGACGAAAACGATCAGGAAAAGCAGCGCATACACCAGCGTGCCGTAGGCGTCGACGAACTCCTTGAGGTGCTTGTCGATGTGCAGGATGAAGTCGATGAGGAAGGTGGCGATTTCCATGGCGGGCGCCCGAGAAGGCGGCAAAGAGGCGACAAAGAAGCGGCAAAAAGGCGTCAGAACGGGGCAAAAAAGGCCGCATTAGCAAACTGCAAGGCAGCGGGTGCGGCGGGGAGACCGCTGGCGCACCGGTGGTCTCGGGCAGGCACCCTTTTACAATGATGTCATGACAGCAGACCCTCTCCGCTCCACCGGGTTCACTCCGGCCGCCGCCGACACGCCCGTTCCGGGGGGGAGCACACCCGGCAGGCGCACCATCCAGGCCCTGCCCGACGAGTTGGTGAGCCAGATCGCTGCTGGCGAGGTGGTCGAGCGCCCGGCTTCCGTGGTGCGAGAACTGGTCGACAACGCGCTCGACGCGGGCGCCACGCAGGTCACCGTCAAGCTGATGGGCGGCGGTGTGCGCCAGATCCTCGTCGAGGACGACGGCTGCGGCATCCCCGTGGCCGAGCTGCCCCTGGCGCTGCAACGCCACGCCACCAGCAAGATCCGTTCGCTGCACGACCTGGAGCACGTGGCCACCATGGGCTTTCGGGGCGAGGCGCTGGCGGCCATCGCGTCGGTGTCTGAATCGTCCATCGCCAGCCGCACGGCCGAGGACGCTCACGCCCACCGGCTCGATGCCCGCTCGGGCGAGTTGAGCCCCGCTGCGCGCGCCGTGGGCACCAGCGTCGAGGTGCGCGAGCTGTTCTTCAGCACGCCCGCGCGCCGCAAGTTCCTGAAGTCTGATGCCACCGAGCTGGCCCACTGCCTGGAGTCCGTGCGCCGCCATGCGCTGGCGCGTCCGGACGTGGGCTTCAGCGTCTGGCACGAGGGCAAGCTGGTGGAGCAGTTGCGCCCGGGCTCGCTGCAACAGCGCGTGCATGACATCCTCGGCGACACCTTCGTCGATGGCAGCCGCGAGGTCGAGCTGCAGATCGGGCCGATGCGCGTGTTCGGCCGCACCGGCCTGCCCGACGCCGCCCGTTCCCGCGCCGACTGGCAATACTGCTACGTCAACGGCCGCTACGTGCGCGACAAGCTCATCGCCCACGGCATCCGCTCGGCCTACGAGGACGTGCTGCACGGCAGCCGCCAGCCCACCTACGTGCTCTTCATCGAGATCGACCCCGAGCGCGTGGACGTGAACGTGCACCCAACCAAGATCGAGGTGCGCTTCCGCGATTCGCGCGAGGTGCACCAGGCGGTGCGCAAGGCGGTCGAGCAGGCGCTGGCCCTGTCGCGGGCGCAGGTGTCCACGCAGGCGACAGTTCCAGGAGGCGCGTTGGCCGATGCGCCAGGCTTGTCTGGCGCTTTGGGCTCTGGCGGCGCTTCCAGCACTTTTGGCGTGCCTGCTTCTTCGGGCTCCTCGGTCGACGGCGCGCCAGCTTCGCCCAATGCCCCGTCGCCCATCCTGTCGACCCGCCAGAATGCGCTGCCGTGGCAAGCCGCAGACAGCACCAGCGAACGCCGCTGGGCTGGCTGGCCTGTTGACGCGGCCTCTTCGGCGTCCTCTGTGGTGCGGACGGGCTCATCGCTGGATGACACGGTAGACACCACCCTGAACGGCCAGGCGCAAGCCCCGGCTGTGGATGCGTTTTCCGGCCTCGACTTGCCCCGCATCGTTCGCCAAGCCGAAGACGGCGCTGCACCGCCGCCAGCCAGCAACCTGGCCACCGCCCTCTCACGTGGTGGTGCCACCGGTGAAGACGCCCTGCCCGAACACGAATGGCCACTGGGCCGCGCCATCGCGCAGATCGGCGGCATCTACGTGCTGGCCGAGAACGCCCACGGCCTGATCATCGTGGACATGCACGCGGCGCACGAACGCGTGGTCTACGAGCGGCTCAAAGCGCAGTTGTCGGCCGACCGCCTGGCCAGCCAGCCGCTGCTGCTGCCGCAGACCTTCGCGGCCACACCGCAAGAATGCGCGACCGCCGAGACCCACCACGAAACGCTGCTGCAACTCGGCCTGGACGTGGATCTGATCGGCCCCGGCAAGCTGGCGGTGCGTGCCTTGCCCACGGCGCTGGCGCAGGCCGACGGCGTCGAGCTGGCCCGCTCGGTGCTGGCCGATTTGGCCCAGGTCGAAGCCAGCGACGTGTTGCAACGCGCGCAGCACGAGCTGCTGGCCACCATGGCCTGCCATGGCGCCGTGCGCGCCAACCGCCGCCTGACCTTGACCGAGATGAACGCCCTGCTGCGCGACATGGAAGCCACCGAACGCGCCGACCAGTGCAACCATGGCCGCCCCACCTGGCGCCAGCTCACCTTGAAAGACCTGGACGCGCTCTTCCTGCGCGGCCGCTGAGACCCGATGACCGAACGCAAGAAGATCAGCCTGTCGCGCCCCGCCGCGACGGGTGACGCCACCTCCGCCCACAAGCCGCCAGTGCGTGGCGCAGGCAGCGCGCCACGCAAGCGCATGACCGCGGCGGAGGCCGAGCAGGCGCGAGCGGAACGCGCGGAGCGCGACGCGCGCGGCGATCAGCCTCGATTCGAGCGCCGCGATGAGCGCAGGCATGAGCAACGTGACGACCGGCCCCGACATGGCGACCGCCGTCCAGCCCAAGGCCAGCGCGACGAACGACCTTCGCGCCCAGCCAGGCCGCAAAAACGCCCCGATGACCGCTGGGACGGCGACCAAAGGGTCCGCGGCGATGAGGCCGCCACCGATCCGCGCCAGCCCGCCTTCCAACGCCCCGTCGAAGACGATGGCCGCGTGCGCCTGTCCAAGCTGATGAGCGAGCGTGGCATGGCCTCGCGCCGCGAAGCAGACGAATGGATCGAAGCCGGCTGGGTGCGTGTCAACGGCGAACTCATCGCCGAGCTCGGCCTGCGCGTCTTCCCCGATGTCACCATCGACATCGACCCGCAGGCCCACCAACAACAGGCCCAGCGCGTCACCATCCTGCTGCACAAGCCCATCGGCTACGTGAGTGGCCAGGCCGAAGACGGCCATGAGCCCGCCGTCACCTTGATCACGCCGGACAACCGCTGGTCTGACGACAAGCTGCCGATCAAGCTCAACCGCGCGCACCTGCGCAACCTCGCGCCCGCTGGCCGCCTGGACATCGACTCCACCGGCCTGCTGGTGCTCACGCAAGATGGCCGCATCGCCAAGGCCCTGATCGGCGAAGACTCCGGTGTCGAAAAGGAGTACCTCGTGCGTGTGCAGAGCGTGGCTCAGCCCGATGCCGAGAACGTGCAAGCCGCGACGCCCGAAGAAGCCATCCGGCTCATGCGCCATGGCTTGGAACTCGATGGCAAGCAGCTCAAACCCGCGCAGGTGTCCTGGCAGAACGAGCAGCAATTGCGCGTGGTGCTGCGCGAGGGCCGCAAGCGTCAAATCCGCCGCATGTGCGAGCTGGTGGGCCTGAAGGTGGTGGGGCTCAAGCGTGTGCGCATGGGCCGCGTCGTGCTGGGCAAGCTGCCCGCTGGCAAGTGGCGCTTCCTGCGCCCCGAAGAGCGCTTCTGAAGCGGCCCATGTCCGCGGCTTCGTCCACATCGTCTGTCGCCACGGGTTCGCACGCCATCCCGCCGTGGGTTGTGGTCACGGCCTTGGGCCTGCTCACTGGCCTGCAACCGCTCACCACCGACCTCTACCTGCCCGCCCTGCCGCAGATGCAGCAGGGCCTGGGCCTGAGCCCGGCTTCCGCGCAGTGGACGCTGTCATTGCTGATCTTGGCTTTTGGCATCGGGCAACTGGTGTGGGGACCGGTGTCCGACCGCTTCGGGCGGCAACCCGTGTTGCGCTGGGGGTTGGGCTTGTACACGCTGGCAAGCATTGGCGCCACGCTGGCGGTCAACCTCGAGACGATGCTGCTCGCTCGCATCGCGCAAGGTGCGAGCCTGTCGGCTGCGGTGGTGTGCGGCCGCGCCATGGTGCGCGACCTGTATGCGCCCGAAGAAGGCGCCCGAACCATGGCACGCGGCATGACCGGCCTGGGGATCCTGGCCCTGTTCGGCCCCGTGCTCGGCGGGCTGACGGCCACGCTCGGCGGCTGGCGCGCCACGATGGCCCTGCTGATCGGCTTCGGTGGCTTGATCTGGATGTTCGTGTGGCGGCAATTGCCCGAGACGCTGCCTGACGAGCGTCGTCAGCATCGGCTTGACTGGGGCTCGCTGCTGCGCCAGTGGATCGGCATCTCTCGCCATCCCACCTTCCGCGCGCACGCGCTGCTGACCTCCTGCACCTACGGCGGGCTCTACGTCTACCTGGCGCTCTCGCCCTTCGTCTTCATCGAGCTGATGCACGTGAGTCGCGCTGCCTTCGGCGCGGCCATGGCCACGCTCTCGCTGTCCTACCTGGTGGGCACCTTGTTCTGCCGGCGCTGGCTGCCACGCCATGGCCTGCTGGGCACGGTGCGGCTGGCGGGCTGGTGCTCGCTCGCGGGCGGCCTGTGGATGGCGCTGGTCTCGGCGTGGCAGGCCGGCGGCTTGGGCGAGGTGCACCCCGCGGCGCTGTTGCCCGGGCTGTGGCTCTACGCCTTCGCGCATGGCATCCACCAGCCTTGCGGGCAGACTGGCGTGGTCGCGGCTTTCCCGACACAGGCAGGTGCGGCATCGGCGTTTTCAGGCTTCGTTCTGGCGGGCACGGCCTTCCTCGTGGGCGCTGTGCTGTCATGGTGGACCTCGCTGCCCGGCTGGGCCGGCACTTTGCACCCCATGACGCTGGGCCTGGCCATGGGCGGCGCCCTCACCGCGTGGACGGCCCTGCGGCGCGTGCAGCGGCATGGCTTGGCGCCCCATGCGGCGTGAACTCGCTCAATGGACAAGCCTCATGCGCAAAGCCCGCCCCCCATTCACCATGCCAAGCCAAGCCAAGCCAAGCGAAGCATGACGTCAACCCGCAAGCCATCTTTCATGCCGCCTGACAGTGCACCACACGCCACCTTGCCAGACCGCGCCCAACCAGATGAACCTCTGTGGGTGCTCACAGGCCCCACGGCCTGCGGCAAGACGGCCGTCGCGCTGGCGCTGGCCGAACGCCTACGCCCAAGCCGCCCCATCGAAATCGTCAGCATCGACTCGGCCCTGATCTACCGGGGCATGGACATCGGAACCGCCAAGCCCACCGCCGAAGAACTCGCCCAGGTGCCCCACCACCTCATCGACATCGTCGACCCGCTGGAGCGCTACAGCGCCGCGCGTTTCGTGGCCGACGCGACGCGAGCCATTGAGGACATTCGCGCGCGCGGCGGCACGCCCTTGCTGGTGGGTGGCACCATGCTCTACCTCAAGGCCCTGCTCGAAGGCATGGACGACATGCCCGCCATCGCGCCCGAGGTCCGCGCCGAGCTCGACGCCCGCATGAAAGCCCAAGGCAGCGTGGCCCTGCACGCCGAGCTGCAACAGGTCGACCCGGTGAGCGCGGCGCGACTCGCCCCGGGCGACACGCAGCGCATCCAGCGCGCGTTGGAGGTCTTCCACGGCACGGGGCAGCCGCTGTCGCACTTCCATCGCAAACAGGCCGATGCGCCGCCACGCGTGAGCGCCACGCTGGTCTCGCTCGAACCGGCCGATCGAGCCTGGCTGCATCAACGCGTGGCCCAGCGCTTCGAGCTGATGATGAAGCAGGGCTTCGTCGACGAGGTGCGCCGCCTGCGCGCACGCGGCGACCTCGACGCAGACCTGCCCTCGATCCGCTGCGTGGGTTACCGCCAAGTCTGGGAAGCGTTGGACGCGGGACTCGATCTCGATGACCGCCAGGTGCTCGCCGAAGTCACCGAGCGCGGCATCGCCGCCACCCGCCAATTGGCCAAGCGCCAAGTGACCTGGCTGCGCGGCATGCCCTCGCGGCACGTGCTCACCTGTGACGATGGCCGCGACGCCCATGCGCTGGCCGAGGCTGCATGGGGCGTGTTCATGGCCTTGTCGCAACGACTTCCGCCAAGTCAGATGCAGACTTGATCTGAGTTAAGACGCAACACCCCCAGGTTCCCTACAGTCTGCACGCGGGTTGGCCTCATTGAGCCGATCCAGATCAAGGGACCTCATGCCATACGAGCTTTTCCGCCAAGGCGACCACGCCTGCCTGATGTTTTCCAACCTCGGAGACGAGGGCGGAGAAGCCGTCCAAGCCAACCAGTTCCTGATCGTCGATGGTGATCACGGCGCCATCATCGACCCGGGCGGCAACCTCGCCTACAGCGAGCTCTACATCGGCATGACGCGGCACTTCCCGCCTTCAAAGCTGTCAGCCATCCTCGCCTCGCACGCCGACCCGGACATCATCGCCTCGCTCGACCGCTGGATGACCGCCACGCCCGATGCCAAGCTCTACGTCTCGACGCTGTGGGAGCGCTTCGTGCCGCACTTCTGCAAGCCGGGCAAGACCACCGGGCGCGTGGTCGGCATCCCCGACGGGGGCATGCGCATCACCGTGGGCCGGCGCGAACTCATCGCCCTGCCCGCGCACTTCATGCACGCAGAGGGCAATTTCCAGTTCTACGACCCGACCGCGCGCATCCTGTTCTCGGGCGACCTCGGCGTGTCGCTGGTCTCGGGCAAGGAAGCCTTGAAGCCCATCTCCTCGCTGAGCCCCTTGCCCAAAGGCATGGAAGGCTTCCACCGCCGCTACATGGTCTCCAACAAGGTGCTGCGCTGCTGGGCGCGCATGGTGCGCGAGCTCAAGATCGACATGATCGTGCCGCAGCACGGCTCACCCTTGGTGGGCGAGGCCGTGCCTCAATTCATCGCCTGGGCCGAGGGCCTGAGCTGCGGCATCGACCTCATGGGCGAGGCGCATTACCGCGTGCCGGCTTGATGGCCGGCTGCCCGGTGCACAGCCGAGCGATCAACTCACCCGCCTTTTGCCTGCTCCCCTGGCCGTTCAGTGCGCCCCGCCATCCACGGCGCCAGCGCCCTTCTTCACCTTCGCCATCCAGACCAAGGGAATCAGCAGCAGGAACAGCACCGCCGAGGCCAGGAAGACATCGTCGGCCGCCCGCGTGAAGGCCTGCTGATCGATCAGCCGGTTGATCTGCGCCGCCGCCTGCTGCATCGACATGCCCGCAGCCTGCAAGGTCGAAAACGCCTCCACGGCCCCGGGATCTGTCGTGCTGATGTGCTCGACCATGTGCGTGTGGTGCATCGTCGCGCGGTTGTCCCAAATGGTCGTGACCACCGAGGTGCCCATCGCGCCCGCCGTGATGCGCACGAAGTTGCTCAGGCCCGATGCCGATGGGATGCGGTCCGGCGTCAGCCCCGCCAGCGTGATCGCGCTCAAGGGGATGAAGAAGAACGCCATGGCCGCGCCTTGCAGGATGGTCGGGATCATGATCGTGTTGAAGTCGGCCTGAACGGTGAAGTTCGACCGCATCCACAGCACCAGCGCGAAGAACAGGAAGGCCACCGTGGCCAGCCTGCGCGGGTCGACCTTGCTCACGTTCTTGCCCACGATGGGCGACAACAAGATGGCCAGCAGCCCCACCGGCGCCACCACCATGCCCGCAGCCGACGCCGTGTAGCCCATGTGCTGCTGCAACCACAGCGGCAAGATCACCACGTTGCCGAAGAACAGCCCATAGCCGATCGACAGCGTCAGCACGCCGAACAGGAAATTGCGCGAGGCGAACAGGCGCAGCTCCACCACCGGGTGCTCTTCGTTGAGCTCCCAGATCAGGAACACGACAAAACCGACCAGCGCGATCAGGCCCAGCGCCACGATCTCGCCGCTCTCAAACCAATCGAGCTCCTTGCCCTTGTCGAGCATGATCTGCAAGGAGCCCACCCACAGCACCAGCAGCGCCAAGCCCACCTTGTCGATCGGCAAGGCCTTGATGGGCGTCTCGCGCTTGGCATAGATGCGCCAGGTCACGCCCGCAGCCAGCAAACCCACTGGCACGTTGATGTAGAAGATCCACGGCCAGTTGATGTTGTCCGTGATCCAGCCGCCGAGCAAGGGCCCCGTCACCGGCGCCACCAGGGTCGTCACCGCCCACATCGCCAGCGCCGTGCCCGCCTTCGCCGGCGGGTAGCTCGACAGCAGCAGCGTCTGCGACAGCGGGATCATCGGCCCGGCCACCAGGCCTTGCAGCACGCGGTAGCCGATCAGCGCTTCCAGCGAGCCGGCCAAACCGCACAGCCACGAAGCCAGCACGAACAGCAGCACGCTGGCCGTGAACAACCGCACCGCGCCGAAGCGCTGCGTGAGCCAGCCGGTCAGCGGCACCGAGATGGCGTTGGCCACCCCGAAGCTGGTGATCACCCAGGTGCCCTGCGTGGGGCTCACGCCCAGGTCACCCGCGATGGCCGGCAGCGACACGTTCGCGATCGACGAATCGAGCACGTTCATGAACGTGGCCAGCGACAAGGCCAGCGTGCCCAACGCCAGCGAGCCGCCTTGCAGTGGCGGGTGCGCCGCAGGCCGCGCGGGTGCGGCTGTCGAAGCGGTTGACGCGGGCGGTGGCGCTGGTGTGGGTGGCGCTGAATCGGCGCCCAGGGTGGTATCAGACATGGCTCAGGCGCCCGCGCTGGCGCGGCTGACACGCCCCAGGTTTTGCTCGACGATGCGGTTCACCAAGGCATCGGCGTCTTTCTGCTGCGCATCGAACACATCGGTGTGAGCGACATCGTGCGGGCGCGGCTCAGCCGCCAGCACACCGCCATCCTGATCACGCACATCGACTTCCACTAGCATCGACAGGCCCACGCGCAAGGGGTGCGAAGCCACTTCCTTCGGGTCGAGCGCGATGCGCACCGGCACGCGCTGCACCACCTTGATCCAGTTGCCCGTCGCGTTCTGCGCGGGCAGCAGCGCGAACGCCGCGCCCGTGCCGGCGCCCAGGCCAGCCACCTTGCCATGGAAGACCACCTTCTGGCCATACACGTCGGCCGTCAGCGTAGCCGGCTGACCGATGCGGATGCGCTGCAACTGGCCTTCCTTGAAGTTGGCATCGACCCAGGCCTGCTCAAGCGTCACAAGCGACATCACGGGCGCACCCGGCTGCAAACGCTGGCCGACCTGCACATTGCGCTTGGCCACGAAGCCATCGACCGGGGCGAGCAGGGCCGAGCGCTGCAAAGCGAGGTAGGCCTCGCGCACCCGTGCCGAGGCGCGGGCCACGTTGGGGTGCTCGGCCACGGACGTGCCGTCGGTCAGCGACTGGTTGGACACCAGTTGCTCGCGCGCGGCGGCCAGGGCCGACTCGGCCGCCGAGACCGCGCTGCGTGCCGTCTGCAACTGGGCCTGCGCGTGCAGGAACTCTTCCTTGCCGACGGCGCCCGTGGCCACCAACGGGCTGCGCCGCTGCACGTCGTCTTGTGCGCGTGCCAGGTCGCTCTGCGCGCGGGTCAGGTCGGCCTGGCGCAGTTGCACTTGTGCGGACAACGTGCCGTTGTTGGCGTAGAGGGTGCGCACTTCGCGCACGGTCTGCGCGAGTTGAGCCTGCGCCTGATCCAGTGCCACGCGGGCATCGGCCTGATCCAGCTTGACCAGCACCTGGCCGGCCTTGACGCGGTCGGTGTCATCGGCGCCGATGGCCACCACCGTGCCGCCCACCTGCGGCGTGATCTGCACGATGTTGGCTTGCACGTAGGCGTTGTCCGTGTGCTCGTAGCGGCTCGCCACCAGCGCGTAGTAGGCGCCGTAGGCCGCGCCGCCGATCAGCACCACGGCAGCGACGATGAGCAGCGCCTTCTTGCGCTTTGGCGCGGCCTGCGGCGTCTCAGGCGTGGGGTTCGTCGAAGGCGAGTTCATGAGCGTTCTCCGGACTGCAAAGGCTGCGAGGGGTTCTTCTGGGGGAGGGTCGACGCGGCGGGCGTCGCAACAGGTGATCGAGCTTGTGTGTCGGCGGGCGCGGGCGACGGCGCCCAGCCTCCGCCCACGGCGCGGATCAGCGAGAAGCGCGTGTCCAGCGCCCTCGCCTTCAGATCAACGGCCTGGCGACGCTGAGCCAGCACGGCCGATTCGGCCGACAGCACGGTGAGGTAGCCGCCCAGCCCTGCGCGATAACGCTGCGTGGCCAGGTCGTAGGCCGATTCGATGTGGACCTGCGCGGCCTGTTGCTCACCTTGCTGGCGCGCCACCGAGCGCACGCTGTCGATCTGGTCGACGGCTTCCTGCACGGCCTGCAACACGGTCTGGTTGTAGGACGCCACCGATGCGTCCTGATCGGCCACGCGTGCGCTCAGGTTGGCCAGGCGGCGGTCGCCATCGAACAGCGGCAAGTGAATGGCCGGCAGCAGGCCCCATTGCAGGCTGCTGGCCTTGAGCACCTGGCTCAGGCCGATGGCGTTGTAGCCCGCGTAGCTGGTCAGGTCGATGTTCGGATAGAACGTGGCACGGGCCGCATCGCTCATGCCGCGGGCCGACTCGACGCGCCAGCGCGCGGCCATCACGTCGGCGCGGCGGGCCAGCAGGTCCAGCGGCAGGCTTTGCGGCACGTCGGGCGCATGCAGCCCTTCAAGCGACACGTTCAAGCCATCCAGGGCCTTGGGGGCGCGACCGACCAGCACCGCCAGCGCGTGCCGCGTCAGGTCGATCTGCTCATCGAGCACGGCGATCTGCTGACGCGTGTCGGGCACGGCGCCCTGCCCTTGGCGCAGCTCAACATTGGTGTCGAGGCCGGCGTCGACCCGCTGGCGGATGAGGGCCAGCATCTCCTCACGCTGGGTCAGGGCTCGCACCGCCACATCGCGCTGCGCCTGGAGCCGCCCCAGTTGCACGTACTGCCGCGCCACCTGCGAAGACAGCAACAGGCGCGCAGCCTGCAGATCCGCCTCTGACGCACGGCGCTGCCCGATGCTGGCCTCGATCTCCGAGCGCTGCTTGCCGAACAGGTCAAGCTCCCAACTGCCTTCGAGCTGGAGGGTGCCGGTGGTCAAAGTCGAGCCAGCCACGGGGGGCGGGTACAAGCCATGCTCGGTGAAGCGCTGGCGGTCCACCTCGCTGCTCAGTTGCACCTGTGGCTTGTCGGCGCCGCTGGCGAACATTTCCTGCGCCTGGGCGCGTTGCAGGCGGGTCTGCGCCACCTGGATCGTCGGGCTGTCGGCGAGCGCCTGGCGGATCAGGCCATCGAGTTGCGGATCGCCGCACGCTGTCCACCATTCAGACAGGTCCGAGGACACGGGGCGCGCCTCGGTGGGCTCCACGCCCAAGGCCTCAGCGTTCAGCGCTTTGAGCTGCGGCTGGATGGCTTGCTGCGCACACCCCGCCATGAGCAGGGCTAACGCGGCGAGGCTGGCTGCTGCCACACGCGCCACACGCATGCGAGGCCGCAAAGAGCCACGCAATGGCGTGCGGGGCAAACGATTCAAGTCCGTCATCGGGAACACCTTCTTCCAGGCTGCATGGGTCAACCTTGTCGTCGTCATCGGTCAGGACGCGTCAGTCCGCGTTCGGGGAGCGGGCGCCTTCTCCATCGGCATCGCCATCACCGAGTGGCCCGTCCTTGAGCGCCTCGGCATTCGCCACGATGCGCTTGAGGAAGCCCATGAGGGTCTCCCACTCGGCTCGCGAAAAGCCTTGCAGCATCGTGTTGGAGACATCGCAGAGGATGCCCGGCACCGGCTCGGCGGCTTTCTTGCCCTCCGGGGTCAGCGCAAGGTGGACCACGCGGCGGTCTTCGGCCGAGCGTTCGCGTCGGCACAGGCCCTTGGCCTCCAGGCGGTCGAGCGTGCGGGTCAGCGCCCCGGCGTCCACCTGCAGCTCGCGGGCGAGCGCGGCCAAGGTGTTGGCCTCGCCTCGGTGGATCAAGAACAGCGGGGCCCACTGGGCGTGCGTCAGGCCCGTGAAGCCCAGTTGGCGGTCCACCGCACCCACCATGAGCTGGCCGATGCGGCGCATGAGGTAGCCCATGCTGTTTTCTCGGGTGTAGTTGGCCCGGTCGTAGATCGGAGGAAGATCGCGCTTGTCTTTCATGCTCGCGAATTTATTTGCCTACGCAAATATTGTCAAGGCATCATAATCAGCGCAACGGGAACTTCGCACGCCGGCTCGCTCGGCATCCACCCCAACATGTCCACGCCCAACGCCCCCGCCCCCTCGATTCGCCCGCTGGCTTCCCTGAGGCCTTACCTGGCGCCCTATCGCGGCCGCATCGCGCTGGCAGGGCTCTTCCTCGTGCTGGCCGCCGTGACCACCTTGGTGCTGCCCTTGGCCTTGCGCACCCTGATCGACCAGGGCTTCGTGTCGCCCGATCCCGGCGAGCGCGTCATGCAGATGCGCCAGCACTTCCTCGCCCTGTTCGCAGTGGGCGCCGCGCTGGGCGTGTTCTCCGCCTCGCGCTACTTCATGGTCACCTGGCTGGGCGAGCGCATCACCTCCGACATCAAGCGCGCCGTCTACGCCCACGTGCTGCGCCAAAGCCCCGAATTCTTCGAGACCACGCAAACTGGCGAAGTGCTCTCTCGCCTGACGGCCGACACCACGCTGATCCAGACCGTGGTGGGCACCAGTGTCTCCATGGGCTTGCGCAACGCCATCATGGCCGCCGGCGCCCTGGCCATGCTGATCGTCACCAACCCGCTGGTGATGGCGCAGGTGCTGGGCGGCCTCGTGCTGCTGGTGCTGCCCGCCATCGCCTACGGCCGGCGTGTGCGACGCCTCTCACGCGCCAGCCAGGACCGCATCGCCGACTCTTCGGCCATCGCCGCCGAGGTGCTCAACGCCGTGCCCGTGGTGCAGAGCTACACCGCCGAATCCCGCGAGGCCCGCCGCTTCGACGAGGCCACCGAAACCGCCTTCCACACCAGCGAGCGCCGCATCCGCGCGCGCGCCGTGCTGGTGGCCTTCATCATCACCGCCACCACGGGGGCCCTGCTGTGGGGCCTGTACCAGGGCACGCAGGCCGTGCTTGATGGCCGCATCACCGCCGGGCACATGGGCCAGACCGTGGTCTACGTGATCCTGCTGCTGAGCTCGGTGGCGGCGCTCTCGGAGGTCTATGGCGACATCCTGCGCGCCGCTGGCGCCACCGAACGCATGATGGAGCTGCTGCATGCGCGCTCTCGCATCGAGTCGCCGGCGCAGGCGCGCGCACTGCCGGCTGTGCATGCAGGCTCGCGAGTCAAGCTGCAAGGCGTGCATTTCCATTACCCCTCGCGTCCCAGCCAGCCCTCGCTGGAAGATTTCAGCCTGGAGGTGGCACCGGGCGAAACCGTGGCGCTGGTTGGGCCCAGTGGCGCAGGCAAAAGCACCGTGTTTCAGCTGTTGCTGCGCTATTACGATCCACAATCAGGCAGCATCGAGCTCGATGGCGTTTCCTTGCGCGAAACCAGCCTCGAAGCCCTGCGCGACCGCATCGGCATCGTGCCGCAGGACAGCACCATCTTCTCCGCCAGCGCGATGGAGAACATCCGCTACGGCCGCCCCGAGGCCTCTGATGATGAAGTCATGGCCGCTGCCCGAGCCGCGCACGCACACGACTTCCTGCAACGCCTGCCCGAGGGCTATCACACCTTCCTGGGCGAGCGCGGCGTGCGCTTGTCTGGCGGCCAGCGCCAGCGCATCAGCATCGCCCGAGCCATCCTGAAGAACGCGCCGCTGCTGCTGCTCGACGAAGCCACCAGCGCGCTCGACTCGGACAGCGAACGGGCCGTGCAAGCCGCCCTCGAAGAAGCCATGAAGGGCCGCACGACCCTGGTCATCGCCCACCGCCTGAGCACCGTCGTCAACGCCGACCGAATCGTCGTCATGGACAACGGCCGCATCGCCGACGCGGGTACCCATGCGGAACTCATGGCACGCAATGGGCTGTACGCTCGCCTGGCGGCCATGCAGTTCGACCAGGCCGCAGCCTGAGGCGTGGCGTCATCCAAAGGCGTTCGTCTCGCGTTGAGCAAGCTGCGTCCCCATGGGCGCCAGAAGGAGCATTCCAGATGATGAATTCCAACAGCAACGTCCTCTCTTCCCTCCAAACAAGCGCTCGTCCCTCGGTGCAGCGGGCCTTGATCGTCGGCAGCGTCGTCGCGCTCGCGCTCTTCACCAGCGGCTGCGAGAACATGGGCGCCCGCGAGAAAGGTACAGCCGCTGGCGCAGGCATTGGCGCGGTCGCCGGTGCCGCCATCGGCGCCATGACCGGTGGCAAGAACACGGTCCGTGGCGCCGCCATCGGTGCGGCAGCGGGCGCCGTTGCGGGCAACCTGTGGTCCAAGCGCATGGAAGACCAGCGCCGCGCCATGGAAGCCGCCACGCAGGGCACGCCGGTCGAGGTCACGCGCACAGAAGACAACCAGCTCAAGGTCGACATCCCCAACGACATCTCGTTTTCCACCGGCAGCGCGGCCCTCAAGCCCGAACTGCGCGGCGTGCTCGACACCTTCGCCAACGGCCTGAAGTCGGGCGGCCATGGCACCTTGGTGCGCGTGGTCGGCCACACCGACAGCACCGGCAGCGACGCCGTCAACAACCCGCTGTCACGCGAACGCGCCGAGAGCGTGCGCAATTTCCTGGAAGACCGCGGCATCAGCGGCAACCGCATCGAGGTGATCGGCCGTGGCTCGCGTGAACCCATCGCCAGCAACGACACCGCCGAAGGACGCGCCAAGAACCGCCGCGTCGAGATCTTCATGCGTGACCCGGCCGAGGCCAACTGATCTGCAAAACGCATCATCAGCCGGGATAATCCCGGCTGATTTTCTTTTCTGAAGCACAACGTGACAACAGATGCCGCCCAGCGCCCCGTGCGCAGCCAGTACGAAGACTTCATGCGCCACGTGCACGCTCATGGCGTGCTCAAGACCGACCGCACTGGCACCGGCACGCGCAGCGTCTTCGGCCACCAGATGCGCTTCGATCTGTCGGAAGGCTTCCCGCTGGTCACGACCAAGAAGGTGCACCTGAAGTCCATCATCGTTGAGTTGCTGTGGTTCCTGCGCGGCGACGACAACGTCAAGTGGCTGCAAGAGCGCGGCGTCACCATCTGGGACGAATGGGCGCGTGAAGACGGCTCGCTAGGCCCCGTCTACGGCGTGCAATGGCGCAGTTGGCCCAAGCCAGATGGCACCCACGTCGACCAGATTTCGGAAGTCGTCAAGCAGCTCAAGACCTCGCCCGACTCGCGCCGCATCATCGTCAGCGCCTGGAACCCCGGCCTGATCGACCAGATGGCGCTGCCGCCTTGCCACGCCTTCTTCCAGTTCTACGTGGCGCCGCCGCAAAAGGATGGCGACAAGCCCAAGCTCAGTTGCCAGCTCTACCAGCGCAGCGCCGACATCTTCCTGGGCGTGCCCTTCAACATCGCCTCTTACGCACTGCTGACCCACATGCTGGCCCAGCAATGCGACATGGACGTGGGTGACTTCATCTGGACGGGCGGCGACTGCCACATCTACTCGAACCACACCGAGCAGGTCGAGCTCCAGCTCAGCCGCACGCCGCACCCCTACCCGGTGCTCAACATCAAGCGCAAGCCCGCTTCCATCTTCGACTATGAGTACGAGGACTTCGAGGTGCTCGAGTACGAACACCACCCGGCCATCAAGGCCCCGGTGGCGGTCTGAGGCGAGCATCGATGGTAAACACCCGCACGCTCTCGCTCATCGCGGCCGTGGCGCGCAACGGCGCCATCGGCAAAGACAACACCCTGCTATGGCGCCTGCCCGAAGACCTGAAGTTCTTCAAGCGCACCACGCTGGGCTGCCCGGTCATCATGGGCCGCAAGACCTGGGACTCCATCGGCCGCCCGCTGCCGGGCCGGCGCAACATCGTCGTCACCCGCAACACCGCCTGGCGCGCCGAGGGCGCCGAGGTCTGCCACGACCTGGACAGCGCGCTGGTCGCCACGGCCAATGCGCCCAAGGTCTTCGTCATTGGCGGCGGTGAGCTGTACGCACAGTCACTGCCGCTGGCCGACGAGCTGGTGCTGACCGAGGTCGACGCCGATTTCGAAGGCGACACCTTCTTCCCCGAGTGGGACCGCGGAGCCTTCACCGAGGTCAGCCGCGAGAGCCACCTGTCCGAAGCAGGCTGGGCTTATCACTTCGTGGTGCGGCGGCGGAAGTGAGCTCGTGAAACGAGGCTTCGAAGGCGCCGCTCCGTCGGGGGATACTTCGGTTTAACCGAAGCATCCACCCCAGGAATTCGAATTCCCCAGCGATCGACTTCCGTCGAGAATGCTGGGTTTTGCCCGTTGCCCCCGCCTCCCAGCCCGCACCGCCATGGAATTCCTGCTCGACCCGAACCTCTGGATCGCCTTCGCGATGCTCACCGCCCTGGAGATCGTCCTCGGCGTGGACAACATCATCTTCATCTCCATCCTGGTCGGGCGTCTGCCGGCCGATGTGCGCGACAAGGCACGCCGCCTGGGCCTGGGCTTCGCCATGGCCTCGCGCCTGGCGCTGCTGTTCTCGCTGAGCTGGGTCATGGGCCTCAAGGACGACCTGTTCCAGCTGTTCGGTCAAGGCATCAGCGGGCGTGACCTGGTGCTGCTCGGTGGCGGCCTCTTCCTGCTCTACAAGGCTTCGCACGAGATCTTCGTGGAGGTCGAAGCCCGCGAAGAAGACGGTCCGCCCCCGACCGACCAAACCACGCTCAAGGCCGCTGGCGCTCGCCTGTTCTGGGGCGTCATCGGCCAGATCGCCATCATCGACATCGTCTTTTCGCTCGACTCGGTCATCACCGCCGTGGGCATGGTCGACCAGATCGGCGTGATGGTCGCGGCGGTCATCACCTCGGTGGGCGTGATGCTGTTCGCCGCCAAGTCCATCGGCGAATTCGTCGACGCGCACCCGTCCGTCAAGGTGCTGGCGCTGGCCTTCCTGGTGATGGTCGGCATGGCGCTCACCGCCGAGGCCTTCGAGGTGCACGTGCCCAAGGGCTACATCTACGCCGCGATGGGCTTCTCCCTGGCCGTCGAGGCGCTCAACATCCGAGCGCGCAAGAAGCGCCTGGCCGCCGCTAGGCGGTGAATCAAGCCACCCGCACCTCGGCGACCACGGGGCTCAGCAGCGACACGACGCGGTTGCGGCCCTCGCTCTTGGCCTGGTACATGGCTTGATCCGCCCGACCCAAAGCGGCCTCAGGCGGCTCCCCAGGGCGCAGCAAGGTCACACCGATGCTCGCGGTCAAGGCCACGTTTTCATCGGTGAAGCGCACCGGGTGCTCAACCAGCAGCTTGCGCAAGCGTTCAGCCACGCCCTGCGCCTGCTCGACCGAAGCACGCGGCAGCAACACGGCAAACTCTTCTCCGCCAAGGCGACCGATGATGTCTTGCACTCGCATGCAACGCTGCGCCACCTCGACGAAGTGACGCAGAGCTTCATCGCCCGCGCTGTGTCCCCATGTGTCGTTGATGCGTTTGAAGTGATCGAGGTCGATCAACAAGATCGGCAAGGCCGGGCGTTCCACGCCGCCTTCGCTCAATTGCTGCAAACGCATCAAGAAGGCACGCCGACTGTGCACACCGGTCAGCTCATCGCGGTCAACCAGCCTGCGCAGCTCTCCATGCGAATGCTCGGTCACCAGCAACAGCGCACAGAACGCCATCACGTTGAACGCCACCGCCGATTCCAGCAGGATGAATGGCGAGATGGACGACATCCGCGCCAACGTCATCGGCCCTTGCAAATCAAAAGAGAACAGCCAGGGGCGCCCCAGCATGAACAAGCCATGCAACAGGCTGGCCACCGCTAGCAGGTAACGCGCTGGGTAGCGCGCTGCGCCGCCCTTGGCCACCGCCTGGGCCGTGAGGATGAACAACACCCCAAGGGACAGGCTGTGGATGAGGAACCGCGCAGAGAAATCAGGGCGCACGACAGTGAAGTACACCGCCACCGAGGTGACGGCCCCGATCATGAGTGCGCCGATCCAGTGGGGCGGATGCGGATCTCCCACATGACGCCTCACGCCCACGTAGATGAAGTAGCCCATGGCCAGCAGCAAACCCTGCGCGAGCGCCACCGAAACCGCGTCAGGCAGACGCCCACGGGTGAGAAGCTCCATGCACGCCAGGAAGCCCAAGCCATGCGCCACCCCCCACCAGGTCAGCCCAGGCACCCGCCGGTTGATGCGCCAGACCGCCGCCATGACCAGCGACATCATGCCCATCAGGATGGTCATCAGAATCAGCAAAGTGGGACTGTGCACGGAATCACCAGCAGGAGGACTTCGAACCTGGGCGCAATCGGCGATTGTGTCACGCGGCCTGCGCACCAACCCATTCGCGCTTATTCGTCCGCCTGGTGAAAACCTTGAGCATTTTTTCGCGCGCCGAGGCCCAAACAACACGCTGCGAAGACAAAGGGGATCTACGGATGAAATTCCAACTCGGTGGGGGCAGACTGCCCCCGTCATGTCGCGCATCCTCATCATCGAAGACACGCCGGCCAACTTGATGCTGACGACCGCCATCCTTGAAGGGGCCGGCCACGCGGCGGTGAGCGCATCCACAGCCGAGCAAGGCCTTCGCATCGCCAGCACCGAGTCGGTCGACCTGATTCTGATGGACATGCGCCTGCCGGGCATGGATGGCATGAGCGCCGTCCGCCTCATCAAGGACGACCCGCGCACCCGCGCAATCCCTGTCATTGCATTGACCGCCTCGGCCATGAAGGGCGACGAGCAGCGCATGCGGGCTGGCGGCTGTTCCGGCTACGTGGCCAAGCCGATCCGGTATCAAACACTGCTCAAGGCCATCGAAGAAGTGCTGGCCCAGGACAAGGACTCAGCGCGCCAGGATTGAACCAAGCACGCAACCACCACACACAGCATCAGGGAGACAAAGCGCATGGCCGAAAACGACATGCTGGACTTTCGCCTGCTGTTCGAATCGGTGCCCGGGTTGTACATGGTGCTGACACCCGAACTGCACATCGCGGCGGTGAGCAACGACTACGCGCGAGCCACCAAGACAGAGCGGCCCCAGATCGTTGGCCGCCACCTGTTCGATGTCTTCCCTGACAACCCGGACGACCAATCCGCCTCAGGCGTGAGCAACCTGAGGGCCTCGTTGCAACGCGTGCTGGCAACCCACGAAGCAGACTGGATGCCGCTGCAGAAGTACGACATTCGCCGCCCCGACTCCGAAGGCGGTGGTTTCGAAGAACGCTACTGGAGTTGCCTGAACTCTCCGGTGCTGGACGAGCACGGCCACCTGTGCCTGATCACCCACCGCGCGGAGGACGTGACCGAGTTCGTGCACTTGCGCCAGCGCGGCGCAGAACAAGACAAGGTGGCGCGGGAACTCCGTGGCGCGGTCGAACGCGCGGAGGCCGAGGTCTACGTGCGCGCCGAACAGGTGGCACGAGCCAACGAACAACTGCAAGCTCGCAACAAGGCCTTGCATGAAAGCGAGACGCGACTGCGGCGCCTGGCAAGCGAGCTGGAAGTCGTCAACGCCGAGGTGACGGAAAAGAACCAGATGCTCGAAGAATCGAGCCGCATGAAGTCCGAGTTCCTGTCAAACATGTCGCATGAGCTGCGCACGCCGCTGAACGCCATCATCGGCTTCTCGGAGTTGCTCAAGGACGGCCTGGTGGGGCCACTCACGCCCCGCCAGCGCGACTACATGGGCCACATCTTCGCAGGCGGACAACACTTGCTGGCCCTCATCAACGACATCCTGGACATGTCCAAGGTGGACGCCGGCAAGGTCGACCTCCAATTCGAGGCCGTTGACGTGCTGGCAGCCATGGCCGACGGCCTGCGCGTGGTCGAAGAAAAGGCCCATGCCAAGCAATTGCGCCTGAGCAGCAACATCACCCCGCCACTGGGCGAGGTGATGGTCGACGCACGCCGCTTCAAGCAGATCCTTTATAACCTCCTGTCCAACGCAGTGAAATTCACACCGTCAGGTGGCCAGGTCAGCCTGTCGGCCAGGCGAGTAAACCGTCACGATGCAGCCACCAAGGTGCCCGGTTTTCCAGTGGGGCGCCGCACGCCCCTGCCGCCCGGTGAGGACGACGATTTTCTGGAAATTTCGGTGACCGACAGCGGCATCGGCATGCGCGCGCAAGACCTCAAGCAGCTGTTCACGCCCTTCACGCAGATCAACCACCCGGCCAACCGGGGCATCGAAGGAACGGGGCTCGGGCTGGTCATGGTTCTACGTCTGGCGGAGCTGCATGGTGGGGCGGTCTCCGTCAGCAGCGAGCCCGGGCGGGGCACCTGCTTCAGCGTCTGGCTGCCCTGGCGCCACGATGAATCCGCCCCCTCGGAAGAGCCCACCGTGGCGATGACGCCAGCATCCCGCGGCGTGGCCCTGGTGATCGAAGACGACGAGCGTGCCGCCATGCTGATGAGGCTCCAGCTCGAAGTGCATGGCTTCGTTGTCCGTCAGGTTGGGTCAGCCGAGGCTGCGCTGGCCTTGAGCGATGAACTCGTGCCCGACCTGATCACGCTGGACATCATGTTGCCAGGCATGGACGGCTGGGCATTCCTGCGGCACATGAAAACCTTGCCGCGCTGGGCGCAGGTGCCTGTGGTGGTGGTCTCGGTTCAACCCGATGGCGAACTGGCCAAGTCGCTGGGCGCATCCCTGGCCTTGCAAAAACCCATCCTCTTCGACGAATTGCAACAAGGCCTCAATCGCCTCGGCCTGAAGCCGGGCGCCCGGGACGTGACGACGCTCGTGGTCGACGATGACCACCAAGCCGTCGAAGTGTTGACCCAGTCGCTGCAAAACCTCGGTTGTGTGGTGTTGCGGGCACATGGCGGGGCCGAAGGCGTGGCGCTGGCGCACCGCTTCAAACCCGACCTCATCCTGCTCGACCTGGAGATGCCGGATTACAGCGGCTTCCAAGTGGTCGATGAACTCAAGGGCAACCCAGACAGCGCTGGCATCCCGATCATGATCGTCACGGGGCGCGACCTGAGCGATCAAGAGCGCGCACGACTCACAGGACAAGTCTGCCAACCCCTGGTCCAGAAGCATCCGGACCCTGATCGCTTCATCGGCGAGGTGCGCCGCGCGCTCGCGCATGCCTTGGTGCACTGACCACATGGCCTCGCGCCTGATCGGCGCTCAGTGCCATCCACCCCGGTGGAGCGCCCTGCGGAGCTTCGGTGCAAGAATGCGCTGAAAATACCGAAGCCGACCAAAAACCGCCTCATGAAGCTAGCCACCTGGAACGTCAACTCCCTGGCCGTGCGCCTGCCCCAACTGCTCGACTGGCTCGCCGCCAACCCGGTCGACGCCATCGTCTTGCAGGAAACCAAACTCACGGACGACAAGTTCCCTCACGCCGCCCTGACCGAGGCGGGCTACCAGGTGCAGTGGTTCGGCCAGAAAACCTACAACGGCGTGGCGCTGATCAGCCGCCAGCCAGCCGCAGATGTCGTCAAGAACATCACAGGCTTCGCTGACGAGCAGGCCCGCGCCATCGCGGGCACCCTGCATGACGAGCAACTCGGCGAAGTGCGCGTGATCGGCTGCTACTTCCCCAACGGCCAGGCCCCCGACAGCGACAAGTTCGTCTACAAGATGAGCTGGCTGGACGGCCTGCAAGCCTGGCTCAAGGAAGAGCTGCGCAACCACACACAGACCGTGCTGATGGGCGACTTCAACATCGCCCCCACCGATGACGACGTGCACGACCCCGTCGCCTGGAAGGACCAGATCCACTGCACCGTGCCCGAGCGCGAGCATTTCCGGCAGTTGCTGGGGCTCGGCATGGTGGACGCCTTTCGCCTGTTCGAGCAGCCCCCCAAGTCCTGGAGCTGGTGGGATTACCGCAACCTGGCTTTCCGCAAGAACCAAGGGCTGCGCATCGACCACATCCTCGTGAGCGACGCGCTCAAGCCGCGCGTGAAGGCCTGCGTCATTGACAAGCAGCCGCGCCGCAACGAGCGCCCGAGCGACCACGCGCCCGTGGTGGTCGAACTGGGATGAGGCAGGCTGAGCCGAACTGAACCGAGCTCAGTCGCCGATCAACCAGCGCTGAAAAGGCTTGGGCAAGGCCCGCTCACCCGCCAGCAAGGCGGCCATGGGCACCCACTGCCCTTCGCCCAGCCTGGGCTCGGACACCTTGGCCATCACCGCGCTCAATGCTTTGTCGGTGATGGAACCGGCAGGTGTTCGAGCACGCGCCAGGTGCAATCGCCAATCAAGGTGCGTGAGCACGTGCGTGAGAGGCGGTTGCGCCTCGGTAGGGTGCGGCCAGGCGGCGTGCAGATCGGCCTCGGAGGCGAACATCGGCAGCGTCCACAAGCCCGACCATATGCCGGTGTGAGGCCGCTGCACCAGCCAAACGGCATCGCCCTGCTCCAACCACAGGCACCAGTTTTCACGGCGCCCCCGCTTGAGCTTGTTCGTCTTGACCGGCAGGCGTTCCGGCTCACCCGTCTTGCGCCCTTCACAGAGATCCGACCAGGGGCAGGTCAAGCAGGCTGGCTTGCGCGGCGTGCACAACGTGGCCCCCAGGTCCATCAGGCCCTGGGTGTAAGGCACCATGTCGCTCGCATCCCGTGGCACCAGGCGCTGAGCCGCATCCGTGAGCGCGCGTTCATGCGCACGCAAGGCGAGGTCACCCTCCCAGCCGAGCACGCGGCTGAGCACGCGGCGCACGTTGCCGTCCATGATGGAGATGCGTTCACCAAAGCAGAATGCCGCGATGGCAGCCGCCGTCGAGGGGCCGATGCCGGGCAAGCCCTGGAGTTCAAGCGCGCTGCCGGGGAAATGTCCGCCATGCAAATCCCTGACCGCCTGAGCGCAGCGATGCAAGTTACGCGCGCGGCTGTAATACCCCAGGCCGCTCCACAGGTTCAGCACCTCGTCGAGTTCGGCGTTGGCAAGGTCCACCACTGACGGAAAGCGGCTCAGGAAGCGCTCGTAGTAGCCCAGCACTGTGCTGACCTGGGTCTGCTGCAGCATGATTTCCGACAACCAGACACGATATGGGTCTCGCGTCTGCTGCCAGGGCAGGTGGTGGCGGCCTTGCGTGCGCTGCCAGGCCACAAGGCGATCAGGCAAATCAGGGTGCAGCCGGATGGCACGTTCCAGCAAGGCGGCCGAGTCGAACTCACTCACAGATCAGGACCACTCACGCAAGGTCAAGGCAAGGCTCAAGCCGTCTCTCCGGCCGCCGAAGCATTGCTCAAGTCGCGCGCTCCGTGCTCACTGCCCAGGTTCAGGTCAAGCGAAAGCGCCTCGATGGCTGCCGCGCTGGGCTGCGGCGCCATGGATGCCACGTCGCCAGCCTGGCCCGCTTGCGGCACGACCATCTCGCCGAGCTGGTCCATCAACGTTTGCAGGCGCGTCTGCAATTGCAGCACACGTTCATCCTGCGCCTGGACTTCCTGCAAACGCGTGTCGAGCTCATTCGAAGCCGACTGGATGCGATCAAGCGACTCGTAACGCCGTTTGAAGTTGCGGCGGCGCTCGCGCAACTGGCTGTCGACCTGGGCAGATGCCGTCTTGTTCCACAGCTCGATGTCGTTGCTGATGGTCTCGAAGACCACACGCAGGCGCGAGATCAGCATGCGGCGAAACTGCTCCTGAAAACCCGGCTGAGCGAGCCGGAAGGCCTGACTCAGACCCAGGTACTGCACATAATTGCGCTCGATGAGGTTGAGGTCATCGGTGTACTTGCGCACGTCCAGCGGCACCTCGGCCACGAGGCTGAAGCCAAATTCAGCGTTCAGCCGAGCGAACGAGGCCACCAGCATGGCGTGCACTTCGTCGTTGCGCTGCTGCGCTTGTTCGATGAGCTCGCGCAAGCGGGCGCACAGGTCGATGAAAGCCTTGCGGGCGCCCAATGGCAGCCAGGAACCGCCGAGCACCTGGTGCAGCACATCGACCTCCTGACGCAGCCGCTCAGAAGACAAGTCATGCAGCATGCTGCGCAGCATGCGCGCGTGGATGCTGCGCATGGCGTGCAGGCGGGCCGTGCACTGCTCGAACTCGGCGGCCTCGGCCTGCACCCGCTGAATCATCAACTGGACCTTGCCCGAGCTCTTGCCACGCAGGCCGCGCAACTCGTGCAACTGGTCTGCGTGCAAGCGCCGCATCTCGCCGAAACGGCGGGTGAGCTGGTGCTGGAACTGCTGTGCCCCAGACCACGCGGCCTGGGCGAGGTTGTCGCGCCGACGCGGCAGCAAACCATCGGACAAGGCATGCTCGAAAGACTCCAGCCGGCTTTGCGTCAGCCCCAAAGCGTCGCCGCCGAGGCGCGCCGCCAGCGCCTGCCGCGCCGAGATCGGAAACACGTTCTCCGGCGGAATCTCCAGCGTCTGAGCCACGCTACCGCACTGGCGGGCGATGACCTGCTGCACCTGCTCGGGCGTGCTCAGCGGGTCGGCCAAGGTGTCGATTTTGTTGAGCACCACGTAGCGCGCCAGCGCGGGGCCGCTCAGGTGGTCGCGCCAAATGTCGAGATCGGACTTGGTGACCCCCGTGTCCGCACCCAGGATGAACACCGTGGCATGCGCCTGGGGCAGCAAACCCAGCGTCAGCTCGGGCTCGGTGCCGATGGCATTCAACCCAGGAGTGTCGAGCACCACCAGGCCACGCTTGAGCAACGGGTGCGGCAGGTTGATGCGGGCATGGCGCCACACCGGCACCTCGACCAGGCCATCGGCCGACAGTGGCGGGTTGTCAGCAGGACGCTCGGCATCCCAAAAGCCCAGGTCGGCGGCCTCATCAGGCGAGACCAAGCGGGTGCGCATGACCTCGGCCAGGGCGCGGGCCATCTCGTCGGGGTTGTCCAGGTCCAGCACATGCCAAGTCCAGGCCTGGGGCTGCACGCGGTACTCCGCCAGCGACGTGGCTTCCAACCGCGTCTCGATGGGCAGCAGGGAGAGGCCCACCGGGTCTTCCGCGTCATAGCCCAACTCGACCGGGCACATCGTGGTGCGGCCCGCCGAGGCCGGCATCATGCGGCGGCCTTTGTCAGAGAAGAAGATGGCGTTGATGAGCTCTGACTTGCCTCGCGAGAACTCGGCCACGAAGGCCACCATCAACTTCTCGCCCGCCAGTCGCCGACGCATGGCCTCGAACCACTCCGCCGAACCGCCATCGAGCAAATCGTGCTCGCGAGCGAAGCGCGCCAGCGCCGCCAACCGCGCATCGGTTTCGAGGCGCCATTGACCGAAGGCGTCGAGGTGGCTGGCGAATGTCGGCTTCATGTGTTTGATCCTATCGCATGCAACACCGCACATTGCACCTGGTGCAAGCGAGTTTGGGACAAAAGGTACAGTGTTATCGGCAGATGGCAGCCAAAGCTCAATCCATCAATGGCCGAGAGCTGCGCCCAACTTCACACCCAGTCAACGCCGCTGACAGCCACGGCAGAAGAAGGTCGAACGCTGCGCCTGCACGATGCGCTGCACTGGCAAACCACAGGCCCGACAAGCCAGCCCTTGCCGCCCATACACCTGGGTGGCCAGCTGAAAGTGACCTTGGCCACCATGCGCATCGCGGAAATCGCGCAGGCTAGACCCCCCTTGCTCGATGGCCTCGGCCAACACGGCCCGCACCTCTGCAAGCAAACGGGCGGCACGCGGCCGACTCAACTTGCCCGCAGGCAGACGCGGATCGATGCCAGCCCGAAACAGCGCCTCGCAGGCGTAGATGTTGCCGGCGCCGACCACGATGTCGCCAGCCAGCAGGGCCTGCTTGATGGCCACCCTCTTGCCCCGCAAGGCAGCATGAAAAGAAACCGCATCCAGCGCCTCATCGAAAGGCTCAAGGCCCAGCCCCGCCAGCAACTTGGCGGGCAGCCCTTCACCCAACGACGGGCCCCAGATCACCGCCCCGAAGCGGCGCGGGTCGGTCAACCGCAAAACCCCGCGCGTGGTGCTCAGCTCGAAATGGTCGTGCGGCCCCAGGTCGCCAGGCGACCACGAAAAGGCCAACGAACCAGACATGCCAAGGTGGATCAACAAGCCGCCATCCGGCAGACTATTGGAACGATCATCAGGTGACGAAAGCCACGGCATTGGCTGCGCCAGGGGCAACCACAGGTACTTGCCCCGCCGCACCACCTCACCGACCGTGTGCCCACGCAGCTCATCCACATCGACACCCAGCGGCCATCGCAAAGGCTTGCCCACTTGAGCGGACAGCACTTCGGCTCCAAGGATGCGCTCCGCGAAACTGCGGCGGGTGACCTCAACTTCGGGCAGTTCTGGCATGACCGAGATCATAAAAGCGCGCACTGGAACCTGTGGGTGCGGCAGAACAGTCGCGCATCTCTCCCGGCGTGGCCGCCCATCCGTCCCTAGAATGGCACGAGCATCCTGGAGATTGCATGCAGCCCTCCCCGTTCCGCCCGACCATCGCGCTCGCCGCCTTCACCCTTTGCATTGGCGCCGCCATGGCCGCGCCAATCGAGCCGCACCCCAGCCTTTCTGGCCTGCTGTCTCAAGCCTCGCCCCCCGCACCCGAAGCGCCGCCCACGGCCACGCCCCCCACCCGTTCGGCCATGGACGCCAACCTGTTTTTCCAGGTGCTCGTGGCCGAAGTCCAGGCCAACAGCGGCGACCCCGGCTCGGCCTATCAGATCTACCTCGACGCCGCGCGGCGCCTGCAAAACGGCCAGCTCTTTCAGCGCGCGGTTGAAATCGCGCTGCGCGCCCGCGCTGGCGAGCAGGCCCTCACCGCCGCCAAGGCATGGCGCCAGGCACTGCCGCAATCGCGAGACGCCGCTGACTTCAACACCCAGATCCTGCTCGCCTTGGGCCGCAGCAAGGAACTCGCCGCGCCCCTGCGCGCCCTGATCCAGCTCACCCCGACCGTGCAGCAACCCCAACTCATCGCCAGCCTGCCTCGCAGCCTGGCCCGGCTGCAAGACCGCGTGGCAGCCGCCCGCGTCATCGACGAGGCAACAGAGCCCTGGCGCCAGCCCCCGCTCGAATCGGCCGCGGCCTGGGGCGCGAGCGCCGAAGCCTGGTTGATGGCCGGCCGCCCCGACACAGCCATGGACGCCACGCGCAAGGCCCTGAAGCTGGACGCCGACCAACTCAACGCTCAACTGGTCGCGGTCGACCTGATCGGCCAGCAGCCAGACGCAGAGCCCCTGGTCAAGGACCAGTTGGCCAAGCCCGACGCCCCAGCCGTGCTGCGCCTGGCCTACGCCCGCAAACTCGCCACCCTGCAGCGCTACAACGAAGCCGCCGAGCAACTCGAAGTGCTGATCGCCGCCCAGCCTGAACAAGATGGCCACCGCGTGCTGCTCTGCGCCATCCGCCTGGAGATGCGCCAGGTCGACGCCGCCGAGGCCGCCATCAAACCCGTGCTGCAAAAGGCCACCACCCCGCCCAGCAAGGACCATGAGCAGGCCTTCCTGCTGATGGCCCAGGTGGCCGACCGCCGCAACCAGCCCGCCGAGGCCCTGCGCTGGCTCGACAAGGCCGACCCGAAGCACGACAAGCTTGCCGTGCAGAGCCAGCGCGCACGCCTGCTAGCCTCGCAAGGCAAACTGGCCGAGGCTCGCAGCAGCCTGCGCAAATTGCCAGAAACCGAAGCGCGCGACGCCATCCTGAAGATCCAGACCGAGGCCCAGCTGCTGCGCGAACTCAAGCAGTGGCGCGAAGCTTGGAGCGTGCTCGAACAAGGCGCGCAGCGCTTTCCCGAAGACCCTGACTTGCTCTACGACCAGGCCATGGTCGCAGAGAAACTCAAGCGCCACGAAGACATGGAGCGCCTGCTGCGCAAGGTCATCACCCTGGCGCCCGACAACGCCGGCGCCTACAACGCCCTGGGCTACAGCTTCGCCGAACGCAACATCAACCTCCCCGAGGCACGCACGCTCATCGAACAGGCTCTGGCCCTGCGCCCCGGCGACGCCTACATCGTCGACAGCTTGGGCTGGGTGGCCTTCCGCGAAGGCAAGCTCGACGAAGCTCGCCAATTGCTGACCCAGGCCTATGCGGGCCGACAGGACGCGGAGATCGCTGCCCACCTCGGCGAGGTGCTGTGGATTCAGGGCGATCGCGATGGCGCCCAAAAACTCTGGCGCGAGGGCCTTGCGCGCGACAAAGCCAACGAAACACTGAAAGAAACGCTGCAACGCTTCGGGGTTCAGCCGTGATTGGAGTTCCCCGGAGCCGGGCCAGCCTGGCCCGGCTGCGTTGGCGGATCGCTCGGTTCGTTTGTGCGGGCTTGGCAGGAGGCCTGATCGGCGCTTGCGCGCAATCGCCGGTGACCTCCTCGCCGGTCCCGCCATCAGACACGGTCGACGATGCCTGCCACGCCAACTGCGCCCCGGCCTCACGCCTCGTTGGCTCGGTCACCACACCTGCATCCGCCCCCGCCCAGATGCCCCCCCCCATCGCGCTGCAAGGCCAGATGGGCATCAAGCTCGGCGCCTGGCATTCGGATCCTGCACGAGGCATGAGCTTCGGCTTCTTCTTTCAAGGACAGGTCGAGCAAGGCAGCCTCTCGCTGATGACGCCACTGGGCAGCCAGGTCGCGCAGGTCGATTGGACCCCCACCTCCGCCACCCTGCGCCGCGTCGGCCCTGGCGGTGGCGAAGACATCCAACGCGGCAGCATCGAAGAGCTGGCCGAAACCGCCCTGGGCGAAGCCCTCCCCTTGCAGACCCTGGTTCACTGGATGCAAGGCCACCCCGACCCCGGCCTGCCCCATCGCACCTTGCAGGATGCTGGCAACTTCGAGCAACGCGGCTGGCTGATCGACACACATGAACGCGCACAAGGCCGTGTTGTGGCCACACGCCAGGGCCAGCCCGGCCTGCGCGACGCCCGCATCCAGGTGCGACTGGACCCCTGACCGCTCGACGCCATGACCAGCCTCCACGACCTGGCGGCCCCCGCCAAGATCAACCTCTTCCTGCACGTCACTGGCCGGCGCGCCGATGGCTACCACCTGCTGCAATCGGTGTTCGTGCTGCTGGACTGGCACGACACCCTGCACATCGACACCCGGGATGACGGCCAGATCCGCCGCCATGACCTCAACATCGCCCTGCCTGCAGACGACCTCTGCTTGCGCGCCGCCCGCCTGCTTCAGACCGAGAGCGGCACGCGCCTGGGCTGCGACATCCACATCGAAAAAGCCCTGCCCTGGGGAGCCGGACTGGGCGGCGGCAGCTCCGACGCCGCGACCGTGCTGCTGGCTCTCAACCGACTGTGGGGTCTGGACTGGCCCACCCACCGCCTTGAAGCACTGGCTGTGAAACTTGGCGCCGACGTGCCCTTCTTCGTGCGCGGCCGCAACGCCTGGGTAGAGGGCATCGGTGAACAGATCACCCCCATCGAGCTGCCCCCAGCCGTGCTCGCCACCCCCGTGGCCCTGCTCAAACCCCCAGTGGCCATCCCGACAGCGGCGATTTTTGGCAGTCCGCTACTGAAACGCGACACCGAGCACGCTATACTTGCCGCCTTTCTTGCAGCGCCCATGCGCTTTGGTCGAAACGACCTGCAGGAGCCCGCCGAAGCATGGCGCGAAGTCGAGCCCCCAGCCCTTGGATCAGGTTCCCTCACGCAAGCCTTGGCGAGCGATGGCAGGCAGGTCAGCCAGGCTTTGGGCGCCATGCGAAACCGCTTCGGCAACAGCCGGATGACCGGTTCGGGCAGCGCGGTGTTCTCCTGGGTCAACCAAGGCGAGCCTCCCGCCCCGGACGAGGTTCGCCAGGCATTCGGTGCGGCCACGCATGGTGTGCATGAGGGCCACTGGGTCGGTCGCGTCTGCCGCGTGTTGCCGTGTCACCCTTTGCTTCACCTGCTTGAGGGCGAAAACAGCCCCCAGCTTTGAAGCGAAGCGAAAACACAACAACTTGCCATCGCAGTCAAAAACGGGCTAGAATGTGAGTCTCTCATCCAAGAGAGCAAATTACAAGGTTGCAAGACACAAAGGCTTCGGCCCCAATGACTTGAGACCTGTGTAGGGGAATCGCCAAGTTGGTTAAGGCATCGGATTTTGATTCCGACATACGAGGGTTCGAATCCTTCTTCCCCTGCCAAACTTTCCAGATGAGCAGCCGCGTCGCACCGAGCTGATCATCGACTTGCCCCAAGCCTGCCGCCATCGAGTGGGTGATGTCTGGAATGGGTGATGCTTGGCGATGGCCCATGGCACCCGCTGGCTAGCACACCGGTCGCGCATGCCAGGCTTCCTCGACGGGCAAGTGAAGGGCAGACGTTTTTCGCAGCCACAACCGTCACGCCCGCCATGCTTTCCGACACCGTTCTGTTCACTGGCAACGCCAACCCGGCCCTCAGCCAGGAAATCGCCACCCAACTCGGCGTTTCGCTCGGCAAGGCCTCTGTGGGCCGTTTCTCCGATGGCGAAACCACCGTCGAGATCCAGCAGAACGTGCGCGGCCGCGACGTGTTCGTCGTGCAGTCCACCTGCGCGCCCACCAACGACAACCTGATGGAACTGCTGATCATGGTCGACGCGCTCAAGCGCGCATCGGCCCAGCGCATCACGGCCGTCATCCCCTACTTCGGTTACGCCCGCCAGGACCGCCGTCCGCGCTCCACCCGCGTGCCCATCTCGGCCCGCGTGGTCGCCAACATGCTCGAAGCCGTGGGCGTTTCCCGCGTGCTGACCATGGACCTGCACGCTGACCAGATCCAGGGCTTCTTCAACATCCCGGTCGACAACATCTACGCCTCGCCGGTGCTGCTGTCCGACCTCCAGGCAAAGAAGTACGAAGACCTCGTGGTCGTGTCGCCCGACGTCGGCGGTGTGGTGCGTGCACGCGCCCTGGCCAAGCAGCTTGGCTGCGACCTGGCCATCATCGACAAGCGTCGCCCCAAGGCCAACGTGTCCGAAGTGATGCACGTCATTGGCGAGATCGAAGGCCGCAACTGCGTGATCATGGACGACATGATCGACACCGCCGGCACGCTGGTGAAAGCCGCCGAGGTGCTCAAGGAACGTGGCGCCAAGAGCGTCTACGCCTACTGCACCCACGCCGTGTTCTCGGGGCCTGCCATCGAACGCATCAAGTCTTCGCACCTCGACGAAGTCGTCATCACCAACACCATCCCGCTGAGCGAGGCCGCCAAGGGTACCTCCAAGATCCGCCAGCTCAGCACCGCCTTCCTGTTCGCCGAAACCATCCGCCGCATCACCGACGGCGACTCGGTGACCTCCCTCTTTTCGGAACAGAACAACAACTTCTGATTTCGAAAGTCCCTGACCGCAACGGCAACGCGGCGGTCTTTTCCTCAGCGCCTGGTCGCGGGCGCTTCACTCAACTGGAGTACTTCCATGAAATTCACCGCTTTCGAGCGCAATGTGCAGGGGACCGGAGCGAGCCGCCGCCTGCGTGACGCTGGCAAGACCCCCGGCATCGTCTACGGCGCCGGCAAGGCCCCCGTCGTCATCGAGCTGGACCACAACGCGCTGTACCACGCCATGCGCAAAGAGGCCTTCCACTCTTCCATCCTCGAGATGGAATTGGGTGGCCAGGTCGAAAAGGTCCTGCTGCGCGACTACCAGAAGCACCCGTACAAGCAACTCGTGCTGCACGTGGACTTCCAACGCGTTGACGCCACCACCCGCATCCACAAGAAGGTGCCCGTGCACTTCGTGGGCGAGGCCGACGCGCCTGCCGTCAAGCTGGACAAGTGCCTGATCAACCACGTCACCACCGAACTGGAAATCGAATGCCTGGCTGAACAGCTGCCCGAATTCCTGACGCTGGACCTGAGCAAGGCCGTCAAGGGTCAAGTCTTCGGCGTGGAAGACCTGGGCCTGGCTGCCCACATCAAGGTGATCACCCATGGCCGCAAGGCCCCGACGCTGGCCACCGTGGTCGAGCCGGTGGAAGAGGTGATTGCCGCCCCCGTGGCCGCCGCCGAACCCGCCAAGGGCAAGAAGAAGAAGTGATCTTCTTCACTGCCTGACAAGGCCTCCAAAGCCATGCGCTTTGAGTCAAGCCCCGCTTTGGCGGGGCTTTTCTTTTGTTGATCCGATCGCGAACAATCGCCGCCATCATGATTCGACTGTTTGTCGGCCTGGGCAACCCGGGCCCCGAGTACGAAGACACCCGCCACAACGCCGGCTTCTGGTACGTCGACGGCCTGGCCCGGCGCCTGGGTGTGCACCTGCAACCCGACCGGGCCTACCACGGCCTGGTGGCGCGTGCGAACACGCAGCAAGGCCCCGTGTGGCTGCTGCAGCCACAGACTTACATGAACCTCTCGGGCAAATCTGTGGCAGCGCTGGCGCGCTTCTTCAAGGTCAATCCCGACGAAGTGCTGGTCGCCCATGACGAGCTCGATCTTCTGCCCGGGCAGGTCAAGCTGAAAAAAGGCGGCGGCCACGCAGGCCACAACGGCCTGCGCGACATCCACGCCCAACTGGGCACCCCCGACTACTGGCGCTTGCGCCTGGGCATCGGCCACCCTGGCGTCAAGCATGAGGTCGCGGCCTTCGTGCTGCGCAAACCACCTCAGGCTGAGCGTGAAGCCATCTTCAAATGCATCGACCAGTCGCTCGATGCCACCGAGGCCTTCCTCAAGGGCGAGATGAACGAGGCCACCAAGATCATCCACGCCGGGCCGCAACGGCCTAAACCGCCGCGAAAAGACCCGCCTTCGGGTGAGGCGAGCGACTGACATCCGCCACACCAGCGCCCCCTGCCGGGAAAACCTCGCCATGCCACGAACAGCACCCCTCTCTCGCATTGCCCGAGCCACGTTCGCCATTTCCGCTTTTTGGGTGGCCGGGGTGGTGGCTTATGTGGCCTGCGGCATGTGCGGAGCAGCAAGCATGGCGGTGGCAGCCGAACCGGTCTGGCGTTGCCAGTCAGCTGCGGGCCATGCGGTGGCTTACCAGTCCACCCCTTGCCATGACGGGGGTCGAGCACTGCCCACACCCCAGCCTCCCTCGCCCGCGAACCACGCAGATTCGGTTCGCGTGGCCGAGCGCGAAGCACGTCTGGCACGATCCCTAGGCCGGCAGCGAGCACACCGGGAACAGCTGGAGAAAGAACAGCCTCCGGCGCACACCAGCCTGAGCGGCCCTGTCCGCCAAGTGAGCGTCGGTCAGCGTGAAGAAGCCAAGGTCAGGTCACGCCACAGGGCCCGGCATCGGGCTGGCGATGCATCGCAGAGCACGCGCCAACGTCGTCGCGATGTGTTCAGGGCAGAGGTACCCGGCCAGCCCCCCAAACGTGGCGGGCGGGCTCAGGCAGGCGATGCCATGTCGGCATCTGCATCGCCATCACGTTGAATCGCCAAGGCCTGCAAGCCTTGGTACTTGATCATCAACTGCTCGTGGGTTTCAACGCGAAGCGGATCCACTGGGATGCACTCGACTGGGCAGACCTGCACGCATTGCGGCTCGTCGAAATGGCCGACGCATTCGGTGCAGCGGTTCGGGTCAATCACGTAGATGGTCTCGCCCATCGAGATGGCCTGGTTGGGGCACTCGGGTTCGCAGACATCGCAGTTGATGCACTCGTCGGTGATCTTCAGGGCCATGGCGCCTTCATCCTTGCACGCGGGTCTTCGTGACTGGCTCAGGCCGGTGCGGCACCCGCCGCACGTTGCCGCTCCTGCACTTTTTCATGCAGGCGCTTGAGCACGCTGGGCGCCACGAACTTCGACACGTCGCCCCCCAGGATCGCGATCTCGCGCACGAAGGTGCCTGAAACAAACTGGAACTGATCAGATGGCGTGAGGAACACCGTTTCGACATCCGGCATGAGCTGTCGGTTCATGCCAGCCATCTGGAATTCGTATTCGAAGTCGCTGACCGCGCGCAGGCCTCGCACGACCACATGTCCACCGTGCTGAACGACGAAGTCGCGCAGCAGGCCGTCGAATGCCATGACTTCGACGTTGGCGTGCTCGCTGGCCAGTTCCTGCGCCATGGCGAGGCGTTCATCGAGCGTGAACAATGTCTTTTTATGGTGCCCTGCGGCCACCGCGACGATGAGCCGACCAAACAGGCGACTACCGCGCCGCATGAGGTCGGCATGGCCCAGTGTCATGGGGTCGAAAGTGCCAGGGTAGATGGCGGTCAACACGTGAGAAGGGTTCAATCGGTGCTCCGCAGGATGCGCCGGATGGCGGCGCCAGTGTAAAGCTCAGCCGAGTGGCGTGGGCCGCCCCGGCAGGGAGGCCACGCGCTGAAACAGGTGAAAGTGCACTGCCCCGGCTTGGCCGTGGCGGTGTCGGCTCAGTCGCGCCAGCCATGCCTGACCGCCCTCGCCTGCCAATGCGGTGTCCGGCAACTCATGGGGCGCCTCGACGTAGACCCAGCCGCCATCGGGCACGCAAGCGCAGGCTGCATCCATCGCGGCATCGAACAGGCCTTCATCAAACGGAGGATCCAGCAGCACGAGATCAAAAGCCACACGCGAGTTCGGCATCCAGGCCAGGGCATCGGTTTGCAGCACCTCGATGCGCTGGCCTGGCAGGGCCGAGGCGCCTTGCGTCAGACGCTGCACAACAGCTTTCAGCGAACGCGCCAGCACCGCGTCGCGTTCGAGCAGGGTCACCTGATCAGCGCCCCGCGATGCGGCCTCCAGGCCCAAAGCCCCCGAGCCGGAGAAGGCATCGAGCACGCGCCAGCCGGACAGGTCCTGGCCGAGCCAGTTGAAGAGGGTTTCGCGCACGCGAGCGGGCGTGGGGCGCAAGCCGGCGGACACCGGCACGGGCAAGGGGGTGCGCTTCCAGCGGCCGCCGATGAGGCGTACTTCCTGGGCCGCACCGCCGGCCACGCGCTGCGCAACACGGGTCTGCTGCTCGCGGAGGTCGGCATGCGACGCGCCGGCACTCGGGCGCCCGGCCGATTGCCCCGTCGAACGGGTGCCCGCACGGCTACTCGAACGAGCGATCGAGTCGGAAGCCGAGCTAGGCGAGTCAGGGCGTGGAGAGCGAGGAGGCATGGCGTGTCGTGCAGGAGCGCGCATTGTAGAGAAGCCGCCCTCTACAATCCCCGGCATGTTCAGTTTCATCAAGAAAAAGCTGGGATGGGGCACGGCTGCGCCCGAAGCCTCGCCAGCCAACGAACCTGCGGACGCCGTTGCCGAGGCAGGCAAGGAGCAGGTGGCATCCCCCGCGACGGCTCGGCCATCCTCGCCAGCGGCCATTCAGTCGCCAGCCCATTCGCCGGCCCATTCGCCAGCGTCGACGCCCCAGGGTGCCTCTGGCCAGTCTGCGTCCGCCCCCTCTGGGGCCACGCAAGCCGGCGCGGAACCGACTCGCCGCTCGTGGCTCGACAAGCTGCGCAATGGCCTGCGCAAAACGGGCTCGAGCATCGCGCAAGTGTTCACCGGCACGCAGATCGACGACGCTCTGTATGAAGAGCTGGAAGCCGCACTGCTGATGGCCGACGCCGGTGTGGCGGCCACCGAGCACCTGTTGCAAGACCTCAAACGCCGCGTCAAGGAGGCCAAGGCCACCGACCCGGCTCAGGTCAAGGGCCTTTTGATCGACGCCATCACCGCGTTGCTGCAGCCGCTCGAAAAAGGCCTGGTCGTGGGCGAGCACACCCCCACGGTGATCATGGTGGCGGGCGTCAATGGCGCGGGCAAGACCACGACCATCGGCAAGCTGACACGCCACCTATCGGACGCCGGACAGCGCGTGCTGCTGGCTGCGGCCGACACCTTCCGGGCAGCCGCGCGCGAGCAACTGCTGGTCTGGGCTGATCGCAACCGCGTCGACATCGTCAGTCAGGATGGCGGTGATCCGGCCGCCGTGACCTTCGACGCGGTGCAGGCAGGCAAGGCGCGCGGCTGCGACGTGGTCATCGCCGACACCGCCGGCCGCCTGGCCACGCAGCTGCACCTGATGGAAGAGCTCAGCAAGGTCAAGCGCGTGATCGGCAAGGCCATGGAGGGCGCGCCGCATGAGGTGCTGCTGGTGGTCGACGGCAACACGGGCCAGAACGCGCTGTCGCAGGTCAAGGCCTTCGACCAGGCGTTGGGCCTGACCGGCGTGATCATCACCAAGCTCGACGGCACGGCCAAGGGCGGCGTGCTGGCGGCCATTGCGCTGTGGTCGCGCGAGCGGCAGTCGCCGGTGCCGGTGTACTTCATCGGTGTGGGCGAAAAACTCGAAGACTTGCAGACATTCCAGGCGCGTGAATTCGCGCAAGCGCTGCTGAGCTGAGCGATCAGGCCTTTTCGGCGACTCGGGACGCGTTGTCCGCATCGAGCGGCACGCGCCCTGAATCGAGTTCCATGTCGTCGAACCAGGTCGATGGAGGGGGCTCCTTGCGCTCGCCATCCTCACCGCTGCTGGCTTCCAAATCGTTCACGGACTTGTCGGCGACGATGTCGACGGCCCGATCTTGCTGTGAGAGGCCCTCTGAGTTGCCGCCTTGCGGCGAGGCCACGACTGCAGCAACCGCCTCATCGCGTCGAACCTGTTCTGTGCCCGCCCAGGCCTGAGAGTCTGTGCTGGCAGTTGTCCTACCGAGGATGGCTTCACGCGCCACCACCGGCCCGGGCAAGGCACCTTCCAGCCACACATGCACGGGAATGTTGGCGCCTTTGAGCACGCGGTCCATTCGATCGTGACGACGGCGGGCGCGCTCGTTCTCCTTCGTGATGGGTTGCCGCACCTCGACCACGGCGATCACCTGTGACTGTGCGTCGCAGACCACCAGGTCAGCGCACAACGAGCCGACTCGGCGCAGCCATTCGGAATAAGGGTTGCGCGTGGGCACCTTGATGAAGCGGGCCACGGGCACCTGCCCCAGCACCATGTGATCGGGCAAGGCCTTGCGCAGCACGTGCCAAGCCTCTCTCTCGTTGGAGGTCAGCACGCGGGTGGCCGTGGGGCCCCAGTCGATCAGGGTGTCGAGTTGGTCGGCCGCGCGCTCCGCGCCACGGCCACGCCCCGTTGTGCGTTGACGCAACGCCCACCACGCACCCACGAGGCCAGCGGTAAACAAGCCCACCAGCCACAGAGGCCACATCGAAACAACATCCATACCCAACCTTTCCAACTCGGCCACGGGCCGAGGCGCCCGCATCAACCGGATCATCGGCTGTTTGGGTGAGGTTTGGGTCAGGACTGATCCTCGGTTCAACCAAGCGGTACAGACCTCACATCCTTTAACAGGTGTTCAAAGGTCGTCAGGCATGGTCGGTCTACCAGGCTTCAGCAACGTTCAGCGTCCCATGCCAGGCAGGCCCTTCATGCCGCCCATGCGCTTCATCATCTTGAACAGGCCGCCGCCCTTCATCTTCTTCATCATCCCCTGCATCTGGTCGAACTGGTTGAGCAGGCGGTTGACGTCCTGGATCTGCACGCCCGCACCAGCGGCGATGCGGCGCTTGCGGCTGGCCTTGCTCTTGCCATCCATCAGCAGCGAAGGCTGGGCGCGTTCTTTCGCGGTCATCGCGTTGATGATGCCCTCCATGCGGCGCATGTCGCGCTCGGCCTTGCCCATGTCGGCCTGCCCTGCCTTGGCGGCGATCTCGGTGGGCAGCTTGTCGATGAGGCCGGAGAGCCCGCCCATCTTCTTCATCTGGCTGAGCTGCGACAGGAAGTCATTGAAATCGAAATCGACACCGGACTTGAATTTCTCGGCCAGCTTCTGCGCCGCCTCGATGTCGACGCCCTTTTGCACCTCTTCGACCAGGGCGACGATGTCACCCATGCCGAGCACGCGGCCGGCGTGGCGATCGGCATCAAACACCTCCAGGCCATCGATCTTTTCAGACACACCGGCGAACTTGATCGGCACCCCGGTGACCTGGCGCACGGAAAGCGCCGCGCCACCCCGCGAATCGCCATCGAGCTTGGTGAGCACGACGCCAGTGAGCGGCAATGCCTCCTTGAAGGCCTTGGCGGTGTTGACAGCGTCCTGGCCCTGCATGGCGTCGACCACGAACAGGGTTTCGACCGGGTTGAGCTGAGCGTGCAGGGCCTTGATTTCGGCCATCAGCGCTTCGTCGATGGCCAGGCGGCCGGCGGTGTCAACCAGCAGCACGTCAAAGTAGTGGCGACGTGCGTGATCGACCGCAGCAGCAGCGATGTCGGCGGGCTTCTGGTCTGGTGCGGAGGGGAACCACTCGGCGCCGGCCTGGGCCGTCACGGTCTTGAGCTGCTCGATGGCAGCGGGCCGGTAGACGTCGGCCGAGACCGTCAGCACCTTCTTCTTGCGCTTTTCGATCAGGTGCTTGGCCAGCTTGGCAGTGGTCGTCGTCTTGCCGGCGCCCTGCAAGCCGGCCATGAGGATGATGGCGGGCGGCTGGGTGGCGAGGTTGATGTCGGCGATGCCCTCGCCCATCGTCGCGGCGAGCTCTTTCTGGACGATGCTGACCAGCACCTGCCCCGGCGTCAGCGAGGCGACGACCTCCTGCCCCAGGGCCTTGTCCTTGACGCGGGCGATGAAATCGCGCACCACGGGCAGGGCCACGTCGGCTTCCAGCAGGGCCATGCGCACCTCGCGCAGCATGTCCTGCACATTCGATTCGGTGATGCGGGCCTGCCCGCGCATGGTCTTGACCAGGCGACTGAGGCGTTCGGTGAGGTTGGAAGCCATGAAGAAGCGCTTTGCTCTCGTAAACTGATCGCATGATTTTATCGCCCACCTTCTGGCCCAGCCTGCTGGCCGTCATCGGCTACGCCGTGGCCATCGCTTGGCCGCAGCGCGCCGAGCAGACCGGCCACCGTGTGCCGACCGTGCTGGCGGCCTTTTGCCTGCTGGCCTGGGTTACCCAGGCCGTCGCCATCGGGGTGGACGTGCTGGCGCTTGATGCCCCCGGAGCTGGCGCCCGTTTCGGCTTCGCCCCCGCGCTGTCGGTCACGTCCTGGCTGGTGCTGGGTGTCTATGCGCTGGAAAGCCGCCGCCTTGGCCTGCCCGCCGTGCGCCAGACCCTGGCCCTGCTGGCCGCAGCCACCGTGGTGCTGGCCTGGGTCTTCCCCGGGCGGGCCTACACGGCAGATCAGGTCGGCACATGGGCGCCCCTGCACTGGGTCACGGGCTTCGCTTCCTACGGGCTCATCGGGGCTGCGTTGTTGCACGCCGCCTTGCTGACGCATGCCGAACGACGGCTGCGCTCGGGCACCGCAGGCTCGGGCCAGATTCCGTCACCTGGCCGGCCGGCTGGCCAAGCGCTGGGCATGCCCCTGCTGCGCCTGGAATCCCTCACGCTGAAGTTCGTGGCGGCCGGTTTCGTGATGCTGAGCCTCACGCTGCTGCTGGGCGCATTCTTCGCCTCACCCTGGAGGTGGGACCACAAGACCATCTTCTCGATCCTGTCCTGGATCGTCTTCGCCATCCTGCTGATCGGGCGGGCCCGCTTCGGCTGGCGCGGCCGGCAGGCGATCCGCTGGCTGATCGCGGGCTCGCTGTTGCTGCTGCTGGCCTATGTGGGCTCGCGCTTCGTGCTCGAAATCCTGCTTCACCGCCCTGTCGCCTGAGAGCAGAACATGCTGAAGTTCCTGCTGCTTGCCGTGTTGGTGCTGTGGCTGCTGTACTCGCCCGGAGTCCGCAGGCTGGTGCGCGGCTTGCGCGCCGATGAGCCCGACTCAGACGCACCTGCGCCAACCAGACGAGCGCCCGCACCGCCCCAGCCGCTGACCATGGTGCCCTGTGCGCGATGCGGGATCCACCTGCCAAGCAGCGAGGCACTGGTTGACGATGCCGGGAGGCCGTTTTGCAGCGAGGCCCATCGCCGCGCTGGCCCCCGCCAGTCCTGAGCGCATCGTTCAGCCATGGCTCACATGCCTCCGAAAGCACAGGCCGATGCGGCGCCACAGAACTCCTGGTTCGGTCCACCAGACAAGGGCGACAGCAGCCTGATCCAGGAGGTTTCCGGTCGCCGACGCCGGGCGACATCTGCTCGGCCGAGCGAGGAGCCCGCAGCCGCGCCTTACTTCTTCCGGATTTACCGGGCCTTCCTCAACGCCCGCGCGATCCTGGCCCTGACCCTGCTGGCGCTCATCGGTGTGCTGCACATCGCAGGCACGGAAGCGCCAGACTGGGTGAAGCTGATGACGCTGTGTTACGCCGCCTTGGCTTGCATGGCTTGGTGGTGGCCCAGCCAGCGGCGTCCCGCAGCAGCCTTGCAGGCCACGCTGCGCCCTCGCCAGGCGCTTGGCAGCATCGGCGTCGACCTCATTTTCTTCTCGGCCCTGCACTACCTGACCGGTTCATCCGTCAATTCGCAAGCCCTGCTTGTCCTGCCCGCGCTGATGGCCGGCGTGCTGATGCCACGCATCATGGCCTTGGGCACGGCGGCGGTGGCCACACTCAACCTGCTGGGTGCTGCGGCCTTGCAAAGTGTGGAAGGCCAGGTCCAGCTCACCCAGTTGATGACCCAGGCCGGCCTTACCGGCATCGGGCTGTTCGCCATCGCGATCTTGTCCAACGAGCTGGCCACCCGGCTCGCCCGCGAAGAACGCAGCGCCCGGGGCAGCCTGGAGCTGGCGCGGCAACAGGCCGAGCTCAACCGGCTGGTGCTCGAAGAGATGGCCGAAGGCGTGATGGTGGTCGACCGCCGGGGCCGCGTGCGCACAGCCAACCCGGCCGCGCGCCGCCTGCTTTCAGCGCACGGCATCGCGTCAACAGCGCCCTTTCAACTGCGCGGCGTGCCGGCTTGGCTGCCCCTCGTCGAGGCCGTGGAACGCGCCCTGAGCCAGCCCTTGCAGGCGGAAGGTGGGCAGGAGGTGCGGCTGCGCTTCGACGACCACTCGCAGCGCGAATTGCGGCTGCGGGTGCGCTTCACCCTCAGCCCTGCACTGCGCCAGCCCGATGCCCCCCGTGAAGACATGTGCGTGATGCTGCTCGAAGACCTGCGCACCGTGCGCGCCCGGCAGCGCCAGGACAAGCTCGCTTCGATGGGCCGCATGTCGGCCGGCATCGCGCACGAGATCCGCAACCCGCTGGCCGCCATCGCCCAGGCCAACGCATTGCTGGCCGAAGATGTCCATCAACCTGCCCAGCAGAAGCTCACGCAGATGATCGGTGCCAACGTTGACCGCCTCAAGCACATCGTCGATGACATCCTGACCGTTGCGCCCGGGGTGCGCCCGCCGGCCCCCGCCATCGACCCCGTCGAAACGGTGATGGCGATCTGCAATGAATGGCGCGCCACCCATCGGGTCAGTGGCGGCGAAGAAGGCCTCCTCGAAACGGATTTCAGCGGCTGCCAGCCCACTCCCGGCCAGGTGGCACCGCGCGTGCGCTTCGAGCCAGAACACCTGCAGCGCGTGCTGGTCAACCTGCTCGACAACGCCTTGCGCTACAACAGTGGTGAGCCGGGTGCCATCCTGCTGAGCTTGCGCTGGTTGCCTGCGGTCACCCAAGAAGGCATGCTCATGCTGTCAGTGGCCAACGATGGCGACCCCATCCAGCCCGACACCGAGCGCGCGTTGTTTGAACCCTTCTTCTCGACCAGCAGCCGGGGCACTGGACTGGGCCTGTACATTTCCCGAGAATTGTGTGAGCGGCACAGCGCGAGCATCGACTACCGCCAGCACCCGCCCACCGTGCGACACCGCAACGAGTTCTTCATCACGATGCCGGTCGACTCGCCAGCGCCCCCCACCTTGCCTGCATGATCTTTCTTGCAACCCGCCCCGCGACCCTCCTCGCGAACTGCCTAGCATGAGCGCCCCAACCCGCCACCGCCTGCTGGTCGTCGACGACGAGCCCGACCTGCGCACACTCTATGAGCTCACGCTTCTGCGCGAGGGCTACCACATCGAGACCGCTGGCTGCGTCGAAGACGCATGGCAAATGCTCAGCGAACAAGCCTTCAGCGCCGTCATCACCGACATGCGCCTGCCCGATGGCGAAGGCCTCGACCTCATCCGCCGGCTCGACGCGGCGGGCCGACCCGAGAAAAGCATCGTCATCACCGCCTACGGATCCGCCGAGAACGCCGTGAGCGCCCTCAAGGCTGGCGCGTACGACTACCTCACCAAGCCGGTCGATCTCAAGCAGTTCCGCAGTGTGGTGGCGTCGGCCCTGCAGGCCAGCGCCGACGCCACCAACGCCCCTTCAGTCGACCACGCGAGCGAGCGAGCAAACCATCTCGCACAGGCCCCTGCCCGCCCTCAGGTAGCCGCCCCGACCACGGCACTGGCTCGCCTCGCTGGCCACAGCACGGCCATGCAACAAGTGCGTGTGCTCGTCGACAAGGTGGCGCGCAGCATGGCGCCCGTGCTGTTGTGGGGCGAATCGGGCACGGGCAAAGAACTGGTCGCCCGCGCCATCCACGATTGCAGCAGCCGCTGCGCGGCGCCCTTCATCGCCGTCAACTGCGGCGCCATCCCCGAACAACTGCTGGAGGCCGAGTTCTTTGGCTTCCGCAAAGGCGCTTTCACCGGCGCCACCGAAGACCGCACAGGCTTCTTCCAGGCCGCGCATGGCGGCACCCTCTTCCTCGATGAGATCGGCGACCTGCCGCTTGCCATGCAGTCCAAACTGCTGCGCGCCATCCAAGAACGCGCCGTGCGCCCCGTCGGCGCCACGCAGGAGTTGCCGGTGGACGTGCGCATCATCAGTGCCTCGCACAAGGACCTCGCCCAGGAAGTGCAGACCCAGCGCTTCCGGCAAGACCTCTTCTACCGACTCAACGTCATCCGCATTGCGCTGCCGCCGCTGCGCGAGCGCCTGGAAGACCTGCCCATCCTGTGCCAGCGCATCCTTGACCGCATTGGCCAAGAGTCAAACCTTGCCACCGCCCCCAAGCTCAGTACCGATGCGATGGCAGCCCTGTGGGCCCATCCTTTCCCGGGCAACGTGCGCGAGCTGGAGAACATGCTGCATCGCGCCGTGGCGCTGAGCAACGTGGCCACGCTGGAGCCGGATGACCTCGGCCTATCGCCAACATCGCCATCATCGCCTACCCACCAGCGCCACCCGCTCCACCCGCAATCCCCTGAGGCCACACCGGCCTCGCACGATGGCCTTGATGCCACCACTGCAGTCGACACCAGCGCCGCCGCGCGCCCCTTGCCCAGCGACCTGGCCACCCACCTCGATCAAGTCGAGCGCCAGATCCTCGTGCAGGCCCTCGAAAAACACCGGCTCAACCGCACCGCTGCGGGCGCCAGCCTCGGCCTTTCGCTGCGCCAGATGCGCTATCGCATGGCCCGTCTGGGCGTGCAGGTGACCGACCAGGGCGTGCTGCTCGGCGAGCGCTTCGACCCCGAAGCCGAGGGCGAGTGAGCGAAGGCGATGAAGCGCCATTCAAGTCCTCCCGCACCTGCCCAGCCCGCCATGTCAGACCCCGTCTGGCATCAAGGCTGGCTCCGCCGGGCACGCCACTTGCCGTCACCCAATTTCGGGCCTCGCCCAACTGGCACCAACATCGACTTGGCCATCGTTCATTCGATCAGTCTGCCGCCTGGCGTTTATGGCGGGGACGAGGTCGAGCGACTCTTCACCAACACCCTTGACTGGGATGCCCACCCTTACTTCGAGCAGATCCGGGGCCTCGAAGTCTCATCTCATTTTTTCATCCGCCGAGACGGGGAACTGCTGCAATTCGTCTCCGTCGAAGACCGCGCATGGCATGCGGGCAAATCCTCGTGGCAGGGCCGCGACAACTGCAATGACCACAGTGTCGGCATCGAACTCGAAGGACTCGAACACCACCCCTTTGAACAGGCTCAGTACGCCACCCTCGCGCGCCTGCTTCTAGACCTGCGGGCCACATGGCCGATCCGCCACGCCGTGGGCCACGAACACGTGGCGCCAGGCCGCAAAGAGGACCCAGGGCGAGCTTTCGACTGGCCCCTGCTGGCCTCTCTCACAGGCTGGACCGAAGCGCTTTTGCCACCACTCGCACTGCCACGAAATCTGAGCTGAATCAGCGCTTTCCCCAGTTTTGACCACACCCTGATTCGCACCGGCAAAAAGGCGTTATAGTCGACTCCGAACACTACAGGTAGTGCTCAAAAACACACCAGACACCAGATCTAGTGTTCCAGCAGTCGGCGCCCGGACACCCCGTGGCGCCTCCCATCTTCAGGTCCGACAACCCCATCACCAGGGGCTTCGGCCCTGTGCCCACCGAAGGGAATTCCATGCAAACGTCCACGCCCAGCACCCAGTCGTCCACCCCGTCTGCCTTCCCCGGCGCAGCCGCCGACGCTGCTCAGCAGCCTCGACAGTCGGCCTACGCGGCCTACCAGATCATCCGACGCAACGGTGCGGTCGTCTCGTTTGAACCCAGCAAGATCGCCGTGGCCCTGATGAAGGCCTTCCTGGCCGTGCACGGCACGCAAGGCGCGGCTTCAGCATCGGTGCGCGAGACCGTCGACGGCCTGACCGAAGCCGTGGTGCGCGGCCTGCTGCGCTCGCGTCCGAGCGGCGGCACCTTCCACATCGAAGACATCCAGGACCAGGTCGAGCTGGGCCTGATGCGCGGCGGCCACCACGAGATCGCCCGCGCCTATGTGCTCTACCGTGAGCGCCGCGCGCAAGAGCGAGCCAAGCAAGCCTCCGAACAGCAGATTCAGGCCCCCGCCCTGCACGTGGTCGACCGCGGCCAGCGCGTGCCCCTCGACGTCAACGCGCTCAAGGCCCTGATCGAGTCTTCCTGCGAAGGCCTGGGCGACGACGTGAAGGCCGGCCCCATCCTGGCCGAGACTCAGCGCAACCTCTACGACGGCGTCTCCATCGACGAGGTCTACAAGGCCGCCATCCTGGCCGCCCGCACCCGCATCGAACACGACCCGGCCTACACCCGCGCCACCTCGCGCCTGCTGATGCACACCATCCGCCGAGAAATCCTGGGCGAAGAGGTCACGCACGCCGAGATGGCCACGCGCTACGCCGACTACTTCCCCGGCTTCATCAAGAAAGGCATCGAGGCCGAGCTGCTGGACGAAAAGCTCGGCCAGTTCGACCTCGCCCGCCTGGGCGCCGCGCTGAAGTACGAGCGTGACCTGAACTTCGACTACCTCGGCCTGCAGACCCTGTACGACCGTTACTTCCTGCACACCGAAGGCAAGCGCATTGAAATGCCTCAGGCCTTCTTCATGCGCGTCGCCATGGGCCTGGCGCTCAACGAAATCGACCGCGAAGCCCGCGCCATCGAGTTCTACGAACTGCTGTCCTCGTTCGACTTCATGTCGTCCACCCCGACGCTGTTCAACTCGGGCACCCGCCGCTCGCAGCTGTCCTCCTGCTACCTGACCACCGTCCCCGACGACCTTGATGGCATCTACGAAGCCATCAAGGAAAACGCGCTGCTCTCCAAGTTCGCCGGCGGCCTGGGCAACGACTGGACCCCGGTTCGTGCGCTCGGCTCGCACATCAAGGGCACCAACGGCAAGTCGCAAGGCGTGGTCCCCTTCCTGAAGGTGGTCAATGACACCGCCGTGGCCGTGAACCAGGGCGGCAAGCGCAAGGGCGCCGTCTGCGCCTACCTGGAATCGTGGCACCTGGACGTCGAAGAGTTCCTGGAGCTGCGCAAGAACACCGGTGACGACCGCCGTCGCACCCACGACATGAACACGGCCAACTGGATCCCCGACCTGTTCATGAAGCGCGTCATGGAAGGCGGCGAGTGGACGCTGTTCTCGCCCGCGTCCTGCCCCGACCTGCACGACAAGTTCGGCATCGCGTTTGAAGAGGCCTACACCGCCTACGAGGCCAAGGCCGACCGCGGCGAGATCAAGCCCTTCAAGCGCGTGAAGGCCACCGACCTGTGGCGCCGCATGCTGTCGATGCTGTTCGAAACCGGCCACCCCTGGATCACCTTCAAGGACGCCTGCAACGTGCGCTCGCCGCAGCAGCACGTCGGCGTGGTGCACTCCTCCAACCTGTGCACCGAGATCACCCTGAACACCAACGGCGGTGAAATCGCCGTGTGCAACCTGGGCTCGGTCAACCTGGCTCAGCACATCAAGGACGGTGGCATCGACCAAGAGAAGCTGAAGAAGACCGTGCGCACCGCCATGCGCATGCTCGACAACGTCATCGACATCAACTACTACGCCGTCAAGAAGGCGCGTGATTCGAACCTGCGCCACCGCCCGGTCGGCCTCGGCATCATGGGCTTCCAGGACGCGCTGTATCAATTGCGCACCCCGTATGCCAGCCAGGCCGCCGTTGAATTCGCCGACCGCTCGATGGAAGCCGTCTGCTACCACGCCTACTGGGCCTCGACCGAGCTGGCCGAAGAGCGCGGTCGCTACAGCAGCTACCGTGGCTCGCTGTGGGACCGCGGCATCCTGCCGATCGACTCGCTCAAGCTGCTGCTGGAGCAACGTGGCGGCTACGTCGATGTCGACGCCACCACCACGCTGGACTGGGACAGCCTGCGCGCCCGCATCGCCCAGCACGGCATGCGCAACTCCAACTGCGTGGCCATCGCCCCCACCGCCACCATCTCCAACATCATCGGCGTGGACGCTTCCATCGAACCCTGCTTCGGCAACCTCTCGGTGAAGTCCAACCTCTCCGGCGAGTTCACAGTGGTCAACGAGTACCTGGTGCGCGACCTCAAGAAGCTGGGCCTGTGGGACGACGTGATGGTCATGGACCTCAAGCACTTCGACGGTTCGCTGCGCCGCATCGACCGCGTGCCCGAAGACCTCAAGAACCTGTACGCCACCGCTTTCGAAGTCGAGCCCGTGTGGCTGGTCGAAGCCGCATCGCGTCGCCAGAAGTGGATCGACCAGGCTCAATCGCTCAACATCTACATGGCAGGCGCATCGGGCAAGAAGCTCGATGAAACCTACAAGCTGGCATGGATCCGCGGCCTCAAGACCACCTACTACCTGCGCACCATCGGCGCCACGCACGCCGAGAAGTCGACGGTCTCACGCGGTCAACTCAACGCCGTGTCGAGCAACGTGGGCGGTGGCCTGAACGCAGCACCTGAAGCGGCCGCACCGGTGCAAGCAAGCGCACCGCAAGCGGACATGGCACCCGCCACCGACATCAAGTTCTGCTCGATCGACAACCCTGACTGCGAAGCCTGCCAGTGATGCCGTCATGACAGAGGGATGGGGCCGCAAAGCCCCATGTCATCGGCCCTTCAAGGCGATGACATGAGGGATGCCCCTTGCTTGCGACATCACGAGATGGACCTCATTCGATGCGAACCCGCAACAAACATGAGGTCACATGACGCGTCGATGTCAAGAAGTGCTTGGTGTTTTTCACAACACCCTTCCATAATCCGATCCCATAGGAAGTCAACCATGCTGGTCTGGGAAGACGATTCGTCCAACTCCTCCTCCAAGTCTCCTGCTTCCGTGTCGAACGCCTCCGGCGCAGCACGGGACATGGCCTCGTCGCCTCTCGCTTCTTCGATGAACAGCGTGACCCAGGCCACCAGCGCATCCACCGCGTCGGCTGCCGGCACCACACGCCGCGTCAACGTCGCCGACAAGCGCATCATCAACGGCCAGACCGACGTGAACCAGTTGGTGCCGTTCAAGTACAAGTGGGCCTGGGAAAAGTACCTCGCCACCTGCGCCAACCACTGGATGCCCCAAGAGGTCAACATGTCTCGCGACATCGCCCTCTGGAAAGATCCCAACGGCCTGAGCGAAGACGAGCGCCGCATCATCAAGCGCAACCTCGGCTTCTTCGTGACCGCCGACTCGCTGGCCGCCAACAACATCACGCTGGGCACCTACCGCCACATCACGGCGCCCGAGTGCCGCCAGTTCCTGCTGCGCCAGGCTTTCGAAGAAGCCATCCACACCCACGCCTATCAATACATCGTTGAAAGCCTGGGCCTGGACGAAGGCGAGATCTTCAACGCTTACAACGAAGTCAGCTCCATCCGCGACAAGGACGAGTTCCTGATCCCGTTCATCGACGCGATCATGGACCCGAACTTCAAGACCGGCACCACCGAGAACGACCAGACGCTGCTGAAGTCGCTGATTGTCTTCGCCTGCCTGATGGAAGGCCTGTTCTTCTACGTCGGCTTCACGCAGATCCTGGCACTCGGTCGCCAGAACAAGATGACCGGCGCAGCCGAGCAGTACCAATACATCTTGCGCGACGAGTCGATGCACTGCAATTTCGGCATCGACCTCATCAACCAGCTCAAACTCGAGAACCCGCACCTGTGGACGGCCGAATTCAAGGCCGAAATCAAGGCGCTTTTCCTCAAGGCAGTCGAACTCGAATATCGCTACGCTGAAGACACCATGCCCCGCGGCGTGCTTGGCCTCAACGCATCGATGTTCAAGGGATACCTGCGCTACATCGCCAACCGCCGTGCCACCCAGATCGGACTGGAGGAGCTCTTCCCCAACGAAGAGAACCCCTTCCCCTGGATGAGCGAAATGATCGACCTGAAGAAGGAACGCAACTTCTTCGAAACCCGCGTCATCGAATACCAGTCGGGAGGCGCACTGTCCTGGGACTGACCTCGATCTGCCGCAAAGAGCAGACGAAAGTCCAAGGGCAAGCCGACCCGGCGTACCCCGTTCATCACACCGCGTCCAGATCCTAGGGGGCGTCGGGTGATGGATGCCTGAGCCGCACTCCTGCGGCCCAGTGCTCTTTGCAACTTGATCAAGGAGATACGTATGGCAACTGCGAAGAAAGTGGCAACCAAGAAGGCTGCCGCCCCCAAGAAGGCCGCTGTGAAAAAGGCCCCCGCCAAGAAGGCCGCTGTGAAGAAGGCCCCCGCCAAGAAGGCTGCAGTGAAGAAGGCCGCACCCGCCAAGAAGGTCGCGGTCAAGAAGGCTGCAGTGAAGAAGGCAGCGGTCAAGAAGGCAGCCGCCAAGAAGCCGGCAGCAAAAAAGGCCGCAGTGAAGAAGGCCGCAGCGCCCAAAAAGGCAGCCGCCCCCAAGAAGGCCGCAGTGAAGAAGGCAGCCGTCAAGAAGGCCGCAGCGCCCAAAAAGGCAGCCGCCAAGCCTGCTGCAAAGCCGGCAGCCAAGAAGGCTGCTGCCAAGAAGCCTGCCGCCAAGCCTGCCCCTGCGAAAAAGGCCGCTGCAGCGCCTGCTGCCAAGACCACGCTGAGCCCTCAAGCCGCTTGGCCTTTCCCCACCGGCAACAAGCCCTGATGAAGGGTGGCTCCCAGATGAATCTGGGAGCCTTGTCCGATGAGAGCCCGGCTTCGGCCGGGCTTTTTTTTGCACCATCACCCACCCCGCGTCCCGCACATGAGCGAACCCAGTCGCTGGCCCTGCCTTCGCGTCGAGACATCCGGCAAAGGCAAACAGGCCCGCACGCGCGTCATCATCGACATCAGTGTCTCGCCGAACGCACCGCGCAACGAGGTGACCGGCTGGCACGACGGCGCCCTGCGGGTGAGGCTGGCCGCTCCCCCCGTGGACGGAGCGGCCAACGATGCATTGCGCAAATGGCTGGCCCAGCAACTGGGCGTGCCGCAGTCGCAGGTTGAACTGCTGCGCGGGCAGACATCGCGGCGCAAGCAATGGGCGATAGACACCGACGAAAGCGCGGCATGCCACTGGCTGGCCTCCCTGCCCGCATTGCAAAACTGAGCCCCACATTCCGCAAGGGTGTGCGCAGCGCATCAAGAACCCCTCAATCAGGCGCTACCTTCTCCGCCCAGGCATCTCCAGAATCAAACCGTGGTCGATGGAAGGCCACGACAACAGGAGAAGTACCATGTCGAGCGAGCACCATTTCGAGCCCAGCCCTGCCCAGGTGACCGAGATGCAGGAAGCACTCTTCAGCCTGCGCGATGGCCTGATGCGCCTGAAGATGTCGCTGCTGGAGCTCGCCGAGATGACCGACGAAGGCGGTCAGCGCTTCGCCGCAGCCGAAACCGAAGCCCTGCTCAATCGCCTGCGCGCCTGAGCCTGCTTTCCCCGGCCTCCGCCCACACCCAGTCGCGCCGACCGCCGCCCCCAGCGGGCTCCGGCCCCGCTGCTCAAGTTCCCACTGAGCCCCTTCCCCGAACGCGCCTTCCGAGGCGCGTTCTCATTCGTGGAATCCCGTGGATGCCTTAAGCTACACGGTTTGACGAAAGACACTCGCCTCGAGCGAGCCTGCCATGGCCCAGTACGTTTTGACGAAACCCCTGCGCGCGTTGCGCGTGTCCCGTTCACGCTGTTCACGGAAGGCCCTGTAACCATGGCCCAGTACGTTTTCACCATGAACCGCGTCGGGAAGATCGTTCCCCCGAAGCGGCAGATCCTCAAAGACATCACCCTGAGCTTCTTCCCCGGCGCCAAGATCGGCGTGTTGGGCGTGAACGGCTCGGGCAAGTCCACCTTCCTCAAGATCATGGCGGGCGTGGACAAGGACATCGAGGGCGAAGCCGTCCCGATGCCGGGCCTGAAGATCGGGTACTTGCCACAAGAGCCGGTCATGAACCCCGAACAGACCGTGCGTGAAGCGGTGGAAGAAGGCATCGGCGGCGTGCTGGCAGCCAAGAAGCGCCTTGACGAGGTCTACGCGCTCTACGCTGAACCCGATGCCGACTTCGACGCATTGGCCACCGAGCAAGGCGAGCTCGAAGCCATCATCGCCGCCGGCGGCTCCGAGAACACCGACCTGCAACTCGAGCTCGCCGCCGACGCCCTGCGCCTGCCCGCCTGGGACGCCGTGATCGGCAACCTCTCCGGCGGTGAGAAGCGCCGCGTGGCCCTGTGCCGACTGCTGCTGTCCAAGCCCGACATGCTGCTGCTCGACGAACCCACAAACCACTTGGACGCCGAATCGGTGGACTGGCTGGAACAGTTCCTCAGCCGCTTCTCGGGCACCGTGGTGGCCATCACCCACGATCGCTACTTCCTCGACAACGCCGCCGAGTGGATCCTCGAACTCGACCGTGGATCGGGCATCCCCTACAAGGGCAATTATTCAGACTGGCTGGACGCCAAGGAAAAGCGCCTGGAGCAGGAACAAAAGACCGAAGACGCCCGAGCCAAGGCCCTGAAGCAGGAACTGGAATGGGTGCGCAAGAACGCCAAGGGCCGCCAGGCCAAGAGCAAGGCGCGCCTGGCCCGCTTCGAAGAGCTGAGCGACGTCGAATACCAGAAGCGCAACGAGACGAACGAAATCTTCATCCCCGTCGCCGAGCGCCTGGGCAATGAAGTCATCGAGTTCAAGAACGTCACCAAGTCCTTTGGCGACCGCTGCCTGATCGACAACCTGAGCTTCAAGGTGCCCGCTGGCGCCATCGTCGGCATCATCGGCCCGAACGGCGCCGGCAAGTCGACGCTGTTCCGCATGATCCAGGGCGTCGAGCAGCCCGACAGCGGCGAGGTGAGCATCGGCAAGACCGCGCAACTGGCCTTCGTCGACCAGAGCCGCGAGGGACTGGATGGCAGCAAGACCGTGTGGGAAGACGTCTCGGGCGGCCTCGACAACATCGTCGTGGGCAAGTTCGTGATGCCCTCGCGCGCCTACATCGGCCGCTTCAACTTCAAGGGCAACGATCAGCAAAAGCTGGTGGGCAACCTCTCCGGCGGTGAACGCGGCCGCCTGCACCTGGCCAAGACCCTGGCCCAGGGCGGCAACGTGCTGATGCTCGACGAACCCTCCAACGACCTGGACGTCGAAACCCTGCGTGCGCTGGAAGACGCACTGCTCGAGTTCGCGGGCAGCGCCATGATCATCTCCCACGATCGCTGGTTCCTCGACCGCATCTGCACGCACATCCTGGCGTGCGAAGGCGACTCGCAATGGTTCTTCTTCGATGGCAACTACCAGGAGTACGAAGCCGACAAGAAGAAGCGCCTGGGCGAGGAAGGTGCTCGACCCAAGCGCGTGCGCTTCAAGCCCATTCGCTGAGCCTCGCCTGGGTTCTTCCGCGCATCAAGCCCGCTCATGCGGGCTTTTTTGTGCCCGCATGGAAACACCGACCACACACCCCAAGGGAGATCGGGGGCTTTCCCTGATGGGACGAGGCCAGCCGAGACAAGTTGCACAGATAGAATTTCCAAGGACTTTTTTGGCACCTGCCGCCAACCCGCGAGATCATGGCAATGCGTCCGCGCACCAACCTCGAACGCGGGCCGCCATCACGACGAATCTTGCTGGAGACACCAGATGACCGCACGGATCACCCGCCTGCTGACCACCACCGCCCTGGCCATCACGGCCCTCACGATGGGCGGCTGCGCCCTGATCGAATCGAACGTCAGCAGCACCACGCTGTCCATCATCGAAGATGGCTTCACGCCGCCCACCCTGAAGATGGGCGATGTGGAAATGGCCTGCAACTTCTCGGTGGTCAACACCCCGCTGGTGGGCGCGGCCCGCAACTTCTATGGTGACCCGTCCCTGATCGAAACCGTCATGCTGTCTTCGGCTGGCGTGTGCTCCGAGAACCAGGCCATGACCGATGAGATGCGCTACCTGCGTGCCTCGCGTGACAAGCGCGCCGACGAGGCCCTGGACGCCCGCATCGCACAGAAGCGCCACCTCACCATCGCTGCTCACCGCCAGTACGCCGCCTACACCCGCATGCGCGACAAGCTCGAGCAGAAGTACTTCTTCAAGTACGGCAGCAACTGCCCCGCCTTCAAGCGCGACTTCGACGAACTGGTCTACCTGCTCGGCTCTGTCGCAGGCTTGCAGGCCATGCAGAATGACATCGCCGCCCAGCAATCGGTGGGCGTGCCCACCGACACCGCTCCCATCGTCGAGCGCGCCATGGGTTGCCTGGACAACAACAAGTGGTGGGGCGTTCCGCAAGCCGCTCGTGCCGTGGTCTGGAGCATCATCCCAGGTGGAGCTGAAGGCAAGGACGTCAAGGGCACGTTCGAGTCGAGCATGAAGCTCGGCGAAGCCAAGGGCGTGCGCCTGTCGCATGTGATGGCCGCCGTGGCAGCGCAATCGACCGATGACAGCGCCCGCCTGCGCGAGATCATCAAGCGCTTCTCCAGCGTGCAGGGTTTCACCCCGAACAAGGACTACCGCCTGCTCGACGCCATCGCCGAGTCCCAGATCCAGAACATCTCGGATCGCATGTGGACGCAGAACACCGGCACCCGCACCCCGATTGCTTCGTTGGGCAAGTTCTGGGACGACAAGGCCGGTGGCGACATCGATGCCGACAGCTTCCTGAAATGATCTGACTGGTTGACGCGTCAGATCCGGGTAATCCCTTCCCTCGCTCAAGCGGGGCAGGGTTTACCTCAGGAAACCTCCCACCCGATATAGTTACAAAACAAGATGTCAGGCTGCCACGGCGGTCATGACACAGCCTGATGCGCAGGCACACAGCCGAGGGCCCTCATTGAGGAGGCCCTCTGTTTTTTGCACCGAGGAGACTTCATGAAGTTGGTCAATACGATGAGCAAGATGGGCATGGCCGCGCTGTTGGCGTCGGCCGTGGCCGCACCGGCCCAGGCGGGTCAAAAGGTCTGTGTGTACGATTTGCTGGGCACGTCCGGCGACCTGTTCAACATGGCCAAGGACTACACCGTGGCCATGCAAAAGCAGGGCGCGACCATCGAGCTCAAGGGCTACACCGATGAGCGCGTGGCATCCGAAGACTTCCGCACCGGCCAGTGCGACGCTGTGATCGCCACCGCCTTCCGCACCCGCCAGTTCAACACCGTGGCTGGCGCCATCGACACGCTGGGTGCGACCACCATCGTTCGCGACGGCAAGATCAACATCGCCGACAGCTACGAAGTGGTGCGCAAGGTCATCCAGACTTACAGCTCCCCGCAGGCCAGCAAGCTGATGGTCGAAGGCAACTACGAAGTCGGCGGCATCATCCCTCTGGGCGCCGCCTACCCGGTGGTCAACGACCGCAAGATCAACACAGTCGAAGCCCTGGCTGGCAAGCGCATCGCCTCGTTCGACTACGACAAGGCCCAGGCCGTGATGATCCAGCGCATCGGCGCCCAGCCGGTGTCGGCTGACATCACGAACTTCTCCACCAAGTTCAACAACGGCTCGGTGGACATGATCGCTGCGCCGTCGATGGCGTACAAGCCGCTCGAGTTGTACAAGGGCATTGGCAAGAACGGCGCCATCGCTCGTTTCCCGATCCTGATCCTCACCTACCAGGTCATCCTCAACAAGGCCAAGTTCCCCGAAGGTTTCGGCCTGCAATCGCGCCAATACTGGCTCGGCCAGTTCGACCGCGCGCTGCAGCTCATCAAGCAAGCCGACGCCACCATCCCGCCGGGCACCTGGATGGACCTCAGCCCCGAGAACTCCTACAAGTACACGCTGATGCTGCGCGAGTCGCGCATCGACATCGCCGAGAAGGGTCTCTACGACAAGCGCGGACTGAAGGTCATCAAGAAGATCCGCTGCAACGTGAACCCGGGTGACCCCGAGTGCTCGACCCGCTCCGAAGAAGACTGGAAGTGAGCCTCGGCGCCTGATGCGCTGCGCGCGCATGCTCGAACCGACCTGGTCGCCTGAGGGCGACGACTGACACAAGAGGGCCTGCCCACGCAGGCCCTCTCATTGCATCATCATGAACACCACCCCCTCCCGCACCGTGCTGGGCAGAACCCTCACCGAGTGGTTCTTCAGTCTCCCGGTTTTTGCCTTGCTGCTGTTGACATTGATCATCGGCACCGGCGAAATGGTCCACGGCCAGTTGCTCAAACTGGGCGAATCCATGTTCGGCGACCACACCGCTCAGGTGCAGTACTTCATGCTGCGCGCCGACCCGGTCAAGCCTGAATGCAATCCGGACATCAACGTCGATGCCGAAGTGGCCCGCCAGTCTGCGGGTGGCAAGGCGGCCGGTGGCGCCGCCGACGATGACATCGACAACCTGTTTGGTGGCGCGCCAACGGCGGTCGATCCAGCCGTGGTGCGCAAGTCGGTGCTGCAGGCGCAGGAAATCTGTCGACTCAAGCACGACCTGTACAAGAAGGTCGTGCAGCACCAGACACCGCAGCTCAAGCTCTATCGGACCGTCGAGACCAGCTTCCACGGCCTGTTCCAGCTAGGCACCGACAACCGCTCGCTGATCCTGCTGCTGATGGTGGCCATCTCCGCCATCACCACAACGATTGGCTTCCACCACATCGGCATCCGCCCCGGGCACTACAGCAAGGACTACCTGCTGCAGTCGGCCTCTCAGTTGCTGGCAACGGGCCTGCTGCTTTACTCGTGCTGGCGCTACTACGAGATCCTCGGGGATTCTGGCGTGCCGATCGAGCACCCGCTGCTGCACTACATCTGGATGGGCTTGTTCACCATCTTGCTGCTCATCAATTTGAAGCGGGTGGTCATGCCCGTGAAGTCTCCGCATGGCGAAGGCGAATGGTCGGGCGCGTTCCTGTCGATCCCGCTGTATGCGCACATGGCCACGGTCGCAGGCGTGTACTTCCTGATCAAAGGGCATGACGCCGGGCTGGCCATCTACATCAACCAGTTGATGGAACTGCCCAGCATCTTCATGAACCTGGGCCTGTTCATCTGGTCGGGCATGCTGCTCAAGCAGAGCCGCCTGGTCGACCTGTTCATGAACATCCTGCGTCCCTGGAGCCTGTCGCCTCAGTTGCTGACCTACATCGTCCTGCTGGCGGCCTCTTACGCGACGGCCTACACGGGTGCCTCGGGTGTGTTCGTGATCGCCGCGGGCGGCATCATTTACCACGAGGTGCGCGCCGCAGGCGGTACGCGTCAGTTCGCGCTGGCCGCCACCGCCATGTCCGGCTCGCTGGGCGTGGTGCTGCGTCCCTGCCTGCTGGTGGTGCTGATCGCCGCCTTGAACAAGCAGGTCACGACCGCTGGCCTTTATCACTGGGGCTTCTACGTCTTCCTGCTGACGTCCACGCTGTTCTTCCTGGCATCGCAACTGCTGCGCACCGAGCGCGCCGCGATCGAATCGCCTCAAAAGGCCATTCCTGCCATGCTGCGTCAGGTGATCCCGACGATCCCCTACATCATCGTGGTCGTCACCGTGGTGTGGCTGTACGAGGCCGTGCTGGACACCAAGCTCAACGAGATCACCGCCCCGACGATCATGCCGGTCATCCTGCTGATCACGCTCATCTACGACAAGATCAGCAACAAGGGCAAGACGGAGCTCACGCCTGACTACGCGAGCCACCGCCAGGAAGGCGTCGAGAAGTCCATCCGCTTCGCGACCAACGAGACCATCGGCCACATCGGCGCCCTGCTGAGCCTGATGACGCTGTCGCTGGCCATGGGTGGCGTGATCGAGCGCTCCGAGGTCATGGGCTTCTTCCCCAAGGTGTTCGAGAACCACTGGATCGCCATGAGCTTCCTGGTCGTGACCAAGGTGCTGCTGGGGATGATCATGGACCCGTTCGGCGCCGTGGTGCTGGTCTCGGGCACGCTGGCACCGATCGCCTACGCCAACAACATCGATCCGCTGCACTTCTGGATGATGGTGCTGGTGGCCTTCGAGCTGGGGTACCTGCTGCCTCCGGTGGCCATCAACCAGTTGCTGACGCGTCAGGTGATCGGCGAGGAAGAAGTCAACACCGCCGACCAGGAAGTCAAGCAAATGGGCTTCTACCGTCGCTACGAGCGCTGGATCCTGCCGCTGGCGGTGATGGCCGTGGGGTTGGTGGTGGTTGCTTATGCGCCGCTGGCGGTGCACGACTTCCCGCAGTTGAAGTTCATGGCCGACTGGTTCCCGCCCGTCCCGCACTGATCGTTTCTGCCAGAAGAAGGTGGACCGAACCCGGTCCACCCCGAGATGCCGGCTTGTCCAAACGACAAGCCGGTTTTTTTTCGCCTGGCCTGCCACGGTGATGCGCTTGCATCTAAGCTGCCAGACCATGCCGCGAACCGAACGCCTTCACCGACGTGCCCTGCCCTCGCACTGGCATCGGCCCAAGTTGCCCCTTTTGCCCATGCGGACCTTGCTGAGCGTGAGCACATCGTTGAGCGTGCTGTTGAGCGCTTGCGGCGCTGTGCCACCCGGCAGCGGCGCGGCGTCACCTCCCGCCTCGCCAGCCTTGGCGGCCTCGGCTGCGGGAATGCCGCAGGGGCCGACTGCATCGACGCAGGCGACCGCTGCACCGCCCTTCGCACAAGTCCTTGCTGGTGCGCAGCGAAGCGAGGGCTTGCTGCCGATCTGGCGCAAGCAAGACAAGGTGTGGGTCGAAATCCCCGCCAAGCTGATGGGTCAGCCGCTGTTCTTATCGCCCAAGATCGCCAGTGGCATTGGCGAAGGAAGTGTGCTCGGGGGGCTCATGCAGAGCCGCTGGGCCCTGGTGGGCCGCCCGCAATGGGTGACCTTCCGCCGAGTGCAGCAACAGGTGCAATTGCTGGCGGTGAACGCGACCTACACGGCCGCTGCTGGCACACCGCAGGCCCGTGCCGTTGAGGCCGCTTATTCGCCCAGCCTGATCGTCGCCGTGCCACTCGCCAGTGCGCCAGATCCGACCACCGGGGCCTTGCTCGTCGACGCCACGGCGCTGTGGCTCCACGACTGGCTGGGCATCGGCGCGCAACTGCAACGGCAATATCGGCAGGGCCATGTGCTTGATGTCAGGCAGTCGCAGCTTGTACAAGCCCGGCAGGTGGGATCCACGACGGTGTTCGAAGTGCAGCAGCATTTCGCAGCGGCAACGATCACCCCGCCATCAGCTCCCCTCGCCCCGGGCTTGCCCGCGCCGTCGGTGCCTCGCACGCTGCCCGATCCGCGCAGCCTGTTCGTGCAGGTCCACCACAGCCTCAGTGCGCTGCCCGAGCAGCCCATGCGTGCACGGCCGGCCGACGCCCGGGTAGGTTACTTCTCAACCACGTTGGTGGACTTCACGGATGACTTGTCGCGCACGCCGCGCCGTCAGTTCATCAACCGCTGGCGCCTGCAAAAGCAAGACCCCACCGCGCCCCGATCAAAGCCCGTCACGCCCATCGTGTTCTGGCTGGACGCGAACATCCCCGAGGCCTATCGCGCGACCATCCGTGACGGCGTGCTGGCTTGGAACCAGGCTTTTGATGCGATCGGGTACCAAGACGCGATCGAGGTGCGACAGGCCACCCCGGAGCAATCGGCCGACGGCCTGGCCACCGGGCGCACATCGATCCGTTGGATGACCAATGCCCAGGCTCAATTCGGCGCCATCGGACCCAGTCATGTCGACCCGCGCAGCGGCGAAATCCTCGCCGCCCAGATCGCCATCGAAAGCCTGACCGTGCGAGGCATGCGCCAATTGCGCAGCCAGTTCATGACCGATGGTGAGGCCGATTCGACGACATTGGCCACGCTGGATGGTCGGCACCTCGGGGAAAGCTGCGAGCACGCTTTGCACGCGGCTGAGCAGTTGGGCACCTGGTTCAGCCTGATCGAGGCCGATCACCCTGTCGGTCCGGACAGCCCCGAGGTGCAAGCCTTCGTGCTGGCCTACCTGAAAGACGTCGTCATGCATGAGGTGGGCCATGCGCTGGGCTTGCGGCACAACTTCCGCGCCTCGCGCTGGCACAGCCCGGCCCAACTCATGGACAGAGCGCTCACCACGCGCGAAGGCAACAGCGCCTCGGTGATGGACTACGCAGCCGTCAACCTGCCGCCACCCGGGCAGGCCGGTGGCGCGCCCTTTCAGACCACGTTGGGGCCTTATGACCTGTGGGCCATCGAATACGGTTACGGCGACCTGCCCGAAGCACCAGCCGAAGCCGAGCGCCGCTTGCGTGACATCGCGCGGCGCAGCGCAGACCCTCTCTGGGCCGAGGCACTCGCCTATGGCAGCGACGAGGACGAGGCCCTGGGCATCGACCCGCAAGCGCTGACCTTCGACCTCGGCAACGACCCGGTCGCTTTCGCTCGCAACCGGTTCGCGCTGGCGCAAGACCTCATTGACCGCGTCAGCCGGCGCACGCCCACGCCGCTGGACGATGTGGACCAGCCGCGCCGTGCCTTGGCGCATGCCTTGCGTGAATCGGCCCGGGGCGCGCAGGTGCTGATTCGGCAAGTGGGCGGCGTGGTGATCCGGCGCCAGGGGCCCGAAGCCCGGCTCGATGCCATCGACCCATTGCCTGCCGAGCAGCAACGCGCGGCGCTCGCGCTGCTGCAGCAGACATGGTTGCGCCCACAGCCGCTGCGCGTTCCGCCAGCTTTGATGCGGCGGCTCGGCCCGGACACGCTCGACTGGAGCCCGAGCGACTTCAGCACGATTGGCAAGCCAGATGTGTCCATCGCCGAGCAACAGCTGCAGATCCAACGCTCGGTGTTGAACCAGTTGATGGCCGATGGCCTGGCAGACCGGCTGCTGGACAACCGTGACCGCACTCAAGACCGCGACAAGCAGCCCCTGCTGCCACCCGAGCTGCTGCAGCGCCTGCAAGACAGCATCTGGTCAAACCCATCGGGCGCCGACGCGCAAGACCAAGCATCGGGCTGGCAGCGCAACCTGCAGCGCGAACACACCCAGCGCCTGGCTGCCATGGTGCTGAAGCCGGGCAGCACGCGTGCCGACGTGCGAGCGGCTCAACGCGCCGCAGCGCGTCAGTTGCTTGGCCTGCTGCAACGCGACCCCGGCCGCACCAGCGACGAACGCGCACACCGCCAAGCCTGCCTGGAAACCTTGCGCAACGCCCTCGCGGCCCCGATGGTGCAGCAGGGGCTCTGACCAGCGGCACGCCCCCACCCCGAGGGCACCTTGACTAGGGAAGTGCGAACCGCACCTGCGTCAGCGTTCTCATCGACCGACATTGGCCTGACAATGTCTGGCTGAGCGCACGACCATGGATCCCAACGAACTCCCTCACCTATTCTCAGCCACCGGCCCCCTGGCCCGGGCGTTTGACGGCTATTGCGAACGCCGCGAGCAGATCGAGATGGCTCAAGCCGTGCAGACCGCCATCCGCGAAGCCAGCACGGTCGTGCTCGAAGCCGGAACGGGTGTCGGCAAGACGGCGGCCTACCTCGTGCCGGCCCTGGTCGAGGGCGGCAAGGTCATCGTCTCGACGGGCACCAAGGCGCTGCAAGACCAGCTCTTTCACCGCGACCTGCCCGCCGTGCGCGACGCCCTCGGCATCCCCGTCAAGGTGGCGCTGCTCAAAGGGCGCAGCAACTACCTGTGCTGGCACCACCTCGACCGCGCCAACCAGGACGCCACCCTGCTGGGCAGCAAGCAAGAGGTGCGCGACCTCTCTGCCATCAACCGCTTTGCGCCCCTCAGCGCCACCGGCGACAAGGCCGAATGCACCAGCGTGCCCGAGCACGCGCCGATCTGGTCGCGCGTCACCTCCACGCGCGAGAACTGCCTGGGCAGCGACTGCCCCCGCTACGCCGACTGCTTCGTCGTCAAGGCCCGCCGCGAAGCGCAGGACGCCGACGTGGTCGTCGTCAACCACCACCTGTTCTTCGCCGACCTGATGCTGCGCGAGGAAGGCGTGCCCGAGCTGCTGCCCAACGCCCAGACCATCGTCTTCGACGAAGCCCACCAGTTGCCCGACACGGCCACGCTGTTCTTCGGCGAGACGGTGTCGACCGCGCAGGTGCTCGACCTGGTGCGCGACACTCTCGCCATCGGCCAGGCCCAGGCTCGCGACGCGGCGAAGTGGAACGACATTCTGTCCCCCGTCGAGCGCGCCGCGCGCGACCTGCGCCTGTGCTTCGGCCCCCAATTGCAACGCATGTCGCTGCAACAGCTCGGCGCCGACAACCTGCTGCTGCCCACGCTGGGCGAACTGCAAGAAAAGCTGCTGGCCCTGCGCGAGGTGCTCCAAGAAGCCGCCCAGCGCGGCCCCGACCTTGCGAACCTGCACCGCCGCTGCAACGACCTGATGCAACGCCTGAAGGCTTGGGGCGCGCCTGAACGCGCCCACGAGCCCGAACTGTGCTGGGTCGACGTGGCCAGCCACGGCGTCCAATTGCACCGCACGCCGATTTCGGTGGCCGATGTGTTCCGCCGCCAGCGGCTCGGCCTGGGTAACGAAAGCCAGTCCGACGAAGAAGACGGCCATGACGCGTCACCCGGCTCCGCCGCAACAGACGCTCGCCACGAAGCCGAACTGGTGGATGCCTTCGCCCGAGCATCCTCGGCCGATGCGGCGGGCGTCCCCGAGCTCGCAGATGAAGGCGAAGACGACGACCTCCAAGCCCTGATGGCAGGCCGCGCCGACCCGATGGCTGGCATCGATCCAGCCAAGGAGCCCGCTGAGACCAGCGCTTCACCACCACCGCGCCGTGCCTGGGTTTTCACCTCGGCCACCCTCGCGGTCAAGAACGACTTCCGCCACTTCACCGAGGCGCTCGGCCTTGAAGACGCAGCTTGCGCATCGTGGGCCAGCCCCTACGATTACCCATCGCAAGCCATGCTGTACGTGCCCGCTGGCCTGCCGCTGCCCAACGACCCCACGCACACCGATGCCGTGGTGGACGCCGCCTTGCCGCTCATCCGCGCCAACCGGGGCCGCGCCTTCGTGCTGTGCACCAGCCTGCGCGCGGTCGCCCGCGCGGCCGAGCGGCTCAAGCAGGCCTTTCAGGCGGCTGGCGACCCCTTCCCCGTGCTGCAGCAAGGCGAAGCGCCGCGCCCCACCCTGCTCGACGACTTCCGCCGAGCCGGCAACGCCGTGCTGGTCGGCAGCCACAGTTTCTGGGAAGGCATCGACGTGAAGGGCGACGCGCTCACGCTCGTCGTCATCGACAAGCTGCCCTTCGCGCCCCCTGACGACCCGGTGCTGGCCAAGCGCCTGGAGATGCTCACGCAGGCCGGCGGCAACGCCTTCATGTCGCACCAGGTGCCGCAGGCGATCATCGCGCTCAAGCAGGGGGCTGGCCGCCTCATCCGCTCCGAGACCGACCGGGGCGTGCTCATGATCTGCGACACGCGCCTGATCGACAAGCCCTACGGCCGCCGCATCTGGCAAAGCCTGCCACCGATGAAGCGCACACGCGCCGAAGCCGACGTGGTCGCCTTCTTGCAGACGCTGTGAGCATTGCGGCGATCACCGCCAGCGCGCCCGCACAAAGACGAACACTTCGCACACCGCCTTGTTGCGCAGACTCGCTCAAGCTCATTCAAGCCAGCAAGCACATCGCGACTCGATGATCAAACCTCGAGGTTGTCGATCAAGCGCGTGGTGCCCAACTTCGCTGCCACCAGCGTGACCAACGGCGTGGCCGACAAGCCCCCCGCAAGCTCGTCTGCGTGGGCGGGATGCAGGTCCTTCTGGCGGCGCACCATGACGTAATCGGGCGCCCAGCCTCTGGCTCGCAGATCGTCCATTGCAGCCTGCTCCCACTGAGAGAGCAGCGAAGGCGTGAGCGATGCCGCTTCACGCGCCTGCGCCTGGATGCCCCGCAGCAGGCGAATCAGCGTCAGCGCCTCGGCGCGCTCGGCATCGCTCAGGTAACCGTTGCGCGAGGACAGTGCCAGTCCCTCGGCCGAACGCAGCGTCTCCCCGCCGACGATCTCGATGGGCAGGCCCATCTGCGCCACCATGCGTCGGATCACCATCAACTGCTGGTAGTCCTTCTTGCCGAAAACGGCCAGGCGCGGCTGCACGATGTTAAAGAGCTTGTGCACCACGGTGCAAACACCGGTGAAGAACCCGGGTCGGAACGCACCTTCGAGGATGTTGGCCAACTCATCCGGCGGAATGACCTTGTAGCCCTGCGGCTCGGGGTAGAGCTCGTCCTCGGCGGGCGCGAAGAGGAGGTCGCAGCCCGCGCCGGACAGCAGCTCCGCGTCGCGCGCCAGGGTGCGGGGGTAACGGTCGAAATCCTCGTTCGGGCCAAATTGCAGGCGATTGACGAAGATGCTGGCCACCACCGGGCTGCCGCTGCCGGCCACGCGCTCGCGGGCCTGGTGGATGAGCGCGAGGTGCCCATCGTGCAGGTTGCCCATGGTGGGCACGAAGGCAGGACGCGAAGGCGCGCGATCGAGTTCTGCGCGCAACTCGGCGATGGTGTGGATGGTTTTCATCGGTCGCTCGGGAAATCAGTAGCTGTGCACGGACTCATCTGGAAAGCTGCCGTCCTTGACCGCAGCCACATAGCGGCGCACGGCGTCGTCGGCCGTGCCGCCTTCCGCCGAGAAGTTGCGCACGAAGCGCGGCAGCTTGCCCCGCGTGAAGTGCAGCATGTCGTGCAGCACCAGCACCTGGCCCGCCGTGGCGCTGCCCGCGCCGATGCCGATCGTCATCACGCCGGGGTTATCGGCCTGCACCTGCGCGGCCACGGCCGAAGGCATCAGTTCCAGCACCATCATGGCGGCGCCCGCATCGGCCAGTTCCTTGGCGTGGCGGCGCATCGTGTCGGCACCGGCCTGATCACGGCCCTGGATGCGGTAGCCGCCCAGCGCGTGCACGCTCTGCGGGGTCAGGCCGAGGTGGGCACAGACAGGGATGCCGCGCTCGGTCAGGAAGTGCACGGTGTCGGCCGTCCAGCCACCGCCTTCGAGCTTGACCATCTGGGCGCCGGCCTGCATCAATGCAACGCTGCTGCGCAGGGCTTGCTCCCGGTTTTCTTGGTAGCTGCCGAACGGCAGGTCGCCGATGACCCAGGCCGTGCGGTTGCCGCGCACCACGCAGCGCGTGTGGTAGGCCATCTCGTCGATCGACACCGGCACGGTGCTGGTGTGGCCCTGCACGAGCATGCCCAGCGAGTCGCCCACCAGGATGCAGTCAACCCCCGCCTCGTCGACCAGGCGCGCGAAGGTGGCGTCGTAAGCCGTGAGCATGGTGATCTTCTCGCCCTTGGCGTGCATCTCGCGCAGGCGGTGCAGCGTGATGGGCTTGCGGGCGGACTCGACAGCGGCGTTCATCTCATGTGTCTCCTCGGGCGGGGTGGCGGGATTCTAAGGTGGCGAACGTCACCACACTGACGCCTGCGTCAATGCGCGCTCGGCCTATCATGTGGCCGGCATCAGGTCGCAGTCGATGCCTCCGGTGTCCTCGCTGATGCCCCTCGATGCCTTCACTGGCCCGCACCCTCCCCCAATGGTCCGACGCTTCATCACCTTCCCGCTGGTCCTCACCACCGCCTTGCTCGCCGGTGCCACGGGCTGCGCGATCACCGGTAGCTGCGACAGCGTCTCGCAAGTGCAGGCGCGCTTCGTGGACGGACTCAAGGTGGTCACCATCGCTCGCGGCTTGGACCATCCCTGGGCCCTGGCCTTTTTGCCAGATGGCAGGATGCTGGTGACCGAAAAACCAGGCCGCATCCGCCTGATCGACCCGGCCGCTCCGCAGGCGCCGAAGGTGATCGAAGGCTTGCCGCCCGTGCGCGATGAAGGCCAGGGCGGCCTGCTCGACATCGCCATCGACCCGGACTATGCCAGCCAGCCGTGGATCTACTGGAGCTACAGCGAGCCTGGCACCGGCCCCGAGACGAAACTCAGCGGCACGGCCGTGGCGCGTGGGCGGCTGCAAGGCGAGCGCATGGCGCAGGTGGAGGTGATCTACCGCCAGCGGCCCAAGGTCGAGGGCAGCGGGCACTTCGGCTCACGATTGGTGTTCGCGCGGGACAAGACGCTGTTCATCACCCTGGGCGAGCGGCAGAAAGACCAGCCCTCCAACCCAGGCCGCGACAACGCCCAGAACGTGGCGTCGGCGCTCGGCAAGGTCGTGCGCATCCAGCGCGATGGCAGCATCCCGTCGGACAACCCGCGCTTCCCGGGCTCGGGTGCGCTGCCGGAACTCTGGAGCATCGGTCACCGCAATCCGCAAGGCGCCGCCTTGCACCCGGGCACGGGCGAGCTCTGGATCTCCGAACACGGCCCGCAAGGTGGCGACGAAATCAACCGCGTGCTGCCCGGCCGCAACTACGGCTGGCCGCTGGCGAGCGATGGCTGCCCCTACGGCAGCCTGCCGACGGAATCATGCCGCGTCAACGGCGGACGCCACGCCCCTGACTTCGAGGCCCCGCTGACCACCTGGGTGCCCTGGTCGATCGCGCCCAGCGGGTTGGCATTCAACACAGGCAAGCGCTACCCGGGCTGGGAAGGCCAGTTGTTCAGCGGCGCGCTCAAGGGAGAAGCGCTCTGGCGCCTGCGCCTGGATGGCAACCGCGTCGTTGACCGCGAAGCTCTGCTGAAAGATCGCCTTGGCCGCATCCGCGATGTCCGCCTGGGGCCTGATGGCTGGCTCTACCTGCTCACCGATGGCGATGGCGGCCGGCTGATCCGGCTGGAGCGCTGAGGTCGGCTGCAGCGGCTCGCAGGCCAAGCCCCCACATTGCCACAACCCTCATGCCGCGAGGGTGGGTGCATCCTTTTACAACCTCGCGTTTCTGCGCAGGCAGGATTTCCCAAAGGAGCCAGCCATGCCTGCACACCATCCCCCCCTGACCCGTCGGCAATGCTTGTTGCATCTCGTGGCCGGCACCACCACCCTGCTCGGCTGCGGAGGCGGCGGCAGGAGCAGCACACCCCCTGCGCCCGATGGCGAGCTCATCGAGGGCATGCGGGTGGTGACCGTCGCCGAAGGCCTGCAACACCCATGGGGCTTGGCCTTCCTGCCGGATGGTCGCCTGCTGTTCACCGAACGGGCGGGCACCATGCGCACCGTCCAGCCCGATGGCTCGGGCTTGAGTTCGCCCATCGCGGGGTTGCCCGCAGTGGTGGTGGCGGGCCAGGGTGGCCTGCTCGATGTCGCGCTCGACCCGGATTTCGCCAACACGCCCTGGATCTACTGGAGCTACGTCGAGTCGGGTGGCGCGAGCACCGCAGGCACGGCCGTGGCCCGGGGCCAGCTCGTGGGCAACACCATGACTGGCGTGACCGTGCTGTACCGCCAAATTCCCAAGGTGACGGGCGACGGGCATTTCGGTGGGCGCCTGGCCTTCGCGCCCGATGGCCGGCTCCTCATCACCCTGGGCGAACGCATGTTGGAAGACCCGGCCGCGCCAGGCACCTTGTACGCGCAGAACCTCGGCAACAGCCTGGGCAAGGTGGTGCGGCTGGAGCGCGACGGCAACATCCCGCCGGACAACCCCAACCTGGGTGGCGGCGCGCTGCCCGAGCTCTTCAGCTTCGGCCTGCGCAATCCGCAGGGCGCAGCCATTCACCCCAGCACCGGCGAGTTGTGGGTGGCCGATCACGGCCCGCAGGGCGGCGACGAGATCAACGTGATCCAGGCTGGCGACAACCACGGCTGGCCCCTGGTCAGCTACGGCTGCCCTTACGGCTCGCCGGTCGGCAACGCCTGCTGGGTCAACGGCGGCACCCACGCGCCCAACTACGTCGAACCCCTGACGACCTGGACACCCACCTCCACCGCGCCCAGCGGCATGGCCTTCTACACAGGCAGCCGTTACCCCTCGTGGACGGGCCAACTCTTCGTGGGCGCATTGGCCGGAGAAGCGCTGTGGCGCCTGACATTGAGCGGCAACACAGTCACCAGCCGCACCGCCATGTTCGTCAACCGTCTGGGCCGCATCCGAGATGTGCGGCAAGGCCGCGATGGCTGGCTCTACCTGCTCACCGACGAAACCAATGGCCGCATCCTGAGGCTCGAGATGTGAATGCGAAAGGACGCCCTGCCGAGCGCCTGGAACGAAGGGCCTTGCGTGTTGCCAGGCCCGCGCCCGCACCTCAAGCCGCCACAGCCGGCTCGTAGGCCAGGCGCACGTAGATGGGTGCAAAGGCCTCGGCCTGCGTGATCTCGATGAGGCGTTCGCGCGCGAGTTCGAGCATGGCGATGAAGGTCACCACCATGACAGGCGGGCCGCGCGTGACGTCGAACAGGTGCTCGAACTCGACGAAGCGCTTACCCTGCAGGCCACGCAGCACGATGCTCATGTGCTCGCGCACCGACAGTTCTTCGCGCGTGATGGTGTGGTGGGTGTGAAGCTTGGCGCGCTTGAGGATGTCCAGCCAGGCCTCGCGCAAATCAACCAGGGTCACATCTGGGTGGCGCACGACGATGGACGGATCGGAGTGCACCTGCACGCGCAGGAAGTCTCGCCCCAGCAGAGGCAGTTGATCGAGCCGCGCCCCGGCCAGCTTCATCTGCTCGTATTCGATGAGGCGGCGCACCAGCTCGGCACGCGGGTCTTCCGGCTCGTCGCTGCCCTCCACCTTCTTGGGCGGCAGCAGCATGCGCGACTTGATCTCGATGAGCATCGCAGCCATCAGCAGGTACTCCGAGGCGAGCTCGAGGTTGCTCTTGCGGATCTGCTCGACGTAGGCCAGGTACTGGCGCGTGAGGTCGGCCAGCGGGATGTCGAGGATGTTGAAGTTCTGCTTGCGGATCAGGTAGAGCAGCAAGTCCAGCGGGCCCTGGAAGGCCTCCAGGAAGACCTCCAGCGCATCCGGTGGGATGTAGAGGTCATTGGGCAGGTCGAACAGGGGCTCGCCATAGAGGCGCGCCACAGCCACATGGTCGACGACCTGCGGCTGGCCGTGCTCGTCGAGGGCGACCGAAGGCTCGGCACCCGCCTCGTCAGCCTCGGCGACCTGCATGAAGCGTCTCAGCCCTTGGTGTGGTAGACGTAGCCCTGCTGCGCCACGCGGGACTCATTGAAGTCCTGTTGGGCCTGGCGGTCTTGCGGGCGGTCCCACAGCAGGTTGCGGCCCTGGCGCTGGCGCTCTTCGAGCTGCGGGTCGCGCTGCTTGAGGCTGTCGATGAACTGGGTCGCGTCGGACTTGTAGGGCTTCCAGAAGAGCGGCATGGTGGACGTCACATCGGAGGGGGAACAGCCCGCCATTTTAAGGGACGCCGACCCATCCCGGCCCCCTTGGCGCTGGACAATGCGGGCCATGCACGAAATCGAGCTCAAATTCCAGATCCCAGCTGAACGACTGGCCGCCGTGCGCACAGAGCTCGGCTGCCTGGGCGCCGACCTCTCCGCGCCCCTGATCCTGCAGGCCGCCTATTTCGACACCGCCGACCGCAAACTGGCGCAAGCCCGCTCGGCCCTGCGCGTGCGCCGCGAGGGAGACGAATGGGTGCAGACGCTCAAGGCAGCCGGCAGCCACACCATGGTGCGGGTGGAAGACAACCAGCCCGCCCTGCCCCCGGGCGAAGGCCAGGCCCTGCGCCCCGACCTGAGTCGCCATGGCGAGGCCGCCCGGCAAGCACTGACCCACAGCCTAGGCTGGCAGCCCCAGGCCGACCCCAGCGGCGAGCGATGCGGCCTCGTCGAGCTCTACCGCACCGACATGCGCCGCACCCGCGCCCGGCTCAAGGTGGCTGAAGGCACCCCGCATGCCGGCGTTGTAGAGCTGGCTCTGGACGAAGGCGCCATCCTCGCGGGCGCCCTGCGAGAGCCCGTGCGCGAACTCGAGATCGAACTCCTGAGCGGTCACCCACAGGCCGTCATCCTGGCGGGGCTCGACTGGGTGCACCGCTTCGGCCTCTGGCTCGACACCCAGACCAAGGCGCACCGGGGCGACCGCTTGGCGCGCCTGGCCGCCACCGAGGCGCCTGGCGAGCATGAAGCCGCCCAAGCCCCACGGCAGGTGACCTTGGCACGCCCTGCCAAGGTGCCCGCTGGCGTCAGCGTCGACCAAGCCTGGCGCGCCGGCCTGGAGGCCTGCCTGGCCCACCTCAGCGCAAACATGAGCGAACTGGCCACCCTGCCATCGGGCGAAGGCAGCGATCTGGCCTACGAATGGCGCCGGGGCCTGCGCCGACTCAAGGCTTTCGCACGGCTGATGGCGCACACCTCACAGACCTGGCCGGTGGAGGTCGTCTCGCGCGCCAATTCGCTGATCCGCCAGTTGGGCCACTGGCGCGACGACGAAGCGCTGAGCTGGATCCCCTCGCAATTGCTGGAGGCTGGCGGCCCCAGCGTGCCGGTTCCCTCAGCGCCTCGCCCCACCGACCTGCCGGCATCGGCCGCCGACCTCGCTCGCGGCGCGCAAGCCACCGAGCTGTGCCTGTGCCTGCTCACCGCCCTGGTCCGCTCCAGCGAGGACGATGGCGAGACTCGCCTTCCTTTCGTCCCCTGGCTGCACACCCACCTGCATCGCCAGCACCGCGTGCTGCGTCGGCATGTGCGCGAGCACCAGCGTCTCAGCGAGGAAAACGCACATCGCCTGCGCCGGCGTCTGCGCAACCTGCGCGATGTGGTGCAGTTGTTCGAAGCTGCCCGGTCCCCATCGACCTTCGAAAAAACACTGGACGAGGCCATCGCCGTGCTGGGGCGCTTGCAGGATGAAACAGTCGCCCGAATGCGCTACCAGGCCGCATCGGCCCTCGACCCCCGCGCCCTGTTCGCCGCCGGCTGGCTGCTGGGCAGGCGCTTGCACACCCGGGCTCAGGCCCGCCGCGCCCTGCGTCGGTGGGCGCGCTGCCAGGCGCCGTGGTGAGCCAGCTTCAGCGAATGCGCATGCCCGGCTCGGCACCCGGGAAAGGCTCGAGCACGTACACGCCCGGGTTGGCCTTCTCGTCAGCGTGCGAGGCGGCCAGCACCATGCCTTCGCTGACGCCGAACTTCATCTTGCGCGGCGCCAGGTTGGCGACCAGCACGGTGAGCTTGCCAATCAGTTGCTCGGGCTGGTAGGCCTCTTTGATGCCGCTGAAGACATTGCGGTGGCGCCCCTCGCCCACATCGAGCGTCAGGCGCAGCAGCTTGGTGCTGCCCTCGACATGCTCGGCATTGACGATCTTGGCGATGCGCAAATCCACCTTGACAAAGTCGTCGATGGTGATGGTCGGGGCGATCGCTTCGCCACCTGGTTGCACTGCGACAGCAGTCGCCCCTTCAGCGGGCGCCGGGGCTCGACCGTTTTCACCGACTGGCACGGCAGCAGGCTCAGGCACGGCGGCAGGCGGCTCGAACAGCGCGTCCAGCATCTTCACGTCCACGCGCTGCATGAGGTGCTGGTAGGTCCCGATGGAGTGCACGCCCAGCAACTCCTGGCTCTTGGCCATGAACATGGGCGGCACGTTGAGGAAGGCCTCGACCTTCTCGGCCAACGCCGGCAGAACAGGCTTGAGATAAATCGCCAGGATGCGGAAGGCTTCGATGCACACGGTGCAGACCTCGTGCAGCCGAGCGTCGGCGCCTTCCTGTTTGGCCAAGTCCCACGGCTTGTTGGCGTCCACATACTCGTTGATGCGATCAGCCAGCAGCATGATCTCGCGCAGCGCCTTGCCGAACTCACGTTGCTCATACAGTTCGACGATCGTGCCCTGTCGAGCCTGCAGGGCGCGCAGCATCTCCAGCGCCTGCATCGTCTCGGGCGTGTCGTTGAGCGTGCCGCCCACTTGGCACAGGCGGCCATCGAAGCGTTTGGCGATGAAGCCGGCGGCGCGGCTGGCGATGTTGACGAACTTGCCCACCAGGTCAGAGTTGACCCGGGCCATGAAGTCGTCCTTGTTGAAGTCGATGTCCTCGACGTTGGCGTTGAGCTTGGCCGCGATGTAGTAGCGCAACCACTCGGGGTTCATGCCCAGCTTGAGGTACTTGAGCGGATCGAGGCCGGTGCCACGGCTCTTGGACATCTTCTCGCCGTTGTTGACGGTCATGAAGCCGTGCACGTTGACCTGATTCGGCAGCTTGCGGCCGCTGAACTTCAGCATCGCCGGCCAGAACAGGGTGTGGAAATAGGTGATGTCCTTGCCGATGAAGTGGACCTGTTCCACGGCGGGATCGGCCATGAATTCGTCGAAGGAGCGGGACTCGCCGTACTTGGCCTTGGGGCCGCCGGCCGCGAAGTAGCCCTTGAGCGAAGCCAGGTAGCCGATGGGCGCGTCCAGCCAGACGTAGAAGTACTTGCCCGGAGCGTCGGGGATCTCGATGCCAAAGTAAGGCGCGTCGCGGCTGATGTCCCAGTCCCCCAGGCCACCTTCGCCGTTTTCATCTTTGGTGAACCATTCCTTGATCTTCTTGCTCACCGCCGGCTGAAGCTTGCCGTCCTGCGTCCATTGCTCCAGGAAGCTCAGACAGCGCGGGTCGGAGAGCTTGAAGAAGTAGTGGTCGGAGGTTTTGAGCACCGGCGTCGCGCCCGAGAGCGCCGAGTACGGGTTCTTCAGTTCGGTGGGCGCGTAGACGGCGCCACACACCTCGCAAGAATCGCCGTACTGGTCCTTGGCACCGCACTTCGGGCACTCGCCCTTGATGAAACGGTCGGCCAGGAACATGCCCTTTTCGGGATCAAAGAATTGCTCGACCGGGCGCACGTCGATCAGGCCCTGGGCCTTGAGCTCGCGATAGATGGCCTGGGCCAGCTCGTGGTTCTCGGGGCTGTCGGTGCTCGACCAGTGGTCGAAGCCGATGTGGAAGCCGTCCAGGTAGGGCTTGCGGCCCGCAGCGATGTCGGCGACGAACTGCTGCGGCGTCTTGTTCACCTTCTGGGCCGCGATCATGATCGGCGCGCCATGGGCGTCATCCGCCCCCACGAAGTGCACCTGGTTGCCCTGCATGCGCTGGAAGCGAACCCAGATGTCGGCCTGGATGTATTCCATGATGTGGCCGATGTGGAAGTGACCGTTGGCGTAGGGCAGCGCGGTGGTGACGAAGAGCTGGCGGGGCATGGTTTTGTGGGATGGCGATCGCAAGGGGAGGATTTTAGGCTGCCAGGGTCGAACAGCTAGCCAACATGACTGAAGGCTTGGCCCCAGTCGGCGTCCCGGAGGCGTTCCCGGCTAGACTGAACGCCCAATGAGCTCCTCAGTGAGCTCCCCCGTGAGTTCATCCATGGCATGCCCGTCGCACACGTTGCGGGCAAAACGCCCCGCTCGCAACTCGCGCCGTCTTTTCCCTCGCCTGTTTGTCTGTTTCCATCGCATGACCGCCGTCCCCTCGCCCCTCGAAGCCAACGCCCTCGACGCCCTGCGTCAGTTGCCCGACCCGCTCACCGGCCAGGATTGGGTGTCCACCCGGCGTGTGCGCCAACTCCAGGTCGCGCAAGGCCGGGCCGTGCTCGACATCGCCCTGGGTTACCCGGCGCGCTCGCAGTGGCCGGCCTACACCCGCCTGGTCGAAGAAGCTCTGCTGCGCGTCGAAGGCATCCGCGAAGTCGCCGTCAACTGGTCCACCGAGGTCATCGCCCACCAGGCGATGCGCGGCCAGGCCCTGTTGCCCGGCGTGAAGAACCTGGTGGCCGTGGCATCTGGCAAGGGCGGCGTCGGCAAGAGCACCACGGCGGTCAACCTGGCGCTGGCGCTGGCGGCAGAGGGCGCCCGCGTCGGCATGCTCGATGCAGACATCTACGGCCCCAGCCAACCCTTGATGCTGGGCCTCTCTGGCAAACCCGACAGCCCCGACGGCAAGACCATCACCCCGCCTGTCAACCACGGCTTGCAGACCATGTCCATCGGCCTGCTGATCGAGGGCCAGGCCCCGGCCATCTGGCGCGGCCCCATGGCCACCCAGGCCTTCGATCAGATGCTGCGCCTGAGCAACTGGGGCGCCCCGGGCGAGCCGCTCGACTACCTCATCGTCGACATGCCTCCCGGCACCGGAGACATCCACCTCAGCCTGAGCCAGCGTGCCCCGATCACCGCCGCCATCATCGTCACCACGCCTCAGGACATCGCCCTGCTCGACGCCAAGAAAGGGTTGCAGATGTTTGAGAAGGTGACGGTGCCCGTGCTGGGCATTGTCGAGAACATGGCCACCTACTGCTGCCCGAATTGCGGCCACGAAGCGCACATCTTCGGACAGGACGGCGGCAAGCGCCTCGCCGAGACCTGCGGCGTGCCCCTGCTGGGCTCCATGCCGCTGGACCTGGGCATCCGCGAGCAGGCCGACAGCGGGCGGCCGACGCTGGTTGCTGACCCCGAGGGCAAGGTGTCAGGACTCTACAAAGCCATGGCCCGGCAGATGGCTGCCGGCCTGTCGAAGCTGCCCAAAGACTACAGCGGCAAGCTGCCTGGCGTCAGCGTCGAGTGAGAGACAGCCATGGCCTCGATGCTGTCCGCTGACGACGCCTGGTTCGACCTGGTTCCCCTGGCCCTGATCGAGTTCAACGAACATGGCCGGGTGCTGCGTGCCAACTCCGCGCTCAGTGCCTTGCTCGGCTACGCCACCCTGCCTGGTAGCAACTTGGCAGAAGGTCCATCGGCCCTGCAGCGCCTGTGCGGCTGGGATTCGCCCCTGACCCTGCTCGCCCTCGGGCCTGAAGACCCGCCATTGCAATCTCGCGTGCACCAATCGCGCGGCCAGGCGGGCATGGTCGGTTTGCACAGTCAGGTCTGGACCGTGGCCCATCCAGATTCGGAGCAACCGCGCCAGTTCCTTTGCGCCATCCGAGAGGCGCCCAGCACCGAACACCTTGACACGCATGGCACGCGCATCGCCTCCGATGCCGATGCCGACCCGCTGCCTGATCAGGCCGTGCTGCTGCACGAGCTCAGCACCATCCTCGAAAGCACGCCGGCCGGCATCGCCTACCTCAAGGACGATGTGCTGGTGCGTTGCAACCGCCGTTTCGAGCGCATGCTGGGCCTGCCACCCGGCTCCGTCACCGGTCAGGGCCTGGCCATGCTGCTGGGAGCTGACCCGCGCATCGAGCGCGCTGTCACCGAGGCCGCCCGCCAGGTGCAGACACACGGCCAGCATGAGACCGACATCGAGATCGTCCTGCCCGGGCACATCACCCGCTGGTACGCGCTTTCGGTGCGGCGCATCGGCGAGTCGATCGAGCCGCTGGAGCTCATCGTCGTGCTCTCCGACATCACCCGCTCGCGCCAGCAGCAGGCCCAGCTCGAATCGCTGGGGCGCGACCGCGACCTGATGTTCACGCTCTCGGGCGTGGGCATCGCATTCGTGCGCGACGGTCAAATCCAGCGTGCCAACCCGGCCCTGTCGGACCTCATCGGCGAGCCCGACGCCGACCTCACCGGCCGGCCCTTGCAAACCCTCTACGCACCCGAACTCGACCTCAACACCGAGTCCGATGTCAGCAGCGTGCTGCGCAGCCTGGGCCACTGGCAGGGTGAGCGAGCCCTGCGCGTGCGCACGCCTGGCCAGGCGCTGTGGGCCGAGGTCGCCATGCGCCTGGTCAACCCGCAGCACCCTGAAGAAGGCTTCATCGCCTCGTTCGTGAATGTCGACGCCCGGCACCGCGCCGAGTGGAACCTCACACTTCAGGCCGACCGCACCCGCGCCATCCTCGATTCGGTGTTCGTCGGCATCGTCACCATCGACACCCACGGCATCGCCTGGATGAACCGCTCCGCGCGGCGCATGTTCGCTGGCGACCTCGCCGATTTCGTCGGGCAGCCGCTGAGCACCGTCGCCACCCCCGACCTCGACCACCCCTTCCGCCTGACCGACTACCTCGATGCGCTGGAAGACGGCCAATCACACACCTTCGAATGCCAGGTGATGGGGCGCGATGGCCGCGTGTTCTGGGTGGTGGGCAACGCGGTGGTCACGCTCGACGAAATGGGCCAGCGCCAAGCCACCTATGCGCTGCTCGACATCGACCGCCGCCGCCAGGCCGAAGCAGAAACGGTCGAGGCCCAGGCCACACTGCAACGCATCATCGCGATGGCGCCCATGGCCATCCAGTTGATCGACGCGCACAACCTGACGCTGCTGCAAGCCAACCAGGCCAGCGCGCAGTTCATGGGCCAGGAGCCCTCCAAGGCGATTGGCCAGCCGCTGGAGGCGACCTTCCCCGCCGATCGCGGACGCCAGTTGCGCATCGAGGTGCAGGCTGCGCTCGACAGTGGCAAGTCCAGCCACAAGGAACACACGGTGGCCGGCCGCCACGGCAACCAGATCTGGGACGTCAACTACCTGCCGCTCAACACCGATGGCGAAATTGCCGACCAGATCCTGCTGGTGGCCTCCGACATCACCGAGCAGCGCGCGGCAGAACAGGCCCGACTCGAAGCCGCCATCGCCCAGCGCGAGATGCTGGTCAAGGAAGTCCACCACCGAATCAAGAACAACCTCCAGGGTGTGGCCGGACTGCTGCAGCAGATTGCCGCGCGCAAGCCCGAGGTGGCCTCGGCCATTTCGGAGGTGGTCGGGCAGGTGCAGGCCATCGCCCAGGTCTACGGCTTGCAGGTCGGCACGGGCGGTCCGCTGCGGCTGAAAGCCGTGGTCGAAGCCATTGCCCAGTCGGTGCAGCGCACCTTCGGCCGCCCCATCCAGCTTGAGCTCGATGGCCCCAATGTCGGCGACTGGCAACTGCCCGAGGCCGAATCCATCCCCATCGCGCTAAGCCTCAACGAGCTGCTGACCAATGCCCACAAACACGGCCCAGGGCAAGAAGCCATTCGCTGCCAGATGCTGTCGAGCGAATCGGGCGTGCGCATCGACATCCGCAGCCCGGGCCAGTTGCCCGAGGGTTTCAACATCGACCGCGTGCCAGGTGGGGTGTCCGGGCTGGGCCTCGTGCGGGCGCTGCTGCCGCGCCGCAGCGCCAAGCTCTCGCTGGGGCATGACCAGGGTGGGGTCCTGACTCGGCTGGATCTCACCCCGCCAGGCATCCTCCTCGTCGTGCAACCGCCCCCGCTGATCGCAGGAGAACCCGCTGGCCATCAGATCGCGCTGTGGCCACAATGAGTGAGGGTGCGCCACGCGGTAGACTTGGCCCATGTTCCAGGGGCGCTGGCCCCCTGGTGGGCAGAAGATCGCTGGTGCGCTCGAGAGGCTGCGCGTGAATCAAAAAGGCAAGATCCTGGTTGTGGACGATGACCGGCTGGTGCTGGCCACGCTCACCCACGGCCTCTCGCAGGCGGGCTACGAAGTCATCGACGCAGACAACGGTGACGACGCCATCTTGCTGGCGCGCGAGCACAAGCCTGAGCTGGCCCTGCTCGACATCCGCATGGAAGGCAAGTCAGGCTTCGACGTGGCAGCCTACCTGCGTGAGTACTGCCAGATCCCCTTCATGTTCCTCTCGGCATTTGCCGACGATGCGACCATCAAGCAGGTTAAAGCGCTCGGCGCCCTGACCTACCTCGTCAAGCCGCTGGACATCCAGCAGATCGTGCCAGCGGTTGAGGCGGCCTTCGCCAATCGGCCCAGCCAGGCAGCCGCCGCACAGTCGATGGCCCCGGCCGTGGAGGCGCCTGCTGCGGCCACCACAGTTGCAGCAGACCCGCTCACCGACACCATCGCGCTCGCCGTGGGCATCGTCATGCATCGTTATTCGCTCACGCGCCGACAGGCCTTCGAGCGCCTGCAGCAGCAAGCCAAACAAGAGGGCAGCACCGTCGCCGCCCTGGGCGAACGCCTCATCAACGCGCAGGAAGTGCTGGCCGGCCTGGGCTCGATCTGAACGTCCAAACTGGGTGATGGCGTTGGCCACCCTGCATTGTCCCCGCCTGATTCAGCAAGTGGGATGCACCACGCTCCGCAGAAACCAATCAGCCTTCAGCAAGCTGGCTGGGTGGCGCTGTCGAGGCGATCTGTCAGCGTGAAATAGAAACACGCACCCTGCCCCAATTGGGCTTCGGCCCAGATTCGCCCCCCGTGGCGACGGATGATGTGGCGAACCCCCGCCAGGCCCACGCCGGTGCCTTCAAAATCTTTGGCGCTGTGCAGACGCTGAAACATGCCGAACAGTTTGTCGGCATGCTGCATGTCAAACCCCGCACCGTTGTCGCGCACGAAATACACGGGGGGATTCGTGGCGGGCATGCAACCGAATTCAATGCGGGGCGACGCAACCTTGGCGCTGTATTTCAATGCGTTGCCGATCAGGTTTTCGACCACCCGCCGCAGCAGGGTCGTGTCGGCCCGTGCGCACAAACCAGGCTGGATCACCCATTCGACCGGCGTGGCCGTGGCGCGCACCGCTGATTGCTCTTCAGCCACCTCGCGCACCAGGCCAGACAGGTCGATTTCCTGGCGCCCCAGCGGCTCCGAGGCCAATTGGGCCTGGTCCAGGATGGCATCGATCATGCCGCTCATGCGGGCCGAGGCGGCGAGCACACGCTCTAGGTGATCCTGCCCCAGTTTGTCGAGGTGCCGACCGTAATCCTCCTGAACGATGCGCGTGAAGCCATCGATCACCCGCAAGGGAGCTCGCAGGTCGTGCGAGAGGGCGTAACGCAAGGCCTCCTGCTCCGCCTCGCGGGCAAGATCAGGTTGCTGCGCGAAGGCCGGCTCATCGGGCGAGGACAGAACGGAGGCGGCATGCTGTGGCAGCTCGTTCACAGCATGCACGTGCGCAGCCGACACAGCAGGGGGCAATGCCCTCGCGTCAGCAACCGGTGAGGCATGCGCGGTGGAATCCGCTGGAGAAATGGCAGCCCTGCCAGCGGGCATCGCGGCCGGCAACAACTGGCGCAACAAGCGCACCACCACCGCCACAGAAAGCCAAAAAGATGCGGCCAGCACCCAGGCCCAGGCCGGCGCGCCGGTGATCAGCAGGCCAAGGGCCATACAAAGGCCCACGAAACCCCAAGCAGGGATCAGCGCCTTCACATCGGGCTTACCAGCCCCAGGCTCTTGCGACGGTCCGTTGTGAATCCGCATTCAAACGATTGTAAGGAGGACCGAAAGGGGTTTCTTCTGCTGGCCTGAAACTTTTCAACCAAGCTAAAGTTCGTGAGATTTTTGACGATTGTCACCTGATTGCTGCCTGGATGATTTCCGGGCTCACCCCTGTTTTCGCCAGATTCGCACCCCGATTTTGACCGCGACCATGCGCACACCCTGGAAGGCCCTGATGTTGTTGATGGCCCTGGCTGGCACGTCGGCCGCAGGCTGGGCATGGGGTCCCGCCGGTGCGGGGTTGATGGTGGCGATGCTGGCCTCCGGCAGCATTGGCTACCTGGCGCGGAGGCGGCCATTGCCAGCGCCCGAATTGGGGCCTCCACTGACCACCATCCCCACCACATCGCCCCAAAGCCAACCCCAGGTCGAAGCCGAGGTGTTGCATCCACGGCACGAAGCGCACCTGCGACTCGTGCGTGAAATCGCTGAGCATGCGCGCTCGGCCGAGGCCCTGGGCCAAGCGCTCTCACGCATCGGCGAGGCCTTGCATCGCCACCTGGGCTCACGCGCGTGGGCTGCGCTGCAAGTCGATGGCTGGAACGGTGAGTCCGGGCTGCTGCGCCCCTGGTCGCACCACGCTGGCAGCGGCCTCGAACACATCGACCTGAGCGCCATCACCCCCACCCACCGCAGCGAGCGCCCGCTGGGCCAGGCACTTGGCACGCTCAAAGCCACGGTGTCCGACTTGCGCCAATCGCCGGGCACCGCCAGCCCCTGGCGCCCCGCCGGCACACAGCGCGTCCTGGCCGTGCCCGTGTCGGTGGATGGCTGGCCGCTGGCCTTGCTCGAATTCGACGACCCGGCCCGCGCGCACGCCGATGTCGAGGCGGTGCTCGAAGTCGCCGCCATCCAGTTGGGCTTTGTCGCCCAGCGGGACGCCAACCGCGCACGCATGGCCAGCCATGAAGAGCACCTCGGCCGGTTGACCCTGGTGGCGTCGCGCATCAGCAGCGGCGTGGCCATCACCGACCGCGAGGGCACCATCGAATGGATCAACGCCGCCTTCGTCGCCCTGACCGGCTGGCCCGAAGAACGCGTGCTGGGCCGCAAGCTGCCAGAGTTGCTCGCGCAAGAGGTCTCAGATGCCGACACCGTTCGCGAATTGGAGACCCAACTCGAACGCGGCGTGCCCTTCCGCATCTCTTACGAGGCGGGTCGTCAGGGGGCCCAAACCCTCACCCGTTACTGGGGTGAGATCGATGCCATCCAGATGCTCGACGAAGCCGGTGGCCGCAACCAGTACGTCTGCCTGTTCACCGACATCACCAAGCGCAAGGCTCAGGAACACGTGCGGGACCAGGAGCGCGAGTTCCTTGAAGCGCTGCTGGGCAACCTGCCGGTGAGCCTGTTTGTGCTCGACCCGGTCAACCACAACGTGGTGGCCATCAACCGCTACACCGAGATCGAGTTCTCGCTGCAGCGCGACCGCGTGGTCGGGCGCCCCTTCGAGCAGGCCCTGGGCAAGTCGGTCATGGGCCTGACCCAGCCGCACATGCAGCAGGCCGTCGACAGCGGTGAGACGGTGGAACACGACTTCACCTGGCAGGGCGAGTCGGGCATGCGGGTGGTCAACGCCCGGCACTTCGCGCTGCGTCACAGCAACGGCCGCCCTCGCCTGCTGATCTCGCTGGTGCGCGACATCACCGCCTCGCGCCAAGCCCAGGCCGACCTGGAGGAGTCGGAACGCCGCTTCCGCGAACTGGTCGAGTCGATGGACGACGCCGTCTACGTGGCCACGGAAGGACGCCATCGCTTCCTCTACCTGAGCCCGCGCACCCACGAACTGTTGGGGCTGCCCGGCGAAGACATCCAGAAGAAGGCCAAGAAAGTGCAGGCCCTGGTCGTGCCCGAGGACTTGCCCCTGCTGCGCGAACAAGAAGCTCAGGAACGCCTGGGTCTCAACACCGATGTGCTGCTGCGCCTGCAGATCCCCGGCAAGGGCCTGCGCTGGATGCGCCACCGCAGCCGCACGCGCCGACTGGCTGACGGTGAGGCCCGGGTCTACGGCCTGGTCTCCGATGTGACGGACGAACACAACCAGGCCCTGGAGCTTCAGCGCGCCCGCGACATGGCCGAGGCCGCCAGCCAGGCCAAGAGCCAGTTCATGGCCAACATGAGCCACGAGATCCGCACGCCCATGAACGGCATCCTGGGCATGACGGAACTGCTGCTGGGCACCCCGCTCAACGACAAGCAGCGGCGCTTCGCGCAGGCCGTCTACCGCTCTGGTGAAAGCCTGCTGGAGATCATCAACGACATCCTGGACTTCGCCAAGATCGAGGCCGGCCGGCTCGAACTCGCCAACAGCGACTTCGTGCTGCGCACCCTGGTCGAGGACACGCTGGAGCTGATGGCCCCGCGTGCCCACGAAAAGGGACTCGAGCTGTCCTTCCGCGAACAGCCCGGTCTGCCCGCCGTCATCCACGGCGATCCGCTGCGCCTGCGCCAGATCCTCACCAACCTGGTGGCCAATGCCATCAAGTTCACCGAACATGGCGAGGTGGTGGTCGACATCCGCCGTGGCATGGGCGGCATGGTGCACAGCAGCGTGCCCACCGAGAACCCGCACATCGAGCTGGAGTTCATGGTGCGAGACACCGGGATCGGCATTCCCAGCGAGGTCATCCCGCGCCTGTTCAGTGCCTTCGTGCAGGCCAACGTGGGCATGGCGCGCCGCTATGGCGGTACCGGCCTGGGCCTGGCCATCTCCAAGCAACTCGTCGAGCTCATGGGTGGTCACATCGAGGCCCACAGCGCCCCGGGGGTTGGTTCGGAATTCGTCTTCCGCGTGCCGGTGACCGTGGGCGACACCCAGATCGACCTGGCCCTGATCGAAGAGCCCGACATGCCGGCCTTCAACGTGCTGGTGGTCGATGACAACGACACCAACCGCACCGTCATCGAGAACATGCTCACGGCGTGGGGCATGAAGGTCACGCAGGCCACCAATGGCCGCGAAGCGCTCGACCTTCTGATGGCCCACCCCACGCAGGACGCCGACTTCGACCTGGCCCTGGTGGACATGAACATGCCCGAGCTCGACGGCCTGGGCCTGGCCGAGGCGTTGCAAAAGAGCCGCCGCTACCCGCACCTGAAGATGGTGCTGCTGTCGTCGGTGTCCTCGCCGGACGACGTGCGCAAGGCGCAGGACGCGGGCTTCCAGCGCTTCGTGCCCAAGCCGCTGCGCAAGGCCGAACTGCGCCAGGCCATCCTGGGCATCTCGGCTGAACTGGGCGGCGAAATGCCCCACGACATGCCGCGCATCAACAAGTCCGTGCTGGTCATCGAGGACAACCCCGTCAACCAGGAGGTCTGCACGCAGATGCTCAAGCGCCTGGGTTGCGAGGTGAGGGTTGCATCGTCAGCGCTGGAGGGGCTGCGCCGCCTGGGTGAGCAGCGCTTCGACCTTGTGCTCATGGACATCCAGATGCCGGGCATGGATGGCGTCGAGGCTCTGAGCTGGTTCCGCCGGGGCTCCAGCACGCGCTTCACTTTCCTCACGCCGTCCGACACACCGGTGATCGCCGTGACGGCCAACGCCCTGGAAGGCGATGAGCAGCGCTTCCTCGACGTCGGCTTCGACGATTACCTCTCCAAGCCTTTCCGCCAGAGCCAGTTGCAGAAGGTGCTGGTCGAGCACACCCACCCCGAAGGATGGGGCGGTCTGCTTGAGGCCGATCTGGATGGCCATGCCGATGAGGCGCCGTCCTTGGACCGCCCCACACCAGCCGTGGCAGCGTCGCCCATTGCGCCTGCGACGACCATCGACACCAGACCAGAGCCCGCCACCCCGTGGACAACCCGCGACGCCAACGTGGTCGATGCCCCACCTGCCATCGCCCAGCCACACGACCATGTCGCGACGCAGGTGCCCACGACGCCTGCGCCCTCGGGCACGGAAATTTTCGATGCCGACGCCCTGCGCCGCCTGCAGGACCTCGACCCGCGCGGCGAAAACCGCCTGTTCGAACGCGTGAGCAAGGCCTTCGAGGCTTCCGCCTCGCGCCTGCTGCCGCAGCTCGAAGAAGCCATCCGCGTGAACGACCGCTCCGCAATGGTGCATGTCGCGCATACACTCAAGTCTTCCTCGGCCAGCATCGGTGCGCTCAAGCTGTCACATTTGTGTGCCGAAATCGAGACCATGATCAGGCGTCAGAGCGAAGAAGACATGTCCGAACGCCTACGGGCCGTGCCCGTTGAGGTTGAACACGTCCTGGCGGGCCTGCACGCCCTGCTGGAGTCACGGTCATGACGGTCACCTCGGATTTCGCCTTCGACGACGGCATGGAGCAGCCCAAGGTGCTGCTGGTCGATGACGACGAGGTGAATCTGCTGCTGACCTCCATCGCCTTGCGCGAACGCGGCTTCGCGATCACCGAGGCCAGCTCCGGCGAGCAGGCCCTGCAGATGATGGCCGACTGGCTGCCCGACGTGATCGTGCTCGACGCCGTCATGCCCGGCCTCGATGGCTTCGCCACCTGCCGCGAACTGCGCCAGATGCCGGGTTACGAGTCCGTGCCCGTGCTCATGCTCACCGGCCTGGACGACGACGCCTCCATCACCCGCGCCTACGAGGCCGGCGCCACCGACTTTTTCGTCAAAAGCACACAGTGGAGCCTGCTGGCCGGGCGACTGCGCTACCTGCTGCGCGCCGCCCGCACGCGCGATGAGCTCGAGCGCAGCAAGACCAAGCTGGCCCGGGCGCAAGACCTCGCCCGCATGGGCAGCTTCGACTGGCGCAAGGGCGCAGGCGACCTGTCCTTCTCGGTCGAAGGCCTGCGCGTATTCGGCATGGGCGCGCACGACCACCTGGGCCTGAAAACCATCTTGCGCATGCTGCCCGACGAAGAGCGCCGGGGCTTCGCTCGCATCCTGCACGAGGTGGTTGACCACGGCACCATCCTCTGCAACGACGTGCAGATCAGCCTGGCCGATGGCCGCCGCCGCATCCTGCACATCGAGGCCGAGCCCGAGTTCAACGAGCTGGCCAACCTGATTGGCTACACCGGCATCGTGCAGGACGTGACAGACCGCCGCGTGGCCGAGGACAAGATCAAGCACCTCGCCAACTTCGACACCCTCACCGGCCTGCCAAACCGCCGCCAAGTCTTCTGGCGCAGCGAACGGGCCATCGAGTACGCCAAGCGCATGAACCACCGGGTGGCACTGCTGCAGGTGGGCCTCGACCGCTTCAAGATCATCAACGAGAACCTTGGCCACCACGCGGGCGACGAGTTGCTCATCGAGGTCTCGCGGCGGCTGCGCAACTGCGTGCGCCACTCCGATCAGATCATCGAGGGCAACCTGGACGTTCACGGCCAACGCGCGCACCGCACGCTGGAAGCCGTGGGCCGCCTGGGCGCCGACGAATTCGTCGTGCTGCTGCCTGAGGTGGGCAACGAGCGCGAAGCCATGGCCACCGCCTACGTCATCCTCGACGCGCTGCGCGAGCCGATGATGGTGGCCGGCCAGGAGTGCTTCATCACGGCCTCGGTGGGCGTGGCGGTGTTCCCGCAGCATGGCCTCAACGTGGCCGACCTGCTGCGCAACGCCGACGTGGCCATGGACCTGGCCAAGAGCCAAGGCCGCAACACCGCGCAGTTGCACGATCCGCAACTGGCCTCGAAAGGCCGCGTGCGGCTCGACCTCGACACCGCCCTGCACAAGGCGCTCGAGCGCAAGGAGCTGGTGCTGCATTACCAGCCCAAGATCGACGTGCGCACCAACCGCATGGTCGGCGCCGAAGCCCTGATGCGCTGGAACCGCAATGGCCAGTTGGTGCCGCCCAGCGATTTCATCCCGCTGGCCGAGGCCACCGGCCTGATCAACCACATGAGCCTGTGGGCCATCGACGAAGCCGCCCGCCAGGCCGCCGAATGGCAACGGCACTTCGGCTTCGACGCCTCCATCGCTGTCAACCTGCCTTCGCGTCTGTTCGAGCAGAGCGACCTGGTCGAGAAGATCGAAGCCATCTTGCGCCACCGCCAGGTGCCACCGCGCGCCATCGAACTGGAAATCACCGAGACCGGCCTGATGAAGGACCTGCAAGGCGTCGTGCCCTCGCTGCATCGCCTCAACCAACTGGGCACCGAGATCTCGATCGACGATTTCGGCACAGGTTATTCATCGCTCGCCTACCTGACATCGCTGCCGATCAGCGAGCTCAAGATCGACCGATCCTTCGTGCGCGACCTGGGCGACACACCGCAAAGCTCGGCCGTCGTGTCGGCCATCATCGCGCTGGCGCGGGCCCTCGGGCTGCGCGTGGTCGCCGAAGGCGTGGAAAAGCTCTCGCAGATGGAAGTGCTCTACAACCTGGGATGCCACATCTGCCAGGGCTTCCTGTACGCTCGTCCCATGTCTCCAGCCGATGTCGAACGCTGGCTGCGAGACACCCAGCAAGGGCAGACCCTGCCCCGCCTGGGCAACCTGACGAACGAGCCCCCCGCGCGCTTGGTGAGCGCGCCCCGCTGAAACCATGTCCCAGACCCCCGCGAACCTGGCCAAGGCTGCCCTGCGGCGACTGGCCGAGCAAAGGCTCGAACCCACGCCCGAGAATTACCGCAAGGCCTACGACGCGGAAGCCGGTGTGGCGCCGCCCGAGGCGATTGCAGACAGGGCTCAGGACAAGGCCTTGCACGCCGATGCCGCCAGCCAGGCAGAAGAAGGCGAGCGCTGGTCGAAACTGATCAGCCGCATCCTCCGAGGCGCCGAGCGCGGCGGGCGGCAGTGGACAGCCGCCCGCAAGAAGGACAGCCTGCAACGCGTGCTGGAGGGCAGCAAGAGCTCGGGCCAGCGGCTGCACCAACGCCTGAGCCAGCTCGTGCAAAGCTGGGACAGCGACACCCTGGACAATGCCCCGCTCGAAGACGACGGCACAACCGAACCGGGCACGTCCCCAACCCACGCAACGCCAGATGCCACCTCGGCGTCGGCGCACCTCACCGCCATCAACCCGACGCCCCCGGTGAACCGCCAGACCGAGGCTGCGGCACAGCCCCAGGCATCGGGCTGGCCGGTCACCGCGCGCGCCGCCGTGGACGAACTCGTGCGCACGGTGTGCACGGCCCTGCCGCCCGCCACCGTGAGCCCCCGTGCGGAAGAAGCGGCCCACGCGCTCGCCACTGCCGCGCAGGCGCAAACCAGCGTCAACGATGCCTGCGTGCAGGCGCGCGGCCTCATCGAGCAACGCCACCGCCTGCTCGACCAGTTGATGGGCCTGTGCCAATCGCTGACCGACAGCCTCATTGACCTGGCCGAAGACGAGAGCTGGACCCAGGGCCAAGTGCAGGCCATGCGCCACCAACTCGAATCCGGCGCCGACAGCCGTGGCCTGCGCCACGTGCAGCAACTGCTCGACGACGCCCGCATCAAGCAACGGCAGCTCAAACTCGAACGCGAAAACGCGCGCGAGGCACTCAAGCAGCTCATCCAGCAAATGCTCCAGGAGATCGGCGAGTTGGGCAGCACCACCGACCGCTTCCAGTCGAACCTGGGCCGCTATGCCAACACCATCGACCAGGCCGACTCCCTCGAAAGCCTGACCGGCGTGGTGCGCGAAATGGTGGCCGAGAGCCGCTCGGTGCAATCGGTCGTCGCCCAGACCCAGGTCAAGCTTCAGGAAGAACACAGCAAAGCGCTCTCCCTCGGTGAGCGGGTGCGCACGCTCGAAGACGAGATCCGCAAGCTCTCCGACGAAGTCTCGACCGACCCACTGACCCAGATCGCCAACCGACGCGGCCTGACACGGGCCTTCGAAGCCGAACAAGCGCGCGTGGAGCGCCAAGGCTCCTCGCTGGCCATCGGCCTGCTCGATGTCGACAATTTCAAGAAACTCAACGACCAGCTCGGCCACCAGACCGGCGACGAGGCCTTGAAGTTCCTCGCGCGCCGCGTCAGCGAATGCCTGCGCCCGGTCGACGTGGTGGCCCGCTATGGCGGCGAGGAATTCGTGGTCATGCTGCCCGACACGCCGGCCGACGAAGGCCAGCAGATCCTGACACGCTTGCAGCGCACGCTCAGCGCCGAATTCTTCACGCACGACGAGAACAAGGTGTTCATCACCTTCTCAGCGGGGGTGACGGCCTATCGACCGGGCGAACCCCTGGAGGCCGCGCTGGAGCGCGCCGACATCGGTCTCTACGAAGCCAAGCGAACAGGCAAGAACCGGACTTGCGTGAACTGAGTCGCGAGCCCCAGACACGCCGAAAGCTTGGTGTTCTCAGTGTCCGCAGGCAGGCTTGCCCATCACGGCTGCACCAGATGCAAGCGACGCAGAGCCCGTGGCACCAGTTCAGGCAAATCGTCAGCAATCAAGCCCGGCCCGAATGCCGACGCCGCCTCGCCATGCAGCCACACCGCCGCCGAAGCGGCCTGCCAGGCCGGCATGCCCTGTGCGAGCAGGCCCAGCACCAAGCCAGCCAGCACATCACCCGAACCAGCGGTGGCGAGCTCGCTGGGCGCGTTGCGGTTGAGGCTCGCGCGGCCGTCCGGCGCTGCCACCACGGTGTCGGCGCCCTTGAGCAGCACCACCGCGCCGCTGAGGCGAGCGGCCTCGCGGGCCCGCTCCAGCTTGCTGGCCGCCCCGTCGACATGCGGTGCGCGAAAGAGTCGATTGAACTCGCCATCGTGCGGCGTCAGCACCACCGGCCGGCTGTGCCCTGCGATGGCGGCGAACAACAACGACGGGTCTTCGGCGAACACCGTGAGTGCGTCGGCATCGAGCACCACCGGACGACGGCAGGCCAGCAGGGTCAACACGAGCGCCCGCAAGCCGCCAGGCTGTGTGCCGCCCAGCGCACCCGGACCGATCAGGGCAGCGCTAAGCCGATCATCGGCAAGCAGCGAGTTCAAACCGGCCTGCCACTGGGCAGCGCCTTCACCGCCCACCGGGTGCACCATGATGCAGGTCAGCGCCGTGGCATAGACCGCCCACGCGGACTGCGGCACACACACCGTGGTGAGCCCCGCACCCACGCGCGCCGCAGCCCTCGCAGACAACCTGGCCGCCCCGGTCATGACACCGCCGCCCCACACCAGCGCATGGCCCCGGTGGTACTTGTGCCCGGCCACATCGACCGAAGGCCAGGTGTCAGACCACAAGCCAGGCTGGTTCTCCCAAGCCCGCACCCCAAGCTCTCGAACCACGGCATCGGGGATGCCGATGTCGGCCAACACCAACTCGCCGCACAAGGCTCGGCCCGGCATCAGCAAATGCGCGGGCTTGAGGCGGCAGAAGGTCACTGTCAAGGCACACGCCACGGCGCCTTGATCCCGGCCGGTGTCCCCCATGAGCCCGCTTGGCACATCGACCGCCACGATGGGCACCTGGCGCATCGCGATCCGCTCGAGCAACTGGCGCACGGGCTCGTCGAGTGGTCGGCTCAGGCCGGCGCCGAACAGCGCGTCGATCACCAACTCTCCAGGCTGGGGATTGGCCTCGGCCAAAGGATGGCAGCCAGGGCGGCCTGATCCGGCTGCGCCCGGTGCTGCCATCGCCATCAGCCACTCACGTGCGGCCTGCGCAGCATCGCCGCGCAAAGCGTCGGGCGGCACCAAGGTGTGCACACGAACCGGCCAGCCTTGCTGATGCAAGGCCCTCGCCGCCACCCAGCCGTCACCCCCGTTGTTGCCAGGCCCGCAGAGCACGGTCACCGGCCTCGGCGACCAGCGCTGCACGATGGCCCGTGCAACGGCCTCGCCGGCCGAGCGCATCAGCACGATGCCGGGCATGCCCCGGGCGATGGTGGCGGCATCCGCGCTCGCCATCTGGGTGGTGGTCAGGACTTCGTTGGGCATGGGTTCAACCTTCCTAACGCCAACTTTCGCACAGCCAAGCCTTGCTCAGAGCGAACCTCAAACAAGTCGTGAGAAAACGCACAGACACGCGCAACGCACTCACGCACAATGGCTTCACGGTGATCGACGAGGTGTTCGTCAACCGTGAATCCTCCGGGTGACGGAGGTCAATGGGTGCCAGACCTGCTCCACTCAGGTCGGCCGGGCGATCCGGCTGCACCACGCCACCGGTGAGGTGGCTCCCCGCAAGGGGCACAGGATCGGGGATCGCCCCACCGGTCCAGGCCCTCCGAATTGTGAGCGGCCGAAGCGCAGCCCGCGTCGCCTTGAGCGTCCGGGCTGTTTTTTTGCCCGTTCAGATTTGTGTTTCCTGGCTCTCAGGCATGCGCACAGCCAGTCGTTCAGAAACCCGCTTGTGCGGAGAGGTACACGCTGCGCTGCGCCGGCTTGTCGGCGATGTTGCCCAACTCCAGCCAAGCCACGGTCAGGCTCAGGTTGCGGTGAGGGAACCAGGCCGCAAAAATATCCCACGCGTTTTCTTCCTTGAACGCGCTGAGCCGATTCGGCTTGGCACGCCACTCGGCGCCCAGGGCGAAGTCATCGCGCAACAGCACGGCCAGGCTGGCTTCTGGCATGAGTTGATGCCGATTGCCCAGGTCACCCCCGAAGCCGAGGAGGCCGAACTGGTTGGCCCGCGTGGCTCGCAAGGCCACGTTGCCCAACACGTTGCGCCCCCAGGCTGCGCCCAGCCACACCTTGGTGGCGGCCACGTACCAGTCGGTGTCGGAGCCCCGAGTGGCGCCCAGCAAGGTAGGCACGGTCTTGAAGTCTTCGTTGTGCTTGTGCTGAAAGCCCACGCTGACCTGCGGCCACCAGACGTCCTGGTCGTAGACGGCATCGCCGAGCACGCGCACCTTGGCGCCCAGCACGTTCATTCGGGCGCTCTCACCGGGCACCGTGTCACCGAACTTGAAGCTCCAGCGCGCCATCGAGACCTCGACCCGATCGTTCACCCCAACAGCGACGCCCTGGATGCCAAGGTTGAACTTGCCCTGGGTGCGGATGTGAGTGGCGTAAGCCGACGCGCCCACCTGATCGCTGCTGCCATGGCCACCGATGACAGCCCAGGTCGCGAGGCCGCCGCCGGCAGCTCCCTCCACTTGCGACACCCCCGAGGTGGCCAACAGCCGGTCACCCGCCCAGGCTGAAGTGCAGGCAACCAGCCCGAGCCACAGCCCCGCCCGCCAGACGGATCGCGCCAAACAACACAACGCAGGAAGAAACATGGGGTTCATGGATGGATGAGGCTTCAGGGCGGCAAAGCAGTCGCCAGATTGCGTCATCTTCGTGCGGATTCGACGCGAGGATCGCCGGAAGTGCGCCGATCCAAGGCCTGTTCAGAAGAAAATGCGCATGCGCGGGGATGGCACATTGCGCACCATGGTCAAGGAGTGGCAAGGCATGTCCCAACCAGCAACGCCCACACGCGCTTGGCGCCAGCTCACGCTGGTGCCCATGGCGCTTGCACTGCTGTCGGCCGCATGCAGCAGCGCGCCACCGGTGGCGCCGCTTCACGAACGATTGGGCGGCGTCCAAGGCATCGAATCCATCAGCAGCGCGATGATCCAACGCATGGCCACCGACCCGCGCACGCGGCGCACCTTCGATGGCATCAACCTGCGAACCATCTCGGCCAGCATCGCAGCCTACCTGTGCAAGGTGGCCGACGGCCCCTGCGTGTACGAAGGCGAAACCATGCGCAACGCACACGCTGACTTGAAGCTGGGGGGCTCCGAGTTCGACACCACCGTCCAGATCCTGCGAGAGGAGCTCGACCGGGCGGGCGTCGGCGAAGGGGCAAAGAATGAACTGCTGCGCAGGCTCGCCCCCAGCCGACGCGACATCGTCACCGCTGATCGCTGAGAGACCACACATGCCGCAGCCGACGTTCCGCCAGCCTCCGCACCTCGCCATCATCTCAACGTGCCTGATCGCGGCGCCCACCTTCGCCGTCCCTGTGAGCGTGACCGTCCTTGACGTCAACGGCTCGCCGCTGGCCGATGCTGCGGTGTCGATCGAGGTGGCTGGCAACAAACCAGCGGCCCCACCTGGCACCCAGGCTGAAATGGGGCAACGCAACCGAGCGTTCACGCCCACCCTGCTCGTGGTGCAGACAGGCACCGCCGTGGCGTTCCCGAACTTCGACACCGTCCGCCACCACATCTACTCGTTCTCGCCGACGAAACCCTTCGAGATCAAGCTCTACGCCGGCACGCCTGCTGCACCGGTGGTCTTCGACAAGGCGGGCACGGCCATCCTGGGCTGCAACATCCACGACCGCATGGCTGGATTCATCCACGTGGTCAACACCCCGCACTTCGCCATCACGCGCCCCGACGGGGTGGCCACGATCGACGTGCCTGCGGGCGAACACACACTGCAGACTTGGCACAGGCAGATGGGCGACAAACAAGCCCCTCAACGCCAGGGCATCAAGGTGCAAGCCACGGGTGGCGCCGTCACCGTCCGCCTCATCGCCCCCGGCCAGACATGAACACCAGCCTGCCCCAGGCCGAAGCACTCCCTTTGCGGCGCCGACTGGCGTTTCGCATCGTCGCGCTCTTCCTGGGCCTGCTGTTGCTGGTGCAAGGCGTGACCTTCGCGCTCGTGCAACGCAGCATCGACCACAACGCGCGCGAACTGCTTGGCTCCTCGCTGGACCTGGGCGAGCAAGTGCTGACTCGCCTGCTGCGGCAAAGCGCGACCCACCTGAACGAATCGACCCGCCTGCTCGCTGCCGACTACGGCTTTCGCGAGGCCCTTTCCAGCGGCGACACCGAAACCCTCGTCTCCGCCCTGGAAAACCACGGCCAGCGCGCAGGCGCCAGCTTCTCCATCATCACCGATGCCCAGGGCCAGGTCCAAGCCAGCACCGGCGCCGACCTCGCCTCCATCAAACCCCTGCTGAAACAAGCGATCACTCGGGCCGAGTCGACCGAAGACCTCGGAGCGTCGGGCGTCATCGTGGCCATGTCGGGCCATGTGCATCAGTTGGTGGCCGTGCCGATCCGCGCACCGCTGACCATCGGATGGGTCGTCATGGGCTTTCAACTCGACGCCCGCCTGGCCCGGGACATGAAACAGCTCACCGACATGGACCTGCTCATCGTCACGCGCACCCCTGGCGGCACGTGGCACACGGCCCTCTCCCTCCTCGGCGACAACACCGATCAATCGCTGCTGGCTCAGTGGAAGCCGAACGGATCATCTCCGAAGGCCAGCCTCGCGAACCGCATGTCATTCGACCTGCCCAATGGACGCCATGTGGCCCGCCAGATGCCGCTGGGAGATGCCCCTGAGGCGCCGATACAGGCGGTGATGCTGCGCTCCGTTGACTCGGCCGTCGCGCCCTTCGAGCAATTGCAATGGGCCATCCTCGTTCTCAACGGCCTCGGGGTTGTCGCCTTCGCCCTGGGCAGCGTTGCAACCGCCAAGCGCATCACCACGCCCGTCACCACCCTCACCCGCCTGGCCGCACGGCTCGCGCGGGGCGACTTCGACGCCCCCATTCCACCACACGGCAACGACGAGATCGGCGAACTCGCCGAGGCCTTCGAATCGATGCGCCAGGCCGTTCACGCCCGCGAAGACGAGATCCGCCGCAGCGGCCTGACCGACGCGCTCACCCGCCTGCCCAACCGCGCCGGCTTCTCCGTCGCCGTGCGCGAAGCTGTGGCTTCGGCCATCGCACAGAACACCCATTGCGCCGTTGTCATGCTCAACCTCGACCGTTTCAGGCACGTCAACAACGTGCTGGGCACCGACGCGGGCGACCAACTGCTGCAACGCGTCGCCCGCCTGCTCAGCAATGGCCTGAGCGAAACCCGCCACACCGTCGCCCGGCTGGGTGGTGATGAGTTCGGCATCCTGCTGCACGAGGGCGGCATCGAGCAGGCGCTCGACCTCACTCGCCAGGTGCAAAAAGGGCTGGAAGCCACCCTCGACCTCAACGGCAACACCGTCGACCTCAGTGCTGGCATCGGCATCGCCGCCTGCCCTGTCCACGCCAGCGACGACGCCACCCTGATGCGCCGCGCCGAGCTGGCCATGCACCACGCCAAGCAGGCGCAAACGGGCCTTGCCATCTTCCGCACCGAGATGGATGTCAAGTCAGACGTCGCCCTGTCCTTGCTGGGCGAGTTGAGGCAAGCCATCGAGCAACACGAATTCCGCCTCTTCCTGCAACCCAAGGTGTGCCTGCGCAGCGGCCGAGTCGTTGGCACGGAGGCGCTGATCCGCTGGGCTCACCCGACACGCGGCCTGATCGCCCCAGGGCTCTTCATCCCCTTCGCCGAACAATCGGGCTTCATCCGCCAGATCACCAACTGGCTGCTGGCCGAGTCCATGCGCACATGGCAGGCCTGCGCCGAGCAGGGACTGGCGTTGCAGATGTCGATCAACCTTTCCGCGCGCGACCTCGTCGACCCCGACCTGCCTGCGCGCCTGGCTGCCCTGCTCCAGCAACACAGCGTGCCCCCGAGCGCGATGTGCCTGGAGATCACCGAAAGCGCGATCATGGACGATCCCAATCGCGCACAACAAACGCTGACGCAGTTCCATGACATGGGGCTTCGCCTGTCGATCGACGACTTCGGAACGGGCTACTCGTCGCTGGCCTACCTCAAGCGCCTGCCCGTGCACGAACTCAAGATCGATCGATCATTCGTGATGAACATGCACCGCGATGCCCAGGACGCGAAAATCGTGCGCTCGGTGATCGACATGGCCCACACCCTGGGCCTGAAGGTGACGGCCGAAGGCCTGGAAGAAGGCGCCGCCTGGCAGCTGCTGGACGAACTCGGCTGCGACATCGCCCAGGGCTACTGGATCGCCAAGCCCATGCCCGCCGAGCAATTGCCGCAGTGGGTGACGGGGTGGGTTGCGCCTGAGTCACGCGGCGAGATGGAAATCGCAATGGGCGTTTGACGCCGAATCAGTCTGGAGGGGCGGACTGTTGGCATGCTTTCGGGAACCCCTGCGAGCGGCACAGATGGCGGGTGCGGTGAGATTCGAAGTCACCGCCTGCCCTGCACTGACCCAGCAAAATCAGTGACTTACGGCTTTGGCGACTTTCTCAACTGTCACACCTGAGCGTCACACGGACGAGGCCAGTGTACCGCTCGCGCGCCTGCTAAGCGAGAACTCGCGCCGCTATGCTAGGGCTCAAACAACCGCAGGAGTCCCCACCATGGCCGTCAAGCCGCCACCCCCATTAGTCATGCTTCGTTCTGTCGAGATGAACGGCTCCGTCTGGTTCTTCGCCAGCGATGTCTGCGAAACCTTGGGCATACCGCAGAGCAGGCCTGAGCGGCTCAGTGGCTCCATGCTGGCAACCGTGAAGGACCACGCAGGACGCAAGGCACGCGCAATCAACGCTGAAGGCCTGTTGTGCCTGCTGGGGATACGAGAGCAAGGGCGACACAGCAGGCCTTCAGCGCTCTTGCTGGGAAGCGGCATGTTCGACCAAGAGGGCCGCACACTGCACGACACCGCACCCTTTAGCTGGTCCGTGGTGTATGGCGCCAGAGAGGCTCTCCAGGCTGTCAACGTGGCATGGCCTGCCGAAGCCGCCACCGCCGCTGCTGAGTAACCACCCCGATAAAACACCAGAAATTTCCGAGGGGGTATCTGACTGCGCCCAGACGCGGTTTCCCCCCGTGGCCCCTCCCGCTGTCCACAAGCCCCAGCACGGTAGCGCCCGCGCAACAGCAGCAGCCATCCCCCTCGATCAACAGTCCACAGAAGGCAACCTGAGCCACGCAGGAGAAGCGCCCCCGCGAGGCCGGGACGGTCTACACAGGGGGACCATCCCTGGAGCGGGATGCAGGGTCTTTCTATGGTGAGCCCCGTGCAGGCTGGGCAGCATTGGCCCCGCGTCGATATTGACGCGATGAACGCAGAGAGAACATGAGCCAAGCACAAGCAACCCTCAGCAGCCTTTCCACCCGCACCACGGGGATCGCCCTCCATGGGCTGATTGGCCTACTGAATCTCGCAGCGCGCAGCCTCGGAAGTAAGGGTCTGAAGTTCGCGTTGTTCCAGCACCTCCATGCCCGCATGCCCCATGATGGCCTCTACCGGCACGCCTACCGCATCAGCGAGGGCTGGTACACGGTCGAGCTGGGCTCATGGACACTAGAGATTGAGACCTCCGCCCGCACTGACCGCTTCCTGGTCAAGCTGTGGGCTCAGACAGAGGCTCTGCATTGAACGTCTACCCGGGCCCATGGTGGGCTGTCACTTGTGCTTGCGGAAGGCATAGATGGCAGCCAACAAAACCAGCACCGCAGCCCCTAATGGGTACTCGGTGAGCGCCTGAAGGATGGCCGGGAGCATCGGCAGAACGACTACAGCGAGGGCTTGGGTGTTCATGGCGTGTAAGCAAGTAGTTGCGATGTCTGAAGCTTGAAGCCGGCTCCCCAAAAGGAACAGGCTGAAGCGCTTCAGCAGCTCAGCCGCAATCTTTCCCGGTCGCCCAGCGAAATGCGCGGGGAAACATTTCACCGTTTTTTGCTCTGGCTCTTAGGTTCGATTTGGGTACGCCCATGTGGACACCTCGCAACGTGGTTCGGTTTCCGTCGATTGACAACCTAAACAGAATGGGCTGCTGCCGGTTTGAAGGACACCTTGTTAAGGTGTGAAGTCAAACCGGAGGTGGTTTATGGCAACGAGAAGGCTGTTCAGCCGAGAGTTCAAGCTTGAGGCAGTCAAGCTGGTCGTTGAGCGT
>JAKARB010000027.1 GCA_021819435.1 Pseudomonadota bacterium | reverse complement strand
GAGTTCTTACCCAGATCGATACCAATAAGCGCAATGTTTTCCATGATGGTTCTCCGAATGAAAGCCTGTCCTCAGCATAGTACTGGGAAGGAGGGAGTGACCATCTCATTAAATAAAGCACGCTAAGCCGGTTGCAGCGGTCGTAGCGGCCTGAACTTGCCCGCGCCGATCTTGGCGCTGCTGCGCCAGAGGTAATCGCCGGTGAGGTTGATGTGCTCCCAACCGAGCGGCGACAGGTACTGCAACAGCGCGTCATCAATGGCATGGCCGTTGCCACGCAGCGCGTGCGCAGCCCGTTCCAGATAGACCGTGTTCCACAACACGACGGCAGCCGTTACCAGATTGAGGCCGCTAGCCCGGTAGCGCTGCTGCTCGAAACTGCGGTCGCGGATTTCACCCAGGCGGTTGAAAAACACTGCCCTGGCCAGCGCATTGCGCGCCTCGCCCTTGTTCAGGCCGGCATGCACGCGGCGGCGCAGTTCCACGCTTTGCAGCCAGTCCAGGATGAACAGCGTGCGCTCGATGCGGCCCAGCTCGCGGAGCGCCACGGCCAGGCCGTTCTGGCGTGGGTAGCTGCCGAGCTTTCGGAGCATCAGGGAGGCCGTCACCGTGCCCTGCTTGATCGAGGTGGCCAGCCGCAGGATTTCGTCCCAATGGGCGCGGACGTGCTTGATGTTGAGCGTGCCGCCGATCATGGGTTTCAGCGCGTCATAGGCGGCGTCGCCCTTCGGGATGTAGAGCTTGGTGTCGCCCAGGTCGCGGATGCGCGGCGCGAAGCGGAAGCCCAGGAGGTGCATCAGGGCGAAGACGTGATCGGTGAAGCCCGCCGTGTCGGTGTAATGCTCCTCGATCCGCAAGTCGGACTCGTGGTACAGCAGGCCGTCGAGCACGTAGGTCGAATCGCGCACGCCGACGTTCACGACCTTGGTGTGAAATGGCGCGTACTGGTCAGAAATGTGGGTGTAGAACGTCCGCCCTGGGCTGCTCCCGTATTTCGGGTTGATGTGGCCGGTGCTCTCGGCCTTGCTGCCGGTGCGGAAGTTCTGGCCGTCCGACGATGAGGTGGTGCCGTCGCCCCAGTGCTCGGCGAAGGGATGGCGGAACTGTGCGTTGACCAGATCGGCCAGCGCCGCCCCGTAGGTTTCGTCGCGGATGTGCCAGGCTTGCAGCCAAGCCAGCTTGGCGTAGGTCGTGCCGGGGCAAGACTCCGCCATCTTGGTCAGGCCCAGGTTGATCGCGTCGGCGAGGATCGTGGTCAGCAACAGGTTCTTGTCTTTGGCCGGGTCGCCCGATTTCAGATGCGCGAAATGCCGAGTGAAGCCCGTCCATTCGTCCACCTCCAGCAGCAGTTCGGTGATCTTGACGTGCGGCAGGATCATTGCCGTCTGGTCGATCAGCGCTTGGGCGGTGTCGGGTACCGCCGCGTCGAGCGGCGTGATCTTCAAGCCTGACTCGGTGATGATGGCGTCCGGCAGCTCGTTGGCCGTCGCCATACGGTTGACGGTGGCAAGCTGTGTTTCCAGCAGCGTCAGCCGGTCGTTCAGGTACCGGTTGCAGTCGGTGGCCACGGCCAGCGGCAATTCGCTGGCCTGCTTGAGGCTGGCGAATTTCGCGGGCGGCACCAGGTAGTCCTCGAAGTCCTTGAACTGGCGCGACCCCTGCACCCAGATGTCGCCGGAACGCAACGCGTTCTTCATCTCCGACAGCGCGCACAGTTCGTAGTAGCGCCGGTCGATGCCGGTGTCGGTCATGACCAGCTTCTGCCAGCGCGGCTTGATGAACTCGGTCGGCGCGTCGGCGGGCACCTTGCGGGCGTTGTCGCTGTTCATGCCGCGCAGCACCTCGATGGCGTCGAGCACGTCCTTCGCGGCGGGAGCGGCCCGCAGCTTGAGCACGGCAAGGAATTCCGGCGCGTAGCGGCGCAGCGTGGCGTAGCTTTCGCCGATGCGGTGCAGGAAATCGAAGTCCTCGGGCTGCGCAAGCTTCTGCGCTTCGGTGACGCTCTCGGCGAAGGCATCCCAGGACATGACGGCCTCGATGGCGGCGAACGGATCGCGGCCCGCCTGCTTGGCCTCGATCAGCGCCTGGCCGATGCGGCCGAACAGCCGCACCTTGGCGTTGATCGCCTTGCCGGACGCCTGGAATTGCTGCTGATGCTTGTTCTTGGCGGCGTTGAACAGCTTGCCCAGGATGCGGTCGTGCAGGTCGATGATTTCGTCGGTGACGGTGGCCATGCCCTCGATGGCAAGCGCCACCAGGGTGGCATAGCGTCGCTGCGCCTCGAACTTGGCCAGGTCGGCGGGCGTCATCTGGCCACCCTCACGGGCGATCTTGAGCAGGCGGTTCTGGTGCACCGACCGCTCGATGCCAGAAGGCAGGTCGAGCGCCTGCCACGCTTTGAGGCGTTCGATGTGTTCCAGCATGTGCCGCGAATTCGGTTTGACGGGCGATTGGCGCAGCCAGGCCAGCCAGGTCGTTTTGCCGTTGTCCCGACGCTTGAGCAGATCGTCGAGGCGGCGGCGATGCGCGTCCGACAGCGGTTCGGCCAAGGCATCGTAGATGCGCCGGTTGGCGCGGGTGATTGCTTCGGCGCTCGCCCGCTCGACGGCGTTGAGGGCAGGCAGAATGACCGACTGCTGCCGCAGGTGCTCGATCAAGGTGCTGGCCAGCACGATGCCCTTGTCGGTCTGCAAGGCCATCTCGGTCAGCAACTGGACGGCCTGCCGGTAGTGGCCCATGGTAAAGGGCTGGAAGCCGAACACCGTTTGCAGTTCGACCAGGTGCTCGCGCCGGGTCTGCTCCCGCTGCCCGTATTCGTCCCAGCTTTCGACGCTGACCTTGAGCTGGTCGGCGACCAGTTTCAACAAGGGCGGAAACGGCGGCTCATCGACGCCCAGGATGACACCAGGAAAGCGCAGGTAACAGAGCTGCACGGCGAAGCCCAGCCGGTTGGCCGGGCCGCGCCGCTGCCGGATGATGGAGAGGTCGGTTTCGCTGAACGTGTAGTGACGGATCAACTCATCCTTGGTGTCCGGCAACGCCAGCAGGCTTTCGCGCTCGGCGGCGGACAGGATTGAACGACGTGGCATATTTACTGATCCGTTCTCAAGTATTGATACAGGGTTTCGCGACTGATTCCGAATTCACGAGCCAGCTTGGCACTGTTGCAAAGTTAGCGATGAGGCAGCCTTTTGTCTTATTCAAAGGCCTTACATTTCAAAAACTCTGCTTACCAGGCGCATTTCGCCCAGGGGATCACCATAATAAAATGCTGAGGCCTGGC
>JAKARB010000007.1 GCA_021819435.1 Pseudomonadota bacterium | reverse complement strand
CCTTCTCCGCCTGCCACGTTGTGTCGCGGGCAGGGGGCGAGGGGTGACTGCGCAGGCCCGACATGTGCGGTGTCATGGCTCGGCAACAGCCAGGCTCGCGTTCAAGGGGTGATGGTGATGGGGCTCGGTGGTGCCCCGCGCAGGGCCTGCGCAGTCACCCCTCGCCCCCTGAACGTTGCTCAACGATGGCAGCCATTTCCAAAAACCCAACCCCCACGCAACCCACGTCAGCCCGCCTTCAACGCCCGAGCATGATGGGCAACGTGCTCCCCAATGAAGCTGGCGATGAAGTAATAGCTGTGGTCGTGCCCCGCATGTCGCCGCAGTGTCAGCGGATGGCCCGTTTGCTCGCACACCTCGGCCAGCAACTCAGGGCGCAACTGCACGGCCAGGAACTCATCGGCCTCACCCTGGTCCACCAGCAAGGGCAAGCGCTCGGCGCCCGCCGGCAAGGCCTTGATCAGCGACACCGAGTCCCACTCGGCCCACGCTGAAACATCGGCACCCAGGTAAGCGCCCAGGGCTTTCTGCCCCCAAGGCACCTGCGAAGGCGCGACGATGGGCGAGAACGCCGACACGCTGAGGTAGCGCCCCGGGTGGCGCAGCGCCGTGACCAGCGCGCCATGCCCGCCCATCGAGTGCCCGAAGATGCCGCGCCGTGGCGCGACCGCGAAGTGCTGCTCCACCAGCGCTGGCAGCTCCACCGCCACGTAATCCTGCATGCGGTAGTGCTTTGCCCAAGGCGCCTGCGTGGCGTTGACGTAGAAGCCCGCGCCCTGGCCCAGGTCGTAGGCGGGGTCGTCGGCCACGCCCGGTTCACCGTCGGCAACACCCAGGTCACGCGGGCTGGTGTCGGGCGCCACGATGATCAGACCGTGCTCGGCCGCGTGCCGCTGCGCCCCCGCCTTGGTGATGAAGTTCTGCTCGGTGCAGGTCAGGCCCGAGAGCCAGTACACCACCGGGCAGGCCTCGCCACGCAGCGCAGCCGGTGGCAGGTAGACGGCGAACTTCATGTCGCAGCCCAGCGTGGCCGACGCGTGGCGCCACACCTCCTGGCGGCCACCGAAGCTGGCGTGTTGTTCGATGCGTTGCATGGCGATGTCCTCGGTTGGCGATCAGGTCTGCGCGCCTTGTTCTGCGCCCGGCTCAGCGTAGTGCACCACGCTGCGGATCGACTTGCCCTCGTGCATCAGGTCGAAGGCGGTGTTGATGTCTGCCAGGCCCATGGTGTGGGTCACGAAGGGCTTGAGGTTGATGTCGCCGCGCATGGCCTCTTCCACCATGCCTGGCAGTTGCGAGCGGCCCTTGACGCCGCCGAAGGCCGTGCCCAGCCAGCGGCGGCCCGTCACCAGCTGGAAGGGGCGGGTGGAGATTTCCTGGCCCGCGCCGGCCACGCCGATGATCACCGACTGCCCCCAGCCCCGGTGCGCGCACTCCAGCGCCGCGCGCATCACGTTGACGTTGCCGATGCACTCGAAGCTGTGGTCCACGCCCCAGCCCGTCATCTCGACGATGACCTGCTGGATGGGCTTGTCGAAGTCCTTGGGGTTGACGCAGTCGGTCGCGCCAAAGGTGCGCGCCAGCTCGAACTTGTCGGGGTTGGTGTCGACGGCGATGATGCGACCGGCACCTGCCTTCTGCGCACCGTGCACCACCGCCAGGCCGATGCCACCCAGTCCGAAGACGGCCACGGTGTCGCCTGGCTGCACCTTGGCCGTGTTCTTGACGGCGCCCAGGCCGGTGGTCACGCCGCAGCCCAGCAGGCAAACCTGCTCGGGGTTCGCTTCGGGGTTGACCTTGGCCAGCGACACCTCGGCCACCACCGTGTACTCGCTGAAAGTGGAGCAACCCATGTAGTGGTAGACCGGCTTGCCCTGGTAGGAGAAGCGCGTGGTGCCATCGGGCATCACGCCCTTGCCCTGCGTGGCGCGCACCGACACGCACAGGTTGGTCTTGCCGCTCTTGCAGAACAGGCACTCGCCGCACTCGGCCGTGTACAGCGGGATGACGTGGTCGCCGGGCTTCAGCGAGGTCACGCCTTCGCCCACCTCGACGACGATGCCCGCGCCTTCGTGGCCCAGCACGGCGGGGAAGATGCCCTCGGGATCGTCACCGCTGAGCGTGAAGGCGTCGGTGTGGCACACGCCGGTGTGGGTGATGCGCACCAACACCTCGCCCTTCCTCGGCGGCTCGACGTCGATCTCGACGACCTGCAAGGGTTGGCCAGCGGCGAAAGCAACGGCGGCACGGGACTTGATCATGGGCTCTCCTTGAGGATGGATGGGGGTGGGGTTTCACTTCAGGTACGAACGCACCAGCGTCGTGATGTCTTGCGCCAGGGCGTCGACGCTGTGCGGCGCGCTCAACTGCTCGCGCACATGCGACTCCAGGATCTCCGACATCAAACCATTGACGGCGCCACGCATGGCCGCGAGCTGCTGCAACACGGGCGCGCAGTCGGCACCCGCCTCCAGCGCCCGCTCCAGCGCCTCGGCCTGCCCGCGGATGCGGCGCACCCGGGTGAGGGCTTTTTTCTTGTCTTCGGGCGAATGGGGCATGGTGCGATTCAGATAGTGGGGGGGAGTATATGCGCTGTCGATGACATGCCGGGGGGTGCGGTACCCTTCCTCACCATCGCGGTCCGCGACACCTGCCAACGCCGATCCGTCCAACCCATCCCCTTTCGCCCATGGCCGAACGTTCTCCTTCCGTGGCCCGCCGCGCGCAGCAAGCCTTGCACCTGCGGCTGGAAGCGCTGCGCGACATGCTCGCCTCGGTGGGCCCCGTGCTGCTGTTCGCCTTCGCGCTGCTGGCGCTGGCCTACTGGTGGCTCGACCCGCAACCGCCACGCACCGTGACCCTGGCCACCGGCCCGGCTGGCAGCGCTTACGCCGAGTTCGGCCAGCGTTACGTGCAGGCGCTTGAGAAGGACGGCATTCACGTGCGCCTGCTCGAATCCGACGGCCCCGGCGCCAACCTGCAGGCCCTGCGCGAAGGGCGTGCGGACGTCGCATTCGTGCGCGGCGGCAGCGACAGCGGCCCAGAGAGTGACCTCGATGAAGACGTGGACCCCAACGAGGGCATCATGTCCCTGGGGGCCTTGTTTTACGAGCCGCTGTGGATCTTCTACCGGCCGGCGGCGCTGGCCCAGCCCCCTTCCGCAGAAGGACAGGGCCCGTCGCATGGCAAAGCCCACGTCGCCCCGGCCGATGCCCCCGCGCCGGTGCTGCGTTCGTTGCACGAATTGCAGGGCTTGCGCATCAACCTCGATGCGCCGGGCAGCGGCGTGCCCGAGCTGATGCGCCGCCTCCTGCTGGCCAACGGCCTGGGCCCGGCGGCCTTCGTCGCCAGCGAACTGCGGCCAGCCGCGGCTGCCGAGGCGCTCATGGCCGGCCAGATCGACGCCCTGGTGCTGATGTCTGCCCCCGAGGCGCCCACCGTGCAGCGCCTGCTGCAACAACCCGGCATCGCCCTGGCCGAGGTGCCCCAGGCCGACGCGCTTTCGCGCCGCTTCCCCTTCCTGCAGACGGTCACCTTGCCACGCGGCATGGTCGACCTCGCGCGCGACCTGCCACCTGAAGACGTGGGCATGCTCGCCGCCACCACCGCCTTGCTGACCCGAGAAGACACGCACCCTGCGCTGCGCCAGCTTTTCGCCCAGGCCGCGCAACAGATCCACGGCGGCGCGGGCTGGTTCAACGGCGTGCGCGACTTCCCCAACACCCGCACCAGCGAGCTGCCCGTTAGCCCCGAAGGCGACCGCGCCATCAACGGCACGCCCCCTCTCTGGCAACGCTACCTGCCCTTCTGGGCCAGCAACCTGCTGGATCGCATGTGGCTGGTCATCGGTGGTTTGATCGTGCTGCTGCTGCCGCTTTCACGCGTGGTGCCGCCGCTCTACACCTACCGCGTGCGCCAGCGCGTGTTCCGCTGGTACGCCCGGCTGCGCGCGGTGGAAGCCCGCATGGAAGACGGCGACGCCGATGTGCCCGAATTGCTCAACGAACTCGACGAGCTCGACCGCGTGGCCAGCCAGATCGCCGTGCCGCTGGCCCATGCGGACGAGTTGTACGCGCTGCGCAGCAACATCGAGAAGACGCGCAGGCGCTTGCTGGCGAGGAAAGGGCACGCGGTGCGGGCAGCTTGATCGCCTTGAGCCGGACCAAAGCCCGAAGGTGAGGCGGGCAGGCGGGTGCTCACATCAAGGCGCGAACTTCGCCGCCATGTCATCGGCACGTTGACCATCGAGCTTCATGTCGTCCTTGATGATGTGCTTGATCGCCTTGTCCGACTTCTGCAAGACCTCGCCGTAGACGTCGTCGACGGTCTTGTCCTTGGGCACATCCACCGCCATCGCCTTGAGGATCTCGGCCTTCTGCTCGGCGGTGGGCTGCACCTGCGCCACCTCGGCATCCAGCGTTGACTTGAAGCGGGCCATGACCTCGGCAGGGCTCAGCTTGTCGCCTTCCTTGAGCTGGCCTTGGGCGACGAGGTAGCGGCGCTGGTCGGCCACGGTGAGCACGCCCAGCTCGTTGCCGCCCTTCAAGGAAGCGGTGATCTCCTTGAGGCGCTCTTCGCGCACTTCTTCGCGCAGGCTTTGCACCGCCTGCTGCACCACCGCGCCCTTCTGGACGTCGGGGTCGCGCAGCACGCGCAGGGCCATGGCTTGGTCGCCCGGTTGGAAGTTGCGCGCCAGGGTCAGCAGCTGGGGCGTGCCAAGGGCGGTGTCTTCGGTGGGCTTTTCTTTCGGGGGTGGCGTGGTCTTGACCTTGATGCCAAAGGCCGTGACGACCTCCTTCCAGCGCTTGGCCTTGGTGCCCAGCTGACGCAGGCGGGTGGACAGGGCGTCGGGGTTGCGGACCTTGTCGTCCGAAGGTCCGGCCGCCGGGGCGTTGCGTTCAGCCGCGGCGGTGTCACGGGCCAGGCGCTCTTCGGGCGTCAGCACGGGCTTGAGCAGCTTGTCGGCTTCGGCGCGCAGGCCATCGGCTTCTTTCTTGGCCAGGGCTTCGGCCTTGGCGTGTTCGGCCTTCTTCTGCTCGCGCTCCTTGACGGTCAGCGCGGTGTTGGCGTCGACCTCGGCGTCCCGGTGGCTGCGTTCGATCTCGGCGAGGCGCTCCTTCTGCTGTGCGGCGGCGTCCTTTTCGGCGGCCGTCTTGCGGGTCTCGGCGTTTTGCTTGGCCTTGTCGAAATCAGCCAGGATGCGCTTCTTCTCTGCCTCGGTCGGCGCGGGTTTGGCGTTGAGCTTGTCGTCGCGGTCTTTCTCGGCTTGCTTGACCTGTTCGTCGCGGCGCGCGGCGGCTTGCTTGACGTCTTGCTGTTGGGCCGCATTGGCCTCGGCCTGATCGCGCTGCAAGGTGCGGTCTTTCGCGGCCTGGTCGGCTTCGGTCTGCAAGCGCGCCTTCTCGGCCTTCTTCTGCTCGTCGGTGCGCTTCGTGTCCTTGTCCACCGCAGCCAGTTCCTTTTTGAGCTGCTCGTCGGCCTGCTTCGTGTCCTGGTCGAAACGCTTTTGCGCATCCTCCTTGGCCTGGGCGATGGCGGTGTCGCGCTCGCCTTGCGCCGTGGCGTCGGCCTTGGACTTCGTGGCATTGGCAACGGCCTGATCTTTCTCGGTCTTGAGGCGGGTGTCGCGCTCGTCGGCGCGGGCCTGGTACTTGTCGTCGATGGCTTTCTTGGCGGCGTCATGGCCAGCGCTGTCCAGGCGCGGGTCGATGCCGGCGATCTCGGCGGCTTTGGCCGCTTCGTCGCGCTTGGCTTCGAGCTGGTGGCGTTCGGTGGCTTGCTGGATGCGCTCGTCGCGGATCGCGTCGGCGGCCTTCACGCCTTCGGCTTGCAGCTTCTTGGCGCGGTCCACGTCCGACAGGGTGGTGTCGTTGCGGATGGCATCGGCCTTCGCCAGGGCCTGGGCTTCGGCGCCCTGGTCGCCGTTGCGCTGCTGGTTCTGCTTGAGCAGTCCGGCTGCCAGGTCGGCCTCCGCCTTCTCTTGCACGGCCAGCGCGTCTTCGCGCTTCTTCTGCGCCTCGTCGAGCTTCTTGACCATGGTCTGCTGCGCGACGTCCACGGCCTGGGTCTTGTCGGCTTCGGCCTGTTTGACCTTCTCTTCCATGTCCTTCTTGGCTTCGGCGGTGGCCTTCTCGTGCCCTTCGTTGGCGCGCTTGACCTCGGCCTCCTTGCGCTTGAGGGCATCGGCCTTTTGCTGCTCGGTGGCCTTGGGGTCCTTGGCCACCTTGTCGTAAGCCTTTTGTGCGCTCTCAATCGATGCGTCGCGTGCCTTGTCCAGGTTGGCCAGCTTGGTGTCGCCGTCCTGCTTGATCTGGTTGATCTTGGCCTGCTCGCTTTGCTCGACCTGCTTGACGCTGTCGTCCTTGACGGATTTGCGGGCGGCCAGCTCAGCGTCGGCCACGGCCTTGCGCTCGGCGGCTTCGGCCTTCACGCGGGCGTCTTCGCGGGCCTTGCTGTTGTCGGCCAGGGCTTGGTTGTGGGCCTCGTCGTTGGCCTTGAGTTGGTCGTCGCGCTTGGTCTCAGCTTGTTTGACCTTGTCGTCGGCGGCCTTCTGGTTGGCTTCCTTCTTGGCCTGGCGCTGCGCGTCCGTCAGGGTGTTGTCGGCGTCGACCTTGCGGTCGGCTTCGGCCTGGTCCTTGCGGGCCTGGTTGATGGCGGTGTCCGCGTCGCGCTTGGCCTGGTGGTCGGCCTTGAGCTTGTCTCGCGTTGCGTCGTTGTCGGCCTTGGCCTTGACCGCGTCGGCCTTGGCTTGCGTGACCTGCGCCTGCTGGCGCGCCTCGGTGGACTGCTTGGCCAGTTGCTGGTCGGCCTTGGCCTGGCTGCCGTCATCGCCGCTGCGCTGGGCCAGCGTTTGCTGCACGGGCGCGGCTTCGTCCTGGTGGCGCTTCATCGACTCGGCGCGGCGGGTCTCGGCAGCCTCCTTGCGGTTGGCGGTGGTCTCGGCGAGGTTGCTTTTCTGGGTGAGGGCCTCATTGGCGTTGGCCAGCTTCTTGTCTTCGAAGGCGCGGGCGTTGTCGGCCTTCTTGGCATCGAAGTCGGCGTTGATCTTGGCCACCTCCTGATCGCGGGCCTTGGCATCCAGCGTGGGGTCGAGCTTCTTGATGGCCTGGTCGCGCTGCTTGGTGGCGGCGTTGTCGGCCTGTTGTTGCTCGTAGCGGGCGCGCTGGTCGGCCTTGGCCTGGTCGGCGTCGATGGCCGCGGCCTTCTTGGTCTGCTGGCGGTCGGCCTGCGCCAGGTTGTTGGCCAGTTTCTTGTCGGTGGCCGCGTCCAGCTTGGCCATGCGGGTCTGGTTCAGGTCCGTGTCGCGCTGGAGCTTGGCCGCGCTGTTGGCATCGTTGTTGGCCTGGCGGGTGGCGTCGTCCTTGCCCACGTTCTTGAAGGCCGTGGCCACGTCGCCCGCGGCGTTCTTGGCCTTGGTCGAGATGGTGCTGCCGGCGTTGGACAGGGCCGTGGAGGCCGACTCCGCCTTGTTGCGGATGGTGTTGGCCGCGTCGCTTTCCTTGACCTTGCGGACCGTGTCGGCCACCTCGTTGCGCGCCTTCTTGCTGGGCACGATGACGCCGACGCTCACGTCCACATCCCGGCGGGTGGACTGGTTGACCTCGGCGCGGTTCTCGGTGGTGACGCTGGCGCCGTGGGTGTCCAGGCTGCCGGCCGTGACGACCGAGGTGACGCCCGCGCCCACGTCCTTGCCCTTGATGTCGATACCTTGCGCGGCTTTGAGGTCGGCCTTGCCGCCGATGTTGAGCGTGGCGTTGTCCTGGGTGGTCTTTTGGGTGTCTTCGTAGGCTCCCTTGACCTTGACGCTGCCCTGGCCGGATCCGGCCTTGGCGTCGGCTTTGACGCCCACGGCCACGTCGGTGTTGTTGACGCGTTTGGTGCTCTCGCTGGTGGCCGATTCGAGCACCAGCTTGCCTTGGCCCGCATCGATGTTGGCGTCCTGCTTGACGTCGACCTTGGTGCCCTCCAGGCGGATGCCGCTGCCGGCCTTGATGGTCAAGTTGCCCGCGTTGAGGCTGCCACCGGTGCGGGTGGTGCTCGATTCGAACTCGTCCGTCTTGCCGCCGGATGCCGACACGCCCGCGCTCTTGGCGCCGGCTTCGAGGTCCACCTGCGCGCTCATGCCGGTGGTGGTCTTGGTGCTGGTGTTGGCCACCGCCTGGAAGTCGACCTTGCCTTGCGTGTCGATGGTGGCCGAGTCCTTGGCCGCGATGTTGGTGCCTTCCAGCGTGATGTCTCCCTTGGACTTGAGGTTGACGTTGCCGGCCTTGATGCTGCCGGCCGTGCCCGTGGAAGTGGACTCGCTGCTGTGCTTGTCGCTGTAGCCGCCGCCCACGCTGCCTTCCTTGCCCGTGACGTTGGCGGAGAAGCTGGCGTTGGCCGACATTTCATCGGACGTGGCCGAGGTGGTGTTGCGCGCGGCCTTGAAGTCGATCTTGCCAGTGGTGGCGGTGATGTCGGCGTTGCCCGCAGCCTCGATGTTGGTGCCCACCAGCTCCACGTCTTTCTGGGCCGTGACGCTGACGTTGCCGCCTGACTTGAAGCTGGCGGCCTTCTGGCTGGTGCCGGCGGCGGTCTGCGAGCTCTCGCCACCCGAACCCGAGGCCGAGAAGGTGCCATCGGCGCTCATGCCCACAGTGACCTTGGCATCGGTGGTCTTGCTGCTGCTGTTGGTGCTGCTGTCGGCCGTCTGGATGCGCACATTGCCCTTGTCGGCGCTCACCGAGATGTCGCCGCCAGCGGTGACATCCGTGCCTTCGAAGGTGGCGTCGCCGCTGCGCGCCTTGAAGCTGGTGCTGCCGCCGCTGCTGAACGACGAGGCCTTGGCGTCGGTGCCCGAGCCACTGGACGTGGTCTTGGTCACGGACACACTCAGCTCTCCTTTGACGCTACCGGCATCGGGCACGTCCAAGCCGCTGAGCGACTGGCTGGCTGCGGCCATGTCGAAGTCGGCCTTGTTGCCCTTGCCCACGAAGCTGGAGACCACGGCGCCCAGGCCGGTCTCGGCCTTCACGCCGGCCGACACGCTGACGCTGAGGCTGTCGCCGCTTTCGGTGTAGGTGTCCTTGGCGGCGAGGCTCTTGATGGACTCAGCCTCGACCGCGATGTTGCCGCCGGCCTGCACCTTCGTGCCCTGCTCGGTGAAGTCCTTGCCGGCGTTGATGTTGATGTCTTGGCCGGCCGACAGGCTGGAGACCTTGGCGGTGGTCTGCGTGGCGCTGCCGTTGCTTTCGTTGCGCTGGTATTCGAGTGCAACCCCCGCGCCATCGATGGAAGCGCTGGCGGTGACGCCAAAGGAGTTGGACTCGCTGCTTTGCTTGACCGTGGTGCGGTCATCGGCGGCAAGGATGTTGATGTTGCCGTCGGCGTTCAGGTTCAGGTTGCCGCCGGTGGCCACGTCCGAGCCCTTGATGTTGACGTCGCCCTTGATCGCGCCCTTGTCGGCGTTGAGGTTACCGCCCACCGACAGGGTGCTGCCGCGGTTGCTCATCGAGTCGATCTCGGTCGTCTCCTTGGAGTTGGAGAACAGCGTGCCGGTGGCCGAGGCCTCGCTTTGCGCGATGCTGTCGTTGGCCTTGGCCTTGGCTTCGCCACCGAAGAAGGAGCTCTTCTCGGTGACGGAGGTGACCTTGACTGTCTCCTCGAAAGTCGTGACGTTGAGGTTGCCTCCGACGCCCTTGACGTCGAGGTCGCCGCCCACGGTCACGTCCGAGCCGACGATGTTGGTGTCACGCCCCGACTGGATGGCCAGGTTGCCGCCCACGTTCAGGCCTGCGGCCTTGCCCGTGGTCTGCTCGATGGTGGTCTTCTCGCTGGCGCTGGTGTTCCAGCTGGTGGTGCTGGTGTCGCTGGTGGACTTGCTGGTCTCGCCCTTGGCGGTGATGGTGATGTCGCGCTTGGCATCCAGCGACGCGTTGCCGCCCACGTTGGCTTCGCTGGCTTCGAGCTTGATGTCCCGACCGGCTTTGGCGCTCAGGTTGCCGCCGACGTTGAGGGTGGAGCCGACTTGCTCGGTCTTCTGTTCGGTGCGAATGGATTCGGTGCGGTAGCCGTCGGCGTAGCTGACGTCGCGTTTGCCGCTGTAGCTCTGCTTCTCAATGGTCGTGAGGACGATGTCGTTGCCCGCGGTGAGGTTGGCATCCTTGCCGGCGTTGAGTTCGCCGCCCTTCGAGACGATGTCTTGCTTGGCGTCGATGTCGAGTTTGCCCTTGGCCGTGATGCTGGCGGTGCCACCCACGACCGTGTTGGTGCCACTGCCCACTTCGCCATGGACGGTGATGTCGCGGGTGAGCGTTTCATTCACCACCGAGCCCTCGGTGGAGGTCACCGTGACGTCGCCGCCCCGGATGGTGCCGCTCTGGTTGAGCACGTCGCCCTTGGCCTTCACATTCAGCGAGCCGCCGGCCGAGACGTCGCCCAGGCGGTTGGTGAAGGTGCCGCCCGCGTCGAGCTTGATGCTGTCGCGCGCGACGATGGCGCCGCTGTTGCGGATGTCGCCCGCGGCCGTGGCCTCGATGTCCTGGCCCGTGAGCTTGGCTCCGCTGGCCAGCCAGGCGCGGGTCGAATCGGCCAGGTAGAGCTGGGGCACCAGGACCTTCTTGCCCTGCACCTCGGTCTCGACCATCCACACGATGTCTTTTTGCAGGCTGGAGACCTGCTCGGCCGTGAGCGCCACGCCCACGCGCAGCTTCAGGTCGCCGGCGGAGGCCACGCCGTTTTCCATCAGGTACTTGAACTGATCGTTCTCGCTGACCATGCCTTCGGCGATGAAGCGCTGGCCCGCCTGCGACAGCAGTTGCTGACGCAGCAATTGCTGCTCGAAATACGGGTCACCCACGCGCAGGTACTTGACCGGGTCGAGCCCCAGCGCCTTGAGGAAGAGGTCCGAGCCATACAGGCCCGCCAGGGTGATGAGGCGTGGGTCCGTCTCGAACAGGAAGCCCGAGGCGGGGTTCTTGGATGGCAGGAAGAAGGGGCTGTTTTGCAGGTTGCCCAGGCCCTGCAGCGTGCTCGAGGTCAGGGTCTGGCCGCTGACGCTGCCCGACACATTCGGGTTGTTGACCGTGCCGCCCGAAGCCCCGGTGGATTGGCCGCTGGGCGGGGTGTTCTGGTTCTCGGTGCCGCTGTTCTCGTTGACGAGCTTGCTGACGTTGATGGTGAGCGTGCGGCCGGCTTCGACCGTGGATGGCACCCCGGTCGTGAGCCGCGATGGCGCCGTCTGGAGGCTGATGTTGGTGAACTCCTTGCGACGGTTGGGGAAAGCAGCGCCGCTCAGGAAGAAGCACTTGATGTACTTGCCATCCTGGTAGCAGTCACCCGCAGGGTTCAGGGTGCGGCCGCCATCGTCGTAACGGTAGACCGTGGCCTGCTCTTGATAAAGCAGCGTCACAGCGCGGTTCTCGAAGGTGGCGCCAGCCGAGCCGGAGATCGTCAGGTTGCCGCCAGCCGACATCAGGCTGACGTAGTTGAGGGCGGACTTGCCCACGTACAGGTTCAGGTCGGTGCCCGCCATGACCGCGCTGCGCGGCGCGCTGCCACCCACCAGTTGCTCCTGGGTGATGGTGACCGACCTCGCGCAGCGGTGCCCACGGCGGTCCTTGTCGAAGTGGTCTTCGTAGGTGGCGCAGCCGCTGTAGACCGAGATCAGGTCGCCAGCGCCATCGAGGGTCCCGTCGTAATCGAAGGAGCCCGAGGACCGGCTGGTCGTCACCGTCGTCTTGACCGGTGTGTAAGCGCCCGGCGTGTTCTCGAACACATCCGCGTAGATGGACACGCTGCCCAGCCGGTTCTCGATGTCCGACTGCTCGTTTCGCACCAAGATGTCCGCGCCCGTGGCGTCGATGGCGGCCTGGTTGGCCCCCCCGATCCACATCTGGCCCGAGTCAGCGAACACCACGCCGCGGCGGTTACCCTCGTTGCGGTTGAGGAATTCGTGCGAGACGTACAGCATCAGGCCGTTCTTGCCGAACAGCAGGCCGCCCAGGTTGTGCACGCTCTGCCCGGCCGCCGATCCACTGCGGGAGTCGATGCTCAAGATCCCGCCCGTGGAAGCAATGATGGCGCGCTGCTCGGCCGTGGCCTGGTTGAGCAGCGTCTGGTTGCCGGTGATGTTCAGGTTGCCTTGCGCCGTGATGTTGGCCGTGCGCGTGGCGCTGGAGACGTTCTGCAACGTGAGCGCGTTCAGCGTCATCGTGTTGCCGGACTGGATGCTGTTTTCGTTGCGCAGCGTGGAGGCGTTCAGGCTCACGTCATCGAGGCCGAACAGCGTGCCCTGATTGAGGATGCTGTCGAAGGAAGCGCTGAACGAACCCACATCCACCGTGCCGGTGTTGGTGAATTGCGCACCGCGTGCCGACGGGCGGTTGAACGTCGCCGCGCCGTCAGAAGCCACGGTGCCCGCATTGCTGAACTGGCGAACGGTGGCGTTGAGCGCCGACTCGCCGATGAGCTCGCCACCCCCCTCGTTGGTGATCTGGTCCTGGTGCAGGCTCAACGTGCCCTTGGCGCCGATCTGGCCCGCGTTGTTGAGCGTGCCGCCGCCGCCGGCCTGCTGCATGGTCGCGTCGCCACCCGATGTGATCTGGCCGGTGGAACGGTTGCGCAGGCTTGCCATCGTCAGGTCCAGCAGCCGCTGGCCGTAGACGATGCCTGCGTTGTCCACGCTCGCCGCGCGGGCCGTCAAGGACTTGGCCTTGACCTTCGCGCTCTGGGCGTTGACCCAGGCCTCTGACACCGTGATGGTCAGCTCGTCTTGCGCGCTGATCTCGCCCGCATCGTTGTTCAGCGACTGGGCCGTGATGCTCAGGTCGCCCGTGCTGCCCAGCGTCCCTGCTTGCGTGAGGACGCCCATCACAGTGATGCTGCCATCGGCAGCCTGATCGGCGCCAGACTGGATCAAGGCACCGCTGCGGTTGTTCAGGCTGCCAGCACGCAAGGTGAGCCCGGCGTCACCGGCGATCAGGCCCGCGTTGTCGATCGCCTCGGTGACTTGCAAGTCCAGTGCGCCACCGGAACGCAGCCCCTTGTTGCCGCCATCGAAACTGGCGGCGTCGAGGGTCAGGCTGCGCAGCCGCAAAGAGGCCGCGCCACCGCTTCGCACGGCGGCACCCGTCAGCGTCAGCGAGTCAGCGGTCCAGCTCAGATTCTGGCTGGCCTGCCACACGCTGCCGGTGATGTCGCTGGTGCCGACAAGGCTCACGGAGATGTCTCGGCCTGCGTCTCGTTGGCCAGCGCCGCTGTCCTGCAGCGACGCGCCTCGCACGGTCAGGTCGCGGCCCGCGCCCAGGCGGCCGCCGCTCAAGGCCAGGTCGGCCCCGTCCACCAAGACATCGCGCCCGCCATAGACCTTCGCATCATCGAATTCGATCTCGGCTCCCGCGCCCGACGCCGGTGCCGTCGACGCCACGCGCACATCGCGCACAGCCGTCATGGCGCCCTTGATCGAGATGCGGCCGGCGGCATCCAGGGTCACGTCGTCCACCGACGCCGCCACCTCGCCTCGCAGGCGCACGCCCACGCCAGCTTCGGTGCTCACCAGCGTGATGCGCCCGGCGTACATGCCGCCCAGCAGGCTGGAGTCGATGGCCCAGCTCGGCGCGAGGCTGCCATCCGGAGCCAATGGCGTGGCGGCCAGGGAGTCGTAGGCCACATCGTTGCGGCCGGCCACCACACGGATCGAAGATGCCTTGGCCACGCCATCGATCACCAGCGAGCGAGAGATGATGTCGAAGGCATCCAGGCCCTCGGTGTTGAGGCCACCCGCGCCGATGCGGACATCGCCGCCATTGACACGCAGGCCACGCAGCACGCCGCCATCGATGACCGGCACGCCGGTGGTCATGGTCACCCGAGGAAAGTTCAGGAAGCCGCAGCCATCACAGGTGATGCCGTTGGGGTTGGCCAGGATGTAAGCGGCGCGACCGCCAAGCAACTCCGTGTTGCCGTTGAGCGTCGAACGCGAACCACCCGTGACCTCGTTGAGGATCAGGCGTGCCTCGCCCCCGGCGAGATTGGGGTTGGCCACCACCGCCCCGCCGATCTTGGAGATGGCGTCGATCCGCGAGTTGTTGATGATCAGGTTGCGCTGGTCCACCCCGAACTCGCGCACCTTGTTGTGCGACAGGCCGCTGGCATTGGGCGCCGCGATGTTCTGCACCGGTGTCTTGTTCAGCGACTCCGTCATCGTGGGCCGCTGGGAAGCCGGGGCGCCGGGATCGGCCACCACCTTCGAAACGGCCTGGGCCACCGCCGTGGGCGCCATCGGGACGCTGCCAATCAAAACCGAACCAAGGGCGATGCGGACGGTGCTGTATCGGGTTGCTTGCATGATCTGATTCCTCAACGGACGTGCTTCAAAGCGCAACGCCCAACTTCACGTACACCGCCGTCTTGTCGACATCGAAATTCCGCCTCACCCAGGGCGAGGTGTGCAGGGGCTTGGCCACGGCCACATCGAAGCTCACGCGAGCCCCCACGGCCCGCAGCCCCAGGGCCGCGCCAGCGAGCGTGCCGGAGCGCTGCCCCTCGCGGCCGAAGATGCGGCCCACATCCACCGCCACATAGGGCAGCAGGCGGCCGATCACGTTTTCCGTGCCCGGCACGACGAAGGACGAGCTCAGCTCGTTGCGCCAGGTCATGCCCCGGTCGCCCGCGATCGAGGCGCCGTCATAGCCACGCACCGTGAACAGCCCACCGATCGAGGTCTGCTCCGAGCCATACAGGTAGTCGGGGCTGTACTGCCCTTGCAGGCTGCTGCTCCAACTCAGCGTGCGCCCCTCGATGTCCCAGCTGCGGCCGTGCGTGGCCGATGCCGTCAGGCGCTTGCCCCGAGGCGTGGGCACCGTGTCCTGGCCAGCGTTGGGCAAGGGCTCCACGCCGAACCAGGTCGTGCCTTGCGAGAAACCCACATCGGTCGACCATGAGCCCCCCAGCGCCAGGAACACCGAGGTCAGGTTGAACGTGACATCGCTCAGGCGAGGGCTGCCGGTGGTCAGCAGGCTGCCCTCGATGTAGTTCTTCGACACCTTGTGGTTGACCGTGCCGGTGAGCGTGAGCTTGCTGGTCTGATCCCGCGTGAGCACGCGCTGGAGGCCCAGGCTGTAGGTGTTGGTGTTGCCGCTGCTGACGAAGGTCTGGGAGGCGCTGGACACCTCGCTCACATATCGGCTGCGGCTGACCGAGCCCACCAGGTTCCAGTATCCGTAAGGCAGGTTGACGCTGAGCAGCGCCGACTCGCTCAGGCGCGCGCTGTGATCCGGATCGGTGTTGCTGGAAAGGCTGGCGAACCAAGCGTCGTGCAGCCCCAAGGGCCCGTCGACCCCGAGGTTGGCCGTCAAACGGTATTCACCGGTCGACGGGCTCCCATAGTTGTCCAGCGTGAGCCCACCATTGAACGGGTTGCCCGGCTGATTGAAAACACGGATGTTGGTCAAGCCAGGGTCGGAGCCGGGCACCAACTCCATGCGCGCGCTGTTGGAGGGCAGGCGATTGATCTGGTCGAGGCCCTGCTCGATGTCGCGGATGTTGAGCACCCGGCCCGTCACCCCGGGAAACGCCACCTCCGGATTGACGCCGGTGTTCTCGCCGTCGAGCTCGATGGCGCCCACCTTGCCCTCGACGACGAGCAAGGTCAGGGCACCACGGCTCATGTCCTGCTGGGGGATGTAGACGCGGGTGGTGACCAGGCCACCGTCGATGTAATGGTTGGTGAGCTGGCGCATCAGCTCTCGGATGTCAGGCAGCCCCAGGCAGCGGCCCAGGTAAGGCTTGGTCAGGCTCGTGCGATCACTGTCCCGGAGGTGCTCGGCGCCTTGCAGCTCGATGCGCTGGATGTCGAAACACTGCGCCTGTTCGGGGGCCTCCGCTGGCGGCAATGGCACCTGCACACCCGTGCTGCCCGGGGCCATGCGGCTGGGATCCTGGCGACGCAGCAGTTCCTCGCGACGCAAGCGCTCTTGCTGCTCGATGATTTCCTGCTGGCGCTGGATGAGTTGCAGCTGCTGGGAATTGGGCGGTGCGTCGGCTGCAAGCGCAGGATTCAAGGACCCCAGCATCAACAAGGTGGCCCCTGCCGCGACCCGGGTCAGGCCGGGCAGCCAAGGCGATTGATTCGAACGTCGACAAGCTTGGATCACAGCCATGCCTTCCCGCATTGATTGCACACTTTTTAACCAGCGCGCAAGTTAGAAGGCCCCCTCATGGGTGTCAACCACGCATGCCCCCCGGTACACGGGAGGTGGCAACACCACCCCCCTAGTTCGCAGTGAAGTGGTGAAATTGGTGGGAAGTGAACGCTATTTAGCGTAATAACCTGCGAATAGGCACAATTTGCGCCATCAAAAAACGGGAGACGCCATGGCAGACCATGGAGACAACGGCCAGGTGGCCGTGCTGGTCGATTGCGACAACACCTCGCCCGAGGTGCTGTCCTACGCGCTGCAGGTGGTCGCGCAGTTCGGGCGCGTGGTCATGCGCCGTGGCTATGGCAACCACCAGACGCTGGCCAACAAATGGCAGGAGGCCCTGGTGCGCATGGCCTTCACGCCCTGCCTGCAATACCAGTACGCGTCGGGCAAGAACACCTCGGACATCGCCCTGGCACTGGACGCCCAGGAAGCGCTGTTCGACCAGCGCGCCGACACCTTCTGCCTGGTGACCAGCGACTCCGACTTCGCCTACCTCTGTCGCAAGCTGCGCGAACGTGGCGCCACGGTGCTGATCGTGGGCGAGGCCAAGACCCCAGACGCCTTGCAGAACGCGAGCGATCAGTTCTTCATGTGGCAGGCCCCCGAGCCCACACTCACCCATGAGGGCGGCACCGAAGCCAAGCCCGTGGCCCAACCGCCCGCGCCAGTGAAGAAGCGCCGCCCGAAGGCCTTGCTTGATGCGGTGGCCTTGATGGCAGAGAGCACAAGCGACGGCAAGGTGGGGCTGGGTGCGCTGGGGCAGTACATGAAGCGCACCAACCCCAGCTTCGCGCCCAAGGTGTACGGCCACGGCACCCTCTCGGACATGGTGCGGTGTTATCCGGACCTGGTGCTCACGCAAGGACAGGGCAATGGCTTTTGGGTGAGCCTCAAGCCCTCGGCGGAACTGGCCAAGGCGGGGGACAAATGATCATCAAGCACGCTGACGACAAGACCCGGCGCCTGGCGCTGCTGGCCGACTTGAAAAAGTCCGCCTTGCTCGACACCAGGCAGAAGGAATGGCTGGACGACGAATTGAATCGCGTCAGACGCGGCATCGAAGGCGAACGCGACGCCGCGTATCACATCGACGGTTACCTCAAGGACAGCCCGAACAACGCCGTCATTCACGACCTCCGATTGGAGGTCGCAGGCGAGGTGGCGCAGATCGACCACCTCTTCTTCAACCGCCTGCTGCATTTCGTGCTGATCGAGACCAAATGCTTCAACGGCAACTTGGCGATCAACGAATACGGCGAGTTCTCGGTGACGTACGCCAACGGTCGGGTGTACGGCATTCCATCACCGATCGAGCAAAGCAAACGGCATGAGCGCGTGCTGTCCAAGCTGGTGGACGAACTGGGCATCTCGGGCCGGCTGGGCGTCAAGCCGACCTTCCATCACCTGGTGCTGCTGCATCCCAAGGCGATCATCCAACGGCCGGACAAAAAAGCCTTCGACTCCAGCAACGTGATCAAGGCAGACGCCTTGCCGGCTTGGCATGGAAAGTGGGCAGACAGTGTCGCGAACTTCGCGGACACGTTCAGCAACCTCCTATCGATCCGCAGTTCGGACACCATCAAAGAATGGGCGGAACAACTGGTGAAAAGGCATCGCCCAGGCAACCCTTTGAGCCTGCCTGATTTCATGGCGCCGAAACCGGCTGTGCTCGTGGCCCAGGAGCCACCACCGCGGGCAGCCATCACGCCATCCTCCGCGCCTTCACCCGGCCCAGCGGATGGGCCAGATGAGAGGCTGAAAAAGCGGCTGATCTGCGTGACCTGCGGCGACAAGATTCCTTACAACGTGGGGCTGTTCTGCTGGAACAACGAGCGCCGCTTTGGCGGTTTCCAATATTGCCGCGAACATCAGCAGGGCCTGTGAGTTCGGCCCACCGCCGACCGGCCGCTGGATCCTGAGCCAGGATCAAGCAACCCTGGGCCGCCCCTTCTTGATCGGCTCCAGCGCCGCCAGCAGCGCGCGCACCTTGGCGTCACCGAGGGCTTCGAGTGCGTGCAGGGCCGCGCGCAGCACCTCGCTTTTCTTGACCGGCTGCTTCCACTCGATGGCGCGCAGCTTGATGCGGTCGATGATGGCGAAGTCGGACTCCGGCATGGTGAAGGAGTCGCGGATCACCTTCGCGGCCTTGCCCGGCTTGTCGGCCTTGGCTTGCTTCGCCTGTTTGGGTGCTTCGGCTTTTTTCACGGCCTTGGTGGGCTTGACCGGTTTGGCGGCCTTCGCGGCCGTCAAGGTCTTCGCAGCCGGCTCAACAACAGCCGTGCCATTGACCGCACGCCGAGGCGCGGCCTTCTTCGACACAGCTCGCTCGAGCGACGTGGCGGGGGCCTTCGGGCTGACCGATTTGCCAGCGGCTTTGCGAACGGTTTTACCGACGGCTTTGCGTGCAGGCGCACGAGCAGGAGCTTGGGGAGCAGGGGTCGAGGTCTTCTGTGTTCGGGTGGCCATGGTGTGCGTGACAGCTTTGTGAAAACACGCATATCGTATGAACTTTTCGGGCGCGCAGGGGCTTTTTCGATCAACCTCCCCGCCGAATGATCCGTTCAGCTCATGCTGAAGCACGCGGTCAGGCTGGCCATGCTCGGCATGGCCAGCCCACCACGGCTCAGTGCAAAGGCCCCTTGAACACAAAGAACGCGCCCAGGCAGATGAAGCCGAATCCCACCAGGTGGTTGAGCGTGAGCCGCTCGCCGAGGTAGAACACCGAGAACACGGCGAACACGGTGAGCGTGATGACCTCCTGCATCGTCTTGAGCTCCGCCGCGCTGTAGACGGCATGCCCCAGCCGGTTGGCCGGCACCGCAAAGCAATATTCAGCCAGGGCGATCAACCAGCTCACCAGGATGACCATCCACAACGGGCGGCCCTCGAAGCGCAGGTGTCCATACCAGGCAAAGGTCATGAACACATTGGAGATCGACAGCAGGACGATGGGCAGCAGTTGAGGAGACATGGCGGTGTGGTGGGCAGGAGGTTCAAGAAACGGGCCGACAGCCGGTGCGGTGCATTTTTTCACTGTTCCGGCTTCACTCAATTTCACATGAAAGATGCTGTCACCACCGACCGCTTCGTCATCGGTAGCATGCATCCACACGTTGAACCTCCACCATGCCCACCACCGCCCTTCTCAGCCCCATGCCGGCGTCGGCCTCCGTTCGCAGCCGACAGTGCGTGCGTTGGGCGGTGATCGCCGGGCTGGCCTGCGCGCTGGGCAATGCCCATGCCGAGCGACCTCACACCGCCACAACCGACGACCTGCGCTGGCTCAACCGCATCACCTACGGCGTGAACTCGGCCACGGTGTCGGCTTATGAGGCGGCAGGGCGCCAGCGCTACCTCGATGTGCAATTGCGGGGCAAGGACGACGCACTGCCCTCTGCGGTGCAGCGCGACATCGATGCCCTGGGCATCAGCCAGGCCAGCCTGCCCCAATTGCTCCAGGCCGCCGAAGCCGAGCACCGCCGCATCGAGTCCCTGCCCGATGGCGACGACAAGGCCCGCGCCAAACAAGCCCAGCAACAGGCGCAAGAGCGCGCGGCCTACGAAGCCTCCAAACGCCACTTGCTGCGGGCCATCTACTCACCGGCGCAGCTCAAGGAGCAGATGGTCTGGTTCTGGCTCAACCACTTCAACGTGTTCCGCCACAAGGCCAACCTGCGCTGGATGGTGGGCGACTTCGAAGAGCAGGCCATCCGCCCCCATGCCCTGGGCAACTTCCGCGACCTGCTGCGCGCCACCCTGATGCACCCAGCCATGCTGGTCTACCTGGACAACGCGCAAAGCGCCGTCGGCAAGGTCAACGAAAATTACGCGCGCGAGCTGCTGGAGCTGCACACCATGGGCGTGCAGGGCGGCTACACGCAGCAAGACGTGCAAGAGCTCGCCCGCGTCCTCACCGGCGTCGGGGTGAGCCACCGCCCTGACGCCCCGCGCCTCAAGCCCGAGTGGCAAGGCCTGCTCATCCGGCAGGGCGCCTTCGAATTCAACCCCGCGCGCCACGATTTCGGCGACAAGGTCCTGCTGGGCCACCCCATCGCCGGGCGGGGCTTCGACGAAGTCGAACAAGCCATCGACCTCATCGTGCGCCAGCCCGCCACCGCGCACTTCATCAGCCACAAGCTCGCCGTGGCCTTCGTGGCCGACGAGCCCCCGGCGGCGCTGGTCAACCGCATGGCCCAGACCTTCCTCCAGCGCGATGGCGACATCCCAAGCGTGCTGCGCGTGATGTTCAACTCCCCCGCCTTCAAGCAGAGCCTGGGCAGCAAGTTCAAGGACCCGATGCATTACGTCGTCTCGGCGCTGCGCCTCGCCTACGACATGCCCACGGCGGAAGGCCGCTACATCGTCAACCTCAAGCCCGTCAACGGCATGCTCAACGGCCTGGGCGAAGGGCTCTACGGCAAGCTCACCCCCGATGGCTATGGGCTGCGCGAGGCCGACTGGGCCAGCGCCGGTCAGATGAGCAAGCGCTTCGAGATCGCCAAGTGGATCGGCAGCGGCCACGCCGGGCTGTTCGACCCGGACGACGGCCGCCCCGCCCAGGTCTCCGGCTTTCCGCAACTGGGCAACCGCCTGTACTACGACCTGATCGAGGCCAGCCTGTCGCCCGCCACGCGCGAAGCGCTGTCCAAGGCGTCCACGCAGTGGGAATGGAACACCTACCTGCTGTCCTCACCCGACTTCATGTACCACTGACGGCGCGAGGGCACCATGCAAAGACGAACGCTGCTGCAAGGCTTGATGCAAGGCTCCCTCGCCACCCTCGGCCTGCTGAGCGGCACACGCCTGTTCGCGGCGCCCGCCACATCGAGCCGCTTGCTGCTGGTCTTCCTGCGTGGCGGTTATGACGCGGCCAGCTTGCTGGTGCCGCTCAACAGCGAGTTCTACCAAAGCACCCGCCCCACCATCGGCATCGCGCGACCCGATGCGGGCAACCCCAACAGCGCCATCCAGCTGGATGCCAACTGGGGCCTGCACCCGGCGCTGCGCGACACCATCGTGCCCCTGTGGCAGCAGCGACAGGCCGCTTTCATCGCCTTCGCCGGCACGCCGGACACGACGCGCAGCCACTTCGAGACGCAAGACAGCATCGAAGCCGGCCTCGGCGCGGCCAGCATGGGCCCGGTGACCTCGGGCTTCCTCAACCGGCTGACACAGGTGCTGGGCGGCTCGGCCATCTCGTTCACCGATGCGCTGCCCACCATCTTCAAAGGCGAACAAGCCGTCGCCAACATCTCGCTCAAAGGCGTGGGCAAGCCGACCTTCGATGCGCGGCAGGCGCAGGTGCTCGCCGGCATGTACCAGGGCCATCGACTCGACACCTCCGTGCGCGAAGGCCTGGACCTGCGGCAGCAAGTCGCGCGCGAGTTCGAGCAGGAGATGCAGGCCGCCAGCCGAGGCGCCATCTCGGCCAAGGGCTTCGACGCCGAGGCACGCCGCATCGCCCGCCTGATGCGCGAGCGCTACCAGATCGGCTTCGTGGACATCGGCGGCTGGGACACCCACGTCAACCAGGGCGGCGCACTAGGCGCGCTGGCCAACAACCTGGCCGACCTCGGCCGCGGGCTCGCTGGCTTCGCGCAGGAGATGGGCCCCATGTGGCGCCAGACCACGGTGGTCGTGGTCTCGGAATTCGGCCGCACCCTGCGCGAGAACGGCACGCGCGGCACCGACCACGGCCACGGCTCGGTCTACTGGGTGCTGGGCGGTGGCCTGGGCCAGGCAGGCGGCACCGTCGCGGGCGAGCAGGTCGCGGTCGAGGCGCGCACCTTGTTCCAGAACCGCGACTACCCCGTGCTCAACGACTACCGCGCGGTGCTCGCAGGCCTGTTCCAGCGCCTGTATGGCCTGTCCAACGCCGACCTGGAGCGCGTGTTCGAAGGCGTGCGGCCCAAGGACATCGGCCTGGCATGAGCCCCTCAAGCCCAAGCGGCCGTGGCAGCTCCCCCCTTCACCAAGGGTGTCCCGGGGTAAACGCCCAAGGCGCGGCCTGATCCCCTCCGCTCCAATCGTCGATGGCTTCCCCACGTCAGGCGGAAGCCCGGACAGATCGGAGACAAGATGAAAAGCATGATCAGCCTCGGCCTCCTCGCCGCAGCCCACATGGGCGCGACGGCCGGCACCACCACCTTGTTCGAAAGCACGGGCACCAACTGCCGCGACTTCGCCGTCATCGCCCAGGTTGACGCCAAGGTGGCGCGCAGCCTGGTGCCCGCTAAATACGCCCTGCCCAAGACCGTCTACGGCCTGGTGGAACTCGCCACCTGCGAAAGCGGCACGGTGGGCAACGTGAGCACCGGCGCCTTCAAGATCGCCGAGGTGGCCATCATGCTGCCGGCCACGAAAGGCAAACCCGCCTTCCCGCTGGGCGGCCCCAACCTGTACATGCTCTGGCTGCTTGACAACGACGCCCAGCAGTCGGCCCCCAAGGTGGCTGCGGGCTACCCGGGCGGCGTGGTTGACATCAGCTTCGATCCGCCCACGAGCGGCCTGATCCGCGAGCAGCGCGCGCAAATCGCCTACGACGGCGGCTACAGCATGAAGGGCGACAACCTCACCCTGAAGATCAACGTCGGCAAGAAGGTGACCGACCAGTACGTCGAAACACCGGCCGGCACCGTGCACACCACCAACGTGATCGACAGCACCACCGAAGGCGGCTTCTCGATCGGCACGGTGACCTTCGCCCCGGGCAGCCAGTTGGCCAAGCTGTTCGGCAAGACGAAGGTCAGCGGCCTGGCCTTTGGCGGCCAGGGCAGCTACCGCAACACCACGGAGCTGATCACCAGCCCGTGAGCCATGGCCCACCAGAGGTAATCGTTGTTCACAATTTCAGGCAATATTGTCAAAAACGCTTTCTGTCTCGTTTGCATCGGAGAGTCATAACAGCAATCATGTTTGACAGATGTGGGCATCTTTGCTCAAAATGATTTCTGTCATGCCTGCCAAAGCTCCTACCCTGTACCCCGCTCAATCTCGGCTCCTGCGCGAGCTGGGTGCACGGCTGCGCATGGCACGGCTGCGGCGGCGGCTGGCGGTCACCCAGGTGGCAGCGCGAGCAGAGGTCTCGCGGCCAACCCTCAACAAGGTCGAGCAAGGCGACCCCGCCGTGACGCTGGGCACCTACCTGCGTGTCCTCGCTGTGCTCGGGCTGGAGAAGGACTTGCTGCTGCTCGCCGCTGAAGACCCGGTAGGCCGGCGTCTTCAGGACGCGGCGCTGGAAGCCCCTCGGCGTGCGCCCCGCCCCAGGTCCCCACCGAGCGGTGCAAACAACGAGGCCCCGAATGAGCACGGCGAGCAAGAAGAAGACGCGTGAGCAAACAGCGCCCACCAGCACACCGGCCACGCAGCCCGATGGCCTGGAAGTCTGGCTGGACGACGTGGCGGCCGGCCCTCTCGCGCACATGGGGAGGCTGCATCGCGTGGGAGCTGGCACCGTCCGCTTCGAATACGCCCCGGATTGGCTGAAGAACCCCATCGCCTTCGCGCTCGACCCGGAGCTGGGATTGGCCGATGGCAACTTCTTCCCGAAAGACGCCAACTTTGGCGTCTTCCTCGACAGCTGTCCTGACCGCTGGGGCCAGGTCCTGATGAAGCGGCGAGAGCTTGTCGAAGCCAAGCAGCAAGGCCGCGCTCGCCGAGAACTCACCGCTTGGGACTTCTTCCTGGGGGTGCAGGACATCACCCGCATGGGCGCGCTCCGCTTCTCGCCCCTGCAATCCACACGTCACCTCAAGGCGGGCCCACCGCCAGCGTTCGCAGATGGGGCGTGTCTGGCCAACCAGGCCTTGGCGGCCCCCGCGCTCACCCACCTGGGCGAACTGCAGGCCGTCGCGCTCGAACTCACCCGCAAGCAGGTCGACGACCTGGACTTGCTGCAGCAATGGCTGCGCGTGCTGGTGGCCCCTGGTGCCTCGCTTGGCGGAGCACGCCCGAAGGCCAATTTGCAAGACGGGCAAGGGCGCCTGTGGATCGCCAAATTCCCCGCAGCCGACGACGAACACGATTGGGCGCTTCGCGAAATGCTGCTCCATCAACTGGCCACCGAGTTCGGCCTGCAGGTGGCGCCCGCACGCCTGGAGCGCATCGGCACGGGCTATCACACCTTCGTCACCCAGCGCTTCGACCGGCAAGGCAGCCGCAGGCGTTTTTTCACCTCCGCAATGGCCTTGCTCAACAGAAGCAACAGCGAGGAGGCCTCATACCTGGACCTGGCCGAGTTCATCGGCAGCAAGCAGGGCGTGGCAGGCTGCATCGAACAAGACCTGCGTGAGCTCTTCCGCCGGGTGCTGTTCAACGTGGCCACCGCCAACCGTGACGACCACCTGCGCAACCACGGCTTCATCCGCCAGCCCGGTGGCTGGCGCCTGGCACCCGCGTACGACATGAACCCGTCGACCAAGAAGGACACGCACGTGCTCGCATTGGATGACCACAGCACCGAACCCGACCTCGACACCGTGATGTCCACGGCCGAGTTCTACCGCGTCAGCGCACAGGATGCGCGAGCCGACCTGGCCCGGTTGCGCCAGGTGCTGGGCAGTTGGGAATCAAAAGCCAAGCAGCTGGGCTTGTCGGCTGAGGACCGGCTGGAGCTCGAAGGATGCTTTCAGGTGTGAGAGGGTGTGGCAGCCCACCTACCGTGCGGGCGCCGCTGCCCGAGAGCAAGCAGCACAAAGGTAGCCGACCAAGGTCATCTTGATGCCTAAAGGGTGAGCTCCAGCCGCTTCCAACAAAGTCCGCCGAATCGGCACCATGCCCCATTTCCCCAAAAACTGACTTTCCCATACAATTCATCGAACTATTCAAGTTGAATTCACCGGCATGAGTCAGCCTTCAGTCCAGGACGAAATCCTCAAGCTGCTGAATGGCGGCCCCAAGACGGCGTCAGAGCTGTTAAAGCCTCTCGGCGTGAGCCAGCCAACGCTGTCTCGCGCTATTCAGCAGCTCATGCAAGAGGTCGTTTCGTTCCGCGATCCAGGCAAGTCAGCGCCCCTCTACGCAGCGCTGCGCCGGCTGCCGCAAGACCTGTTGCCCATTCAGAGCGTCTACCAGGTGCGCTCCGATGGTCACATCGAGCCTTTCGCGCAGCTGAGCTTCCTGTCCGGCGGCGGCACGCTGGAGCGGCTTTCGAGCGGGGCCGTGAGGGTCTATGAAGGGCTGCCCCCCTACATCCGGTTCGCGACGCCTTCTGGCTTCCTCGGTCGCCAGCGGGCCCAGGAGGTGGCCAAGACCCCCGGCTTTCCGACCAGTCTCAAAGACTGGGGCGACGACCACGCCATTGCGTACCTGTTCACCCTGGGCGTGAACCTCCCTGGCAACTTGGTCTTCGGCGACATCGCGCTGCAGCGCGAGCTGGACCAGCGAAACCTGGATCCGACTCCCTCCGCAGACGATCTCGACTATTACGTCGGCATGGCCACGCACCTCAAGCAGGCTGCGTATGGATCCAGTGCGGGCGGTGAACAACCCAAGTTCCTGTGGCTCTCGGAGACTTCAGGACACGTCATTGTCAAGTTCGCCAAGCGCGGCTCGCGCATGGGTGACTTGCTCCCCATGGAACACCTTGCGCTGCGCTCGCTGGGTGAAGTCGGCGTGCCTGTCGCTCAGACCCGGCTGCTTGCCTCAGATGAGTTTGTGTTCCTGGAAGTGAAGCGTTTCGACCGACTGGGGCGACATGGCCGTGTCGGCATGTTGTCGGCCGGCGCGGTGGATGACGAGTTCTTTGGCAAGCGGGACAGCTGGCCGCTTTTCGCGTTCCGATGCGAAAAGGCTGGGTACCTCAGCGCCGAAGACGTGCAGAACATCGATGTCATGGCCGCCTTCAGTGAACTGATCGGCAACAACGATCGGCACTTTGAGAACATCTCCCTGCTGATCGACGATGACGGCGAGTACAAGGGCGTCGCGCCGGCCTATGACATCCTGCCAATGCGATATGCAACGCTTGGCGCCGGCGTCGACCCGGACTTGATCCCCATCGAGCCCAAGGTTGGGGCCATTGGCGCCAAGCCGGAGGTCTGGCGCCGCGCCTGGCAGGCCTCGGAACGTTTCTGGAAGTCTGTGCAGTTCGAAGAGCAACTGGTGCCGACGTCGCTGGCCATGAAGGATCTGGCCGACAAGAACCTCGCGCGCGCACGGCAGTTTGTTGCGCCCTTGCTTCCAGCTCCAAGTCGGGACAGTTGAGTCATTTGGGGGGGTGAGTTCATTGCAGGGCAGACGGACCTGTGCAGAAACTGCTGGGTCAATACAGTTAGATCAAACTTTTGTTGAGCTCAAGCTGCGGATCGATGCGTGGCCCTACCGTGCCACCTGCATAGCCGTCGCTTCCTACTCTGCAAGTGATGCGCCCCTTCCGGAAGGCGGGTGGGAATGCGCCAGCCTGACCGCAGCACAGGCAATTTTCGTTGCTCATGGACCGATTTTTCTAGATAATCGGTCCATGAGCAAAATGCGCACGACTCCCCCATGGGTGCTTCGCACCCTGGCCAACCTGGGCGAGCGCTGCAAGATCGCGCGCAAAGCCCGCTCGCTGACCCAGGCGCAGCTCGCATCCCTGGCGAACGTTGGCGTCAGCACCATCTACGCGGTCGAGGGCGGCAACGATGGCGTCTCCATCGGCAACTTCATGAAGATCCTGCACGCGCTGGACCAGCTCGAGCAGTTCGACGAGATCCTCGACCCCTCGCGAGACCCGATGGTCACCGAGTTCGCCGTGCGCACGCTCGGCTCCGGGGGGCGCCATGCTTCGTAAGCCCCTGTGGGTCTGGATGCCCGGCCAGGCCGCGCCCACCATGGCCGGCACGCTCACCCACTCGCCTTATGGCTACTCGCTGGCCTACGAGCGCGATTTCATCGAAAGCGGCATCAGCATCGACCCGGTGGCCATGCGATTGGGCCCGCGGCCGATTTCGGCGCCCCACTTGCCAGGCGTCATCGCCGATGCCAAGCCGTCAGGCTACGGCCAGGACCGCATCAACGCCAAGCACGGGCGCGAGCTCAGCGACATGGAGCTGCTTGAAGCTGGTGCCGGCGACGGTGTTGGCGCCATCGCGGTGTGCGAGGACATCAGCCGCAAGCAAAACGGCGCCACCCCACAACTCCATGACCTGGTCGCCGCGGTTGGGCGCCTGGACGAGCACGCGCCGGCGTCGCGCGCCATTCGCTCCGTCAACGCAGACCTGGAGACCAGTGCAGGCGGTGAGCGCCCCAAGATCACCGTCAACCACGAAGGCCGGCTCTGGCTCGCCAAAATGCAAGATCGCGGCGACCGCCCAGGCATGCCGGCACTTGAGTTCGTGGCCATGACCCTTGCACGCGAATGCGGCATCTCCACGCCACCGATTCGCCTGTTCACCATCGGCCCCCACCAGGTGTTCATGGTCGATCGCTTCGACCGTGAGGATGATCCAGCCCGGCCCTGCCGCCGCCTCTTCGCCAGCGCACACACCGTTTTGCGCCTGGTGCCGGCCAGCGTGCGCGGCGACCCCAGGCGCTCCTACCTTGACTTCGCGCACGAAGCCCAGCGCTGGAGCAACATCACGCACGGGCCCACTGGTGACCGATTCGAGTTGTTCAAGCGCATGGCCTTCAATGCCCTGGTGGGCAACGTCGATGATCACCCCCGCAACCACGGGCTGTTGATGGTCGACGGCAGCTGGCGCCTGTCCCCGGCCTTTGACATCACCCCGATTCAGCTCGCGCCCCCGGCAGGCCAGGATCCGTGGCCAGTGCTGTCGATGGCGGTTGCTCTCAATGGCTCAACCGTGGCCAGCCCAGAGAACCTGCTCTCGGCAGCCCTCACCTTCGGCATCGAGGTTCAGGTCGCGGGCGAGTACCTGCGCCAAACCAGCGCGCACGTGGCCAACTCGTGGGAGCAGCGACTGCGCAAAGACCTCCCCTCGAGCAGCGCGACCGCAGATGTCGAGCGCATCGTCGCCTCTGCGCGCGGCGCGTTCGCGATGTCGGAATTCATCGTTCAGCACCCGGCGACGCTTGATGCGGCCATCGATGCCGCGGCACAAGCGGCCAGGGCCCCGCGCCGGCGTAGGCACCTTTGAGGCATCTTGCGCATCGGGTCGCTTACATCCGGCGTCGATTGATCGGATTTGCATACGGCCGCTTCAAAACGCATATTTCCCGCATCCGTCCAACAAAAACGCATACGGTCACCACAGCACTCCCTCAGCTGCCGGCTGAACTGGGAGCAGGCTCACACGGCCCCTGTTGCAAGGCGTGGCAGGCGCTTCTCGGCATGAACGAAGGACGTCGGCAGCCCTCGGTATTGGGTGGGTGCTGCTCCCGTGCGATGGCGCAGGCTCTTCATCTGAACGTCCAGCGCAGCATGGACCGTACCACCGTGGAGCGGGCGCATCACCTCAGCCAAGGCCAGCACCGCCGCCAGCGCACCAACGAACGGCGTGGCCACTGCGCGAGAGGCAAGCAGCGTCATCCCGCAGATGTCTTTGCGCTCTTCGGCCAACTTCTTGTATGTGTCGCTTAGTTCGGCAGCAGCTTGCGCGGTGGATTCAGCCGTCCAAATTTGTGCCGGCTGGCGGGGACCCGGGAACGTGTGCAGTCGGATGTTGCGGAAATTGCCATACCCGCTGCCCAACCCGGCCTCGACGATCATAGAGAACTCAGCCTTTTCGAGATCGCGACGGGCCGCCACGTTGTCGACGCCAAAGAGAGCCGTGGTCGGCTCCTCAGCCATGACTTTGTGCTCAGGTCCGAATCGGCGCTCGACAAGCGCGGTGGTGAAACCGGCGGCCTCAAGGCGGCTCGCCACCGCACGGACCTTCGGTCTATGCAGGTCAGATGCCCACAGCAGCAAGCAGGTGCTGAGATTGGACTTGGCCGCCTTGTCGAAGTCTTGAAGCACTAGGTGTGGGCGCCCATTGGCCGCGTAGGGCAGCATGCCCAGCGTCCACGCATAGGCTTGGCCAAGATGGCCAAGCCCTACCAGCCAAAGAGACTTCGGCAAGTAGGCAAGCGCGGGGCCTTTGTGCGCGTCGTCGCGCCAGTCGGCAACAGCCAGGGGGGCCCAGAGGGACATGCCGACGCCACGGTGACCGGCTTCGGCCAAGTCGCCGCGAACATGCATGAAGGCCTCGTTGACCGCCAGCGCCGCGGCACCCATGCCGGCGAGAGGGTTGTCATCAAAGCATGTCAGCCCAGGGCCGGCGCCGACGGGCCCAACTTCGAAGCGCCAGTGGTCCCAACTAAGTTGAACGCAGAAGGTGGGCAGCGCACCCTCGGGAGCAGCGCCGAGCACGAGCGTGGGTAGCTCGGTGGTGGCGTTGGTGACCACGGCCGCGCCGAGCTCCTCGGCGACGCCCCGAGCGCTGCGACCTTGGTACAGCGGAACACCGAGGGCATGACCCAGGTCTCCATGGACCTCGACCCCGCCAAGGAAAGCGCGCACAGCTGTGTTCAGTGCGGTCAAGAAGCAGGCCTGACCGGCCAGGGTGTTGGCCCAGCCGTGGTCGTCCAGCACCACATAGGTGATGCCGCTTCGACTCAGGTGCATGGCGACTTGCTTGAGCTTGTGCTTCACCTCGTCGTGTGCCTGGCTGCTCAATGGCTTGACCTCTACCCACACGATTGATCCGTCTTTGAGCATCAGCTCAAAGTCTGGGGTGTACTTTCGAACACGGTCGCCGTCTGGATAGGTGATCTGCTTTGGCTGTTCGCGGTAACTGTCGATGGCTGGAGATGCCTCAAACAGATAGACAGCCGCCAGTTCCAACATGCCTTCGTGATGAACCATCCGGCCGTTCTTGCGGCTCGGGAACTTGCCGCGCATGATCCCGCCCGAGGGCGTGATGACGGTGCGGACGCGTGAATGGGAAGGTCCAGAAGGCTCGCGCGCCTTCCAGCCGCCAGTCCAGAGATATTTGGACATGGGTGCTCCTCGCCAGGGCGCAGCAGTCCATGCCGCTGCGACCATGGTCGTATCGGGTCAAGTTGCCTGTTTTCTGGCGTAGGTATGACCACGCCCGGTCATAAAGCCGTTCGAAGTGACAGGTGCGATGGGGTGCGGACTTGACTCTGACTAGAGCAGTCGCCGATACTGGAGGTGCTTAATCTTGTGTATCAGCAGATGCTCAAGCCGAACGGGGCAAGCCGCAAGGTTTGTCCCGTTTTTACATGGTCGCCTCCTCTGTTGGTTTGCGACGCGGCAAGCGCCTCAACTGTTCAGGTGGGCGCTCCGGCATCGTGTCACTCATCTCAAGGATCGAGCAGATCAGACTGATTTGCTGGGGATGCAATCGACCCACACGGTCATGCATGGCTTTGACCATGCGATAGGCATCTTGGGGAATGCTCGCATCTAGCACCCATTTGCGCTGTGACGCGGAGGCCTCATCCCGCGCTTCTTGTGCTTGCTCTGGCGTCATGTCCAACACATGGATCAGCTTTTCAACGAACTCTTTGGTCGGCGGCGTTTTCAGCCCGACCTCCAGTGCCGAGACATAGCTCTGGTCATAACCCATCATCTCTGCCAGATCGACTTGCCTGATCTTGCGAGCCATGCGCAGGTTATGGAGAAAGTGAGCAAACGGACTCATGCTTGACTCGGTTTGGTCGTTGAAAAGGATGCAAATCACTTTATGTGACCGATGTGACCCCGTCAACCAAAACGGCCATAAGTGTTTGATTTATTTATTGTTTTTCGAAACACAAACAGTGGTTTTTGCTCACAAACCAAGGTTTGTGCAGCACAAACAGTAGTCATCGATCTAGGAGCATGGTTTGTGCTCATCAAGTGCTGTCTTTGTGCGATCAGACTGGTTTATGCCGATGTGTCCGATATACCGCTGTCACTAGGTACCCGTCTGCAGACGATTCGCCCCTCAAGTGTCTAGATGGCAAAATATGCCCGCGCCCACAAGCTGATATCGGTGCCGGGGCGACCATCACTGGGGAGTGGTAGTCGGATGGATAAGAAATCAATGTCCGAAAGGGACATCTGTACCAAGTTCATCACGCCTGCCATTGCGCAGGCGGGATGGGACATCCAAAAGCAGGTTCGCGAAGAGTTCAGCTTCACCAAAGGCCGCATCATGGTGCGCGGCAAGCTGCACACGCGCGGCAAGGCCCGCCGTGCCGATTTCATCCTTTACCACCAGCTCAACCTGCCCCTGGCCGTCATCGAAGCCAAGGACAACAAGCATGCGGTTGGCGCTGGCATGCAGCAAGCCCTGGACTATGCCGATGCGCTGGACGTGCCCTTTGTGTTCTCCAGCAATGGCGACGGCTTCCTGTTCCATGACCGCACCGGCACAGGCGCCCAGGTCGAAACCGAACTGAGCCTCGACCAATTCCCCAGCCCGCAAGAACTTTGGCAACGCTATTGCCGATGGAAGGGCCTGGACGCCGCCGCCAGCGCCCGGGTCGAAGCGCCGTATTACGACGACGGCTCAGGCCGCGTGCCGCGCTACTACCAGATGAACGCCATCAACCGCACGGTGGAGGCGGTGGCGCGTGGCCAAAGCCGTGTACTGCTGGTGATGGCCACCGGTACGGGCAAGACCTACACGGCGTTTCAGATCATCTGGCGCTTGTGGAAGTCGCGCCAGAAGAAACGCATCTTGTTCCTTGCTGACCGCAACATCCTAGTGGACCAGACCAAGAACAACGACTTCAAGCCCTTTGGCGCAGCGATGACAAAGATCAGCAAGCGCCAGATCGACACCTCTTACGAGATCTACCTCTCGCTGTACCAGGCTGTATCGGGCAATGAAGAAGAGAAGAACATCTACAAGCAGTTCTCGCGCGACTTCTTTGACCTCATCGTCATTGACGAATGCCATCGCGGCAGCGCGGCAGAGGACTCCGCCTGGCGCGAGATCCTGGATTACTTCTCCAGCGCCACCCATGTGGGCCTGACTGCCACGCCCAAAGAGACCAAAGAGGTCTCCAGCATCCATTACTTTGGTGAGCCCGTTTACAGCTACACGCTCAAGCAGGGCATTGAAGACGGCTTCCTGGCGCCCTACAAGGTGGTGCGCATTGACCTGGACAAAGACCTGGAAGGCTGGCGCCCCACCAAAGGCATGGTCGATGAGAACGGCGAGGTCATCGAAGACCGCATCTACAACCTCAAGGACATGGACCGCCAGCTTGTGATGAAGCTGCGCACTCAGGTCGTAGCCCAAAAGATCACTGCTTTCCTCAAAGCCTCTGATCCGTTCCAGAAGACCATCGTCTTTTGCGATGACATTGACCATGCCGAGCGCATGCGCCAAGCCCTCGTCAACCTCAACCCCGAGCGGGTGCAAGAGAACCGCAAATACGTCATGCGCATCACGGGTGATGACCAGGAAGGCAAGGCCGAGCTGGACAACTTCATCAACCCTGAATCGCGCTACCCGGTCATTGCCACCACCAGCAAGCTCATGACCACGGGTGTAGACGCGCAGACCTGCAAGCTCGTTGTGCTCGATCAGCACATCAAGTCGATGACCGAGTTCAAACAGATCATCGGCCGTGGCACCCGCATCAACGAAGACTTCGACAAGTTCTGGTTCACCATCATGGACTTCAAGAAGGCGACTGAGCTGTTTGCCGACAAAGCCTTTGACGGCGAGCCCGTGCAGATCTACCAGCCAGGCCCTGGCGACACCCCTGTGCCGCCCGATGAGGTGCCCGACGGCAGCACAACACCTGGCGACGCTGGGGACTGGCCCAATGACAACCACGATGGCGAGGACGGCCCCACAGGCGGCACTGGCGGAGAAGGCGAAGGCGGCAAGCGCATCAAGTACGTGGTAGCCGACGTACCCGTGTACGTGGTGGCCGAGCGCGTGCAGTATTACGGCAGCGATGGCAAGCTGATCACCGAATCATTGCGCGACTACACCCGCACCTGCGTGCACAAACAGTTTGGCTCGCTCGATGCCTTCTTGCGCCGCTGGTCTGATGCCGACCAAAAGACCGCCATCATCGAAGAGCTGGCCAACCAGGGCGTGCTGTGGGAGGCCTTGCAAGAAGAGGTGGAAGCCAAACTGGGCAAACCGCTCGACCCCTTCGACTTGGTGTGCCACGTGGCCTTCGACCAGCCGCCCTTGAGCCGCAAAGAGCGGGCCGAGAACGTCAAGAAGCGCAATTACTTCGCCAAGTACCAAGGCGCGGCAAGGCAAGTGCTCGAAGCCTTGTTGGACAAGTACGCCGACACCGGCCTGGTCAACATCGAAGACATCAAGATCCTGCAGCTCGACCCGTTCAACAAACTGGGCTCACCCATTGAAATCGTCAAAGCCTTCGGTGGCAAGGCTGGTTACACCCAAGCCGTCACCGAGCTTGAAAACAACCTCTATGCCTGATTCCAGGCCTGAACCCTTTAAGGTCCCTTTGTGTCCATCAGCAGTTCCATCAAGTCCATCCAAGACATCATGCGCAAAGACGTGGGTGTCGATGGTGACGCCCAGCGCATTGGCCAGCTCGTCTGGCTGCTCTTCCTGAAAATCTTTGACGACCGCGAGATGGAATGGGAGCTGCTCAAAGACGACTATCAATCGCCCCTACCTGAGCAATACCGCTGGCGCAACTGGGCCGCCAACCCCGAAGGCATGACGGGCGATGAGCTCAAGAGCTTCATCGACAACGAACTCTTCCCTGGCCTGCAGAACCTCGATGCCGATGCCAGCAAGCCCGCCGCCTACGTGGTGCGCAGCGTGTTCGAGGATGCCTACAACTACATGAAGTCCGGCCAGTTGATCCGCCAGGTGATCAACAAGATCCAGGACAGCGTGGACTTCAACAAAGCCCAGGAACGCCACGCCTTTGGCGACATGTACGAGCAACTGCTGCGCGACCTGCAAAACGCCGGCAACGCAGGCGAGTTCTATACCCCGCGGCCGGTGACCGAGTTCATGGTGCGCATGGTGGACCCCAAGCTCAAAGAGAAGGTGATGGACCCGGCCTGCGGCACGGGCGGCTTTTTGACCTGCACCATCGAGCACAAGCGCCAGCGCTATGTGAAGACGCCTGCCGATGAAAAGGCGCTGCAAGCCAGCATCTTCGGCGTGGAGAAGAAGCCGCTGCCCCACCTGCTGGCCACCACCAACATGATCCTGCACGGCATCGAGGTGCCCAACCAGATCAGGCACGACAACACCCTGGCCCGCCCCCTCATCAGCTGGGGCCCCAAAGATCGGGTGGACTGCATCGTGGCCAACCCGCCCTTTGGTGGCATGGAAGAAGACGGCATCGAGACCAACTTCCCCACCGCCTTCCGCACCCGTGAAACGGCCGACCTGTTTCTGGTGCTCATCATGCACCTGCTCAAAGACGGTGGCCGCGCCGCCGTGGTGCTGCCCGATGGCTTCCTGTTTGGCGAAGGCATCAAGAGTCGCATCAAGGAAAAGCTGCTGACCGAGTGCGACCTGCACACCGTGGTGCGCCTGCCCAATGGCGTGTTCAACCCCTACACCGGCATCAAGACCAACCTGCTGTTCTTCACCAAAGGCCGCCCCACACGCGACGTGTGGTTCTACGAGCACCAGTATCCCGCAGGCGTGAAGAACTACAGCAAGACGCGGCCCATGCGCGTGGAAGAGTTCAAGTTGGAAGAAGCCTGGTGGGGCAGCGAGGCCGACGGCTTTGCCCGCCGCGAGGCCAACGAGTTTGCGTGGAAGGTGAGCCTGGACGAGATCAAGGCCCGCAACTGGAACCTGGACTGCAAGAACCCGCATGTGGGTAAGCAGGTGAGCCATGACCCGACTGAGTTGCTGGCGGCCTTTGCGAAGAAGCAGGACAGCATTGCTCAATTGCGTGAGCAGTTGAAGGCCGCGCTGGCCGACGCGCTGGAGCGTGACGCATGACGGCGCTGGTGACGAAGCACTTGCCGTTGGTGGCTGGCGCGCCAGATGGAATCAAGAAGCTACGGGGGTTGATTCTGGAGTTGGCCGTCAGAGGGAAGTTGGTGCCCCATGACCCTTCAGACGAGCCGATTGCTGTCTTACTTGCACGGACGGCTGCTGCGAAAGCTGCATTGCAGCCACGAGGGCGGGTCAAAGCTAAAAAGTCTCGGAATGACTTGGCAGGTAGCCACCCCTATGTGATTCCCTCCAGTTGGAAATGGTGCTGCCTTGCGGATTTGGTGGAAGTCCTCAATGGACGTGCATACAAGAAGGAGGAACTACTTGAACAAGGAACGCCGGTCCTGCGAGTGGGTAACCTCTTCACATCAAATCATTGGTACTACTCCAATTTGACTCTCGACGAGGACCGTTACTGCGTACCAGGTGATTTGCTTTACGCTTGGTCTGCGTCCTTTGGGCCATTCATTTGGACTGGCGAACGGTCGATTTACCACTATCACATCTGGAAGCTGGCTCCACACAGTGACGCAGACTTAAGCCGTCGATACTTGCATGACTACTTGCAAGCGCAGACCGCTGCAATTAGGGCTGCTGGACATGGCGTCTCCATGACCCACATGACCAAGGAGAAAATGGAACAGCTCCCTGTTCCATTGCCTCCGCTAGCCGAACAACACCGCATCGTTGCCAAAGTCGATGAACTGATGGCCCTGTGCGACCGGCTGGAAGCCGATCAGGCCGATGCCGAAGCGGCCCACGCCCAGCTCGTGCAAGCCCTGCTGGACAGCCTAACCCAGGCCACCGACGCCGCCGACTTCCGCGCCAGCTGGCAACGCCTGTCCGAGCACTTCCACACCCTGTTCACCACCGAAGCCAGCATCGATGCGCTCAAGCAGACGGTGCTGCAGTTGGCGGTGATGGGGAAGTTGGTGCCTCACGAATTGGCCCGTTCCAGAGCGACGGGGTCTCTGCCACCGGGTTGGCGCGAACAACTGATCAGTGATTTTTGCTCTGTTCAAGGTGGTATTCAAAAGACTCCACTCAGAAGACCCGTCTCGCTGCATTTCCCCTACCTGCGCGTTGCCAATGTTCAGCGTGGCTATATTGATGTGACCGAATTGGAGCGATATGAGCTAAGCCACGATGAACTAGTTAAGTGGCGCCTGAACAAAGGCGACCTGTTGATCGTTGAAGGCAACGGTAGTGAAAACGAGATTGGTCGTTGTGCCATTTGGCAAGGTCAGGTGGAGAACTGCGTGTATCAGAACCATCTGATGCGTGTCAGGCCAAATGTTGATGAGCAGGTGCACTACCTTGCGCTGTATCTGAACTCCCCGGTTGGTATTGGACACATGAAGCGGTTAGCCATCACTACTAGCGGTCTCTTCAATCTGAGCGTTGGCAAAATTCGCAGCATTCCCGTGCCATTGCCTCCACTAGCCGAACAACATCGCATCGTCGCCAAAGTCGATGAACTGATGGCCCTGTGCGATCAGCTCAAAGCCCAACTGGCCGAGGCCCGCCAACGGCACGCCCAACTCGCCACTGCGCTCGTCGAGCAAGCCGTGGCTTAGGAGCGCCCCATGCCCATCCAGCACGCCATCTGGCAAGTCGGCCAGCAACCCGCGCCCCTGACCCACAGCAAGCTCGCCAGCGAGGCCTTGCTCGAAGACATGATCGTGCGCGACCCGCGCATCCTGTCGCCAGAATGGATGCTGATCGGCCGGCAAGAGGTGACCAGCTTTGGTGGCCGCATTGATTTGCTGGCCATCGCGCCCGATGGTTCGCTGGTGCTGGTTGAACTCAAGCGCGACCGCACGCCACGCGAGATCGTGGCGCAGGCCTTGGACTACGCCTCGTGGGTGGCAGGGCTGGAGTCTGAACGCATCAAGCAGATCTATGCGCGCTTCAAGCCCGGGCAGAGCCTGGAGGCCGACTTTCAGCAGCGCTTTCGTGCTCCCTTGAACGAAGACGCGCTGAACGAAACCCATCAGGTCATCATTGTGGCGGCCGAACTGGATGCCTCAACCGAACGCATTGTTGAATACTTGAACAAGCGAGACATCGCCATCAACGTGCTCTTCTTCCAGGTGTTCGAACATGCCGGCCAGCAACTGCTCAGCAGGGCCTGGCTGCTGGACCCTGGCGAGACCCAGGCCAATGCCGCCCAGAGCGCCACAGGCAAGGCGGACAAGGAGCCCTGGAACGGTGAGTTCTATGTGTCGTTCGGCGAAGGGCCAGATCGCCATTGGGACGACGCGCGCACCTATGGCTTCATCAGCGCAGGTGGTGGTACCTGGTACACCCGCACGCTCAAACAACTCTCGCCTGGTGATCGGGTGTGGGTCAACATCCCGGGGCGCGGGTATGTGGGCGTCGGGGAGGTCATACAAGGCGTGGAGCCTGCCAGCAGCTTCACCGTTGCGACGGAAGCAGGGGATCAGCTCGCCACGGCCATCTTGCCTTGGGGGCCTGGTTTGGCCGCACACGCAGCAGACCCCGAACTGGCCGAGCACTTCGTGCGCGTGAAATGGCTGCACGCCGTACCCGCGCAGTTGGCTTTCAATGAGCTGGGCTTGTTTGGCAACCAGAACACAGTGTGCCAACCCACCACGCCCAAGTGGCGGCATACGGTGGAGAGGTTGAAGGCCGTGTTCAACATCGCCGCTTAGCGAACGAAGTATTGGTCACCACTCAACTTGATTAATGCATCTAGTGACGAGCCGCGAACACAGCGGCAACCTTCTACCTCCAGGGAATTGACGCGATGCTTCCAACCAGCTTTCACAACGTAACGGCATTGATGGAAGTCAGCATCCCAAGCTGGCGCACTGTCTTGGACACGTCTGGGGAAGGCCAGCGATTCGAAGGAGAGCAATTTACTCACGCCGCCCTTTGGACGTCACTTACCCGGCAGCAACCAGGCAGCGAGCTGTTAGACGCCCTTGACGTCATTCACGAACTGGGAACAGATGCTGGTCGAGCGATGCTGGAACAGGCCGCAGCAGATCAGCAGGTGGACCTTGGGCCAAGTGACGATGAATGCGCACGTGAGCTCGCGGCACGCGTATGGATCCAAAGTCGCACTGACGCTCTGTTGGCCAGCGTGTTGACCCGCGCCAGAGCCAACTCGTACAACCAGCTCGACCAGCGAACCTTCAGGGAGTATGTTGGCGAAAGGTCAATCAAAGGGACGATAGACAAAGACCGGCTAGAACAAGCCGTGAAGGCCTGGTGCAAAGAACATGGCAAGAGCCAAGATGTTCACGTCTATATGTATGAACGGGACGGCCAACACATCTGCGAGGTTCTACGCGGTGATCCTGTCAAGCGATTGATCGAGTTCCGGGACAGCCGACCTGGCATCTTGAACTTTCGCCCAGCGACATCGGATCACCTCCGCTATGACCCCAAGTCTGGCCGCATCGGGATTGCGACCAGATCACCAAACATGGCCCACATGTATCGTGAGGTCGCGGGGACGCTTCTAGCCAATGACGAAGCCTTCTTCTCGGGCGAAAGCATCTGTTCACTTCACCCGTTGCAGCAGCATGGCCGCACACTATTTGAACGTTCGCTCCCGGCTGCGATACATCGCGTTGACGTCACCGAACTCCAATGGCGCCGTGAGGGCGACAAACTATGGGTCAAGGGTAAGGACTGCTTCCAAGTCCTCATCGATCTTGGCGCGCACTTGAACGAGGGCGAACTCATTGAAGCCAAGCTGGCCATTCATTTTGCCGGAGGTGGTCGGCGTGGCCTTGTTTCGCTCAAGGTACCTAACCGCATCGACATCCATGCTGGTGTTCATGAACGATTGGTCGAACGGCTATTAGATGACGTCGGTATCAGGGGATCATTTGATTCCGAGGCTCCATTGCGTGACTTCTGGTCGTTGTACCCGTGGAACCTGCCAGAAGACACATGGCGCCGCCAAATCGGTGACAGCTTTGATGATCTGGTCGTCGACAAGACCCTTAACCAAGTTTGGCTAAGCACAGCTACCCACCCTAACCATCCTGCTGCGCGTGGCGCACTGGCTGTGGTGCAGGTTACGGAGCATTCAACCATTGGCATCAGCGATGACCCCGCCATCGGCATCAGAACCCTGACATCTTCAGACTACGAAGGCTATGCACTTGATGTTCAGGCGTTGGCAAAGAAGGTGGCCCTCAGCCTACAGTTGGAAGGAAAGGCTCACGAGACCTGTGCCGGTGTTTGGTCACTTGGAACGCGTGCGTTGACGTCGTCAGTCACGGTCGCAGTCTTCCTTGTGACACGTGAGCCATCGTCGGACACGTCAAGGCTCATCCAAAGCAGCTGCAAGGGCACACGTCCGGTGCTGCTAATTCCCCATGATTGTTTGTGTGCAATCGATTTGCCGAAGGTTCCTGTTCGACTGCTGACAGGCTCACTTGAAGGACTCATCCGTCAAGTAGTTGTGCAGCTGGATTTGCAAGATCAGGTGCCACCGTCAGTGTGGGCAGCGGAGGACCTGATCATTGACAACAAGCAGGGCATCGCTTGGTTCAAGAAGCAGGAGTTGGGTGAACTGAAGCATGGCACTCAAGCTTTCGAGTTTGCGCTTGCCGTAACCAAAGCCCAAGGACGCCCCGTCTCCAAGAAAGACCTGTGCCAGTTGTTGTCGCCCGCGCGTCCAGACAACGACAGCGCCAAAGAAGCAAAGAGCGCCTTCATCACCGCAGTCAAGAAGAGTTTTGAAAAGGCGTCGTTGCCTCCACCCACGGATGTGAACGACATATTTGTGTCTCGATCGGGCGGCTACGCATTGAAGTCCAGCGCCGTAGTGATCGACTAGCGCCGGTGGTCTGGCGGTGGTCCATGAGTCGAGATTTCACCCACTTCAAGACCACCACGCGACTACTGCATTCAAGCCTCTCGAAGTTCATTCTTCTCTCTGTCAGCGGACGCTTTCCGCAAACACTGGAGAAGACAAATGGCTTCAAGCAATCACGTTGTTCATGTTCATATCAACCAAACTCGGTACTCTTTTGAGCATCCCGTCTGCACAGGCCGCGCCATCAAGGACCGCGCGGGCATTCCTCTTGATCACATCCTTTGCGTTGACCTGGGCTCGCATGGCGCCCATGAAGATCCCAACCGCGCAAAGCCCCATCGCGATCAAGAACTTCAACTGATCAACGACGATCAATCCTTCGCGCTGGAACCCGGCTTGCATTTTTGGACCCATGCAAAGCCTCAACACAGCACCACGGTCACGATCGACGGCAAAGAATACGCATTTGCCAACCCGCAGCAAACCGGCCGCTCGCTCAAGGAGCGCGCTCAGATCCCGGCGGGTGATGTGTTGTTCCTTGATCGTCCTCATGAGGATCAAGTCATCCCTGACGACTCAACGATCACGCTCAAGTGCGGTGAGTGCTTCCACAGTGCCCCACCTGCGAACTATGGTGCCCCGTCTATCGCCGCGACTGACGTTGGGTTCGCGCAGTTCGAAACTGTCTCTCAGCCCGATGGCTGGACCTACTTGGTGGTCCCAGATTTTCCCTTGCCATCAGGGTATAGCGCTAGCAACGCCAAACTGTTGGTGAAGCTGCCTCCGGCGTTCCCAGACGCTGCACCTGACATGTTTTGGTTGAGCCCAGAAGTCAAGACCGCCAATGGTGGTGCGCCGATGGGCACCTCAACGGAGCCATTGATTGGTTCCAATTGGCAGCGGTTCTCCTGGCACTTGCTTCCTGGCGCGTGGCGTCCTGGTGCCAGTTCACTGCGCGACTACATGCGCTGTGTGCGTGCTCGTCTTGAAAAGAAGAACTAGGAGTCCGGCCATGAAAATCAGAATCGCTGAGACCCCATGGGTTTCCTTCCGTGATCAACTTCTGGCTCGTGGCGACATCGAGAGCGCTGGCCTGTTGTTTGGTGAATTCTTGCCAACTTCTGCAGGTGGTGTGATCGCAATACGAGAAGCCCATGTGGTGCCTGATGCGGCATACCGCATCCGCGCTTGTGATCAGATTTCAATTGATCCTATCGCACTCAACCGATTGACTCGCCGCGCACGGGACCGAGGCTGGTCAGTCTTCACCGTTCATACACACCCACGAGCGAGCAAACCTTGGTTCTCCAAGGCGGATGACATTGGCGACTCCCGGTGGATGCCCTTCATGCAACGCCAAATTCCGGGCGTTCCCCATGGATCAATGGTCCTGGTTGAAGACGGCCAAACAGTGGCTCGCACCTTTGACCAGTTTGGAACGTGCACTGCAGTACCTCTTCACATCATTGGCAGAACACTGAACGTGTGTCCCACTTCCGTTGAGGCTGCTGACGCTTGGTTTGACAGGCAAGAGTTGGCGCTTGGAGCATTGGGCCAAAGAAGGCTCAGGGGGCTCAGGGTTGGTGTTGTCGGGTTGGGTGGTATTGGATCTCTGGTTGCCCTTCAACTGGCTCACCTCGGTATCGGAGAGCTTGTTTTGCTGGACGGTGACAAGGTTGAAGCCTCCAACTTGTCTCGCATTGCTGGCGCCACCAAGGACGACGTTGATCAGACGTACAAAGTTGACGTTGCCGCTCGCTATGCCAATACGCTTGGTCTGGTCAGGCAAGTCGAAGCGGTTGCAGAATTCGCCGGACCTGGTCACGAAGCTCTGTTGGCTAGCTGTGATGTCATTTTCTCTTGCGTTGATCGACAGACCCCGAGGGCCATGTTGAACCGTCTTGCCTACAAGAGCTTGACTCCCGTGATTGATCTTGGGACCGTCTTCCGTGTGGATACGACCGGCGCGATTTCCGGTGATGCAGGACGAGTCGTTGTGATTGGACCTGATCGACCCTGCCTCGCTTGTTGGGGACACATCGATCCCCATGCACTGAGAACTGAATCGTTGCCTAAGGCCGAGCGTGAGCAAGAGATCCAAGCGGGATACATTCAGGGCGCCACAGTAGCCCAGCCAAGTGTGATTGCGTTCAACGCCTACGTGGCCGGAGCTGGCGTCGTGGAATTGCTCAGGCTGGCTACAGCATTTGCGGGGAGCGAATCACCGCCGCAAAGACTGGCCTTCTCGTTTTCTAACGGAACCGTGCGTCGCAACACTCTTGCGAATGTCCATGAATGTGGGATATGCGGCCATCAAAGCGACGCAATGAGTGTATGTGATGCCAACGATGGCACTCCATAGCTGTGATGTTCAACACTTCCATGCAAAAACGCCCGGTGTGCCCGGGCGTTTCTTCATTTTTAAGCGCTAGATTTTTTCACTAACTGCGTCACTAGTTTTTCACTTACTTGGCACAGTTTTCACTTTCCGTGTCATCCGACAAGATCAAGCATCGATGTTCGTAGCACGCAGCGCGTTGGACTCGATGAAATCCCTCCGAGGCTCCACCTCGTCCCCCATCAACATCGTGAACACCCGATCCGCCTCGATCGCATCTTCAATCTGCACACGCAGCAGGCGGCGAACCTCGGGGTCCATCGTCGTCTCCCACAGCTGCTCGGGGTTCATCTCGCCCAGGCCCTTGTAGCGCTGGCGGCCCACGCTGTTCTCGGCCTGGCCGATGAGCCACGCCATGGCGGCGCGGAAATCAACCACCTTGGCTTCCTTGGCCTTGTCACCTTCGCCACGGCGCACAAAGGCTTCGGGGGTGAGCAAGCCGTTGAACTCAACACCGGCTTTCGTCAAGGCCTCGTAGTCGGCGCCGTGCACGAAGTCGGGCGTGATGATCGAGTACTTGGTGTTGCCGTGGAAGACGCGGCTGATGCGCAAGATGTGCTTGTCGGTGCGCGCGTCGAACTCGGCGGTGACCTCGGCGTTGTGCAGCGCGGCCTTGAGCGCAGCGGCACTCTTCTCGGCTTCTTCCAGGCTGTCGAGGTTGAGCGTCAGGCCGTTGGCGATCGCGCGCAGGGCTTCGATGTCCATCCAGTTGCCCAGGCGCTCAACCACGCTGTTGGCCTTCACATAGGCGGCAGCCAGCTCGCTGAGCCGCTCGCCAGAGATGGCGGGCTTGCCCTGGCCAGGCTCGACCACGGCGCCGTCCAGCGCCACGCGGGTCAGGTACTCGTCGAGCGCGTGGGCGTCCTTCAGGTACTGCTCCTGCTTGCCGTGCTTGACCTTGTAGAGCGGCGGCTGCGCGATGTAGATGTGGCCGCGCTCGACCAGTTCCGGCATCTGGCGGAAGAAGAAGGTCAGCAGCAGGGTGCGGATGTGGGCGCCGTCCACGTCCGCGTCGGTCATGATGATGATGCGGTGGTAGCGCAGCTTCTCGGGGTTGAAGTCGTCGTTGCCGGCGCCGCGCCCGATGCCCGTGCCCAGGGCCGTGATCAGCGTGAGGATTTCGTTGCTGGTCAAGAGCTTTTCGTAGCGGGCCTTCTCCACGTTCAAGATTTTGCCGCGCAGCGGCAGGATGGCCTGGAACTTCCGGTCGCGGCCCTGCTTGGCCGAGCCGCCTGCGGAGTCACCCTCCACGATGTAGATCTCGCACAGCGCGGGATCCTTTTCCTGGCAGTCGGCGAGCTTGCCGGGCAGGCCCAGGCCGTCGAGCACGCCTTTGCGGCGCGTCATTTCGCGGGCCTTGCGGGCGGCTTCGCGCGCACGCGCGGCTTCGACGATCTTGCCGCAGATGATCTTGGCGTCGATCGGGTTCTCGAGCAGCCAGTCGGTCAGCAGGCGGCCGACGATTTCTTCCACCGGCGCGCGCACCTCGCTTGACACCAGCTTGTCTTTCGTCTGGCTGCTGAACTTGGGCTCGGGCACCTTCACCGACACCACGCAGGCCAGGCCCTCGCGCATGTCGTCTCCACCGACTTCGACCTTGGCCTTCTTGGCCAGCTCGTTGTCTTCGATGTACTTGTTGATGACGCGGGTCATCGCGGCGCGCAGGCCGGTCAGGTGGGTGCCGCCATCCCGCTGGGGGATGTTGTTGGTGAAGCAGAGCACGTTCTCGTTGTAGCTCTCGTTCCACTGCATGGCCACTTCCACGCCGACGTTGGTGCCGTTCTCGGACACCTTGTCGCCCTGAGCATGGAAGATGCTCGGGTTCAGGATGTTCTTGCCCTTGTTGATGAACTCGACGAAGCCCTTGACGCCACCGGCGTAAGCGAAGTTGTCTTCCTTGTTGTTGCGCTCGTCGATCAGGCGGATCTTGACGCCGTTGTTCAGGAAGCTGAGCTCACGCAGGCGCTTGGCCAGGATCTCGTAGTGGTACTCGTTGTTCTCTTTGAAGATCTCGGTGTCGGGCAGGAAGTGCACCTCGGTGCCGCGCTTGTCGGTCTCGCCGATGACCTTCATGGGGCTGACTTCAACGCCGTCGCGCACCTCGAGCACGCGATCTTGCGGCACGCCCTGCTTGAACTCGATGTAATGCACCAGGCCATCGCGGCGCACCGTCAGGCGCAACCACTTCGAGAGGCCGTTCACGCAAGACACGCCCACGCCGTGCAGGCCGCCCGACACCTTGTAGCTGTTCTGGTTGAACTTGCCGCCCGCGTGCAGCTCGGTCAGGGCGATCTCGGCGGCCGAGCGCTTGGGCTCGTGCTTGTCGTCCATCTTCACGCCGGTGGGGATGCCACGGCCGTTGTCGACCACGGAAATCGAGTTGTCGGTGTGGATGGTGACGACGATGTCGTCGCAATGGCCGGCCAGGGCCTCGTCGATGGAGTTGTCGACCACCTCGAACACCAGGTGGTGCAGGCCGGTGCCGTCCGACGTGTCGCCGATGTACATGCCCGGCCGCTTGCGCACCGCCTCCAGGCCTTCCAGGATCTGGATGCTGCCTTCGCCGTAACCCGTGTCGGCCGGGGAGGCGGGCTGCTGATCGGGGTTCTGGTCAGGGGAGGTGGCGTCGGTCATGGGCTCTGGTGTGCTCGGTGTGGAAGCCAGAAAAAGACATGGACCCCGCAGTGACACTGGGGGTCCATGATTCTAGCCGTTCCCAGCCCTTCGGCCGGGGGGCTTCAGGCGGCTTGGCGGCGGCGGGCGGCCACACCCATCAAGCCCAGGCCGGCAAGCATCAGGGTCCAGGTAGAGGGCTCGGGAACCGGGAGGCTGTATTCGTAAAAACTGGTGCTGACGTACAGCTCGAAATCCAAGGTGCGAGCGTACTGAGAGTTATTGCGGAGCACATAGGTGAACGATCCGCTTTCATGCAACTCACTGTCACCTGACAGAGTCTGGCCTCTTTTGCTTTGGACAATCGTGCCTCCTGGGAAGGCTGATCGGCCTTCAGGTTTGGCCAGGATCTCGATCCCTTGGAGGCTGTCCCACGGCGACATCTCAAAGTAGCTGGCCACGGTAAGCACCCCTGCGACACCACCGTTTGCTTTGTCATTGAGCAGGTTCATGCTGGCGTCGGCGACGCTGAGCCCTGTCAAGGTGATCTCCGTGCCCGGATTGATCGACAGCCTGAATTCGTACCCGGTGTAAAAAGCACTGGCAGCCGGAGTGCTGCTTGGATCGAATTTGCCTCCGTACACGATGGGGCGCACGTGCTCACCATAGAGGGTGAACGAAGCTTGCGTGCCATCGGCCGTTCTGCTCACCGAAACGATGTCAGAGGACTCGCTCAAGGTGCGCGGGGTGGCATCGATGAAGCTGTCGCCATACTGCAATTTGTTGTAGTACCGATAACCCCAACTGTTGCAGCAGTAGCCCTCCATCCAACCCGTACCAGTTGCCCGCCACTTGCCCCCAGCAGCGATGCCATCATCCGGACGGAAGTCCGTCATCTGGATCTGAAGGTTGCTGATGCTGGCGGTGGCACTGGCCACGATGGGTCCGGCGGCGAAAACTGATTGGGTTGCAGCAAGGGTGACCAACAGTGCCGTTCTTTGTATCAAGGAGCGTTGCATGTTTTCTCCTGAATTTTCGAATTGCACAAGGATCTGCAGAGCCACGCGCTCAAAGCGCAAGACGTGCACGACGGCGGGCGAACGCGCCCATCAGGCCCAAGCCAACGGACACCAGCGCGATGCTGGATGGCTCTGGAACCGGGTTTGCAGCCACCGCAGCGGTGACAGACAAACCGACGTACATGTCCACTTCGCTGCTACTGCGGTTGCGGATGGTGTAGGAGAAAGACTGCTCCAGCCACGATTGAGCATGCTCCTGCCCCAACGACCCGATGGCATCGACGGCATACTCGCGAGCGTTCACGGCAACATAAGAACTGTCACCAGGCAAGTTCTTGATGACCTCGAAGTTCCAACTTCCGGTGTAGTTGGAATAAAAGCTCGGTTGAGCAATGGCGAGGGCGCCCACCAGAACCTGGCCTCCCGGGATCAGTCCCGTAACCGCTGCGGCATTCACGGTGGTATCCAGCCTGATGACGCCAGAAAACGTCACCTCGGAGTGCGGAGACAGCACCCAGCGCTCAAAGCCCGACGTGGCATCAGCCTTGATGTTCGGACCACCCACCAAGGTGTCGCCAGCGTACCCATTCAACCAATTTCCGTATTTAGACCATTCGTATTGCGCACCGATGAAGTCATCAGACTTCAAAGTGACCGCAGCCGACAGGCCGCCTTGTTTGATCTCCACATGGCCATCGCCACTGGGCAACTCCACGGCCAAGGGTTTCGGGTTGAACACATTGACAGACGAACTGCCACTGCGTCGGTCATAAGTGCTTGCAGACTCAAACGTGTTCACCGATCCGCTCGGCATTTCTTTGTACTTGAACACCGAAACGCTGGCGTCGTAGGACCAGGGGTGGCTCACCACGAACGATGGCGTGATGCCGTCATCTGGGTCGAGGTCCTTGACCGAATAGCTGTAATTCGAAACAGAAGCCGACGCTTGTCCGACCACGGCGGCCTGAGCAAATGACGACAGCCCCGCCAGACCCATGACCAAGATCAGGCCTCGGCCCAAGTTGCGTGCGTTCTGAATGTTTTGCATGGTTTCCTCCCAATGTGGTGAATGGATGCTTTGATCAGTTTTTTCGACGGCGGACGTGCCACGCCATGAAGCCCGTCCCCGCAAACAACAGCGCCATGCTGCTGGGTTCCGGCACGGCCCCTGCAACCGTCCAGTGCGTCATCGTGCCGAAAGAGGAGTTGAGAATCACATCAGCGTTCCCCGTGTTGCGGGCGACCAGCACGAAGCTCTCGGATTTGCTTTGATCGATCTGCTCCGAAAGCAGCAGCGTGTCGGACGTCAACTGGCTGCTAGCGCTTGAAGAACCAACGATCACGCCGGTCGCGTCACCCACCACGCTCAAGCCCATGACAGCGCCTGCGGAAGCTTGTTGCCAAGGACCGAAGACGAAATCGCTTGGCAGGTTGAGCGCACCGGTGAGTTGCGTGAGGTTGTTGTGCATCTTCAGGTCGAAAACACCGGTGATCCTCACCTCTGTACCAGGCTTGAGGACCCAGGACTGGGTCTCCACGTACAGGTTGGCGCTGAAATCACCATTCGGCAGGAAGGTGGTGTCCTCAAGCAATGAAGAGCCCTGCACGCCAAGACCAGCGGTGTATTGCTCTGAGCTGCGGCCGAAACCAGCTTGGTTATCAGGCAACTTGAACTGGAAATCCGTGCCCCCGATGACATCCTTGATCGCTTGCTGGGTGCTCACCTTGCCCACGCTGTAGCCTGTGTCCGCCAACATCAAGGGCCAGTAACCAGGGACTGCGAAAACGCCCGATGACCACTCTGCCGATCCGGTGAGGACGTGCTTGCCAGGCAGGAAACCCGCCGCAACGCCATCTTCAGGCAGCAGGTCGACAACCTCGAACTTCAAACTGGAAATCGAAGCCTGGGCCTCGAACAGGTTTGGCGCGGCTTGCACGGAAAGCGTGACAACCGACAAAGCGGCTGCCAGCAAGGTGTTTTGTGCAAAACGGATCATGTGAGTCTCCCTTCTTGTTCACGCTGCCTGGCGGCGACGAGCGAACTGCACGAGGCCCAGCCCCGCGATCAGCAAAGCCCAGGTGGAGGGCTCGGGCACCGGGGTGACACGAGCGAGGGCATTGACCTGCCAGCTACCGTCCAGGTAGACATCCGCCGATCCAAGGTTGCGCACGACACCAGTGAGGGTGAAGGTCTGCTGTTGAACGCTCTGTCCACCCGCCAAGCCGACCCCATCCGGGCCCACGTCACGTGCGACCGAAATGGACTCTTGGAGAACTCCTCCGCTGAAGTCGATGTTCTGCGGCGATTGCCAGCTCGCGGGCTTGAAGCCCATGATCACATCGGCCGCTCCGAGGACACGCAAGGTCTCACCTTGAGTGAGTCCGATCAGGGGCGCAGCGTCAACGGAAATACCCAGCTTGATCGTGGCCGTGAACGACAGCTCGGTGCCCGCACCCAGCTTCCACAGGCCGGAGCCGATGCCGATTTGAGCTTGCGCCACGGGCCCACCATAGGGAGCGCCACCGAGCACCCCGTAGGTGAAGCCATCAACAAAACGACTGTCATCGAGGCTCACCGATGCCTTGGCGCCAGACGCAGAGCGGGTGGCACTGGCTTCACCGCTGAACAAGGAAGCGTCCAGGGCCAGGGGTGTGAAGAAGTTACCCTTGCTGTACGACGCCATCGTCGAGTCAATCACGCGATCGACGATCTGAGTGCCGGAAGATGTCAGGCCTTGAACACCATATGTGGCAGTAGCCACGCTGGAGGCGTTGGGGTAAGAGATGCCTTGGTTGGTGAATACCGGTCCGATCGAGTCACCTGGCGTGAGGTCTTTCAGCTGGTAGCTCAGCGTCATGAATTCGGCCTGCGCCTGAACAACGCTTTCAGCCGCTTCCACGGACTGCATGGCCGCAATGGCCAGGATGTTCATGGCAAGCGTGAACAACCTCATGATCATTTCTCCCTGATGTCATTGGCACCTGAGCGTATCGATCAGAGAAAAAAGGTTCCACCGGGGAAACAGCAGAAGTGTTGCAGGACGAAACAAAACGGCCCCGCGTTCAAGGGTGAACGGGGGCCGTAGGAGCCATTCGTCATCGGCCATCCAGCCGAGACGGGAAGCCTGCGCGACGCGTCAGATCCGCATCGGCATCACCACGTACTTGAAGCCTTCGTACTCGGGGTTGGTGATCAGCGCCGAGCTGTTGGCGTCCTGCAGGGACACGGTCACCATGTCCTGGCTCATGTTGGCCAGCACGTCCATCAGGTAGCCGACGTTGAAGCCTATCTCGAAGCTGTCGCCACCGTAGTCGATCTCGAGTTCTTCCTTGGCTTCTTCCTGTTCGGCGTTGCTGGAAGCGATGCCCAGCAGGCCTGGCGCGAAGTTCATGCGCACGCCCTTGAACTTTTCGGACGTGAGGATGGCAGCACGTTGCAGCGAAGCCAGCAGCGTTGTGCGGCCCAGCGTGATGTGGTGCTTGTGGTTCTTGGGGATGACGCGGTTGTAGTCGGGGAACTTGCCCTCGACCAGCTTGGTCACGAACTCCAGGCCGCCGAAGCTGAACTTGGCCTGGTTGCCGGCAAAGCGCATCTCGATGAGCTGCTCTTCTTCACCTTCCTTGCCCTTGCCGTCGTCCTTCAGGAGCCGCTGGAGCTCCAGAACGGTCTTGCGCGGCAGGATGACCTCCTGCTTGGGCATTTCGACGTCGAGCGTGGCCTGAGACAGCGCCAGGCGGTGGCCGTCGGTGGCGACCAGGGTCAGGGTCTTGCCCTCTGCCACGAAGAGGATGCCGTTGAGGTAGTAGCGGATGTCGTGCACCGCCATGGCGAAGTGCACCTGGCCAATCAGCATCTTCAGCGTCTTCTGCGGGATGCTGAAGGCGGGGCCGAAGTCGGCGGCTTCTTGAACCAGGGGGAAGTCTTCAGCCGGCAGGGTTTGCAGCACGAAGCGGCTCTTGCCGCCTTGCAAGGTCAGCTTGTTCTGGTTGGCCGTGAGCGAGACGGTCTGGTCACCGGGCAGGCTCTTGAGGATGTCACCCAGCTTCTTGGCGCCCACGGTGGTGGCGTAGCTGCCGGCGTCGCCGTCGAGCTGGGCCGTGGTGCGGATTTGGATCTCCAGGTCGCTGGTGATGAGCTCGAGCTCAGGACCGTTCTTGCGGATCAGGACGTTGGCCAGGATGGGCAGGGTGTGGCGGCGTTCCACGATGCCGCCCACGGACTGGAGTGCGGCGAGGATTTTTTCCTGGGCTGCTTTCAACACAATCATCTTGATCTTTCAAATTAGTCGTCGTAGTAGAGGGCGACTTTTTCTGTGAACAACGCTATTTTGTCCTGATCCATCAAGGATTTACGCCCCGGACAACTCTGTGGATCGTACCCGGCTTCGCGATGGGGACAACAGACAACAACTTCGGAAAATCTCGGGGGGCTGTGGACAAGGGGGTGCTTGTTCTTTTCTTGTCCACAGGTTTGTGCCTTGACAGGGGGCCGATCCGTGGGGCGTGTGGGCGTCGTCCGCGCGAAAAAAAGAGGCCCGGGGGCCTCTTCGCGTGTGTGTTTGACGGGTCTTGCCCGGTGGTTGTGGTGTCCTTGGATCAGCCCTTGAGCGTCTGCTCCAGCACGTGGAGTTGCTGGTTGAGCTCGGTGTCTTTGGCGCGGTCGCCACCGATCTTGCGCACGGCGTGCAGCACGGTGGTGTGGTCGCGCCCGCCAAAGAGCTCGCCGATCTCGGGCAGGCTCTTTTGCGTCAGCTCCTTGGCCAGGTACATGGCGATCTGGCGTGGCTTGGCGATCGAGGCGGGGCGCTTCTTGGAGTACATGTCCGCGACCTTGATCTTGTAGAAGTCGGCCACGGTCTTCTGGATGTTCTCCACCGAGATCTGGCGGTTCTGGATCGACAGGAGGTCTTTGAGGGCCTCGCGCGCCAGGTTGATGGTGATCTCTTTGTGGCTGAACTTGGCGAAGGCCAGCACCTTGCGCAGGGCGCCTTCGAGTTCGCGCACGTTGGCGCGCACGTTCTTGGCCACGAAGAAGGCGACGTCTTCGGGCAGCTCGATGGCTTCCTGAGCGGCCTTCTTGATCAGGATGGCGACGCGCATTTCCAGCTCGGGCGGCTCGATGGCCACCGTCAGGCCCGAGTCGAAGCGCGAGGTGAGGCGTTCATCGATGTTGGCGAGCCCCTTGGGGTAGGTGTCGCTCGTCATGATGATGTGCGCCTTCTTGGCCAGCAGGGCTTCGAAGGCGTTGAAGAACTCTTCCTGGGTTCGGTCTTTGCCGGCGAAGAACTGCACGTCGTCGATCAGCAGCAGGTCGAGGTTGTGGTACTTGGCCTTGAGCTCGTCGAAGGTCTTGCGCTGGTAGTTCTTGACCACGTCGGAGATGAACTGCTCGGCGTGCAGGTAGAGGATACGTGCGTCGGGCTTGTCGGCCAGCAAGGCATTGCCGACGGCGTTCATCAAGTGCGTTTTACCGAGGCCGACGCCGCCGTAGATGAACAGCGGGTTGTACATGTGGCCCGGGCTGCCAGCCACGTGCAAGGCGGCCGTGCGGGCCATTTGGTTGGCGCGGCCGGGCACCAGGTTGTCGAAGGTCAGTGCGGGGTTGAGGCCCATCACGCGCGGCGAGCCGTGGCCCATGGACGGGCCACCCTTGCTGCCGAGGCGCTCGGGGGCGCTGAGGTGTTCGGGCTCGTTGCCGAGTTGGGTTGGCGATGAGAGGGCCGCAGCCCCTGCTCCATTTGCCAGGCCATTGCCCACCATGTTGGGCGTCGCGTTGGGGAGAGCATTGGAGGGCAAAGCCCTTCCAGGCATGACCAGGCCAGGACGGGCTGTCGGCATGGGGGCGGCTGCGCGCGGTGCCAGGCCGAATTCGAGGCGGACTTCACCGCTCTGTTCTTCACCCAGCAGGGCCTCGATGCGGGCGCTGTATTGCGTGCGCACCCAGTCGAGCATGAAGCGGTTGGGCACGCGCACGCTCACCTGCGTGGTGGGGCCGTCGCGGTGGACCTCAGCGGCGGGCAGGGGGCGGATCCAGGTGTTGAACTGCTGCTCCGGCAACTCCATCGCAAGGCGGGCGCAGCAGCGTTGCCAGAGCGTGTCCGGGTCGTCTAGCCGGTGGTCGGCGGATGCGGGGGGCCGCGGCAGTTCGGCAGCGCTCATGTTGTGGACAAGTCCTTCCTTGGGAGGCGAATTCTAAGCACGCCGGGGGCTTGCGCAAGTCAGTTATCCACAGAAATTTCCCGTTCGCCAAGCGCTTGGGTTCGTGGTATGGGAGGAGCAATTCCCGAGCACTTCACGGGTGCTGATCGGGGGGTGCTGCTGCCGTTCTGTCCAGAGCAGGCCCGACGGGCATTGACCGTTTGGGGAAAACCTGCTGTAATCGCGGGTTCTGCCGTCTGTCTGGGCACAGACCACCACAGACTTCTTCCCCTGGCCAGCATTTCGTGTGTGGCCTTGAAAGACCATCATGAAGCGTACTTACCAACCCTCCAAGACCCGTCGCGCCCGCACCCACGGCTTCCTGGTGCGCATGAAGACCAAGGGTGGCCGCAAGGTCATCAATGCTCGTCGCGCCAAGGGCCGCAAGCGCTTGGGCCTGTGATGCCTGCGCCTTTGATCAGCCCTTCAGCTTGATCGTGCCTCATCGCCGTGGGCCCCAGGGCCTCGCGGCGACGCATGGTCGGTGTGGGCTGGTGTGGGTCGCACTCCAGTGTGTTCGACCCTCGCTGGCGATAACGAGGCCGGGTTCAGCCCGGCCTTGTCGCGACTGAATCCCTCTTTCAAGCATCGGCCGCCGTGCGTGCACCCAGCCTGAAATCCGCCGATTTCCAACGGGCTTTGGGCACCCGCCCCGTGGCCCGGACGGCGCATTTTTCCCTGCACGTCTTGCCCAGGCTGGCGCCGGTCACGGCACGGCCTGGAGCCGAGGTCCTGTGCGAAGCGCCACGCGTGCCAAGCCCTGCCGAGGCCGAGTTGTCAACAGGCCACGACCAGCAGGTGAGCTTGCTTGTGGATGACTTGGCTGCCGAGTCCGCCCCTGGCTGGCGGCTCGGGCTGGTCCTGCCTAAAAAACAGGCACGACGTTCGGTCACCCGCTCCTTGATGCGTCACCAGGCCCGCGAGGCCTTCCGCCGCCACGCTCCCCGGGTGCTGGCGGCCGGTCGCCATGGTGCCGAGGTCGACGGTTGGGTGGTGCGACTGCGCGCGCCTTTCGACCGCCAACTGTTTCCGTCTGCCGCGTCCGAGGCGTTGAGCACCGCCGTGCGCCGAGAATTGGACGAGTTGTGGTCGCGCGTGGGAGGACCTCGGGCATGATGCGGGTCTTGCGCAAACTGCTGGCCGGCTTGTCTGGCGTGGTCAACGCCTTGCTGATGGGCGTGGTCCGCGCCTACCGCTTCTTCCTGAGTCCCTGGCTGGGCTCTGCTTGCCGGTTCACGCCAACCTGCTCGCAGTACGCGCTCGAATCCTTGCAACGCCATGGTCCGGCTGCGGGCAGTTACCTCGCTGCGCGCCGATTGTTGCGCTGCCATCCGGGCTGCCCCGGTGGGCACGATCCGGTGCCTGACCGGGCGCCGGGCCTGTTTTCCCGTTTTTCCAACCCCTCGTCGGATTCCTCTCACCCATGAATGATCTGCGTCGCACCCTGCTGTGGTCGGTCTTCGCCGTCTCGCTGCTGATGTTGTGGGATGGCTGGCTGCGTCACACCGGTCAGCCCTCCCTGTTCGCGCCGGCGCCCGCGGCCAGCGTGGCCGCCGCCGAAGGCGCTTCTGGTGCTTCGGCTGCCGATGTGCCGAAGGCTGCCCAGACCGACACCGGTGTGGCCGCTGCTGCCACGCCAGCCGCCGATGGCGCCAGCGCACCCGCTGGTGCGGCTGTGGCCACGGGCGAGCAGCTGGTCTTCACCACCGACGTGGTCAAGGCCACCATCGACACCCTGGGGGCCAGCCTGGTCCGCGTGGAGCTGCTCAAGCACCAGGACCAGGACGACCGCAGCCGCAACATGGTGGTGCTGGACAACTCGAAGGTGCACACCTACCTGGCGCAATCGGGCTTGGTCGGCACGGCTTCACTGCAGTTGCCCACGCACAAGACCCCGTTCAAGCTGGTGAGCAACGAGCGTGAGCTGGCCGCGGGTGACAAGGCCCTGGTCGTCAAGCTCGAGTCGGAGCCGGTCAACGGCGTCAAACTGGTCAAGACCTACAGCTTCCCGCGCGGGGGCTATGCCATCGATGTGAAGCAGGAGGTGGTCAACACCTCGGCCGCGGCCGTGAGCCCGCAGTTGTACGTACAGTTGCAGCGCGATGGCACGCCGCCCAAGGGCCCATCGGGTCCGTCCTTCCTGCAAGGCCCGGTGGCCTACACCGGCATGGCCCTCTACAACGACAAGGGCAAGTACCAGAAGCTCGATTTCAAGCACATCGAAGAAGGCAAGCTCGATTTCGAGAAGGCCGATGACAACGGCTGGATCGCCATGGTGCAGCACCATTTCGCATCGGCGTGGCTGTACAACCAGAAGGCGCAGCGCGAGTTCTATGTGCAGAAGGTGGCCCACAACCTGTATGCCACCGGCATGCTGCTGCCGCTGGGCGAGATCGCCCCGGGCCAGAGCAAGGCGCTCGACACCGTGCTGTTCGTCGGCCCCGAGGAAGAAGACAAGCTCAGCGCCTTGGCCCCCGGTCTGGAGCTGGTCAAGGACTACGGCTGGACCCACATCCTGGCCAAGCCGCTGTACCTGCTGCTGAAGTTCCTGCACGGCGTGATCGGCAACTGGGGCTGGGCGATCGTGGCCCTGGTGGTGCTGCTCAAGGCGGCCTTCTACTGGCTCAACGCCAGCGCCTACCGTTCGATGGCCAAGATGAAGGCGCTGAACCCGCGCATCCAGGAGCTGCGCGAGCGCTTGAAGGACAAGCCGCAGGAGATGCAGCAGGAGATGCTGAAGATCTACCGCGAGGAGAAGGTCAACCCGATCGGCGGCTGCCTGCCGATCCTGATCCAGATCCCCGTGTTCATCGCGCTGTACTCGGTGCTGTCGTCTTCCGTCGAGATCCGCAACGCGCCCTGGATCGGCTGGATCCATGACCTCTCGGTGATGGACCCGTACTACGTGCTGCCAGCGCTGATGACCGGCTCGACCCTGCTGCAGACCTGGCTGAACCCGACCCCGCCGGACCCGGTCCAGGCCAAGATGATGTGGATCATGCCGCTGCTGTTCTCGGTCATGTTCTTCTTCTTCCCGGCTGGCTTGGTGCTGTACTGGTTGACGAACAACATCCTGTCGATCGCCCAGCAATGGTTCATCAACAAGCGCCTGGGTGTGCAGAACTGAGCTGACGAGGCGCGCTGAACAAAGCGCGCACCGCTAAAGCAAAACCGCCTGAACCCTCACGGGGCAGGCGGTTTTTTGTTGGGCGCTGAAAAGCTGAAAAGCCGGCGTGAGGCGAGCGTCGGCGTGTTGGTCAGAGGGTTTCAGTCGCGGCCGATGCGGTTGAGCAGGACGGCGGCGGCCATGGCGCCAGCCAGCAGGAAAGGCCAAAGTGGCCCGTCGGTCTGGGTGGGTGCGCCGATCATCAGCAGGCTCTTCAGGGTGTCCAGCATGGCTTCCTCTTGAGTGTCGTGTTTTATTTCTGATTGACGCCCAGGGTCAATTGGTGCGGCGCAGCAATGATGCCATTGTTGCGCGAGCGACATGACGTGAAGGTGAAACCAGATGTCAGCCGACTGGCGTGGCTGCGGCGACAATCCCGGCTGTCGTCAACACATGCTTGGAAACGGAGACAGGGTGTCGCATTCGTGGCTGGACCGTCAGTCGCCCATCGTGGCCGTGGCCACCGCCCCGGGGCGGGGTGCCGTGGGCATCGTGCGGGTGTCAGGGCGGGGCTTGATGCCGCTGGCCCAGGCCTTGTGCGGCCGCTTGCTGCAGTCACGCATGGCGCACTACGGGCCTTTCCTCGACGCGGGTGGCGAGGCCATCGACCACGGGCTGGCGCTGTTTTTCCCCGGGCCGCACAGCTACACCGGCGAGGACGTGCTGGAGCTGCAGGGCCATGGCGGTCCGGTGGTGATGCAGTTGCTCCTGGCGCGTTGCCTGGCGGCTGCTGCTGAAACCGATCCCGTCACCGGGCGCGCCCGCCTGCCCGGCCTGCGTCTGGCCGAGCCGGGCGAGTTCACCCAGCGCGCCTTCTTGAACGACAAGATCGACTTGGCGCAGGCCGAGGCCATCGCCGACCTGATCGACGCCAGCACGGAGGCCGCCGCGCGCTCGGCCAGCCGTTCGCTGGGCGGCGCCTTCAGCCGCGAGATCGAGGCGCTGCGCGACCAGATGATCAACCTGCGCATGCTGGTGGAGGCCACGCTTGACTTCCCGGAAGAAGAGATCGATTTCCTGGAGAAGGCCGATGCGCGCGGCCGCCTCGACCGCCTGGCCGCCGCGCTCGACGGCGTGCTGCGCCAGGCCCGTCAGGGCGCGCTGCTGCGCGAGGGCCTGCGGGTGGTGCTGGCCGGCCAGCCCAACGCCGGCAAGAGCTCCTTGCTCAATGCCTTGGCCGGGGCCGAGCTGGCCATCGTCACGCCGATCGCCGGGACCACGCGCGACAAGGTCAGCGAAACGATCCAGATCGAAGGGGTGCCGCTGCACGTGATCGACACGGCCGGGCTGCGCGCTGATCACGAGGCCTCGGATGAAGTGGAGCGCATTGGCATGGCGCGCAGTTGGGAGGCGATTGCCGAAGCCGATGCGGTGCTGTTCCTGCACGACCTCACGCGTTGGGCCGATCCGGTCTACGCCCAGGCCGATGCGGACATCGCCGGGCGCCTGCCCGCAGGCATGACGGTGCTGCACGTGTTCAACAAGGCGGATGTGGCGGATGTGGATGGGACTGGTGACGTCGGGTCCGATGTGACCGTGGCGGCGGGGCGGGTTGGCGCTGCGGTGTCCGTGGTGCCTGGGCCGCAGGCCCTGAAACCGGCGGGCGCGGTGCTGCGCTTGTCGGCGCGCACGGGGGAGGGCTTGCAGGCTTTGCGGCAGGCGCTGCTGGAGCAGGCGGGCTGGCAGGCGGCGCCCGAGGGCGTGTTCATCGCCCGGCAGCGCCATGTCCAGGCCTTGCATGAAGCGCGTGACCACCTGGCGCTTGCCGGCGAGCACGCCGCGCGGCAGGACGGGGCGCTCGATTTGCTGGCCGAGGAGTTGCGCCTGGCGCACAACGCCCTGGGCCGCATCACCGGGGCGTTTTCCGCCGACGACCTGCTGGGCGAGATCTTCACGCGCTTTTGCATCGGCAAATGAGGCCAGATCAGGCTCGCTCGGCCCAAAGGTGGGCGCCGTCTGTGGTTTGCATGCATTTTTCACGACAAAAGGGCACCACAATTCCCTGACAGGCGGGTCACGCTTGGATTAAATTGTTCACTCCCGGTCACAGTTGCCGTCGACCTCCGGCGGCCTTCACGAGATGGACGCCATCGCACTGATCCAGGCCATTCAGACGCTCAACACGGAAGACGCGTTCCGGCCGCGTCTGAACGCCCAACAGTGGCGGACCTTCGCCCAGTACCTGACCCGCCACGAGCTGCGGGCGGGGGACTTGCTTGTGCGCCAGGGCGACCACGATCGCACGCTTTACTTCCTGGGACAGGGCACGCTGCAGGTGTTCGTCACCGGCGCGCCGCCCGGGGCTTCGCGCATCGGGCTGTTGCGGCCTGGTGCCATGGTGGGCGAGCCGGGCCTGTTCGGCGACGTGCCGCGCATGGCCAATGTCGAGGCCATGGGCAATGCGGTGGTGTTCGCCTTGCGGCTGCCTCGCTTCGAAGAACTGGCCCAGCGCGTGCCGGCCGTGGCGCTTGAGGTGTTGCGTGGTGCCGGCACCGTGATGGCGTGGCGCATGCGCGCCAACCTGACCCAGCAATTGCCCTCAGCCTGAGGATGGCGCAAAGGGTTCAGAATCGAGTTTCAAAACGCGGGGGGTCAGGTCAGGATGTCTTCAACCTTGGGGCTGCGTCGGCCGACGGTGCTCGTTGCCGACGACTCACCGCAGAACATCGAGCTGCTGTCTCGGGTGCTGGGGCAGGAATACCGTGTCAAGGTGGCAACCTCCGGTGACAAGGCACTCAAGATCGTCTACTCCGACGAGCCGCCTGACCTGATCCTGCTCGACATCATGATGCCCGATCTCAGCGGCCACGAGGTCTGCCGGCGCATCAAGTCCAACCCGGATCGCCGCCGCATCCCCATCATTTTCGTGACCGCGATGAGCACGATCGAGGATGAGGCCCTGGGCTTGAGCCTGGGCGCGGTCGACTACATCACCAAGCCGATCAGCCCGCCGCTGGTGCAGGCGCGCGTGCGCACGCACCTGGCGTTGTACGACCAGTCGCGCGAGCTTGAGCGCATGGTGGCGCAGCGCACGGCCGAGCTGATGGCCACGCGCCAGCAGGTCATCCGCCGCCTGGGGCGTGCCGCCGAGTTCAAGGACAACGAGACGGGCAACCACATCATCCGCATCAGCCATGTCTCGCGCTTGATCGCGCAGCAGGTGGGCATGGGGCCTGAGGCGGTGCAGCTGCTGTTCCAGACGGCCGCCCTGCACGACGTGGGCAAGATCGGCGTGCCCGATCACATCCTGCTCAAGCCAGGCCCGCTGGATGACGCCGAGCGCGCGTTGATGCGCCGCCACCCCCAGATCGGCGCCGACATCATCGGCAAGCATGACAACGAGCTGCTGGCTGCGGCGCGCACCATCGCGCTGAACCACCATGAGCGCTGGGATGGCACGGGTTACCCGCAAGGCTTGCATGGCGAGCAGATCCCGGTGTTCGGGCGCATCGTGGCCATCGCCGATGTGTTCGATGCGCTGATGAACAAGCGGCCATACAAGCCGGCGTTCAGCACCTCGCAGTCGCTGGCGACGATGGCCGAGGAGCGGGGCAAGGCGTTCGACCCGACGCTGCTCGATGCCTTCTTTCAGGCGCAGTTCGAGGTGCTGCGGGTGATGGACTTGTACGCCGACGAGCGAGGCACGGCCAGCGAGCTGGTGGCCTGAACAAGGCGTGATCGAGCGGGTCGCGAGGCTGCTGCAGGTGGCTGCGGGTCCGCGTCAGGCCTGCAATTCGGCGAGCACCATGGCCGCCTGATCGAAGTCGTAGCGCTCCAATGCGCGTTGCAGCTGGACCGCGCGCGGATGCTGGCGCAGCATGGGCCAGCGGGCGATGATGTCGTCGAGCCGTTCGCGGGCGTGGGCGTCTTGGTCGTTCACCAGGTGTGTGAGCTCGGTCCAGTCGACCTCGGGTGGCAAGTGCTGGCTGGGGCTGTCTTCGATGTCGCCGGCTTGCTGGCGCAGCTGGTCGATTTCGGCGATGACGGCATCGAGTGCTTCAAGGGTTTGTTGCAGGCAGGCGTGAACCGAAGGCGCGTCGGCGCCATCGGAGAGCAAGGCGGCTTCGAGTGTCGTGCTGAGTGAGAGCAAGCTGCGCGCACCGATGCTGCCAGCCAGGCCTTTGAAGGTGTGGACCAGGGCCTGCAGCTCATGGGTTTGATGGCGCAGGGACTCGAACTGCCGCCCGAAATCGCGCTGGGTGCGCGCGAAGCCATTGAGCAGGCGGCGGTAGAGGTCGCGGTTGCCCATGCAGCGCGCCAGGCCGTCGTGGGTGTCGAGGGCGTCCGTGGCAGGGCCCGGCGCGGTGGGCCACAGGCCGTGGCCATCGGCCAGGGTTGGTTTGGCGGGGATGATCCAGCGCGCCATGATGGTGAACATGCTTGCGATGTCGAGCGGCTTGGTGATGTGATCGTTCATGCCACAGCGCAGGACGCGTTCGCGGTCGGAGGCCATGGCGCTGGCGGTCATGGCGATGACGGGGAGTTCTTTCCACCGGTCTGTCGAGCGGATGCGTTCGGTGGCGGTGTAGCCGTCCATCACGGGCATCTGGCAGTCCATGAGCACGCCGTCGAAAGGGCCCTCGCGTTCGAGCTTGTCGAGGCACTCCTGGCCGTTGGTTGCGGTCACCACCTGCATGCCGGCGCGCTCGAGCAAATCGCGTGCAAGCTCCTGGTTGAGTGGCTGGTCTTCGACAAGCAGCACGCGTGCGCCGGCCAGGCGGCGCTGGGCCTGCGTCAGCACGGCTTGGCCCTTGGGCTCGATGGCGACGCCGGGGTCGGATTCGGAGAGCACCCTGCCGAGGGTGTCGAGCAACGTGGACGGTGTGACAGGCTTGTTGAGGATGCCGGCCAGGCCCACGCCTTCGGCCGCCTTCAATGCTTCCTCGCGGCCGAAGGCGGTGACCAGCAAGACGCACGGCCGGTGCTCGGGAGGCACTGACAGGGCATGACGAGCGAATGCGATGCCGTCCATGCCGGGCATCTTCCAGTCGGTCAGCAGGATCTGGTGAGGGCGGCCCTCTGCCAGCGCCGAGCGCATGCGCTGCAAAGCCTGTTCGCCGCTGTCGCTGACCTCGACGTCCAGGCCCAGGCGGCGGGTCATGTCGCCGAGCACTTCGCGCGCGGCGGCGTTGTCATCGACCAGCAGCACGCGTTTGCCCGCCATCTCGCTGGCCATGAGGGCTCGGCGGCCATGGGGCTGGGCCTGCACGCCCAGGCGCGCCGTGAAGTGGAAGGTGGAGCCCTGGCCCGGCTTGCTTTCGGCCCAGATGCGTCCTCCCATCATCGCCACCAGTTGGCGCGAGATGGCCAGGCCCAGGCCCGTGCCGCCGTATTGGCGCGTGGTGGAGCTGTCGCCTTGGGAGAAAGGCACGAAAAGGAGCCGCATCTGCTCTTCGTCCATGCCGATGCCTTTGTCTTGCACCCAGAAGTGCAGGCAGACGTGGCCATCCTCGCGCGAGAGCAGCTCGCAGCCGATGAGGATCTCGCCCTGGCTGGTGAATTTGATGGCGTTGGTGCCCAGGTTGATGAGCACCTGACCCAGGCGGACGGGGTCGCCCACCAGGGCGGTGGGGATGTCGGGCAGGGCGGTGAAGAGCAGCTCCATGCCTTTCTCTTCGGCGCGCACGCCGAGCACGTCGGCCATGTGGCTGATGACGTTTTCGAGCTGGAAATCAACCGCTTCCAACGCCAGCTTGCCCGATTCGATCTTGGAGATGTCGAGCACGTCGTTGAGGATCTGCAAGAGGTTGGCCGCCGAGCTGTGCACCTTCTGGATGTAGTTGCGTGCACGCGGCGGGAGTTCGTCGAGCAAGGCGAGGTGGCTCATGCCCATGATGGCGTTCATGGGGGTGCGGATCTCGTGGCTCATGTTGGCCAGGAAGTGCGTCTTGGCCAGCGTGGCGGCTTCGGAGGCCTGGTGGGCGGCGCGCAGGGCTGCATCGGCGCGCTTGCGCAAGGTGACGTCCTGCACGATGGCGCAGAGTTGCAGGCGGCCATCGTGGTCATACGGGATGAGCACGACTTCGGCATCGAAGGTGTCGCCATTGAGGCGGCGGTGCCGCCAGTCGAGGGTGATGGGTTGGCGGTCGGCGATGGCCTGGCGCGCGCGCTCGTGCTCGGCATGGCGCTCAGAGGCTTCGGGTGACGACAGCGGTGGCAGGTGGGGCATGAGGCCGAGGAGCTTTTTTTCGCTGTCGGCGCCAAAGAGTTCCAGTGCCTGCGGGTTGCAGCGCGTGATGCCTTGTTCCTGATTGAAGAAAAGGAAGGCCACCGGTGCATGGCGGAAGACGGCTTGCGAGCGCGCCTCGACCTGCTTGCGGTCGGTGATGTCGGCCCAGTAGCCATTGCAGACCAGGCTGCCATCGGGCTGCCGGGTGCACTGGCTCTCGCACAACAGCCACGCGTGGTGGCCATTGCGCACGATGGCGAACTCGACTTTCTGTTCGGGCGGCGAGTCCTGGGCTGCGTTGATGAGTTGCCAGGCGCGCGCGGGTTCGGCCATCAGCGTGTCAGCGTCGATGCCGAGCGTGCGCTTGACGCCATCGCCGATGAAGGTGAAGCGGCCCTGGCCATCAGGGTTGCGCTGCCAGCGGAAGATGGTCAAAGGCAGCGCGTGGGCCATGTCGGCGAGGTGCTGGCGTGCCCGATGCGAATCTTCGAGCCGGCGCGCGCGCTGTGCCAACAAGGCCATGGCGCCGTGGCCCAGCAGGATCACGCTCAGGCCGGCTGCCGCGCCCATGGCGATCAGCATGCCTTCGCCGTGCAACGGCACGAGGGCCCAGGCGGTCAGGCGGCCGTGATCGAGGGGCTGGGACAGGGCCAGGTGGCGCGAGCCGTCGATCGTCAAGGTTTGCACGAGCTGGTTGCCCACCCGCACTTTCTCGGCCTGCCAGGGCAGCAGCCCTGGATCGCGCTGGTAGAGCTGCCGGTCTGACTCGCGGTCGATGCCGACGTGTGGCACCCAGGGCAGGCGCTGCAGCGCATCTTGCGCGTGGTTGCTCATCAGCACCACGCCTTGGTCATCGGAGACGAAGATGCGTCGCTCGCCATCATCCAGCAAGCGGCTGAGCGACTGGGCGTCTTGCATGACGACGAGCACGCCCAGCGGATCATTGAGCTCGCCGACCCGCGCCGAAAAGTAAAAGCCTGGCATCAGCCGTGTGCGGCTGACCGCAAACTGCGAGGCGCGGCCATCCGCAGAGCTGAGTGCGCGGTGGTGATAAAGCCGGCCCTGGACGTTCATGCCGATGGCGCTGCTGGGGCGGTCCTGGTCGCTGTCGGCGATGGTGTTGCCGCCGGGTTCGTTGACGAAGATGCGGCTGACGTGAAAGTCTCGCGTGGCGGCTTGCAGGTGCTCGCCCAGGCGCTGCTGAACGGGGTCTCGGGCCAGGCGCTCGGCGAGGCTGCGGCGCTCGGTCTCGCTCAATGGCCGGTTGATGGCCGGGCGGTGTTGGCGCAGGTAGTCGAGGACCAGGGGGTGACGCGCCATCGCCTGGGGCAGCGAGGTGAGCTGCCGGAAAGACAGGTCGATGATCTCGTGGAGGTTATCCAGCCTTTGTCGGGCCAGGCCAAGTTGCTCGCGCCGGTGGTCTTCGATCTGCTCGGCGATGCCCCAGGCCGTGAGCGCGGTCACCGCGACCGTCCACAGCGCTGCTGCGACCCAGATGCGGCGCAGGGTCTGCCGCAGGTCGGCCAGCGATGGCAGCCGTTCGGCGGCGGCTGAGGCGTCGACGTCGGGCGGGGTGCCGGGTGGGTTGTCTGGCGCGGGGCGGGGCGCGAGGCTCATCGGGCTCTCCATGGCGCCGACAGAAGGCCCATCAGACCCTGGCGCATTGTTGTTGATGCGAGTTTGCTCCCGTCATCGCCCGCCTGGCTAGGGACATCCACTGGGCCCCTGGGGGGCTTCATCCTTTGAGCAACAGCGCCTCGGTGTGCGCGAGGGCCCGAGGCCGACCTGAGATCACCAAGGTGTCGCCAGCGGCCAGCTCAAGCCCCAGCGACGGCGTTTCCACACGGCCATGGGCGCGGCGCACCGACACCACGGTCACGTCGGCCAGCACTTCGTGCAAGGCCGCTTCCAACGTTTGGCCGATCGCGGCAGCGTCAGGCGTCAGGGTGACCGAACGCAGGCGCTGCAACTCCAGCTCGTCGACGCTGTCGTCGTCGGCTCCATGGAAGTAGCCGCGCAGCAGGCCGTAGCGGGCCACGCGCTGATCTTGCACCAGCCGAATCACGCGGCGGATGGGCACGCCCACCAGCGCCAGCGTCTGCGAGGCCAGCATCAGCGAGCCCTCCAGCGCCTCGGGCACCACGGCGGTGGCGCCGGCCTGCTGCAGTTCGTCGAGCGGCGCGTCGTCGATGGTGCGCACGGCCACCGGCACTTGCGGCGCGTGTTCACGCACCAGCCGCAAGATCTTGCGCGCCGAAGCCGTGTGCGGGTAGGTCACGACCAACGCGCTGGCGCGCCCCAGCCCTGCGGCCTGCAGGCTTTGCAGCCGCGTCGCATCGCCGAAGGACACGCTCTGGCCGGCCGCCTGCGCCTGCTGCACGCGGTCGGGGTCGAGGTCCAGCGCCATGTAGGGGATGCCTTCCTGGTCCAGCAGGCGCGCCAGGTTCTGGCCGCTGCGCCCGTAGCCGCAGATGATGACGTGGCGGTCGGCGTTGATCGAGCGCGTGGCGATCTTCGTCATCGCCAGCGACTGCATCAGCCAGTCGGTGGAGGACACGCGCATCACGATGCGGTTGCTGTACTGGATGATCAGCGGCGTGGCCAGCATCGACAGCACCATGGCCGCCAGCAGCGGGCTTTCCACGCGGGCGGGGATGAGGTGATGGTCGGCCGCCAGCGTCACCAGCACGAAGCCGAACTCGCCGGCCTGCGCCAGGTACAGGCCCGTGCGCAGCGCCACGCCGGTGGGCGCGCCGAAGGCCTTGGCCAGCGCCGTGACCAGGCCCAGCTTGAAGACCACGGGCAGCGTGGCCAGCACCAGCACCAGCGCCCAGCTGTCGACCAGGCTGTGCCAGTCCAGCTTCATGCCGATGGTGATGAAGAACAGGCCCAGCAGCAGGTCGTGGAAAGGGCGGATGTCGGTCTCGACCTGGTGCTTGTAGTCGGTCTCGGCGATCAGCATGCCGGCGATGAAGGCGCCCAGCGCCAGCGACAGCCCGAAGTGCTCGGTCAACCAGGCCAGGCCCAGCGTGACCAGCAACACGTTCATCATGAAGAGCTCTTCGCTCTTGCGCTGCGCCACCAGCTTGAGCCAGAAGTGCATCACGCGCTGCCCGCCCGCCAACAGGATGGTCAGCAGCAACGCGGCCTTCGCGAAGGCCCAGGCCAGCGTGGTCGTCATCTCGGCGGCGCTGTCGCCCAGGGCGGGGATCAGCACCAGCAGCGGCACCACGGCCAGGTCCTGGAACAGCAGCACGCCCATCACGCGGCGACCGTGTTCGGTGTCGAGCTCGATGCGGTCGGCCATCATCTTCACGACGATGGCGGTGGAGCTCATCGCCAGCGCGCCGCCCAAGGCCACGGCGCTCTGCCAATCGACGCCCCAGCCGAGCAGGCCGCGCTCCATGCCCGTCATCATCCCGCGGGCGCCCAGCCACGCCAGCGCCGCGCTCAAGGCGAGGTGCCCGATCAGCGTGGCCGCCATCGTCAACGTGACCTGGCTGAAGCCCAGGCCGAACACCAGCGAGCGCATGCTGCGCAGCTTGGGCAGGTTGAACTCCAGCCCGATGACGAACATCAGGAAGACCACGCCGAACTCGGCCAGGTACTCGATGCCAGCCGAATCCCTTGCCAAGGCCAGCGCATTGGGCCCGATCACCACACCCACCGCCAGGTAGCCCAGCATGGGCGGCAGCTTGGCCAGTCGGCACAGCACCACGCCGATCACGGCGGCGAAGAGGTAAAGCAGCGTGAGTTCGAGCGTGGATGCCATGTTGTCCCTAGAATCTCCCGATCGTAACTGCCACGGTGGCGGTGCCCGCTGGGGCGCCGCGATGTTGCCGGGGCGTCACCGTGATGTCTTGCTTGTGAACCTTCCCCACTCCAACCTCAGTCCCGCCGAACTCGTCGAGCTGGCCCGCCAGGCGCTCGACATCGAGGCCCGCGCCCTCACCGAATTGCGCGCCCGCCTCGACGGCGAACCCGGCCAGGCCTTCATCCGAGCCGTGCAGACCGTGTTGGCCTGCCGCGGCCGGGCCGTCATCATGGGCATGGGCAAAAGCGGTCATGTGGGACGCAAGATCGCTGCCACGCTCGCCTCCACCGGCACGCCGGCCATGTTCGTGCACCCGGCCGAGGCCCACCACGGCGACCTCGGCATGGTCCAGCCCGGCGACGTGGTGCTTGCCATCTCCAACTCTGGCGAAAGCGAAGAGCTCACGGCCCTGCTGCCCGTGCTCAAGCGCCAGGGCGTGCCACTCATCGCCATGACGGGCAAGCCGCAGTCATCGCTGGCCCGCCACGCCGACATCGTGCTCGACAGCGCCGTGGCGGTGGAGGCCTGCCCGCTCAACCTCGCCCCCACCGCCTCCACCACCGCGCAGATGGCGCTGGGCGATGCACTCGCCGTGGTGCTGCTCGATGCGCGTGGCTTCAAGGCCGAGGACTTCGCGCGCTCGCACCCCGGCGGCGCCCTGGGCCGCAAGCTGCTGACCCACCTGCGCGACGTGATGCGCAGTGGCGACGCCGTGCCGCGCGTGGCGCCCGAAGTGGGCTTTGGCGAGGTGATGTCCGAGATGAGCCGCAAGGGCCTGGGCGCCACCGCCGTGGTTGATGCGCAAGGCCACCTGCTGGGCATCTTCACCGACGGAGACCTGCGCCGCAAGATCGAAGCCGGCGTCGACCTGCGCACGCTCACAGCGCGTGAACTCATGAGCCCGTCGCCGCGCACCATCCGCGACGACGTGCTCGCCGCCGAGGCCGTCAGCCTCATGGAAGACCACCGCATCAACACCCTGCTGGTGACCGACGCCAGCGGCCAGCTCGTGGGCGCCGTCAATACCAACGACCTGATGCGCGCCAAGGTGATCTGAGGTGACATGACATGCGAGCCCTGACCCCCACGCTGCAATTCCCCGCCGCGCTGCGCCAGCAGGCACAAGGCATCCGCGCCGCCATCTTCGATGTCGACGGCGTGCTCACCGACGGCACGATCTACATCAGCGAAGCTGGCGAAACGCTCAAGGCTTTCCACGCGCTCGATGGCCATGGCCTCAAGCTGCTGGCCCAGGGCGGCATCACGCCCATCGTCATCACTGGCCGCGATTCGCCCTCGGTGCGCCGTCGCCTGAAAGACCTGGGCCTGCTCAACGCCGTTTTCGGCGTGCACGACAAACTGGCTGCCGCCGAACCGCTGCTCGCGCAACTCGGCGTGAGCTGGGAGCAAACCGCCGCCATGGGTGACGACTGGCCCGACCTGCCGCTGCTCACGCGCTGTGGTTTCGCCGTGGCGCCCGCCAACGCGCACCCCGAGGTCAAGGCCGTGGCCGACCACGTCAGCCCCCTGTTAGGTGGCCATGGCGCGGCCCGCGAGTGCTGCGACCTGCTGCTGTGGGCCACCGGCCGTTACGAGGCGCTGCTGCACGGCCACCTGGAGACGCTCGACACCAACAGCGACGGGCCCAAGGCATGAGCGGTCGGGCGCCCCGGATGGATTGGCTGGCACGTGCCCAAGCGGCTGCGCCACTGGTGCTTGCCGGCTTGCTGGCCGGCTTCACCTGGTGGCTGGTGGTGTCATCACCCCACACCGAAGAGGCCCGCGCGACCCTGCCCGACCAAGGCACGCCCGATTACGAATTGGCCCACGCCCGGCTGGCCCGTTTCGACGCCCAAGGCCGGCTTGAGGCCGTTGTGGACGGCGAGCGCATGCGCCACTACCAGGTCACGCAGGCCGTGCAGATCGACGCCATGCAATTGGCGATGCGCAACCCCGATGGCCGGCGCCTGCTCGCCCAGGCGCGCGAAGGCGAATGGAACGACAGCCTGGGCCTGGCCAGCCTGACCGGCGAAGCCGACGTGCGGCTGGCCGACGTTGGTGCGGTGCTGCCGCTGCGTGTCGATCCCAATGCCAGCGAGGGTGCTGGCGTCACCCGCATCCTGGGCGAGCGACTGGAACTCGACACCCGCGTGCGGGTGTTGACTTCGCGTCAGCCTGTGACGGTGCTGCGCGAAGGCAGCGTGGTGAAGGCCCAGACCTTGCGGCACGACGAGCCCGCCGGCATCACGGAGCTGGGCGGTCGGGTGCGCGGGAGCCTGGTTTCAGCATCCCGCTGATCACGCCCTGCGCGGTCTTGCGCCCGGCGTGATGCGAACTCAGTCCCGGCCTCGGCCGTGACCCTTGCCATGCCCATGGCCCTTGCCGGGACCGTGGTCATGGTCGTCGTGATCGTGGTCATCTCCTCCGGGTCGGCCATAGGGCCGGTAGTGACCGCCATCGTCACGCACGAAATACACCGGCTGATTGCAGGCGCTGTAGCGTGAGCAGTAGTGCTTCCAATCCTTGGCATGGCCCGGTGGCACGCGCATGTAGATCGGGCGCTGATACACGCCATAGGCTGGCGGCGCGATGACCACCGGCTGCGGATAGACCAGCACCGGCTGGGTGTTGCCGATGTCGACGCGGCCGTAGAAGCCAGGTTGGCTGACGCCAATGCTCACCCCGACGTTTTGCGCCTGGGCGGCAGGGTTGAACGACACCGAGGCGGCGAGGGTCGCCAAGGCAAGCAGGGGGCGGAGAGATGAGGTCTTCATGCCTTTTCAACGCGGTCGCCGCATGAGGGGATGACGGAGACCTGTGTCGATGCGTGACAGGCCTTGCGGACCTTGAAACAAAACAAGGCCCCGCAGGGCCTTGTTCATGTGCCGGGCGTGAAAGCCGCCCAGCGAGGGTGTGCTTGGTGCACCCGGCGATCAGTAGCCGCCGCGACCGTAGCCGCCGCCGCCATCGCCACGGCCACCGCCGTAGCCACCACCGCCGCCTTCGCGACGGCCACCGCCGTAGCCGCCACCGCCACCTTCACGGCGACCGCCGCCAAAGCCGCCGCCACCACCACCACCATTGCCGCCGCCGTAGGGGCTGCGGAAACCAGCGGGACGCTCTTCACGGGGGCGAGCTTCGTTGACAACCACTGCGCGGCCTGCCACGGGCTGACCGTTCAGGCCGTTGATGGCGGCCTGGGCTTCAGCGTCGGAGCCCATTTCCACGAAACCGAAACCCTTGGAACGGCCGGTTTCGCGGTCCATCATGACCTTGGCGGAGCTCACGGCACCGTATTGGGAGAAAGCGTCACTCAGATCCTGATCACGCACGGAGTAGGCCAGATTGCCCACGTAAAGTTTGTTGCCCACGAGTGAGCCCCTTTCAAAGTAACCATGTGGAGCTTCAACCCATCAGGACCCATTCCAAAGACGGTGCCGCTTCCAGACACAGACTGAACCATTATGGGTGAAGGTTTTGGGTTGCACCAGCGTTTCCCACCCGTATTTTTCGGCCGACGGCCACTTTGATGAACTTTTGTGGTACCCGACCCTCAGGTTTTCATAGGGGCCAGCCCTATGATCGAGACCCATTCAACCCTCACCCGAGTCCGAAAACACGATGCCCAACGCACCTGAAACCCTCAACCGTGCCCTCGGTCGCGGCAGCCGGTTCGATTGGTGGCAGGCGCTGGTGAGGGTGCTTTCCAGCATCGAGGCCGTGCGTGATGGCCGTGCCATGTACATGCTGCTGGTGGCCTACGCAGGCGCGGGCACATCGATGGCGTCAGCGATCCGGGCTTATGGGCAGGGCCAGTTGCCATGGGCCATTGGCCTGGGCACGGCGGCGCTGTTCATCGCCTTTTATGGCACCAACGCGGCGGGCTTGATGCTGATGGACCGGGCCATGGGCCGACCCGTGCGCGATCCGCGTGACGCGGTTTTCGACGCCTTGGGGATCGGCCACCGGGTGTTGCTGGCCTTGCTAACGATGATGCTGGCCGCTGCTGCGCTGGCCGGTGCCGTGCTGGGCCTGTATTGGCTCAGTGGCCTGGGTGAGCTGGGAGTGTGGCTGTTCGCGCTGGCGGTGCCTGTCACGGTGCTGCTGATCGGGCTGGCGATGTTGGCGGGCGTGGCGGTGGTGGCGCCCCTGACCGGGCCCACCGTGTGGTCTGGTGCCTCGACCTGGCAGGCGGTGTGCACACTGTGGCGTCTCATCCGCGAGCGTTTGTTGCAGGCCGGGGTGCTCACGGGCGGCGTCAGCCTGGCCACGGGCCTGGTGGGCGCGGCGACCAGCGTGATGGTGTTGGTCGGTGGTCGGGTCATGGCCGAGGCTTCGGTTGCCGTGCTCGGTGTCAATGTGCCGCCGCAGGTGTTGATGGCCGGGCTGTTCGGCCGCACGGTGATGATCGCCGACGTGTCGACCGTGGCCGCGCGCGACCTGACCTACATCTCGGCGGCCTCGGTGGGCGGCGGGGTGATCTTCGCGCTGGCCCTGGTGTTGCCCACCTTGGTCTACCTGCGTGGGGTGTGCGAGGTCTACCTGGCCTTGCAGGCCGCCGATGAGGCCGAAGGGCAGGGCGGCACCGAATGACGACATCGGCCTCGGTCCTGGCGCCTGCCTCCCCGTGCCCGTGCGGACGGGGGCTGGCTTACGAGGCCTGCTGTGGGCGCTACCACGCAGGGCCGCTCCACCTCCAGGCCCCCGATCCGGAGGCGCTCATGCGCTCGCGCTACAGCGCTTTCGTGCTCGACTTGCGCGACTACCTGCTGGCCACTTGGCACCCTGATCACCGTCCGGCCGCCCTGGAGCCGCCGGAGCCCGGTTTGCGCTGGCTGGGGCTGGAGGTGAAGCGTGCAGCGCTGCTCGGGCCCGACCAGGGCGAAGTGAGCTTCGTGGCACGCAGCAAGCTGGGGGGCCGTGCGCACCGCCTGGCTGAACGCAGCGGCTTCGTGCGCGAGGGCGGGCGCTGGTTCTACACCTGCGCGCTCGACGCCGCCTGAGCCAGGTTGAGGGTGGGACGGGGCGACAACGGGGCAGGGAGCTGACGCAGCGCAAACGCGTGGCCCCCTTACTCACGGGGTTTAACGCGCACCGAAAGGGCTTCCCCGGGCGACAAGGCGCGGGGTTGTCTCTATGGTTCAGGCGTTGACGAATGAGTCAGTGACGAACAACCAAGAATCGAGCCCGACATGATCGAGAAGTTGAATGTCATCCAGGCCATGATGGCCATCCTGGGGGCCTCCGCCGTGGCGGTCACGGCGATGGAAGGCGTGCTGATCGGCCGCAAGGCCGGCCGCGGGTCCTATGACTGGCGCGCCTTTTGGACGACGGTGCGCATCAACCTGTGGCGCACCGTGGTGGAAGCCATCCCGATGGGCGTGGTGCTCGGTGCCTCGCTGCCCTTCGGCGCCTGGATGTACGAGCATCGCCTTTGGACGGTGCCCATGGACACCTGGTGGGGCTGGGTGGCGATGTTCTTTTGCACCGAGTTCTTCTACTACTGGATGCACCGCGCGGGTCACCGCATTCGCTGGTACTGGGCTTCGCACCAGGTGCACCACTCGGGCAACCAGTACAACCTGTCGGCGGCCTTCCGCCAGTCGATCACCGGCAAGGTGACGGGCGGCTTCGTGTTCTTCGCGCCGCAGTGCCTGCTGGGCTTTTCGCCCGACGCGGTGCTGATCTCCTATGGCCTGAACCTGGTCTACCAGTTCTGGATCCATACCGACATGGTTTCCAAGCTGGGCTGGATGGAGGGTGTCTTCAACACGCCGTCGGCGCACCGCGTGCACCACGCCGCCAACGTCGAGTACCTGGACTGCAACTACGGCGGCACGATCATGCTGTTCGACCGGCTGTTCGGCACCTACGTGGAAGAGAAGGACGGCGTGCCGATTCGCTATGGGCTGGTGAAGTCGCAGACCTCGTACAACGCGCTGTGGGTGCTGCTGGCCGAGTGGGTGGCCATCGGGCGCGACCTGCTGAAGGTGCGCAACCCGCTGCATGCCCTCGGCTACCTGTTCGGGCCGCCGGGCTGGGCGCCGCATGGCAAGGGCCTGACCACCGAGGGGCTGCGCGAGAAGATGACGCAGCTCACGGGCGAGGCAGCCGGTGCACCGCCCGAGTGGTTGCTCGAAGGCAAGGATGAGCCGCCTGCGGCTGCAGTTGGGGCTGCGGCGGGGCCGACTTCTCCCCGCGCTGACGCCTTGTCAAGGGCTTGAAGGACGCTGGGCGAGCGCCCAAGACCCGAGTTCGGTGCGGTGCCGGGCTCGGGTTTTTTGCTTTGGGCCTTGCGTTTTGCGCTGGACGCGGGCGTGCGCGCCGGGCGGCACTGTGCGGGGGCTGTGGCGCCGGTGTCATCGCTCTGGGGTGGTCCGGGTGGCTTCTTCGAGGTGCCCGAGCCAGCGCAGGGCCTGTTCTCGGCTGTCGCCGCACATTTCGGGTGAGGGTTGCAGCGAGCCGCACACGGCAGGGCGTTCGGGTTGACCGAACAGGCGGCAGCGCAGGGCCTCGTCGAGGTGAGGGCAGGGCACGCCAGAGGGTTTGCCATGGGGCAGTCCCGGCATGGGGGTGCTGATTGACGGGGCGATGCAGCAGGCGGCGCAGGCTGGGCGGCATTTCATGGGCGAGATTGTGCGCCGGGCAGGCATGGGCCTGATGCCCGTGGCGATGCCACGGAATCGCGCATCGAGCGTCCCACAGGACATGAGCCCTGGGTAAAATGGAAGGTTGCTCAAAAATGAGGCAACCCCGAGAGCCGACAAAAGTCGGCGCGGGCTGGCGAGCTGGCATCCGGGCCGGCTCCCAGGCTCCCATGAGCTTTGCCAGCGAGGTGCGCATGCTGTATCCCCAAGAATTTGACGTCATCGTGGTCGGTGGTGGCCACGCCGGCACCGAGGCCGCCCTGGCTGCGGCCCGCATGGGCTGCGCCACGCTGCTGCTCACCCACAACATCGAGACGCTGGGCCAGATGAGTTGCAACCCGTCGATCGGCGGCATCGGCAAGGGCCACCTGGTCAAAGAGGTGGACGCATTGGGGGGGGCCATGGGCCTGGCGACCGACGAAGGCGGTATCCAGTTCCGCATCCTCAATTCGAGCAAGGGTCCGGCGGTGCGGGCCACCCGCGCCCAGGCCGATCGCATCCTCTACAAGGCCGCGATCCGCCGTCGCCTGGAGAACCAGCCAAACCTGTGGCTGTTCCAGCAGGCGGTGGACGACCTGATGGTGGAGGGCGATGGCGATGGGGCCCGGGTGGTGGGTGCCGTCACGCAGGTGGGGTTGCGTTTTCGCGCGCGTGCGGTGGTGTTGACGGCCGGCACCTTCCTGGACGGGAAGATCCACGTCGGGCTGAACAACTACAGCGCTGGGCGGGCGGGTGACCCGCCGGCCGTGTCGCTGTCCGGTCGCTTGAAGGAACTCAAGCTGCCGCAAGGGCGCCTGAAAACCGGCACGCCGCCGCGCATCGACGGGCGCAGCATCGATTTCAGCAAGCTCACCGAACAGCCGGGGGATGGCGTCGGTCTGGTGGGCGGCTGGGGCGCACCCGGCGAGCCGCTGTCGGCGCCCACGGGCCCGGAGGTGCCGGTGTTCAGCTTCCTGGGCACGCCCGAGATGCACCCTCGCCAACTGCCTTGCTGGATCACGCACACCAACCAGCGCACGCACGACATCATCCGCTCGGGCTTCGACCGCAGCCCGATGTTCACCGGCGTGATCGAAGGGGTGGGGCCGCGCTACTGCCCTTCCATCGAGGACAAGATCAACCGTTTCGCCGACAAGGACTCGCACCAGATCTTCCTGGAGCCCGAGGGCCTGACGACGAACGAGTTCTACCCGAATGGGATCAGCACCTCGCTGCCGTTCGACATCCAACTGGGCGCGCTGCGCACCATGCCTGGCCTGGAGAACGCCTACATCCTGCGGCCAGGCTACGCCATCGAGTACGACTACTTCGACCCGCGTGAGCTGAAGTCCACCTTCGAGACCAAAGCCATTGGCGGTCTGTTCTTCGCCGGTCAGATCAACGGCACGACGGGTTACGAAGAAGCGGCGGCGCAGGGCCTGTACGCCGGAGTCAATGCTGCCTTGCAGGCGCAGGGCAAAGACGCCTTCACGCTGCGCCGCGACCAGGCTTACCTTGGCGTGCTGGTCGATGACCTCATCACCAAGGGCGTGACCGAGCCCTATCGCATGTTCACCAGCCGTGCCGAATTCCGCCTGCAGCTGCGCGAGGACAACGCCGACATGCGTCTGACTGAACTGGGTCGTGAGATCGGTCTGGTGGACGACAGGCGTTGGAATGCATTCAACCGCAAGCGGGACGCTGTTTCACGTGAAACAGCCTGGCTGCGCAACACCTGGGTACGGCCCGCCACCTTGCCGGCGGCTGATGCTGAGAGACTGGTGGGCAAGGCCCTTGAGCGTGAGTACAGCCTTGCTGACTTGTTGCGCCGACCTGGGGTGAACTATGACCAGGCGGCGGAGGCAGGGGAGGTCGCTGCGGACAACCATGCGCGCCTCCGGGCTGAGACGGGCAAGTCGATGACGCCCCAGATCGGCGATGTTCCACGTGAAACAACGGGCCGTGCCGCGTTGACGGGCGCTTTGGGCGCCAAGTTGGCCGAGGCCGTGATTGAGCAGGTCGAAATCAGCATCAAGTACGCCGGCTACATCGACAAGCAGAACGAAGAGGTCGAGCGGGCGGCTCATTATGAGAATCTGCGCCTGCCCGAAGATCTGGATTACATGGCCGTGAGCGCCCTCAGTCACGAGGCCCGGCAGAAGCTGAACAAGCATCGGCCCGAAACCTTGGGGCAGGCCGCACGCCTTTCGGGGATCACGCCGGCGGCCATTTCGCTGCTGCTGATCCACTTGAAGAAGGGGCGGTTCAAGGGCTTCACCGGCGGGGGCGGGGCAACCGACAGCGCCACGCCTGCCCCCGGTTCTTCCCAAACTCACGCTGCAGGAGAGGCGGCATGAAGGGATACAGGCGACCACTCGGTCACAGCAACCATGTCGGTGGCGGTGGTGCGTCAGCGTCTCGACCACAGCCTCGTCAGGCTCCCAAATCAAACGTGCACAGAGCCATCAACTGGTCTCAGGCGCAATGGTTGGCCGCGCTGGGGCCTGTGTTGGATTCCCTCGGGATCAGCCTGGACGAGGCGCAGCGGCAGCGCTGTGCAGACTACATGGGCATGCTCTCGCACTGGAACGGCACCTACAACCTGACCGCTTTGCGCGATGCGCCGGAGATGTTCACCCACCACCTCAGCGATTGCTTGGCGGTGCTGCCGCATCTGGCGGCTCACCTGGCAAAACGCGGGGCCGATGGATCGGGGCGTGGTGTGGGCGCCCCTCCCGCCTCAGCAGGAAACATCAACGAGAAAATCGCTGCCTCGTCCCCCAGTCAAGCCCCCGTGCGCTTGCTCGACGTGGGCAGTGGTGGTGGTCTGCCCGGGGTCTTGCTCGCCATCGCACGGCCCGATGTACAGGTCTGCTGCGTGGACACGGTGGGCAAGAAGGCCGCCTTCATCCGCCAAGTGGCAGCGGAGTTGCGTTTGCCCAACCTGCGTGCGGAACACGCGCGTGTCGAAGACCTGAACTCTCAGCATGACATCATCACGTCTCGGGCGTTTGCGTCCCTGGCTGATTTTGTTTCGCTCACGCGCGAGCGCTTGGCGCCTGGTGGGGTCTGGATGGCCATGAAAGGCAAATCGCCCGACGATGAACAGGCGGTTTTGCCCGCCGACATCGAGGTGTTTCACGTGGAACAAATGCAGGTGCCAGGCCTGGATGCCGAGCGCTGCCTGGTTTGGATGAGGACTCGCGGATGAATTTGAAGCGACATGGTCAGCCGAGCGTGCGGAGCCGAATGGCGCATCGTGCCGCAGGGTGGTGGGTTGTTTGCGTGATGGCTGGTTTGGCCGCCCACCCTGCGTCTGCTGCCGACGCGGGTGAGGTGAGCCGTGCGGTGGAGGTGTCGCCCCCCAAGGGCTGGACCCCGGACACACCGCTGTTCCACGAAGAGGCCTCGGGGGCCAGCAAAGAGGCCGCGCGCACCGTGGCGAAGGAGGAGGGCTCGCATGCTCCGGCCACCGCGACGCCACCGAAGCCCTTGCGGCGGCTGGTGTCGGCTACCGGCGAGGAGACCATGTCGGCACGACGCGTCCGAGATTTGGCTGCCGGTGAACGCGTGGCGGGGCGCAAGCAGGCACCTCGCCAGGAGCGTGAACGCGCACCTGAAAACGCAAAGGCCGGGGCTGCGAAAACCCACACACCAGACAAGCTCCACCGCGACACGACGGCCACGCGTCGTGTTCGTGAAGAACCCCTGTCGGCCCCAAACTCGACGACACGGCACGCCAGCAACAAGTCGTCAGACCCAGCATTTGCAAAAGCCAAGGCCGTGACGGGGCGCTCGAATCGGCCCAGCGAGTCCGAGGCCACAAGCCGCACTCGCCCAGCGAGCAAGCATGCAGCGCAAGACCATGGCCGGACGCAAGAACGCGCGAAGCCATCGCAGCGGCTGCTTGCAGCCAAGGGCAACCAGCCCGCTTCTGGCGCAGCGCGTTTTGTCAAGGCCAACCAAGCTGGAGAGCCAGCCAAGGTTGATCGGCTGGCGTCCACCCATCGCAAAGCGACCGGGGCCGCCGAAGGTCGCCCATCCAAGGAAAAGAAGGTTGCGCGAGGCGAAAAGGCGGAGCCGAGCCGGCATGCCGCCGCTGTCCAAGCAAATGGCCACGCCAAGCAGCTTGAGCAGCATGCTCACATGAAAAACCGTCCAGCGGCGGAGGGCAAGGCGGCGGCCAAGTTGGCCCGCCAAGAGACCCCTCGGAAAGCGCCCCGCAAGGCCCCGCAGCGCTCCGCCAAACGACCAAGCGTTGACATGCGATCCAGCACGTCCGCCGCGAAGAAGGGCTGAACCATGCGCTGGCATGGGCCACCACAACGTGCGTTCAAAGTGATCGCCCCGTGCCTGAGGGCGATCACCTGGTCGACCCTGCGGCGATAATGCGCGCATGCCGCACATCTTCTGCATCGCGAACCAAAAGGGTGGGGTGGGCAAAACGACCACCACGGTGAACCTGGCCGCTGGCCTGGCCAAGGTGGGCCAGCGCGTGCTCATCGTAGACCTCGATCCGCAGGGCAACGCCACGATGGGCTCGGGCGTGGACAAGCGCACCCTCTCGCACTCGGTCTACGATGTGCTGCTCGAAGACGCCACCATCGCCGAGGCCCGCGTGCGCAGCGAGAAGGTCGGCTACGACGTGCTGGGCGCCAACCGCGAGCTCGCGGGTGCCGAGGTCGAGCTCGTCAACCTCGAGCGCCGCGACCGCCGCCTGAAGACGGCCATCGAAGCCACGGCCGCCGACTACGACTTCGTGCTCATCGACTGCCCGCCATCGCTGAGCCTGCTCACGCTCAATGGCCTGACCTGCGCCCACGGCGTGATCGTGCCGATGCAATGCGAGTACTTCGCGCTCGAAGGCCTCACCGATTTGGTCAACACCGTCAAGCAGGTGCACGCCAACCTCAACCGCGAACTGCAACTCATCGGCTTGTTGCGAGTCATGTTCGACCCGCGCATCACCTTGCAGCAGCAGGTCAGCGACCAGCTCAAGGCGCACTTCGGGGACAAGGTGTTCGACACGGTGATCCCGCGCAACGTGCGCCTGGCCGAGGCGCCCAGCTATGGGCTGCCTGGCGTGGTGTTCGACCCGTCTTCAAAGGGCGCCCAAGCCTTCGTGGCCTTCGCGCAGGAGCTGGTCCAGCGCGTGGCCAGCGGGCGCAAGGCGCCAGCCAGCACGGTGGTGGCCTCGGCCTGAGATTCGGATTCGCCGGACGCAAGAAGACGTGCTGGGGGCGTGCCGGAATCGCCGCTGAAACGTCGGACAATCACGCCCATGGCGACCAAGAAATCCAAAGGCCTGGGCATGGGCCTGGAGGCCCTGCTGGGCCCCAAAGTCAGCGACATCACCCCAATCAACCAGGCGGGCGAGGGCACGCCCTCGACCCTGCGCCTCGACCTCATGCAGCCCGGCAAGTACCAGCCGCGCACGCGCATGGACGAAGGCTCGCTCTACGAGCTGGCCGAGAGCATCAAGTCGCAGGGCATCATGCAGCCCATCCTGGTGCGACCGGTGGGCGGTGGCAAGTACGAGATCATCGCTGGTGAACGCCGTTCACGCGCCGCCAGGCTCGCCGGCCTGACCGAGGTGCCCGTGCTCGTCAAGGACGTGCCCGACGAGGCCGCTGCGGCCATGGCCCTGATCGAGAACATCCAGCGTGAAGACCTCAACCCGCTCGAAGAAGCCCAGGGCTTGCAGCGACTGACGGCCGAGTTCGGACTCACGCACGAGCAGGCTGCGCAGGCCGTGGGCCGCTCGCGCAGCGCCGCCAGCAACCTGCTGCGCCTGCTCAACCTGGCCGAGCCCGTTCAGTCCATGCTGATGGCCGGCGACCTCGACATGGGCCACGCCCGCGCGCTGCTGCCGCTCGACAAAGCCGTGCAGATCACCACCGCCACCGAGGTGGTGGCCAAGAAGCTCAACGTGCGCGAGACCGAAAAGCTCGTCGCCAAGGCCCAGGGTCAGGGTCGCCAGACCCCGCTGCTGCGCGTCAAGAGCGAGAAAACGCGCGACGTGCTGCGCCTGGAAGAAGAGCTCTCTGACTTGCTCACGGCGCAAGTGAGCATTCACATCCGCCGTAAGACGGTGCGTGGCGAGCAGGGTGAGGTCACAATCCAGTTCGGCAGCCTCGATGAACTCAATGGCTTGCTGGACAAGTTGCGCGCTGCCGGTGGCGGCGAGGCGGCCTGAGCCCGCACCGAGCCGAGGCGAGCGGGTGACGGTTGCGATGCGCGGCAGCCCTTTCCCTGTGGCGGACGCCGATGCCGTCCATGCCTGACCACGCCTTCTGATGCCGCTTTCAGCATGAACCCGGCCGCTCACCTGCTCACCAGGGCCTTCGGCTGGCCTGTGCCGGCCGTGCTGACCTGGTTGGCGGCCTGGGCCCTGGCCTGGGCTTTGCGGGCCGCTGGCGCCCCGCTGTGGGCCGCCCTGGTGCTGCCCACCGCTCTGGGTGCTTGCGCGGCCCTGCTGCCTTTCGTGGCCACCACCGCCTGGCGGCGCGTGTTCGTGGCGGCTGGATTCCCGTTGAGCGTGATGGCGCTCGGCCTGACGAGTGGCTCGGGCGAACCTGGTGGACATGGGCAGGGCGGGGCGGGTGTGGCTTGGTTGTGGCTTGCGCCCCTGGCCCTGTTGCTGCTGGCCTACCCCCGCCGCGCCTGGCGTGACGCGCCTGTCTTTCCGACGCCGCGCGGGGCCTTGGCCGAGTTGGCCCAGCACGTGAAGCTGCCTGCCGGCGCGCGCGTGCTGGACGCCGGCTGTGGCATGGGCGACGGCCTCATCGAATTGCACCGAGCCTTGCCCCAAGCCCGCATCGAGGGCGTCGAATGGAGCGCCCTGTGGCGCGCCGTGAGCGCCTGGCGCTGCCCCTGGGCCAGCGTGCGTCGGGGTGACATGTGGGCGGACGACTGGTCCGCATTCGAGCTCGTCTACCTGTTCCAGCGGCCCGAAACCATGCCGCGCGCCATGGACAAGGCCCACCGCGAGATGCGCCCGGGCAGCTGGCTGGTCAGCCTGGAGTTCGAGGCGCGAGACGCCGAGGGACGGGCGTGGAAGTCGGTGGCGCGCTGGGAGCTCGGCGGCGGCAGGCCGGTGTGGGTGTATCGCCTGAGCCAGTGTCCCCAGCAGGGGTGATTGCGAACGACGCCTTTGTGCACCAAAATGCAACCGTTTTGGTTGCTTTGATTGCAATTGGAGGCGTTAGCATGCCCACATCCCTGACGCTCAAGAACATCCCGGACGCCGTGTATGAGCGGCTCAAGGCTGCCGCCGAGTTGCACCGGCGCAGCATGAACAGCGAGGCCATCGTCTGCCTGGAGGCCGTGCTGATGCCTCACCGAGTTGCCCCCAGCGAGCGCCTGGCCCGCGCCCGTGAACTCCGTGCTGGCCTGGCCCAAGGCGCATTCACCGCGCAGGACATCGACGCGGCCAAGCGAGCGGGGCGCAAGTGATCGTTGTCGACACCAACATCCTGGCGTACCTGTACCTGCCCGGTGAGTTCACGCAAGCCGCTGAAGCCATGCTGGAGCGCGAGCCAGAGTGGGCAGCACCACCGCTGTGGCGCAGCGAGTTTCGCAACATCCTGGCCGGGTACTTGCGTCGTGGCACGCTGAGCTTTGAGCAGGCTTGCAGCCTCCAAGCCGAAGCCGAGGCGTTGATGGCCGGCTTCGAGTTCGACGTGCCTTCGCGCGAAGTGCTTGAACTGGTTCGAGGCAGCGAATGCTCAGCCTACGACTGCGAGTTCGTTGTCCTGGCCGAGCGCCTGGATGCCAGGCTGGTGACGATGGACAGGAAGGTGCTCAAGGCCTTCCCAAAGCGCGCTGTTGCTTTGGTGGCCTAGCATTTGGTCAGGCGAAGTCAGCAAACGCTTCTGCAATTGCACCCTCTGCCCCGACAGCACATCCAGTACAGCGTTTGCTGGCACAAAAAGGTCTGCCCAGGGGGCTGGGGCGCCGCAGAGGCCATCTCAGATGGAGGAAAAGCCTGAGCAGCCATGGGCTCGCAGTACCTTGTGCTTGACCGACGCATGCCATCGCCCGAACAGCCCACCACCACGCGGTTGATTCCCGCCGTCTACACTGCAAGCTTTTGCACCCCCAGCCCATGTCGTCGATGTCCGATCCCCAGCCCGGTTCGCCCGCGCCTTTCACGCCCGAGGAATACCGCGCCGCGTTGGGCCAGTTCGCCACCGGTGTCACGATCGTCACCGCGCGGGCTGAGGATGGGCGGCTGCTGGGCCTGACGGCCAACTCCTTCAACTCGGTGTCGCTGGCGCCGCCGTTGGTGCTGTGGAGCCTGTCGCGGCAGTCGAGTTCGATGCCGGGCTTCCTGGGCGCCACGCACTACGCCATCAACGTGCTGGCGGCCGACCAGCGCCTGCTGGCCGAGCGCTTTTCGCGCAAGGGCATCGACCGGTACGAGGGCGTGGCCTGGCGGGCAGGGCTCACTGGCGCGCCGGTGATCGATGGCGCCGTGGCGGTGTTCGAATGCCGCCATCGCAGCCAGCACGATGAAGGCGACCACGTGATCTTCGTCGGCGAGGTCGAGCACTGTCGCCGTCGCGTGGGGGCCGCGCCGCTGGTCTTCCACGGCGGGCGCTTCGTCACCGATTTCTCGGGCTGAGTTCGGGGCCTTCGGGGCGTTCTTGGCGTTCTGGGCGTTCTGGGCGTTCTGGGCGTTCAGGTGGCCCGACGCACCGACCCCGCGCTCGCGGGCAGGCCGGCAGTCGCCTTGGCGCTCATCACATCAAGGCGCCTCGCCGCGCGCGCAGCAATCGAGCAGGTGCAGCAGCCGCGAGACATCCAGCGGCTTGGTCAGGTACTCGATGAAGCCGCGCTGGCGGGCTTCGGTGATCTGGTCGGGCATCACGTCGGCCGAGAGCGCCACGCGCGGGATCATCGCCGTGTGCACGTCCATCATCAGCGCGTCCGACACGTCGAGGCCGCTCATGTCGCCCAGGTGCATGTCGAGCAGCAGCAGGTCGGGCGGCTCGGCGCGTGCCATGGCGATCGCCGAGTGGCCATCGCGTGCGACTTCGAGGTGCCACTGCGGGCGCATGCGCATGACCTGGCGCAGCAACTCGACGTTGATGGCGTTGTCTTCCGCGTAGAGCAGGGTGAGGGTGGCGTCGACGCCGGTGTCGAGCCCGCCGAAATTGGTGCGGGCGCGCTGGCTGAAGTCGCTGTCCTCGGCGTCTGTCTGGCGCTCGGCGCGCGGCAGCCAGACGCGAAAGCGCGTGCCCTGTTCGGGCTGGCTGCTGACTTCGATGCGGCCTTGCATGAGCTCGACCAGGCGCTTGACGATGACCAAGCCGATGCCTGTGCCTTCGATGGATGTGCGTTCGGCGCCCAGGCGGTTGAAGGGCTCGAAGAGGTGGGCGATCTGCTGGGCGTCCATGCCGCGGCCAGTGTCGTTGACGCTGATGACGACCTCGTTGTTCACGCCGATGGCTTCCACCAGCACTTGTCCGGCTCGCCGGTTGTACTTGACGGCGTTGCTCAGCAGGTTGACCAGCACTTGGCGCAGCCGCAGTTGATCGGCGCGCACGCGCAGGCCGGCCTCTGGCGGCGTGGCCAGCAGTTGCACGCCGGCGTCGGTGGCCTGGGTGCTGGTCATGGCCAGCGCGGCCTCGATGACATCGCCCACGGCCAGCGGCTCGATCGACATCGGCAGGCTGCCGGCTTCGATGCGTGAGAGGTCGAGCACGTCTGTGAGCATGGCCAGCAGGTGGGCGCCGGCGCGCTCGATGTGGGCGACCTTGGTGCGCTGCTCGTCGTGCAGCGGGTGGCGCGGGTCAACACGCAGCAGTTGCGCGAAGCCCAGCATGGCGTTGAGTGGCGTGCGCAGCTCGTGGCTCATGCGTGAGAGGAATTCGGTCTTGGCCTTGCTCGCTCGCTCGGCCGCGCGCGCGGAACTCATGGCTTCCTGCATGCGCTGGCGCTCACTGACGTCTTCGATGACGGCGACCAGTTCGCGTGGCCGCCCATCGTCCTCGTGCAGCAGCACCACGTTGACGGCCGCCCAGACGACTTGGCCATCGGGGCGCACGTAGCGCTTCTCCGTCTGGAACCCTTCTTGCCGACCGGCCAGCACGTTTTCGAGGTGGGCGCGCGAAGGCACGACATCCTGCGGGTGGGTGATGTCGTCGGCATGCAGGCCGATGAGCTGGCTCGGCTGGCGCCCGACGATGTCGGCGAAACGCTGGTTGACCTCGACGATGCCCCCCGCGAGGTTCAGGCGAGCCATGCCGATGCCGGCGCGATTGAAGATCAGGCGATAAGGCGCGTCGCGACGTTCGGCGGTGGCCCCCGAGGGGGCAATCAGCTGGTCATCGCTCGGTGCAGGTGTGGGGCCTGGTGGCAGGCTGGTCATGGATGGCAGGTTGCGTCACCACCCACGGCCATTGCGCCTGCCTGGCCCCTCGCGGAGCGCCTGATTCGGCGGCGGCCGCCTTCACTGCATCGCGCCAGGGGTGGTGTGCCCGGTGCGACCGTCATGCCGACGTTCGTCTGTTGCAAGCAGGTGTTTCAAAACGCGCCCTCAAGGGCAAGAAGACGACCTTGCAATGTTCAATGAGGATAACCCGTTCGCCGCGCTGGCAACAAGCGCGGCATCTCAAGGGCCCATCAAGGTGCTGGCATGTCTTCATCGTCTCGGTTGTCAGCCTGGTCCAGCAGGGCCGCAGCGACCAGGCTGCCGCCGTCGGCGCTGCCATTGGGCAATGGGGCCTCGCTGGCCTCGACGTGGGGGCGTTGGGTTGGTGGTGGGCCTTGGTGAACGACCGTGCGGTTGCGGCCGGCGGCCTTGGCCTCGTAGAGCGCACGGTCCGCGCGTTCGATGCACACGTCCAGTGGCTCGCCCCAGTGATAGGCCGTCAGCCCCGCCGAGAAGGTGGCGCGCAGCTCGGGCAACTCGCTGCACAGGCGCGCGTCGGCGAGCATCTCGCGCACGCGCTCCAGGCCGACCTCAGCCTGTTCTGTGGTGGTGTCGTTGAGCAGCACCAGGAACTCCTCACCGCCCCAGCGAGCCAGCACGTCGGTGTCGCGCAGTGCCTGTTGCGCCACCGTTGCGAAGCGGCGCAGCACCTCGTCTCCCACGCCGTGGCCATGCGTGTCGTTGACGCGCTTGAAGTGGTCGAGGTCGAGGATCGCCAGGCAGAAGCGGTGGTAGCCCGAGCGCTGCAGGCGTTTGCGGTGCTGCAGCAGCACGTCCATCATGTGGCGGCGGTTGACGAGGCCGGTGAGCTCGTCACGCGTGGCCAGGATCTGGATGCGCGTGAGCGCCTGGGCTAGCTCGTCTTTCTGGCTTTGCAGGCGAACGCGCAGGCTGCTGAGTTGCGAAGCCAGGCTGGAGATGGTCGGCACGCTGGCTGCCGTCAGCAGGAAGTGCACGATCTCGAGCTTGAAAGGGTAGTTGACCGGGTCGGTCTCCATCTTGATGAGCTGCACGCAGCCCAGCAGACCCACGGTGTAGGTGGCCGCGATGCGCGCGCCCTTGGGGCTCAGGTTGAAGACGCCAAAGACCAGCACCAGCACGAGCAGCATCATGGTCGAGCCATGGAAGGGGCCGGTGACGGCGTAGGCGCCGACGATGATGGTCAGCGCCGCGAGGATCTGGGGCAGGGTCAGGGCCGGATCGGCGAAGCCCTTGTTGAGGCCGGAGCGAAGCAGCGCATACCAGAGGGTGCAGTTGATGGCCATGACCGCGCACAGCATGCGCACGTCGTCGAAGGCCATGAAACCCATCCAACCGGCGTAAATCGCCGTCAGTGCGCAGGCGCCGAACACATTGGCGGCCAGCAACGAGCGCTTGATGCGCAACCGTTGCCGGGGGTCGCGGCTGAACAGCCAGTTTGACCACTTCGATGAGCCGGCAGATTCCATGAGGTTGTGGGCCACTGTTGGAAGCGACTTCGACACTTGGAGGCAGAGCTGGATCAGGGGCAACCCGAGGCCTGGGTGCGGGGCCCTCTCGAATTCAGAAAATTTGAACCAAGGGGACAAACCCGCTCAACCCAACTGAAGCCAAGATCCTTAATCTCACACATTGTGATCCACTAGCCCACTCGGTGGCCTGCCATGAAACCCGCGATTCCTTCTGCCAGTTCGTCCGCAGCGCGCTACACGCTCACAGCCATCGTCTTGCACTGGGTGCTGGCTGTGGCGATCCTCACCGCGTTCTGCGTGGGGCTGTATGTTGACGACATGCCTTTTTCGCCGACCAAGCTCAAGCTTATCAATTGGCACAAGTGGGCCGGGGTGACGATCCTGGCGCTGTCGTTGCTGCGCCTGCTCTGGCGCCTGACGCACAGGCCGCCGGCGCTGCCCGCGAAAATCGAGTCCACCATGCCGGGCTGGCAGCGCGCTGCCTACCATGGCACCCACCATCTGATGTACCTGTTGTTCTTCGCCGTGCCCCTGCTGGGTTGGGCCTACAGCTCGGCCAAAGGCTTCCCCATCGTCTGGTTCGGGGTGCTGCCGCTGCCCGATCTGGTGGCGCCCGATCCGGCGTTGGCCGAGGCCATCAAGCCGCTGCATGCGCTGGCAGCCTGGGCGCTGATCGGCCTGGTGGGGCTGCACGTGGGCGCCGCACTCAAGCACCAGTTCATCGACCGCGACGGGCTGTTGGCGCGCATGCGCCCGGGTGCGGGCGCTTGAGCCGGCTTCGCCTCGCGAGACAAACGCAGTCAACCATTCGGCCAGGAGCTTGCCCGTGACCACCTCCATGAATACCGCCATGCCTTCTTTCTTCCGCCTTCGCGCCCTGACCTTTGGTGCGGCCTGCCTGATGCTGGCCACCGTTTGCCAGCCGGCGTCGGCCACCAGCCCAGCCACGGCTTCCGCCGCTGAACCCGCCGTCACGCTGGTGGCGCCGCAAAGCGAAGTGGGCTTCACCATCAAGCAGCTTGGCGTGCCCGTCAATGGCCGTTTCAAACGCTTTGGCGTGCAGACCAACTTCAACCCCAAGTCGCCGCAGACCAGCCAGGTCACGATGCGCTTCGAGCTGGGCAGCGCCACGGTCAGCGCCGATGCAGACCCCGAGCTCGGCAAGCCCGACTGGTTTGCCACGGCGAAGTTCCCGCAAGCCACTTTTCAGTCCACGGGCATCAAGGCTTTGGGTGGCGGCAAGTTCGAGGTGGCTGGCAAGCTCAGCATCAAGGGCAGCAGCCGCGACGTGTTGGTGCCGATGCAGTTGGCCCAGGCCGGGGGTGTCAGCACGGTCACCGGCGGCTTCACCCTCAAGCGCCTGGACTTCAAGGTGGGCGATGGCGATTGGGCCGACACGTCCATCGTCGCCAACGATGTCCAGGTGAAGTTCAAGCTCGTGCTGCAAGGCGTGCCTGCGCAGTGAGCGAGCTGCTCGGGCCGCGCTGCGCGGCGTCGAGCATCGGCGCGTCCGCTCTTAACGAGCCGTCAGCGTGTTCGTTCTTTTCGTTTTCCTTTTCGATTTCTCACCTGCCTTCACACAAGGAGCTTTCATGAACCGCATCCACAGCCTGACCCGTCTGTTCGCCGCCACCGCCCTGGCATCGGCTTTCGCCACCTCGGCGTTCGCTGCCCCCGAAACCTACGGTGTCGAGCCCAACCACACGTACGCGAACTTCTCGTACAGCCACATGGGCCTGTCGACGCAGATCAGCAAGTTCAACAAGACCACCGGCACCGTCGTGTACGACAAGGCCGCCAAGACGGGTTCGGTGGACATCACCATCGACATGAAGTCGGTGGACACCGGCTCCAACCTGTTCAACGGTCACATCCAGGGCGCCGACTTCCTCGACACCGAGAAGTTCCCGACCGCGACCTTCAAGTCGACCAAGGTGGTGTTCGACGGTGACGCACCCTCGACCATCGAAGGCAACCTGACCATCAAGGGCGTGACCAAGCCCGTGGTGCTGAAAGTGACCCACTTTGCCAACATGGCTCACCCGATGATGAAGAAGGACGCCATCGGCGCGAACGCCAGCACGCAGATCAAGCGCAGCGACTTCGGCGCCGGCAAGTACGCGCCGCTGGTGGGTGACGACGTCACCATCACCATCTCGCTGGAAGCCATCCAGCAGTGATGGCGCCACGCCGCATGGCGTGACCTCTGAACGAAGGGCCCTGGCTGTTGTCGATGGGCCCTCGTTTTTTCAGGTTGGCAAGCCCGAGGGCGTTGGCGGCAGGTGCCGTTGCAGCACCGCCATGAGTTCTTCTGCGCGGAAGGGCTTGGGCAGGTGGTCGTCCATGCCTGCCGACAGGCAGTGCGCGCGGTCGGTGCTCAGCGCATTGGCGGTCAGCGCCACAACCGGGATGGGTTCCAGCCTTTGGTCGTTTTCCCAGGAACGCAGGCGGCGAGTGGCCTCCATGCCGTCGAGCTCGGGCATCTGCAGGTCCATGAGGACGAGGTCGAATGGCCTGTCGAGGTGTTGCAGCAAGGTCAGCGCCTGGGCGCCGTCTTCGGCACGTGTGACGGCCAGACCCAGGCGGGCCAGGTTGGCCTCGGCCACCATCGCGTTGACGGGGTTGTCTTCGACGAGCAGGACATGGCCGTGAAAGCGTGACGGCGTGCTGGCGCCTTCCTGGCGTGCTTCGCTGGCAGCCGTGGCGGGGTCGGATGCGGCTTCGGTGGCTGTCGCCGGGAGGGCGGCTTGGCCGCCAGCGTGCGCGGGCACTGATGTTGGGGGCAGGGGCACCCTGAGCGTGAACACCGAGCCCCGACCGACCTCGCTTTCACACGCCACTTCGCCACCCATGGCCCGGGCGATCTCGCGCGTGATGGTCAGGCCCAGGCCGGTGCCCTTGTGGCGGCGCGCGAAGCCGCCATCGACCTGGTGGAAGGCGTCGAAGATGAAGGCGAGTTGATCGGCCGGGATGCCGACGCCTGTGTCCTGGATGTGGAAGGCGATGCTGCCTCCAGGGCCCTGGTCCTCGTGGCCCACGCGGACGCGGATCTCGCCGAGCTCGGTGAACTTGATGGCGTTGCCCACCAGGTTGTGCAGCATCTGTCGCAGGCGCGAGGCATCGCCCAGGACCCAGCATGGCTGGGGCAGGCGCACGTCGGCGAGCAGGCGCAAGCCTTTTTCCTGGGCGGTGACGCGTTGCAGCTCGACCACCTCGTCGATGAGGGTGCGCAGGTCGAAGGCGGCGTGCTGGATCTGCAGTTTGCCGGCTTCGATGCGTGAGAAGTCGAGCACGTCGTTGATGATGTGCAGCAGGTGTTCGCCCGCGCGTTCAATGAGCTCGATCTGGTGGCGGGACTCGTGCATCACGCCGGGTCGCTCGGGCAGGCGGTCGAGCAGCAGGCGCGCCAGGCCGAGGATGCCGTGCAGGGGCGTGCGCATCTCGTGGCTCATGGTGGCCAGGAACTGGTCTTTCACGGCGCTGTGGCGCTGGGCCAGCACCAAGGCGTGTGTGCGCTCACGGGCGATGCGGTCGGTCGTGAAGCGCAACCAAAGCAGCTCGGTGATGCGGCGTTCGGCACGGCGGCTCTCGAACAGCATCAGCGCCATCAGCGAGAGCAGGCCCAGGCCGCCGAAGAAACCGTAGCTGTCTTGCCTGGAGAGCATCATCAGGCTGGCTGGCACCAGGGTGGGCAGGTTGGTGGCGAGGTTGGGGCGCAGGTGGGCCTGCAGCGTGAAGGTGCCGACCGCACAGGCGCCCACCAGGGTCGAGGCCAGCACCGAGCTGGTCACCATGTCCTCGATGGGCATCATCAGGCCGATGAGGCCCCAGCAGCAGCCGTGCAGGGCGCACATCAGCGTCAGGCTTTGCAGCCACATGGGGTGGTCGCGTTGGGTGCTGCGGCGGTAGGCACGCAGGTGCAGCAGGCGCACGATGGACGCCAGGACACACAGCACGGCCCATCCCACGGCCCAACTGCGGCCGGTCTGGTCGGAGATGGCCACGGCCAGGGCGACACAGACCAGGGCGCTCGAGATGGCCACGGGCACCGTGGGTGCGAACAGCATGCGGATGCGCTCGCCACGGATCTGGCGATTGAGCTCCGGGTCTTGCGCCTCTGGCGGTGGGGAGCCCCCGATGAGGGGAAGCATGAAGGCGGGGAAACCGAACGGCATGCGAACTGGCGGTGCCTGGCAGCTCGCCCCGCAGTGCGCTGCTTCAGGCTGCCCTGATGTTTGTGAAATGGGACATGGATCCTGCGATGAGCGGCAGGTCATGTCAACCGGACAAACAGCGCAAAAGGCCTTGCGCAGCTCTGTGCGCCACAGCGACCCCCGCGAAACCGGGGGGCCGCCTGGTCTCAGCCCTCGCCTTGCGGGATGTTGAGGCGTTCGCAGACCCGCATGGTGGCGAGTTGGAAGGCCTGGAAGTGCAGGCCGACCTGGTGCGAGATGGGCTCCAGCTCGGCCCAGACTTCGGCCGGGTCGTCCGAGCGAACGGGGTTGAGCAGCAGGGCGTCCACGGCGGCGCCGATGGTTAGCAGCTTCTGCACAGCGGGGCGTTCCTGGGCCCACTGGGTGGCGGCGTTGGGGCGGGCGCGCACGCTGTCGGTGACCTCGCGCGAGAGGCCCCAGGACTGGCACAGCGCACCACCCAAGGCGGAGTGGCTGACGCCGAAGGCCTCGATTTCTGCGGCGCAGAGCAGGGCTTCGTCGGTGGGGTCGACTTCCAGCGCGGCGTAGCGCTGGCGATCGTAGGCGTAGAGCACAGCGCGGCCGCTCTCGGCGAACAGGCCGGAGGTGTGGGCCTGCCAGGGATCAACGTCGAGCTGGCGGGCGATGCGGCCCATGGCCAGGCCGCGCACGCCGGCGCGGTCCCAGATGCTTTGCAGCAGCGGGCTGGGCGGGAAGGCCCCGCGCAGGCCGATTTCGTAGGTCAGGCCGGCGACTTGCGCCATGCCCAGGTAGCGGATGCCCTCGTGCACGGTCTCGACGCGCTTGAGCAGGCCGAACAGCGCCGAGTTGACGGTGCGCACCACGGCCGAGGACAAGGCCATGTCGGTCTCGATCAGGGCGGCGAGCTGGTCGGTCGAGCTGTTCTCGTCGGCCATCAACAGGGACAGCTTGACCAGCGTGCTCGGGCAGGCCGGCAGGTCGATGTTCAGGTTGCGCAGTTGGGGGGAAACCTCGGACGCGTCTCCCGCAGTCTAGGCGGGGGGACGCGCTGCGAACCGTGAAACAGTTCGCGTCCAAGCCGCCTTTATGGCCTTTTGACCGATGGCAAGCCTGCGCGGTGACGGCGCCATCGGTCCCGCGGGAGGGGGATCCAACCCGGTGGGCGGATCTGCCCGCCCGCTTTTTTGCTCAGCGCGGGATGAAGCGCCGCCGGGTTGTCAGGCCGCCTGGGCGTTGCAGGCCCTGGGCTTTGCGGAATTCGCTGGGTGGCACACCCTTCCAGCGGCGGAAGGCTTCGATGAAGGTGGTGACGTCAGCGTAGCCCAGGCGCTCGGCGATCTCGGAGTGCGTCAGGCTGGCGCTGGTCATGAGCTCCTCGGCCAGCGTGGAGCGCACCTCTTCGAGCAGGGCGCGGAAGGAGGCGCCTTCGGACGTGAGGTGGCGGCGCAGCGTCCGCGAGGTGATCTCCATCTCCGCTGCGATGGCTTCCATGTCGGGGATGCGGCCTGGGGTGCGCATCAGGCGGTCACGCACCTGGGCGGCCACGCCGGTGCGGCTGCTGCGGGCGTCGACCAGCTTCTTGCACATCTGCTCGCACAGGGCGGCGGTGTGCGGATCGGCCTGGGGCAGGGGCTCGTGCATCAAGGAGGCGGCGAACACGCTGCGGTCGTGGGGCTGGCCGAATTGCGGGCGCACCCCGAAGAGCTCGGTGTAGGCCTCGACCAGTTCGGGCGAGGGCTCGGTGCGGCGCATCTGCACGGCCACGTAGGTCATCGGCTGGCCGAGGATCTCGCGTTGCAGCGTGAGCACGGAGGCGCGGTCGCGGTCGACGACGAACTGGCGCACGTCGGGCGGCAGGTGGTCGGTGTGGTAGGTCACCAGGACCTCGTCGCCAACCTGCTCGACCTCGTTGGTGGTCAGGGAGAAGGTCTGGTTGAGCATGCGCGAGGTCATGCTCACCGCCATGCCCAGCGTCGGGCTGGAGAGCACCGCGTAGCCCCACAGGCCGTAAGTGGTGACGTGGTAGCGCTTGCCCGCCTCGATGCCCAGCGTGGCCATGTTCGGCAACCCGCTGATGAGGTTGCGGATGATCTGGATCTCTTGCTGGGCCTCGATCTCGCCCTTCGGGTCGTCGAGCTGGGCGCGACTCAGTCCGGTGTGTTGCAGGAGTTGCTCGATGCCGAGCCCATGGTCTTGCCCGAGCTGACACAGCACGCGGGCCGTGGCCATGCCGCGGCGGAAATCCCAAAGTTGCCTTGGAAGGCTCTTGGCGCTCATACCGTTTCCAAAATCAAAACGATTCACATTCTCATCCAATTATGTACGAATGGATGAGACCCTCGTCCAATTGTTGTTCAGTTGAACAAATCCGTGAAATTCGTCGAAAGTGGGGTGATTCAGGCCTTGCGCAAGATGGCCAGGCCTTTGAGGTACTCGCCTTCGGGGAAGTTGATGGTGGTGGGGTGGTCGCTGGTGGCTTCGAGGCGGCGCAACAGGTAGCCGTCGACCTGGGCGTCGAGCCCGGCGCCGGCGACGATCTTGTGGAACAGCTCTGCGCCGATGCCACCTGAGCAGGAGAAGGTCAGCAACAGGCCGCCCGGGTTGAGCAGCTTGAAGGCCAGGCGGTTGATGTCTTTGTAGGCGCGGCTGGCGCGTTCGGCGTGGGCGGCGCTGGGCGCGAACTTGGGCGGATCGAGCACGATGGCGTCGAAGGTGCGGCCATCTTTCAGGAACTGACGCAGGGTGCCATTTACGTCAGCGTCCAGCGCCGTGTGGGCGGCGGGGTCAAAGCCATTGAGGGCGACGTGGTGGGTGGCTCTCGCCAGCGCCGGCGCCGAGGAGTCGACGCTGGTCACCTGCGTTGCGCCGCCAGCGAGGGCCGCCACGCTGAAGCCGCCGGTGTAGCTGTAGCAGTTGAGCACCGTCTTGCAGCCGAGTTCATGCACCAATTTGGCGAACAGGCCCCGGTTGTCGCGCTGGTCGAGGTAGTAGCCGGTCTTGTGGCCCTCGGCCACGTCGAGGGTGAGTTGCCAGCCGTTTTCGTCGATGGTGACTCCGGTGGGGCGCTTGTCGCCACCGGCCGTGTCGGGGTGGCGCAGCCAGCCGGTGACGGGCGCGAGGCCTTCGAGGCCCCGCACGCCCGAATCGGAGCGTTCGTAAATGAAAGGGCAGCCGGTGGCGGTGACCAGGGCGTCGGCGATGGCTTCTTTCCAGCGTTCGGTGCCGGCGCTGAGGAACTGGGCCGAGAGCACGTCGGCGTATTGGTCGACGATCAGGCCGGGCAGCCCGTCGGCCTCGCCGTGGATGAGGCGCACGCCGTTGGAGGCGATGGCCAGGCGTTTGCGCAGCGCGACGGCGGCCTGCACGCGGCGGCTGAAGAAATCGGCGTCGATGCGCTCGGCCTCGTCGAAGCTCCAGGCCCGCACGCGGATCTGAGAGCTGGGGCTGAAGGCGGCCCAGGCCAGGAAGCGGCCGTCGTGCGACTGAACTCGCACGGTTTCACCCTGGTCACCGCCGCCCTTGGCGATGCTGCCCTGGAAGACCCAGGGGTGTTGACGCAGCAGGGAGCGCTCTTTGCCTTCGCGCAGGGTGATCGTTTTCATCTTCGGGATCGGGTCGCATGAAAACCCTGGATTGTCCTCCAAGGCCCCCGAAGCAGGGCCAGGGCGGTTGGGCGGCCAGGGCTTGGATTTTGGCTTGGGCCAGCCAGAGTCCGCGCGCGAGCCGACTCAGGCCGGACTTTGCTCAGCCGGTGTCACCCTCGGCGGCGTGGCGTCGAGCCCCGGTGCGCCAGCGTAGGCGCCAAGGATGGCCTGGTCCAGGCGCGCCGGGCTCAGGCGCTCACGCACCTGTTGGCGCGCGGCCTGGCCCAGCTTCTCGCGCAGGGCAGGGTCGTCGATCAGGCGGCTGACCTGGGCCAGAGCTTCTTCTTCGGAGCGGTAGAGCAGGCCAGTGGCGCCGTCGCGGATCAGGTCGCGGTGATGGGGCGTGTCGGCGGCCACGCAGGGCAAGCCCAGGGCCATGGCCCAGCTCAGCATGACGGGGAATTCTTCGGTCTCGCTGGCGGCCATGAAGATCCAGCCGGCCGACAGGCGCGAGACGAGTTCGGCGGTTTCATGGATGGAGAAGCCGCCGACGTTGGCCGCTTTCAGGCGCGCGGCGGTGAGTTCGTCGGTCGGGCCATACCAGTTGAAGCTCAGGCCCAGCTCGGCGGCGCTGAGCAGCACCGCCAGTCGGCAAAACAGCTCGACCGAGCGCGGGTTGCCCTCGGGATCGCCCGAGACAAGCAAGGGGCGACGCGCCTCGTGGCGGACGGCCTGGAAGAAGCGTTCGTCAACGGGCGTTTCGGCCGTCTGGATGGTGGCGGCGACCAGGCCCTTGAGCCGTTGTGCGTCCGACAGGCTGCTGGCGATCACCTCGGGCTGGCGCACGCCCGCCAGCGACATCAGGCCCCCCAGGGCGATTTGCAGCGGGCGCAGCAGGCCCAGGGTGCGCGAGCCGTGAGGCGAGTAGTAGACCCGGGTCTCGCGCGGCAGCAGGCGGCCCATGCGCGTGCCCAGCGCCCAGGGAAGGAACCCGTGCAGGTGCACTGCGCTGAAGGCCTGCTGGCCGATTTGCTGCTGCACCACGCGCGCCAGGGTCAGCCAATGGCGCCGGCTGCGCGGCTCGCATGGCACGGTGACAAGGTGGATGCCCTTGCGGAAGCGGCCCTGCAAGTGGCGGTGGCTGGGCTGGTCGAGCATCACCACGGTTTGTTGGTAGCCGGCGCGCGCGAGCGTTTCGGTGGCGGGCCCCATGAAGCCGAAAACGGCTTCGGTGAGGTCGCCCACGATGTGGAGCACGTGCCCCTGGACGCGATCGGGGGCGTGGTGAGCGTTGGAGAGGTCGGTCATGGGGTCAGCGCGCGCCACCTTTGCCCAGGACGACGGCGATGGTCTTCACCAGGATGACGACATCGCTCCAGAGGCTGCGCTGTTCGACGTAGTCGCGATCGAGCTCGACGCGTTCTTCATAGGTGGTGTCGCTGCGGCCGCTGACTTGCCACAGGCCGGTCATGCCGGGCATGGCGTTGAGGTAGTGCCAGCGGGCCTCGCCGTAGCGGTCGAGCTCGCCGAGGGTGATGGGACGCGGGCCCACCAGGCGCATCTCGCCCTTGAGCACGTTGAAAAGCTGGGGCAGTTCGTCGAGGCTGGTCTTGCGCAGGAAGGCGCCGACCGGGGTGATGCGCGGGTCGTTGGTGAGCTTCTGGTCGCGGTCCCACTCGGCCTTGGCGGCAGGGTCGTTCTTGAGCAGCTCGGCGAGGATCTCGGCAGAGTTGACCACCATGCTGCGGAACTTCCAGCACTTGAACATCTGCCCATCGCGGCCGACGCGGTAGTGCCCGAAGAAGATGGGGTTGCCATCTTTGCGCCAGATCAGCCAGGCGACCACAGCCATCAACGGCGAGAACAGCGTCAGCAGGATCAGCGCGCCCAGCTGGTTGAGCCAGGTGATGAGGCGATCGAAGCGGTTCTTTTCGCGAAGGCGCGATTTGACGCTCAGACCTGTGACGACATATGACGTTGAACTCGACATGACTGCACTCCCTACATGGCTAGCGTTTACCAGCCTTGATTTCTGGTTATGCATGTGCTGTGCCACCCAGTCGAATGAGGGGGTTTGAGGGGTTTGAGGCGTTTTGCGACCATGTTCGGGGCTTCGGACATGGCGATCTGCACCACGCCCGGACACGTTTTGACGCAACCCGCCTGGACTTGGTGCGCCCCGCTGCGGGGCGCGCGCGTCGGCCTGCGCTGGCAAGGGGCGCAAGGCCCTTGGTCGAGGGGGGCAAATGTGGACCGATGAACCACGAGTGGGCATGACCTGTGCTTGACCTCTGGAAAACCCGTGTCCATTCACCCCGCCACCACCATGCAACTGCCTGCCACGCTGGTTGTCATCCCGACACTCAACGAAGCCGCTCACATCGAGCAGGTGCTGCGTGAGCTGTGCGTGGGCGTGGACGTGGGGGCACCGGTTCACTTTGTCGTGTCGGACGGTGGCAGCACCGATGGCACGCCCGACATCGTTCGTGGCCTGGCCGCATCGTGGCCTTGGCGACTGACCTTGCTGCACAACCCCAAGCGCCTGCAAAGCGCGGCGGTGAACCTCGCGGTGAAGCACTTCGGACAGGGGTGCGACTTGTTGGTGCGCTGTGATGCGCACGCCAGCTACCCGCCTGGCTTCATCGTGCGCCTGCACGCTTCGATGCAGGCGCACGAGGCCGATGCGGTCGTCGTGCCCATGGACTCGGTTGGCGATGCGCCTTGGCAGAAGGCCGTGGCTTGGGTTTCCGACACGGTGGTGGGTTCGGGCGGTTCGGCCCACCGGGGCGGGGCGCGCAGTGGTTTTGTCGACCACGGGCACCACGCTGCCTTCCGCATGGCTTCGTTCTGTCGGGCGGGCGGGTATGACGAGACCTTCAGCCACAACGAAGACGCTGAGCTGGATTGCCGCCAGCGCGCCCTCGGCTCGCGCATCTACCTCGACAGCGGCATCCGCATTGGCTACCTGCCGCGCGACAGTTTCAAGGGCCTGTGGAAGCAGTACTCGAACTACGGGGCGGGGCGTTCACGCACGATTCGCAAGCACCCTGACTCGTGGCGCCTGCGGCAGATGGCCGTGCCGATCAATGCCGTGCTGGTGTTCGGCGGCTTGTTGCTCGGGCCATGGTGGCCGCTGCTGCTGGCCTGGCCCGCGTTGTACGGATCGATCTTGCTGTTCACGGCCTTGAGCCTGGCCGTGCGGCATCGCTCGCTGGTGGGACTGCTGGCCTGGCCCGCTGCTTTCGCGATGCACATGGCTTGGGCCAAAGGCTTTGTCACCGGCTTGCTGAAGGTCAGGGAATCCCGCTGGGATGCCGACACGCAGGCCGCTCTTCACCTCACTCCCATCGCATCAGCATGACACTCAGCCAATTGATCAAGATCCTGCGCAGCCGTCGAGCGCTGGTGGCGCTGATCACCGCCGGCATCACGCTGTTGGCCCTCCTGGTGAGCTTGGTGGCCACGAAACAGTACACGGCGGGCTCGTCTGTGCTGGTGGACTTGCGGGCCCCCGATTTCGGCGATGGCCGTCGCTCGACGCTGCAGCTGACTTCGCAGTCGATCATGCAGACACAGGTGGAGCTGATCCGCTCTGAGCGGGTGGCACGGCAGGTGGTCCGCATCACGCACATGCTCGATCAGCCCGAGCTGGTGCGCGATTGGATGGCGCAAACGGACGGCAAGGGCGATGTGGTCGCCTTCCTGGCGCTCGGCTTGTTGCGCAACCTGGATGTTGTGCCGGCCAAGGAGGCGTCGATCATCGGCATCCAGTTCACCGATTCTGATCCGGTCAGGGCGGCGACGCTCGCGAATGCCTTCGCGCAGGCCTACATCGACGTCAACCTGGAGCTGAAGGTGGATCCGGCCAAACGGGCCGCAGGCTGGTTCGAGGAGCAGCGCCGCTTGTTCGCGGGTCAATTGAGCCTGGCGCAAAAGAAGCTGTCGGACTACCAGCAGGAAAAGGGCTTGCTGTCTGTCGGAGAGGGGCAGATCGATGTGGAGAACGCCAAGCTGGCCAGCCTGACGGCGCAGTTGGCGGAGCTGCAGGGGCAGCGGGCGGACGCCGAATCGCGCCGGCAGCAGGCGATGCGGCTCGACACTTCGGCCGAGGTGCAGAACAACCCGCTGATTGCCTCGCTCAAGGCTGAAATCGCGCGATCGGAGGCGACGGTCAAGCAGTTGAGCGAACAGCTCGGTGCGTCTCACCCGACGCTGAAAGCGGCGCAAGAGCAATTGGCTTCGCAGAAGGCACAGCTCAACCAGGAGCGTGCGAGCGTGGCGCGCACGGTGGGCGGCTCGAGCGAAATCGTGGAGCGCCGGCTGGCAGCGGTGTCGGCCGACCTTGATCGGCAGAAGCAGAAGGTGTTGGCCCTGAAGGCCGGCAACGACGAGTTGGTGGTGTTGCGTCGCGATGTCGAGCGTGCCCAGAAAGCGCTTGACAGCATCGACATGCAGCAGAGCCAGGCCGCGCTGGAGTCGCGCCTGCAGCAGAACAACGTGTCGATCGTGACGACAGCCGTGCCGCCCATCTCGGCAGCCAAGCCGCGGGTCCTGCTCAACACGGTCGTGGGGCTGATCTTCGGCGCGATGCTGGCGATGGGCGTGGCGCTGATCCTGGAGACGCGCAGACCCGTCATCCGCGACGCGCAGGACGTGGATGCGCTGCTGGGCCTGCCCGTGCTGGCCACCGTGTCCCGCCTCGGCGATGGGCGTGCGTCGGGTGGGTTGCTGGAACGTGCGCCCGCGCTGTTGAAGTTGGGCCGGGCGTGATCTTCGCGAAAAGGGGACTGACATGACTGTCATGGAACAACACCAGAAGCTCGTTCCCGTGGAGCGGGCGCTGTCGATCGGGGAGATCTTGGTCGCCAGTGGACACCTCACGCACGATGACGTGCTCAAGATCACCGCCGAGCAGGTGCGCTCCAAGCTGCCTTTTGGTCAGGCTGCGATCAAGCTCGACTTGCTCAGCGTGGACGAGTTGGAGGCCGCGTTGTCCAGCCAATTCGGGTTCAGCTACCTGAGCCAGACCGAGTCACGCGTGGCGACCGAGGTGGTGGCTGCCTACCAGCCGCACGCGGCCGTGGCCGAGCAGATGCGTTCGTTGCGGGTGCGCTTGTTGTTGCAGCAACTCGCGGCCCGGGGCGCGCCGCGCAGCTACGCCGTCACCAGCGCGCTGGCTGGGGAAGGGCGCAGCTTCATCGCGGCCAACTTGGCGGTGGTTTTTTCTCAATTGGGTGAGCGCACGTTGCTCATCGATGCCGACATGCGCAGCCCCCGCCAGCACAAGCTGTTCGGGCTGGACACGCGAGTGGGCTTGAGCAGTTGTCTGTCGGGCCGCGCGGGCCTGGAGTGCGCCTCGCCCGTGCCCGAGCTGCCTTCGCTGTCGGTGCTGGTGGCCGGGCCGCAGGCGCCTAACCCGCAGGAGCTGTTGGTTCGCTCGGCGTTCACGCGCCTGTTGCTTGAGGCGTCGCAACACTATGAGGCAATCGTCATCGACACCCCGCCCATCGCTGATTTCGCCGACGCGCAGATCGTTTGCGCGCGCGCTGGGGCTTCGGTGTTCGTCACGCGTGCCAATGGTTCGGATGCCACCCTGTCGCGCCAGGCGGTCGCCGCGCTGAAGGATGCGGGTGCACGCATCGCTGGGGCGGTGGTCAACGGGTGAAGCAGGCCATGTCGAGCACGAGCTGCGCGCCCATCACGGCGGCCCGGCCGCCGGGCGCGCTGATGTCGGCTGAGCGTTGGACGCTCGCGCTCATGGCCGTGCCTTTGATCGGGGCCACCTTCCTGGCCAAACTGGCGGTGCCTCCGCTGGGCGCGATGGGCATCGCCATTGGCATGTTTTTGAATGTCGTCGCTGGGGCGTGGGGGCTGGCCAGCGGCCGGCTCTTGCTTGATGCGAGGGTGCTGGCTGGTTTTGCGATGTTGTTCGCCTTCGCTGGCATCGGCCCGATGTTGCGGGGCGAAGCCTATTCGTTGCCCTCGCTGCTGTTCCTGATGGTGCTGCATGCGCCGTATGTGCTCGTTGCTGCCGGGGGGCGAGCGTTGGATGCCGGTGCGATGCAGCGCCTGTTCTCGCAGCTGTGCGTGTTCCTGGCTTGGTGCGGCATCGTCCAGTTCGGCATCCAGTTCGTGATCGGGCCGGTGCTCGCCTTTCCCATCGAGAGTTTCTTGCCCGATGCGTTGCAGGTGCAGGCCTTCAACAAGCAAGGACCGCTGGCCTATGGCTACAACATCTACCGCTCCAATGGCGTGTTCCTGCTGGAGCCTTCGTTCTTCAGTCAGCTCATGGCGATCGGCATCGTCTTCGAGCTCGCGGTCACCGGGGCATGGATGCGTGTGGCGGTCATGGGGCTGGCGCTGGTGCTGTCTTATTCGGGCACGGGCATGATCGTGCTGGCCGTGTGCCTGCCGGTGGTGGCGGTGGTGTACCGGCGTTGGCAACTGGTGCCGCTGGCGGTGCTGGCCGGGACGGTGGTCGTGATTGGCGCGGACTACCTCAACCTCGACTTGTTCGTCAGCCGAGCGAACGAGTTCCAGAGTTCGGGCTCCAGCGCCTTCGCCCGCTTCGTCGGCGGTTTTTACCTGTTCGATCAGTTCCTGTGGGATGAGCCTGTCCGCGCCCTGCTGGGCTATGGCGCGGGGACCTTCAAGGACTACGCGCCCCTGGTGAGCGTGCCGGTGGCCGAGATGGCGGTGCCCAAGATGGTTTTCGAGTTTGGCTTGCTGGGTGGCCTGCTCTATTTCGGCTTGCTGGCCTGGGTGGTGTTTCGTTCGCCCGCGCCGCTGGTGCTGCGCGTGGCGGTTTACGTGACCTATTTTTTGAGCGGCAACTACATCGTCTTCAGCCACGGCCTGGCCTTGAGCTTGCTGGCGTGGCCCAATGACCTGCGAGCCACGCCCCCATCAGGACCAAGGGGGGGGCGATGATCGGGCCACTCATGGACGATGTGCACCGGCTGCATGGCCGCAGGAGTGCTGGCCTGCTGTTGAAGTCGCTGTTGCTCAAGCGAACCTTCCGTCCTATCGCGACAGCTCGCTTGTTGCAGTGGGCCGCGCAAAAGCCAGGGCGTGGCGTGTTGCGCCCGCCGCTGCTGGCCTTGCATGCCTTCTTCCGTTGGGTGGCAAAAATGGATTTTCCCCACCAGACAACACTGGGTCGCGGACTTCGAATCGACCACGGCTGGGGCCTTGTCGTCAATGCCTCCGCGCGCATCGGGGACAACGTCACGCTCTACCACGGCGTCACGCTGGGGCAGTCGGACCACGTGGATGCCGATGGCCGGCGAAGCACTCGCTACCCTGTCATTGAGGACGATGTTTGGATTGGGCCGCATGCCATCGTCGTTGGCGCGCGAGTGGGCAAGGGTTCGCGCATCGCCGGGGGCGCTTTCGTGAACCGCGACGTGCCGCCGGGCAGCCTGGTGGTGGGCAACCCTTCGCAGGTGGTGCGCAGCGGGGTGGCTCCCGATGTCGAGCATCCGGTGGGTGAGGCATGACGGCGATGGATGCTTTGAAGCAGCGCATGGGCGTCGTTCGACAGCCCGCTTGGGGTTTGCTGCTTGTGTGCTGGCTGGCTGGCTGCTTCAGCCTGTCATGTGGCTTTGCTGGTGCGGGCGCGCAGGTGGGGGCCAGCCTGCCGCTGTGGGGCAGCTATGGCGGGCCGGCCTGTCATGCGAAGGAGCGGCTGCAGCGTTTCGACGAGCTGGTCGGTAGTCCGCAGACCGTGGTGGTTGATTTCCTCGCTTCCGACAGTTGGCTGGCCATGGTCTCTACCGCAAAGCTGGTGACCCGCTGCCATCCGGCGGGGCAGGGGCGCCGCTTGGTGGTGTCGGTGCCCTTGCTGCCGCGCACCGATGCAGACAAGCTCGACCAGGTGGCTCAGGGCGGGCATGACGCGGACTTCGCGGCCATCGCGCGCGTGCTGGTCGACAGCGGTCACAGCGATGCCATCGTGCGCCTGGGCTGGGAATTCAATGGTGGCTGGTTCCCTTGGCGTGCCAAGGGACGCGAAGACCAGTGGAAGGCGGCTTGGCGCCGCGCGGTGGGCGCCATGCGTTCGGTGCCAGGCCAGGCCTTCCTGTTTGACTGGACCTACACCTTGTCCGACAACGACGCGAACCCAGTTGAAAAGGCTTATCCGGGTGATGACGTGGTCGATGTGATTGGCGCCGATTTCTATCACCAGACTTGGTTCCCGGATTCGCCCAACGAGCAGTTGCGTTGGCTGCGCTACGAACGCGCTCCCCGTGGCCTGGACTGGCTGCGGCGCTTCGCGGGTGAGCGGGGCAAGTGGATCTCGCTGCCCGAATGGGGCACGGGTTACCGGCCTGATGGCCACGGGGGTGGCGACAGCCCGGCCTTCGTGACCAACACCTTGCGCTGGGTGGCGGAGAACCGCGTGCTCTACCAAGCTTATTGGAACTACCCCGCGCGGGACTACCGCGCGGAGTTGAGCGCCGATGACCTGAGGGCCACGCGTGTCGCGTACGTAGAAGCCATGCGCGCTCAGTTGAAGAAGCCGAAGGAGCGTGCCAAGTGAGGCGCGCGCCCAGCGGACGGGCAAGACAGAGAGGAAAGAAACTTTGAGTTCATCGAGAACGGTGGCGTGGGCTGGCGTGTCGCAGGCCGGACGCATCGGCCTGCAAATGGTGACGCTGGTTGCGCTGTCGCGGCTGGTGCCCGCCCGGGACTTTGGTGCCTTCGCCCTCGCGGGGACCATCACCTCGCTGGTCTTCATCCTGCGTGACATGGGCACGGCCGCTGCGGTGATTCAGCGCAAGGTCGTGGACGACTCGCTGTTGTCCACCGTGTTCTGGTTCAACGTGATGCTGGGCCTTGGCCTGGGCCTGATCGTCGCGGGCACGGCTCCGTGGGTGGCGCATGCTTTCGCAGAGCCGGCTGTGGCGGGCTTGCTGCTGGCGTTGGCGGTGGGCTACCCCGTCGCCAGCTCGGGGGCTGTTCACCAGGCGCTGCTGGAGCGGCAACAGCGGTTCAAGGGCCTGGCCTTCATCGAAGTCGGCTCGGCGCTGGTTGGCCTGGGCACGGCGGTGGCTGCCGCGAAGGCGGACATGGGGGCCTACAGCCTGGTGGTCAACCAGTTGACCATCACGGTGGTGAACGCTTTGGGCTTGTGGGTGGTGTCGGGCTGGCGACCTTCCTGGCACTGGAGTCAGGCCGAGTTCCGCAGCATCTACGGCTACAGCAGCAACCTCTTCGGCTCGCAACTGCTCAACTACTTCGCGCGCAACGCCGACGCCATGTTGGTGGGGCGCTTCCTGGGTGCTCAGGCCCTCGGTTGGTACAGCATGGCCTACAAGTTGATGCTGTTCCCTCTGTACAACCTGGCGCTCGTGGTGGCGCGCGCGACCTTCCCGAAGCTGTCGCAGGTTCAGTCCGATCCCGCTTTGGTGGCGCAGGGCTATTTCCGCTCGGTCAGGCTCATTTCCCTGCTGACCTTTCCGCTGATGTCGGGGTTGTTCGTGCTGCGTGAGCCCTTTGTCGAGACCGTGCTCGGGAAGGCCTGGATGCCGGTGGCCGACATCCTGGCTTGGTTGTGCCCCGTCGGGCTGGTGCAGTCCATCACCACCACCATGGGCATGATCTACATGGTCACCGGGCGGACGAAAACGATGTTCCGCTGGGGCATGTTCAGCACGGCTGCGACGCTGGTGGGCATGTTCATCGGCCTCAGCGATGGGTACCTGGGCGTGGCGCGGTGCTACGCGGTGGTCAATGCGCTGCTGTTCCTGCCGACGTGCTACTTCGCGCTCAGCCAGATCGAGGTGAGTGTGGGGCGGCTGCTGCGGGCGCTGGCTCCGCAGTGCCTGTGCGCCGCGCTGATGGGGGGTGTTCTCTGGTGGGCGGTGCCGGTGCTGTTGGGCGGCCAGCCGGCCTGGCTGCGCTTGCTGGCAGGCGTTCCCCTGGGGATGGGGGTGTACGCGGGCCTGGTTGTTGCGTGCATGCCGGACATGCGAACCATGGTCATGAAACAGCTGGGACGGACGCGACATTCGCGGGGTGCGTCATGAAGGTGCTCTTCATCAACACGCTCTATCACCCGAATGTGCTGGGTGGCGCGGAGAAGACCGTGCAGACGCTGGCCGAATCGCTGGTTGCGCATGGACACGAGGCCGTGGTGATCACGCTCGCGCCGGATGGCGCGCGGCAGACGCGCGATGTCGGTGGTGTGCGCGTCCACTACGAAAGGCTGCTGAACTTCTTCTGGCCTTTCGGGGGCACCCAGCGCAGCGCCTGGCGGCGCCTGTGCTGGAACATGGTGGATGCCTTCAATCCGCTGATGGCCTGGCGGGTGTTCAAGATCCTGCGCGCCGAGCGGCCTGACCTCGTGCAGAGCAGCAACCTGCTGGGCTTTTCATGTGCGGTGTGGTTGTCAGCGCGCCTGTTGCGCATCCCCATCGTGCAGATGCTGCACGACTACTACCCCATCTGCGCCAATTCATCGACCTTCAGGGAAGGGCACAACTGCTCCAGCCCTTGCGCCCGATGCCGGGTCATCACCGCGCCGAGGCGCGCGCTCTCGGGCATGCCGGGCGGCGTCATCTCGTTGAGCCAAGCCACGCTGGACAAGGTGCGCGCCTTCGGGGCCTTTCCGGGCGTGCGCCACGTGGCCGTCATCCATGGTGCGGCGCATGTCCAGCAGCCCGAGCACATGCCCGAACGCACGGCCTCGGAGGTGCTGCGCATCGGCTACCTCGGCCGCGTCGAAGCCAACAAGGGCATCGAGACCTTGATGCAGGCCCTGCATCATGTGCGCGCACGTCGGCAGGTGAGCTGCGCGGTGGCCGGCAAGGGTGAGGCTGACTATGTCGAGCACCTTCGCGCCCAGGCGCCCGAAGGGCTGGTGCGCTTTCTGGGGCGGGTCGAGCCCACGACCCTGTTCGATCAGATCGACGTGCTCGTGGTGCCATCGGTGTGGGAAGAGCCCTTGGGCCGTGTCATCTACGAGGCCTACACGCATGGCGTGCCCTGTGTGGTGAGCGACGCCGGTGGCATGAAGGAGATCGTCGAACCCGGGCTCACGGGCGAGGTCTACGCGGCGGGCGATGCGGCCGCGCTCGATGCCGCCCTGCAGCGCCTCGAAGCAGCCGATCAATCATCCCTGCGCGATCGCTGCTGGCGCAAGGCCCCCGAGTTCGACATGGCCAACCGTTACCCGGCCTATGAGCGCATCTGGTTGACGGTGAAGGATGGAAGGCGGGGCGGATGAGTGCGCGAACGCCGACCGGCCGCCAGCCCATCCTCGATGTCGTCAAGGCGATCGCGATCTGGCTGGTGGTGCTGGGACACAACGAAACCATCCGCTTGGAGCATGAGCAGTGGTACCGCGCCATCTACCTGATGCACATGCCGGCTTTCCTGATCGCCACGGGCATGGTGACGCCGCTCATGCATGACAAGGGCCACCTGTTCGACCGCATGCGGGCGCTGATGCAGCCCTTCCTCGTGGTCTGGCTGCTTTTCTTGCCGTTGGCCTGGCATCGTCAGCAAGGCGACCTCCTGGAAATCGTCGGTGGGCTGTTCTGGATGAACAGCTACGGGCTCGTCAACCAGCCGACCTGGTACCTGGGCGTGGTGGCCTGCTGCCTTGCATGGTTGTGGGCCTGGGATCGTTGGCCAGCAAACGCCAAGCTCAAGGCGATGCTGGCCGTTGCCATGGTGGTGCTGGCTTGCGTGGTCATCCCCGAAGGGCGCCGTGACGAACCTTGGGTGCCAAGCGTGTCGGCCAGTCGCGTGGGTTGGCCCTTGGGGCTGGACCTGACGCTGCTCATCCTGCCCTTGTTCTTGCTGGGGCGCCACTTGCGAGGTGCTTCCGACAGGCTTGGCCGTGATGCCCCGGCGGCCTGGTGCGCTTTTGGCGTTGGCGTGGCGTTGTTCTGTGTGGCTTTTGGCCAAGGGGCCATGCTCGACCTCAACGCACGGATGTTGATGGCGCCGGCCTGGTGTGTGTTGGGCGCTTTGTCGGGTTGCCTGGCCCTGTGGGGCCTGGCGGGAGGCGCCTGCCCGCTGCTGCGTGGCCGGTGGCTCGACGGTCTCGTGGCCGTGGGGCGCTCCACGCTGTTCATCCTGCTGTTTCATGCGCCCCTCCAAAACGCCTTCGCCAAATTGCTGGCGCCGCTGGACCTGGGTGGTGCTGGTGCGCTCTTGCTGTCGATCACCGTCGTGATCGGCTTGTGGTGGGTGGACTCGCGCTGCGTGGCGCGGGTGCCGATCTTGCGGACCTGGTTGCGACCGGCTCCGCTGTACCGGCGCTGAGGCGCCTCTTTCGCAAACGTGCTGGCATGACCGGTTTTCGACGAGACATCAACGGACTGCGGGCGCTGGCTGTGGCGCTGGTGGTGTTGTTCCACTTCCAGGTGCCTGGCTTCGCGGGGGGCTATGCCGGGGTCGACGTGTTCTTCGTCATCTCGGGCTACCTCATGTTCGGCATCCTCGCGCGGGCGCTGGACAAGGATCAGCTGTCCATCTGGGATTTCTACAAGGCGCGGTTCCGCCGCATCGCGCCGGCCCTGATCGCCATGGTGGGCGGCCTGCTCCTGCTGGGGCTGGTCTTCCTGCCGGCCTTCGACCTGAGCTTGCTGGCCAAACAGGCCATGTCGGCGCTGCCCTTCCTGTCGAACTTCAAGTTCTGGCGCGAGGCGGGTTACTTCGATGTGGGCTCGCAGTTCAAGTGGCTGCTGCACACCTGGTCATTGAGCGTGGAGTGGCAGTTCTACATGTTGCTGCCCTGGGGGATGTGGGCCGTGCACCGCGTGACGAAGGCGCCCGCCCGCTTCGCCTGGAACTGCCTGGCCATCTTCCTGGCGTCGCTGTTGCTGTGCCTGCTGACCACCGCCGACTGGCCCAGTGCGAACTTCTACCTCCTGCCCACACGGGCCTGGGAGATGGCCGCCGGTGGCCTGGCGTATCACCTCGCGCCCTGGCTGGCGGGCCACCTCGCCTTGCGGCGCTGGGTGGCTCGGGGCGCCTTGCTGGCCATCGTGGTGTTCGGCCTCACGCTCGGGGAGGGGGTGTCCTGGCCCAATGCCTGGACGCTGATTCCGGTGCTCGGATGCGCCCTGGTCATCTGGGCGGGCCAAGGTGTGGAGCCGGTGCTGGATCACCCCATCTGCCAATGGCTGGGCACGCGCTCCTACTCGATCTACCTTTGGCACTGGCCGGTTTTCGTCGCGGGCGGCTACCTGCCCGATGACGCGCCCATGCGCAGCTGGTTTCCCGTCGTGGGCATCCTGCTTTCGATGCTGCTGGGGCACGCCTCGCACGCCTGGGTCGAGCAGCGGTTCCTCAAGAGCGCCAAGGCGACCACGCCAGGAGGTGGCAAGCCTTCGTTGAGCTGGGCGTTGGGCGCGGCGCTGGTGACCCTGCTGGCCAGCGTGGTGATCGTTTTGCTCAAAGGTGTGCCGGGCCGCTTGCCCCCGGCGGTGGACACCGTCTTCAGCGCGGCGCTGGACAAGAACCCCTTGCGTGAAGCCTGTCACAAACAAGGCATGGCCAAGGTGCCCGAGTGCACCTACGGTGGTCCTCGGCTGGGCGTCATCGTGCTGGGCGACAGCCATGCCGCGGCGGTGATTCGCACGGTTGAAAAAGCCTTGCCCTCGTCCGACCTGCATGTGCTGGACTGGACCCTGAGCACCTGCTTCACCGCTTTCGACATTCACGCCTCGCGCCGCGCCGACCGGGACTACCGCTGTGCCGAGTTCCTGCGCTACGCCTTCGACAAACAACGCGGCCTGCCGCCCGATGTGCCGCTGCTGATCGTCAACCGTGCGGCGGTGCTGATGCGCGGCCCGAACGAGGGCGAGCCCAATCCAGGTGCCGCCGGCCCCCGCTTCCATGTCGGGCCACGTGTGTCCCCCGATTACGACGAGGCCCACAAGCAGGCGGCCATCGAGGGGCTGGTGGAAACCGCCTGCGCCTTCCAGCGGTATCGCCAGGTCTACATGCTCAGCCCGATCCCCGAGATGGGCCGCGATGTACCACGCACCGTGGGCCGTTCGATGCTGGTGGGGCATCCCGTGGAGGTGTCGGTGCCGCTGGCCGAGCACCTGGAGAGAACGCGCGAGGTGCGCCAGGCCCAGGCGCTGGCGGCGCAGCGCTGTGGCGTGAAGCTGCTCGATGCCACGCCGCTGTTGTGCCCCGGCGGGGTCTGCCGTGCCATGCGCGATGGCGTGCCCGTCTATTACGACGACGACCACCTCAGCGAACGCGGGGCCGCCGTGCTGGCGCCCTTGTTCAGGACGATGTGGCCCCGACCCGCGCCGGCAACGCCTTGACCTCGCGCGGCGCCTGCCGCATCCGCGCCACGATGGCATCGCGCAAAGCCACGCCCCGGTCGGACCACCGGTAGAGTGCCGCTGCGGCCTCCAGAGCCTGCGCCTGGCGGGCGTCAAGCTGCTCGACCTGGTCGATGTGCCCGATGATGTCGCGCACCAGCGAGGCCATGTCCTCGCTTTGGATCATGCTGCCCCGAACGTGCCCAGGCAGCCCTGCCGCCGCGTGAGCGATGGTCGCCACGGGCACCCGGCTGAAGATGTAGTCGAGGAACTTGAGTTTGAAGCCGCCGCCGATGGCTTCGGGAACAGCGGCGATGCGGGCGGCGCGCATGTGCGGCTCGAGGTCGTCCACGAAGCCATGCACGACCGTCGCTTTGCATTGCGTGCGGATGTGCTCCTTCATGCCCTCGTTCATCGACCCGATCACATGCAGCTCGATGCCGGCCTTGGCGAACGCCGGATCGGCCTCGTTGACGAACTGGCGCAGGTTTTCTTCCTTGGCCATCCACTTGTAGGAGCCGACCATGATGACGCGCCGGGGCACGTGTTCGTCGATGGTCCGGCTGTCGAAGATCGTGCCGTCGTAGCCCGGGGTCAAGACCACGCTGGCGGTGCCGGGCGCGTCTTGGCGGAACAACGCGGCATCCTCGTCGGTGATGGCTGTCAGCAGGTCCACCTGGCGAGCGATGCGCCGCTCCAGCGTGCCGGCCTTCACAGCGTTGAGGCGCAAGGCCAGCTTCTTGAGGGGGTTGCCCCGAAAGCCGTGTGCCAGCGAGCGGCACACCGAGGCCTCGTGGTCGTGCGCGACATGGACCAGCACGGGCTTGCGTGCTTGCCCCGCCGGTCCCGCCTGACCTGCTGGCTGTGTGAAAAAGGGGATGGCCCACCCCATGCCGTACTGGTCGATGACGACGAAATCCCAGTCCTGCATGGCCAGGCGCTGCACCACCGACCGGTATGCCGGCGTGGCGTGCGTGGCCGCCACCATCGGCATCGCGCTCAGCAGGGCGCGCCATGAAGGCGTTCGGCCGCCGGGCACCGGCACGCAGTTCACGCCCCACTCATCGGGCATGCGGTCAACGCCGTCCTGGGGGATGGCGGCCAGCGTCAGGTCGCAGCCCGCCTCGCGCACGGCGCGGATGAGCTGCGCGGTGTAGATGCGGTCGCCTGTGTCCAGGGGATGCGGGAACTCGCGGGCCAGCCAGAGCCCCTTGAGTCGGCGTGCGGGGGAGGCAGCGATGGGTTGGGTCATGCGGCGTGTTGCAGCGCTTGGGATTGCAGGCGTTGCGCCAGCCGGATCGACTGGGCGACGATGGTGAGCGTGGGGTTGGCGTGGCTCGACGTGGGGAAGGCCGCCGAGCCCGCAACGTGGATGCCCGGGTGGCCGAAGACCTCGCCGTGCGGATCCACCACGCCTTCCTCCGGCGTGGCGCCCATGCGGGCTGTGCCGATGTGGTGTCCGCCCACCGCGAAGGCCCCTTCGAGGTCATGCTCCAGCGTGGCGTCGTTGAAATCGACCTGGCAACGCCCCGTGGCCTCGAGCTCGCGCTTGAGCAGGCGATAGGCGCGGGCGATGGCCGACACATCCTCGTCGCACTTGCGCCATTGCACATGCACCTTGCGCACGCCGTGCGCGTCGACCTCGTCGGACAAGGTGATGCGGCTGTCGCGCAGCGGGATCTGCTCGGCGTTGAACTCCAGCGGAAAGCTGTTGTCCGGGTTGGGCACCAGCACGTAGGGCAGCTTGCGCTCCGCCAGCACGCGCTGCGTCAGCCACTTGTAGGCGAAGCCCATCAGCTCGGGCGTGCCTTTGACCACGTTCATCACGTGCGGCAGCGCCTGCACCTGGGCCACCTCGTCAGAGCTGTGCTGGAGGATGCGCCGGTACTCGGGGATGAGGGTGCGCTTGGCCAGGTAGACCGCCGAGAGCACGGCGCTGCGGTGGCTGGCCAGCGACACATCCGGGTAATGCAGCCGGAAGGCGATGTTGGTGAGCTTCTCGCGCGCCTGGGCGGCGGGGCTGAACAGGATCTTGCGGCGCGCGTAGACGCCATCGCGGGTGTGTTCGAAGTCGAAGATCGTGCCTGGCGTCTGGCAGCGCACCACGCCATGGATCTTCTCGACGTGGCAGGTGTAGTAACGCCCGACCAGGTCATGCTGATTGCCGACGTTGGAGTTCAGCAAGATGCGCGGTGTCTCGATGCCGCCGGTGGCCAGCACGATGTGGCGCGCCTGGATTTCAAGCGGCTGGCCCTGCCGGGTCAGCACGCAGGCCAGCCGGTTCAGGCCATGCCCGCCGCGAGGCAGGATGCGCAGCGCACGGACCTCTCCGGCTGCGAAAACGTTCTTCGAGGATTTGAGCCGGTCGTGGTAGCGCTTGCCGAAGTCCGTGGGCAGGCTGTAGCGCTCGATCACGTCCACGTTGATGTCGCCGCCGCGCAGGCTGAAAGGGAACATCGACTTCCCGCCCCCGATGGCCGCCGAGGCCTGGAACTCTGCCTCCCCGGCATCGAGGTAGCGCATCGCGGCAGCGTGGTGTCGTGCGATCTCGTCGTGTGCGATGGGCCAACCGCTGTTGGGCACGTGCTCGCGGGCCATGAAATCGACCGCGTCGTAGGGAACGCAGCGACCGCCCCAGATGCGGGTGCTGCCGCCATAGCCCACGCGCCTGAAATAGCTCGGGTCGGGGTGGACGCCGTCGGTGCTGCCTTCGTACAGGTCTTGCGGGGTGGCCGCGCCTGGCCGGATCTGGCCGGGGTCGATCAGCAGCACCCGCAGCGGCCCGCCATCCATCTCCATGGCCAGGGTCATGCCGGCGGCGCCCGTGCCGACGATGCACACATCGAAGACGCCTGCCGATTGCAAGGTGTCGAGGGTGGTGGACAAGATCATGCGGCGTCCTTCAGTCGGGTGCTCGTGGCTTCCTCGAAAGCGCGGACGTTCTCGGCGAGGTGGCCGGCGTGGGTCGTGCCCAGGATGACGACGCTCACCGCGGGGTGCGCCACCGAAGCGGCGATGCGCCCGGCGAGGCCCTGCGAGCCGCCGCCCAGCAGGCCGCGCACGACCGCTTGCTTGCCGTGTGCCGCGAGGGTGTCGAGCACGCGCAGGCAGCGCGGGTCGTCCGACAGCGCGAACTGCACCACGTCGATGTCCGCATCGATGGCGGCGGCCAAGGCCAGGTCGAGGTCGTCGCACGACACGCCGATCCGTTTGGCCTGGCCGGCTGCGCGAGCCCGCCGCAACACGCCCTTGAGCGCCTGGTCGCCCAGCGCACCGATGGGCGGGCTGTGCAGGTAGTAGATGTCGACGTGGTCGGTGCTCAGGCGCCGCAGGCTGGCATCGAGCGAGCGGGCGATGTGGTCGGCCTCGAAACACTTGGGCACCCCCTGGTCACGCGCGTCGGCCACGCGTTGGCGCAGGCGACCGGTGCGCGCAGCCAGGAAGCGGATCGGCCCCTTGAAGCGTGCCAGCACGGCCTGCTTGGCCGAAAGCACTTGCCCGCCTTTGGTGGCGATGCGCAGGGTGTGGCGTTGGGCGCCCAGCGCGAGGCCGATGAAGCGTTCGCTGTCGCCCTGGCCGTAGATGCTCGCGGTGTCGAAGTCCCGGATGCCGAGTTCGTGGGCACGCCGCAGCAGGGCGATGGTTTCGCGCGCGCTCAAGGGAGTCAGCGCCGAGCCGATCTTGGCGCAGCCCAACGCGAGAGAGGGGGGAGAGCGGTCAGGGGTCATCGCGGCAAGGGGTTCTCGTCTGCAACAGCGCATGCCATGCAAATTGCAGGCCTCGACGCGCGACCCGCCTCGGGCGACCCCCGCGAATGTGGTGGCACCATGTTGGTGCGTTCGGTTCGCCTTGGCACCCGGCGGGTCTGGCGGCAAGTCAGGCGGCGAAGGGCGACCAGCGCGGCCCCGAACTTGCAACGCTGCCAACGGTTCGCCGCGCCGCATGAATCCGACGCGGCAGGCGAACGCGGTTAGCATCACCCCTTGATCCCCCAGGCCCTTCTGATCCTCCACCCCGAATCCAGCGCGACATGACCACCGCCTCGTCCACCCCGTCCCCTCAAGCCCCGTCGAAGATCGCCGTCGTGGGCCTCGGCTACGTCGGCATGTCCATCGCCGTGCTGCTGGCGCGCCAGAACCAGGTGGTGGCCGTGGACGTGATGCAAAGCCGCGTCGACCAGGTGAACAACCGCGTCTCGCCCATCGAAGACGCCGACATCACCCAGTACCTGCAGACCGAGAAGCTCGACCTGCGCGCCTCCACCAACCTCGCCGAAGCCTGCGCCGAAGCCGAGTACGTGGTCATCGCCACCCCGACCGATTACGACGCCGACACCAACCGCTTCAACACGAAGAGCGTGGAGTCCGTCATCCAGGCCGTGCTGGCGGCCAACCCGAAGGCCGTGATGGTGATCAAGTCGACCATCCCCGTGGGCTACACCGAAGAGGTCAACCGCAAGTTCAACACCCAGCAGGTGATCTTCTCGCCCGAGTTCCTGCGCGAGGGCCGCGCCCTGCATGACAACCTGCACCCCAGCCGCATCGTGGTGGGTGAGCGTTCGGCCCGCGCTGAGCGCTTCGCGGGCCTGCTGAGCCAGGCCGCGCTGAAAACCGACGTGCCCGTGCTGCTGACCGGCTCGTCCGAGGCCGAGGCCATCAAGCTGTTCGCCAACACGTACCTCGCGATGCGCGTGGCCTACTTCAACGAGCTCGACACCTACGCCCAGACCCACGGCCTCAACACCCGCGAGATCATCGACGGCGTGTGCCTGGACCCGCGCGTGGGCACGCACTACAACAACCCCAGCTTCGGCTACGGCGGCTACTGCCTGCCCAAGGACACCAAGCAGCTGCTGGCCAACTACTCGCAGGTGCCGCAGAACCTGATCGGCGCCATCGTCACCTCCAACACCACGCGCAAGGATTTCGTCGCCGACAGCATCCTGATGCGCAAGCCGAAGGTGGTGGGCATCTACCGCCTCATCATGAAGGCCGGCAGCGACAACTTCCGCGCCAGCTCCATCCAGGGCGTGATGAAGCGCATCAAGGCCAAGGGTGTGGAGGTGGTGCTGTACGAACCGGTGCTGCAGGAAGACGAGTTCTTCAACTCCAAGGTCATCAAGGACCTGGCCGAGTTCAAGGCCAAGTCGGATGTCATCGTCGCCAACCGCATCGGCGCCGATTTGCAGGACGTGCTCGACAAGGTCTACAGCCGCGACCTGTTCGGCCAGGACTGACTGGGCTTACTTGCGCTTGGCCCGTGGGTGTGCCGCGTCGTACACCTTGGCCAGGTGCTGGAAGTCCAGCCGCGTGTAGACCTGGGTGGTGCTGATCTGGGCGTGGCCGAGCAGCTCTTGCACGGCGCGCAGGTCGCCACTGGATTGCAGCACGTGGCTGGCGAAGCTGTGGCGCAGCATGTGCGGGTGCACGTGCGTGGGCAGGCCGGCATCCTGAGCCAGTTGCTTGAGCCGGTTGCGCAATTGCATGGGCGTGAGCCGGCGGCCCAGGCGGCTGATGAACAGGGCGGCTTCGTCGGCGGGCAGGCCCAGTTCGGCGCGCACCTGCAGCCAGGCGTCCAGCGCCCGCCGCGCGGCCTCGCCCACCGGCACGATGCGCCGCTTGCTGCCCTTGCCCGTCACGTGCGCCTCGCCGGCTCGCAGGTCGACCCAGCCCAGCGCATCGGCGTGCGCGTTCACGTCGAGGCTCAGCAGCTCGGCGCTGCGCAGGCCGCTGCTGTAGAGCAGCTCGACGATGGCGTGGTCGCGCGCCGCCAACCACGGGCCTTCGCGCTCGGCGCGCGTGGCCGCCGCTGGCGAAGCGGCCCGCGCCGCCGCGTCGGTGTCGATGTGCTCTGCCAGCGCCACGGCCTGGTCCACCGACAAGGCCTTGGGCAGCGGGCGGGGCGCCTTGGGCGGGCGCACGCCATCGCAGGGGTTCAGCGGGATCAGGCCTTCCACGCCCATCCACTTGAACAGGCCCCGCCAGGCCGAGAGGGTGATGGCCAGGCTGCGCGGGCCCAGGCCCTGGCTGTGCAGGCGGGCCATCCAGCCGCGCGTGTGATGGGCGCGCACCTGCGGCAGGTCGAGCCGCTCCTTCTCGCAGAAAGCTTGCAGGCGCGCGAAGGCGTCGCCGTACATGGCCAGCGTGCGCTCGGCCAGCCGGCGCTGCACGCGCAGGTGGTCGAGGTGGCGGGTGATCAGATCGGGCGAAGAAGGCACCTGCACGGCTTCATGCGAGCTGTTTGGAGATCTTCAAGACCGCCTGCGCGAACGCAGCGGGGGACGCGTGTTGTTCGAACATCCGCCGGTTGGCTTGCGCCTGCGCCTGGTAGCGTTCTGGGTTGCTTGCCACGGCGCGCAGGTTGGCAAACAGCGCCGACATGTCTCCCACCTCGCTGAGGGCTTCGTCCATCAGGTAAGGCTGCGTGCCAGGCAGGCGGGTGGCGATGACCGGCCGCTGCATCGCCATGGCTTCCAGCATGACCAGCGGCACGCCCTCGAACCGCGATGGCAAGAGCAACACGTCATGCTCTGCGATGGCCTCTTCGCTGTCGGCCCATGGCCGCACGGTGATGATGTCTTTCAAGTGGGGATGCTTGGCCAGGGCCTCGTTGACCTTGGGCGTGTCACGGCCTTCGCCGATGATCGAGATGCGGCATCCACCGGCATCTTCCGGGTGTTGGCTCAGGTGCTGCAGCACCTGGTCGATGCCTTTTTGGAAGAAGTCGATGCGCCCCAGGATCAAGACCTTGCAGGGCTGGGCCGGGGCATGCGGGGCCGCCTGGTCGCGCAGCGGGCGATCGGCGATTCGCTGCGCGACCGTGTTGGGCAAGACGAGGATGGGCTGTTGGCAATGCGTCCACTCACGCAGTTCTTTCGCCTGGCCTTCGGTGAGGACGACCCACTTGTCGGGCCACTTGGCATAGCGCTGGCGGGTTTCCTGGTCCATCTCAACCGCGTCTGAGAAACCCATCTCCGCGAAGCTGGCGGTCAGTGGCACGTACAGCAGCGTTTTCAGGCCGACCTTGCGAGCCCCATTCAAACTGTGCTCCTGGGCCATCAGGCAACCTTCCGCGATCACCGCGAGAGCCGGCCGGTATCGCAGGCGCAAGGTGGCCAAGGCGAAGACGACCGTGGCGAGGGCACGCGCTCTTTGCGGGCGGGATTTCTGGATGGGCGGGAGCTCCACCTCTTTCACCACACAGAACTCGCGCGCCAGCGATGCCAGCCGCGTGCCCTTGATGCACAGCAGCACCACGCGAGCCAGTTTTTGCTTCTCCAGCTCCTGCATCCAGCGCAGCATCATCACCTCGTGCCCACCAAATGCGTCGGCGAGGTTCACAAACAGCCAGGCGGGCGGCTTCTTCATTTCATCACTTCCAGCGGTTGCAGGGTCTTGGGCAGCACATGCTCGGTGCTGCCCGGCCTTGCATCCTATCGCCTGAAGTGGTTGCGCAGCGATGATCGGTTCAAGCGCCTGCCTGCGTTGCGCGCGCGTGGTCGCTCGCCTGGGCTTGGTCGGGCTGCGTCAGGTGCTTTGGCGGCGCCTGACGGCCATCAGCACCAACCCCGCGCAGCCGGCCAGGGCCGAACTGCCGGGTTCGGGCACGAGGCTCGTGACTCGGGGGGCCGACAGGACGAAGGGCTGGGCGTATCGCAACGGGCTGACCGAAGGCGCAGTGATGAGAACCGTGCCGCCATCGCGGCCTGGGCCGAAGAACGCCCCGGCAACGCGGCCCGTGATGTCGGCGACGTGGCCCGGCGAAATTTGGCCGGATGATGCTGACAGCAAAGAGCCGGACGCGAAGTTCGCGCCGGAAATGTGGCCCGTCGCTTGGAAAGCCACCCTGAGGGACACGTCACCAGCGCGCCCCTCTTGCCCAACGTTCAACACTTGCAGCCGATTCGGATCCAGCCTTCCGCCGAGCCGCTCATCGCCGCCGAACACCCGCATGTCTCCCGTGCAGCCGACCAGCAAACCGTCCGTGTCGTCGATCGAAAGGGTTTGCGAACAGCTGAAGCCGACGTCCGTCGCGCTCACCGAGGCGTGGGCCATGGCGGCTGAGTTGAACAGCATGGCTGCCATGGCCAGCGTGAGGCGTCTGACTTGCATGAATGGGCGTCCCTGGAGATTTTGTGACGATCATTCTCGGGACGGGTCGCGACGCCATCGTGACGGCTGTGTTGCCATCTGGCATCCGTTCGGCTCAGGGGCAGACTCTGGCCCCTGCGGCCGCCTGAAGGACGGCGATCCGTCGCCTCAGCCGAGCAGCCGCGCCAGCGCCGCGCTGCTCACATCCCCCACCTGCAGCAGGAAGTCCACGCCCATGTCGGAGGTGTAGCGGGTGGCGTCGGGCGAGCCCAGCACCAGCAGGCCGAAGCAGGCGCCGCCGTGGTGCAGCGGGATCAGGGCCAGCGACGTGATGTGGGCGCTGTCTTCGAGCCACTTGCCCGCTTCGAAGCCGGCGTTGAGGCCGCAGTAGGGCTGGTTCAGGCTGGCGGCGAAGCTGCGGGCGTCTTCGCTGACTTCGGCGGCTTGGGGCAGGTCGGCCAGCTCGGGTCGCAGGGCGCGCTCAGGCGTGGACCACACGCGCACCGCCACCTGCGGGATGAGGAACTCGTGGCGCAGGGTCTCGACCAGGGTGTCGGGCAGGGCGCGGTCGTCGTGGGCCAGCAGCACGGCGCGCACCCAGCGATGCAGGCGGTCGACGATGGCTTCGTTTTCCTGGCCCAGACGGATCATCTCCATGATGCGTTTTTCCAGGCCGCGGATCTTGTCGCGCAGCATCTCCATCTGGCGCTCTTGCAGCGAGACGGCGCGCTGGCCGTGCGGGCTGGTGAGCTGGATGGAGGCCAGCAACTGGGCGTTGCGCTCGAAGAAGCCGGGCGTGTGCACCAGGTAGTTGGCGATCTCTTCTTCGGTGATGCCTTGCAGGGTCATGGTGTGGGCGTTGGGTGAGGGTGGTGACAGGGCGCGGGTCACGGGGCCAGGTTCAAGCCCCGGTTCACAGGGCGGGCAGGTCGATCTCGCCTTCGAAGACGGTGACAGCGGGCCCGGTCATGAGCACGCTCTGGCCGGGGCCTGCCCACGAGATGGTGAGGCGGCCACCCGGCATGTCGACGTCGACGGTGCCATCGAGCCAGCCCAGGCGAATGCCGGCCACGACCGCCGCGCAGGCGCCCGAGCCGCAGGCCAGGGTCTCGCCTGTGCCGCGCTCGTACACGCGCAGCTTGATGTGGCTGCGCGAGACGACCTCCATGAAGCCGGCGTTGACCCGGCGCGGAAAGCGCACGTGGCCTTCGACCTGCGGGCCGATTTCGTCGACCGGTGCATGTTCGGTGCTGTCCACGCGCATGACGGCGTGCGGGTTGCCCATCGACACCACGGCCACGTCGACCGGGTGGTTGGCCAGTTGGATGGGCCACAGCTCGCAGCCATTGACGAGCTTCGGCGTGAGGCCGGCGGTGTCGAAGGGCACCTCGGCGGGCACCAGGAAGGGCGCGCCCATGTCGACCGTGACGCGGCCATCGGCCTGCAGTCGAGGTTCGATGATGGCCTTTTGCGTCTGCACGCGGATGACTTCTTTCGAGGTCAGGCCGGTGTCGTGCACGAAGCGGGCGAAGCAGCGCGCGCCGTTGCCGCACTGCTCGACCTCGCCGCCGTCGGCGTTGAAGATGCGGTAGGTGAAGTCGGTGCCAGCGGCCGGGTTGCCGGGCTCGACGACCAGGATCTGGTCAGCGCCGATGCCGAAGCGGCGGTCGGCGATGAAACGGTACTGGGCCGTGCTCAATGGCAGCGGCCTGCGGGTGGCGTCGAGCACGACGAAGTCGTTGCCCGCGCCGTGCATCTTGGTGAAACGCAGCTTCATGGCTGGCGATTATCCGCCTGTCATGAAGCCCCTGGCGAACCCTTGGCGTGGGGCCGGCCCACGCGGGGCCACCGGACAGCAGCCCAGCTCAGCTCAGGTGGAAGCGCTGCACCGTTTGCGACAGGTCGATGGCCTGTTGGCGCAGGCTGTCGGCCGCTGCGGCGGATTGCTCTACCAGGGCGGCGTTTTGCTGCGTCATGTGGTCGAGCTCGGTCACGGAGTGGGTGACCTGCCCGATGCCGCTGGACTGCTGGCGGGTGGCGTCGGCGATCTCGCCCATGGCCTGCGACACGCGCTGGATGGCGTCGACGATCTCGCTCATCACCGAGCCGGCCTCGCGCACCTTCTGCGAGCCGACCTCGACGCGTTCGGTCGACTGGCTGATGAGCGACTTGATCTCGCGCGCGGCCTCAGCGCTGCGTTGCGCCAGCGAGCGCACCTCGCCGGCCACCACCGCGAAGCCACGGCCCTGTTCACCGGCCCGCGCGGCTTCCACGGCGGCGTTCAAGGCCAGGATGTTGGTCTGGAAGGCGATGCCGTCGATCACGCCGATGATGTCGTTGATCTTGCGCGAGGCCTCGCTGATGTCGTCCATCTGCTGCACCACGCTGGAGACGACCTCGCCGCCCGTGGCCGCGCGCCGGCTGGCGTTGGAGGCCAGCTCGTTGGCCGCGATCGCCGAATCGGCCGAGTGTTCCACCGTCTTGCTGAGCTGGTCCATCGACGAGGCGGCGGCCTGCAGGTTCGAGGCGGTCTGCTCGGTGCGCGAAGACAGGTCCTGGTTGCCCGCCGCGATCTCGGTCGAGGCGGTCAGCATGCTTTGCGAGGAATCGCGCACCGAGGCGACCATGTCGCGCAGACCGTCCTGCATGGTCTTCATCGAGGACATCAGGTGGGCGATCTCGTCCTTGCCGGTCAGCGGGATCTGGTGGGTCAGGTCGCCGTGGGCGATGGCCTGGGTGATCTCCTCGGCGCGCATCAGCGGGCCGGTGATCGAGAAGATGGTCGCGCCCATCAGCGGCAGGAAGATGATGCCGGGCGACAGCAGCAGCGCCCACAGCGAAACGATGGTGGATTGCACCTCGTGCTCGACGGTGTTGCGGCGGGCGTCGGCGATTGTCGTCACGCTGGTGTTGAGCTGGGCTGCGATGGCCTCGGCTTGGTCGGCCTCGTGGCGCGCGGCTTCGCTGGACTGGTAGGCCTCGGCCGATGAACTCAGGGCATTGCTGGTGATGAGCTCCAGCGTGGGCAGCAGGGCCCGGCCGTAGGCCTCGAGCTCGTCCTTGAGCGCGGTCGCGGCCTGGCGGATCTCGCTGTTCGGCGCGGCCGCGATCAGGCCGGCGGTGGACTTGCCCGTCTCGGCCAGGGCTTCGCGCCAGGCCGCCAGGTGCTTGCCGGCGGTCACCGAGTCGCCCGTGTTGATGATGGCGGCCTTCTCGTGGCCGCGCAGTTTGCTCAGGTTCAGCGCCAGCGTGGCCATGTTCTGCGTGGCCGTGAATTCATCACGCGCAAAGCTGTCGAATTCGCCCTTGAGCGACATCAGCCGCCAGCTCATGCCGGCGCCCACGATGGTGCCGATGAAGACGACCAATGCCATGCAGGTGATCAGGCGCGAGCGGATGGAAAACCCCCGCAGCCAGTTGATCCAGTTCATGTGCCTGAGCTCCTTGTGCCAATTCACCGAGGCGCCGGGATGCGGTGCCCCTCTCGGTTCGGGTATCGGCGGGCTGGCAGGTGAACTTGAGTGGTTGCGGTTCAGGCTTGATGCGGATCAAGCCTGATGTCAGTAAAAGCGCGGCTGGCCTTTTGGACGCGTCTTGAATCGCTTGTGCACCCAGAGGTATTGCTCGGGCAGCAGCAGGATCTGCTGCTCGATGAAGCGGTTCATCGCAGCGGTGTCGGCCTCGGCGTCGCGGGTGGGGAAGCCTTCGAGCGGCGGCAGGAACTTCACCTTCCAGCCACGTCCGCCCGGCAGGATTTCGGCGATGACCGGTTGCACCACCATGTTCAGCGTGCGCGCCAGGCGCGAGGGCGCCATCAGCGTGGCCGCAGGCACGCCGAAGAAGGGCACGAAGGTGGCGTCCTGCATGCCGAAATCCATGTCCGGCAGGTTGAAGAAACCGCGCCCGGCCTTGACGGCGCGCAGCAGGGGCTTGATGGAGTCCTGGCGGGGGAAGATCTCGGCGTCGCCGAAGCGCAGGCGGCCCTGCTTCATCAGGCGGTCCATCAGCGGGTGGCTTTGCGTCTGGTAGATCGAGGCGCCGGGCCGGGGCTGCTTGAGCAGGATGGCCGCGCCGGCCACGTCGAGGCCGACGAAGTGCGGACACAGCCACATGGTGGCGCGCTGCTCTTGCTGCCAGACACGCTCGGCCAGGCCGATGTCGCCTTCGACCTGGATGAGGCGGCGGATGCGCCCCTCGGGCGCCCACCACAGCACGGCGCGGTCGAGCAGGCTCTGCGTCAGCCACTGGAAGTGGCGCTTGAGCAGGGCCTTGCGCTCGGCCAGCGGCATGTCGGGAAAGCAGAGCTCCAGGTTGCGCAGCCCCACCTTGCGGCGCGAGCCAGCCAGGCGGTAGAGCAGGGCGCCCAGGCCGCGCGCGAGGGCGGCCAGCACCGGCAGCGGCAGCCATTGCAGCAGCCACAGCGTGCCCAGGCCAACTTGGATGGCGCCTTGCTGAGCTCGCTCTCGGGCCCGCTCTTTCGCCTGCTCGCTGAACCAAGACGCCATCAGCCTTGGCCCTCGCCCGCAGCCGATGTCAGGATCTCGGCGCGCGGCCCTTTGTATCGGTTGTAGCCCCACAGGTACTGCTCGGGTGCTTGCATGATGAGGTCTTCCATGAGCCGGTTGATGGCGGCTGCGGATTGTGACGCATCGCCCCCGGCCAGGACGGCGTGGGTTGCCTGCGGCACACGGCTGGCGTGCACGACGTAGCTGCAACCCCGCCGCTTGCCCGCCAGCCAGCCCAGGCGCTCGCCGCGCAGCAGCACGACGGCGCAGCCCGTTTGGGCCACCAGCTTGGCGGCCATGGTCATGGTGTAGGCCGGGCGGCCGAAGAAGGGCGCCCAGGCGCCCATGCCTTCAGGTGGCACCTGGTCAGGCAGCAGGCCCACGGTCTGGCCGGACTTGAGCGCGCGCAGCATCTGGCGCACGCCGCCCAGGGTGGCGGGGCTGGTGAGCATGCCGGGGCGCTTGCGAGAGTCCTTCATGGTCTCGGCGAGCCAGGCCTGTTTGGCGGGGCGATAAAGGGCGGTGATGGGTTGTTGCCCGCCAAAGCGCTCGGCGTAGGCCTGGGCGGTGACCTCGAAGCAGCCGAGGTGGGGGGTGAGCAGCAGCAGGCCTTTGCCCTCGGCGAGCGCCTGTTCGACGACTTCGGGGTGTTGCCATTGCACCCGCTGGCCCAGGGGTTCGCCTTGCGGGCGGCCCCACATCACGGGTAGCTCGCCGACCATCTTGCCGGCATGGCCCACGGCGGCCCAGCGCTGGCGCGTGCCCAGGCCCACGGCATCGGTGTGGGCCTTGAGCCGGCGGCGGTAGCTGGGGGAGCCCAGGTAAGCCGCCCAGCCCAGCGCCGCCCCGAGGGGGTGCAGCAGGCCCAGCGGCCAGTGGCTCAGGCGTTGGAGGACGGCAAGCATGACGGGCTGCATTCTGCCTGAGGGCCGGCGCCGGCCGGGGCCTGGCGGGCTTCAGCCCTGAGGCGCCAGCCCCAACCGCTTGACCTTGTCATGCAACGTCGTCTTGGCCACCTTCAGCGCCTCGGCGGTGCGCGCCATGTTGCCGTCCTGGCGGGCCAGCTCGGCGGCGATGAGCTGGCGCTCGAAGTGCTCCACCGCTTCGGCGAGGCTCAGCCCGCTCGGCGCGGCCGCCGCCGTCAGCGCGGGCGTGGCGTCGAGGATGGCGTGGCGCACGCCCAGCACCAGGCAGTCGGCCACGTTGCGCAGCTCGCGCACGTTGCCGGGCCAGTCGTGGCGCATCAGCGCCGAGAGCTGCGCGGCGCTCAGCTCGGGCGGCGGGCGGTTGAAGCGCTGCGCCGCCTGCGTGGTGAAGTGCGCCATCAGCAGGGGGATGTCTTCGCGGCGCTCGCGCAGCGGCGGCAGGTTGATGGTGACGACGTTGAGGCGGTAATAAAGGTCTGAGCGGAAGCTGCCCTGCTTGCCGCGTTCCAGCAGGTCGTCCTTGGTGGCGGCGATGATGCGGCAATCGATGTCGATGGGGGCGTTGGAGCCCAGGCGTTCGAGTTTGCGCTCTTGCAGCACGCGCAGCAGCTTGACCTGCATCGCCATCGGCATGGTCTCGAGCTCGTCGAGGAAGAGGGTGCCGCCCTGCGCGAATTCGATCTTGCCGATGCGGCGCTTCTGCGCGCCGGTGAAGGCGCCGGCTTCGTGGCCGAAGAGCTCGCTGTCGAGCAGGTTGTCGGGCATGCCGCCGCAGTTGAGCGCCACGTAAGGGCCGTTGCGCCTGGGCGAGGCGGCGTGCAGGGCCTGGGCCACCAGTTCCTTGCCGCAGCCGGTTTCGCCATGCACCAGCACGTCCACGGGCGAGTCGGCCACGTCGAGGATGAGGCGGCGCACCGCCACCATGGCCGGCGACTGGCCGATGAGGCGCGATTCGATGTCGTCGCCCTGGTGCAGTTGCTGGCGCAGGCGGGCGATCTCGCGGGTGAGCTGGCGTTTTTCGAGCGCGCGGCGCACCACGTCGACCAGGCGCTCGGAGGCGAAGGGCTTGGTGATGAAGTCGTAGGCGCCGGCGCGCATGCTTTCCACGGCCAGGTCGATGTCGCCGTGGCCGGTGATCATGACCACGGGCAGGTGGGCGTCTTGTTGCTGGCACAGGCGCACCAGGCTCAGGCCGTCGGCCTTGGGCAGGCGCATGTCGGTGACCACGGCCGCGACGTGGCCCAGGGCCAGCCGCGAGAGGGCTTCCTCCGCGCTGCCCACGCCTTCGACGGCCAGGTTGGCGAGCTGCATGGCCTGCACGCAGCCCAGGCGCACGTGGGGGTCGTCTTCGACGATGAGGACGGTGTCGGGCTGGGCGGTGGTCATGGCGCGTTCACAGTGTGTTGGGGCTCGGGTCGTGCGGATGCCGCTCGGGCAGCTCCACGACGAAGCGTGCCCCACCTTCGGGCTGATTCTCGGCGCGCAGTTCGCCCTGGAACGATCGGATGATGTCACGCGAGATGGCCAGGCCCAGTCCCAGGCCGTGGCCATGCGGCTTGGTCGTGAAGAAGGGCGCGAAGAGGCGGTCTTGCAGCTCGGGCGTGAGTCCGGGGCCGGTGTCGTCGACGATGAGCTGCACGCGGCTGCCACCTTCGGCTTCGACCAGGGCGGTGTGCAGGCGCAGCACGCGGGTGGGCTGGCCGCGCATGGCGTCGAGGGCGTTGCCGATCAGGTTGACGATGACCTGTTCGAGCCGGTTGGGTTCGCACCAGGCCTGCGCCAGCCCTTCCTGGCAGTCGTTGACCAGGGTCACGTCGTCGGCGCGGATGCGCGCCATGAACAGCAGCAGGGCGTTGTGCACGGCCTGTGCCAGATCGGTGGCCTGTGGCTGCGGCGGGGCCTTGCGCGCGAAGCCCTTGAGCGAGCGCACGATCTCGCCCATCTGGTCGGTCAGGCGGGTGATGACGCCCAGGTTGCTGCGCACCGTGTCGAGGTCGCCACGGTCGAGGAAGGCCTGCGAGTTGCCGGCCAGGGTGCGGATGGCGCCCAGCGGCTGCGTGATCTCGTGCGTGATGCCGGCCGACATCTGCCCCACCACGGCGAGCTTGGCGGCCTGCACGAGTTCGTCTTGCGCCTCGCGCAGGGTCTGCTCGGCCTGGATGCGCTCGGCCACCTCGTGGCGCAGGCGCTCGTTGGTCTGCGCCAGCGCGCTGGTGCGCCGCGCGACCTTGGCCTCCAGCTCGGCGTTGGCCTGCTCCAGCATGTGCCGCGCCGCCAGCTTGTCGCGCACGATGCGCTGCCGCTGCGCGATGGCCAGCCACAGAAGGCCCACGAAGGCGGCGGCGATGGCCGAGAGCACGCCCACCGTGAAGGCGTGGCGCCCCACGGCGTCGACATCGGTGAACATCCACAGCCGCCAGCGCATCTTGGGCAGGGCTTGTGCTTGTGCCAGCACGTTGCGGCCGAGGTGGGCGCCCAGGGCCTGCCCACGCACCAGCACGCCTTCGCGGCTGGCCAGGGGCTGGCTGGCGAGCAGGTCTTCGCTGGCTGCGAAACGCTGCGGCCGGCGGTCGACGTAGAGCTGGCGGATCTGGAAGTCCACCAGCCTGTCGACGTTGAGATCGCCCATGATCTGGTAAAGCCACTCGGGCTGCGACGACAGGATGATCACGTCGTTGTCGTCGGTGATGAAGGCGGGCACGCCGAGCATGCCCCAGGCCTGCGCGAGCGGTGCCAGCGAGATCTTGATGACCGCGACGCCGATGACGCGCTCGCCGTCGCGCACCGGGTTGGCCAGGTAGTAGCCCGGCTCCCGGCTGGTGTTGCCGATGGCGAAGTGGCGCCCCACCTCGCCCGACAGCGCCTCGATGAAATAAGGCCGAAAGGACAGGTCTTCGCCGATGAAGCTGCCCGGCTCGCCCGCGTTGCTGGCGGCCACCACCCGGCCGCGCTCGTCGAGCACGTAGACCGCCAGGCTGCCGAGCTGGGCGTTGAGGCGCTTCAAGTAAGCGTTGACGGCCTCGCTGGACGCCGGGCCACTGCGCGGCCGCAACAGCGCCACCACGTCGCGGTTGAGTTGGATGGTGGCGGGCACGTGCTCCAGCCGGTTGAGCATGCCTTCCACGGCCGAGGCGAAGAGGTCGAGCCGGTGGTTGGCGTTGCTGCGCACCTCGGCCAGGCCTTGGCGCCAGGTCGCCTGGTAGCCCGCCACGCCCATGCCCAGGATGGTCAGCAGCGCCAGCACGCTGACCAGCACCCGGCGGCTGCGCAGCACGATGTCGCGCCACGACAGCCGCTCGGCCGCCATGGCCGCCCGGCTGGACGGGGGCTCGTCGGAGGCAGGGGTGCTGGGTCGCTGGGCCAGGGTCATGCGGAAGGCGTTGGGCGCGGGTCGTCAGGTGGGGATCAAGGGTACAGCCCCCGCAGCGCCCGGGCCTCGAGCACGCGCGAGCAGGCGGTGATGAAGGTGGCCGTGCGCAGGTTCACGCGCTTGTCCTGGGCGATGCGCCAGATGCTGTCGAAGGCTTCGGACAGCACGCGGTCGAGCTTGGCGTGGATGTCTTGTTCTGTCCAGAAGAAGCTCGTGGCGTTCTGCACCCATTCGAAGTAGCTCACGGTCACGCCGCCGGCGTTGGCCAGCACGTCGGGCAGCACGGTGCAGCCCTGGGCGTGCAGGATGTCCTCCGCCTCGGGCGTGGTGGGCCCGTTGGCGCCTTCGACGATCAGGCGGGCGCGGATGTTCGACACGTTGGCCAGGGTGATCTGGCCCTCCAGTGCGGCAGGCACCATCACGTCGCAGGGGATGGACCAGAACTGGTCGGCCAGCACCAGCGTGGCACCGGGAAAATCCGCCCAGCCGCCACCGCCTTCGCGCAGGTGGCGCAGCAGCGCGTGCGGGTCGATGCCGGCCTCGTTGACCAGCGTGCCATGTACGTCCTGGATGGCGACCACGCGCGCGCCTTCGTCGTGGAAGACCCGCGCCGCTGCGTTGCCCACGTTGCCGAAGCCCTGCACCGTCACGCGGCTGCCCGCGACCTGCATGCCGAGCCGGCGCATGGCCTCGCGGGCCACGACGAAGCAGCCCCGGCCAGTCGCGTCGCGCCGCCCCAGGCTGCCGCCCATGCTGATCGGCTTGCCGGTGACCACACCCGTTTCGATGCTGCCGTGGTTGATGGCATAGGTGTCCACCATCCAGGCCATGACCTGCTCGTTGGTGCCCACGTCGGGCGCGGGGATGTCGCGTTCCGCGCCGATGATGCTGCTGAGTTCGCTGGTGTAGCGCCGCGTCAGCCGCTCGAGTTCACCGCGCGAGAGCTGGGCCGGGTCCACCCGCACGCCGCCCTTGGCGCCGCCATAGGGCAGGTTCACGGCCGCGTTCTTGATCGTCATCCAGCCCGACAGCGCCATCACCTCCGAGAGGTTGACCGCCGGGTGGTAGCGCAAGCCGCCCTTGCCCGGCCCGCGCGAGAGGTTGTGCTGCACGCGAAAGCCCTCGAAGTGCTCGATGCGGCCATCGTCCATGCGCACCGGCACGTCAACCACCATGGTGCGTTTGGGGCGGCGCAGCGTGTCGGTCCAGCGGGCCAGCTCGCCCAGGTGAGGCTCGACGCGGTCGAGCTGTTGCAGGAACATGGCCCAGGGACCTGGGTCGGCGGCGTTCAGGTAGGAAGGCAGTCGTGTGCTCATGCGGGGGCCTCTTTGGGTTGTGGGTCAGGCAGGACACGCCGCGCATGCATGCTCGTGACACGCATGCCGCGGCGCGCATCACTCAGTGATGCAGGATGCGCGCGAGGAACTGCTGGGCACGCTCGGAATTCGGCTGGGCGAAGAACTCGGTCTTGGGGCGGTCTTCCACGATGCGTCCGGCATCCATGAAGACGACGCGGTCGGCCACGCGCTTGGCGAAGCCCATCTCGTGGGTCACGCACATCATCGTCATGCCTTCTTGCGCCAGCTCGGTCATCACGTCGAGCACCTCGCCGACCATCTCCGGGTCGAGCGCCGAGGTGGGCTCGTCGAACAGCATCACGATCGGGTCCATGCACAGCGCCCGCGCGATGGCCACGCGCTGCTGCTGGCCGCCAGAGAGCTGACCCGGCTGCTTGTTGGCATGCGCCTTGAGCCCGACGCGCTCCAGCAGGGCCAGGCCCTTGGCGGTGGCCTCATCGCGACCACGGCCCAGCACATGGATCTGCGCCAGCGTGAGGTTCTCGGTGATGCTCAGGTGCGGGAACAGCTCGAAGTGCTGGAACACCATGCCCACGCGGCTGCGCAGCTTGTTCAGGTTGGTCTTCGGGTCGTTGACCAAGGTGCCATCGACCACGATGCGGCCGCCCTGGATTGGCTCCAGCCCGTTGACGGTCTTGATGAGCGTGGACTTGCCCGAGCCCGAGGGCCCGCACACCACCACCACCTCGCCCTTGTTGATCGTGGTGGAGCAATCGGTCAGCACCTGGAAGGCGCCGTAATGCTTGGAGACGTTGTCGATCTGGATCATGTTGAACTCCACGTGCGATCAGTGTTGAACCTTGGGCTTTTGCAGCGCCTGCACCAGGCGCGACAAGGCAAAGCAGAGGACGAAATAGACGGCGCCGGCGAACAGCAGCATCTCGACGAGGCGGCCATCGCGGTCGCCCACCTTGTAGGCCGAGCCGAAGAAATCAGCGAGCGCCGACACGTACACCAGCGAGGTATCCTGGAACAGCACGATGGCCTGCGTCAGCAGCAGCGGCACCATGTTGCGCAGGGCCTGCGGCAGGATCACCAGGCGCATGGCCTGCATGCGGCTCAAGCCCAGCGCGGTGGCCGCAGCCAGTTGCCCCTTGGGCACCGACTGGATGCCCGCGCGGATGATCTCGGCGTAGTAGGCCGACTCGAACAGCGCGAAGCCCACCATGGCCGAGGTCAGCCGCAGGTCGGTGGCCGGCGACAGGTTGAAAAGCTGCGTGAACAACTGCGGCACGATCAAGAAGAACCACAGCAGCACCATCACCAGCGGCACCGAGCGGAAGAGGTTGATGTAGCCGGTGGCGAACCAGCGCAACGGCACCAGCGGCGACAGGCGCATCACCGCCAGCAGCGTGCCCCACACCATGCCCACCACCAGGGCCACCAGCGTGATCTCCAGCGACACCCACAGCCCCTGTGCCAAAAAGGGCAGCGAGCCGGGGATGGAGGACCAGTCGAAGTCGTAAGCCATGTTCGATCTCCTTGTGCTTCACTGGCCCATGTAGCCGGGCACCTTGACGCGGCGCTCCAGCCAGCTCATCAGCACCATCACGACCACGTTGATGAGCAGGTACATCGCTGTCACAGCGATGAACGACTCATAAGGCTGCGCGGTGTAGTCCACCAGTTGGCGGCCCTGCGCGGCGAGCTCCAGCAGGCCGATCGTCGAGCACACGGCGGAGTTCTTGAAGATGTTGAGGAACTCCGAGGTCAGCGGCGGCACGATGAGGCGCAGCGCCATGGGCAGCAGCACCAAGCGGTAGGCCTGCGGTAGCGTCAGGCCGAGCGCCAGCGCCGCGCGCGTCTGCCCCACGGGCAGGCTTTCGATGCCGGCGCGCACCTGCTCGCTCACCCGCGCCGATGTGAACAGGCCCAGGCAGACGATGGCCGCCGAGAGCTGCTGCACGTCCGGCGGCAGTTGCTTGATGGCCGTGCCCCAGGTGGTGGGCAGCAACTCGGGCACGATGAAGTACCAGATGAAGAGCTGAACCAACAGCGGGATGTTGCGCAGCAGCTCCACGTAGGCCGTGGCCACGGTGCGCAAGCCCTTGTTGGGCACCGTGCGCAGCACCCCGATCACCCCGCCAACGAGCAGGGCCAGCACCCATGCGCTCAGCGAGACGGTCACCGTCATCTTCAGTCCGGCGATCATCCAGTCGGCGTAGGTGGCGCCATCGCCCACCACCGTTTCCTGACCGAAGACACCCCAGTTCCATTGGTAGCTCATCGTGGTTCCTTTCCGATCAGGGCCACCCACCCGGGCGGCCCTTGCTCAGGCACGCATCAAAACGCGTGCCGCACACCCACTTGCAGGCTGCTCACGTCCTTGCCAGCCGAGGTGGTGGGGCCGGTGCCCGTCGCGGTGGTGGTCGTGTAGCTCGTGGCCGCACCGTTGTCGATGTGGCTGAGCACAGCGTACAGGCTGGTGCGCTTGCTCAACAAGTGGGTGCCGCCGAGGGTCCACTGGCGCGCGTTGCGCTCGTCGCTGCCCGAGGTGCGCACCTGGCCCATCGCCGCGCTCACCGTGTTGCGATCGCTCACAGGCACGCTCACGCCCAGCATGGCTTCGGTGCGGTCGGCGGCTTCGTTGCCCGCCAGGTTGCGAACCTTCTGCACGGTGCCGGACAGCTTGGCCACGCCAAAATCGTACGAAGCGCTGGCCAGGGCGTAGCGCGCGTCCTGCTGTGCGTTGGTGCCGCGCTTGAACACGTTGAGCGCCAGGCCGGCGCTGAAAGCGCCCGCGCTGTAGGTGCCGCCCAGCGAGTACACGTTGGCGTTGTCGCCGCTGTTGGTGGCGCTTGGCGTGGTCTCACCCAGGCCGACCAGGGCCACGCCGGTGAAGCCGGCCAGCGTGGGCGAGCGGTACTTCACGCTGTTGTTGGCGCGGCTGGTGGTCGAGACGATGCTGCTCGATGCCGATGAGCCTGCACCCGTGCCGAAGGTGTCGAAGCTGTCGAGGATGTCGTACTGAGGGATGGTCTGGCGGCCGGCGCTGAGCGAGCCCCAATCGGCCGAGCTCAGGCCCACCCAGGCCTGGCGCCCGAAGGCCAGCCCGCCGTTGCCCAGCGCACCGGTGTCGGCCAGGATGCCTTGCTCCAGCTGGAAGTTGGCCTTGAGGCCGCCGCCCAGGTCTTCCGTGCCCTTGAAGCCCAGGCGCGAGCTGCTCACGCCGCCCGACTGGACGGCCAGTTGCGTGCCGTCGCCCTTGCCGTATTGCACGAACATGTCGACGATGCCGTAGAGCGTCACCGAGGACTGCGCCTGCGCGCTGGCGCTGGCGGCCAGGGCGACGGCACCGAGGACGGCGAAAGCACCGCGGCGGAAGATGGTGGGGTTGCGTTGCATGTCAGTACTCCAGGAAGAAGCGTTGGATGGTCTTGGGGTCTTGGGTCTGGGTCAGCGCCAGGGCGGCCAGCAGGCGCGCCTTCTGCGGATTCAGGTCGTGCGCCACGATCCAGTCGTACTGGTCGTCGGGCTGCTCGGCGTTGCGGATCACGAAGCCGCCGCCTGCGATGCGCGAGGAGCGGATCACCTGCACGCCTTTGGCACGCAGTTCCCGCAGGGCCGGCACCATGTCCCTCGAGACCGAACCGTTGCCGGTGCCCGCGTGGATCAGGGCCTTGGCGCCCGAGGCGGCCAGCGCCTGGGCCGCCACCGGCGACACGCCACCGTGCCCATAGACGATGTCGACCTGCGGCAGGCTTTGGATGCGGTCGATGTCGAACTCGCTGTTGACCGTGTGGCGCTTGACGGGCGCGCGGAACCAGTAGGTCTGGCCCTCCACCACCATGCCCAGCGGCCCCCAGGGGCTCTTGAACGCATCGGGGCGGATGTTGGCTGCCTTGGTCACGTCGCGGCCGGTGTTGATCTCGTCGTTCATCGTCACCAGCACGCCCTTGCCGACGGCAGCGGGCGAGGCGGCCGTGGCCACCGCGTTGTAGAGGTTGAGCGCGCCATCGGCCGACAGCGCCGTGCCCGGCCGCATCGAGCCCACCACCACGATGGGCTTGGTGGTGTGCACGGTCAGGTTCAGGAAGAAGGCGGTTTCCTCCAGCGTGTCGGTGCCATGGGTGATGACGATGCCGTCGACATCGGCCTGCTTGGACAAGGCCGACACGCGCTTGGCCAGTTGCAGCAGGTGTTCGTTGGTGAAGCTCTCGGAGGCGATCTGGAAGACCTGCTCGCCACGCACCTGGGCCAGGTTGCCCAGCTCGGGCACCGAGGCCAGCAGCTTGTCGACCGGCACCTTGGCGGCCTGGTAAGTGGCGCTGTTGGCGGCCGATGCGCCCGCGCCGGCGATGGTGCCGCCGGTGGCCAGGATCACCACTTGGGCTTTCTTGGCGGGGGCTGTGGTGGGTGTGCTTTGCGCCTGCGCCGGCGCACCGGGCAGCAGCATGAGGGCCAGGGCACAGCCCAGGGCGCTCAGCAGTCGGGAAGGGGTGATGAAGGTCATGTCGTCGCTCCAGGTGTCGTGTCGGTCAATGCGATCAAAAGGGGGCTTGCGACCATGCGGCGGCGCGACCGGCCTGTTCGGAGGGTTTCAGGCCGTTCGGTGCGCAACCGCGATGGCGGTGGACGGGTGTGGCGAGGAGAGAGCGTCGGGGAGGCGCGGCCTTCCGTGAAAGGAAGGTGGATGAAAGCTGCGAGGCCGCGTCCTCATCAACCGCCTGGGGTCATTTGCCAGACCCCTTCAGCGGCTCATCATTCAAGCCTTCATTCAAAAGGCTTGTCGTTGGGGGCCTTGAACAGGGCCTGCACGTCTTCCGACATCGGCCAGTTCAGGTTCAGGCCCTTGGGCGGGATGGGTTGCTGGAACCACTTGGCGTAGATCTTGGCGGCCTCACCCGAGGTCATGGCCTTGGTCAGCGCCGCGTCGACGACCTTCTTGAAGGCCGGGTCGCCCTTGCGCATCATGCAGCCGTAGGCTTCTTCCGACATCGGCTTGCCGACGATCACCCATTCATCGGGCTTCTTGGCCTTGGCCTTCTCGCCGTACAGCAGCGCGTCGTCCATCATGAAGGCGACGGCGCGGCCGGTCTCCAGCGTCAGGAAGCTCTCGCCGTGGTCCTTGGCGGAGATGATGCTCATGCCGGCCTGCGTCTGCTCGTTGTGCTTGCGCAGCAGGCGCTCGGAGGTCGTGCCGGCGGTCACCACCACGTTCTTGCCCTTGAGGTCGGCGAAGTCCTTGATGCCCGAATCCTTCTTCGTCATCAGCCGCGTGCCGACCACGAAGATGTTGGTGGAGAAATCGACCTGGCGGGCGCGTTCGGTGTTGTTGGTGGTCGAGCCGCACTCGATGTCCACGCTGCCATTGAGCACCAGCGGGATGCGGTTCTGCGAGGTCACCGGCACCAGCTTGATGGCGAGGTTGGGCTTCTTGAGCTCGGCCTTGATGGCCTCAACCGCCTTGAGCATCATCTCGTGCGAGTAGCCCACCACCTGCTGCTTGTCGTCGTAGTACGAGAACGGGATCGACGACTCGCGGTGGCCCAGGCTGATGACGCCGCTGTCGGCGATCTTCTTGAGGGTGGGCGAGGACTGGGCATGCACCGGCGCGGCCAGGGGGGCCAGCAGGAGGCTCAGCAGGATGCTTGGCAGCAAGGGGCGGATCAGCTTGGCGTTCATGTTGCGGTCCTCGGTGTTGGAGCGGGGTGTGGGGCTCAGTGGGGTGGCGCGGGCCACGGCCTCCTTCATATCGCACGGGGCGTGCCAGCGTGAACTTGTCAGCATGCCACCGCTAAGTGATTGATTTGATTGGGTCTGAACCCTCGGTGCCGCCAGGGGCGTTCGGTTTTCCGAACGACGCGACCGCGTGGCGTTCGAAGAACCGGACCGATGGCTTCTGGATGGGTGGACCGATGGGTGGACTGATGGGGCGGGGGTGACGTGTGTTTTCACCGCAGTTCGAGCGAATGCGTCCCCCTGCTTTCCACTACACTTTCGCCCATCGCCGAGTTAACAGGACAACTTGCGGGGCGATTCAAAAATGCCGCTAAAGCGTTCGCCGCTGCCCAGAGGATGTGCCTCAACAGCCCCGGCGACGCCGAGGTTCACAACACATCATCACTGGAGCACACAACGTGGCGAACGATTTCCTCTTCACCTCCGAATCCGTCTCTGAAGGCCACCCCGACAAGGTCGCCGACCAGATCTCCGACGCCATCCTCGACGCCATCTTCGAACAAGACCCGAAGAGCCGCGTGGCCGCCGAAACCCTGTGCAACACGGGTCTCGTGGTGCTGGCTGGCGAAATCACCACCAACGCCCACGTCGACTACATCCAGGTCGCGCGCGACACCATCAAGCGCATCGGCTACGACAACACCGAGTACGGCATCGACTACAAAGGTTGCGCCGTGCTGGTGGCTTACGACAAGCAGTCCAACGACATAGCCCAGGGCGTGGACCACGCGTCTGACGACTACCTCAACATCGGCGCTGGCGACCAAGGCCTGATGTTCGGCTACGCCTGCGACGAAACACCCGAGCTGATGCCCGCGCCCATCTACTACGCGCACCGCCTGGTCGAGCGCCAGGCCCAGTTGCGCAAGGACGGCCGCCTGCCCTTCCTGCGCCCTGACGCCAAGAGCCAGGTCACGATGCGCTACGTCGATGGCAAGCCGCATTCGATCGATACCGTGGTGCTGTCGACCCAGCACAGCCCCGAATGGAGCCTGGGCGACAAGATGAAGCCCGAGTTCAACGAGGCCATCATCGAAGAGATCATCAAGCCGGTGCTGCCCAAGGAGTGGTTGCAGAACACCCGCTACCTGATCAACCCCACCGGTCGCTTCGTGATCGGTGGCCCGCAAGGCGACTGCGGCCTCACGGGCCGCAAGATCATCGTCGACACCTACGGCGGCGCCTGCCCGCACGGTGGCGGCGCCTTCTCGGGCAAGGACCCGTCCAAGGTCGACCGCTCGGCCGCTTACGCCGCCCGCTACGTGGCCAAGAACGTGGTCGCGGCCGGCCTGGCCAAGCAGTGCCAGGTGCAGGTGGCTTACGCCATCGGCGTGGCGCAGCCGATGAACATCACGGTCTACACCGAAGGCACGGGCGTGATCTCCGACGACAAGCTCTCGAAGATCGTGGCCGAAAGCGGCATCTTCGACCTGCGCCCCAAGGGCATCATCCAGATGCTGGACCTGCTGCGCCCGATCTACTCCAAGACGGCGGCTTATGGGCACTTCGGGCGTGAAGAGCCCGAGTTCAGCTGGGAGCGCACGGACAAGGCCGCCGCGCTGCGTGCAGCGGCTGGGCTGTAAGAGACTCGCGCGTCATTCACCTGGTGCGCAGCCAAAGCGGGGCCTGGAGCCCCGCTTTTTTCATTCTCGGGCCTCACACGGCCGCGAAAAGCGCCGTTCAGCGCTGGCGACGGCGAGCTGCAGCCCCCACCATCATCAAGCCACTCAAGACCAGGCCCCAAGTGCCTGGCTCGGGCACGGCCAGCGATTCGGCCTGCACATAGCTGGTGGCGATGAAGCCGAAGCGCTTGGCCTCGTCGCTGTCGTTGACGAAGGTCAGGCTCAGTAGCCTGGTCATCGATTCATCGGGCACACCCTGGGGAAAGAAGCCATTGATGCCGAACGAGTCATACAGCCCCTCGACCCGATCAAACTGGTCGAACATGCCGGTGGTGTCCAGGCTCGGGTCGAAGTACTGGGGGAACACCTCGCTGCTGATCAGCGCTGCCTGCGCCTCGACGCTCACGCTGCAGTCCCCGCAGTTGCCTTCGCCCAGGCGCACAAGGCCGTACTTGGCGATGCCGGTGATGGTGAGCTGGCTGTGCGGCGCGAGGATGAGCGTGTCCTGGATGCGCTCGGGCGCAACGCTGTCGGGGTCGACGGCGAGGTTGACGTTGAGCGCGACCGCGCTGCCCTCTGCATAGAAGCCCTGGCCGATCTCGGTCAGGCGGGCGTTGGCGGCCAGCAGGTTGCCAGAGACGTAGCCGCCGGCTGCCGAGTTGTTCGGGTGCAGGATCGAGGCGCTTGCGGCGGTGTTGAAGGGCGTGCTGGGGCTCTGGAGGTTGGCGGGGTGGAGTTGGAATTGCGTCTCGCCACTGACGAGGTCATCGGCCTCCGCGATGCCTCCCACGAAGGCGAACTGACCGCTGTTGCTGAAGCTCACGCCAGCGTCGATGCCGTCGTCCGGCCGCAGGTCGGTGAGGGTGTATTGCAGGTTGCTCAACGACGAATAGGCCTCGTACGAGGCGCCGGCCGCGTGGGCCGTGCCAAGCATGGCCGACAGGCTGACGCAGGCGAGCGCGGCCAGCGCCACGCGGGTGCGATGGGACATCAGGGTGCTCCCTAGTGTTTCGGATGTGTGTACTTTTTCACGAAACGTGCCGCGCCGCAATGGGCCAAGTGGATGTCCGATCCTCCCAATCGGCACTGCCTGCGCAGAACAAGGAAGGATGAGCGACGACCACGCCGTCCGCACCGAATTCGGGCCGGGAGTGCTGATTTTTCCCGTGATCGCTTTGGGGCATGCCCGCCAGAATGGCTGCGTGGCCGGCTCGTCCGGCGCAGGCCCGTTGCATGCTTAGAAAGATCCCCACCCCCCAGCTCAGAGTCGGCATGTTCGTGCACGAAGTGCCTGGCTCCTGGCTGGCCCATCCGTTCTGGCGGAGCTCTTTCAAGCTCACCGAGGCCCGTCAGATCGAGCAGCTGCGTCAGGCCGTGGGTCACGTGGTGATCGACACCGACAAGGGGCTGGACACCGAAGCACCGGCTGCCACCACCTACCTCGACGACATCGAGGTGGAGTCGCCGCGCGAGGGCGCTGCCGCCCTTGACGTGCCGGCTCACATCGCCGCCACCCGGGCACCGGCCGGCTTCCAGGACGAGGTTCGGCGTGCCTCGAAGATCGTGGCGCAGTCGCGCGTGGCGATGCAAAGCATGTTCCAGGACGCCCGCCTGGGCAAGGCGGTGGACGCCGAGCACTGCCTGCCGCTGGTGGCCGACATCGCCGATTCCGTGGAGCGCAACCCTGGCGCCATCGTCAGCCTGGCGCGCCTCAAAACCAGCGATGACTACACCTTCATGCACTCGGTGGCGGTGTGCGCGCTGATGGTGTCGCTGGGCCGCCAGTTGGGTTTGAACGAAGCCGATCGACGCGAAGCCGGTCTGGCGGGCCTGGTGCACGACCTGGGCAAGGCGCTGATGCCGCTGGAGGTGCTCAACAAGCCCGGCGCGCTCACGCCGGAGGAGTTCACCGTCATGAAGGGCCACCCCGAGGCCGGCCACCGCATGCTGCTCGAAGGCAAAGGCGTGGGCGAGGTGCCGCTTGACGTCTGCCTGCATCACCACGAGAAGGTCAACGGCAAGGGCTATCCGCATGGCTTGGCGGGCGATGAGATCAGCTTGTTCGCCAAGATGGGTGCCGTCTGCGATGTCTACGACGCCATCACCTCCAACCGTCCGTACAAGGCGGGCTGGGACCCGGCGGAGTCCATCACGAAGATGGCCCAGTGGGCCAAGGACGGCCATTTCGACGAAAGCGTCTTTCAGGCCTTCGTCAAGAGCATCGGCATCTACCCGACGGGCTCGCTGGTCAAGTTGAAGTCGGGCCGGCTGGCCATTGTCGTCGAGCAGGGCGCGGCTTCGTTGCTCAAGCCCGTGGTCAAGGTCTTCTACTCGACCAAGGCGAGCGAGCCCCTGGTGCCGGAGCGGCTCGACCTGGGGCGCTCGGCCGACGAGATCGTCTCGCGTGAGTCGCCGTCTGCCTGGGGCTTCAAGAACCTCGACGCGCTCTGGGTGCCTCAGGGCTGATCGTCACCGGTCGCGCGGGTCCGCCGCGCAGGTCGGCTGCCATCGGCAGGGCGGCGAGCACCCCGGGCCTGGCCGCGACCCAGGCCCCGGCTGCCAGGGCCAAGGTCACGGTGGCATCCGGTGACGCCTGGTTCGCCAAACCTGAGCACCAGGCTGCGGCAAATGCGTCGCCACATCCTGTGGTGTCCACGGCTTCTACGGCTTGGGCGGGATGGTGCGAGGGGGCAGCCGCGTCGTGTGGCCACACCATGCACCCGGCTGCTGCGAGGGTGATGACGAGGTCGATGCCTGGATGGGCATGCCGCCAGCGGCTGGCGTGGGCGGTCCAGTCCTGCTCAAGCGTGCTCTCGCTTGGCTTCGACTCAGGCGAGAACAGCGCGAGAGCCTCCTGCTCATTGAGCAGCAAGGTGTCGACGTGTCGCAGCAGCTCGGGCGCGATCGGGCGCCAGGGCGAGGGGTTGAGCACGGTGGGCGTGCCGGCCTGTCGGGCCAGCCGGAAGGCTTCCGCCAGCACGGCATCCGCCACCTCGAACTGCCCGTAGACCAGGGCGGAAGCGGCGATGTCGGCGGTGGCGGCGTGCGCGTGTTCTGCGCCAAGCCGGTGGTTGGCACCTGGGTGCACGACGATGATGTTGTCACCCGCGTCGTCGATGAGGCCCATGCCATGTCCCGATGCACCGGCAAAGCGATGCACATGGGCCTCGGGCAGGCGCTCATTGCGCAGCAAGCGATGCAGCGCATCAGCGGCAGGGTCGTTGCCCACACCCAGCAGCAGGTGCACCGGCGTGCCCAGCCGTCGCAGGCCCACCGCCACGTTCAAGCCCTTGCCACCTGGCTCCATCAAGAAGCCATCGGCGTGCAGGTGCTCTCCGCGCGCTGGCAGGCGGCGCGCGAACCAGCAGCAGGCCATCACGAAGCTGCCGATGACGAAGACGGGCCGGGGCGAAGAGGGCAGCATGGTGGGGCAGATCAAATGCAAGTGCCAAGCATGCACCAAGCGGCCCCAGTCTGCGTTTGCGCGGTTTCAGTCGAGGTGCGGCAATCGGCGCCGCCAGATGGCCAGCGCGTAGAGCATGCCCATCACGAACAGGACGGCGCTGCTCGGCTCGGGCACCACGCTCACGGTGTAGTCGTGGCCGCTGACCCCCACGGTGTTGGCGCCGGCCACATCGGGCGTCAGCGTGAAGCGGGCGGTGCTCATGTAGTCGGCCCAGGCGTCGCTGGTGCCGTTCGATGTGCCTGCTTGTGCGCCTGCGTACAGCGTGCCCCGGATGCGCACCAGCTCGCCCACCACGGCCACGAAGGTCTGGCTGAAGACCCCGTCGCCTTGCGACATCTGCCAGTCGATCTTGCGCTGGCGTGCAACGGGAGAGGGCCAAGCCTGGTCCATGAAGGCGTTGAAGCCGACGCTCAATCCACTGGTTGCGCCCGGCCGGGGCTGGGGCGTGATGCCGCTGGTGCCGTCGATGTTCAGCGAGAAGTTGTAAGTCACGGGCGTGCCCGCAGCCAGCCCGGGCGCCGTGACCTCGATGAAGTCTTCGAAGGTGGTCGAGAGCCCGGTGTCAACCCAGCCGCCATCGGTGTCGAAGGCTTTTTCGTAGTGGGCGCTCAGCTTGCCCTTCAGCACACCCATCGACGCTTCGATTTGAGCATGCGCCAGGGCGCCGTTGCTCAGCGCCGTGTCCGAGCTCAATGTGACCACGGGTTGGCTGATCAGCTCGGCGCCCTCGACGATGGCCTTTTTCGAATCGACCGGGGCCTCGACCGGGTTGGTGGCGTGGCGGATGCCATCGGTTTGGGTGCGCGCGGAGATGTACGCCGGGTTGGGCAGAAAGGGCGCGGCCAGGCTCAAGCCGGGGGCGAGCAGGGCGCTGCCGGCCAAGCACAGGCTGATCAGCAGGCGTTTCCCTGAATGGTGTTTTTCCATGATGCCGTAGAGGGTCCAAAAAGATGCCAAACTGTGCGGGCAAGTGGCGTTTGGCGCCACCCCTAGAATCGATGTGCACGCCCTGCATCCGTGGTCCATGCCTTCAGTCTCCTCTCCGTCTGCGCCTTCGCCCGTCTGGCTCGACCAGATCCGGCTGGAGTCGGCCCGCGCCCAGCCTGTTTACCTGCAACTGGTCGATGAGCTGACCCGCCTGATGTCAGAGGGCGTGCTCACCGAAGGGCAGCACCTGCCCGCCGAGCGTGTGCTCGCGGCCGAACTGGGCGTGAGCCGCACCACGGTCAAACGCGCCTACGACCACCTGCGCGAGGCGCACAACCTCAGCACGCACGGCCGTGGCGGCACGGTGGTTCGCCACGCGCCCCGGGTCGCGCCCGAGCTGGCGCGGCTCAAGGGTTTCTCAAAGGAGATGGAAGAACTGGGCATGACGCCGAGCACGCAGGTGCTGTCGCGCCGCATCGTGCTCGATCGCACCATGGCCTCGGTGTTCAAGCGCCCCTCGACCGCGCAGTTTCTGCAGATCACGCGGGTGCGCCTGGCCGATGGTTGCCCGATGTCACGCGAGGTTGCCTGGTATGACCTCACAGCCGCGCCCGAGCTGGCCGACTGGGACGGCCAGGGCTCGGCGTACGGCTTGTTGCAGGCAACTTGCGGCATCGCGCTCGAACGCGCTGATCAAAGCGTGGAAGCGGTGATGAGCGACGCAGAGGAAACCCGCGTCTTCGGTTTCGAGCGACCCGGGCCTTGCCTGCTGCTCAAGCGGCACACCTACGCCACCAATGGGCAGTTGGTGGAGTACGTCGAGGGCACCTTCCGCGGGGATGCATACGCCTACCGGCACACGATGAAGCCCTGAAGCGAGCGCAGCGCACCTGACGGTGCACCGGGTCGCCTTCGTTCAGCTCCGTTGTCATGGACCTCAGCGCGTGTTCACGATGTCGACCTCGTTGTCATAGACGTCATGGCGCTTGTCGTACAGGGGGATCGTGGTGCCGTTGATGCGGTTGCTCACCAACTTGCTGAGGTCGACATCGGCGATCACGATCTGCTCCATGTTGGGCACACCTTCCGCAGCGATGCCATCGCGGGCAAAGGGGAAGTCAGACGGTGTGATGATCGCCGCCTGACCGAAGTGCAGACCCAGGCCTTCCACGGCCAGGTTGCCCACCGTCCCGGTGACGGCCACGTAGACCTGGTTCTCGATCGCACGGGCGTGGCAGCAGTAGCGCACGCGCCAGAAGCCCTGACGATCGTCGGTGCAGGAGGGCACGAAGAGGATGTCGGCGCCCTTCTCGCAGACCATGCGCGAGAGCTCCGGGAACTCGATGTCGTAGCAGATCAGGATGGCGATGCGCCCGTGGGGCGTGTCGAACACGTTGAGATGGTGACCGGGGTCACCTCGCCACTTCTCGCGTTCCCAGCGGGTCAGGTGGATCTTGTCTTGCGTGAAGACCCGGCCCTCGGGCGTGAACAGGTAGGCCCGGTTGATGAGCTGGCCATCGATGATGGTGGGGTGGCTGCCACCGATGATGTGTGTGCCCCAGCGCGCGGCCAGTTCGCGAAAGAGCGCGGTGTAGGCCTCGGTGTATTGGTGCAGGTTGCGCACCGCAGCGCTCACGTCTTGCGTGTCCATGAAGGACAGCAGTTGCGTGGTGAATATCTCGGGGAACATCACGAACTGCGGCTTGTACTCGCCGGCCGCCTTCATCACGAAGCGGACCTGGTTCTCGAACCCAGCCCAGTCGTCGATGGCCCGCAGCAGGTATTGCACTGCGGCGATGCGAACGGTGGTCGGCTTGGGGCGGTGTTCGGGCGTTTGTGCCAGGTCGGTCGTGCTCATGCGGGGCTCCGTGATTCGGCGAGGGCGGCGGCCTGTAAACCGGTGGGCCGCGACGGTTCGTGGTCCGGGTTGATCCAGGCGATCAACGCGGCGTGCCCGCCTGATTCAATGTCTTCGGGGATGTAGCCGTGCACCACGCCGCAGTAGCGGAAGCCTTCTTTGAGCTGGAAGCTCAGCACCGGGTCGATGAGGTCACCCCAAAGCACCTTCTTGGCGTACAGCTCGATGGGCATCTCATGCGCCACCCGGTGGTAGCCCGGCAGTCGCCCGCAGGCGATGATGCGCCGCAGGTTGAGCGCCTTGCACAGCTTGCGGCGGCCTTCATAGAGCGCGTGCCCGATGCGCTGACCGCGCAGCCGGGGGTCGACCAGCACCTCGGCGCCATATAGGGTGAAGCCCTGGGGGTTGTGGGTGTCGAAGGTGCCCGATGAGGTGATCTCGTTCCAGGTGTGTTCGTCGGCCCATTCGTCCCACAGGATCACCAGCGAGCTGGCGCAGCCCACCAGCCTGCCGTTGAGTTCGGCCACCAGCTGGCCTTGCGGAAAAACCTCCAACTGGTGCGCAAGCTGGTCCCGCCGCCAGGGGGGGATGGTGGGGTAGACCTGGGCCTGCAGGCGCAGCAGGACGTCGATGTCCTGCGGTTGAGTCGGTCTGATGCGCAATGAACTCATGCCCAGGCCCTCCTCGCATCGACGACACCAGGGGCCGCGCTCAGCACCCAGGCGTCGGCTTTGCCCGACTTGCCAAAGGCCATCCATCCGACCCGATTCATGCCGCTCCTTGAAGATTCACCGAGCCTGATTGTGCATTTGGACAAATGTACTTTGCAGGCAGGGCCTTTGCCGGTGCGGCCGAACCGGGGGGCGTCAAACCGTGCGCGGGGTGAACCCTCCGGGTGGTGTGCCGCCAGGGCCTGAGCCGCCGCTCTGACCAGATTCACTGCTGGTGCAGCGCGCGCTGGTGTCAATCAGGATGTCGAAGCGCGCGCTCACATAACTGGCCGTGCGCGTCAGCTTGAGCTTGAGCGAGTCACCCGCCACCGCACCCGTGAGGCAGCTGTTGCTGCCCTGATAGACCTGGTCCGTGCTGTGAGGCTGGTCGGGTTGACCGTGGGTCCAGTAGGGCAGGTTGGTGTCGGCGTAGATCTGCTGCGTGAGCTGCTCGTCGAAGAAGAACTGGGTGGTCAGCTCCAGCGCCGAGGCCGTGCCCGTGTTCTGGCGCACTTTGCAGTGGATGTGTGGCGAGCGACCCGAGTACCAGCCCGGGTAGATGCTGCGGAACTGCACCCGACCTTGCGCATTGGCCACCTGGTAGCCACGCAAGAACTTCTTGCCCACGGTGCTGTTGGCCGAGACGTCCGAGTACAGGCCCTGCGCGTTGCAGTGCCAGATGTCGACCATGGCGCCCGGCAGCGGTTTGGTCACGCCCGTGGCCGTGTTCAGCGTCGAGATGTTGACCGACAGCAGCAGGAGCAGGCCGGACTGCGTGGTGCCATCGGTGGGGTCGTAGCGGATGTCCGAGCGGTTGAGCAGCTCATCGACGAAGTAGGGCCCTTCGGTGACCTCGACGGTCGAGGTGTTGCCGAGGGCGGCCTGGGCCAGCAGGGGTGAACCCAGGGCGGCGGCTGCGAAGGCGCTGCCACCTTGCAGCAGGATGCGTCGGCGGGTGTTGATCAGGTGGGGCATGGGGGACTCCGGTGTGGGTTGTTGCTCAGTGCCAGGCGGCTGCATGGGGATGCGAGGCAAGCGGTGAACGGCGCATGCCCGTCATGCCGGCAACGCCGATCAGGCCGGCCAGCCCAAGCCACCAGCTGCCAGGCTCGGGCACGGCGCTGACGGTGATGCTGGCCTGCACCGGGTAGAGGGTGCTGTTGCTGAACCAGGTGGTGCCCGCATCGTCGCTGTTGGCCCAGGCGCCGGTGAAGCCCGTGCCCGTGCCGGTGCCTTCTTCGGTCCATGACCATTCGCTGGTGCCCGTGGCGTTGCTCAGCACGGCCCAGTAGGTGCCGCTGCCGAGCGTCAGGCCCGACAGACTGAAGCTCAACGTGCCTGAAGCGTCGCTCACGGTGGTGAAGCTGGCGAGTGCGCTCTCGGGGATCAGGCCACTGGCGTCGCTGCTGTAGAGCACCAGGCTGGCACTGCCGCTGGTGGTGCCGCCCACCAGGGACGCGAGCAGCGTTTCACCACGGCCCAGCTCAGAGAGTGTGAAGCTGGTGGCCAGCCAGTCGGTGGCGGTGGCCGAGACGGTGCCGGCGCTGGCCGCAGTGCTGTTGTCGGCGATCGTGGTGTAGGCCGCTTGCGCGACTGGGCTGAAGGCGCTGAACACCGTGAACGCCGACAGGATGGCGAAAGTGCAAAGCGGTGAGGACGCGGCCCTGTCAGGGCCTTGTCGATTGGAAAGGGACATGCATGCCTCCGTGGTTTGAGGCGGACCCGGCGATGGCCAGGTCGACGCCCCGGGAGGCAGGATCGACGCCGAGGTTTGCGGGCACGTGAAGTGCCTTCAAGTTGGGTTGCTGCTGTGTATTGATGTCTGACAGGACGTGGCTTGGTTGCATCCTGTTTCCACACGGCCGGCCATCGCCATGAGGGTTGGCCCTTCCATTCGTTTCAATGCCTTCTCACTGGCTCGACAAGCTCAAGCCCGCGTGCTCGCGCAGCGGGTGGAAGTGCACCAGCGGATGGCGTTCGGCGGTCAGGCGCAGGTCATAGGCCGAGGTCATCATGTAGGCCAGGGTGTCGGCCGCATCCAGCGCGAGCTTTGAGGCGTTCTCGTCGGTGAATTTTTTCAAGGCCTCGGGCGTGTCGGCCGTGATCCATCGCGCGCCGGTGAAGCGGCAGGGCATCAGGCGGATGTCGACGCTGTACTCGGCCTTCAGGCGGTGCTGCACGACTTCGAACTGAAGCTGGCCGACGGCGCCCAGCAACATCGAGCCGCCCACCTCGGGGCGGAAGACTTGGATGGCGCCTTCTTCGCCCAGTTGCAGCAAACCGGCCTGCAACTGTTTGCTCTTCATCGGGTTGGCGAGTTCCACGGTTTGGAACAGCTCGGGCGCGAAGAAGGGCAGGCCGGTGTATTGCAGGGTGACGCCGTCGGTGATGGTGTCGCCCAGTTGCACGCCGCCGTGGGTGGTGAAGCCGATGATGTCGCCGGCGAAGGCCTCGTCGACGGCCTCACGGCGCTGCGACAGGAAGGTCACCACCGAGGTGGGACGCAGTTCCTTGCCCGAGCGCTGCACCTTGAGCTTCATGCCCGGCGTGTACTTGCCCGAGCACACGCGCACGAAGGCGATGCGGTCGCGGTGCGATGGGTCCATGTTGGCCTGCACCTTGAAGACCACGCCCGAGAAGTTCGCCATCTCTGGCGCGATCTCGGTCTTGCCGCCGTCCTTCTCGGTGCTGAAGCGGGGGCGTGGCGAAGGGGCCAGGTCGACCAGCGCGTCAAGCACCTCCTGCACGCCGAAGTTGTTGACGGCCGAGCCGAAGAACACGGGCGTCTGCTTGGCGGCCAGGAACAGCTCCAGGTCGAAGGCAGGCGCGGCCTCGGCCATCAATTCCATGTTCTGCTCGGCGAGCTCCCACTCGTGGCCGAAGCGGGCGGCCAGCTTGTCGCGCTCGTCCAGCGACACCACCTCGTCGTCTTCGCCGCGCTTGTCGGCGCCCGGGTCGAACAGGCGCATCGACTTCGTGCGCAGGTTCACGATGCCGCCGAATTGCTTGCCCTGGCCCACCGGCCAGGTCATCGGCACGCAGGGCATGCCCAGCTCTTGCTCGACCTCGTCGAGCAGCTCCAGCGGGTCGCGGCCCTCGCGGTCCATCTTGTTGACGAAGGTGATGATGGGCGTGTCGCGCTGGCGGCAGACCTCGATCAGGCGCTTGGTCTGCGCTTCCACGCCGTTGGCCGCGTCGATGACCATCAGGGCCGAATCGACGGCCGTGAGCACCCGGTAGGTGTCTTCCGAGAAGTCCTTGTGGCCGGGGGTGTCGAGCAGGTTGACCACGTGCTCGCGGTAAAGCATCTGCATCACCGACGAGGCCACCGAGATGCCGCGCTGCTTTTCGATCTCCATCCAGTCGGAGGTGGCGTGGCGCGAGGCCTTGCGGCCCTTCACCGCCCCGGCGATGTGGATGGCGCCCGAGAACAGCAGCAGCTTTTCCGTCAACGTCGTTTTACCGGCGTCGGGGTGGGAAATGATCGCGAAGGTGCGGCGGCGGCGGGTTTCGGGGGCGAATGGCGACGCCGCGGAACCCGGGTTCGAGGCAGGGTTCGAAGCGTCGTTCGAAGATTCAGTCGAGGAAGACACGGCAAGGGCTCCGGGCCGAGGAAAACCCGCCATGCTAGCCGATGAGGGGGCCGCGCGCCAGTTGGCGGCGGCCCCCTGCTTGCCGGGAGGCGAGGCCTCCAGGGATGGTCACGGGTGAGGCCGGGCCCGTTTCCTGTGTGGCCGCAGATCCTCAGGCGGCGCGGCGGCGGCTGGCCAGGAAGCCGACGGCGGCCAGGCCGGCCAGCGCGGCGGCGGAGCTGCTGGGCTCTGGCACCGGGGTGGCCGTCACGGTCACCATGTCGAAGCGCCAGGTGCCCGAGCCAGCGAAGGTCTTGCTGGCGTCGGAGGCCAGGTAGCCCGAGGTGCCAGGCGCGAAGGTGGCGACCACGCGGAACGCCAGGTTGGCGTTGTGGTCTGCACCAGCGATGTTGGAGAGGTCGATGGTGCGGCCGTTGAACCAGGTGTCGCCCTGGTTGCCGTCGAACACGGCGTAGTCGATGAAGTTCACGCCGTCGAGCGAGTACTGGGCCAGTTCATAGCGCGAGCTGGTGTTGCTGTGGCGCAGGTCGTAGGTGAAGACCACGTCCGTGAAAGCGCTCGCGTCCACCTTGACTTCCAGGCCGCGCGCCTTGTTGCCGCTGCCCTGGGCGCCGTAGGTCGTCGTCTGCCAGCCGGAGTTGTCGCTGGCGGCCGGGTCGCTCGAACCGGTGGCGCTGTTGAAGCTGGGGCTGGTGACGCCGCCGATCAGGTTCAGGCTGCCAGCGCCCACGGAGGGCAGGGTGCTGCCCGTGCTGGTGCTGCCATCAGGCTTGGCGGAATTGAAATTCCACTGGGCGACGACATCGGCGTGGGCGGTGCCCATGGCGAAGACAGTGGCCAAGGTGGACAAGGCTGACAAGGTGAAGGACTTCATGGAAACTCCCGTTCAGGCGGTCGAGGGAAGAGAAAAAACCCGCCCCGGACGGTGGGCGAGCGCTGCGTGTTTCTGCCGTGAATCTAGGGTTCTCCCGTGAATTGACCGTGACCCCGATGGCCCGGTTTTGCGCCGGGTGGATCACGCCCGCTCAAGTTCGGGCGGTGGTCGTCGACAACCCTGAATCGGGTGTGCGAGAAAACGGATGGCTCTGACGGATGTGATGGCAATCGGTGCGGGGGGCGAACGCTCCCTGAGCCAGCAGGCCTCCGGCGTTTTCGCCAGGCTGATGCTGGTCGCCAGCGTGGTCGCGGGCGTCGCACATTTCGGCTTCATCTTCCTGTTTCAGCAGGTGGGCGTGCCGGCCTTGGCGGTGGCCAATGTGGCCAGCGTGCTGTGCTATGTCCTGGCCGTGGCCCTGATCCGGCGGGGCCAGGTGAACAACGCCACCCTGCTGATGGGCGCCGAGGTGGTGGCGCACGGCATCGCTGCGACCGTGATGATCGGCTGGGACGCCGGCTTCCACCATTACATCGTGCTGACGCTGCCTTTCGTGGTGGTGAGCGCTCACTACCGAATGCGCACCCGGATCGTCATGGCGCTGGCCGTGAGCCTGGGCTACATGGCGCTGGACCTCTTTTATCGGCAGGCCGAACCCATGGTGGTGGTGCCAAAGCCGCTGCTCGATTCTTTGCACTACATCAACCTGGCGACGATGTTGGCGGTCATGGCCGTGCTGGCCTCGACCTACTACCGGCTGGTGCGGCGCTCCGAACGCCGCCTGCACGAGCTGGCTTGCACCGACCCTTTGACCCAGTTGCGCAACCGCCGTTTCATGATGGAGGTGGCGCAGCACGAGGCGGCCGTCTTCGAGCGCGACGGACGGCCGCTGAGCGTCCTGCTGGGCGATGTCGACCACTTCAAGCGCATCAACGACCACCATGGCCATGCCGTGGGCGACGAGGCCTTGCGCGCCATCGCCCGCGTGCTGCGCGAGGGCGTGCGCGAGGTCGACCACGTGGCGCGTTGGGGGGGTGAGGAGTTCCTGGTGCTGCTGCCTGGCACGGAGCTGGACGAGGCCTTGCAGGTGGCCGAGCGCCTGCGCGTTGCCGTTCAGGCGCTGGCCGAGGTCGACGGCCGGCGCGGACTGGGCCTGAGCATCACGCTGGGTTTGGCCGAGTTGCAGCAGGGCGAAGGCATCGAGCAGGCCCTGGTGCGCGCCGACCGGGCGCTTTATGACGGCAAACAAGGCGGTCGAAACCGTGTGGTTCTCGCAGGACAGGCCTGAGGCCTTGTGCCTATAATCGCGGCACTCCCGAGGAGCGTTGCAAGGCAGCTTCGCGCCATCGACCCCGCTGTCGACCGGTGTGATCCGCAGGCCCCAGGCTCGGGAGCTTCTCCCTTTGCAACGGCGCTCACCCGCATGTGTCCCGCTGGGTGAGCCATTCCCGCTTCACGTCCCACGTCTTCGTTTCGTCGGCGCTGAAGTTGTTCCCCCCGGCAGCGCACGGCGGCTTCTGAACTTTTTCGGAGCTGATCCATGAACGCTGTGTTGAAGAACCTCGAAACCTCCTACAAGGGCGTTGACTGCGTCGTCGCCGACATGTCCCTGGCCGAGTGGGGCCGCAAGGAACTCAAGATCGCCGAGAGCGAGATGCCCGCGCTGATGGCCATCCGCCGCGAATACGCCGCCAGCCAGCCCTTGAAGGGCGCGCGCATCACCGGCTCGCTGCACATGACCATCCAGACCGGCGTGCTGGTCGAGACCTTGCAAGCACTTGGCGCCGAAGTGCGCTGGGCCTCGTGCAACATCTTCTCCACGCAAGACCACGCCGCCGCCGCCCTGGTGGCCAACGGCACGCCCGTGTTCGCCTACAAGGGCGAGTCGCTGGAAGACTACTGGGACTACACGCACCGCATCTTCGACTTTGGCCCGAAGGGCTCGGCCGGCGAAGGCCCCAACATGATCCTCGACGACGGCGGCGATGCCACGCTGCTGATGCACCTGGGCAAGAAGGCCGAGAAGGACCTGTCGGTGCTGGCCAACCCGGGCAGCGAGGAGGAGCGCATCCTGTTCGCCGCCATCAAGGCCAAGCTGGCCGAAGACAACACCTGGTACTCGCGCAAGGCCGCCGAGATCATCGGCGTGACCGAAGAGACCACCACCGGCGTGCACCGCTTGAACGAGATGAGCGCCAAGGGCACGCTGCTGTTCCGCGCCATCAACGTGAACGACTCGGTCACCAAGTCGAAGTTCGACAACCTGTACGGCTGCCGCGAATCGCTGGTCGACGGCATCAAGCGCGCCACCGACGTGATGGTGGCCGGCAAGGTCGCCGTGGTGGCTGGCTACGGCGACGTGGGCAAGGGTTCGGCCCAGGCCCTGCGCGCCCTGAGCGCACAGGTGTGGGTCACCGAGATCGACCCCATCAACGCCCTGCAGGCTGCGATGGAAGGCTACCGCGTGGTGACCATGGAATGGGCAGCCGACAAGGCCGACATCTTCGTGACGACCACCGGCAACAAGGACGTCATCACCTATGAGCACATGGCCGCGATGAAGAACAACGCCATCGTCTGCAACATCGGCCACTTCGACAACGAGATCCAGGTCGCCAAGCTGGAGCAGAACTGCGAGTGGGAAGAGATCAAGCCGCAGGTCGACCACGTCATCTTCAAGGATGGCAAGCGCATCATCCTGCTGGCCAAGGGCCGCTTGGTGAACCTGGGATGCGGCACGGGCCACCCGAGCTACGTGATGTCGTCGAGCTTCGCCAACCAGACGCTGGCGCAGATCGAGCTGTTCACCCGCCCGAACGATTACGAGATCGGCAAGGTGTACGTGCTGCCCAAGAAGCTCGACGAGATGGTGGCCCGCCTGCAGCTGACCACGCTGAACGCGCAGCTGACCACGCTGACGCCCGAGCAGGCCGCTTACATCGGCGTGTCGGTGGAGGGCCCTTACAAGCCCGACACGTATAGGTATTGACCCACCCCCTACGGCCTTCGGCCGCCCCCTCAAGGGGGCAACCACCAGCGGACCGGCGAAGCCGGATCCGCGGTGGTTACTTGATCAAAAGACACGGCATGCCTAGAGCAGATCAACTCATCGTTCAACAGGGCCTCGCGCCCACGCGTTCGGCGGCGCATCGGCTGATCGAGGCCAGCGCGGTGCAGTGGCTCGGCCCCAAGGGCTGGACCACGCTGCGCAAGGCGGGTGAAGACCTGCCCGACGAGGCGCAGTTCCGCGTCACCAACGACGACGAGTTGCGTTGGGTTTCGCGCGCGGGGCTCAAGCTCGAAGGCGCGCTGGCTCACATCGGGCTGGACGTGGCGGGCATGCATTGCCTTGACGTGGGCCAGTGCACCGGTGGCTTCACCGACGTGTTGCTCACGCAGGGCGCCGCCAGCGTGGTGGGCGTGGAAGTGGGCCATGGCCAGCTCCACGACAAGCTCAAGGCCGATGCACGCGTGGTCTGCCTGGAAAACGTCAACGCCCGCGAGCTCGAAGACAGCCCGCTGCGCGAGCACGCGCCTGCCGAGGGTTTCGACCTGATCGTGGCCGACCTGTCCTTCATCGCCCTCTCCAAGATCGTGCCACACCTGGGGCCCTGGCTGAAGTCGGGTGGCCAGGCGCTCATGCTCATCAAGCCGCAGTTCGAGGTCGGTAAGGAGCACGTCGGCAAGGGCGGCGTGGTGAAAGACCCAGCCCAGCACGCCCGCGCCCGCGACATGGTGCGTCGCGCCTGCACCGACCTCGGCTGGAAGGTGCACAAGGGCTTCGCCAGCCCGATCGCCGGTGGCGACGGCAACCTCGAATTCTTCATCTGGGCGCAGTCGCCGGCCGCGCCTGCCCAAGCTTGATCCCCGTGATCCCTGCGTGACACCATGAACACCTCCACCCGCTCCGCCGGGACGGCATTGCCCATCAGCTTCGAGTTCTTTCCGCCCAAGACGCCCGAAGGCGTGGACAAGCTCGCCGCCGTGCGCCAGCAGCTCTACCCTTTGAAGCCCGAGTACTGCTCGGTCACCTATGGCGCGGGCGGCTCCACGCAGGACGGCACCATCCAGACGGTGCGCGCCATCCTGGCCGAAGGCTTCGACGCGGCGCCGCACTTCTCGTGCATCGGCGCGAGCAAGGCCAGCGTGCGCGAGCAGCTCGCCCAGTTCAAGGCCGATGGCATCAAGCGCATCGTGGCGCTGCGGGGTGACCTGCCCAGTGGTTACGGCGGCTTCGGCGAGTTCAAGTACGCCAGCGAACTGGTGGCCTTCATCCGCGAGGAAACCGGCGATCACTTCCACATCGAGGTGGGTGCCTACCCCGAGATGCACCCCCAGGCCCGCAACCCGCAGGCTGACCTGAAGGCCTACGTCACCAAGGTGATGGCGGGCGCGGACGTGGCGATCACGCAGTACTTCTTCAACACCGATGCCTACTTCCGCTTCGTCGAAGAGGCCGAGAAGGCCGGTGCGAACATCCCGGTGGTGCCGGGCATCATGCCCATCACCAACGCCAGCCAGCTCATCCGCTTCTCGGACGCCTGTGGCGCCGAGGTGCCGCGCTGGATCCGCACCCGCCTCGAAGGCTTCGGTGACGACAAGGCCTCCATCCAGGCTTTCGGGCTCGATGTGGTCACCAACCTGTGCGAGCAACTGCGCGCTGGCGGCGTGCCGGGGCTGCACTTCTACACGATGAACCAGGCGACCACGGTCAAGGCGCTGTGCGAGCGGCTGGGGCTGTCGGGTGGCTCGAGCGTTGCGGGCTGATCGGGCTGTGACGGGGCTGAGCTGGCCGACCGATCGGCTCACGCTCTTTCCGGCATTTCAGGCGTTTGACAAGGCCATTGTTGCGCGCACGCGCCGCAGCGTGCGCGCCATCTGATCCTGGTCAATGGCTGGCCACGGCGGCCCGATCGCCCGGGAGCGCGGCTCCGCCGACTTGCGCTGAATCAAGTTTCACCCGGTGTGCCCCTGATGCAATGGGACCCATGGCGAATCGCAGGACGCGTCGCCAAGGCAACCTGCAAGAAGGATCACACCATGAACAAGACCACCGCTCTGACCCGCCTCGCCCTGGCCGCTGTCGCCGCCGCATCGCTCGCCGCCCCCGTGGCTTCGCAAGCCGCCGACGGCCCCTGGCTGGTGCGCGCCCGCGCCGTCCACCTGGACCCGGCGAACAAGGACACCATCGACGCCACCGATGTCAGCATCAACAGCAAGTGGCTGCCCGAAGTGGACATCAGCTACTTCTTCACGCCCAACATCGCGGCCGAGTTGATCTTGACCTACCCGCAAAAGCAGGACGTGAGTTCCAGCGCCCACGGCGGCAAGATCGGCACCTTGAAGCACCTGCCCCCGGTGCTGAGCGTGCAGTACCACTTCCTGCCTGAAGGCCAGATCCGTCCGTACGTCGGACTCGGCATCAACTACACCCGCTTCTCCAGCGTGGACCTGCCGGCCGGCTTCAGCATCGAGAAGAGCAGCTTCGGCCCGTCCTTCCAGGCTGGCGTCGACATCGAGGTCAGCAAGGGCATCTTCCTGAACTTCGATGTGAAGAAGACCTACATCCGCACCGACCTGAGCTCCAACGGCACGAACCTCGGCACCATCAAGGTTGACCCGGTGCTGTTCGGCATCGGCGTGGGTTACCGCTTCTGATCAGACCCTGATCCGACAGCCGGGCGCGATGGCGCCTCACGGGGGCCCCCACGAGGGGCCTTGCGCCTTTGGGAGCGAGGTGTGATGAGGGTGGCATGTCCTCACAGGCCGGCTCGGTTCAGCGCCTCAAGGAATTCAGCGGGCTCTGGACGCATGCGGTAGTTGTCGGTCAAGTCGCTGTAGACGATTCGACCACCCGCAGCGGTGATGAGAACTGTGGGCATGGGCACGTCGCTGTCGTAGCCGAGCGCTTGCAGGCCCATGGGCAACCCGTCTTTTGAGAGGATGCCCAGCCGGGTCGCTGTTTGGTTGTCCACGTCCCGCAGGAACCGCATGGGCGCTTCGAACCGATCTGCCAGGGCTCGACTGTGGCCCTCGGGTTGTGGGCTGATGAGGTAGACCGCGACGCCGCGTTCCCGCAGTTGCCGGTATTGGTCAGCCACCTCGTGGATCTGGGCCATGCAGAGGGGGCACCAGTTGCCACGGTAGAACACCCACAAGGCAGTGGTGCGGGTCAGGGCCTCGGTGCGAAGCGGCTGACCGTCCATGCCATGCAAAGTCACGTCTGGCATGTGCCGGCCGGTGGCGAGCACGCTGGTGTCACGCCCGTTGAAGCGGGAATACCAGCGGATGTAGGCCCATGCCAGCGCCAGACCATTGAGGGCGCTCACCGCAGCGGTCGCCCCCCATCCATCGGCCACCAGCGAGAGGGTCGTCCCTGCCAGGCCCAAGGCCGGGATCCAACGCAGATCCGCGCTGGTGCGGGCCATCGGTGCCAGGAAGAGCCGTGCGAAAAAAGCCATGGGTGCACCGTTTGCCAGCATGACGCCCCAGTGGCCCAGGCTGGTCGGTGTTTCAAGCAGGTGCAGCGCTGCCCAGATGAGCGCTCCACTCAAGGCGCTGATGTAGGCGCTGATGAAAATGGATTTGAGTCGATTCATGTCCGAGTTACCAAGGTGTGGGTGATGAAATCACTCCCTTGGTCGCGGAAGCAGCCCGAACCTGACAATTCGCGCGTTTTTTTCAAAGCCTCTTCAGACGCTGTTTGAGTTCATGCTTGGCATGGTCGATGAAGGCGCGGGTTTTCATGGGCAGCCGCCCCTGTGCCGGGTAGACCAAAGACACCGGCAGGCTTTCGGGCTCGAATGGGCTGAGGATGTGTTTGAGCGCACCGCTCTTCACCAGGTCGTGGATCTGGTAGGAGATCACCCGGGTCAGGCCAAATCCTTCCACTGCGGCCTGGATGGCAGATTCAGCGGTCGATACGGACAAACGGGAGTGAACGGCGATGCGCTTCGAGTCGCCGTCAACACGGTAGGCCCATTCCGTGGCCGACATGATGCCGTCGAAGGTGATGCAGCAATGCTTGTGCAGATCGCGTGGATGCCTGGGCTCCCCCCTGCGCCGGAGGTAGGCCGGGCTGGCGCAGGTGACCAAGTGCACCGCCGCAACCTTGGACGCCACCAGGTTGCTGTCGGGAAGCGTGCCGATGCGCAGCGCCATGTCGACGTGTTCTTCCGCCAGGTTGAAATTGCGGTCGCTCAGCCTGAGCTGGATGTCGACGTTCGGGTGTTTGCGCAGAAAACCGCAGGCAATCGGCACCATGTGGATCCGGCCGAAAACGATGGGCGCAGTGACCACGAGCTGCCCCCGGGCTTCGGTGTAGGCCCCGCTGGCTTGCTGCTCGGCTTGGGCCACCGATTCCAGGATCTGTTTGCAGGCCTCAAGGTAAGCACGCCCGGCGTCGGTGAGCTGCATGCGGCGGGTTGAGCGCAGCAACAACTTCACGTTCAGGCTGGCCTCCAGCTCAGCCAGCTTGCGGCTCACCGTGGCCAAGGGCATTTCGAGTTGCCGCGAAGCGGCAGACAGGCTTCCGCCCTCGACGACCGAGGCGAACACTTGCATCGATTCCAGCTTGTCCATTTTCTCAATTATTGGAATAAACATTCCAATTTTATGGACTGTTTTAATTTTTTGGGAATATCTACATTGGGCCTGCCGCACATGCGGTTCACCTCAACAGGAGCTTTGTACATGTCCCGCCTGCCCATTCCCGCATCCATCGATGCCGCCCCCGCTTCGTCCCAACCCTTGCTCAAGGCCGTTCAACAACAGCTCGGGTCGGTGCCCAATTTGTTCCGCCTGGTCAGCCTCAGCACAGTCGCGCTGGAAGGCTATCTGAGCCTCTCCAGCGCTCTGGGCAAGGGCAGCCTGCCTGCCGCGACGCGCGAACGCATCGCCGTGGCCGTGGCCCAGGTCAACCGTTGTGGCTATTGCCTGTCTGCTCACACCTACCTTGGCAAGACGCTGGCGAAGTTGAGCGAGGAAGAGATTCAAGCGAATCGCCATGGTCGTTCACTGGATGCGCAGGCCAATGCCGCCGTGCAGTTTGCCGTCCGAGTGACCCTCGCTCGTGGCCAGATCAGCGATGCCGATCTTGCAGCTGTTCGCGAAGCCGGTTTCGGCGATGCCCAGATCATCGAGATCGTCCAGCATGTGGCGTTGAACACCTGGACCAACTACATCAACGAAGTCGCCAAGACCGACATCGACTTTCCGAAGGTCGATGTGGAACTGGCCTGAGGTCGAAGTGCTGCCCCGGGCTTTTATCCGAGGCAGCACTGCTTCAGGCTCAGTTGGCCGCCAGGCCGACCACACCACGAGGCAGGCCGCTGGCCCGGGCCGCACTCAGCAGGGCACCATTGGCCTGGACCTCGAACGAGGTGATTGCCAGGTTGCCCGCGCCGAGAACGTACAGGTGTTGGCCATCGGAGGAGACGGCTGCATCGATGGGGGTCGAGCCCTGGCCGACGTTGCCCGCTGCGGCTTGCTGCAAGGCGATCTTGCCGGACTGCGGGCTGACCTTGTAGCTGCTCACCGTCCCGCTGCCGGCGTTGGTCACATAGGCGAACCGACCATTGGGTGTGAGGGCCACCCAGCATGCGGCTGTTTGTGTCGTGGGCACGGAAGCGCTGACCAGAACCGGACGCGCTGACCACTCGGTCAACTTGTAAGACGACACCGCGCTGGCATTGGCCGCGCCACCAAAGGCCTCGGAGACGATCAGGTGATCACGCTTGTCGACCGCGAAACCAAAAGGCGTCGTACCGGATGCGGCCGTGACCACGGGTGCCGACAGCAGGCCATCGGGCTTGACGCGGTAGCTGGTGAGCTTGTTGGTCGCCTTCTCCGTGACGATCAGCGTGTCGCCATCGTTGGCGAAGCTCACCTGAGCCGGAGCAGCACCTGTCGACACGGACAGCGCGCCTTGGGCGCCCGGGATGGGGGTGAGCGTGCCATGGACATTGCGGAAGCCCGCCACGCCACCGTTGCCTTGTGCATTGAGCACATAAACCAGGCCGTCGTGCTCTGCCACGCTGATGGGGTTCAGCCCGCCGCTGGGCACCACGGAGACGAGCGTGAGCTCGCGACCATACAGGGCGAAAGTCGACACGGTGCTGCTTTGCGCATTGACCACGAACAGATAGCGACCGTTTTGGCTGATCGTGACGGCGCCTTGCGAGCCGAGGCCGGCAGCCGTGCCTTGACCGCCGGTTGCCACGCGCGCAATCAACGACAGGCCGTTGTCTGTCTGATCGTAGACGAGGACTTCGTTGTTGTTCGCATTGGTGCTGGTGAACACCTTGCCAACGCGCAACCAGCTGTCGGAGGTGGAGGACAAGTCGCCAGCGTGGGCGCTGGCAAGGCTGGTGGCCAGCAAGGTGCTCAAAGCGGCCAGTCGAAAAGTTTCGCGTCGATTCAGTTTCATGAGGATCTCCGTTGGATGGACACCCCTGAACGTCTGCTCAGGGATGCCGTCAGTTTCCTGAGCGCCCCTGTCGAAGTCCTCACGCAATCTTCAACTTGTCGTGAGCTTTCGGTTGTCACGAAACTTTGAACTTTGCGAGATGCTTTGTTTCAGGAGACCGGGAGACACTGCGCGGGAGCGGCGCCCGATCGGCGTTCGCGCCACTTCATGGAGGCCTCGCATGGGCAAATTTTCAGCATCGGACGATTTGAGCCAGGGTCGGCGCGCCATCATGGCGGCCATGCTGGGCGGTGCAGCCGCGCTCGCATCTCGTCATGCCAAAGCGGCGAACGCGGGCGACCTGCCCGTGTTGGGCGCCATGCCCGAATTCGTCGGGCTCACCGATTGGTTCAATGGCCCCTCCCTGAACCGGCAGAAGTTGCTGGGCAAGGTGGTCGTCGTGGAGTTCTGGGCGCTGGGTTGCATCAACTGCCGGCACGCCTTGCCGCACGTCGCCGAATGGCATGAGCGCCACAAAGATCGTGGCATGACCGTGGTCGGTGTGCACGCGCCTGAGTTTGATTCGGAGCGCCCCGTCCAAGCGGTGCGCCAGGCTGCTGCGGCGATGAAGTTGGGGTTCCCCATTGCGCTCGACAACGGCTTCCAGACGTGGGAAGCTTTCCGCAACGAGTATTGGCCCGCCGCGTATTTCGTGGATGCGCAAGGGCGCATCCGCCACCGTCGCTACGGCGAGGGTGCTTACGAGCAGGGCGAGCAGGTGATCAAGGCCTTGCTGGCCGAAAGAGATGGGCAAGGCGGGCAAGGCCGCCGGACGTCGGGCTGATGGGAGCTGGCATGCAAGAGCTCGTGGACCGCCGGAAAAACGTTTTGCTCGTCGAGGACGATCCTCACATCGCGGACATTGTCAGCTTGCACCTCAGGGACGAGGGCTTTTCGGTGACCCAGGCCAGAGATGGGCTAGCGGCGCTGAGTTTGTTGGAGCGTTCTGCCTGGGACGCGTTGGTGCTCGACCTCATGCTGCCCGGTGTGGATGGCCTGGAGGTGTGTCGCAAGGCGCGATCGCTGGCGGGCTACACGCCGATCATCATGATCAGCGCGCGCTCCAGCGAGGTGCATCGCATCCTCGGGCTCGAGCTGGGCGCAGACGACTACCTCCCCAAGCCCTTTTCCGTGTTGGAGCTCGTGGCGCGCGTGCGCGCCTTGTTGCGCAGGGTCGAGGCCCTGGGCAAGGCCACGCCGGGCGATGGCCCTCGCTTCACCGTTGGCGCATTGACCATGGACATGCTTACGAGAGAGGTGGCCCTTCGTGGTCAGGCGCTGGATTTGACCCCGAAGGAGTTCGACCTGCTCTGCTTCTTCGCCAAGCACCCGGGCAAGGTCTTTTCACGGCTGGAGCTGCTCAACCATGTTTGGGGCTACGAACACGATGGCTACGAGCACACGGTGAACACCCACATCAATCGCCTGAGAGCCAAGATCGAGCGCGATCCAGCCAGGCCGCAGCGTATCGTGACTGTCTGGGGTGTGGGCTACAAGCTCGCACCCGAAGAGTTTCCCAAAGACTGAGGCCGTGGCGTGAAGTTGAACCTGACACAGCGTTTGATGGCCGTCTTCACGGTCTTGCTGATCGCATGCTGCATGGGGCTGGCCTGGTTGCACCTGCATCAGGCGCGCAACGGAGAGCTGCAGCTCACTCAACGCTTGTCCTACAGGCTGGCGCAGCACATCGCGGACAACTCCGAGCTGATCGGTGATCGTGGTCTGGCGCCGGCAGGCTTGAACAAGCTGCTGAACATGTTGATGGTGGTCAACCCCAGCATCGAGGTTTACTTGCTGGATGCGCAAGGGGGCATCGTCGCCCACCTCGCCCCGCCTGGGCGGGTCATGCTGAAGCGGGTGAGCCTGGATCCGATCCAGCGCTACCTGACTGGGCGCAGCTTTCCGATCCTGGGCGATGATCCTCGACACCCGGAGCGCCCCAATGTATTCAGCGCCGCACCCTTGAAGCGGGGAGGACGTGTCGAGGGCTATGTGTACGTGGTGCTGCTGGGCGAAGACCACGAAGCCTTGGCGGCACGCGGTGACGCCCAGCACGCGTTGGTCTTCATGCTGGGGTCCATGAGCCTGGTTCTGCTGATGGGCATCCTGGCTGGTGTGGCCGCGTTCTCCTGGGTCACGAAGCCGCTCAGGGACTTGACGTCGGCCGTCCAGGCGCTGGAGGAGGAAGGCGTGAGCGGATTCGTGCGGCTCGCCGGCGGTGCACCCGATCCCGATCAGCCCGCGCCTGCGGACGAAATTGGTCAGTTGCGCAATGCTTTCCATCGCATGGCCAACCGGCTGGCCATGCAATGGCAGGAGTTGCTCAACAAGGACCAGCAGCGGCGCGAGCTGGTGGCCAACATCTCGCATGACTTGCGCACGCCGCTGACGGCCCTGCATGGCTACCTGGAAACCTTGGCGCTCAAGGACGACAGCCTTTCGGTGCATGACCGCCGCAAATACCTGCGCACGGCTCTGGCCCAGAGCCGCAAAGTCGGGCAATTGGCGCAGGAACTGTTCGAGCTGGCTCGGCTGGAGTACGGCGGCATCCGGCTTGAGAAGGAGCGCTTCCAGCTGGTTGACCTCATCCAGGACGTGTTCGAGAAGTTCGAACTGGCGACGCAAGCGCGTGGCGTTCGCCTGGCCGCCGATTTCCAGCAGAACCTGCCCAGCATCGAGGCGGACGTGGCGCTCATCGAGCGCGTGCTCACCAACTTGCTCGACAACGCCGTGCGGCACAGCCCGGACGGCGGGGCCATTCGCGTGGCAGTGAGTTGTCAGCACAGTCAGGTTTGGGTCGAGGTGTCCGATGACGGCACGGGTGTGCCCGGCTCGTTGAGGGGCGACCTGTTCGAGCGGCCCTCGGTGTTTTCCGCCTCGGCCCAACAGCCGCGCGGTGGCCTGGGGTTGCTGATCGTCAAGCGCATCATGCAATTGCATGACGGCGATGTGGAGCTGATCGATTCGGTGAGCGCCACGGGTGCCACATTCAGGTTCGTGCTGCCCACCGTTTGACGATCGGCCTGTGAAGATCACGGAACTGTGAACATTGCGAGAGGACTTCGCGATGGTGTGCGTCGCAGACTGTCCTCATGCATGAAGGCAAACGATCAAAGCAAGAGGGCGCGGCCGTGATCCATCACTGGACGGTGCGCCTGTGGCACTGGGCCAATGTGGCGTCCATGGCGATCATGGTGCCCAGTGGTTGGCGCATCTACAACGCGGCACCCATCTGGTCCGGCTTTGTTTTCCCGAGGGATTACACACTCGGCGGTTGGCTGGGCGGGGCGTTGCAATGGCATTTCGCAGGCATGTGGTTGTTCGGGGCCGGCTTGTCGCTCTATGTGATCGCGTCGATTGTTCGCGGACACATCGGGCGGCGCCTGTTGCCGATCCACATCGGCTTGCTGGTGCATGAAGTGCGCCTGGCCATGAGGGGTCGCCTGAGCCACACGGATGCTGCGCACTACAACCAGCCGCAGCGACTGGCCTACCTGAGCGCCATGTTCGGTCTCCTCGCGCTGGTGGCTTCGGGCCTGGTGCTCTGGAAGTCCGTGCAATTTCCCGTGTTGCGAGAGCTGATGGGCGGCTACGAGGGGGCCCGGCGAGTCCACTTTCTGTCGATGTGCCTGGTTTTGGGCTTCGTGCTTGTGCACCTGCTCATGGTGATGTTGGTGCCCCGGACGCTGCTGGCAATGCTGCGCGGTCGATGAGTTGAATGAATGGGGTTGCTGATGAAGAAGAAACTGGAAACCCGTTTGTCCGACACGGACATGAAGCATGCCTTGCGGGAGGCCGAAGCGCAGTTGATCCGCCAGGGTGGTGACTTGGTGCGGAGGCGCTTGCTGCGCGGCGCCTTGTCCCTTGGAGGGTTCGCGGCTCTGAGCGGTTGCGACCTGAAAGATGGCGATGGCGTGGAGCATGCGCTGGGTGTCATCTCACAGTGGAACGACCGTGTGCAGGCCTGGTTGTTCGATCCCACACGCCTGGCGCCCACCTACGCGGTTTCACAAATCGTGAGGCCTTTTCCCTTCAACGCCTTCTATGGCGAAGAAGACGTCCATCGGGTCGACCCACGTGTGTGGCAACTCGAGCTCGGTGGCCTGGTGGCACAGCGCAAGCCGTGGTCCTTGCTGGATCTGCTGTCGTTGCCGCAAAGCCACCAGATCACCCGGCACATCTGCGTTGAAGGTTGGAGCGCCATCGGCGAGTGGGGCGGTGTGCCCCTGGGCTCGTTCCTGCGGCGAGTGGGTGCTGACCTCACGGCCAAGTACGTGGCTTTTCAATGCATTGATGGCTACCACACCAGCATCGACATGGCATCGGCGCTGCATCCCCAAACCATCCTGGCCCTCACGCAAGACGGCAAGCCGCTGCCCGCACGCCATGGCTTTCCCATGAAGCTGCGCATCCCGACCAAGCTTGGCTACAAGAACCCCAAGCACATTCGCGTGATGCATGTCACCAACTCACACCCCGGCGGTTATTGGGAAAACCAGGGGTACAACTGGTTCGGAGGCAGCTGACGGGGGTCAGCGCATTCGATACATCGGCAACTTCGCCAACATCACTTCAACTCCCCCAACTTGGATAGGAACCATCATGAATAAGTTTGCTGCTTCTGTGCTGTCGTGCGCCTTCCTGCTTTGCGCAGGCGTGGTGCATGCCGATGAAATGAAGAAGGACGACATGGCCATGGAAAAAGATGGCATGAAGAAGGACGCGATGCACAAGGATGCAATGGGTAAGGACGCCACGAAGAAGGACGCCATGCACAAGGACGCGATGGGCAAGGACGCGATGAAGAAAGATGCCATGGGCAAGGACGGCATGGCGAAGGACGCCATGGGCAAGTGATGCCCTGCGCCTGAGGGTGGGTCCTCACTCAGGCGCTACCGTGCCCAGCTCGGCGATGCGCTGCCGCAGCCTGGGCGCGCAGTGATCAACGAAGGCGCGAAGTTTCAAGGGCATCAGGCGCCTGCCAGGGATCACCAGGTTGACGGGTGTCTCAGGCGGTTCGTGTGATCGCAGCACGGGGCGCAACATACCGGCCCGCACCAGCGGGGCAAGCTGGTAGCTGGTGGCCTGCACCAGTCCCAGCCCATTCGCCGCTGCGTCGACAGCCGCGTCGGCGGAGGTGGTGGAGAAGCGGACCCGGATCGGCGTCAGGCCGCTCGAATGCGGATCACCGGCGGCCAAGCAAACTTCCCAGGCCTTGAACGGGACGAGGGACGTCCATGCTATGCAGTCATGGTCCAGCAAATCTTCCAGGGATCGCGGTGTGCCACGGCGTCGCAGGTAATCGGGTGAGGCACAGATGAGCATCCGCACATGGCCGACCTCCCTGGCCACCATGGTGCTGTCTTTCAGCGAGCTGATGCGTACAGCGCAGTCGATTTGATCCTCAATGAGTGCTTCGATCCTGTCGGACAGGCGCAAATCGACCCGGATGTCGGGATAGGCCTTCAGGAACTCCATGACAAGGGGGTGCACATGCATGCGCCCGAATCCCAGAGGCGCCGTGATCGACAACAGGCCTTTGGGCGAGCGATGCTCTCCCACGATCGCCTCTTGTGCGTCTCGCAGCTCTTCCAGCATCCGCACGCACACATCGAAGTAGCGTTGCCCTGCTTCGGATGGCGCGACATGGCGTGTTGACCTGACCAGCAGTGGCACCCCCATGGACTCTTCGAGTTGTGCCACCCGGCGGCTCACCGTGGCGACTGGAACGCCATGCGTGCGCGCAGCAGCGGAAAAACCGCCCGACTGAACCACGGCGACGAACGCTTCGATGGATTCCAACCTGTCCATGATCTTCTCGGATTCTGAGAAAGCGATTCCAAACCAGGCTAATTGTTCATCACGGTGAGGTGAAAAACAATCTTTCCAGCCCTCCGGTCGAGGCAGATGCCGTCTGCCAAGGATGGGTGCAAGGAAATGCCATGAACAGAAACCAAGGGGCTGCGGCGCCGATTCAACACCAACGGCCGACGAAGCTCAGTGCGGGCCTCGCATCGCGAGCTCTGCTCATCGCGACGGGGGCTTTGTTCGGTCAGGTTGCCTGGGCGCAGGGGGTTGTCTCTCGAGGGGAGTTGTCCCTGGATTTGGCGGAGCGGGCGGCTCGCGAAGCGGTGAAGGCCTGCGAGGCCGCTGGCTACGCCGTCACCGCAACGGTGGTCGACCCTGCTGGCTTGGTGAAAGTTGCCCTCAAGGGAGACCGCAGCACGGTGCACACCCGGGACAGCAGCTACCGCAAGGCCTACACAGTGGTGACGATGGCGCCGATCTTCAAGTTCGACGCGACCTCTCAATTCGCCGAGAAGCTGAAAGCAAATCCGTCGGCACCGGCGCTCACTTCGATCCCCGACATCCTGGCTCTGGCAGGTGGGGTTGCCATCCGCCGACAGGGTGAATTGGTTGCGGCGCTGGGGGTCGGTGGGGCCCCTGGCGGTGACAAGGACGAGGCTTGCGCGCTGGCGGGCGTGGCCAAGGTCAGCGCAGACATCGAAGCTCCTTGAGCACCGTGGCACACGAGCCTGGCATGCACATCCTGCTGGTGGGATTCGCCAAAGACTGGCTGGTCGAGGCAAGCCAGCGGATGAGTGACTTGGGTTGGCAGGTGGCCAGCGCCCGCGATCCGCAAGAGGCCGTTCATCGCCATCGTGAGCGATCCTGGGACGTGATCGTGATGGACACCAAGCAGCCAGCGGCCGATGCATTGAGCCTGTGCCGGGTGACCCGGGGGGAAGGCCGCTACACCCCGCTCATCTTGCTGAGCGAGCGAGGTGAAGAAGTGCACCGCATCGTGGGCCTGGAGCTCGGAGCCGACGACTACCTTGTCAAGCCGGTGTCACTGGCGGAAATGCTGGCGAGGATCAAAGCCATCACGCGGGCGGCGCGGCATCGGCTTGCCGAACAGGCTGGTGAGGTGCTGGCCATGCCTGGCTTGCAGATCGACACGGTGGGCCGACGCGTGCGCATCGCAGGCAGATCGATGCACTTGACACCACGGGAGTTCGATTTGCTCGCAGAGCTGGCGCGCCACCCTGGCGATGTCCTTTCATGCCGGCGTTTGCTTGGACGGGTCTGGCGTGATGCCGGCGCAGCGGGAGAACACACGCTGGTCAGCCATGTGCACCGGTTGCGCGCCAAGCTGCATGCACAGGACATGCTCTTCATCAAGATCGTGACGGTTTGGGGCCGGGGCTATCGGCTGATGGTTGAGGCGCCTCCGGCATGAGCGATGCAGAATGCTTTCAAGGTTGGGGGCTCGGATCGAGGGCGTGCCGGGATGTCGCCCAGGCAGACGCGAACGTTTCGGAGCCCACGAGATCCATGTCCGAGACCAGCACATATTGCAGCCCATCGCTTTGCCACGAGGCCAGGGAGAAGCCCTTGCGCAAGCTGAACCGGGGCGCCTGCGACCCTCGCTGCGGCCAGACAAAGAGGTTCAGCACATGCTGCCTGTGCCCATAGACCAGCGCGGCGATCCGCTGCCCATGCAGCAAATCGATGCGGGCGCCACGCAGCGGGAAGCCCGATGCACCCATGTCTAGGACCATAGGGGCGAACGTCAGCTTGCCCTGGAACCAGGGTTTGACGTTGTGCCGGTCGTTGGAGGCCACCGCCAGCAGGGGGCCATCCGAGAGCGAGCGAAGGTGGCCCACAAGCAAGGCCTCCTCCATGTCAGCACTGATCGACAAGTTCGCCGGTGCGTCGATCCGTGAAAGCACGGTCGGAACGACCCAGATGGATGCCAGCAAGGATGCGAGCGCCATGCCACTGCCCATGCCGATGAACAGGCTGCGGCGGTCGAGCTGGCGTTTGACAGGCGTGCTTGGCGGTGTTGGCGCTTGATCCGGAGTGTGGCCGGATTGCTGCATGGCCGCCAGCGCGATCCGTGCACGGATGCTGGCCCTGGCCGCCGCCCCCAAGGTGTGCCGGGTGGCGTTCTTGCGGATCATGGCGCTGATGTCGGGATCGCTCATGACACATTCACTCCAATAGGCCTTGCCTGGTGAGAGCGCTGCGCAATTGCTCACGCGCACGTGACAGCCTTGACATCACTGTTCCCATTGGGATGCCGGCGATGTGGCTGATGTCTTTGTACTCCAGGCCTTCAAGTTCTCTCAGTACGATGACTTCGCGCATCGGTGCGGGCAAGGCTGCAATGGCCATGTCGATGGCATGCCGCTTTTGCCGCAGTTCCAGGGCTTGGGCGGGATCGTCGGAGAACTGCCCTTGTGCGAACTGCATGTGCCCCAACTCTTCTTCGTCGAAACCATGGTGCTCGCTTCTCGCGCCGTGGCGTGTCAAATGGCTGTAGCAGGTGTTGCGCACGATTTTGAGGAACCAGGGACGTGCATCAGACCCCGACAAGCCGCCCAGGTAGGAAAACGCCCGCAGAGACGCTTCCTGCAAGGCGTCTTCAGCCGCCGCGTCGTCGGCAAGTAGCCAGCGCGCCAGGTTGTAGCCTGCGTTCAGGCACGGCTGAATCAGGCGTTCGAATTCCTGGGTCGCGGCCACGGTGATCAGGCCTTGATCACCAGGCGACCATGCATCTCCTCATGCCCATCGCCGCAGAAGTTGTCGCACAGGAAATCCACCGTGCCGGCTGGCAGCGCCGGTATCTCGATCAGGGTGACCTTGCCGGGCACCAAGTCCGCGCGCACACCGATATCCGGGATGCTCAGGCCGTGCACGAAGTCGAGAGAGCGCACCGCCAGAACCACCGCCTCACCCGCACGCAGATGGATTTCGGCGGGCGTGAATTGAAATCGCTGTGCGACGACATCGATTTCTCGGCGAGGCATGGTGGTCGTGCCCTGAGCCTTGCCGAACCCAAGCCAGCTGAGCCCGATCATGCCCGCTGACCCCATGGCCAGGCCCTTTAGCAACTGTCGCTTGCCCGAACTGGATGCCTTGGGTTGGCTCATGATTTCTCCACAGGGTGTTCGGTGAGCTGGAAGTCATGCTTGGCCACGTTGGTCAATGCCTCGCGGTAGCCCAATCCCTTGTTTGGCTGGGCTGGATCCCAGGGCAGCGGCGTGCGTTTTTCCTGAGAGCCTGGTGCTGGCAAGGCGAAGATCAGCGACTTGGCCGAGTGGTGTGCGATGTGCCCCGTCATCCGGTGGTGCTCCTGGTGGATGTGACCATAAAACACGGTGACATGGCGGTGGGATGACAGCAGCGCGATCGCCTGCTGGCCGTCTCGTGTGGCCCAATCCCATTTCGGCGCGAGGTCAAACAAGGGGCGGTGTGTGAGCACGACGATGGGTTGATCAATGTTTTGCTTTTGCAAGTCGGCGGCCAGCCAGGCCAGTTGTTCATCGCCCAGTCGGGCTCCTGGGTCCGAGACGTTGTCCAGCGCGATGAAGTGGATGCCCTGGTGATCGAAGGTGAAATGCGTGTCGCCGAACTGCTCCATGAAGGCCGCCCCTCGATCCAGCGAGGCATCGTGCTCGCCGGGCAGGAACTTGATGTTTTTTACCTGGAGGTCAGCGACGATGGCTTTGAACTCCCTCATCCGGCGCCGCCTTTCTGCGGGGTCGTCGGTGGTGTGGGTGAGGTCTCCTGTGAAGACGATGAAGTCTGGTGGGTTTGGCAACCCGTTGACTGCTTTCACGGCTTTTTTCAAGGTGAAGTTGGCGTCCGGGTTGGCGGGTCCTTGGTAGCCCCAGTGGGTGTCGGAGAGCTGGACGAAGTAAAAGTTCTCCTGTTTGCCACCAGCGGTTGTGGTGCTTCCTGGTGTGCTCATCGCACAGCCTGCCAAGGCAGATGAAAACACCACGCCGCCGCCTGCGGCGACGAGGCCCATGAAATCACGGCGATGCATACATGCTCCTGTTGGTCGAGGGAGAGGGTTCGAGGCAGCGATGTGCCCCAACAGAAAGACCTGAGGGGGCCGCATGTCATTCCATGCCCGATTACAAGGGTTGGTTTTTGTTCAGTGAGCCGCCGCCGACAGGCTCTTTAGGTAGGCGATGAGGTCGGCGCGATCCTGGCTTTGCGGGACGCTGACCCCCATTTTTTGCCCCGGTACCAGCTTTTCCGGATCGGTCAGCCAACGCTCCAGGTTGGCGGCGGTCCATTTCAGATGGGACGCTTTCAGGGCAGGCGAGTAGGTGTAGTCAGGCGCCTGCCCTGCCAAGCGCTCGAAGACGCCGCGGTGCGACGGGCCCACGCCGTTGTAGTCGACGGCGTGGCATGCGCTGCAGCGCTGGCCATACAGGGTCGCGCCCCTGTCAGCGTTTCCGACCTGGGACTGCGCCCCATGCGAAACGAGCAAGCCGCACACCAACAGCAGAACGCGCTGGTGCGCATGAGTGATCGCGGTTTTCCCGCGAGAGCCGGGGACTGGGCGGGGCAGATGGAGGGATGTCATGGGCGGTCTTTCATCTTGGGACGTGAGCGTCGACTTGCTCACATCTGCCTGTACCCATGGGGGCTTGGTTCTATTCCGTCAGGCCCTTCAGGCGGGCGCGGTGCCCGGCCACCTTCGCGCGGTTGCCGCACAGCGCCATGGCGCACCATCGCCTTGCGGGGCCTCGTTCCTGATCCAGGAACCAGAGGCTGCACGCCGGATTGGCGCAACGGCGCACATCTCGCGGGGAGTTTGTTGCCAGCAATTGAGCACACAGACCTGCCAGCTCACCCATGACAGCGTGTTCGATGGGCGCCTCATGGAGCCGATGGCACCCGAAGCCAGCTTCGCCGCTTGATCCATCAACCCGATGGACCAGGCGCGCCGTCCATGGACTGCGTGCCAGCCACGTGTTCAAGCAGGACAACCCCCGCCGCGCCTCTTGGGTGAACGCACCCGCCGTCCATGGCTGCAAGACAGAGCGGAACGCTTCCCTGAGCTCGCGGGCATCCGCTGCAACCTGAGATCGCCTGGACAGGGACAGCCTTGCAAAGCGTTGATGCAAAGGGCCTGGCAGTGCTTGAGTGGCCTCCAGCCAGGCCATGAATCGCTGCCCATCCCCGCATGCGTCGATGTCGAAGCATTGGCTTGCGCGCCCGCCTCGGTGGCTGCTGTTGAGCAGATTCAAAGCTGGGTGACCTCCTGCCAGCAAAGCGATGAGTGTGGGGTCCGACATGTCCATGTTCTCAATCCTGGAGAAACTGTTTCCCGGGCGGTGCGCCCAATTCGGGCGTCTTTTCAAGCTTGAAGTTGATAACCTGAATGAGTGTTTTAACAGGTTACTTGCAACTCAACAAAGGAGCTCATCCCATGAGCAAGTTCTCTCAAAGTTCGCTGTCTCTTGTCGCGCTGATGCTTGGCATCGGCAACTTGGCGGTCATGCCTGATGCCGCTCATGCCGCTGAACCAGTGATGCCCAAGGTGGAGGTGCACCACGCCATGGTGAAAGGGCAATCCATCTTCTATCGCGAGGCAGGCGACGCGGCGTCCCCCACCATCGTGCTGCTGCATGGCTTTCCTTCGTCCTCCCACATGTTCAGAGACCTCATCCCACGGCTGGCGGACCGCTTCCACGTTGTGGCGCCCGACTATGTGGGCTTCGGGCACTCGTCGGCGCCTCCGGCCGATTCATTCGTCTACACCTTCGACAGCCTTGCCGATCACGTGCAGGGCCTCCTGGATCAATTGGGCGTGAAGGAGGCCATCTACTACATGCAGGATTACGGTGGCCCGGTGGGGCTCCGGCTGGCCACCGCACATCCCGAGCGGGTCAAGGGCCTGGTCATTCAGAACGCCAATGCCTACATGGAAGGCGTCGGCAAGCCCGTTGCGGACGTCTTCTTGCCGCTTTGGCAAGAACGCAATACAGCCACCGAGGCTGCGGCCCGAGGCTTTCTGAAAGCGGAAACCACGCACTTTCAGTACACGGCCGGAGCCCGCGAGCCCGAGAAGCTGAACCCGGATGCCTGGGTGTTCGATCAGGCTTTGCTCGACCGTCCCGGCAACGACGCCGTGCAGCTGGACTTGTTCGTCGACTATCGCCGCAACGTGCCCTTGTTCGAGGCCTGGCAGGCATACTTCCGCCGTCACCAACCCCATACGCTCATCTTGTGGGGTAAAGGTGATCCACTGTTCGTGGAGGCCGGTGCTGAAGCCTATGCAAAAGACCTGCCCCAAGCCAGACTGGTCTGGCTTCAGGGAGGGCACTTTGCCTTGGAGGAAAACGTCGACCTTGCCGCCGAGGAAATCAAGCAGGCGTTCCGCTGAGCCATGAAAAAAGCCCCCGGAGGGGCTTTCAGGCCATGAGCTTGGGGCCCTGGCTTTGGCATCAAGCCGATGCGGCCATCAGCCGATCAGCTGATTGATCGAATCGATCAGGCAGCGTTGTTCAGGCGGCGGCGCGCCACCAGGCTCATGCCGACCAGGCCAACGCCCAGCATGGCGAAGGCCGAGGGTTCGGGCACGGCCAGGGGGGCCGAGAAGGTGGCCTTGATGTTCAGCGTCTTCACGGCGTCGGCCACGAACTGGAAGCTGGCGGCGTTGCTGCCCAGGGAGTTCACGAGCTGGGTGGCGAGAACGAAGTTCGAAGCCTTGATGTCGAGCACGGTGGAGCCGAAGTCCACGCCGCCGACTTTGGTGTTGGCGGTCAGCAGGTCGGTATTCATCAGGTTGCCGGCCAGGGTGTACAGGTCGCCGTGCAGGGTGCCGGTGTCGACGTTGTACGAGAAGTTCTTCAGGGTCGCGACCTGGGTCTGACCGAACAGGCCCGGGGTGTACAGAGCGAAGCCGGAAGCGGCGTTGAACTGAATGATCAGCTGATCAGCGGCCGTGGTGGATGCGCCGGAGATCGGGTCGGTCAGGACACCGGTGGAGGCGTTCCAGGTGGCGCTGCCGACCGGGCTGAGGGTCAGCTTCTTGGAGGCCAGGACGGCGGTGTCCATCACCACGCTGTCCGAAGAAGACACGATGGTCAGGCTTTCAGCCGAAGCGGCGGTGGCAGCCAGGGCGATGGCCAACATGGCAAAAGGCTTGAGGATGTTCATGCTAAATCCTTGTTTCGTTTGAAGGTAGGACCACTCTGGCGGTGATCTCGTTCAGGCATGGGCGTATCTTGTACTCCCCCGCAGGGGTGGTCCCTAGGGTTCCCACGGGCTCCCCCCGCGACTGAGGGCCATCAAACGGGCCACGTGTCGTGTTCTGTTACCACGGCAACCAAGGGTTGATCATGCGACGCCGGTTGCAAGGCCCCCGCCGGCAGCCTGGCTTGGCTCCAGGCCACGCCCAGGGCGGTGACCTCGGGGTGGGCGGCGAGGTAGCGGTCGAAGTAGCCGCCGCCGTAGCCCAGCCGATGGCCATCGTCCGTGAAGCCCACGCATGGCACCAGGATCACGTCGGGCACCAGCGGCTTGCCATCGCCCGTGGGGATGCCGCAGGCGTCCTGCCGTTGAGGCTCTGCGCCGTCCCAGGGCACGAAATGCATCGCCACCGGGGCTTTGCTGGCATCGGGCAACGCCAGGCGCGTGCCCCATGTCCGCTGCGCCTGGCAGGCGATGTTCCTTGGGTTAAATTCGCCCTGAATCGGCCAATACACGCCCAGGCAGATCGGTTCCAGTTGTTCCAGCACCGACCACAATCGGGCCTCGAGTGCGGCCTGAGCCGCCTGCGCGGCGGCGGTGCCGGCCCAGTCCCGGCGGGATTGGAGCAATTGGCGGCGCCAGGTGGCGCGGTCATCGCCAGGGGTGATGAGGGCATCGGACATGGTCGATAACAACAAGAGGTCAGACAAGTGAGAGCAACGCACAAGTATGCGTCCCGAGCCCGGCGCGCCGCGCCCACCCAGCCGGCCGGCAGTGCTGCCTGCCTGGCGCCGAGGGCGGTGTGCTCGGCTTTTCTGCTTGCGGCCTCGCTGGCCTGGTTGAGCGCGCCGACCGTGGCGCAAGCCCAGACCCAGGCGCTGGCCCCCGCGCAGGGGCTGGTTGCCGCACCCGACGACCGCCTGGTGAGCGACGCCCGTGAGGCCTGGCGTCTGCGTGATCGCACGCGCCTGCTGGCCTTGCGCAACCAGCTCATCTCCCAGGAGCACCCGCTGGCGCCCTGGGCCGCGTACTGGTATTTCGTGTCCCGCTTGGGCGAAGCCCCGGTGGCCGAGGTCGATGAATTCTTGGCGCGCTGGCCCGACAGCTACGTGGCCGACCGCGCCCGCAACGACTGGCTGCTGGAGCTCGGCCGCCGTCAGGACTGGGCGACTTTCCTGCGCATCCAGCCCGCCTTCCGCATGAACGACGACCGCGAGGTCAGCTGCCTGGGCGTGCTGGCGCGGCATCGCACCGGCGCGCCCATGGAGGCCCCGGGCGACCTGCGCGAGCAGGCCCGCCAGTTCTGGTGGGGGCAGAAAGATGCCGACAGCGGTTGCGACGCGATGGCGCGTGCCTTGCTCGACGCGGGCGTGCTCACGCAGGACGATGTCTGGCGCAAGCTGCGCTTCTCGATCGAGGGCGACAAGCCTCGCGCGGTTCAGCAGTCGGCCCGCCTGCTGGGCGACGCCACGGCCCAGGCCATCGCACGCCTGATGAACCAGCCGCAGGCCTTCCTGCAACCTCGCGGCGTGAGCAGCCTGGTCGAGTCGGGGGGCAAGGCGGGCTCGCCTGGCGCCAGCATCGGCCCGCGCGACAGCGGCACCAGCCAGGCCAAGGGCAAGAAGGCCGCGGCGAACAAGTCCAAGGCAAAAGACCACAAGAAGGACGCGAAGAAGAACAAGGCCAGCAAGCCGAGTTTGGCACCCATGCCCGTGGCTTTTGCGCCCGAGATCGAAGGCCCGCTCAACCTGCTGGCCCTGTTGCGCTGGGCCGCCATCGACCCCGATGCCGCTGCAGCGGCACTGGGCGAGCCGGGTGCACGCGAGCGCTGGCACCTGCGTGCCGAAGACATGGCCTGGGCCTGGGCGGTGATCGGTCGCTGGTCAGCCGGCAAGCTGCAAGCCGAGGCCCCGGCGTATTTCGAGCGTGCCTTGGCCGAAGCCGCACTGGCTGCGGGCACCAGGGGCCGGGGTGACGCCGTGCGCGGCGCGGCAGCCTGGTCGCCCGAGGTGCTGAGCTGGATGGCGCGCGCCGGCCTGCGCTCGGCCACCTCGGGCGATGCCTCGCGCTGGGCCCTGGTCGAGCAGGCCATCGAAGCCATGCCGCCCGAGCTGCAGCAAGACAGCGCCTGGCAGTACTGGAAGGCGAAGTCCTTGCAGGCGCATGCGCGCGCTGGCGTCGGTTCGTCGGCAGCGCACGAAGCCATGCGCCAGCAGGCGCGCCAACTGCTGACCCGCGTCGCCCACCCGCTCACGTTCTATGGTCAGTTGGCTGCCGAAGAGCTGAATCAGGCACCGCACCGCGAGCCCGCGCGCCCCGCGCCCTTGACCGAGGCGGAGCAGGCCCAGGCGCGCGCCATGCCCGGCATCGATCGCGCCTTGCGCATGATGGCGCTGGGCTGGCGCAGCGAGGGCGTGCGCGAATGGAACTTCACGCTGAGCTTTGGCAAGCCCGGTGGTTTGGGCGACCGCGAACTGCTGGCGGTGGCCGAAGAGGCCTGCCGCCGCGAGATCTGGGACCGCTGCATCAACACCAGCGACCGCACCCGCACCGAGATCGACCTCAATCAGCGTTACCCCACGCCCTTCCGCCAGGACGTGCTGCGCGCCGCCAATGAGGTTGGCCTGGACCCGGCCTACATGTATGGCCTGATCAGGCAAGAGTCGCGCTTCATCGTGGCGGCGCGCTCGCAGGTCGGGGCCTCGGGGCTGATGCAGGTCATGCCCGCCACCGCTTCGTGGACGGCGCGCAAGCTCAACATCGCCTACTCGCCCGATCTCATCGCCGACCGCGACACCAACCTGCGCATCGGCGCGGGCTACCTCAAGCTGGTGCTGGATGATTTCCAGGGGGCGCAGGCCTTGGCCGCTGCGGCTTACAACGCCGGGCCGGGCCGGCCACGCCGCTGGCGTGAGGGCTCACGGGTGGATGCGGCCGCCTGGGTCGAGAACGTGCCCTTCAACGAAACGCGTGACTACGTGAAGAAGGTGCTGTCCAACGCCGTCGTGTATGGGCACCTGCTTCACGGCAAGCCCTTGTCGATCAAGAATCGGCTCGGGGCGAGCATCGGCCCGCGTGCTTCGAACGCCCCGGCGTCCGACACCGATCTGCCATGATGGCCCGACGACCACTGCTCTCGCGTCGATCGCTGGCACGTGTGCGTCGCGCCAGCTTCTCAGGAGGTTCACGATGAAGCGCATCCTCATCCTCGGCGGCTCAGGCTTCGTGGGCCGCTCCGTGTGCGAACAGCTCGCGGCCCACCCGGCGCTGGGCGCCGCCCGCATCGTGGTGCCGACCCGCCGCCGCGCCCGCGCGCGCCACCTGCTGCCGCTGCCCCAGGTCGATGTGATCGAGGCCGATGTCAACCAGGACCGCGCTTTGCAGCGCCTGCTCCAAGGCGCCGATGCCGTCGTCAACCTGGTGGCCATCCTGCATGGCCGGCCCGATGACTTCGAGCACGCCCATGTGGATCTCTGCCAGCGCCTGGCCGAGGAGTGCGTGAAGGTGGGCGTGAGGCGCTTGGTGCACGTGAGCGCCTTGGGTGTGAGCGACGACCCGACTGCCGCGCCCTCGCATTACCTGCGCACCAAGGCCGAGGGCGAGCAGGCCCTGCGCGTCAATGGCCTGGACCTGACGGTGCTGCGCCCAAGCGTGATCTTCGGGGCGCACGACCGCTTCTTCAACCTCTTTGCGACGTTGCAGCGCCTTTTCCCGGTGATGCCGCTGGCCGGTGGCGAGTCACGCTTCCAGCCGGTGTGGGTGGAGGATGTGGCGGCCGCCATCGTGCGTTGCCTGGCCGATCCGGCCGTGTCGGTGGGGCGCACCTTCGAGCTGGGCGGCCCCGACGTGTGCACCTTGGCCGAGCTGGTCAAGCTGGCGGGGCGTTGGAGCGGGCATCCCCGCCCCGTGTTGCCCCTGCCGCTGGCGGCGGGGCGTTTGCAGGCCCGGGCGATGGCGTGGTTGCCAGGCGAGCCCCTGATGTCGACGGACAACCTGGATTCGATGAAGGTGCCGAACGTGCTGGCCGGCAAGCTACCTGGTTTGCCGGCGCTGGGCATTTCGCCCACATCGATGTCGGCGGTGGTGCCGGCTTACCTTGGGGCTCGTCGCAACTGGGCCGAGCAACTGGACGCTTGGCGGGCGCAGGCAAAGCGTTGAGATCGCACTGAGCGGGGCTTTTCTGCGGCGTCCGTGCGGGGGGCGGGGCTCAATGCGGTTTGCGCGGCCCTTTGAAGGCATCCGGCTTGATCACATTGCCTTCGCGTTCGACCGGTGTTTTGCGTGCCCGCTCGATGGCGTCGCGCGCCATTTGCTCCGCGTTCTCGCGGTGGCGCCGGCCGTGCCGCAAGCGGTGCCAGCGCTGCTTCAGCGCCTGGGGGACCTGGGGCAATTGGCGCCAGCGTCGCAGCAAGGCGTCATCGAAACGCGCGCGCCGGGGCGCCGGCAGCATCAGCCGCGCCAGCATCAGCACGCACACGAGCACGACCAGTGCCGAGGCCCAACGGGTCAGGTCCACGGGGACCTCCTGCTTGCTTGAAAGATCTTGAACGACATGGAGGTCATGGTGCCGCAGGCACCGGTTTTGCGCCACGCGCGACGATGTTCACCCCGGGTGGCACGTCGGTTTCATCCATGTAGCCGATGGCGCCCGGGTTGTGCAGCACGTGCATGAGCACCTCGGAAACACTGCCCAACTCCTTGGGCGGCACGCCTTTGCCCACGTAGCGCCGCACCGTCCAATAGGCGAGGTAGCTGGGCTCGTCGCGCTGCATGAAGTCCTTGAGGAAGCGCTGGCGCAAGGGGTTTTGTGGTGGCAGGTTGACCGGCGCCACAGCTTGGCCGTCCAGCTCAACCACCCTGCCGGTGTAGATGCGTTCGACGGTGGTCACGTCGAGCTTGCGCAGCCCGGGGTGCGCCACCACCACGACGGCCGCGCGCGCCAGCGGAGCCAGCAGCCCGAGCAGCCCCAGCGCGGCGAGCAGCGCGATCATCAGGTGGAGGCGGGTTCGCTGAGGCAATGCCGTTCCTTCAGAAGGCAAAGCTGTAGTTCAGCGACCAGACCTGCACGCTGTCGTCGTGCACGCGCTGCCCGCGCGGGCTGTCGACCAGGTAGGAGCCTTCGCCGATGCGGGTGCGCATCCACTCGGCCTTGAGCTGGCCTCGCGGGTTCACCGCCCAGGCTGCGCCGATGCCGAAGCTGGTCTGGTCGTAGAGCTGGATGCCGGTTTCGGCGGCCGCGCGCTGCGCGACGGACAGGTCTTCGCTGCCCTGGCCCGCTGCTTGATACAAGCGCTTGGCGATCATGCGGGAGCCGCCCATGCTCTGTTGGCGCGCGATCAGTGCATAAGGCGTGACCGCCCCCATTTCGTGCAGCACGGCGATGTAGGCGCCCGCGAGGTCGGTGCCCAGCGACGTGCGCCGCTGGAAGACCCGTGCGAATTCACCCGTCAACCGCCAGCCGGGTGCCAGTTGCGCATCGGCGGCCAGGTTGATCACCTGGTTGACGATCGCCCGCGTGGTGGGGATGGGCGGCCCCGGCAGTTGTTCTGAAACGCGGTAGTAGCCCATGCCGCCGCCCAGGTCGACGAAGGGGAAGGCGCTGGGCAGGCGTTGGCCGTCGACCCGCTCGCTGCGGGCGTGATGCAACCCCAGGCGCCAGGTCATGGCCGGCGCGCGCCAGGTGAGCACAGCGCCGAGGAGGTCGGTGTCGGCGCTCATGTGGCTGGTGCCCTGGTCGCTGCTGTGCAGGCGGATGGAGAGCCGCGCCCGGCCGCCGTAGACATCCGCAGAGAGCTCGCCCGCACCGTGCTGCCAGGCGCGCGTCACCGACAGGCCGGTGAAGTCGTTGTTGGGCAGCAGCGAGTACACCTCGGCCGGCAGGCGCGCCAGGGCATAGGTCTGGCCCACGTCGAGGTTCTCGGAGTTCAGGAACAGGGGGATGCGCTGCTTGCCCGCGCGCACCTGCCAGTCGTTGTCGGGTCGCCAGGCGGCGAAGGCCCAGGCCACTTCGGTCGCCCACTCGCGGTCGTGGCGCGTCGAGGGAGACAAGGTCAGTTGCACGGTGGCCGACCACGCCGGGGTGAAGCGCGTGTCGAGTTGCGCGCCCAGTCGCGTGTCGCGCCACCAGGTGCCGCTGTCGTCGATGTGGCGTTGGTAAACCCAGGGCTGGTCGGAGATGGCGTAGCCGAGCGTGCCGAAACCGGAGAACGTCGAGTCGACTGCCTGCGCCCAACTGGCGCTTGCCGCCAACAGGCCCACGCCAGCGAGCCATGTGAAGCGGGCGACCTTCTTCATGGCTTCAGTGATCGGCCCAGGTGAGGGCGATGCGCTCGAACTCGTGCAGGCAGGCTTCGAGCGCGGCCACGACAGCCGGGTCGAAGTGGTTGCCGCTGCCGTCGCGGATGATCTGCAAGGCCTTTTCGAGGGGCATGGGTGGTTTGTAGGGGCGTGCACTGATGAGGGCGTCGAAGACATCGGCCACGGCCATCAGCCGCGCGGACAGCGGGATCTGCTCGCCCACCAGGCCATCGGGATAACCGCTGCCGTCCCACTTCTCGTGGTGATGGCGGGCGATGTCCATGGCGTGATGCAGGAAGTCGGCGTCTCCGGCCATGCGGTCGGCGGCGCGGCGCAGCATCTCCCAGCCCGCCATGGCGTGCTGGCGCATGATGACCGTTTCTTCGGCAGTGTGGCGCCCTGGCTTGAGCAGGATGTGATCGGGCGTGGCCACCTTGCCGAGGTCGTGCAGCGGCGCCGATTTCGCGATGTGGTCGATGCTGGCTGCGTCGAGCAGCACGTCAAGGTGCTGGCCCTGATCGTGGAAGTGCTGGGCGAGGGTGCGCACGTACTCTTGCGTGCGGCGCACGTGGTGCCCCGTGGCTTCGTCGCGGAACTCGGCGAACGAGATCATCACTTGCAGGGTGGCGTCTCGCAGCAAGTCGACTTGTTGCAGGCGCTGGCCGAGTTCCTCCTGCAGCCACGCATTGCGGTCGAGCAGCTCGTCCTGGTAGGCCTTGACCTGGAGGTGGGTGCGCACGCGGGCTTGCAGCACCATCGGGTTGATGGGCTTTTGGATGAAGTCGGCGGCACCGACCTGGAAGCCGCGCGCCTCATCCTCGGTCTGGGTCATGGCCGTGAGAAACAGCACGGGGATGGCCTGCGTGGCGGCATCGGCCTTGAGGCGGCGGCAGACCTCGTAGCCGTCCATCTCCGGCATCATGATGTCGAGCAGGATGAGGTCGGGCGGCGCGCGCTGCACGAGTTCGAGGGCCTTGGTGCCAGAGGCCGCCAGCTTGACGCGGTAGTCGGGTTGCAGCAGGCCGGCCAGCAGGCTCAGGTTGGCCGGGGCATCGTCGACCACCAGCACGGTCGGCATGTCTTCGGATCGGCTCATGAAGCGGGGACTTCCTGATGGGGTTGTTCTGGCGTGTTGTGTGGCCATTCTCCCAGCAGGCCGCTGGCTGCGTCGAAATCACAGCGCGCGAGGGCGTCGTCGATGCGCGCGAAGACGGTGGGGGGCATGCTGCTGGCGAAGGCGCTGCGGTGACGCCGCCAAAGCGACAGCGCCTGCCCGTCCGAGTCCGCCACCAGCTGGGTGAGCGTTGTCATCATGCCTGCATCCAGGCCCTGCTGCGCTGCCTTGGCCGCGCCGCCCTGAACGCAGGCGTGCAAGTCGGCGTCGAGCGCCTGGATGTCGGCTAGCAGCGTGCGCAAGGTCTCGAGCATGGGGTGGGCGGCTTGTTCGATGTTGAGCGTGATGGCCTGGCTTGCCATCGGCTGTGATGGCGCTGCGCCCTCCACCCGCGATGCGGCGGTTTCCAAGGCCTGGGCTTGTTCGCTCAAGGTGACATGGCCCAGCGTGCGGCCCAGGCCCTTGAGCGTGTGCGCCTCGCGGCGAATGTCGGACCAGGCCTGACGGGCCAGGGCATCGGGCAGCAGGGCGAGCATCGACCGCGTGTGCCTGGCGAAGGCCAGCACCGTTTGCGCATACAGGCTGATGTCTCCGGCGAAATGGCCGAGGGCGGCTTGGGGATCCAGTCCTGGTACCGGCGGCCAGCCTGCCAGCCCTGGCTGCGTCTCGCTGGGCGAGGGCGGGTGGGCGTTGGGCAAGGGCTCGTCGCGGGCAGGGCAGAAGGGGTGCAAGGCCGCGTAGAGGGTGGCCGGGTCCAGCGGCTTGGAGAGGTGGTTCTGCATGCCCAGCTCCAGGCAGCGTTCGCGCTCTTCCAGCATGGCGTGGGCGGTCATGGCCAGCACGGGCAGGGTGCGCAAGGCCGGGTCCTCGCGCATCAGGCGTGTGGCTTGGTAGCCATCCATCACAGGCATCTGCAAGTCCATGAGCACGACGTCGAAAGCCGCGCCGGGTGCGCGCAGGCGGTCGAGTGCGGCTTGCCCATGTTCGGCCACCATCACCTCGGCGCCCTGGCGGTGCAGCAGTTCGCTGGCGAGCTGCTGGTTGAGCGCGTTGTCTTCGACCAGCAGCACACGCAGGCCGTCGAGGCGCAGGCGCTCATCGCGCGCCGGGGCGCGACGCAGGTCGCCCACCAGCGCGCCGCCCAGCAGGCGCGCCGGCTCCACCGGCAAGGTCAGGCGAAAGCAACTGCCGCGTCCCGCCTGGCTCTCGACCTCGATGTCGCCGCCCATCATGTGGATCAGCCGTCGGGTGATGCTCAAACCCAGGCCGGTGCCGCCATAGCGCCGGGTGGTCGAGCCGTCGGCCTGCGTGAACTCGCTGAAGAGCTGGCTCATCTGCTCGTCGCTCATGCCGATGCCCGTGTCCTCCACCTCGATGCACAAGCTCGCGGCGTCGGCCTGCCAGGCCAGGAAGCGCACGCGCAGCGTCACGTGGCCGCGTTCGGTGAACTTCACGGCGTTGGACAGCAGGTTGGTGAGCACCTGGCCCAGGCGCAGGTCGTCGCCATGGATGAGGCCCTGCTCGCCGAGGATCTCGGGCGAGGCGAACTCGCAGCGCAGCTCAATGCCCTTGTTCTGCGCGGGCTGGCGCACCATCATCATCGCGTCGTTGACCACGGCGTCGATGCGCATGGGCGCCAGCTCCAGCTTGAGCTTGCCGGCCTCGATCTTGGAGAAGTCAAGGATGTCGTTGATGACGCCCAGCAGCATCGCCGAGGCCGATTGCACCTTGCCGAGGTAGTCGCGCTGCTGCGCGGTCAAAGGCGTCTGCAAAGCCAGGTGCGTCATGCCCACGATGGCGTTCATGGGCGTGCGGATCTCGTGGCTCATGTTGGCCAGGAACATCGACTTGGCGCGCGTGGCCGCCTCGGCCTGGTCGCGCGCTTCCTGCAGTTCGAGCTGGGCGCGGGCGCGCTGGCTGACGTCGTCCTGCACGGCGTGGGCCATGACGTTGAGCGTCACGCCCAGGGCATCGAGCTCTTCGGCCCATTTGTCGCGGCCGCCGGCGCGGCTGGCGTAGTCGCCGCGTGCCAGGCGCCGCGCCACCTGGCTCAGCCGGTCGATGGGGCGCAGCACCCGCGCGCGCACCACGTGCATGCCCGCCAGCAGGCCGGGCAGCAGGGCCAAGTCCACCGCCAGCGCGAGCACGATGTAGCGCTGCAGATCGGCCTCGCTGCGTTGCAGGTGCTCGGCGGTGCGCTGATCGGTGATGTGGCTGAGCTTCGAGAGCGCGCGCGCCAGTTCGGCGGACTGGATCTCATAGGCCGGCGAGTGGACGAGCTGCGAGGCGTAGGCCAGGTCGGGCACGCCCTCTGACACATAGGCACGGGTGCGGCGGTCGTAAAGCCCCTGGGCCGCAGCGAAAGCCACCTGCTCGGTCTTCATCAGCTGTTCGGTGGCGGCCAGCACGCCATCAGCGGCGCTGAGTTCGTCCCGGCTGAAGTCGAGCGCCTCCATGCGCGCGCGCAGCGACTGGCCGGGCACGCCCTCGGGCAACACATGCGGCCTGAGCCCGGCGATCACCTCGTTCCAGTAGAGCAGCGCGTCGCCCGAATCATTCTGAGGTTCAGGCTGAGGCTTGCTGCCCTCGCGGATGGCCAGCAGGTCGTAGTAGTACAGCAGGTAGCGCGGCGCAGCCGTGCCCGTGTAGGCGCTCACCAGCCGGCGCAACAGCAGTGATTCGTTCTGAAGGTCTGAGACGAGGCGCAGGGTTTCGGCCCGCCTCTGGCCCGCTTGCTCGGCCGACAGATAGGCCGTTCGGATGAGCAGCAGGAAGACGAAGTTGGCCACCAGGGCGGCCACCACCAGGACGAAAAACCAGCGCGACACCGTTCGGAGTTTCATCTTGGTGGCCGCACATCAGCCGAGGCTGGATGGTTGACATCTTGACGGAAAGCAACGATGGCCGCCATCCGGTGCCTCCCTGCCTGGGCTATCCTTGCGGCATGAAAGTGATCGTCCGCTGGCTGCTGCTGGCAGCCGCCCTCCTCATGCTGGCCCAATGGAACCTCGGCATCTCGGTCAGCACCTTCGGCAGCGCGATGTGGGCCGCCTTCGTCATCGGGCTGCTCAATGCTTTCGTGCGGCCGCTGCTCATCGTGCTGACCCTGCCTGTCACGGTGTTGACGCTGGGGCTCTTCCTTTTTGTCATCAATGCGCTGATGTTCCAGTTCGCGGGCTACCTGCTCGATGACTTCCAGGTGCATGGCTTCTGGCAGGCCTTGCTGGGCTCGATCCTCTACAGCCTGTGGGGCATGGTCATCGACGCGGCGCTGGAGCGCCTGATGGGCCCGCGCCTTCCCATGCCGCCCCGGGGCTGAAACCCCGCGATCATCTCAAAGCGGCACCAGCCGGTTGCGCACCCCGGCCAGCGCGCGCGCCACGGTGGCACCACGCACGGCTTGGCGGGCCCCCGGGAACCACACTTTCTCGGCGTGCACGGCCATGGTGGCTCGGCCATCGTCGTCCTCGGCGCGTTGTGCCCAGGCCAGCCACACCGTGCCCACCGGCTTGGCATCGCTGCCCCCCGTCGGCCCCGCGATGCCGGTGACGGCCACGGCGATGTCGGCGCGCGAGTGGCGCAAGGCCCCCGAGGCCATCGCCCGGGCCACCTCTTCGCTGACCGCGCCATGGCGTGCGATGAGCTCGGCCGGCACGCCCAGCAGCTCGGTCTTGGCCTCGTTGCTGTAGGTCACGAAGCCACGCTCGAACCAGGCGCTCGAACCTGCCAGCTCGGTGCAACTCGCCGCGATCAGCCCGCCTGTGCAGGATTCAGCCGTGGCGAGCATCTGCCCGCGAGCCAGCAGCAGGCTGGCGAGGGCTTCGACGGTGACATGCAGCGAATGGGTGTCCATGTGGCGCTCCTGACGTGTTCAGCCCAGCACCCCGGCGGTGACCCCACCTTGGCGCACCACCACAGCCAGCGCCAGCACGAACAACGTGCAGGCGGCGGCCACCAGGTCGTCGAGCATGATGCCCACGCCCTGGCCCCAGCCGATGGGCTGACCTGGCCGCAACTTGAAGAGGCGGTCGGCCCAGCCCACCGGTCCCGGCTTGGCGGCATCGAAGAAGCGGAATGCCACGAAGGCCAGGACCTGCCCAGCCAGGTCCACCGGCGACATCAGCCAGAGCACCAGCCAGAAGGCCCAGATCTCGTCGAACACCACCGAGCCCGGATCGGCCGTGCGCAGTGCCTGCGCGGTGCGGGTGCAGGCCCAGCAGCCGATCAGCCAGCCGAACGCGAGGATCAGGGCCCAGGCAATGTCGAGCATCGGTCCCGCCAGGGTGTGCGACAGCGCCCGCTGGATGACCAGGAAGCTGACCCAGCCCCACAGCGTGCCGACGGTGCCGGGCGCGATGGGGCTGAGGCCGCTGCCCGCGCCGAATGCCAGCACATGGGCCGGGTGGGCAAACATCAGGCCGATGCTCGGCCGGCGTGGCGGTTGCGCGCTGTCGGTGCTCATGCACCCCCCTTGAAATGATCGAATGACACCCAGCGGTCCGCCAAGGGCTGGCCTCGCCCGGCCGACCAGATCGTGCGCCCCGGCTCGGCGCGGATGCGGCCGATGCGTGTCAGCGGCAGGCTCAGGTTCACGCCCAGCGCTGCGATGTCCGTGCGTTGAGCTGGTGCCGCCGTGAACAGCAGTTCGTAATCATCGCCGCCAGCAAGGATGCAGTCGAGCTGTTCGGCGTCGGGGCGCTGCAGCAGCCAGCGACTGCGCGGCAAGTCGTCTGCGAACAGGTCGGCGCCCACGTGGCTGCGAGCGAGGATGTGGCCGAGGTCGCCCAGCAGGCCATCGGACACGTCGATGGCGGCGCTCGCCCGTCCGCGCAGCCCTTCGCCCAGCGCCACGCGTGGGGTGGGGCATTCCATCGCCAGCCGGCAGGCTTCTAAGGCGTCGCCGTCCAGTGGAGGGCGAAGGCTGCCGCGAAACGCTTCCAGTGCGAGGCGGGCTTCGCCCGGGTGGCCGCTGACCCAGATGTCGTCGCCCACGCGCGCGCCGCCGCGCAGCAGCGCCTGCCCCGCCGGCACCTCGCCGAAGACGGTGATGCCGATGGCCAGCGGACCGGCGGTCGTGTCGCCGCCGAGCAGCTCGCAGTCGTGCTTGTCGGCGAGGTCGAGCAGGCCGCGCGCAAAGCTCGCCAGCCAGTTTTCCTCGACGCGCGGCAGGGTCAGCGCCAGTGTGAAGCCCAGGGGGCGGGCGCCGCAGGCCGCGAGGTCAGAGAGGTTGACCGCCAGCGCCTTGTGGCCCAGGCGGGCCGGGTTGACGGTGGACAGGAAGTGCCGGCCTTCGACCAGGGTGTCGGTGGACAGCGCGAGCTGCATGCCCGCAGCAGGCGCGATGACGGCGCAGTCGTCGCCATTGCCGACGATGGCTCGGCGCGGGCCGGCTCCGGGTGGGCGATGGAAGTAGCGCGCGATCAGGTCGAATTCACCGAGGCTCATGCGCGGCATTGTCGCGCCAATGGCCAGGTCAGCACCGAAGCCGTGGCCGGCGTGGGGAACCGCAGCCTCGGTGGGTACAGCTTGGGGGGAGGGCAGGGCCCGAATCAGCCACCTGCCAGGACGTCCCGGCAGGTGGCCTCACGAGGGCGGCGCGAACACCACCGTTTCCCTGAGCAGACGCCTTTTTTGTATCGTTTCGCCTCGCGGCGTGAAGAAATGTGCATCTACCCCGAACGTTACACCTGCATCGGGGCTCGCCCCCTCATCGGATGGCTAAACCAACGTTTAGTCCCCTTCAACGGCAGGGGCCTTCGGTAACATCCCGACATGAATCCCGGCATGCGCGTCCTCTTGCTCGACGACCACCCCCTCTTTCGCGAAGGCCTCAAGGGCCTGCTGATGGGGCTGGAGCCGTCCGTGCGCGTCGAGCAGGGGAGTTCGGCCGAAGACGCCGAGTCCTTTCAGGGCCAGGTGTTCGACCTGGTCTTGATGGACCTGAACATGCCTGGCAGCCAGGGCATGCAGGCGCTGGCACGGATCAAGACGATGTTCGAAGCGGCCGCCGTGGTGGTGGTCTCGGGAGACGAATCGCCTGAAACCATCCAGCGCGCGATCCAGCATGGCGCTGCCGGCTACGTGCCCAAGACCACCGACCCGAGCGTGACCATCCAGGCCTTGCGCCTGGTGCTGGCCCAGGGCACCTACCTTCCCCCCGAGGCCTTGCGCCAGCCTGGCCCAGCCGCCGATGCCTTGCCGTCGCCCGCCGAGCCTGCGCCCACCTGGCCGCAAGAGCTCAGCCCCCGACAACTGGCTGTTCTGCGCTGTCTGCTGCAAGGCAAGCCCAACAAGGTCATTGCGCGCGAAATCGGCATCGCCGAAGGCACGGTCAAGGCCCACCTGTGGGCCGTCTACCAGTTGCTGGGCGTGAGCAATCGCGCACAGGCCATGTACCGCGCGCACGAGTTGCAGCTGTTCAGTGCCTTGCGCTCGGCGCCGCCCGCGTCGGCGGCGCCATCACCCTGACGGTGCGCCGATGCCCACTCAGCACCTGTTGTCGGGCAAGGGATCCTTGCGCGCTGCGCCACTCGATGCCGATGTCGAAGTCCTGGAACTGATCGCCAGGCAGGTCGAGAAGGTGCCTTGGCCCGTCGGCTTGTCGGCGTTGTTCGTGCTGGCCATGGCCTGGAACGAGGTGCCCCACTGGGCTTTGCTGGGCTGGGCCATCGCCGTCATCGGCATGCAGGCGGTGCGCTGGTTCGTGCTGCGAATGCTGCCGAGCTCGACCCGGCCGCATGATCAGCGCATGCAGACTGCCGTGCTGCTCAGCGGATTCAACGGCGTGGTGCAAGGCAGCGCGGTGTTGTTTTTCTATGGCATGACCGACCTGCAGCGCGCGGTGGTGTCGATCCTGCTGGCCGGGATCACGGCCGGCGCGGTGGGCACCACCAACGGCCACCCGCGCATCTTCAATGCCTTCGCGCTGCCGGTGATGCTGGGCCTGGCGGTGGCCTGGGCGCTCACGCCCCACCATGGCTCGAGCCTGCTGGTTGATGGGGCCATGTCCTTCTTGTGCCTGGCTTTCCTGGCGGTGCAAAACGGCCTGGCGCGCGACAACTACCGCGCGCTGGTCGAGTCGGTGGAGATGCGCAACGAGCAAATCCGCCTGAATGAGCAGTTGCGCTCGGCGCTGGAGCAGGCCGAAGAGGCCAACGCTGCCAAGACCCGGTTCCTGGCCTCGGCCAGCCATGACCTGCGCCAGCCGCTGCATACCCTGACGCTGTTCTGCGCCGCGCTGATGACCCACTCGGTCGACGAATCGGCGCGCCGCATCCTCACGCACATGGACGCCGCGCTCAGCGCATTGCGCTCGCAGCTCACCGCTTTGCTCGACATGTCCAAGCTCGATGCGGGCATCGTTTCCGTGCATGCGCGGCCCTGCGACATCGGCCCCATGCTGCGCCGCCTGTGCGACGCCAAGCGAGAGGAGGCGCACGCCAAGGGGCTGCAGCTCACTTGCGCGGTCGAGGGTGACATGGTCGTGCACACCGATCCTTTGCACCTCGAGCGCATCGTCGGCAACCTGCTCGACAACGCCATCAAGTACTGCGATGCCGGCCAGGTCTGGTTGCTGGCGCGACGCGAGGGCGAGCAGTTGCACCTGAGTGTCAAGGACACAGGCCGGGGCATCGCCGAGAAGGATCTTGGCAAAGTCTTTGAAGAGTTCTATCAGGTCGACAACCCGGAGCGCGATCGCACGCGCGGCCTCGGGCTCGGCCTGTCGATCGTGCAGCGTCTGGGCCGCCTGCTGGCGTTGCCGGTGCAATTGGAGTCCGAGCTTGGCGTGGGCACCACCGTGTCGCTGTGCTTGCCGCTGGCCGAGGCTTCGGAGGTCGTGCCGCTGGAGGAGCCCACCGAATCTGCGGCCATGCCGCTGTGCCACATGCTCGTGCTTGATGACGAAGCCGGCGTGCGCGTGGCCATGAAGACGCTGCTCGAGTCGCTGGGATGCCGCGTGACGCTGGCAGCCTGCACCGATGAGGCCATGCGCCTGGCCAGCCTCGACCCGCCCGATGTGGTGCTGGCCGACTTCCGCCTTCGCGGCGAGGAAAGTGGCATCAAGGCGATCCGCAAGCTGCGCCAGCAGCAGCCGGACCTGCCCGCCATGCTGATCAGTGGCGACACCGCCCAGGACCGGCTGCTCGAAGCCCGGCAGGCGGGCCTGCGCATGCTGCACAAGCCCGTGTCGGTGGAAGTGCTGCTCAAAGCCGTGATGGACACACTGGAGGAAGGAGTACTCGATGCCCCTGTGGAGCCACGCGACGAAAGGGTCGCTTCCGGAGCCTGAGCCCGCCGGCCAGCGTGCACCGGCCTCGCAGGCACGCTGGTTGTCCGAAGGCTGGGAGAGCGTGTTGCATGGCTTGCGCACGGGTGAGTTGCCTGCCGACGAGTCGGGTTGCCACTGCGATGTGCTGATCCTGGGCAGTGGCTATGGCGGCGCGGTGGCGGCCGCCGAACTGGCTGGCAGCCGCCTGCCCGATGGTCGCGTCGCTCGGGTGTGGGTGCTGGAGCGGGGGCAGGAACACCTGCCTGGCTCATTCCCTTCGGAACTGGGTGAACTGCCCGGGCATGTGCGCTTCAGCATGGCGGGTCGCGGGGGCGTGAGCGGGCGGCGCGATGGCCTCTTTGACGTGCGCATCCACGCCGACATCTGCGCCCTGGTCGGCAACGGCCTGGGTGGTGGCTCGCTCATCAACGCAGGCGTGATGGACTGGCCCGATGCCGCCGTCTTCGAGCAGGCACACTGGCCGCAAGTGATCCGCGACGAGCGCGCCGATCTGGCGCTGCGCGCTCGCTCGCTCGCTGGGGTGCTCGGTGCGCGCCAATGGGTCGGCGATGGCGCTTTGGCCGATGATCCGCATGGGGGCGTGAATGGCGTGGCTTCGGCTGGCTGCCCGCCGCAGCGCTTTAAGGCGTTCGAGACGCTGACCGGGTCCGGTTCATTGCGCGAAGCCCCGATCACCGTCGCGCTGCGGGCTCAGCCCAGCGCAGACGGCGTGCAGCTCGACGCCTGCCTGCATTGCGGTGATTGCGCCACCGGCTGCAACCACAACGCCAAGGTCTCGCTCGACACCAACCTGCTGGCGCGTGCGAAGCGCCTGGGCGCTCGCGTGGTGACCGGCGCCACGGCCTGGCGTCTGAGCCCTGCTGACATGGGCTGGGATGTGACGGTGATCCACACCGATGAGCAGGCCCAGCAGCGCGAGGGCCGTCCGCACACCTTGCGCGCGCGGCGCGTGATCGTGGCCGCCGGCACCCTGGGTTCCACCGAATTGCTGTTGCGCTCGCGCAGCCCTGATCTGCCGTTGTCCACGCGCCTGGGCGAACGCTTCTCGGGCAATGGCGACATGATCGCTGTGCTGCACGATGTGCACGACGAGCACGGTCAAGGCGTGCCGATCAACGGCGTGGCCGACGAGGCCCAGCCTCCCGCGGTGCGCGGCGTGGGCCCGACCATCACCGGCATCTTCGACCAGCGGCCATCGGGTGCCTTGCCCCATGTGATCGAGGACCTGGCTGTGCCAGGGCCGATGCGCCGCGTCTTCGAGGAAGTCTTTGCAACGGCGAGGGCGCTGCACACGCTGGGTGAGACCGATGCCAGCCGGCACACCGGTGAGCCCGACGAGGCCGACCCGCTGGCTGTCACAGAGGCTGCGACGGGGCGCTCGATGGCGGTGGCCCTCATTGGCCACGATGGGGCCGACGGCCGGTTGCGGCTGCGCATCGCGGACGATCCCCTGCCGCCTTCGGACGGCCAACTTGACATCGCCTGGCCCTCCTTGGCTGAAGACCCAGGCTTCGCAGCCCGCCAGCAGGCCTTGGTGCAGCACTGCGTGGAACGCGGCTGGCGCACCCGCGTGCTGCCCAACCCTGCCTGGCGGCCCCTGCCCGACACCTTGGAAGATCTCTTCGGAAAACAGCGCGGCCCGCTGCTGACCGTCCATCCCCTCGGCGGTTGTGCGATGGGTGAGGACGCTGAACGCGGCGTGGTCAATGACCTGGGTGAGGCCTTCGACCCGCGTGTGAACGACGGTCGTGGTGTGCACGAAGGCCTGGTCGTCCTCGATGGCGCCATCGTGCCGGGCTCGCTGGGCACCAATCCCGCCCTCACCATCGCGACCCTCGCGCAACGTGGCGTCACACGGCTGCGCGAGAAATGGGGCTGGCAGGCCGCTGAAGCGGCGCCTGGCCTGCTGAGGCAACGCCCTCGTCTGCGCCCCATGCCCGAGCCGCAACCCCATGAGCGCACGCGTGTCGAGTTGGGGGAGCGCCTGCGTGGTTGGTGGGGCGACACGGGCATCGAACTCACGCTGCGCTTCGGCCCGCAAGACCTGCAGGCCCTGGTGCGCGGCAAACCCGGCGCCCGCACTTTGCGGGTGAGTCCGGGCCACAGCGCCGTGCGTCGCGTGCGGCGTGCATCCCAAGCCGAGGTGGATGAGCATGGCGGTGACCCCTGGCATGAAGCCTTCACCATTGACCGGCAGCCTTTGCAGGGCCAGTTGCGACTGCTGCACCGCGAACCCAGCGGCCCGCTGCGTCGCACTGCGCGGGGGCTGTGGGCCTGGTGCGGCAACCGGGGCTGGCGCGATGCCGGCCAGCGGCTTGTCGAACGCTTGGCCGAACGATCGCGGCGCGTGCCGCAAGGCACGGGGCCTCAGCGTTCCTTGATCGACGAATTGTTCCGCCGAACGCGAGGTGCCTGCCAATTGGCCAGCCGTGCCGGCGAGGTGCGCCGCTTCGATTACGAACTGCAGGTGCTGGGCGACGGCCCCTGGGCGGGCGAGCACATCGTCGGCCACAAACGCCTGAGCTACACCGTTGGCGGCAACCCCTGGCTGCAGCTCATGAACGTGACCCTGACGCAGGCGCCCGGCCTGCGCCATCGCACCCGTGGTCCGGTGCTCAGCCTTGATCTGGCCCACCTGGCCGAGCAGGGCCTGGCGCTGATGCGCGTGAGCCAGCAGCATCACCTGCCTGACACCTGGATCGACCTCATCGGCTTGGGCCTGTGGATGACGCGCCTGCTGCTGCACACCCACGTCTGGAGCCTGCGCTTGCCCGATCCGCCCCGCGCTGGCTCCGTCGACCTCCTGCCTCGCTGCTTGCCCGACGCCTCCGATGGCTTGCCCGCGCACGAAGTCACCGAACTTACCGTGGCCCCCGACCAGGCCGATGGCTCCCCGGTGCGCCTGCGCTTGAGCCGCCTGCGTGGTCGCGCCACCGAGGCCCAGCCCATCTTGCTGCTTCACGGCTACAGCGCCGGCGGCACGACCTTCCTGCATCCCTCGGTGCCGCGCGGCCTGGCCCGCACGCTGTGGGATGCCGGCTTCGACGTCTGGGTGGCCGACCTGCGCACCAGCCCTGGCCTGCCCACTGCCATCCTCCCCTGGACCTTCGAAGACGTCGCCCACCACGACATCCCCCTGGCCATCGACCACATCTGGCGGCACACCGGCGAGCGCCCCATCGATGTCTTCGCACACTGCATGGGCTCGGCCATGCTCTGGATGGGGCTGCTCAGCGACGCCATGCCTGGGCACCTCGAACACGAGACGCTGCGCCAGGCGATGCCTGAGCGCATCCGCCGCATTGGCATGAGCCAGGTCGCGCCCTTGGTGAGCTTCGCCCCCGACAACCTGTTTCGCGCCTTCATTGCCCAGCAAGCCCTCGCCCTGCTGCCGCAAGGTCCCTTCCAATTCCGCCCGCCCGCGCAAGCCAGCTTCGCCGACAGCCTGCTCGATCGGCTGCTCTCGACCCTGCCTTACCCGCCCGACGAATGGCGCCGCGAGAACCCGCTGTGGCCGCCCGCAGCGCGTGTGCCATGGGCGGGCAGCCGCCACCGCATGGACCTGCTCTACGGCCGAGACTTCAAGCTGGCCAACTTGCCACCCAGCGTGCTCGAAGCCATCGACGAACACTTCGGCCCGCTCAGCCTGGCCACCCTGACCCAGGCGCTGCACATGGCCCGTGCAGGCGGCCTGGCCCGGCCCGATGGCGAAGCGCACGGCGTGCCGCCCGAACGCCTCGCCAAGGTCCTGCAACGCACCCCTGTGATGAGCGTGCACGGCCGCGAAAACGCGTTGTCTGACGTCCGGGGCCTGCTGCGCTTTCGTGCCCTGGTCGACGAGCTGGGGCCAGATCTCGCAACCCGTTTCACCCATCACATCATCGAAGGCCATGGCCACCAGGACTGCCTGATCGGCATCCATGCCCCGCAGGTGGTCTTTCCACTGGTGCTCGACTTCTTCTTGCGCGATGAAGCGGTTTCAGTTGGGGCGCCTGCGACCAAGCCCGTGGAGCCCTCCGAGCCCATGGCACCCGTCCCCTGGGCTCCCACGGTGAGCGCCGTGCCGCTGGGGCCTTTCCTGGGCACGGCTTTTTCGTCGCCCGACTGGCGGGGTGGGGTGCCGCATTGGCCTGTCTCCATCGGGCGCGACCCCTCTCGCTCGATGCCCACCTTGATCGCCTGCGTGCCGCGCTGCCCCGATGGCCGGCTCGAAGAGCCTCACCTGATGCCCTGGCCTCAGGCGGGCAGCGTGCGCGACGCAGGCCTCTCCACGGTGCGCACGCTGGCCGTGCCCGCGAGCTGGTGGCCGGGGCCGGGTCATGAGCTGGGTTTCTTCCTCGTGCAAGGCCCGGCCCGCACGCCGAACCAGGCCGAGCGCGCGCGCATCGTAGAGGCCGTGCTGGCGGCGGCCATCGAGCCCATCGACAGCCCCATCTCACCCCCCGCCCATCCTGCAGGCGAGCCATGTTGGGTGCCATGCCCGCCTCGGGCCAGCTTGGCTGATGGCCACTGCCGCGACGATGGCCCGTGGGTGCTCGCCCTAGCCAGTTGCCTCTACCCCGGCAGCCTGGCCGAACGCACACCGCCCGGCCCCGGCTGGCTGCCTGGCCCGCCCGACCACGTCTGGCAACGCCTGCACCGCTGGCGCGCCCAGAACGCTCACAGCGGCCACCCGCCGCTCGAGCTCGCCATCCTCTCGGGCGACCAAATCTACGCCGACGCCACCGCCGGCCTGTTCGACCCGCGCACCGCCAGCGCCCGGTTCCAGCAGCCGCACCAGGCCATGCTCGCGCAACGCCTGCTGCGCCAGGCCCTGGCCGGCGTGCCTGTGCACACCCTCATCGACGATCACGAAATCGTCGACAACTGGAGCTGGCTGGACGGCGACCACACCTCCGCCGACCTCCCCTGGGACGACAACCGCCAGCGCCGCGCCGACGGCCTGCGCGCCTACCGCCACCACCAGCGCTTTGCCCAGCCCGTGCGTCACCCCATCGACCCGCGTGACCCCACCTCGCGTCCGGCCCGCCTGTGGTACGCCTTCACCCATCGCGGCCTGCCCCTGTTCATGGCCGACACCCGCACCCAGCGCGAACCGCGCGGCATCGCCCACTTCGAGCACGCCCGCATCATGGGCCGCGCCCAATGGGCCTGCTTGCTGGCCTGGCTGGCCCACCACGGCCCCGACGACCGCCCCACCTTCGTTGCCAGCCCGTCCATCCTGCTGCCGCGCCGGCTGCTGTCCGACACCCTGCGGCCGGCCAGCGCCACGCTCGCCGACGCCTGGGAGGCCTACCCCCGCAGCCTGCACGCCTTGCTGGCCCACCTCTGCCGCATCCAGGCCCGCCACGTCGTCTTCCTGTCTGGAGACGAGCACCTCTCCTGCATCGCCCGCCTGCGCATCCGCCGCGAGGGCGATGGCCCCGAGCGCGAGGTGGTGGCCCACTCCGTGCACAGCTCCGCCCTGTACGCGCCTTACCCCTTCGCCAACAGCCGCCCCCACGACTTCCACGTGCACGACGGCTTCACCTTCACCGACCTTCACGAAGGCCGGCTGGAGCATTTCCACTGCCGGGTGGACACCGATTTCGCGCCCCACGGCGATGGCCTGGCCCTGATCGAAACCCGCCAGGACCCGGCTGGTGGCTGGCACATGGACGTCCAGTGGGACCGCGAAACCGGCCTCACCCGCCAGGCCCTCTTCTGAGATGCGCCTTCGCCACCGGGCCCGGCTGTTGCGGACATCCGCACGTGCGGACCTCTCGAAGCTTCCTAGAATGGTCACCTTGGCGCCCAGGCGCCGCCCTGGCCCGACCGGTCAACCCGACCCCTCAGCCAGTCCTTGAAGGCCGCAGAACATGACCACCCCTGAAGAAAAACGCGCCGAGCTCAAGAAAGCCGCCCTCGAGTACCACGAGTACCCGACGCCCGGCAAACTGGCCATCAGCGCCACCAAGCAGCTCACCAACCAGCGCGACCTGGCCCTGGCCTACTCGCCCGGCGTGGCCGCCCCCTGCGAGGAAATCGTCGAGAACCCGGCCAACGCCTTCAAGTACACCAGCCGGGGCAACCTCGTGGCCGTCATCACCAACGGCACGGCGGTGCTCGGCCTGGGCGACATCGGCCCGCTGGCCGCCAAGCCCGTGATGGAAGGCAAGGCCGTCCTCTTCAAGAAGTTCTCCGACATCGACGTCTTCGACATCGAGATCAACGAAAAAGACCCGGACAAGCTCGTCGAGATCATCGCCAGCCTGGAGCCCACCTTCGGCGGCATCAACCTGGAAGACATCAAGGCCCCCGACTGTTTCTACGTCGAGCGCAAGCTGCGCGAGCGCATGAACATCCCCGTCTTCCACGATGACCAGCACGGCACCGCCATCGTGGTCGGCGCGGCGCTGATGAATGGTCTGAAGGTCGTCGGCAAGGACATCAAGGAAGTCAAGCTGGTGACCTCCGGCGCCGGCGCGGCGGCCCTGGCCTGCCTGCAACTGCTCGTCAAGCTCGGCGTGCCGCGCGAAAACATCTGGGTCACCGACCTGGCCGGCCTCGTCTACGAAGGCCGCGTCGAGCTGATGGACCCCGACAAGGCCCAGTTCGCCCAGAAGACCGAGCAGCGCAAGCTGTCCGAGGCCATCGAAGGCGCCGACATCTTCCTGGGCCTCTCGGCCGGCGGCGTGCTCAAGCCCGAGATGGTCGCCAAGATGGCCGCCAAGCCCATCATCTTCGCCCTGGCCAACCCCACGCCCGAGATCCTGCCCGAAGAGGTCAAGGCCGTGCGCGACGACGCCGTCATGGCCACCGGCCGCACCGACTACCCCAACCAGGTCAACAACGTCCTGTGCTTCCCCTACATCTTCCGTGGGGCGCTTGACTCGGGCGCCACCACCATCACCGACGAGATGGAGATCGCGGCCGTGCACGCCATCGCCGAGCTGGCGCAGGCCGAGCAAAGCGACGTCGTGGCCGCCGCCTACGTGGGCGCCAACCTGAGCTTCGGGCCCGAGTACCTGATCCCCAAGCCCTTCGATCCGCGCCTGATGATCAAGATCGCGCCGGCCGTGGCCCAGGCCGCCGTGCTCTCGGGCGTCGCCACCCGCCCGGTCACCGACTACGTCGCCTACACCGAACGCCTGCAGAGCTTCGTCTACGCCTCCGGCCAGACCATGAAGCCGATCTTCAGCGTGGCCAAGCGCGCCAAGAACAAGCGCATCGCCTACGCCGAAGGTGAAAACGAAGGCGTGCTGCGCGCCGCCCAGATCCTGGTCGACGAGGGCATCGCCCGCCCGATCCTGATCGGCCGCTCCGGCGTCATCGAGCAACGCATCGAGCGCTTCGGCCTGCGCCTCAAGCCCGGCGTCGACATCGACCTGGTCAGCACCGAGAACGACCCGCGCTACCGCGACTACTGGCAGGCCTACCACCGCCTGACCGAACGCAAGGGCGTGACCGAGCAGATGGCCAAGATCGAGATGCGCCGCCGCCTCACCCTGATCGGCGCCATGCTCGTGCACAAGGGCGACGCCGACGGCCTGATCTGCGGTACCTGGGGCAACACCGCCCTGCACCTGCACTACATCGACCAGGTCATCGGCAAGCGCCAGGGCGTCAAGACCTACGCCGCCATGACCGGCCTGATCCTGCCTGGCCGCACCGTCAACATCCTCGACACCCACATCAACCACGACCCCACGGCCGAGCAGCTCGCCGAGATCACCATCATGGCCGCCGAGGAGATGATGCGGTTCGGCCAGCGCCCCAAAGCCGCGCTGCTCTCGCATTCGAACTTCGGCTCGAGCAACCAGCCCTCCGCCGTGAAGATGCGCGAGGCGCTGGCGCTGATCCAGCAGCGCGCCCCTTGGCTGGAGATCGACGGCGAAATGCACGGCGACACCGCCCTGGATGCCGCCTACCGCCAGCAGATGATGCCGCGCAGCACCCTCACCGGCGAAGCCAACCTGCTGGTCTGCCCGAACATCGACGCCGCCAACATCTCGTACAACCTGCTGAAGGTGGCTGCGGGCAACAACATTGCCTTGGGTCCCGTGCTGCTGGGCGCGGCCAAGCCGGTGTGCATCCTGACGCCTTCGGCTACCGTGCGCCGCATCGTCAACATGACGGCCATGACCGTGGCCGACGCCAACGCCCTGCGCTGAGCAGAGCCCCGCGTCAGCCTCTTGCGCAAGCTGTTGGCCGAGCGCCCTGACACAGGTCAGGCGCGCTTGTCAAACAGCCCGGCTAGGCCCCAGTTCCCGCTTTCCCCGGGGCTGGGGCCTTGAGCTTTTTGGGCTCTTTCTCTACCATATCGCCTTTAACGAAGAGCTGAAGTGCTGATGAAGTGCTGACAACACACCGGTTCGTTCACCCGTTGACCCGAACACTCTTTCGCAACGTCACGCTGGTCCTGGCGACATCGCTGGCCGTGCTGGCGGCGCCTCCGGTCGAGGCCTTCACCCAGGCGAATCCGCCGTACAACTCGTACGGTCGCCAAGGTGGAGCCGAAACAGAACAGGCGCGGCGAATCCAGGTCATCGCCTTGAGCGAACTGCCCGTGCAGGCACAAGATGTTCACCGGCGCATCCACGAAGGGGTCCCGTTCCGCCACACCAAGGACGGGTCTGTTTTCGGTAACCGGGAACGTTTGCTGCCACGTCGGCCGCGCGGCTTCTATCGTGAATACACCGTGCCAACGCCCGGCGAACGCGATCGTGGTGCACGACGCATCGTCTGCGGAGGTAAAGAAGTTCGACAACCTGAAACTTGTTTCTACACGCGGGATCACTATGCAAGCTTCCAGCAGATCGATCCCCGCCGCTGACCCCCGCCGAAGGGCCTGACCCGCCCCGAAGCCCACCGCTCTTTCTCTGACCCTCAACAGCCCGCCCGGACGCCGACCCCTCGGTGCACCATGGGCCCCAAGCGATCATGTTGTTGCAATCCGTTCGACCCAACATCGTTCAATCCATCCGCGCCTACCGCCCGGAAGACTTGCAACAGGCTGCCAACGCCGCAGGCCATCACTTCCTGTATACCAACCTGGGCGGCGCCCGGGACAAGCAGGACGTGCTGGACATCATCGCGCGTGACTTCCTGTTCCCCGACCACTTCGGCAAGAACCTGGACGCCCTCTACGACTGCATCACGGACATGGTGCACAAGTCGGGGCCGCAACCCGGTTTCGTCGTCGTGCTGGAGCTGATCCCCGGCGGCAACGTTGACCGTGAAACGCGTGAGCAACTGCTCGACGCCTTCCGCGACGCGGCCGATTTCTGGGGCGAGCGCAAGATCCCCTTCCGCGTCTTCTACTCGATCGCCGTATCGGGCAAGGAGTCGGCGGGCAACTGGGACAAGGCTGAAGTCGCCCAGAACGATCCGAACGTCAAGCCGGTCAAGGTCTCCAAGAACGCGCCGGCCCCGATGATCATGAACCTGCCCCCGATGAGCAGCGTGTTCGACACCGCCGCCCTGCTGGCCGCAGCCTGATTGGTCTCGCGCCCCATGAAGAAGGCTCGCCGGATGGCGGGCCTTTTTTCATTTTTGCTGTTTGTTCGCGCGCGGTTGCTGCCCTCTCGTTCAACGCATCGAGCAAAGGCCCTGGGCGAAGTCCTGATCCGAATCAAGCAGTCGAAGCTGCCACCGCCTGCCGGTGCACGCGGCCACCCACGGCCGAAGCTGCCAGCACCCCCAGCATCAGCACCATCGCGGCCCCCGCGAACACACCGGCCGGGTGCCCGTGGTCCATCATCCAGCCGAACACCGGCGCGGCCAGCGCGAAGCCCACGTCCAGCCCCGAATACACCGTGCCGTAGACCCGGCCCGTGGCGCCAGGCGGCGCGGCGCGCTTGATCAGCATGTCGCGCGAAGGCCCGGCCAGGCCGGTGCCGAAGCCGGCGAGTGCCACGCTCGCCGCGCACAGCAGCGGAGGCAGCCAACCGGTGGTGGCTAGCACCAGCAGGGCCGAAGCCAGCGTCATCGCCGCAGCGATCAGGCGCTCCAGCCGCTCGGCGCGCTGCACCAGGAAGCCGCCGATGACCATGCCCGCCGCGCCACACAGCATGTAGCCCGTCACCACGAAGGCCGTGATCGAGGCGGGCAGGCCGGCGAGCTGCTGCAGGGCCGGGCTGGCGAAGCTCTGGATGGCGCTCAGCGCGGCGGTCGTGAAAAAGAAAAACGAGAAGCACAACCACACCGACGGCAGCTTCAAAAACGCCATCGGGTGTTCGCTCACGGCGCCTGCTTGCTGCGCCTGCGCGGCGGCCTGCCGGTGCGCTGCGTGGTGATCGTCGATGGCCTCGCGCTGCCACCACAGCAACGCGATCACCGACAGCGACACCAGCGCGGCGCAGGCGCAGGCGATGCGCCAACTGCCCGTCGCCGAGCTCAGCCCGATCAGGAAGACCGGCGCCGCCGCCCAACCCAGGTTGCCGCTGATGCCGTGGATCGAGAACGCGTGCCCGATGCGCGCCATCGACACCCGTTTGTTCAGGATGGTGAAATCGACCGGGTGGAAGGGCGAGTTGCCCAAGCCCGCCAGCGCCGCTGCCACCATCAGCCCGCCATAGCCAGTGGCCAATGACGCGCTCAGGCCCGCGCCCACGAAGCAGGCCAGGCCGCCGAACAGCACCGGCCGTGCACCAAAGCGGTCGACCACGAAGCCCGCCAGCGCCTGCCCCACGCCCGAGATCACGAAGAACAGCGTGACCAGCAGGCCCAACTCGGCATAGCTCAGCCCGAAGTCCCGGATGAACAGCGGGAACAGCGGCGGCAGCAGCATGTGGTGGAAGTGCGAGGTGCCGTGGGCCAGGCCGATCAGGCCGATGGTGGTGGCGTCCTGGCGGGCATCGGGGGCATTTGGGGCTGGGGTGGGCAGGGTCGTGGCGGTCATGGGCGAAGACTGTACGCCGGTGCGCACCCGTCCGCCGCGAGCGGCCTGACTACACTTGCGCCTGCACCGTCTTTTTTCCTCATGCGCATCGAACACATCCGTCAGCGCCTGCGCGCGCTCGGCGCCAAACCCGTCCACGAACAGCGCGTGCTGCGCCTGTGGGCCCAGGCCCTGCCGCAAGACAGCGGCAAGCGCCGCCCCGAGGACTTCCTGCCCCAGCCCGTGCGCGAGGGGCTCGACGCGCTGATGGCCGAGGTCATGGGGCTGGCCACGCTGCGCTCGGCTCACCCGGGCGCGGACGGCTCCGAGCGCCTGCTGGTGGGCCTGCACGATGGCCAGACGTGTGAAAGCGTGCTGCTGCCGCGCGATGGGCTGTGCGTGTCTTCGCAGGTGGGGTGCGCGGTCGGCTGCGTGTTCTGCATGACGGGCAAGGACGGCCTGCTGCGCCAGTTGGGCAGCGCCGAGATCGTCGCCCAGGTGGCCTTGGCGCGCACGCGCCGCGCGGTCAAGAAGGTGGTCTTCATGGGCATGGGCGAGCCCTCGCACAACCTCGACAACGTGCTCGAAGCCATCGAGCTGCTGGGCACGGTCGGCAACATCGGCCACAAGAACCTGGTGTTCTCGACCGTGGGCGACCCGCGCGTGTTCGAGCGCCTGCTGCAAGGCCGCGTCAAGCCCGCGCTGGCGCTGTCGCTGCATTCAAGCAAGGCTGCGCTGCGACGCGAATTGCTGCCGCGCGCCACGCCCATGTCGCCCGAAGAGCTGGTGGAAGCGGGTGAGCGATACGCCCGCGCCACCGGCTACCCCATCCAGTACCAGTGGACGCTGCTGGAGGGCATCAACGATGGCGACGACGAACTCGAAGGCATCGAGCGCCTGCTCAAAGGCAAGTACGCGCTGATGAACTTCATCCCCTACAACGAGGTCGAGTCGCTGGATTTCAAACGCCCGAGCTGGGAGCGCGCCGCCGAGATGGCACGCTGGCTGCACCGCCGTGGCGTGCTCGCCAAGCTGCGCCACTCGGCCGGGCAGGATGTCGACGGGGGCTGCGGCCAGTTGCGCGCCCGCGAGAGTGTGCTGCCCGCTCACCGCAAGCCGGTGAAGATCCCGCTGATGCTGGCCTCCTCCGTGGCCTCGGTGGCCGCTGAGAGGGTGTTGGCCGATGAGCCGCGCCCGCTGAGCTGAAGCGCAGGCGCCTCCCTTGGGCGGGCCTCAATCCTCGCCCTGACCGATCGCGCCAGCGAAGGCATCGGCAAACGCCTCGCCGAAGGCCGCTGTGCCGCTGAGCGACAGGCTCACGCTCACCCAGTCGCCTTCGGGCGTGACCTGCAGGTCCTGGCCCCAGCTCGCGCCCTCGTCGAGGTCGCCCGGGCCATCGGGGAAGCGCCGTGCCGCCCAGGCCAGCACTTCGTCCACCTCGGCCATGACCGCCGCGTGGCGTTCGCGCGAGGTCGAGGCCAGGGCGTCGAAGGTGTGCACGCCATCGGTGTCGGAGCTGGCGTCGAAGCAGAGGAAGACGAGGGTGGGTGCGGGCATGGGCGGGATTTGTACCACCCCGGGCCATCCCGTGCTCAACTTGCAAACCTGGGCGGCCGATATCCACCCATGGCTTCTGAATCGAACCCCACCACCTCAGTCGAGCAACCCACGCCGGCGGCGCCGGCCTTGCTGGATCCGGCCGTCAAACGCAGCTGGCTGCGAGCCTCACGCGTGACGGTTGTGCTGACCGTGGCGTTTTGTCTGCTGCTGACCGGCCTGCGCTGGCTCGATGCGCAGCGGCAGTCCCGGGCGGTGGGAGCGGCTGCGGTCAACTTGGTGGACGCGGCACAAGGCGTGACGCCCGCCACACAAGCGGCTGTGGAAGCGGCCGTGGAGCCTCAGGTTGCTGCGCAAGCCGTGACCTATTGCCCGGCCACGAGCGCGGGCCAGTGCGAGACCTTGTTCGTGCGCGACGAAGCCACGCCCTGCGTTCCCGGCTTCAGCCTGACGGCCCTGTGCACCAGCGTGCCTTCGCTTTCGCGGCCCGAGGACACCATCCGCGTGACTTATGCGCTGAGCGGAACCTGGCTGGCTGCCGCCGAACAGTCCGTGGCCTGCCTGCTGCTGATGGCCGGGGTGCTGTGGGCGTTTGCCAGGGTTCGCACCTCGCGTGCACCGTCCACCTCGGCGGCCCAAGCCGCGCAGGCCGCCACAGCCGTCCCCCCGGGTGAAGCCGGCACCGCCGCCCCGAAATCAGGCGAGCGGGATGCGCTCACCGGCCTGCTCAACCGCGTGGCCTTCGAGGCCGCGCTCAAGCGCCACAACGAATCCGAGAACCTCAGCGCCCTCGAAGTCGACGGCTGCCTGCTGTACTTCGACCTCGACCGCTTCAAGCTCATCAACGACACCTACGGCCACATCGCCGGCGACACCGTGCTGCGCACCGTCTCCCAGCGCCTGCGCTACACCCTCGGTGGGGGCGTGCTGATCGGCCGCCTGGGTGGCGACGAGTTCGCCGCGCTCATCACCGACGTCTCCTCGCGTGGCAACATCGAAACCATCTGCCGTGTGCTCATCGAGCAGGTCTCCAAGCCCATCCCCATCGACGACGTGAAGGAATGGGTGGGCCTAAGCATCGGCGCGCACATGCTCAAGCGCGGCACGCTCACCGTCGGCGAGATGCTGCACCGCGCCGACCTGGCCATGTACGAGGCCAAGCGCGCCGGCCGGGGCCGACTGGTTTTCTATCACGAGTCCATGGAAGACGCCGCTCGCAGCCGCGCGCAGATCCAGGGTGAGCTCAAGCAGGCCATCGACGCGCGCCAGTTCTTCCTGGTTTACCAGCCGCAGTTCGACACCAACGACCAGATCCGGGGCGTGGAAGCCATGGTGCGTTGGCGCCACCCCGTGCGCGGCTTGATGCTGCCTGAGGAGTTCATGCCCATCGCCGAGCAGAGCGGGCTGATCGTGCCGCTGGGCAAACACCTCGTGGGCCTGGTCTGCGAAGACCTCGTCAACCTGCGCAAGGAAGGCCTGGTGCTGCCCTACGTGAGCCTGGATGTGTCGATGCGCCAGTTGGCCGACAAGGCCATGGTGGAAGACCTGAAGGAGACCTTGCAACGCCATGGCCTCACCGCCGCCGACCTGGAGTTCGAAGTCACCGAAGGCACGACCATGGTCGGCCAGGTCAGCAAGGAAAACGCCACGCTTCGGCAGTTGCAGGAGATGCGTTTCCGCATCGCCATCGATGGCTTCGGTGCGGGGCAATCGTCGCTGTCACGCCTCATCGACCTCCATGCCGACAAGATCAAGATCGACCCGATGTTCGTGCGCGCCATCGGCCAGCCGGGCTTCAACCCCGCGCTGCTGGAGCTGATGATCGGCCTGGCGCAGCGGCTGGAAGTCAAGATCGTGGCGCAGGGTGTGACCTCGCTCGAGCAGGCGACCTGGCTCAAGCAAGCCGGCTGCCCGATGATGCAAGGCGACTTCTTCGCCCAGGCCATGAACCACGTGCAATTGCTCGGCTGGCTGCGGGAACAGGCCGGTGCCCAGGGCTACCTGGGCGGGGTGTGGGCCCCGACGCGTGCGTTCGAGGAAAGCGACATCGTCCAGGCTTGAAACGCGGGGAGCCGCGCACTGCTGATGAGGGGCCTGTCCGCGCAGGACAGGGCCATGCGAGGGCTGACGTTGTCAGCCTTTTTTGCTTTCGCCAAATCAACCGACCGAACGGATGACCTTATCAATTCAATCATTTTTAGTGTTTTTTTGGACTTTGCATTTGGGCTAGCTGTCTTAAATTGTTGAGTGTCTGGGGTTGCTTCGCCATCAAAAAGCGAACGGGCCAACCAGCTTTCGACCACAAGGCAGTAACAAGATGGTGATGCGCATTTCGGTGATGGAGTTGCGAACAGGCATGTTCATCCAGAAGCTCGGCGGTTCGTGGCTTCAGCACCCCTTCCTACGTGGCAGTTTCTTGCTGACCAAACCAGACGACATCCGGGCCATCCGCGATGCAGGCATCCAGGAAGTTTGGATCGACTGCACCAAGGGCGAAGCCCCGTTGTCCCAGGCTGCCCCGACATCGCCATCGGGGCCCGAGACCGCCTGCGAGCAGGCCGATGCACCGGCTCAGCCGACGCCTGAAGCGGCTTGTGCAGCCAGCAAGACCGCGCCCGTCCCCTCGATGGCGTCGGAAATCGAACGGGCGCGCAAGATCTGCCGGGGAGCCAAGGTCGCGGTCGAGTCGATGTTCAACGATGCCCGCCTTGGCAAAGCGATCGATCCGGCATTCACCTTGCCTTTGGTAGAAGACATCTCTGCGTCCTTGCAGAGAAATGCCTCTGCCATCCTCAGCGTGGCCAGGTTGAAGACGCACGATGACTACACCTACATGCACTCCGTGGCGGTGTGCGCCTTGATGCTCTCGTTGGCCCGCGAGCTGAACCTGGACGAGCAGCAAACCAAGCTGGCAGGCGTGGGCGGCCTGATGCACGACCTGGGCAAGGCCCTCATGCCCCTCGACATCCTCAACAAGCCGGGCAAGCTCACGGATCAGGAGTTCGCGGTCATGCGCGCTCACTCGGCGGCTGGCGCCAAGGTGCTCAAAGAAAGCGGCGCCCCCATCGAGGTGCAGGACATCGCACTGCACCACCACGAAAAGGTGAACGGCCAGGGCTATCCGCACGGGCTGGTGGGGGACGACATCTCGCTGCTGGCTCGCATGGGCGCGGTGTGCGATGTCTACGACGCCGTCACCTCGCACCGGCCTTACAAGCAGGCCTGGGATCCCGCGAAGGCCATTCGAGAAATGGCCCGCTGGGAAGGGCATTTCGACAAGCGCGTTTTCAACGCCTTCGTGAAGGCCTTGGGCATCTACCCAGTCGGCTCGCTGGTGAAGCTCGCATCCAACCGGCTGGCCGTGGTCGTCGAGGCCAACGCCGAGTCCTTGGTGGCACCCAAGGTGCGGGTGTTCTTCTCATTGCGATCCAAAGAACCCATCCCCTTGCAGACCCTCAACCTGGCTTCGCCTTCCTGCAAGGACAGCATCACGGGTCCCGAGGACCCTGAGGCATGGGGCTTCAAGCACCTCGACGAGTTGTGGCAATGAGCGGCTGCTTCATGCCGATGGGGCCGGCGCGGCGCGCGTGCATTCGCGCACCCACGCACAGTAGGCTTCGCTGGCCTGCGTGACCGGCACCGCGAAGATGGCCGGCACGTCGTAGCTGTGCCATTCGCGGATGAAGCGCTCCACCTCGGGCCACCTGTCCTCGGTTGTTTTGAGCTGCAGGCGGCATTCGGGCTCCTATTGCAACCCGCCTTCCCACAGGTAGACGCTTTCGATGTCGCATACCTGGGCGCAGGCCACCAAGCGCTGTTTGACGAGCTCGCGTGCGAGGCGCAATGCTTCGTCGCGGGTGGGAGTGGTGGTTTGGATGAGGAGCATGAGTGGGGCAGGGAGGTGGTGGAGCCATCACTCAGCGCGGCGAGGGAGATGCTCGCGCATCTGAAACGACCATTGCCACGTGTTGCTCTGAACAGCGGGGTAACCCAGGGGGATGTACATCTCAGGGCGCCTCGCCTTCAGCAAAGGCTTGTCTGCGCAACGTTTCCCCGCCCCTTCGAAAGACTGTAACTCTATGATCGTGGTGTTGGCGCGGTCCAGTATCGACTCGTAGAAGGCAGTGTAGTGAGGATCGCCCAGCCGCAGGCTGGCCTTCATGACGGCTCGACCGATGGTGGGTGCATACCAAGTGTGAGTGATCGTCCACCCTGTTACACGAACTTTGGTTGGGTCAGCATGGTGGGTGCCTGCACTGACTCGCGCTCGGACCAAGGCATGACCTCACAGGTCGGTGGGGGAGGTGTTTGAGCTTCGGCCATGTGAGCCGACGTGTTCAAACTGACGCCGATGGTCATTGCGATGAATGTGTCCCGTTGCCGAATGCTGGCGTTCTTGGTCATGGCTGTCTGAATCGCCCCGGCTTCCCTAGACACTCGTGGGTTGTAGAACATCTCGATGTAGTGGAAGACATCGCTGCGGGCCAGATCCCTGGTTAGGTAGATCTGGCGCCTGATTCGCTTGCGTTTGAGCAACTGGAAGAAGCTCTCGGCCACAACGTTGTCATGGCAGTTGCCACGGCGGCTCATGCTGGCCACCAGGTTGTGGCTCTTGAGGAAGTCCTGCCACTCGTGGCTGGTGAATTGACAGCCCTGATCGGAGTGCAACGTGACCGGCGCCTTGGGTTTGCGTCGCCAGATGGCCATCAGCAGTGCCGCCAGCAACACATCGGCACCCAGCGGGGTGTGCAGGCGCAGCAGGCGGGTGCGTTGTTTCGGGCCGCTGGGCAGCAGGCTTGAGATGGCCGAGGCGGCGGATGTGTTGGCGAAAGCAACGGGCGAGGCATCGCCCAGCGCGTGCTGGATGCCGGCTAGATCGGTCATGGGCCGTCCCTGGGAATGTGTGCGGGCCAGGGTTCAGGCGCCCCAGGCATCGTGTGGCGGGAAGGTATCGCAAAAGGGGAGAAACGGCCGCGCGATTCCCCCGCTTGGGGGCCGTCCTGCCGGGGCCAAAGTGCAAGCATTTGTGAAGATGGCGGCGAACGCGGCCTCTACTCCAGCGGATGGCCTCGGCATGGAGGTTGCAAGATCCCGGCATGGCTGCCCGAAACGACTCCCCTCCCCTCGTCCTGTTGCCGTCTTGTCAGCGTGTGCTGGGGCGGCATCCCTTCCATGTGGTCGGTCGCAAGTACGTCGACGCGATCCGGCTGGCGGGGGCCGTGCCCTTGATGGTGCCGGGTGGTCAGCCGGGCGAGTTGTTGGCGGCGCTGGACCTCATCGACGGGGTCTTGCTGACGGGCTCGCCGTCGAACGTGCATCCCAGCCACTTTGGAGAGGCCGTGCACGACGAGACCTTGCCGCTGGACCCGGTGCGCGACGCCTGGACGCTGCCGCTGATCCGCGCGGCGCTCGAACGTGGCGTGCCTTTGCTCGCCATTTGCCGTGGCTTGCAGGAGGTCAACGTGGCGATGGGGGGCTCATTGCATCAGGCGGTGCAGGAGCAACCCGGCCACATGGATCACCGGGGTGACGACAGCCTGCCGGTGGAGCAGGAATATGGGTTGGCGCACGCGATCCACATCCAACCCGGCGGCACGCTGGACCGCGTGCTCGAAGGGTTGCCCGCTTCGGTGCGCGAGGGCATGCAGGTGCGCGTCAACAGCTTGCACGGTCAGGGCGTCAAGCAGTTGGCGCCGGGGCTGCGGGTGGAGGCGCTGGCGCCGGACGGCATCGTCGAGGCCTTCAGCCAGCCTGGTGCCGGCTTCAACCTGTGCATGCAGTGGCACCCGGAGTGGCTGGCTCACGAGAACCCGGTGTCGCAGCGCATCTTCGAGGCGTTTGGCCTGGCGTGCCGCGCGCACCGCGAGGCCAGGCGCTGAGCAGCCTGGCCTTCCATCGCGGGGCTGAAAGGCCGAGTTGAGCTTACGCTGAGGCGCGGGGCCTCAGGCCTTCAGCCAAGCCAGGATCGGCTCCCACTGCGCCAGGTCCTTCTCGACCTTGGCGGCAGGCACGTCCCACAGGCTGAGGCCGTGGGCGGCGAGGTGGGCGTAGTTCTGCGTGTCGCGCAGCAGCGTGAGCAGGGGCACGTCGAGCGTCTGCAGGAACTCCTTGAGGTGCTCGGTGGCCTTGGTGTGGTCCTTGATGCGGTTGCCGACCACGGCGACCTGCTTGCCCTCTGCTCGGCCCTTCTTGGCCAGCGCGGCGACGAACTCCTGCGTGGCGTAGATGTCGAAGACGCTGGCCTGCAAGGGCACGATGACCTTGTCGGCGAGCTTCATCACCGCGTCCAGGCCTCTGCCGTGCAGGCCGGCGGGGGTGTCCAGCACCACGTGGGTGACGCCCTTGGGCGGGCGGGCGATGTGGTCTTCGCTCACGTCCCAGGTCTGGATGCGAGGCATGGTCTCGGGGCGCAGCTTCAGCCACAGGCGCGAGGACTGCTGGCGGTCGACGTCGCCCAGCATCACGGGGTGGCCCTGTCGGGCGAAGCAGCCTGCGATGTTGCTCGACAGCGTGGATTTGCCCACGCCGCCTTTGGGATTGGCGACCACGATCACTGGCATGGTGTTGCTCCTGTCGGATGGCTGGCGGTTTGCCTGCCGCCGATTGTGGCTCAAGCCAGAGGGCGTCAGCGGGGGCGGCCGCTCAAGTGGCATGCGGATGGCGTTTGGATGACGCGCGCGGAGGCCTGGACACCGCACGGAGACGGCTGGCCGCCGCAGATCGCTGATGCGGCATCGATGATGCCGGGTTCAGGGGCGCGGGTTGCCCGCCGCCGCGAACGCCGCCTCGACCTCGGCCAGCGTGGCCCGGGTGGCTTCGAGCACGCCCGGTTCGGCGGCGGCGGCGCGCAGCACGGCGCGGCGGGCGGCGTCGCGCGCCTCGGGCAGGCGGCTTTGGCGCAGTCGCACGTTGGCGAGGTTGTTCCAGGCGGCGGCCGCGTCGGTCCGGGTTGCGACCTGGGCGAAGGCCTGGGCGGCGTCTTCGGGGCGGCCGGCTTGTAGCAGGCTGTTGCCCAGGCCCATGCCGATGACGAGGTCGTCGGGCCAGCGGCGGGCAGCGGCTTGCCAGGCGGTGACGGCGCGCGCGGGCGGCGCCACGCGTTCGAAGCCGAGCAGGGCCTCGCGCATGGCGGGTGGCTCGGCGGTGGCGGGCGGCTCTTCGGGCGGTGACACGGCGAAGGCCCAGCGTTGGGCGCGCGCCCAGGTGCGCTCGAAGGTCAACAGGTCGAGGCGCTGCTCGCGCGTGGTGCCCGAGCGCAGGATGGCTTCGCCCCGATCGAGGTCGAAGCCGATGAGCACGGCGAAGTGCCACATCGGTATCCAGTCGAGCGCGAGGTTTTGCATCACGCCCACGGGGTGGCCGGCGGCGAGTTCGCGCAGCACGGCGTCGAGCCGTGAGGGCAGGCGGGTGGCGAGGGCATCGTGGCGGCGGGGCGCGGCCAGCATCTCGATTTGCAGGCTGCCGCCGCGTTCGGGCACGAAGAGTTGCGGCGCGAGCTCGGCCGGGGTCGCTCGCCTGCCGATGGCTTGCAGCAGGGTGGCCAGGGTGGCGGGGCCGCACTGCAACTCGGTTTGCGGGAAGAAGGGGGTGTCGGCCAGGTGGACGGCGCGCGGCAGGCCGGCGGGCGGGTCTGCCACCAGGGCGCGGGCCTGGGCCGAACCTTCGTCGTTCCAGGTGCCCCAGCTGGCGCAGCCTGTGAGGGCGGCGGGTGCGAGGGCGGTGGCGGCGCGGGTGGCGCCTGTGGCCGACGCCGGGGAGATCAGCGCGCGCCAGGGCCACGCCCGTGACAGCACGGTGCCCAAGGCGAGTCGGCCCAGGCGCCGGCGGTCAGGCCTGGGTGCGTTCATCGTTGCAGCGTGGAACCGCAGGCTGGGGAAGACCGCCGCCGCCTTGCTTCAGCGGATGGAGCGGGTGAAGGGGAACACCTTGGTGAGGCCGAGGATGTCAGTCACCAGCAGCACCAGGAAGATGAAGACGATGACGCCGAGCACGTCCGAGGCGCCGGCGGGGGCGTGGTCGAGCTGGTCGGCCAGGGCCACGACTTCGGCGTCGGACAGCGAGGCGACGCGGGCGCGGGCAGCGTCCATGTCGACGCCCTTGGCGGCCAGGGCCTGCGCGACGTCTGCGCGGTTGAGCGTGGCCAGCACGGCAGCGCGGCGCGACTGGGCTTCGGCCTGGGTGGCCTGGGCGGCGACGGCGTCGGTGGTGATCATGCCGGCGTGGGCGGCCTGCAGGCCAGCGGTGTGGCTCAGGGCCAGGGCGACGGTGAAGGCGAGGGCTTTGCGAGTGCGGGTCATGAGGCTTCCTTGGCTGACGAAAGGGAGAGGGCGGAAACGCTGGAGAGCATGGAATGGGCGCGTTCGCGAGTTGGGGCGTTGGTGGGGGCACTGCGGGTGTTCGCAGAGGCGCGCCGGATGGGGCCGAGGATACCGCGAGGGTGGGTGGCCGATGCGTGGTGCGCGGTGGTGGCGGTAACCAGGCGTGTCCACGCCCGGCCGAGTCCTGCGCGACAATGGCCGCCATGTCCCTGGAGAAGCCTGTCGCGCCTGTTGTTGTGCCTGCCGTGGCCTCAGCGTCCGAGCCTGCACTCGATGTGGTCTGCCTGTGCGCGGCCTGGTGCGGCACCTGCCGCGAGTACGAAGCCATCTTCGACGCCCTGCGGCTGGCCAACCCTGGTCACCGCTATCGCTGGATCGACATCGAGGACGAGGCCGATGCCATCGGCGACATCGATGTGGAGACCTTCCCGACGCTGATGCTGGCCCACGCTGGCCGCCTGCTGTTCGCGGGGCCGGTGCTGCCGCGCCTGGGCGATGCGCAGCGGCTGTTGGCGGTGCAATGCGAGGTCGCGTCGGCGGGGGGCACGCTGGCCATGGCGACATCGGGCCTGCCTGCCGATCAGTTCGAGGCGTTTGCGGCGCTGGCGCGGCAAATTGAGCTGACGGCCAGGTGAGGCCGGCTGAGCTGACCTTCGGGGCGCTTCAGCCCTGAGAGGGCCCCGAGGGGGCTTCGCCTGGCGCCCCAGCCGTGGCTTGCAGCGGCGCCGTGGCCGGCGCACAGACCGGTGCCTGCCAGCCGCGGGCCCATCCGGGAAATTCGACGGCGGGCATGGGCCGGGCCACCAGGTGGCCCTGGACCTCGTCGCAGCCCAGGCCGGCCAGTTGGCGCCAGGCGGCTTCGTCTTCCACGCCTTCGGCGACCACCGTCAGCCCCAGGCTGTGGGCGAGTTCGATGGTCGATGACACGATCTTGGCGTCGTGGCCGTCGCGGTCCATGTCCTGCACGAAGGAGCGGTCGATCTTGAGTTCGTCGACCGGCAGGGCCTTCAGATAAGCCAGCGACGCGTAGCCCGTGCCGAAGTCGTCGATCGACAGGCGCAGGCCCATGCCATGCAGGCGCTCCAGCGTCATCTGGGCGCGGCGAGGGTCGTCCATGATGGCGCTTTCGGTGATCTCGAGCACCAGGCGGTCGGGGGCGACGCCGTGTTGTTCGATGAGGGCCTCGAAGCGTTCAGGCAGGGCCTGGTCCATCAGGTCGCGGGTGGAGAGGTTGACCGAGAGTTTCACGGCCAGGCCCTGGTCGGCGAGCTGGCGGGCGGTGCGGGTGACCTCTTCGAGCATCCAGCCGGTGAGCAGACGTACGAAGCCGGTCTGCTCGGCGAAGGGCACGAAGCCACGCGGTGGTAGCACGCCGCGCACCGGGTGTTCCCAGCGCACCAGCGCCTCGGCGCCGACCACCTGCCCGGTGCGCAGGCTGACCTTGGGTTGCAGGAACAGGCGCAGTTCGCCCTGGTCGACGGCCTGGCGCAGCTCGCCCAGCAAGGTCAGCGAGGAGCCGCTCTCGGGGTCGAGCTCGCGTTGGTAGATCACCGCGCCGGCGCGGCGTTGCTTGGCCGCGTACATGGCCAGCTCGGCGCGGCTGAGCAGGGCGTCGACGTCCTGGCCATGCTCCGGGGCGCAGGCGATGCCGATGCCGGCGGAGAGATCGACCTTGTGGCCATCCAGCTGGATGGGGCGTTCGAAGTCGGCGAGGATGCGCTGGGCCAGGCGGTGCGCGGCGCTGGCCTCGGTGCGGGGCAGGAGCAGGCCGAATTCGTCGCCGCCCAGGCGGGCCAGCACGGCGCGCTGCTGTCCCTTGGCATGGCCGCGCAGGCGCTCCGCCACGGCCTTGAGCAGGCCGTCGCCGAAGCGGTGGCCAAGCTGGTCGTTGACGTGCTTGAAGCGGTCCATGTCGAGCATGAGCACGGAGGTGGGCTTGCGGCCGGCGCGGTCGAGCGCCTGGCGCAGCTCCTGGCGGAAACGGTCGCGGTTGGGCAGGTCGGTGAGGCGGTCGCGGGTGGCCAGGCGGCGGATCTGGCCGTCGCGGTCTTGCAGTGCCTGGCGCATGGTCTCGAAGGATTCGGCCAGCTCGCCGATTTCGCCGCCGTAGCTGCTGGGCACTTGCGAGTCGTAGTCGCCGCGCTTGAGTTTTTCGGCCGAGCTGGAGAGGCGGCGCAGCGGCTTGGTCAGGCGCCGCGCGGTGATCAGGCTCACCACGCCGAAGGCCACCAGGCTCAGCACCGACAGCGCGAGCAGGGTGTGCTTCATGTGCTGGTAGGTGGCGCGCACGTCGTCGAGCGAGCTCAGCACGATGGCGCGCACCTCGGTGGGGTCGCCAGGGGCGGAGAGCGTGAAGGCGCGGCCGAGGTGCTCGCCGTGCGGCAGGGTGACGGCGCGGTCGGCGGGGTCGTTTGCCGGGTCGACCTGGGGCGCGGCCGGGATCTTCTTGGTTCGTGTCGCGTCTTCGGCCTGGGCGGTGCGTGAGTCGGCGGGATGGCCTGTCGTCGCGGTCGTTGCGCTGGCCGCGGCCAAGGGGTGGCTCGCTTCATCGGCGAGCCACATCGGCAGCAGGGTCTGGGCCACAGGCGGCTCCAGGGTGCTGCTGTGCAAACGCCAAGGCTCGCCATGGCCGTCGTTGCTGCCGTTGGGCTTGTTGGGCCGCACCATCAACAGCACATCCGGGCCGAACAGGTCGTGGATGTCGTGCAGCACGCCGCGCAGGCGCACATCGGCGGCCGTTGGGGTTTCCGGCGGGTGAGGGTTGCCGGTGGCGGTGGCCAGATCCACCGACGAGGCGGGCAACTGGCGTTGCAGCCAATGCTCCGTGGTGATCAGGCTGGCGTGGACAGACAAGCGGACGTTGCGCTCGATGCCGCGCTGGATCAGCCAGAACGTGAGGCCCTGGCCCATCACGAGCAGGGCCATGTAGGCGATGACGATGCGGGTGTGGAGCCGCGGCGGGGTGAACAGATCCGAAAACATGCAGGCGGTCCGACGGACCCCGCAGTATCAGACGCCCTCTGTCGGATGAACATCCCCCATCCGCACGCTGGAGGCGGTGTCATCCCTCAGCCAGAGGGTCAGGGCGGGTTGGAGCCAGTCGAGCTGGCACGCCGAGGCGTCGTCGGCGCGGTTCTCGCGGCGCGCGTCGTGACGCGATGCCACGGAGGCGCTGGCCACGGTTGATCGGCGTGCGGCTTGGGCGGCGGGCTTGCGGGCAGGCGGTGCCATGGGGACCTTTGCGGAGGGTGTCGATGCTGCTTGACACCCTCTTGATCGGTCACGCCACGGATTTCTTCAGGGTCGAACGTATGTTTTCAGGCCGCCGCCGCCATGTTTTGGGGCTTGCCGTGCGTCTTGTCACGGTTTGTTTCATCCGTGGGAGCGGCTTGCAGCTTGTGCAATTGCTGGTCGAGTTCGGCCAGGAAGCGGTCCATCGAGGCCGGCGAGATCTCGTCGTTCGGGTGGATGACCGTGAGGAACTGCTTGCCGTTGAGGCTGAGCGCGCCCAGCAGGATGACGTTGCTGATCGTGGTGGGCCAAATCTCGGCCAGTCGCACGCTGCCGCCCTTGGGGTTGATGAACTCGGCGTTGCCAAGGTTGCTCAGGTGGCAAGACAGCTCGGGCAGCTTGTGCTTGGCCTTGCTTTGCACGATGAGGCGGCTGTAGAGCGTGCGCCCGATCCAGGGGAGGATTTCCCAGAAGGTCAGGGGCAGGGCGAAGTCGCGGCGCTCGAAACGCGCCATGGCTGCCTTGGATTGCGCCTCCAGCGAGGCGATTTGCTCGGCCAGCGTGGCCTGCTGACGCGCCCGCACGGTGAACACGGAGACGAAATTGCCGAACTCGGGGCCCTTGCCGTCGGGAAAGTAGCGGCGCAGGTCAACCGAGGTGCGAAGCGCCGCCACCGAGCGCGGCCCGCCCGGCTGGTCGGGGCCGTCGCGGTGGCCGAGGGCCAGGAAGGTGTTGGCCACCGTTGCCATCAGCAGGGTGTTGACGGTGGTGCCGTGCTGCTTGGAGAGCGCGCGCATGGCGTCGGCCGCCACGGGCAGCTCGTGGTAACGCACGCTGACCGTGGTGTAGCGGCTGGAGCTGCCGTCTTCGAGCCGGATGACGCGTTCGCCTCGCGTGGCGGCCTTCTCGGCGCGGCTGTCACGCCACCAGCGGGCGATGCTGCCGGGCCACTGCCACCATTTCTGCGGCGTGACGGCTGGCATCATCGAGGGCGAGTCGATCTTGCAGGGCGCGATGGGCTGGCCATTGAGGCGGCCCAGGATGGCGCACAGCATTTGCACCATGGAGCGGCCATCGCCGATGATGTGGTGCACCGAGAACATCAGCGCCGATTGGGTGGGATGCGGCAGGAAACGCCCGCGCCAGGGCAGGCCGCGCTCCAGCGAGATCGGCTCGTTGAGGAAGCGGGTGTGGTAGGCCTGCAAGGCCTCGCGCGACGACGGATCGACGCCGTGTTCGATGCGATAGCAGTCGTCGAAGAGCTGGTCGACGAAGCGGTCGTCGGGCAGGATTTGCAGCTTGTGCATCCAGCCGGTGGGGGCCACGATGCCGCGCATGCGCGGGAAAGCGGTGGTCAGCTCGCGAAGGGCCTGGCGGACCAGGGCTTCTTCGAGCGGCTGGTCGAATAGCAGGAGGTAGGCCTGGTTGATGGGCCCGAGGTGCCCCTCGCCGGCCCAGTACATGTGTTCGGAGCGGTTGAGGGGGATCAGGTTGGGGGTGCTCACAACGGTGTCCCGGCGACTTTGGTTTTGCCGTGTCGCGTCAAACGATGGTCGCTTGACTGTAGCCAGTTGGGGGCAAAAGCCGCCTGGGGGCTTTCCAGCGGAGGGGCACCCCGGATCGAGGGGGTTGGTCGGACCGAGGTCAGGCCGGCGCGGCCACCTCGGCGAGTTGCAACGCGAGCCGGCGCAGCGCCTCCCAGGCGTCGACCGGCCACTGCGGATGCGGCAGGCCCTTGACGATGCCATCGACGATGCTGGCGTGTGCAACCAGGCGCGCCAGCGGCGGCGTGCGCAGGCGCGGTAGCGCGCGTTCATAGAGCCGCTCGCGCGGGCCCCAGATGCGCTGCTCGCGCAGCACCATGGGCAGCGGCTTGCCCCCGTCGAGCGACTGGCGCGCGTGGTAGAGGCCCTGGATCTCGCCGGCCAGCGTGTAGTGCACCAGCACGGCGGCCTCGCCCTCGGCCTGCAGGCCGTCGAGCATGCGCAGGGTGCGCGCCACGTTGCCCGAGAGCACGGCCTCGGTCAGCTTGAAGACCTCAAATCGAGCCACGTCGACCACCGCTGTGTCGATCTGCTCGAGCGTCAGCACGCCCGGCGGATGCAGCAGGCCTAGCTTGACGATCTCTTGATGGGCCGCCAGCAGGTTGCCTTCGACCCGGTCTGCGAAGAAGGCCAGCGCGCGCTGGCCGGCCTCGCCGGGCTCGACCTCCTGGCCCTGGGCTTTCAGGCGCTGCGCGATCCACAGCGGCAGTTGCTGGCGTTCGATCGGGTCGCAGCGCAGGGTGACGCCGGCGCCATCCAGCGCGGTGAACCAGGCGCTGGATTGCTGCGTCTTGTCCAGCCGGGGCAGGGTGACGAGCGTGATGAGCGCGTCGTTGCCGGCGGCCTGCTCGATGTAGCGCTGCAGCGCCTGCGAGCCTTCCTTGCCGGGCTTGCCCCCGGGGATGCGCAGCTCGATGAACTGGCGATCGCCGAACAGCGACATCTCGCTGGCCGCGCCGATCAGGCTGCCCCAGTCAAACGTGCCGGCGTTGAGCACCGTGTGCACCTGGCGCTCGGTGTGGCCTTGCGCGCGCGCGGCGGCGCGGATGGCGTCGCCCGCTTCCTGCGCCAGCAGGGCCTCGTCGCCATGCAGGGTGTAGACCGGCTTGAGCGGCCCCTTGGCGAGGTGGGCGGAGAGCTGGTCGGGGCGCAACTGCATGGTGGTGGATGCGGCTGGCGCGTTCTTGATGAGGTGGCTGAAGCGGGGTGTTGCTCGACGATGAGCCGGGACCGGGCCGAGGCTCAGCGCTCGGCGTCGCTCGGTGCCTGGGGCGGCTCGGGCAGCTCGGTCGGCGTCGGCAACTGCTGCGGGCGGATGGCGGCCAGGCGGCGCAGCACCTGGTTGACGATGTCGGTCTGCATGGCGCGGGTCAGCGCGTCGGATTCATCCTGCTTGGCCAGGGCGTCGCGCTCGTTGTAGCTCAGGTCGCGCGCCAGCGACACCTCGGAAGGCGGCAGCAGCACGCTGCCGTCGCCACGCCGTACTTCGAAGCGCAGGATGGAGCGCGCCGTCATCGTGCGAACCTGGCCGTAGGCCGTCTTGGCCGACACCAGGGTGTCGCGCGTGTCGCGCAGGGCGACGAATTCGACGTGGGTGACGGGCACCTGGGCGGCCGAAGCCGCCTGCGTGGCCTGCAAGCTGCTCTCGACCACGGTGACGCCATTGGCCTCGAGCGCGCGCGCCAGTTCGGTGGCCAGCGGCGAGGTGCCGGTGAAACCGCTGAGCTGGATCGAGCGAAAGGCCATGTCGTGGCCACGGCGCAGCTGGAAGCCGCAGCCCCCGAGCGTGGCCAGCGGCAGCAGGGACGAAGCGCCCAGCAGGGTCAGGAGTTGGCGGCGTTGCATGGGACGTGACCTTAACACCGGTGCTCAGACCACCAGGTTGACCAGGCGGCCCGGCACGATGACGACCTTCTTGGGCGCCTTGCCCTCGCTGAACTTGGCGAAGTCCTCGCTGGCCAGGGCGGCTGCCTCGATGGCGGCCTTGTCGGCCTGCGGGCTGACCTTGATCGAGCCACGCAGCTTGCCGTTGACCTGCAGCATCAGCTCGATCTCGTCTTGCACCAGGGCCGAGGCGTCGACCTTCGGCCACGGGGCGTCAAGCAGGTCGCCGAGCTGGCCGGCGTAGCCCAGTTCGCTCCACAGTGTGTGCGCGAGGTGGGGCGTGGCCGGGTAGAGCACGCGCAGCAGGATGCCGAAACCTTCAATGAGGGCGACCTGGCCATCGGCGGTGTCGATGGCCTTGAAGCCTTCGAGCGCATTGAGCAGCTTCATCGCGCCCGAGACGACGGTGTTGTACTGCATGCGCTGGTAGTCGTAGTCCACCTGCTTGAGCACGGTGTGGACTTCCAGGCGCAGGGCCTTCGCTTCCTTGCCGAAGGCGACGTCGGCCAGCGAGGTGGCGCCTTGCGTGGCGGCGGCGGTGTCGGCCTTGGGCAGGGCTTGGAGCTTCATGCCGAAGTTCCACACCCGGCGCAGGAAGCGGAAGCTGCCTTCCACGGCCGCGTCGTTCCACTCCAGCGTGAGTTCGGGCGGGGCGGTGAACATGGTGTAGAGGCGTGCCGTGTCGGCGCCGTACCTCTCGATCAGCTCTTGCGGGTCGATGCCGTTGTTCTTCGACTTCGACATGGTGCCCACGCCTTCGTAGTCGATGGCGGTGCCCACGGGCAGTTGGCCATCGGCGCTGTCGACGGCGTTGATCAGCTTGGCGCCGATCACCTTGCCGCCTTCGTCGAGCACGTGCTCGACGTCGTGCGGCCAGAAGTACTCCTTGCCACCCTTGGCCGTGCGACGGCTGTAGATGTGGTTGAGCACCATGCCTTGGGTGAGCAGCTTCTTGAAGGGCTCGTCGACCTTGACCAGGCCCAGGTCGCGCATGACCTTGGTCCAGAAGCGCGCATACAGCAGGTGCAGGATGGCGTGTTCGATGCCGCCGATGTACTGGTCCATGCCACCGTTGGCCATCCAGTAATTGGTGCGCTCGTCGACCATGGCGCCGTGGTTGTCGGCGCAGGTGTAGCGCAGGAAGTACCAGCTCGAGTCCACGAAGGTGTCCATCGTGTCGGTTTCGCGCTGGGCGGGCTTGCCACACTTCGGGCAGCCGACGTTGAGGAAGTCGGGGCGTTGCTTGAGCGGGTTGCCGCTGCCGTCCGGCACCACGTCTTCGGGCAGGCGCACGGGCAGGTCCTTCTCGGGCACCGGCACCGGGCCGCAGTCGGCGCAGTGGATGATGGGGATCGGCGTGCCCCAGTAGCGCTGGCGGCTGATGCCCCAGTCGCGCAGGCGCCAGGTGGTTTTCTTTTCGCCGATGCCTTTGGCGGTGAGCAGCTCGGCGACCTTGTTGACGGCGGCCTTGTGGCCCAGGCCGTCGAGGGCATCACTTGAATCGAAGCAGAAGCAGTCCTTGCTCCCGTACTCTTCCCGCCATTCATTTTTGTCATACCAAGAAGGATCGATCACAGCGGGGCCATGGTCAACCATCTTCCCTGGGGTGCCGAATTGGTTGGTTTGAAGGGTGAAAGCGTTGCGAGGTGCAACCACTGGCTTGATCGCGATGCCGTACTTCTTGGCGAACGCGAAGTCGCGCTCATCGTGCGCGGGCACGCCCATCACGGCGCCATCGCCGTAGGACATCAGCACGTAGTTGCCGACCCAGACCTCGACCTGCTCGCCGGTGAGCGGGTGCGTGACGAACAGGCCGGTGGCCATGCCCTTCTTCTCTTGCGTGGCGAGCTCGGCCTCGGTGGTGCCGCCGGTCTTGCATTCGTCGATGAAGGCCTTGATCGCGGGGGTGGCGCTCGCCGCATGCAGGGCCAGCGGATGCTCCGGCGCGACGGCGCAGAAGGTCACGCCCATGATGGTGTCGGCGCGGGTGGTGAAGACCCACATCTGACCGTTGTTGATCAGGCTGCCGTCAGCACCTTGGATGTCGTGCGAGAAGGCGAAGCGCACGCCTTCGCTCTTGCCGATCCAGTTCTCCTGCATCAGGCGCACGCGCTCGGGCCAGCCACTGAGGTAGTTCTTGTCCTCAGGGTTGGCGACCGCGCTCAGCAGCTCATCGGCGTACTTGGTGATGTTGAGGTAGTAGCCGGGGATCTCGCGCTTTTCAACCAGGGCGCCCGAGCGCCAGCCGCGTCCGTCGATCACTTGCTCGTTGGCCAGCACGGTCTGGTCGACCGGGTCCCAGTTGACGGTTTGCGTGCGGCGTTCGCAAACGCCGGCTTCGAGCATCTTGATGAACAGCCACTGGTTCCACTTGTAGTACTCGGGCTGGCAGGTGGCGATCTCGCGCGACCAGTCGATCGCCAGACCCATCGCCTTCATCTGCTTCTTCATGTAGGCGATGTTGTCGTAGGTCCAGGCGGCGGGCGGCACCTTGTTTTTGAGCGCGGCGTTTTCGGCGGGCAGGCCGAAGGCGTCCCAGCCCATGGGCATCAGCACGTTGTGACCGTTCATGCGCAGGTAGCGCGTGAGCATGTCGTTGATCGTGTAGTTGCGCACGTGGCCCATGTGCAGCTTGCCCGAGGGGTAGGGCAGCATCGAACAGGCGTAGAAGGCCGGTTTGTCTGGTGACTCGGTGACGCGGTAGGCGTCGTGACCCTGCCAAAGCGGTTGGGCCCAATGTTGCTGGGCGCGGGCTTCGACGGCGCGCGGGTCGTAGGTCAGGTTTTCGTTGGCGCTCATGGGAAGGGGTGGGGTGGGCCCAGACAGAAGCAGGCTGACAGCCAGGGAGGGCCGTCAGCCTGTGGAATGTGCAAGCTGTGGATTATAGAAAGCCGGGGGAAGCCTTCGGTGAAGCCTCGGTGCGGCTTCAGTTTGGCTCGGGCTCGACTTCAGCGCGGGGCGGTTTGCAGCGTGTGCAGCAGCTCGAAGGCTTCCCAGCGGAATCCGGCTTCGAGCAAGAGGCTGGCGCGTTGCAGGGCTTCGGCGGTGTCGTCCGCAGGCGGGGGCGACAACGGGGTGCTCAGGACGCGCTGGATCTCTTCGGCTCGGGTCACCGTGAACTGCCCTTGCGCCACCGCGTCGCCATGCTGGAGTTGCCAACTGACCGCCTGGCCGGGGCTGAGCACCCGCGCCGGAATCAACAGGCTGTCGGCGGGGCCCTGTTGGCGGGACACCGTCCGGCCACCGACGCGCACTTCGAACCACTTGAGCGCCTTGCCGGCGGAGGGCCCCAGCGGCAGGCGCAGGGCTTCGGTGCGAGGGCCCAGCTTGCCTTGTGGCAGCAGGTTGACCCATTCGCCGGCCTCTCCGTCACGCGAGGAGCCTTGGGTGAGGTGCTGGTCACCGGCCAGGATGAGCTTGAGGTCGGTCCACGCCTGTCGCAAGGGGCCGGGCTGGCCGTCGGCGCTGCGGACCAAGGGGCCGCTTTGCACCTTGCGCGTCACCACGCTGCCTTGGGGGCCTGGCTGGTACACCCACACCTCGCCAGCACCGACCGACAGGCGGCGGCAGTCTTCGTCGCGGCTGAGGTGAGGGTAGGGGGTTTGGTAATCGCCGCCCCGGGTGAAGACGCGGGCGCCATCGTCGCTGCCACGGTACATGCAGCCGAAGTCGGGCGGGGTTTGCGCGCTCGCCCAGCCAGCCAGCAGCAAGGGCAGCAGGGCGGCCGCCCTGGTTGGGCCGTGGGGGCTGGTTCGTCGGCGTGGGCGTGCGCGCTCGAGCATGGTTGTCAATGGTGTTTGGAGGACAGGAGGGAGGCTGCGGCGTAGGCGATCAGCAAGAGGCTCACCAGCAGGCGGGGATGTTGGCGCCACAGGCTGAGCTCCTCGCCAGGGTGCTCGGTCGATGCGGCGTGTTCGCCTTTCTGATGTGGTTGTTCAGGACCGTGCTCCTGGGCTTGGCTCTCCAGCAAGGTGTGCACCGCCATGCCGAGGATCATGGGGCCGGGGTTGAGCCACAAGCCATGGTCGAGGATGGAGGCCGAGCTCAGCACCAAGGCGGCGACGATGGCGCCCGCGACCAGCCAGGGCAGGGCGCCGGTCAGCACCAGGCAGACCGCCGCGCCCAACAGCTTGGGGAAGGCCGCGTGCCGGGTGAGCGCCTGTGCAGATGCCCCCCAGCGGCGCGACAGCTCGACGGCCAGGCCCAGCGGCAGCACGGCCAGCATCCCGAGGACGATGTCGGCCGCCAGGGCCAGCGCATGGTGTTCGCTGACCCGGCCTCGGGTTGCCAGGGCCACGGACTGGATGACCGGCCCGGGCTGGCTCAGGCCCATGATCTTGAATCGGTCGCGCTCGTCGAAATCCCCGCCGAGCGCGATGGCCCAAGGTGCCTGGCCGCTGGCTTCTCGCTGATGTTGCAGGGTCGCTGCCAGGGGCTGGATGTTTCCGTGGCTGTCGGTGGTGCAGATGTCACTGGCGCTGCTGCTGCCCTTGCTGCCACCATCGTTGCCGCAGCGCCGCAAGACGTAGGTGCTTGCCAACACCTGGCTCAGCACAGCCGGGTGCACGGGTTCGGTTTGGGACGCGCTCGCTGTGTCCGGCTGCCGGGTCATGGCGCGGAGCATCGCGAGGTCTCGGGCGCCTTGGGGGGCTGGGGCTTGAGCCAGCTCACAGGTGGGGGGCGCGTCGGCTTGGGAACGCGAATGGGCTTGGTGGTCATGGGCCCCAGCCTGCGGGTGCTCGCCAGCGCCGTGGGCGGGGGCAGGACTGAGCAGGGCCAAGGTTTCAGCGGCCAGGGTGCCGGGCGTGCGGTCCACCCGCACGACTTGGCCCAGGTGGCTGCGGACATCGGGGCTGGCGAAGCGCATGCCCTTGCCGCACAGTTCGCGCAGCCACGCCATCGATGCCTGGTTGCCTGCCTCGTCGCGCAGCACCGGCAGCGGCAGCACGTAGGGCGCGTGGCCCAGGGTCACCGCTGCGTCGTAGTGGGGGTCGCACTCGGCCTGAGTGGGCGGGCAGTTTGACAAGCCCGGCTCAAGCTGAAGGTCCATCAGGATGGCCTTGGGCTGGGCCGCCTCGATGGCAGCCAGGATGGGGCGCAGATGCACCGGGTCCAGCGGTGAGCGCCCCTGGAAGCCTCTGGCATCGTGGTACAGCCCCGGCCCGATGACCAGGGTTGTGATGTGCGCTTGTCCTGGCGCCGGGGGCGTGGGGTGGGTGTGCACCTGCGGCGCGATGAGCCGCAGCATCACCGCGTCCAGCCAGGCCAGCGTGCCGGCGTTTTCAGCGATCAGCGTGAGCGCGCCCAGCGTCATGGCCACCAACAGGTGATGCCAGCGGTGGTGCCAGAAGTGAGCCCAGGTCACGCGCCAGAGCTGCGCCCCCTGCTTGGCATGCGGCTGATTCGCTTTCACTTCGCAGGCACCAGGATCAGGTCGCCGGCCAGGGAGTTCGCCTCGGTCGGGCGTTGTTTGTTGTTGCTATCGCGGATGACATCCTCGCGCACGCGCTTGAACACCTGTTCCACGGGCATGCCGGGCGTGGTGATCAGGTTGGCCAGGGCCTTCGTGAACAGGCTGTTCTTGCCGACGCCGTCCTCGGCGGTGCGCCCCGGCTCGGTCGAGAACGCGATCAGAGAGCCGGACGCGGGCTTGGGCAGGGCCGAAAGGCCATCGCCCACACCGATGGCGCGCGAGGTCGCGGGCAGCGGGTTGTTGCGGCAGGCGTCGAGGATGACGAGCCGTGCGCGCGCGCCGGCGGCATCCAGCTTGGCCAGCAAGAGGCCCAGCGGCAGGCCGCCTTGCTCTCTCACGTCTTCGATGGATTGCATCTTCTTGTTGTCCACCGGCATGAGCAGGTTGTCGCCGTCGGCCTGGATGGCGTGGCCGGCGTAGAAAAACAGCGCAACGTCGGCTCGCTTCGACCGCGCGCTGAAGTCGTTGACCAGGCTGCCCAGCCGCGCGCCATTGACGTTTTCGGCGTGGGTCACGTCAAAGCCCATGCGCTTGAGCTTGCTGGTCATGAGCTGGGCGTCGTTGACTGGGTTGGTCAGGGCCTTGACTTCGTAGCGGGCGTTGCCGATGACCAGCGCCACGCGCTTGCCGGTGGACTTGGCGTCGAGGTTGGGCAGCGTGCCACCGCCATTCATCGCGGGCAGCGCGCCAGCCGGCGACTGACGCAATTGCAGTTCGACCTGCCGGAGGTGGTCGTCGATGGCGAGGTCCGGCCCGCCATTGAGTTCGGACGCCCTTCGGTAGCTCTGGGAGGCACGCAGCAGGTCGCCACGGGATTCTTCGCAGAAGCCCATGTTGTAGGTCAGGGCGGCCGATTCCTTGAGGTCGTCGTACAGCTCGCCAAAGCGCGTGCAAGCCTCGTCGAGGCGCTTGGCCTTGGCGAAGTTCAAGGCGGCATTGAAGTCGGCGAGGCGGGCAGGTGGCACCTTGGCGTCGGCAGCCTTCAGGTCAAGGGGACGCAGCTCGAAGCTCGGGGCCACGGACTGGGCGACCAGCTTGGCCAGTTGCCCCGCCGCCTGCGCTTCCAGCTGCTGAGCGGTGAGCGCTTCGGTGTAGTTGTCGCCATCGCAGACATGCTGGCTGGTGTTGGCCGTGAGGGTGTCGACGAAGATGGTCTTGCGGTCGGACATGCGGAAGACGCGGGCGTGCACGCTCGCCGATGCCTGCGTGGTCCGGCAAGACACCGTGCGCTGGACCTGTTGGTCCTTGGGGCACTTGCCCGTTTTGTTGGTGGCGCAGACGGTGCGCTCCTCGCGCGAGGTGCTGACCGATGAGCCCGTGCGCGCCCGCGACAGGCCCACCACGCCAGCCGTGGCGTGGCGCCGCCCCATTTCGTCGAGGTTGTTTTCCGAGAGCTGCGCGATGGGGATCGGGTCGCCGTGCTTGAGCTTTTCGTAGTAATCCTTTTCCTGGATCTTGAGCTTCAGCAGCAGTGCTTCGACTTCACCGCCCACCTCTTGCGTCAAGGGCTGGCCCGAGCTGACGATGGTGAGCGAGCGCAGGGCTGCGGCGTCGGCATTGCGCGCCGGCACCAGGAAGGGGACTTCCGTCGCCAGGCCGAGGTTGATTTTGCGGCCCAGCACCTCCAGTGGGTTGGAGCCTGACATGTTCGTGCAAGCCGCCAGGCAGGCCGCGGCGAGGCCCAGTGAGATCCTTGTCAACATCCGCATGCTCGTCCCTGAGTCTGTTGTGATGTGCCGAAGAATGTAGACGAAAAACCATGCTGCCTCGCTAGCACGGGCTGTACCTGCTTGGATGGCCCCGCCTTCATCGGAGACACTGCTCGCCATGCCTGATCCTCAGCCCACATCCCGATTCGCCCGCACCTTCCTGGCCGGGCTGCTGGCGGCCTTGCCGCTGGTGGCCACGGTGCTTGTATTTGCCTGGCTGGCGCAGCTCTTCTATGCCTGGCTGGGGCCCAAGAGCCTGATCGGCGGGTTGTTCGTGCGGCTCGGCCTGGGGCTGTCCGAGTCGGAGTGGGCGGGTTACCTGGTGGGCGTGCTGATCACCCTGGGCGCGATCTACGCCTTGGGCCTGTTGGTCGAGGCGCGGCTGCAGGCAGGCCTGGCCAGGGTGGTCAACCTGGTGCTGGGTCGCATCCCTGTGGTGCGCAGCGTGTACGACCTGCTCAAACGCTTCGTTGACATGCTGGGCCAACGTGATGCCGATGGCCTCAAGTCAATGAGCCCGGTGTGGGTCACCTTTGGTGGACCGGGAGGCGTCAAGGTGCTCGGCCTGCTGTCGACGCCTGAGTCGGTCGAGCTCGATGGGCAGCCCTACCTGGCCGTGCTGGTGCCCACGGCGCCGGTGCCGGTGGGCGGCGGGCTGCTGTACGTGCCGCAGGCCGCGGTCAAGCCAGCGGACGTGGGCATGGAGGCGGTCACCAGCATCTACGTGTCGATGGGGGTGACTTCGGGGCAACACCTGTCGCGGCGCCATTGAAGGCGCCGCCGCTCAAGACTTGCCTTCGCTCTCCAGCGCGCGCTTCACGGCCGGACGTGCCGCCACGCGGGCCTGGAAGTCGGCCACGCGAGGCCAGCGCGCCAGGTCGAGCTCGATGCCCTTGGCCCAGCCCAGCACGGTGAACAGGTAGGCGTCGGCGACGGTGAAGTCTTCGCCCAGCAGGTGCTCGCGGCCTTCGAGCTGCTCGTTGATGTAACCCAGTCGGCGTTCGATGTTGGCGCGTGCGAGCGCTTTCATCTCATGGGGTGCCGCTGGGTTGAAGAAGGGCGAGAAGCTCTTGTGCAGCTCCGTGCCGATGAAGTTCAGCCAGCCTTGAAGCTTGTAGCGCGCCACGCTGCCGTTGGGCGGTGCGAGCTTTTTCTCGGGTTGCAGGTCGGCCAGGTATTGCACGATGGCCGGGCCTTCGGTGAGCACCTCGCCGTCGTCGAGCTGCAGCGCAGGCACGTAGCCCTTTGGGTTGACGCCCAGGTAGTTGGCGCCGCTGGCGGTGACCTTGTCCTTGAGGTTGACGAATTCGATCTCGTGGGCGATGCCCAGTTCTTCCAGGACGATGTGCGGTGACAGGGAGCAGGCGCCGGGGGTCAGGTAGAGCTTCATGGTCGGGTCCTCGTGGGTTCTCTCTTGGCGAGAGCGGAGCACCGGATTCTGCGCCGCCGTTTCAAGCCCTGGCGGCGCGCATGGGCTTGGCTTCGGTGGCAGGCAATGCGTCGATGAAAGCCAGCACCGCATCGGCGAACAGCCGGGGCTTTTGCACCGTGACCCAGTGGCCAGCATCCACCTCCTTGCGGACGTAGCCGGGCGCCCAGCGGTGCAGGTTCTCGCTCAGCGCGGGGCTGACGAAGTGATCGCGCAGCGGCACGATGACCTGCACGGGCGCGTGGGCGACGCGCTCGCGCGGGTGCAGCAGGCAGGGGAAGACATTGGCGCGATACAGGTTGACGCCGCAGGCGCCGTCTTCGGCCTGGGTGGGGCGGGGCTGGATGCGCACCCCTTCGAGCCAGCGCATCAGGCGCGGCCAGCTCGGGCCGGTGACATGGCGCCACATCAGTTCGGGCAGCACCGGCACGTGAAACAGGTAGACGTACCAGGACTTGATGAGCTGCATCGTGAGCCGCAGCAGGCGCGGCGGCGTGGGGCGGCTCAACTGTTCGCGCACCCAGTGCCCCATGTGATCCAGGCACGGCCCCGAGCACGAAGTGAACGACGCGATGCGGCCCTTGAGCAGTGGCTCGCTGACGAATTCCCAGCTCTGCACCGAACCCCAGTCGTGCGCGACCAGGTGCACCGGCCGGTCGGGACTGACGGCGTTGATCACGGCGGTGAAGTCGGCCGTCAGGCGCGCGAGTTGGTAGTCCTGCTTGCGCGTGGGCCGGAAGGACGCCCCCGCACCGCGCACGTCGTAGGCGATGACCTGGAAACGCTTCGACAGGTGCAGCGCGACTTCGTCCCATTTGTTGCGGTTGTCCGGGTAGCCGTGCACCAGCACGATGACAGGGCGCGTGCGGTCGCCCCAGCGCTGCACGGCGAGCTGGCCGTCGAGGCCCTGGACGAAGAAGTGTTCGGTGGGGATGGGGCTCATGTCGGGCTCAAAGAGGGGGCATGGAAACGCATGGAGGTCGCCCAGGACGGACGCTTCGAGATGCCACGGGTGGGCCGCCGGGCGACCTCGCATGCTAACGACAGCGGCCTCCCGCCGAGGTGGTTTCGGCGACAAGTGAGGCAATGTCCGCGACACAGCGGGCTGGTGATCGGGTCAGCGGGCTTGTTCGCCGGGCTCGCCGCCGGTCGGGGGGCTGGCCGATGCCGGCAAGCCGAAGACCTGATCGAACGCCCAATTGAAGACGAAGGCGTAGACGAGGAAGAAGGCCATCAGGCCGAGGTCGGTGAGCAGGGCTTCCCACCAGCCCATCTCCAGCCACCATGCGATGAGCGGCACGGTCATCGCGACCATGCCACCTTCGAAGCCGATGGCGTGCGCCACGCGGCGGCGGACCGTGCGGCGGCGGTCGGCCTGGCGGCGTTCCCAGGCTTCGAAGGCGGTGTTGAAGGCGATGTTCCAGACCATGGCGATCAGCGACGTGACCAGGGCCAGCGCGCCGGTTTCGGTGGCGTCCTGGCCGAGCAGCCACGACAGGCCGAGCCCCACGAGCACCACGGCGAGCAGTTCGAACAAGGTGGCGTGCACCACCTTGCGCAGCGGGCCCTGCAAGGTCATCTCGGCGAGCGGCTCATGGCGCGATGGTCAGCGCGATGTCCCACTCCTGCAGCAGCTTGGGGAAGGGCGTGGGCGGCAGGGCCTGCGTGAACACGCGGCGGGCGTCGCGCAGGTGGCCGACCTGGGCCAGGCCGGGTTGGCCGAACTTGCTGGCGTCGGCCACGATCCAGCTTTCGCGCGACTGGCTGACCATGGCCTGGTAGACCGCCTGCTCGCGCAGGTCGCGGTCGCGCAGGCTGCCGTCCGGGTCGATGCCCAGCGCGCCGACGATGGCCACATCGACCTTGAATTGCTGCAGGTACTCCACCGTGGCGTCGCCCTCCATGGCGCTGTCGCGGGTGCGCAGCATGCCGCCGGCCACGTGCACCTTGCACTGCGTGTGTTCGCTCAGCAGGCTGGCCACGTGCAGGTTGTGCGTGATCACGGTCAGGCCCGGCTTCTTGAGCAGTTCGCGCGCCACGGCCTCGACGGTGGTGCCGATGCCCATCATCAAGGTGGCGCCATCGGGCACGGCGGCGGCCACCGAGCGGGCGATGCGCGCCTTGGCATCGGCGAACAAGGCCTGGCGTTCCTTCCATGCGGCCACGGCCGGCGCCTCGCGCGGCAGGCTCACACCGCCATGGAAGCGCGTGAGCAGGCCGGCTTCCGACAATCGCTGCACGTCGCGGCGCACCGTCTGCATGGTCACGTCCAGCCGCTGTGCGAGGCGCTCGACCGACACCGATCCGCGCGCCTTCACTTCGTCGAGCAGGGCTTGCTGGCGGGGATTGGGGCTCCAGGTCGGCGAGGTGGGCATGGCGTCGATGCGAAAGATGGACGGAAGAATGGGCGGGTGAAGGCGCGACGCGAAAGCGCCGTGCGCGCAGCCTATCCGAAAAGATAACAACAGAAAAGCAAGGAAAGCGCGCGTGGCATGCGCACCTCCCCAAGTAAATCCCGGCGCGTGAAAGCAAGGCGTTCGGCACAATCGGGCGCAGAGCTGCGCACAGCACCGGACGATCCGCGACCCCGCAGGAGACAGGAGACCGCTTGAGCACGACGACCGCCGAACCAGCCGTTCCCACCGAATCAGCCAACGCGCACAGCCAGGCCAACCCGGACGCCCCCACCCCGCATCCGGCCGATCACCTGTGCGACGTGCTCGTGGTGGGCGGCGGTATCAATGGCGTCGGCATCGCGCGAGACCTGGCCGGCCGGGGCTGGCGCGTGGTGCTGTGCGAGCAGGACGACCTGGCGAGCCACACCTCGTCGGCGTCAACCAAGCTCATCCACGGCGGCCTGCGTTACCTGGAGCACCGCGAGTTCGGCCTGGTGCGCAAGGCGCTGGCCGAGCGCGAGGTGCTGTTGCGCAGCGCCCCGCACATCATGTGGCCGATGCGTTTCGTGCTGCCCCACGACCCGAGCATGCGGCCGGCGTGGCTGGTGCGCCTGGGCTTGTACCTGTACGACCACCTCGCGGGCCGGGATTTCCTGCCCGGCACCGAATCGCTGAACCTGCGCGGCAGCCCCTTTGGCGAAGGGCTGCAGCCGCAGTGGCAGCAGGCCTTCGTCTATTCAGATGGTTGGGTCGACGACGCCCGACTGGTGGCGCTGTGCGCCCTCGATGCCGCCGAGCGCGGCGCCCAGGTGCTCACGCGCACGCGCTGCACGAACCTGCGCATCGAAGGCGCGGGCTGGCGGGCGGAACTCAGCCGCCGCGACGCGCTCACTGGCCAGGAAACGCGCCGCCTGTCGGTGCACACCCGCGCCGTGGTCAACGCCGCCGGCCCCTGGGCCGAACAGGTGCTGCGCGACCTCATGCAGGTGCCGCCGCAGCATGGCGGCCGGGCCCGCCACGCCGGCCCGCACAACGCGTTGCGCCTGGTCAAGGGCAGTCACATCGTCGTGCCGCGCCTCTTCCAGCACGACCACGCCTACATCTTCCAGGGTCGCGACGGGCGCATCATCTTCGCCATCCCCTACGAGCGCCAGTTCACCCTGGTCGGCACCACCGATGTCGAGTTCAAGGGCGATCCGGGCCGGGTGGCCATCGACGAGGCCGAGATCGACTACCTCTGCGGCGAACTGGGCCGCTACCTGCGCCGCCCGCTCACCCACCAGGACGTGGTCTGGTCGTACGCCGGGGTGCGCCCGCTGCTCGACGATGCGCGCGGCTCGGCCTCGGCCGTCACGCGCGATTACCTGCTGCAAAGCCAGGTGCGGCCGGCGCCCTGGCTCACCGTCTGGGGCGGCAAGCTGACCACCTTCCGCAAGCTGTCTGAGCAAGCCGCCGACCAGGTCGGCGAGATGCTGGGCGAGGCGCGCCGGCCGTGGACGGAGTCGGCCTTCCTGCCTGGCGGCGACTTGTCCGAATTGGTCGATGAGCTGACGCATCCGGAAGCCGACATGGCGGCCTTCCAGCACCGCCTGCGCCAGCGCCATCCCTGGATCGACCTGCCCTTGCTGCGCCGCTGGACACGGTCTTATGGCGGCCGCGTGCTGCGCCTGCTCGATGGGGTTTCGTCTCGCGGAGACCTGGGTGCCGAGGTCGCGCCCGATTTGCACGAAGCCGAGCTGTTCTTTCTGAAAAGAAATGAGTGGGCGCTCACTTCTGAGGATGTGCTGTGGCGACGCAGCAAGTTGGGTTTGCATTGCACGGCGGAGCAGCGCGAAGCGGTGGCCGATTGGCTGGCTGCGCAGGCGCGTGGGGCGGCCAGTGGCTTCCATTGCAGCGACTTGAGTCGGCAGCTGAGTGCTTGAGTGAGTGGTTTGGTTTTGCCACGGTTGAGCAACGGGCAGGCGGCGAAGGAAGAAGAAGGGCGACGCTTGCGTCGCCCTTCTTCTTCCACCAACCCCGCAGTGCGCGGTGGTTCGGGTTCGGTGGGTGGGGTGGGTGTGAGCCGGCCCGACATGTGCGGTGTCATGGCTCGGCAACCACTTGGCCGGTGTTCAAGGGGTGACAGCAGCAAAGCTCGGTGATGCCCCGCGCAGGGCCGGATCACACCCACCCCACCCACCGAGCCCGAACCACCCGACGCACGAAACGCCACCCAATTCTGATGGCGTTTGTCTTCAGATTGTGCGAAAGTGCGGCCAGACCCACCGAACCGAAGCAGGAATCTCGCCCCATGAGCCGCACGCGCAGCACCCGCCCCACCTTGTTCGTGACCGGCGCCGCTGCCGGCATCGGCCGCGCCGTGGCCGAACGCTTCATGGCGGCGGGCTGGTTCGTCGGCTTGTGCGACATCGACGAGGCCGGGCTCGACGCCATGCAGCAGCAGTGGGGCGCCGACCGCTGTACCAGTGCCCGGCTGGACGTCACCTCCGAAGCCGGCTGGCGCGAGGCGCTGGCCGCCTTCGAGCTCGCCACCGGCGGCCGGCTCGACGTGCTCTTCAACAACGCCGGCATCGCCGTCACGGCCCCCTTCGAAGAAGCCGAACTCACGCGTCACCACCGCCTCATCGACATCAACCTCAAGGGCCTGGTCAACGGCTGCCACCTGGCGTTCCCGCTGCTCCAGCGCACGCCGGGCAGCCGCGTCATCAACATGTGCTCGGCCTCGGCGCTGTATGGCCAGCCCGAGCTCGCCACCTATTCCGCAACCAAGGCCGCCGTGCGCAGCCTGACGGAGGCGCTGGACATCGAATGGCGCCGCCACGGCATCCGCGTGCTCGACGTGCTGCCACTGTTCGTCAACACCGCCATGGTCACCAACGAGGTCAGCCGCATGAAGACGGTGTCCACGCTGGGTGTGCGCCTCGGCCCCGAGGACGTGGCGGCGGTGGTGTGGCGGCTGGCCATGTCATCGGCCCAGGGCCTGCCCACGCATTCGATGGTGGGCTGGCAGACCAAGCTGTTCGCCTTGCTGTCCAAGTTATCGCCCGACTTCATGAATCGGCTGGTGACGGCCCGCATGGCTGGGTATTGAGCGTTCAGCCCTCTTCGCGCGGCATCAGGAAGTGACCGCGCGCCTGCACCACCGGGCGCGACGGGTCGTCCTGCCACAGCGACACCATGACCAGCGCCACGCGGTTGCCCTGGCGCACGGTGGTGCTCTGCGCGAAGGTGTCGATGGGCTTGGCCGAGCGCATGTAGGCGATGGCGAAGTCCACGCTGCGCGGCACGCCGGCGAGTTCCGGGTTGGTGGCCAGCAGGTGCAGCACCATGGCCGTCTCCCCGAAGCCGGCCAGCACGCCGCCGTGCAGCGCAGGCAACACGGGGTTGCCGATCAGCTCGGGCTTGTAGGGCATGCGGAAGACCGGGCCGGCGTCAATCTGAGGCTGCTGGTGCACGTTCAGGAAATCGACGTAGGGCGAGCGGCCTGGGGGCACGGCCAGGGTCTCGGGCAGGTCGGCCGCGCGGCTGACAAAGACTTGGCTGGGTTCGACCGAAGACGGGGCGATCAACGATGAGGCCGCTTCGGCGGGCGTGGGACGGCTGCCCTTCGGCGCCGCAGCTTGGGTGCTGGCGCCCGAAGCGTCCGTCGGCAGGTCCTTGCGGCGGGTGGCCGCCGTGGCTCGCATGAACGTGGCGTGCACAGTGGCCACCGGTTCGCTCTGGCCCGGCTGCATCAACTCGCCACGCACGAAGGCCACGCTGCGTGAAAGCCGGTGGCACTCGGCGTGGCAGACCAGGTCGGTCTCGGCCACGGGTGGGCGAAGGTAGTCCATGCGCAGATCCAGCGTGGCATAGGGTTCGAGTTGCTCAAGCGCGCAGCCAACGGCCACGCCGCAAGCGGTGTCGGCCAGCACGCTCAGGCACCCGGGGTGGATCAATTTGCGCTCTGCGTCGCCCGTCCAGGTGGCGCGTGCAGGCAGCAGCAAGCTGGCGCGGCCGGGGCCGGTGTCGACCAGGGTCATGCCAGAGGCTGCGGCATAAGGGATGCCTGAGATGAAGGCGTCGGCCCAGGCCTGGCGTTCGTTGCCCGTGAAAATGCTCATGGTCGCTGCTCAACTCGGTTCAGGGTGAACCCGCATTGTCCCCCAGGCCTGACCAATGCGTCAGCGTCATGACCTCCAGGCCCGTGAGCTTCCTCGCACGTCGTGCCAGTTTGAGCAGGGCGGCATCCTTGCTGAACAGCCACTTCGCGCCCACATGCAGAGCCAGGTCGATGAAGACCTGATCGTCTGGGTCCTTGCAACGCAGCGGGCCGCGTGGCGGCTCATCCACGAAGGTGGCGTGCTGGAACACCGTCAACGTCAGCATCGGGTCCGGCGCCCAGGGCTTGAACTGGCTGCGCGGCCAGACCTGATGCCACTCCTGCTCCATCGAGGGGCAGGCCAGCCAGCGCAGGCGACCGGCCAGGACGCCTTGCGCCACCGGGTGCGTGGCTGGGTCCTTGAACACGCGCCAATCGAGCAGGGCGTTGGTGTCGAGGATGACGATGGGCGTGGCGGGTTCGTGTCGGGGCTTGGGCTCGGACGGTGGCTCTGGGGCGGTCAGGGTGTTCATGGCACGCCATTGTCGGCGCGCTCTGCGAGGTCGGTGACACCGTCCTCGCTGGTTGACCACATGCTCGTGCTCGTGCTCGTGCTCGTGCTCGTGCTCAGGCCCCGTATCCAGCTATCAATCAGGGCCACGCCCGTTGCGTCCACCAGGGTGCGGCCAAGCGGCGGCATGCGGCCGGCTTCCTGCATGTGCATGCGCAGGCTGACGATGGACAGATCGGGGCGACCCGGCGCAATGAGCTTCGCGCCTTCGATGCCGAAATCGGTCTGTGTCGGCTGCACGCCGATGGCCCCCATTGATGCGGTGGGCGTGGTGAAGCGAAAGTCTTCCGGTCCCCGCCCCGGCCCGCCAGGCTGATGGCACATGGCGCAGTTGGCATGCAGATAAGAACGCGCACGGGCTTCGGTCGCCAGCGAGGTGTCGCCCGGGTTGGTCAGTGCTGCGAGCAACTCAGGCTGCTGGCTGAGTTGCTCATCGAACAGGCCGATGTGCTCGAGCGTGGCCAACTGGTTGGCCATCCGGCCGGTCTGTGGGTAGGTGATCGAGCGGTTGAGTTGCGCCGTTTCGAGCCCGAGCGAACGTCCGGCCACTTCGGTGTGGCAGGCCATGCATTGCGTGCGGCTGGGGTAGTGCCACGATTGCGTTCCAGCCGGCGTGTCCACCTGTTTGACCAAGGCCGATTCGAGCAGGCGCGCGTCGGTCTGCTCGTCGTTCCAGGCGTAGGTGTAGCCGCTCCAGTCGCCATCGGTGTGCCGCACCAGGAAGCGGGTCTCGACCAGCATGCCGCCCACGCGGAAGGTCTTGACGAGCACCGAGCCAATGGGCAGCGTCCAATCGCCATTGGCCTCGATGTGGATCTGTTTGCCTTGAGGCAAGGCCAGGAAGCGCTCCTTGGCGGCGCCGTCCGACCACAGGGGCGAGTTGACATCGTAGGGCAGCACGCCCGGGGCGGGCAGCCAGGGCCGTTGCGCATCCATGCAACCGGTTTGGGACAACAGCGCGGGCAGCGTCGACGGGGCGGGCTCACCTGCCGGGCCGATGGCCATCAGCGACCACCCGAGCGACAACAGCAGCTCGCCCTTTTCGTCCTGCCCGAAGATCGTCGGGTAGCCTGACACCTCGGCGATCTGCTGGCGATAGGCCTGCCCGGCTTCGTCGAACCTCAACGCATAGAGCTTGCCCGAAACATCGGCGAACACGAACATGCCTTTGAGATCGGGGATGGCGTCACCGTGATAAACGAACCCGCCGATCACCGCGTTGCCCGTGCCGCTGTCGGTGTGCGGGTAGACCAGCGCCGGCTCCGACAGCCCTGTTTTGACACAGGCCACCCAGTTGGTGCATTGCTTGCCTTCCATGATTGGCCAGCCTTGGTTGCTGCCCTTCACAACGCGGTTGACCTCTTCGAACGCGCTCTCGCCGACATCACCGACCCAGATCTCGCCGCTCACACGGTCGATCGACCAGCCCCAGGGGTTGCGAAAACCCAAGGCGTAGATCTCAGGCCGCGCACCGGCCCGAGATGCGAAGGGGTTGCTCGGCGGGATGCCATAGCCCGTCGCGCTGCTCACGTCGATGCGGATCATCTTGCCCAGCAGGCTGCCGAGATCCTGTGCGGCCGTGGCCTGGCGGCCATCGCCGAAGGCCGCGTACAAGAATCCATCGGGCCCGAACTGCAACGAGCCCCCCCAATGCAAGGCGGCGTTGCGGGGCACACGCAGCAGGACCTCCTCAGAATCCTTGTCCAGCGTCAGCCCCTTGTCGCGGCTCACGAAGCGGGAGATCCGCCCCTCCGTGGCCGATCCCATGGTGCCCTCGCCGCTGTAATAGACGTACACCTGACCGTTCTGGGCGAAGCCGGGGTGCAAGGCGATGCTCAGCAGCCCCATCTCGCCCTCGTTGCCTTGAATCGAGGTCTGCACTCGGTCGCGCAGGTCGACGAAGGTGCTGGCCGGTGTGAAGGTGCCGTCCTGTCTGCTCCATCGCTTGATGATGCCGGCCCGGTCGATCAGGTACCACTGGCTCGGATCGTCTGGTGCGCGCGCCATGCCAACTGCCCCGAAGCCGACGTTGGAGATCGCCTTGCTCAAGGAGACGCTCGATTGCTCGAGCGGCCGCTGCGGTGCGTGACACGTGGTGTTGGTGGGGCGGGTGTCCAGGCCGAACGACACCGTTCCGTTCGGGTCCCCACCGGTGTCAGGCCAGACCGGCGTCGAGCCATCGGGCGCGGGAGTGGTCGTCGGTGGCGGTGGAACCGACGAGCCACCTCCGCGTGGCGACAACACCATCGCGGCCACCACGCCGCCCACGACCATCAGCCCGAACAGGATGCCTTTTTGCACGGCCGCCCTGCCGCGTGAATGCCAACGCCCTTGCAACCGTGCCATGCGCGTGTCCCCTCTCGTTCGTGTGACATCGAGGCGCTCCTGTGACAGGCGTCGAAACGCCGCGAGCCATGGGGGGCGCCTGCGGGTTCAAGAAGGTCGCCAAGCTCGCAGAGCGGCTGTGGGCTGTCAAGCGCAGGAGGGAATAGGCCGACGGGAAGGCTGGCACACGCAGCTGGGGCGCGTGTGTCTTCGCGTCGGTGGGGCGCGGCATCCACGACGACGCCGGCCAGGCTGATCGCCTGGCTAGGCCCCGCTGGCGATCACGCCCCCACCCAGGCACACCTCACCCTGGTAGAGCACAGCCGACTGCCCGGGTGTGACCGCCCATTGCGCCTCGGGGAAGCGCAGCCGCAACGAGGCCGTGTCCACCGCCGTGACCTCACAGGGCGCATCGGCTTGCCGATAGCGGGTTTTGGCGGCCATGGTTTGGGCGCCCACCAGTGGGCCACGTCCGTCGACCCAGCTCAGGTCCTCGGCCACCAGGGTGTGCTGCTGCAGCCAGGGGTGGTCGTGGCCTTGCACCACGTACAGCGTGTTCTTTTCGAGGTCCTTGCGGGCGACGAACCAGGGTTCGTGATCGCCGCCACGCTGGGCCAGGTCCGCGCCCTTTTCCGGCTTCACGCCACCGATGCCGATGCCCTTGCGCTGTCCCAGGGTGTAGAAACTCAGGCCCACGTGCTCACCCAGCTTGCGGCCCTTGTCATCCTTGATGGGGCCGGGCTCGTTGGCCAGGTAGCGGTTGAGGAACTCGCGGAAAGGCCGCTCGCCGATGAAGCAGATGCCGGTCGAGTCCTTCTTCTTGGCATTGGGCAGCTTGATCTCGTCGGCGATGCGGCGCACCTCGGTCTTGGGCAACTCGCCCACCGGGAACATCGTCTTGGAGAGTTGCGCCTGGTTGAGGCGGTGCAGGAAGTAGCTCTGGTCCTTGAGCGGATCGAGCCCCTTGAGCAATTGATGGCTGACGGCGCCATCGCCCATCGGCACCGCCCGCACACGCGCATAGTGCCCTGTGGCGATCTTCTCGGCGCCCAGGCGCATGGCGTGGTCCAGGAAGGCCTTGAACTTGATCTCGGCGTTGCACAGCACGTCCGGATTGGGCGTGCGGCCGGCTTGGTACTCGCGCAGGAACTCGGCGAAGACGCGGTCCTTGTAGTCGGCCGCGAAGTTCACGTGCTCGATCTCGATGCCGATCACATCAGCCACCGAGGCGGCGTCGAGGAAGTCCTGGCGCGAAGAGCAGTACTCGCTGTCGTCGTCGTCTTCCCAGTTCTTCATGAAGACGCCGATGACCTCGTGCCCCTGTTGCTTGAGCAGCCAGGCCGAAACCGCCGAGTCCACGCCCCCGCTGAGACCGACGACGACACGTTGAGGGCGGGGAGACATCCGGGTTTCAGGCGGCGCGGTGGTGGCTGGGCGCCGAGAACACGCTTTCGTGCACGGTGAGGAGGTCCAGCGGGTAGCGCTGGCCGGCCAGGTAGCTCTCGATGCACTCCAGCACCAGCGGGCTGCGGTGGCGCTCGGGGCAGGCGCGGATCTCGTCGGCCGTCATCCAGACGGTGCGCACGATGCCTTCGTCGAGTTGCCGCGTGGCGTCTGGCTCGCTGACCGAGCCAAAGAAAGCCAGGCGCAGGTAGGTGATGTCTTCGCCCGTGCGGGTGCGGCGAAAGCGCGACATGTACATCCCGAGGAAGCCCTCAGGGGTGAACTGGCAGGCGGTTTCTTCCAGCGTCTCGCGGATCACGCCTTGCAGCGGCGACTCGCCCGGGTCGAGGTGACCGGCGGGGTTGTTCAGCAGCAGGCCGTCGGAGGTGTCCTCCTCGACCAGCAGGAAGCGGCCATCGCGTTCGATGAGCGCCGCGACGGTGACGTTGGGCTTCCAGCGCACCTTCGGGGTGGCGGGTTGGCCGGACGGAACCTTGGCTGCGAGCAGATCGGCGGAGTTCATGAGCCGAGCATTATCCGCGAATGTCGTGACGCGCGCATGTCCGGTGAACCCGGAGGTTGGGGGCAGCGCGGAACGCCCCGCCGCGCCATCGTGCAGGATCCGGCACGATCTGAAAACACCAATGGTCAAAAAACGCGATAATCGCTGGTTCGGCGGACGCTGGCCGTTTCACCTTGGCCAGCCTGGGCAAGACATCTGGAGAACCCTGGTTCTTGTGTATGCTGCCGGGTTCGACGTGCGCCATGCATCCTGTGGCGTCGCGCCTGGGCTTGGGGCCGGTCACGCCCCTCGAACACGCTCGTCGAACACGCCTGTCCAGCGCCATCAGAGGCACCCACTAGTAGGAGACACGTATGCTCATCGGCATACCCACGGAAACCACGGTTGGCGAAACCCGCGTGGCCGTGACCCCTGAAACCGTCAAGAAGCTCAAGGCCCAGGGCCACACCCTCCGCGTGCAATCGGGCGCCGGCGTTGCCGCCAGCGTGACCGACGAGGCTTACGTGGCCGCCGGCGCCGAGATCACCGACGTGGCTGGCGCCTTCGGGGCCGACATGGTGCTCAAGGTGCGCCCGCCGTTCGCCAATGAAATCGCCCAGATGAAGCCGGGCGCCGTGCTGGTCGGCATGCTCAACCCGTTCGACAAGGACGGCCTGCAGAACCTCACCGGCGCCAACCTGACGGCGTTCGCGCTGGAGGCCGCGCCCCGCACCACCCGTGCCCAGAGCATGGACGTGCTGTCCTCGCAGGCCAACCTGGCGGGCTACAAGGCCGTCATGATCGCCGCCGACAAGTACCAGCGCATCTTCCCGATGCTCATGACCGCCGCCGGCACCGTCAAGGCCGCCCGCGTGGTGATCCTGGGCGTGGGCGTGGCTGGCTTGCAGGCCATCGCGACGGCCAAGCGCCTGGGCGCGGTCATCGAGGCCTCCGACGTGCGCCCCTCGGTGAAGGAACAGGTCGAGTCGCTGGGCGCCAAGTTCATCGATGTGCCCTATGAAACGGCCGAAGAAAAGGAAGCCGCCGAAGGCGTGGGCGGTTACGCCCGCCCGATGCCGCAGTCCTGGCTCGACCGCCAGAAGATCGAAGTGGCCAAGCGCGTCGCGCAGGCCGACATCGTCATCACCACCGCCCTGATCCCCGGCCGCGCCGCCCCTGTGCTGGTGACGGAAGAGATGGTCAAGGCCATGAAGCCCGGTTCGGTCGTCGTCGACCTGGCCGCGCCCGCTGGCGGCAACTGCCCGCTGACCGAAGCCGGTCGCACCGTGGTCAAGCACGGCGTGACCCTGGTCGGTGAAACCAACCTGCCGGCCCTCGTGGCCGCCGACGCGTCCGCACTCTATGCCCGCAACGTGCTGGATTTCCTGAAACTGGTCTTTAACAAGGAAGGCCAGTTCCACGTCGACCTCGAAGACGACATCGTCAAGGCCTGCCTGATGTGCCGCGACGGTCAGTTGCTGCGGGCCTGAATGGATTGAGTAGGAGTACCCCATGCAACGCGTCATGCTGCGAGCCAAGCTTCACCGCGCCACGGTGACCGAGGCCGATCTGAACTACGAAGGCTCCTGCGGGATCGATGAAGACCTGCTGGAAGCCGCCGACATGAAGGAGTTCGAGTACATCGAGCTCTACAACATCAACAACGGTGAACGCTTCTCCACCTACGTCATCAAGGCGCCACGTGGTTCGGGTGCGATCTCGCTCAACGGCGCTGCCGCCCGCAAGGCCCACGTCGGCGACCTGCTGATCATCTGCACCTACGCCCCGATGACCGAAGGTGAAGTGGCTGGGTACAAGCCCAAGGTGGTGCTGCTCGACGAGCGCAACGCCATCAAAGAAGTCCGCAAGTTCGATTGAGGAGACAACGATGGAAGCGATCTCGCACGTCGTCATCAACCTGACCATCTTCGTGCTGGCCATCTACGTCGGCTACCACGTGGTCTGGAACGTGACCCCCGCCCTGCACACCCCGCTGATGGCCGTGACCAACGCCGTTTCGGCCATCGTCATCGTGGGCGCCATGCTGGCCGCCGCCCTGACGGTGACGCCGCTGGGCAAGACCATGGGCGTGCTGGCCGTGGCGCTGGCGGCGGTGAACGTCTTCGGTGGCTTCCTCGTCACGCGCCGCATGCTCGAGATGTTCAAGAAGAAGGACAAGAAGGCAGGAGCCAAATAAATGAGCATGAACCTCATCGCACTGCTGTACCTGGTCGCCTCGGTGTTCTTCATCCAGGCGCTCAAGGGGCTCAGCCACCCGACGACGTCCATCCGCGGCAACGTCTTTGGCATGACCGGCATGACCATCGCCGTGCTGACCACCATCGGCCTGATCCATGGCCAGGCCCAGGCGCTGCAGCTGAACTTCGGCGAAGGCATCGCCTACGTGCTGGGCGGCCTGGTGCTGGGCGGCGGCGCAGGCGCAATCATGGCCAAGCGCGTCGAGATGACCAAGATGCCCGAGCTGGTGGCCTTCATGCACAGCATGATCGGCCTGGCTGCGGTGTTCATCGCCGTGGCCGTGGTGGCCGAGCCGGCCGCCTTCGGCCTGGTGGCGCCTGTGGTCCGGGACGTCGTGTCGGCGGGTGATCCGGTGGCCGTGTCGGCCCACATCGGCTCGCTGCAGATCGGTGCCATCGTGCCTTCGCCGGTGAGCGTCACCGAGGTGGTCACGCCGCAGATTCCCGTGGGCAACCGCCTGGAGTTGTTCCTGGGCGCGGCCATCGGTGCCATCACTTTCAGCGGCTCGGTGATCGCCTTCGGCAAGCTCAGCGGCAAGTACAAGTTCCGCCTGTTCCAGGGCGCGCCCGTGGTCTTCAAGGGCCAGCACATGCTCAACCTGGTGCTGGCGCTGGCCACCATCGGCCTGGGCCTGGCCTTCATGGCCACCGAGCGCTGGGACGCCTTCTTCGCCATGCTGGCGCTGAGCTTCGTGCTGGGCGTGCTGATCATCATCCCCATCGGCGGCGCGGACATGCCCGTGGTGGTGTCGATGCTCAACAGCTACTCGGGCTGGGCGGCGGCCGGCATCGGCTTCTCGCTGAACAACTCGATGCTGATCATCGCCGGCTCGCTGGTGGGCTCTTCAGGCGCGATCCTGAGCTACATCATGTGCAAGGCCATGAACCGCTCGTTCTTCAACGTGATCCTGGGTGGCTTCGGTGGTGACGCCGGTGCCGCAGGCGCGGGTGGTGCGCAGCAGCAGCGCTCGGTCAAGAGCGGCTCGGCCGACGACGCCGCCTTCATCTTGGGCAACGCCGAGTCGGTCATCATCGTGCCCGGCTACGGCCTGGCCGTGGCCCGCGCCCAGCACGCCGTGAAGGAGCTGGCGCACAAGCTCACCGAGAAGGGCGTGAACGTGAAGTACGCCATCCACCCCGTGGCGGGCCGCATGCCTGGGCACATGAACGTGCTGCTGGCCGAGGCCGAGGTGCCTTACGACCAGGTGCACGAGATGGAAGACATCAACGCCGAATTCGGTCAGGCCGACGTGGCCATCATCCTGGGCGCCAACGACGTGGTGAACCCGGCCGCGCACGTGAAGGGCTCGCCCATCTACGGCATGCCGATCCTGGAGGCCTACAAGGCCAAGACCGTGATCGTGAACAAGCGTTCGATGGCTTCTGGTTATGCAGGCCTGGACAACGAGCTGTTCTACATGGACAAGACCATGATGGTGTTTGGCGACGCCAAGAAGGTGGTCGAGGACATGGTGAAGGCGGTGGAGTGAGTTGCCACGCCGGGTGCTTGCCTTTTGAGCAATGCACTCAGGCCAAAAACAGAAAGCCGGGGCATGCCCCGGCTTTTTTATAGACCGACGGAGCGGTGCCGAATCAATTGATCACTTTGCAGGTGCTTGTGATGGCGCCGTCTGACCAAGGGGTGCTGCTGTACACCTGCACGCAGAACTCTGAGCCGGCAGTAACGCCGACGGTGAAGGACGGTGAACTTGAGGATCGAGGCAAGACCACGCTCGCAGTGCGAACACTGCCTGATTGAGATTTGACCGTGTACTTGGCGGTGTACTGGAATACGCTGTTCACAGTTGATTGATTCCAACTCGTGCGAACCGTCTTCAAGCTGGTTGTCCCGCTGGACGCAACTTGCAATCCACTGACAAGCGGGTAAGCACTTTCGAAGGTGGTGCAGTTGCTCAAGGTGATTGACTCCAGGCCATCATTGCGAGGCACCGCACACACCCTGTGAGTGGGCGACTGCTGAGCTCCTGTGACCACGGCCGTTGTTCCTGTCGTGAACATGGTGCGGGGTGTGCTGCCTACAACGCCTTCATAGAAGTGGTAATCGTCGATTTGCTCGATGGAAGACAGGGATGGTGGCATCCAAGTCACGGTGAACTGGCCGGTTCCCGTGACCCTGACGACTGGGCCGGTGCTGAGCGGGGGGGGGACCACAGAATTGGCGCGCAGCAGCACGTCCTGCTCGCTCAAAACGGCTGGCGGGGTGCCGCCTCCGCTGGTGATCTTGTTCATGACCCATGGGCGCCAATCCACTGTAGTGTCATGGGCGCCACTGATGATCCAGTAGAGGGCAGCTCGACCATCGTTCGCTCCGAACCAGTGCATGCCACCGCCACTGTCCCCCCCGTCTCCATGAAAACTGCTGGGGCCATCCACGTCGAAGGAGCTGGCACCTTGCGCCCTCTCAGTCGTTGCTTGGCCGAAATTCATGGTTGGCTGAGCGCCACCCGCGTAACCGGTGTACAAAATCGAGCCCAGGCCTCGTTTCTGAATCAGGAGGGCAGCTGCCTGGCCGATCATCGGAGGGAATGTGGCTGGCGGTGAGAATCGCTCAGGGTTCTTCAAGCGGCACACTGAGAGGTCAAGGGTGAAATTTTTGTGCCCACCATCGGTGGTTTCATCGCAGTCGAACGTGGAGCCCGCCGGATCAGTGCTCCAGCCATTGTGAAAAGTCGCTGAATCGTTGAGCGGGCAATGCGCGGTGGCCACGACCCATTGCGGGGTGATTTGCACCGCAGAACACTTGCCGCCGCTGAGATTTTCGGCGTACCCGGCGAACTTCCAAGCGTCGGTGGCAAGGCCAGTGAACGGATTCACCACCGTGGACGTTCCGGTGTAGATGCTGGGCGTGATCGCCATGACAGAGGTGCTGAGCGCACACGCCATGGCGATGCTCAAGGCGCTCGGGATGAAATGAATGGGGTGCTTCATGGTGTTTGGATTGAATGCGGGTGAATTCATGCGCCGATAGGTGTCCAGGCGTTCTGGACAGTCGTTTGCAAGGACGATGGGGCGCCTGACAGCGGCTGAGGGTTGAAGGCGGACATGGCCTGAACCAGGTTGGCCACACCTGATTGGTTGAGGCTGAAACCATCGGCACTGACAATGCTCTCCAGCTTGTCGGAGGCACTGAACCAGTCCTGGACGATCACCTTGTCGGCGCTGCCGATCTTCTGAACTTCCAGGTTCTGGCCGGCGCGGCTGAACCAGAGTTGGTCTCGGTTGACGTCGAGGAAGCTCAGTACATCCGAAGCACCGCCTGCGTCGCTGAGCGTATCGGTGCCAAAGTTGCCAGACTGCAGGTACAGGTCGCTGCCCAAACCCCCTTGCAGCTGGTCGTTGCCTTCGCCTCCTGCCAGTTGGTCATCGCCAGCTCCGCCGAAGAGTTGGTCGGCTCCTGCTCCCCCTTCCAGGATGTCCGAGCCATCTCCGCCCGTCAGGGTGTCTGCGCCCAAGCCACCTACCAACTGATCATCGCCGCCCGCACCGCTCAGGTTGTTGCCTGCGTCGTTGGCGATGATCAGGTTGTTCAGGCTGTTGCCTGTTGCGGATAGCTGTGAGGTTCCCGTCAGAACCATACCCTCGATGCCTGCCGTGATCGTGTCGTTGAGTTCAAACGAAACGCTGCTCTCGATGATGTCGTAGTCAAACCCACTGGCGTCGTCTTCGACCACGATGTCGCCCACGTTGTCGACGATGTAGTAATCGCTGCCTGTGCTGCCGGTCATGAGGTCCGAGCCAGATCCGCCGTCCAAGGTGTCGTTTCCTGCGCCGGACGTCATGATGTCGTCGCCACCCATGCCGCGAAGCGTGGCATCCTGGCTGTTCACCTCATTGATCAGCAAGTTGTTTCCAGCATTGCCGATGATGGTCTGGGTTCCGTGCCACCCTTCAGCTTCCAGATCTTCATTGCCGAGCAACTGAATGGTTTCGATGCCACCGATTGCTTTTTCAGCCAAACTGATCGAGGCACTGGATTGCAGTGTGTCGTTTCCGTCTGCGGCATTTCCTTCAAAGTCGATGGTCACATTGGAGGAATGAATGATGAAAAGGTCATCACCCTCTCCACCAGAGAGAAAATCGTTCACGCCACTGGCTTCCAGGGTGTCATTGCCCAGTCCGCCATACAGCTTGTTGGTCCCCGCGCCACCGCTCAGCGAATCGTTGCCATCATCTCCATACAGGAAGTCATCGCCACCTCCTGATTCGATGGTGTCATTGCCGCCCATGCCGTGGAACGTGTCGCCGTCGGTGCTGCTGAATGAGTATTGGTCCGTCAGCAGGTTATTGCCGGCATTGCCGATGATGGTCTGGCTACCAAACCATCCTTCGGCATTCAAGTTGTCGCTACCCATCAGTTGCAGGGTTTCGACCCCGCTGATTTCTTGTTCGGCAAAGCTGAGCGAGACCGTTGTCTTCAGCGTGTCGTTGCCATCGCCTGCGTCGCCATCCATGCCGATGGCGAAAGAAGTCGAGTGAACGATGAAGACGTCGTCGCCTTGTCCGCCGGAGAGGATGTCGTTGATGCCTGTGGCTTCCAGCGTGTCGTTGCCCAGGCCACCATATAGCTTGTTGGTGCCGGCGCCGCCATTCAAGGAATCGTTGCCATCTTCGCCGTAGAGGACGTCATCGCCGTCGCCGCCGTTGGCGACGTCATCACCTCCCGCCATGTAGACGGTGTCATTGCCAGCACCGGCGGTGACCAATCCGCGGGTGGCGCTGTCGATGATGACGTTGTTGAGTTCGTTGCCAATGCCGATGTGCTGGGTGGCGGTTGAAGTCAGCACCAGCTTTTCGAGGTTGGCGCCGAGCTTGTAGTTGATCTTGCCGGTCTGAACGGTGTCAAAGCCTTCGTTGGCATTTTCGACGATGGTGTCGAGGCCGTCGTCGTCGATGTAAGTGTCATCGCCGGTGCCGCCGACCAGTGAATCGATGCCTTGCTGGCCGTTGAGGATGTCATTGCCCGCCCCGCCGATGAGGGTGTCGTTGCCGGGCGCGACTGCGGCGGTGTCATCGCCAAATAGTTGATCGTTGCCGTCTTCGCCGTGGAGCACGTCGTTGCCATCGCCGCCGTAGGCCACGTCGTTGCCATCGCCGAGATAGACGGTGTCATTGCCAGCACCGGCGGTGATCAATCCGCGGGTGGCGCTGTCGATGATGACGTTGTTGAGTTCGTTGCCGATGCCAATGTGCTGGCTGGCGGTTGAAGTCAGCACCAGCTTTTCGAGGTTGGCACCGAGCTTGTAATTGATCTTGCCGGTCTGAACGGTGTCAAAGCCTTCGTTGGCGTTCTCGACGATGGTGTCAAGGCCGTCGTCGTCGATGTAGGTGTCATCGCCGGTGCCACCGACCAGTGTGTCTGTGCCACCATTGCCATTGATGGTGTCATCGCCTGTGCTGCCGGTGATGCTTTCATTGCCGGCTGTACCGAGGTAGTTCATGCATTGGTCCTCTGTGAATGATCTGGGCTTGGACGCTCAGAGAGGACTGGTGCCGTGGCGAGCGCATTGCGCAGCCAATGAATGCATGAGGAGCGCTGAGCGTCTCATGCTTTCGTGAAGGCCGCGCGCCCGATGGCGTCCGAACGGCCCAATCTTCCCCCTGAGTGTTTTTCTATGCGCTTGTTGGTATTCGCGCTTCTTCAGCTTAGCGGAGGCGAAGCGAAGTTATCTCTGCGTCATTTGAAACGAGCCGAGCAGTTTGTGTCTAATTGTTTTGTCGGCACCTTTTTGGCCTGTGATGACAGGATCGGAATTTCTTCTGCCGAAGGCTCGGGTGCGGGAACGGAGATTCAGTTCTTCAACGCAGTCCCCGAAGCAGATACCTCCGGCTCGGCAGCCCGAGATTGCAGGGCGGTCTCTCGCGTGGCTGATGCCGGCGCCGAGGCGGCGGCCGAACTTTCAGGGGGGGTGGAGGTTTTCGCTTTCATGACAACGGGGGCCGGCACCGGGCAACCGAGCCCTTGCCTCAGACCCTTGAGGTACGCCCGCCTCACCCCACCCGCCGTGATGGCAGCCGCCACTTCCTTGCTGTGCTTTTCGGCGCCGGAGAGCTTGCGCAGCCAACTGCGGAAGGGCACGAAGCCCTCCATGGTGCGGCGCACGATGCCTACGCCGTAGTTCTCGGCCATGTCGCCGCCACGTTCCAGCAGGCTGGGCTTGCCTTTGCCGGCGGCGTCGAAATCGGCGCCCAGGGCGGCATCGAGCCGGTCGATTTCGGTTTGCACGCTGGGGCAGTCCAGCTTGCCTGGCACCGCGTAGGCGCCCACATCGCGGGCGAAGAGCAGCACCTCAGGGATCTTCTGCTGCACGACGTTGAGGTCGCTCAGCGGGGTGATGGCGGCCTGACCGACGCGGTCGGTGACGTCGCTGTCGGAACTCACCGGATCGACCTCGACCACGGCGGGCACGGAAGGCATGTTGGGGGCCTTGGGGGCGTTTTCGCAGCCGGCGAGCAGCAGCGCTGAGATGGATGCGCAGATCAGGCGCCCGGACAACTTGGCAGAAAGCATTTCATGGCGCTCTGGTGACATGGGCGAGGGTCTCCTGATGGAGATCTTAGGTGGGGGCCGGGGGCCAAGTGGGTGAAACAGGGCCGATGTTCTGGTGTTGTTCAGCCCACGGCGGGCAGCAAGCTGCGGAATCGCCGTTCGCCTTCCTTGAGGCTGTAGCGCTCGACCACCGTCTGGCGTGCGGCATCTCGCAGGGGTTGCAAGGCGGCGCGGCGTTCCAGGCTTTCGACGATGCGGTCGGCCATGGCGCCCGTGTCGAAGAAGTCCACCAGCAGGCCGTTGACGCCGTCTTCGACGACCTCCTGCACGGGCCCCGTGCGCGAGCCGATCAGCAGGCAACCCGAGGCCATGGCTTCCAACATCGACCACGAGAGTACGAAGGGGTAGGTGAGGTAAACGTGCGCGGCCGACACCTGCAGCACCTTGCAATAGGCGTCGTAGCGCAGCTTGCCGAGGAAGTGGGTGCGCTGTGGGTCGAGCTTCACTTCGGCGAGCATCTTCTCGCGCCAGTTCTTGGCGTCCTTGGGTTGCCCGCCGTAGCTCACTTCGTCGCCGCCGACGATGAGCGTGTGGCAATGGGGGTGGGCCTTCTGCACTTTCTCGAGCGCGCGCATGAAGGTGTGGAAGCCGCGATAAGGCTCCAGGTTGCGCGCCACATAGGTGATGACCGGGTCACCCTGGCGGACGGTGTGGCCGGATGGCAAGGCCAATTGCACGCCCGCAACCGGCGCCAACAGATCCGTGTCGATCCCTTCGTGGGCCAGCTGGATTTTGTCGAGGTAGGCCTGAGGATGGCGGCTGCGCTGCCACTCGGTGGGGCTCACGCCGACATCGCAGTGTTCGAGGTTGAGGGTGTGCAGCGCGTTCCAGGTGCGCAGCTTGGCGAGGCCGTCGAACGAGGTCGGGAACTCGGGGTCGAAGTTGGTGTCGCTGCCGGGCGTGCCGTAGAACCACTCGCAGAAGTGGATGAGGCGCGCGCTCGGGAAGATGTCCTTGGCGTAGAGCGTTTCGCCCCAGCCCGGGTGCGCGATGATGGCGTCGGGCACCCAGCCTTGGCGCTTGAGCAGCATCAGCTTGCGCGCGACGGCTTGGCCATGCAGCACGGCGGTCTCCATTTGGCGCAGGTAAGGGTGCTGGTCTTTGATGCCCTGTCGGTGCAGGTTGTACGGGATCCAGCGGATGCTTTCCATGCCGGGGGCAGACTGGCGACCCATGCCGATGACTTCCCAGCCGGCTTGCTGTGACCACAGGTGGGCGATGCGGCGGAACTGACCGGGGAAATTTTGGTGGATGAAGAGGATGCGCATGTCAACGCTCCTTGAGGCTCTCGCTCACATGCGATTGCACGGGGCTGAGCAGGTACTCGATGACCCTGCGCTTGCCCGTCTTGATCTCCGCCGTGAGGTTCATCCCCGGCGTGAGCCGAATCGATTTGCCATCCACATCGATCGCATGAGCCGCGAGCGTGAGCGTGGCGGGGAAGACTGCTCCGCCTGAGGCAACAGCCTTGCCATCCTTGCTGGGCTGCACGCTGGGCTCCTTCATCACCGCATCCGCCGTGATGGTGGTGACCTTGGCGGGCACCGTGCCATAGCGCGTGAAGGGGAAGGTCTCCAGCTTGATCTCCGCTTCCTGCCCGAGGTGCACGAAGCCCACGTCCTTGTTCTCAAGCGTGACCTCGGCGGTGACCTGTGCGGCATCGGGAACCACCACCATGAGCACCTGCGCGGGGGTGACCACGCCGCCGGTGGTGTGCACGGCGCGCTGCTGCACGGTGCCGTTCACCGGTGCGCGCAGCGTGGTGAGCTGTTCGCGCTGGCTGGTCTTGGCGCCTTCGGCCTGGAGTGATCGGGCTTGCAGGTCTGCCTTGGCGTGGCGCTCGCTCAGGGTCTTGAGCGCCTCGGTGCGCCAGGCGGCCAGGGTGTGCTCGGCCTGGGCGATGGCAGCCTTGACCTCGGCCTGGCGGGCGCGCTGGGTGGCGAGGTCTCGTTCCATCTCGATGCGCGCCTGGGTGCGGTCCTGGCCGGCGTGCTGGCTCACGAAGCCCTGGGCTTGCAGGGTCTGGAAGTCGTCCTCGCGCTTGCGCACGATGGGCAGCGTGGCCTGGAGCTTCTCGATCTGCTCCTTGACGGTTTGCAGCTCGGCCTGGCGGGTGTCGATGTCGGATTGCAGGCGCGCGAGCTGAGCCTGGGTGTCGCGCCACTCGGCGTCGAGCTGGCTGCGCATGAGTTCGCGCTCGTCGGCGCTCAGGCCGTTGTCGCTCTTGCGGGCTTCTGCTGGCAGGGTGGGCTGCACGGCGGCGGTCTTGCCCCCACGCTCGCGCAAGGCCTTCAGCGCCGTCAGCAGCGCCTGGGTGCGCCACGCTTCGGACAGCGCGCCCGAGCGCTCCTGGCTCACGCGGCTGTTGTCGGCCTGGGCGGTGGTGGGGTCGAGCTCGACGAGCACCTGGCCGGCCTGCACCTTGTCGCCGTCTTTGACGTGGATGGTCTTGACCACGCTGGCCTCGAGCGGCTGGATGAGCTTGGTGCCGTCGCTCACCACGATGCGCCCCGGCGCCACGGCGACGATGTCGACCTGGCCGATGCAGGCCCACAGCAGCGCGATGGTGAAGAGCGCCATGATGGCCCACAGCGCGCGGCGCGGTGCGGGGTGGGGCGGCGTGGCCTGCAGGCTCAGCGCCGCGGGCAGGAAGGCTGCTTCGTCGGCCATGCGGGCGGGGCCGGCCAGTTCATGGCGGTGGGCCCAGGCTGCCTGCACCACGGCGCGGTAGCGTTGCAGCAGTTCGAGGAAGGGGTGGCGGGGGGACGGGTTGGCGGTGTTCATGCCTGGCTCTCCGGTGCTTCTTCACTGCCCCCGTTCTGCTGCATGCGCCACAGGTAGGCGTACAAGCCCTTGGGCCTTTGGATGAGCACCTCGTGCGGTCCGGCCTCGACGATGCGCCCGCGCTCCATGGCCACGATGCGGTCGGCGTGGCGCACCGCGCTCAGGCGGTGGGCGATGATGATCACCGTGCGCCCCTTGCAGATGGCGGCCATGTTGCGCTGGATGATGGCCTCGCTCTCGTAGTCCAGCGCCGAGGTGGCCTCATCAAAAATCAGCACGCGCGGGTTGGTGAACAGCGCCCGCGCAATCGCGATGCGCTGGCGCTGCCCGCCCGAGAGCGACGCGCCCTGTTCGCCCACCACCGTGTCGTAGCCCTCGGCCAGCTCGCTGATGAACTCGTGGGCGCCGGCCAGGCGCGCGGCGTGCATCACGGCCTCGAGCGGGGCGGCCGGGTCGGCCACGGCGATGTTCTCGCGCACGCTGCGGTTGAAGAGGAAGTTGTCCTGCAGCACCACGCCGACCTGGCGGCGCAGCTGCGCGGCGTCCACCAGGCTGATGTCGATGCCATCGACCAGCACGCGGCCCTGCTCGGGCACGTACAGGCGCTGCACCAGCTTGGTCAGCGTGCTCTTGCCCGAACCCGATCGCCCGACGATGCCGATGACCTCGCCGGCGCGCATGTCCAGGCTCACGTCGTTGAGCACCGGCGCGGCTTCGGGCCGGTAGCGGAAGGTGACGTTGTCCAGCGTGATGCGGCCCTTGAGCTGGGGCAGCTGAGCGGCGGTGCTGGCCGGCACCTCGGTGCGCGTGTTGAGGATGTCGCCCAGGCGCTCCATGGAGATGCCCGTCTGCTGGAAGTCGGTCCACATCTGCGCCATGCGCATGATGGGCTGGGCCACCCGCCCGGCGAACATGTTGAAGGCCACGAACTGGCCGACGGTGAGCTCCTGGTCCATCACCAGCTTGGCGCCGAACCACAGCGTGGCGGCGTTGATGAGCTTGCCGATGAGGTTGATGCCCTCGTGCGCCCAGGTGGCCAGCGTCTGCGTCTTGAAGCTGGCCGAGACGTAGGCGGCGAGCTGGTTGTCCCAACGGCGAGCCATCTGCGGCTCCAGCGCGTTGGCCTTGACGGTTTGGATGCCGGTGACGGTCTCGACCAGCAGGGACTGGTTCTCTGCCCCTCTGGCGAACTTCTCGTTCAAGCGCCCGCGCAGGATGGGCACGACCACGAGGGTGAGCAAGGTGTACAGCGGCAGGCTCAGCAGCACGATGAGGGTGAGCTGCCAGCTGT
>JAKARB010000026.1:12929-18074 GCA_021819435.1 Pseudomonadota bacterium | reverse complement strand
TCGATTACATCGAGCGCTTCTACAACCCCAGGCGCCGTCATTCGACGTTGGGCTACGTCAGTCCGATACAGTTCGAGAAAGCTCAAGAAGCTTAGGTCGGTGTCCACGGAACCGGCAGCAGCCCAAAGGCACAGCATTCAATTACACCGTGCCATCCACAGCGTTCACCGATCCAGATGCGGACGATGCACTGAGCTACGTTGCCACGCTGGCAGATGATTCCGTTCTACCTGACTGGCTCAGCTTCGATGCACAGACACGAACTTTCACAGGAACACCACCTGAAGGGTCGACTGGCAAGGTCAGCGTTCGTGTCGCCGCTCGGGATGCCGGTGACTTGAGTGTGGTGGACGTCTTTGACATCATCATCAACGCGCCCAGCTTAACCAAGACTGGCACATCTGAGGCAGAGCTTCTAGTAGGAGGGAGTGGAAAGGATACGCTGAGCGGTGGGGGCGGCAATGACACACTTCATGGACTCGCCGGCGACGACATGCTTGACGGCGGTACGGGCAATGACAGCCTGGTGGGTGGCCCAGGAAGTGACGTCTACTTTATTGAGAGCAGCGACGATGTCATCGTAGAAAACACCAGCGAAGGAACTGATTTGGTCGAAAGCTTGGTCTCATATACGCTGCCCACAAATGTCGAAAACCTGACCCTGATGGGCACCGCTGCCATCAACGGCACCGGCAATGCTCATGACAATGTGCTCAAAGGTAATGGGGCCAGCAATACCCTGAACGCAGGCAATGGCTCAGACGGCCTGTTCGGCGGAGCTGGCGATGATGCCCTCTACGGCCAAGCAGGTAATGACGTGCTCTACGGCGAAGCTGGCAACGACACATTGGACGGGGGGGAAGGCATCGACGCCATGCACGGCGGTGTCGACAATGATCTTTACTACGTCGACGATGTAGGCGACTTGGTCGTCGAAGGTGTTGACTCAGGCATTGACTCGGTTAACACCACTTTGAGCGACTATGTCCTGCCGGAACATGTCGAAAACCTGATCATGAACGGGAAGGCCGAGGTGAACACGGCCAGCGGCAACGCGCTTGATAACTACATTGAGACCACCTGGTTGGACGCCCACGTCAAGGGCCTCGATGGCAACGACACCATCGTCAGCTATGACGGAAACGACACCCTTGACGGCGGACTGGGCTACGACATCCTGGAAGGGGGGGCAGGCAACGACGTCTACTACGTTGATCAGACCCTCATGTCCGATGACGTTTACAACCCGGACGAGGTGCGGGAGTTCGATGGTGCTGCAGGCGGCATCGACACGGTCCACACGGACATCGGTGACTACGTCTTGCCTTCCAACGTAGAGAACCTGGTCATGACCGGCAAGTCAGCTTATGGCAATGAGCTGAACAACCACATCACCGGTTCCGATGAAACCAATCAAATCGATGCCGGCGCGGGCGATGACACCTTGATTGGTTTGGATGGAGATGACTGGCTGACAGGAGGCCAAGGCAACGACCAGTATGTGGGCGGTGCCGGCGACGATACCCTGGTCGACGACGCTGGTGACGAGCACTACACCTGGGGCCGAGGCGAAGGAGTCGACTCGATCTCCGACGGTGGCGGCACCGACAAGCTGCACATCCTTGCAGACGTGTCGGCTGAGCAGATCTGGCTTCGCCAGGAGGGGCAGGCGCTTGAGCTCCAGGTCATCGGCACGCGTGACCGTGTCCTCATCGATGGCTGGTTCACCGACCCGCTCTACCAGATCGAATCCTTCGAGCTGGCCGATGGCAAGACACTGAGCAGTTCCAACGTGCAAGCACTGGTCTCCGCCATGGCTGGGTTCACACCGCCGCCGCAAGGGCAGACCACCTTGACGGCAGAGCAGCAGGCTCAGCTTGGTCAGGTGATCGCCAGCAACTGGGCCTGAAAAAGGCAAAGGCGAGCGGGCCCGCCCCGCTCGCCTGCTCAACAACATGCACAAAACGGTTCAGCAGTTGATCCGGCAAGGCCAGATCGCCGAGGCGCAAGCACAGGCCGATCAACTCCTTCAGAAAAACCCAGACAACCTCGCAGCCTGGGTGGCATGGGGAGCTTGCCAGCTTGCTCAAGGCACCTCCTTGCCGGAGCTCACGGCCCGATGCCAGGAACACCGGCATGAACGCCCTCGCCTGCTCGCACCCGCGCTGTACATGGGGCTGCTGCAACGACGACAGAACGCACATGCCGAATGCGTTGCAACGCTGGCCCCCATCGCGAGCGCCCAGCCTCGCGTCATCCTGAATCACACGCGGGTGACCAGCGCGTTCGTGGAGGCCTGCCTGGCGTCGAACAACCTCGAGCATGCCTTCCGCCTGCACGAGGCCGCCGAGACGCTTCAACTCACCTCTCGGCACCCCGTGCTCTGGCGGGCCAACCCGGCGTGGTGGTCTCGCCACCAGGGTCGTTCGCTGGCCTTCAGGCGCACCGATCGCTCCGATGCAGCCTGGCTGAAACAAATTTTCTCGACCCCCTTGTTCGCCCAACAGGTCAATCGCAACTATGCGGGCAAGATTGCCCGGCTGCCTGTTCCTGCGATCAGCCAGGAGCTGGACAGGCAGGCGAATCTGTCACCAGCGGACATGGGCGCGCTCATGTTGATCGTCGAAGACGGGCAGACGAACCGCCCCATCGGATTGACCAGCTTCGTCTCCATCGACCCCTTGGCGAGGCAAGCCGAGCTCATTGTCGGTTTCATCGAAGAGCAGTCTTCTCGACGCATCGCTGAATTGTCTTGCTTCCTGGTGCACCTGGCCTTCGAGCGCCTGCGCTTCAGGCGCGTGACCACATCCATCTACTCCAGCAACCCGCGACTGAGCCTGCTGAAATCCACTTTGCGAAAATTTGGTTTCCAAGACGAAGGGGTGCTGCGCGCCCATGCCATGCATGGCCCGAACCACTTCTCGGACGTGCACCTGATGGGGGGCCTGGAAGAAGAGATCAGGCACTCGGAGGGCATGAAGCGCCATGGCGAGCGGCATGGCCCATGGCATCAGATCGAGCCCCGATTCGAATGAGCTTCACCCTGTAGAACCCCCTCACTTAAGTGCCCCTGACGCCTGTGAAGGCGTGACTTCCTTCCTGCAGAACGCCCGCCCCGAGGCCGATATCCGAATGGCCGTCGGGGCGGGCGTTTTCACGCGTGCGCCAGCCCTCTGCGGACCGACCCTTGCCTCGTCGCCGGCTTAAGCGCTCACGAAACTGGCCCCGGTCAGCAATCGTTCACACAAAGCCGCCGCTGGATCCGGTTTGGGGCAAGGGTCCGAAGGGATACTCATCACGCAGTTACATTTTGAGAGGTTTCCATGGCCAAGTCGTCTCCCCAAGCTCCTTCCGGCGTTGTTTCGAGCCTGCAAGGGCGAGCCGAGGTCATCCGCCAGGGTCAGGAGACCGCCGAAGCGCTGCAGGTGGGCGACACCCTGATGCCTGGCGATCGGCTGGTGGCCAGCGCCGATGCCAGCTTGCAGATTGCGGAAAGTGCGGCACCAGGCGCTCAGGTGTGGACCCTGGCCTTTCATGACACCGCGGTGAGCCATGGCAAGGTTGCCAAGCCGGTGGTCAACGCAGACGCTGGCAGCAAGCCGCTTGATGATGTGATCGGCGCCATCGAACGCGGAGACGAGCAAGACGCCACCGCTGCCGGCCTGACTGGCGGCGATGGGGCCTCGATGGGCGAAGGCTTGCGCGTGGACCGCGTCGTCGAGGTGGTGACACCCCAATCGCTCAGCGTTTCTTCCGCTGATGGTGGATTGAATGGCCGCATCCAGTCGACGACCGTGCTGGATGATGGCAACGATGCACCGAAGTTCGTCGCCAGCGGTGCGGGTGGTGAGGGCAACTTCGATCCGGCCACGGGCAATTACCGCTTCACGACCGATGAGGACAAGCCGGTTTCCGGCAAGGTGCAGGCCACCGATCCGGATGGTGACCGACTGACCTTCGCCAAGGGCTCCGACCCCGCCCATGGCAGCGTCACCGTCGATGCCAATGGCAACTGGACCTACACGCCCAACAAGGACTACAACGGTTCGGACTCGTTCACCGTCACCGTCTCTGACGGCAAGGGCGGCACCGCCACCTCCACCATCAACATCGGCATCAATCCCGTCAACGACCCGCCCAAGTTCGACGACCCCAGCAACCCGAACTACGACCCGGTCACCGGCAACTACAAGGTCACCACCGACGAGGACAAGCCCGTCAGCGGCAAGGTGCACGCCACCGATGTGGACGGCGACCCGCTGAGCTACGCCAAGGGCTCCGACCCCGCCCACGGCAGCGTCACCGTCGACGCCAACGGCAACTGGACCTACACGCCCAACAAGGACTACAACGGTTCGGACTCGTTCACCGTCACCGTCTCTGATGGCAAGGGCGGCACCGCCACCTCCACCATCAACATCGGCATCAATCCCGTCAACGACCCGCCCAAGTTCGACGACCCCAGCAACCCGAACTACGACCCGGTCACCGGCAACTACAAGGTCACCACCGACGAGGACAAGCCCGTCAGCGGCAAGGTGCACGCCACCGATGTGGACGGCGACCCGCTGAGCTATGCCAAGGGCTCCGACCCCGCCCACGGCAGCGTCACCGTCGACGCCAACGGCAACTGGACCTACACGCCCAACAAGGACTACAACGGTTCTGACTCGTTCACCGTCACCGTCTCTGATGGCAAGGGTGGCACCGCCACCTCCACCATCAACATCGGCATCAATCCCGTCAACGACCCGCCCAAGTTCGACGACCCCAGCAACCCGAACTACGACCCGGTCACCGGCAACTACAAGGTCACCACCGACGAGGACAAGCCGGTTTCCGGCAAGGTGCACGCCACCGATGTGGACGGCGACCCGCTGAGCTACGCCAAGGGCTCCGACCCCGCCCACGGCAGCGTCACCGTCGATGCCAACGGCAACTGGACCTACACGCCCAACAAGGACTACAACGGTTCGGACTCGTTCACCGTCACCGTCTCTGATGGCAAGGGCGGCACGGCCACCTCCACCATCAACATCGGCATCAATCCCGTCAACGACCCGCCCAAGTTCGACGACCCCAGCAACCCGAATTACGACCCGGTCACCGGCAACTACAAGGTCACCACCGACGAGGACAAGCCCG
>JAKARB010000026.1:0-12829 GCA_021819435.1 Pseudomonadota bacterium | reverse complement strand
GCAACCCGAACTACGACCCGGTCACCGGCAACTACAAGGTCACCACCGACGAGGACAAGCCCGTCAGCGGCAAGGTGCACGCCACCGATGTGGACGGCGACCCGCTGAGCTATGCCAAGGGCTCCGAACCCGCCCACGGCAGCGTCACCGTCGACGCCAACGGCAACTGGACCTACACGCCCAACAAGGACTACAACGGTTCGGACTCGTTCACCGTCACCGTCTCTGATGGCAAGGGAGGCACGGCCACCTCCACCATCAACATCGGCATCAACGCCGTCAACGATCCGCCCAAGTTCGACGACCCGAACAACCCCAGCTACGACCCGAAGACCGGCAACTACCACGTCACCACCGACGAAGACAAACCCGTGTCGGGTCAGGTCAAAGCCACGGACGCCGATGGCGACCCGCTGAGCTACACCAAGGGATCGAACCCCGCCCACGGCAGCGTCACCGTCGACGCCAATGGCAACTGGACCTACACGCCAAGCAAGGACTACAACGGCTCCGACCAGTTCACTGTCAACGTCAGCGACGGCAAGGGCGGCACCACCACCTCGACCATCTACATCGGCATCACGCCGGTCAACGATGCGCCCACGGTCACCGTCAATGGCTCGGCCACCGTTTCCGAGGAAGGCCTGGCCGGCGCCAACCCCGACACCCAAGGCAGCAGCGACACCACCAATTCCCGCGAAGCCAGCGGCCACGTCACCGTGACCGATGTGGACAGCAGCTCGGTGAGCCTCACACTCGCAGGCCCCAGCGGCCTGACCTCCGGGGGCGTCGCCATCACCTGGTCTGGCAACGGCACCGCCTCCAGCCCGCTGGTCGGCTCGGCCGGCGGCAAGGTCATCCTCACCGCCACCATCGACGGTAGCGGCGATTACAAGGTCACCTTGTCCGGCCCCATCGACCACGCCGACCCGACCAAGGAAGACACCCGCACCGTCAACCTGACCATCAGCGCCAACGACGGCCACTCAACCGGCACGGCCACCCTCCCCATCGTGGTCGAGGACGACAGCCCCTTGTCAGGCGCGCAGAACATCGCCGTCTCCAGCCAGACCGGCAGCCAGAACACCAACCTCATGTTGATCGTCGACACGTCGGGCAGCATGTGCGACCGCCTGGCAGACATGACGGCCAATGGCCTGAAGGCCGCGATCAAAACCCTGATCGACCGCTACGACGACCTCGGCGACGTGAAGATCCAGCTCGTCACCTTCGGCGATGGTGCCAAGAGCCAATCGGTTTGGATGACCGTCGACCAGGCCAAGAGCCTGATCAACACCCTGCAAGGCTGCGGCGGCACCAACTACGACGGTGCTCTGGCTGAAGCCCGCGCGGCCTTCGGCACCAGCGGCAAGATCGCCGGCGGCGTCAACGTCTCCTACTTCATCACCGATGGCGAGCCGACCAAGGGCTATGCGCTCGACAGCAAAGACGAAGCCAGCTGGGAAACATTCCTCGGCAACAACAAGATCGACTCCTACGCCATCGGCACTGGCTCGCTGGACAGCACCCACGTCGCGGCCATCGATCCCGTGGCCTACAACGGCATCACCGGCACCGAGAAGGCTGCCGTCACGCTGGGCACCAACGCCCTGCTGAGCAACTACCTGCTCGACTCGGTCCCCGTCGTCCAGAAGGGCACGCTCGCCGGCCTGGCTGGTGCGGACGGCCTGCAACGCATCGAGTCCTTCTCGGCCGCGGGCCAGTTGGGTTCCAGCCTGGACAGCAGCGGCAAGTTGCTGACCATCCAGTTGAAATCCGGCGGCACCATGCAGATCAACCTGGAGACCGGCGACTTCACGCTGTCCCAGCCGCACAACGCCGTCACAGAGCAGACCTTCAGCTACTCGTTGGTCGACAAGGATGGTGACCGCGGCACCGGCACCGTGAGCTTGACATCGCAGAACACTTCGCCCGAAGGCACCGACGCCACCATCACCCTCGTGGAAGATGGCAAGCACACCTTCAGCGCGAGTGAATTCGGCTTCCACGACGCCGATGCGGGTGACAAGCTCCAGGCCGTGCGCATCGACGCCCTGCCCACTCATGGCACGCTCACGCTCAATGGCGTGGCCGTGGCCTCCGGCCAGGTCATCAGCGCCAGCCAGCTCGACCAGCTCGTCTTCACGCCTGCGGCCAACGCCAATGGCAACGGCTACGCGCAGATCAGCTTCTCGGTGCAAGACAACCACGGCGCCTACGACGCCAGCGCCAACACGCTGAAATTCAATGTCACGCCGGTCAACGACGCGCCCGAGGCCTTCGCCAGCACCAGTGGCCACAACCTGCTGGGCCTGGTCGACCTCACCGTTGATCCGCTGCTCAACCTGAGCAAGACGCAGCACGTTGCCGTCAACGATGTCGACAACAACCTGGTGCGCGTTGAAGTTCAGGTCGACACCCTGCTCTCGCTGGGCAGCCTGCTGGGCGACCACAGCAAGCTGAGCATCAGCCATGACGCCGCACTCTCAGCCGGCTTGCATATCACCGGCAACGACAGCCGCCACATCGTCATCGAATCCATCCACGCGGGCGGCACCGTCGACATCACCCAGGTCAACAAGCTGCTGGCCACCCTCACCTACGACCCCGCCGACATCTGCGGCGTGAGCGCAGACCTCTTCCCGAGCCTGAAGATCACGGCCACCGACTCGTTCGGCGCGCACGACACGGCCTGTGTCTCCAGCAGCATCGTGGCGGTGGGCATCGACGTGGCCCCCGTGATCACCACCGTGGAAACCGTGGTGCACGTGGCCGGCGAACACACCGCGCAGTTGGGCACCGAGGTCTTCCAGTGGCACCTGGCCGACCACCCAACCAACAGCGGCTGCGTGGACACCATCCATGGCTTCGACGGCGCCGCGCGCAACATCGGAGGCGACGTGCTGGACCTGCGCGACCTGCTCAGCGGCTCGACCAACGTCGCAGCCACGGGCACCGCCGAGATGGACAAGCTGCTCACCCACCTGGACTTCGACACCCATTCGCAGCCCGGCAGCACCGTCATCCACGTCAGCGCCAGCGGCGGCTTCCACGCCGACGCCTCGGGTAACGCGGTCACCAACGGCTGCAACGACCAGCAGCACATCGTGCTGGCCAACGTTGACATCCGCGCCTCCTTGGGCCTTGATGCGCAGGCCAGCGACCACCAGATCATCTCGGAGTTGATGCAGCGCGGCAAGCTGCTGGTGGACCACGCCTGATCGAAGCCAGGGCCCTTGGCCCTGCACACCCCGGCCCATCGCCACAGGGCGTGAACCGGAAACAAAAACACCGCCTTCAAGGCGGTGTTTTTTTGACCTCGTCACGACATCAGGCGCACATCAGCCATGCGGCCCAGCCGATCTAGCACCGAGACGAGACTCAGACGGGCAAGCGAACAGCCGGCCCCGTCACCCCATCCATGCCGCCCTGGCGCAGGGCCAGCAGGTCGACCGGATCACTCACCCCTTCGGCGTACACCTGCAAGCCCAGCCCATGCAGCATGCTGACCGTTCCCGAGACAAAGGCCGAGCGAGCCTGATCGGTCGACACGCCCTGCACCACCGAAGCATCGAGCTTGATGTAATCCAGCCCTGCCTCGAAGAGCGAGTCGATGCGCGTCAGCCGCTCACCCGCATGCTCGAGGCCGATGCGCACGCCCAGGGGCCGCAACTGCTTGCACAACTCGCGCACCAGTTCGAAACGCTCGACCGCCGCGATCTCGGCCACCTCAAGCCACAACAGGCGGGCTGCATCAGGTCGCGCCGAAATGCGCGCGCGCAGACGCGGCACGAAACCGCTGTCCAGCAGCGAGGCCGGCGAAAGATTCACGCCGCGCGGCTGCTGGTCTTCGGTGATCTGGTCAAGCGCCTGCGCAACCGCCACCTCGTCGATGCGCGAGATCAAACCCGTGCGCATCGCCATGGGCAGCCAATGGGCGGCCGATTCGAAAGCACCGCCCGGCTCCAATTGCAGCCGCATCGGACACTCGTGGTGCACCAGCCTCAATTGGCGATCAACAACCGGGTACTTGACCAACTGCACGCGGCCCAGCCTGAGCGCTTCATCGATGCGGCGCCGCCATTCGGCTTCGCCCAGCACCACCGATTCCATGCCAGCGGGTGTGTCGGCCATCTCGACCGAGAAGGCGCCACGGCTTTCCGCCAGCGCGAGTGCCGAGTCAGCCGAAGCCAGCACGGACTGCACAGCATCGCCGCGCCGCCATGACGCACAGCCGATCACCACGCTGGCCGCCACCCCTTGCTCGGAGAACGTGCGGCGCAGGGCATCGGCGTAGTGCTGGGGCTCCGGCAGAGGCACCTCACTGCCCACCAGGCAAATGGCGAAATCACCTCCGTTGAGGCGACCGATGGCCGCGCCTGGCACCCCAGCAGACACCTCGCGCAACACCGCCGCCAGCTTTTGCAGCAGGGCATCCGTCTGGCGATGACCCAGCAAGCGATTGAGGCCCGCCAGTTCCCTCACACGCACCAGGTGAACACACCCAGAGCCCGAGCCCTCCTCCTGCGTCAAGGCAGCGCTCAACTGGGCCATGAAATGGCGCCGCTGAGACAGCCCCGTCAGCGGGTCGCAGTGCGCTTGCTGGCGCAGTTGCTCAACCTGCTGCGATTGCTCCTCGAACACCGCCTTCAGCCTCATCACCACGGCGTTCATGGCCTGGCTCAGGCGCGCCAACTCGGGCACGCGCGGCTCCTCGACGGTCACGAAGCGGCGTTCCATCAGGGCCTGAGCCTGGTTGACCGTGGCCTCCAGCGGCCGCCTGATGCCATTGACCCCAAAGGTCGCGACCAGGCACGACAGGCCGCCCAGCACGGCCAGCCAGCCCGCGGTCTTGAGCGAGCCCTGCCAGAGCTGCGCGTGGGCAAAGGAGGCGTGGCTCACCACCTCAACCGAGCCCACCGCACGCCATCCATCGGACACCTGCGCCACACCCGGCGCCGACTCGACCGGCACCAGACGCACGAACCAGGCCGGCGCCTGCTCGCGCGTGGCGACCGGATCGGCTTCGTGATTGAACAGCTCCCGCCCGGCCGCATCCTTGAGGGTGATGCGTTGGTAAAAGCCAGTGTCGAACATGGCTGCCACCGTCAGCTCCATGCCCGTGCGGTCGCCACGCTGCTGCGACAGGTTCAAGGCGAGGGACTGCGCGTTGTCGGCGTTCTTGAGCCGCAACTGGGTCTCCAGGTAGCCCCGCGAGGACACCATCCACACCACGAAGCTGCCGATGAAGGCCATCAGCAGCGTCGTCAGCAGCAGCAACCAGATCTGTCGAATCAAGGACATGTTGTCATCACTTTCGTCCGGACTCACCACCAACCCTCGGCCTTGGCCTTGGCCAAGACATCTCGCCAGCGAGACAGGCGCGCCACCGGGTCGCCCGCGCTCGCACCTGCCACCCCCTGCCACAAGCCTTCCGCGTTGAAGCTGAACACCGGCGCCAGATCAGGCCGGCGCGACGCGGGTCGGATGTCGGTGATCAGGTTGTCCAGGATCAGCGGCTCGGATTCGGGCTGCGGATAGTAAGCCAGCACCATGTGTGCCTGGATGGTGCCTGCGACTTGCGCGCGCACATAAACCAGCCTCATCTTCACACCAGGCACGCCGGCGGCAAGCAAGGAAAAGTACTTGGCGATGGCGTAATCTTCGCAGTCCCCTTGGCCCTTGGCGAGCGTCTCAAGGGGCGATGCCCAGTAATCGACCTGGCCCCACACCTCGCGGTCATCGCGGTACAGCACGGAGCGGTTGAAGAAACCATTGATGGCCTTCAAGCGGCTTTCCTCGTCTTGAAGGGCCACCTCGCCGATCAATTGCACCAGCACCTGGGCGCGCTGTGGGGCGGCGCCACCCTGGCGCTGCGCCGCCTGCATCACGCGGGGAGCCTCCCAAGCCTGCCCCAGCCCCCAGCCCAACACCGCCAGAACAGCGGCCGCACGCAGCCACCGGCCCGACCAGTCGGTCAGGCGGGCCAACATGCAAAAGGCGAAGAAACGGGCCACTTGGAGCACCCCAGGTTATCGGCGATCGATCCGCGTGACTTGACGGGGAAAGTCCAGATTGCGTCATCGGCGCCACGCCCGCCACTGATTTCCCATGAATGCAGGCGTTTTCAAAGCATGGAAGCCCCTTCAGTGATGCCAAAATCAACCGATTAACCAACCGTTACAGGGCACCGCCCTGCCCCGCCAACGCCCACAAGACGAGGTTCAGCGTGACGAACAAAGCCCTGAAGTCCGGACTCCATGCCCTGGCCCTTGCCGCCCTGACTTTCACCGCCCAGACGGCCCTGGCCCAAGCAGGCACCACCACGGGCCTGGCTGCGGCCGTCCAGAAGGCGATCGACTCCAACCCCGACGTGACCGCCCGCCTCAACGCCCTGCGCGCGGCCACCAATGAAGTGGATGTGGCCAAGGGAGGCTACCTCCCCACGCTCGATCTGTCCGCCGACGTGGGCCGCGACCGTGACAAAGTTGACCAACGCAACCCCGAATCGCGCAGCTTCAGCCGCAGCGGCGTGGCGCTGACCGCCAACCAAGTGCTGTGGAACGGCCGGCTCACGGCCAACGAGGTCGACCGCCTGAGCCACGCCCGCAAGGTCCGCTACTTCGAATTCCTTGCTGCCAGCGAGGACACCGCGCTCGAGGCCGCCCGAGCCTACATCGACGTGCTGCGCTTTCGCAAGCTCGTCGGCCTGGCCGAAGACAACTACGTCCAGCACAAATACGTGTTCGATCAGTTGCAGTCCAAGTACAAGGCCGGCGTCGGCCGTGGCGTGGACACCGAGCAAGCCAACGCCCGCCTGGCCCTGGCCGACTCCAACCTGACCACGGAAACCGCCAACCTCCACGATGTGGCCTCGCGTTACCTTCGCGTGGTGGGCGAAGCCCCGGCCAATGGTCTGACCACCGTGCCCAAACTCGATGGCAGCCTCGCCGGCGAAAGCACCCAGGTGATCAGCCAGGCCCTGGCACGCAACGCCAGCATCAGCGCCGCGATCGAGAACCTGCGCGCCGTCGAGTCCGAGGGCAAGACCAAGGACAGCCCCTTCCAGCCTCGCGTCGAGGCCCGCCTGCGCAGCGGCATGGGCAACAACATGGATGGCCTGCTCGACCGCAAGAGCGCCACCTCCGCCCAGATCCTGCTGAACTGGAACCTCTTCAACGGCGGCTCCGACCAGGCCCGCACCAAGCAGTACGCCAACCTCATCAACGAGGCTGCCGACCAACGCGACAAGGCCTGCCGCGACGTGCGCCAGACCGTCGGCATCGCGCAAAACGACATCCTGCGCGCCCGCACCCAGCTCGCCGCCCTCGACCGCAACGTGCTGGCCATCGAAAAGGCCCGCGACGCCTACCGACAGCAGTTCGACATCGGCCAGCGCAGCCTGCTGGACCTGCTCAATGCCGAGAACGAGCTCTACACCGCCAAGCGCGCCTACGCCAACGCCGAGTACGACCTGCTGCTCGCCCAGGTGCGCACCCACGCCGCGCGCAACACCCTGTTGTCGACCCTGGGCCTGCGCCCCAACGACGACAACCAGGGCGAACTGGTCAAGGACTGGCAAGCCGACAACGACGCGTCCCAGCGCTGCCCGGTGACCGCCGTGGTTGCTGCCTCGGCTTCTCGCGATGAGCTCGATGCGCGCGCACGCAAGCTGGGCACCCAAGCCGGCGTCACCCCCGTGATCCCCCCTGCCGCCGACGAGCCCAAGCCCATCGTCGCCAACGCCGAAGCCGTGCAGACCGTGGCCCAGCGCCTGACCGACTGGGCCGCCGCCTGGTCCGCCAAGGACATCGAAACCTACCTGGGCTTCTACAGCAAGGACTTCACCGCCAAGGGCAGCCACACCCAGTGGGAAGCCAACCGCCGCCGCATGCTAAGCAAGCCCGGCCCGATCTCGCTGAAGATCGACTCGATCAAGGCCAGCCCGCAAGGCAGCGACGTGGTCACCACCTTCCAGCAGACCTACTCGTCGAGCAACTTCAAGGACAAGGGTGTGAAGACCCTGACCTGGCGCATGCAGGACAGCCGCTGGGTCATCGTCAAGGAAAGCAACCGCTGAGCCACTGCCAGCGGACGAAGCAAAGGGCACCCGAGGGTGCCCTTTTTCATGCTCGCATCCAGCAGGCGTTGCGCTGCTCAGGCAGGCAGCTTCACCTCATAGGTGATGCCCAGGCCTGCCCCCTGACGACCGCCGCGCTGCGAATTGAAATACAGCCGCGAGCCATCCGGCGAGAAAGCCGGCCCGGTGATCTCCGACTCGTCCTGCCCATGCACGCGCAGCATCGGCCTCACGCTGCGATCCGGGCGAATCACGCACAGCTCCATGTTGCCGCCGTCCTCGGCCACCAGCACATCGCCATGGCGGCTGACCGTCAGGTTGTCGACGCCCGAGAGCACCCGGTCGGCCGGGCTCGCCGTGGCGAAGTCATAGATCACCTGCAAGCGCTGCGTGGCGATCTCCAGGGCCCAGATGCGGTCGTCACCCTTGGTCGAAAAGTAGACAACGCCATTGAAGTACCACAGGCCCTCGCCACCACGAAACACCGTGCCCGGCGCCTTGTCGCCCAGCACGCCACGCACCGCACTCTGCGGCAGGCTGGGGCTGCTCACGTCCACCCAGGTGACGCGGTGGGGGCGGGACAGGTCCATCCCCTCAGGCGGCGCCTGGTTGGCCGCCACCCCTTCGATCTGCAGCACCTGCAAGCGCCCCGACTTCAAGGCGGGGCGCACCGCCGACGCGGGCCAGTCTGATGCCGCACACACGAAGCGGTAGAAGCGCCCCTGCCCTTCGTCCTCGGTCAGGTAGAGCGTGCGGTGCACCGGGTCAACGGCAACCGCCTCGTGCCTGAAGATGCCCAAGGCGGGCTGCGGCGTCGCCTGCGATGCCGAACCCAGCGGGAAGCACTCCCACACCCGCCCCAAGGCCGTTTCCTCGGCCGACAGCCAGGTGCCCCAAGGCGTGGCACCGCCAGCGCAGTTCGAACTCGTGCCGCTGAGGATGCGCTGAGCGCCCACCACCTCGCCATGGCGGTCAAAACGCAAGGCACTCACGCCACCGCCGCCCAGTTGCACCTCGCTGTTGTTCGCATACACCCAGCCGCCATCGGGCGCGGCGAAGGTCGAGCCCCCATCCGGGTAGGTGTGCCAGACGCTGCCGCCAGGCACCGGCCGCTCACCCGATACCGCCACGATGCGCGCCGTGAAGCCCGCCGGCAGCGCCAGGCCCAGGGCGTTGGGCTCGCGCAGAGGGCCGAGGGTTGAGAAATCGAAGCCCCGCGCGGTCGAAGAAGCAGGCGCCGCATGGGCGCTCGCCTGCGCCAAGCCGGGCCAGGCCACACCCGCTGCGGCCATGCCCCCCAAAGCCCCCGCCGACCAGAACAACTGCCGCAGGAACTCGCGGCGCGCACCGGCATCGGCGGGCATGGGGAACAAGTTGGACATGGGGCGCTCCGGACTGCTGGCTGGTTGGTACAGCCAGCATCCTACCCACTCAAGACAGCGCCACCACAAAAACCACTGCCTTCACGGACGGGCCGCCGGCCCCAGCACCGGACTCACCTCAATGGACCAGAACCAACTCCTCCAGGAAGCAATTGAACGCGCCTTCCCAGATGCCCCCGTGGCCGTCGATGATGGCCGGGTCGACATTCACCACCCAGGCCGGCGCGAACGCCGGAGACTGCCCCAAGTGCTGCAATGAAGTGCCCGACCACTTGAAATCACCAACCCACTTTTCACCCGTCTGGTGGTGCAGCACATCCTCGGCCCAGGTTTGGGGCTTCGCCGCGCACTCCCCCGGACGCTTGCCCGAGCCAGCTTGAGTCAGGCTCAGGCGATGGGTCTGGAAGCGATCGAAGCGGCCCAGGGCCAAGATGTCCATCGGGTACTCGTCGAACTCGACATGCGCCCCCGTGCGATCCATCCGTTGCAGCTTGCGATGCAGCTCAAACGGCGTGCTCAGTAGGCGTCCAGCGGGAAAGGCGTACTTCACGGCCCAATCCGACTCCGAGGTGAACACCACAATCTTGGGCGAGACCGGCTGACCATAGGTGCCTGGGCGGAGGCGTTCGTTCTCCTCCATCAAATCGTGCAGCGCCATGAAAGGCGTGGCCTCGATCGCGGGGTTCACCAAGATGGTGAAGTTGTCGATGGGCTTGGTGTGGACCAACAAGGTCCGCTGATCTTCAGCAGGCAAGAACTCCTTGTAGAGCTCGTTCTTGGTGGCCGACAGCAGCACCGACGCGCCGAAGCTGTGCCCGATGGAAATCATCCTCGATCCGGGGTTCGCCCCTCCTGCGGCGCGCAGGCGCTCGATCAGTTCGATCAACGAACCGCGCCCCACCTCGATGCTCACGTTCTTGCGCTCCCAGAAGGTGATTTTGTTGAGCAGCGGAGCATCGATCGAGGCGCCGCGCCAGCCCACGAACACCCCCGTGGTGGTGCGGGTGCGGTTGCGCGCGTCAACAGTGCGCAAGAGCCTGCGGAACTCGAGCACGTTGCGGTCATCGGCGCGGGCGTCGTGGTTCCAGCCATGGATGAACAGCAGGATGTCTTGGTTCTTGCCTCCCTCCCTGATCCGCTCCAACACGGTGTTGAGCTGGTCACGGCTGTGGAAATGCCCCTGCTCGGTAAACTCGACGAAATGCAGGGTGTACTGGTAGCCCTCGCCCCGCTCCTCGATGGTGAACCGGTCGGCGCACTGCAGGGGCCGCCCCTCCTTGTCCTCTTGCCCAGGCTGAATCCGGCAAGGTTCGGCTTTCGGTCGGATCATGTCCTTGGGCGCGCAGGCCGACAGGCAAAGCAGCAGCAAGACGATCGCAAAACGCCGCATGGCATCCTCCCTGGGTGACGGGTGTGTTTGATTTCCTTGGTTCAGTTTTTAAGGGAAATCAAGTCGAGCGTCCCTCCCTAGTTCCGTCGCTGCCCGGCTCAGGAAGCGGCCCGCCGCACCATTGAGCAAGCCCAGATCATCCGCCTGTCCATGGAGGAGCACGAGCGCTTTGCATCGCTGCTGCTGGATCCGCCTGCCAATGCGTCAGCCATGAACCTGCTGGCGTTGGTGTTGCCCATCGCCACGCCGGCGACGAAAAACCAAGCAAAACAAGGCCATCCCCCACCCCCTAAGTTTTGGGGGTGCATATGCCGCTCACTTCATATTGGATTCTTTTTGGATTCTAATTTGGCCCACAAATGGCACCAAATTGGAGATCCAATGCCACCCGCACTGCCAGAATTCCTTTCGCAGACGCTGCTGATCGCGACGTTGGTGGCAGCGTTGTTGCTGTTGACGCGGCGGGGGAGCGCCGCGGTCGCGGGCTTGTCGACGGCGGCACTCAGTGCACCGACGCTCGCGTTGTTAGCCCACCATGAGGGCCTGCATTTCGCCCAGCGCGCGGCGCTGGGCACGCTGCTCACAACGCCCATCTGCGCACAACTTTCAGCCCTTGCCCTGAGCTGGCTGGCACGACAGCAACGGCATCCCCCCGCCGATGGGCCGAGCGCCGTCTGGCTGTCGCCGTTGCTGGCCGGGCTCATGAGCGCCGCCATATGTGCCATGGCCAATGGCCTGGGGGCGCTGTCTGCCGGGTTCATCAGCGGGCTCCCGCTGGTCGCGAGTTGGACGATGTTGGGCACGCTTCGCCACAGTGGCGGTGACACGGCTGCTCGTTACGTCCGAGCCTACCAGCGCGGCCTGTGGCCTCGATGCCTGATGAACCTGGTGTTCGCGCTCGCGGCCATGCGCCTGGATGCCGTGTCGTCCATGGCCATCGCGCTGGGCATCAGTGCGCTGCTGCTGATCCAGTCGTCCCCCTCGCCCCATCCAAGGACATCTTCCAGGAGTTCATCGTGATACGTCTCCAAGCCCTCTCTCGACATCTGTGGGCCCCTGTGGTCCTGATCGCGTCCGCCTGCGCCGTTTCACCGGCCGGAGCGGTCGATACCTTCGTGCGTTATGAGGCCAGTGCGAGCCTGTCTCGCCCGGCTCAGGTCTCGGTTGACGACCACGTCTTGGCGCCCAAAACCGAATCGGATGTCGCCAAGGCATTGGATCACCAACTGGTTCAAGCTCAAGTTGGTGGATCCAACGGCGGTGCGGCTGCCTCCGCGACACCATTGCTTGGTGGCGCGGCTTCCGCATCCGTCTGGCTGAGCATGCCTGAGCCTCAGGACATCTTCCATCTTTCGCTGGTCCAGGCCACCGCTGCGATCACGTGGATTTTTGGCCTGGAGGGCGGCCAGCTTGGCGATGTGGTTCCCATCAATCTGCGCGCCTTGGGTAGTGCAGCGACCTTGAACAACGCTGCCGGAGCGCACTACTTCTTCGCTTTCAGTGAATCCGACCCCTCCACCAACACCGCAAAAACGTTCGTTCATGAAGAGGGAAGTTCCCCTATCCCGAGTTGGTCTAACGGGCAGTCCAGCTTCGTCACGGATATGGACGTGGCGCTGACCGTGGGCCACACATTCACGATTCAAATGATCGCGTCCGCTTCGAGTGACTTGTCGAATTTCGCGATCAGTCAGGGCAACACCGTGACATCCACGAGCGCTTATGTCTCGGTCGATCCGATTCTGACCATTCTCGGTGACAACGCGGATCGCTACCACTTTGTGGGGCTGCCGGACTCGGCCATTGGCTCAGCCACACAAGTGCCCGAACCATCGTCCTGGTACTTGACATTTGGGCTGCTGCCGGTTCCGTGGACACCGACCTAAGCTTCTTGAGCTTTCTCGAACTGTATCGGACTGACGTAGCCCAACGTCGAATGACGGCGCCTGGGGTTGTAGAAGCGCTCGATGTAATCGA
>JAKARB010000025.1 GCA_021819435.1 Pseudomonadota bacterium | reverse complement strand
CCGAAGTTCCAGAATCTGCGGCCGGATCTTGATACAGCACGCGCTGGCCGTCGCATTGCGCCAGCAGCGCCCAGCGCTCAGAACCATCGTCGGCGCGGATGCGGGCGAGCGCGGGCAAAGCGGCCAGCGACAAGCGCGCGCCGGTGGTGCGGCTGAGCTTGGCCTTCAGGCCGATGTGCTTGGCGGCCAGCAGCAGCTCGGTGTCGCTGATGCCCGAAGAGGGCGTCAGGCCCAGCTCATGCGCGAGCAGGCCCGGGTCGGCCGCGATGTGGTGAAGTCGTGCCAGCAGGCTCAGGGCCTGGAGGGACGATGATGGGGCGCACGATTCCACCGCTGCCGACCTCGATGCGTCGGGCAGCGGGCGTGCTGCAGTGATGTTCTGCATGCCTTCCCTGTGTGTTGTTATGTCCGCGCAGGTTAACGGAATTCAGTCAGAACACGATCCTTCTATCGAGGGGGCTGGAGAACAGATTGCAACAAAATGAATCTGAGGCTTGGGCTAAGCCGAGAGGTCTGCCATGGTGGCCGAAGTGGGCAGGTGCGACGTGGCTAGCAGCGTCATGTCTTGCTGGCTCAAGTTGGCTTTCGCGGCTACGCACCAGAGCTCAAATTTTCGAGGGAGGGTCAGCGTCGCGATGGCTGAGAACCCTGTTGCAGAGAGCATCTCTCGCAGCGACAACTCTGTGTAACCGCTTCGGTGCGCCATATATAGGTTTCCTCTGGACAGAGAGCGCTGATGTCCAAAAAGAATGTCCAAGGGCGTGATGGGGCCCGCAGGCGATTGATAAGCGGGCTGGGTGAGCTTCCCATCGACAACCCGTCTGCAAACAGACATCAGGTCGGGACAGGTCAGCACCAGGAAGCCATCTTCTTTGAGAACCCGGTGGAACTCCGCGAGAGCAAGCGGTGCCTCGTGCGGATAGAGATGTTCGATGTTGTGACTGGAGAAAATCGCGTCCACGGATTGATCAGTCAAGCAGGACATGTCAGTCATGGAGCCAACCACATCGGGTTGGACCGATGGATCGATGTCGAGCCGAATTTCTCGCCAATGGCTGGCTCGAAATCCTGCGGTTGTTCGCGATTTGTCTTTGCGTCCACAGCCGACGTGCAATAGCACTTGCTCTTTTTCGTGAATTTTTGGGTTAAGCATGGACCGGTCCCTGATGTGAATGGTTTTGATGGGCGCAGTGTATGACGGTGCGCCTGTTACAAGATTCTCAGCAGATGTCGTTGATGGCTGTCAGCGTCCAGAAGACGCGCTGAATGCCATGTGTGCTGTTTGCGATGCACAGACAGCAGCAGATGACGCACAATGGAATGGCGGGCATCTTGCGGGTCCGCAAGGTGGTTTCCAAGCCGCAAGCCTGATCTCTGCCCGCCCATGAGTGATCAGCTTGTTTCCGGCGCCCGCCTGGCGCCGTTGTCCGACCATCGCTACCGCAGTTGGCCCATGTTCGTGGCCATGCTCTTGAGCCTGTTGGCGCTGGCGATGACCCATGCCGAACTTCGTCAGCGCCAAATCAAGGATCGCGATGCGGCATTCGCCCGTCAGGCGCATGGTTTGCACGAACGTCTCCGCGAGCGAATGCACGCCTATGACGAGATACTCAAGGGCGCGGCTGGCCTGCATGCAGCGTCCGATCACCTGAGTCGAGCTGACTGGCGTACATACGTCAGCGCCCTGCAACTCGACGAGAACCACTTCGGCATGCAAGGCCTGGGTTTCGTGTTGTTCGTCAGGGAGGGCGAGCTCGCCCGGCACCTGGCCTCGGTGCATGCAGAGGGCTTTCCCGCCTATGAGGTGACCCCTCCTGGTGAGAGGGCCGAGATGGCGCCCATCTACTACATCGAACCCTTCCATGGCCGCAACCTGCTGGCCTTCGGCTTCGACGTGTACTCAGAGCCTGTTCGTCGCGAAGCCATGCAGCGTGCGCGCGACACCGGCGAGATCGCGTACAGCGGCCGGGTCCACCTGATCCAGGAGACGGAAGTGGACGTGCAGGCCGGTGTCCTGGCCTACATGCCGGTTTACAAAGGCGGCATGCACCCCGCCACAAAAGAGCAGCGCCAGCGCTTGCTGGAGGGTTGGGTGTACGCCACCTTTCGCATGGCCGACCTGCTCAACGCTGTGTTCCAGCGGGATCTCCAGCGCGTGCATGTGCGGGTGGCCGATGTGGGGCCGACCGGTCAGGACAAACCGACCCTGCTCTTTGACAGCCACGGCGAACAGGCAGGTGTCCATCAGGGTGAAGAAATCGACACCGAGGTGAACGTCATCCTGCCCATTCATGGCCGGCAATGGCAGTTGAGCTATCGTCCGATGCCGGGCAATTGGCCTCTGCCGGGACAAGGGGCTTACTTCGCCAGCCTGGGGGTTGTGGCCATTGGCGGTGCGCTGTTTTGCGCCCTGGTCTGGAGCCTGGCCAACACCCGGCTGCGCGCCCACGCCATGGCGCTGAAGCTCTCGGATGCCGTGGCTGAAAGCGATGAGCGCTTTCGGCTCATGGTGGAAAGCGTGCGGGACTACGCCGTGCTGATGCTCGACCCTCACGGCGTGATTCTCAGCTGGAATGCGGGAGCGCGGCGCATCAAGGGCTGGGAGGCAGAAGAGATCATTGGCCAGCACTTCAGCCGCTTCTACACGCCTGAGGACATCGTCAACAACGTGCCCGAGCATGCCTTGGCCACCGCTTTGGTCTCTGGGCAGTTCCGGGGCGAGGGCCTGCGTGTGCGCAAGGATGGCAGCACTTTTCGCGCCAGTGTGCTCATCACTGCCATGCGCGAGGCGGATGGGCAGGTCAAGGGCTTCACCAAGGTGACGCGGGACATCACCGAGCACCATCAGCAGGAGGAGCGGCTGCGCCTGGCGGCCACCGTCTTCCGCTCGACGCAGGAGGGCGTGGCCATCACCGATGCACAGGCGCGTGTGCTGGCCGTCAACCCGGCTTTCGAGCGCATCACGGAGTACAGCGAGTCAGAGCTGCTCGGGCTCAACCTTCGTCTGCTGGCCTCGGGGCGGCACGACCGCGAGTTCTTTCGGGCGTTCTGGTCGGAACTCATCGAGACGGGGTTTTGGCAGGGCGAGATCTGGAACCGGCGCAAGGGTGGCGAAATCCACCCGGGTTGGCTAGCCGTGAGCGCGGTACGCGACGAACAGCAGCACATCATCAACTTCGTGAGCATCTACACCGACATCACGCGCATCCCACATGCGCAGACTCAGATCGATCGATTGGCCCACCATGACGCGCTGACCGACCTGCCCAACCGCGTGCTGCTGCACTCGCGGCTGCGCCACACCCTGGAGCGATCCCAGCGCTCGGGCGCCCTGTGTGCTGTGCTCTTCCTCGACCTCGACCGCTTCAAGCCGGTGAATGACCAGATGGGTCACGAAGCGGGTGACGAGCTGCTCAAGGGCGTGGCCAAGCGTCTGCGCTTGAATCTGCGCGAGAACGACACGGTGGCGCGCATCGGGGGTGACGAGTTCGTGGTGGTGCTCGAAGACCTGGCCAGCCCTGATGGCGCTGAGGTGGTGGCGCGCGCCATCATCGAGCGCATGAGGCAGCCCTTTGCCTTGCCCGGCGAGCGCGAGGCCAACATCGGCTGCAGCGTGGGCATCGCGATGTTTCCCCAGGATGGCAAGGACTGCGAGACCTTGCTGCGGCATGCCGATGTGGCGTTGTATGCGGCCAAGGGGGCGGGGCGGGGGACGTTTGGTTTCTTCGCGGGTACGGGGGTGTGAGTGGAGGCTTGAGTCCTCACATCTCCATCAAGGCGCCAACCCCACCGCCCCCACCCCATGGTGCTCGGCCCCGCGCAGCCCCAGCATCTGCCTTGCCTCAACCGGCGAAGCCACGTCACGCCCCGCCCGCTTGGCACACGCCGCCAGCGCTTCAATCAACTGCCCGTTGCCCGATGTCTTCTCGCCGCCGGGCAGGTAGAAGGTGTCTTCCACGCCGGTGCGCAGCATGCCGCCCAGATCGGCGGTGGCCTGGTGCACGGCCCAGATCTCTTCGCGGCCGATCAGGGTGGTCTGCCAAATGGTGTTCGGCTCGCGGTACTTCACCAGCAGCTTGAGCAGCTCGGCGTCGGCGGGCATGCCGGAGGCCACGCCCATGACGAAGTTGTATTCGAGGTGCTCGGCCATGCCGGCTTTTTGGTACATGCCCACCGAGCGGACGATGCCCACGTCGAAGCATTCGAACTCGGGGCGAGTGTCGGTTTCGTTCATCACGTCGATCATGGCCTTGACCTTGTCGACCGTGTTGTCGAAGAGCATGGGCGGCCAGGCCCATTGGCCGTTGTCCTTGATCTTCAGGTAGTTGAGGCTGCCGGCGTTGCAGGCCGCGATCTCGGGGCGCACGGCGCGGATGCAGGCGCTCGGGCCGCTGATGTCGGGGCCGACCACGCCGGTGGTCAGGTTGATGATGACGCCCGGGCAGGCTGCGCGGATGGCGGTGTCGATCTCGCCGGCTACGGCCGGGTCCCAACTGGGGAGGCGGCCCATGCCGGGCTCTTGCCGGCGCAGGTGCACGTGCATGATCGAGGCGCCCGCATCGTAGGCTTCGCGTGCGGCGGCGGCCATTTCCTTGGCGGTGACGGGAACGGGGTGTTGCGCCGGGTCGGTGAGCACGCCAGTGAGCGCGCAGGTGAGGATGGCCTTGTCCATGTCAGTCTTCCTTGGTGGGTTCGATGTCGATCAGCAGGGCCTTGGCCTGCACCTGGTCGCCGGCTTTGGCGTGAACGGCTTTGATCACGCCGGGTGCTTGCGCGTTGAGCCACATTTCCATCTTCATGGCCTCGATGGCGAGCAGCGGCTGGCCTTCGGTGACCGCATCGCCCGCTTGCACGAGCACTTGCGTGACGGTGCCGGCTACGGGGGCCAGGGCGCGGCTCGGGTCGAGCGCGTTGCCGGCGTCGGGCCAGGCTGACACTTCCGTGAAGGTGAAGACGGCGGCGTCGATGACGAGGTTCAGTTGCTCGCGGCCTTCGGCGTTCAGCCACATGGCGCGCACGCGGCGTTGCACGCCGTCGATTTCGACGCGGGCCTCGCCGCGTTCGGTGTCCTGGCCCAGCAGGCTGAGTGTCTGCGGGGGGGCGTGGGGTTCGAGGGCCACGCGGTAGCGGCCGCTGTCTTGCGACTGGTTGGGCGCTGTCACGCGCAAGGTGCGTTGGACGCTGTCTTGTCTCAGTGGCAGGTCCCATGCGCTGACGCTGTCTGCGCGCAGCACCGTGCCTTGGCCTTGCTGGCGCGCGCCGAACAGCGCACCGGCGATCAGCCAGGCTTCATCGGAGGCGACAGGCGCTTGCAGGATCGCATCGCCATCGGCCTGCCACTGGTCGATCAGCGTGGTGGTCATGCTGCCTGCGCGGAAGCGCGGGTGGTCGACCAGGTCGCGCAGGAAGCGGGCGTTGTGCTTCAGGCCCAGCAGCGGCGCATCGTCGAGCGTGGCCATCAGGCGGCGGATGGCGTCGGTGCGATCGCGGCCATGCACGATGAGCTTGGCGACCATGGGGTCGTAGTGCGGCGTGACGGCGCCGCCTTCGCGGATGCCGTCGTCGATGCGCACGCCGTCGTACAGGGCCAGCGCGGGGCGCCACCATTGCACCGGGCCGGTCTGCGGCGCGAAGCCGGCGTACGGGTCTTCTGCGTAGAGGCGGGCTTCGATGGCGTGGCCGGTGAGGGTGATGTCTTCCTGCTTGGCGGGCAGCGGCTGGCCGTCGGCCACGCGGATCTGCCACTCGACCAGGTCGAAGCCCGAGACCATCTCGGTGACCGGGTGCTCGACCTGCAAACGCGTGTTCATCTCCAGGAAGTAGTGGTTCAGGTCCTGGTCGACGATGTATTCGATGGTGCCGGCGCCACGGTAGCCGATGGCTTGCGCGGCGAGCACGGCGTCGCGGCCCATGCGTTCGCGCATGGCGGGGCTGACCACGGGCGAGGGCGATTCTTCGATGACTTTCTGGCGGCGGCGCTGGGCCGTGCAGTCGCGCTCGCCGATGTAGACGGCGTTGCCGTGCGCGTCGGCGAAGACCTGGATCTCGATGTGGCGGCCATCGAGGATGAGGCGTTCGAGCATCAGCGTGCCGTCACCAAAGGCGCTCTGTGCTTCGCGACGTGCGCTGGCGATGGCTTGCGCCAGCTCGCCTTGTTCATGGACCAAGCGCATGCCGCGCCCACCACCGCCGCTCACGGCCTTGACCAGCAGCGGGTAGCCCAGGCGTTCGGCTTGCTCAATGAGGGTGGCGTCGTCTTGCTTGTCGCCCAGGTAGCCGGGTGCGCAGGGCACGCCGGCTTCGATCATGGCGCGCTTGGCGCCGGCCTTGTCGCCCATCACGCGGATGGCTTCGGGGCTGGGGCCGATGAAGGTCACGCCAGCGTCGGCGCAGGCTTGGGCGAAATCGGCGTTCTCAGACAGGAAGCCGTAGCCGGGGTGCAGCGCGTTGGCGCCGGTCTTGCGGCAGGCGGCGAGCAGGGCGGAGGCATTGAGGTAGGACTGTGCTGCCGCAGCAGGGCCGATGCAGACGGCCTCGTCGGCCATGGACACGTGCGGCGCCTGCGCATCGGCTTCGCTGAAGACGGCCACCGTGCGGTAGCCGAGCTTGCGGGCGGTGCGGATGACGCGGCAGGCGATTTCGCCTCGGTTGGCGATCAAGATCTTGTTGAACATGGTCATGCCCACCTGGGTTTGCGCTTTTGCATGAAGGCGGCCGTGCCTTCCTGGCCTTCGTCGCTGAGCACGGCATGCGCGAACGATTGCGCTGCGTCGTCGATGAGTTGTTCGGGCGGCGCCAGGCGGGCACGGGCCAAAAGGCCCTTGGTGGTCGCGATGGCGTTGGGGCCACAGGCCAGGATGCTGGCCAGCGTGCGTTGCAGCGCGCCTGCGAGTTCGTCGGTGTTGGTGTGCACCTCGTGAACGAGGCGCAGCGTTAGCGCTTCGGCGGCGTTGATCTTCGCGCCGGTCACCGACAGGCGCTTGGCCTCGGCGTAGCCCAGGCGCTCAACCAGGAAGGGCGCGATCTGCGCGGGGATGATGCCCAGCGAGGTTTCAGGCAAGCGGAAGGCCACGGTGTCGAGCGCCAGGCTGACGTCGGACACGCAGGCCAGCCCGAAGCCGCCGCCCATCACCGTGCCTTCAAGCACCGTGACGATGGGCAGGGGCGAGCGCGCATAGGCCAGGCACAGGCGGCCGAAGGCGGCGTTGGTTTCGGCGACCGGGTTGGGGGCGGTGCCGTTGGCGTTGGTGGTGCCACTGGTAGCCGGCATCGAGGCACCGTGCGCATCTGGCATGGCTGGCGGCACTTGCATCATTTGCATCTGCGCGAGCTTCATGCGCGCCTGCGCCATGTCCGAGATGTCGCCACCGGCGCAGAAGTGCCCGCCGCTGCCGCGCAGCACCACGGCGCGCACATCCGAGTCTTGTTCGGCGGCCTTCAACGCGGCCAGCAGTTCGCTGACCATGGCCAGCGACATGGCATTGCGCACCTCGGGGCGGTTGAGCGTGAGGGTGCACACGCCCTGGGCAAGCTGGACCTGGATGGTGGTGAAGTTCATCTCAGCGGGCCTCTCATCGTGCTTTCTTGGGCAGCGTGCCCTCGAACTTGCAGATGATCCCCAGCATGATTTCGTCAGCGCCGCCGCCGATGGAGACCAAGCGGCCGTCGCGGTAGGCCTGCGAGATGGGGTTGTCATGCGTGAAGCCCATGCCGCCCCAGTACTGTAGGCAGCTGTCGGCCACTTCGCGGATCAGGCGGCCGCACTTGAGCTTGGCCATCGAGGCCATCTTGGTGACGTCACGGCCCTGCACGTATTCATCGACCGCGCGGTAGACCAGCGAGCGCAGCAGCTCGACCTCGGTGCGCAGCTCTGCCAGGCGGAAGTGGATGACCTGGTTGTTGATCAGCGGCTGACCGAAGGTGTGGCGCTCCTTGCAGTACTCGATGGTCAGGTCGATGAGCTTGTCCAGCATCTTCAGCGAGTTGGCCGCACCGTACAGGCGCTCTTCCTGGAATTGGATCATCTGCATCATGAAGCCCGCGCCTTCGGTGCCGATGAGGTTGCGGCGGGGCACGCGCACGTTGTCGAAGAAGATCTGCGCCGTGTCCGACGAGTTCATGCCGATCTTCTTGATCTTTTGCGTGGTGATGCCCTTGGCATCCATCGGCACGATGATCAGCGACTTGTTGCTGTGCACCGGGCCTTCGGAGGTGTTGGCCAGCAGGCAGCACCAGTCGGCCTGGGTGGCGTTGGTGATCCACATCTTGCTGCCGTTGATGACGTAGTCGTCGCCTTCGGTGCGAGCGGTGGTTTTCAGCGCGGCCACGTCGGAGCCACCACCGGCTTCGCTCACGCCGATGCAGCCCACCATGTCGCCAGCGATGGCAGGGGCCAGGTACTCCTTCTTCAACTCATCGGAGCCGAAGCGGTGCAGGGCAGGAGTGCACATGTCGGTTTGCACGCCGATGGCCATGGGCACGCCGCCGCAGGGGATGGCGCCCAGCTCTTCGGCCACCACCATCGAGTACGAGAAGTCCAGGCCCATGCCGCCGTAGGCCGTGTCGTACTTGACGCCGAGCAGGCCCAGCTTGCCCATCTTCTTGAACACCTCGTGGGCGGGGAAGATCTCGGCTTCTTCCCAGGCTTTCACGTGGGGGTTGATCTCCTGCTCGCAGAAGCGCTTGACGGTCTCGGCCAGTTGCTTGTGTTCGGGGGTGAATTGCATGGGGTTCTCCTCGGGGATCGGTGGGGCGCTCTGTGTGCTCTGTGTGAATTGGGTGGCGCCGGGTCGTGGTGGCGAGATGGCCAGTGAATCGATGCAGAAGGGCTCGGGTGGCGATCAGAAGCGCGCCACGCCGAAGGTGTTGCCGCGCAGTTCGCGTTGATCGGCCTCGCGCGCCAGATCGAGGCACAGCGAGAGCACGCGGCGGGTGTCGCGCGGGTCGATCACGCCGTCGTCCCACAGGCGGGCGGTGCCGAACAGCACGTTGCTCTCGGCGTCCAGGCGCTTCTTGATCTCGCCCGACATGCCTTCGAGCATCGCGTCGTTGACGGGCATGCCGGCGCGTTCCATCTTGCCGCGCGTGACGATCTCCATCACCTTCGCGGCCTGCGTGCCGCCCATCACGGCCACGCGCGCGGAAGGCCACGAGAAGATGAAGCGCGGATCGAATCCCCGGCCGCACATGCCGTAGTTGCCCGCGCCGAATGAGCCGCCCAGTACGATGGTGAACTTCGGGCAGCGCGCGTTGGCCACGGCCTGGATCATCTTGGAGCCATGCTTGATGGCACCGCCGTGTTCGGCCGCCGAGCCCACCATGTAGCCCGTGGTGTTCTGCAAGAAGACCAGCGGCGTGCCCGATTGGTCGCACAGCTGGATGAACTGCGCGGCCTTGGCCGAGCCCTGTGGCTGGATGGGGCCGTTGTTGCCCAGGATGCCGACCAGGTGGCCGTTGATGCGGGCGTGGCCGCACAGCGTCTCGCTGCCGTAATTGGCCTTGAACTCCAGGAAGTCGGAGCCATCGACGATGCGGGCGATGACCTCGCGGGTGTCGAAGGGCTCGCGGTCGTCGGCGGGGATGCAGCCGAGCAGCTCCTGCTCGTCGTACAGCGGCGCGGGCACGGTGGGTTGTGCACGCACCGCGTCCCATTGCAGCTTGTCGAGCAGGTCGCGCGTGAGGGCGATGGCGTGGGCGTCGTTGTCGGCCAGGTACTCGCCCAGGCCGGTGACGCTGGCGTGCATCTCGGCGCCGCCCAGGTCTTCGTCAGACGCGTCTTCGCCGATGGCGGCTTTCACCAACGGCGGGCCGGCCAAGTAGATGCTCGAGCGGCCCTTGACCAACACCACGTAGTCCGACAGGCCGGGCAGGTAGGCGCCGCCAGCCGTGGACGAGCCATGCACCACCGCGATCTGCGGGATGCCCATGGCCGACAGGCGCGCCTGGTTGGCGAAGCTCTTGCCGCCATCCACGAAGATCTCGGCCTGGTACATGAGGTTGGCGCCGCCGGATTCGACCAGGCCGATCAGGGGCAGCTTGTTTTCGCGGGCGATTTCTTGGGCGCGCAGGCCTTTTTTCAGGCCCATGGGCGAGATGGTGCCGCCCTTGAGCGCGGAATCAGACGCGGTGATCAGGCAGCGCTTGCCGGCCACCACGCCGATGCCGATGATGGTGCCGCCGCCCAGCACCGTCTTCTTGCCGTCGTCGTCGTGCATGCCGAGGCCGGCCAGCGTGGACAGCTCCAAAAAGGGCGTGCCCCGGTCGATCAGGCGGGCGACGCGCTCGCGGGGCAGCAACTGGCCGCGCTTTTCGAACTTCTCCCGCTTGGCGGCCGAGCCCTCGCGCACCCGCGCTTCGAGGGCGCGCACTTGCTCCAGGCGCTCACGCATGCGGGTGGCGTTGGCGCGAAAGGTGTCGGACTGCGGGTTGAGGGTGGAGCGCAGGGCGGGCATCTTGGGGTGATCTTTGATGAGTCCTCGCCAATGTATGCGCGGTTGACGTTAACGTCAACCAAGTGCGTGCTGGGTGAATCACCTAGGCTGATGGGCGGTGATTTCCCTTAACGTGGCGTGTGTCAACCGATGACGGTGGGCGGCAGCGCGATGTCGTGCTTGACGTACCATCGGCATCTCCAGCGAGTCAGCGAGCAGAGCAGTGGGGCGCCCCGTGAAATCCAAGCCAGAACAAAGCACCGGTGAAGAGACGGCCAGCGGTGTGCCGCCATCGTGGGCGCTGGAAGACCACGATGACCGTGACACGGACGCGATCATGGGCATCGCCGAGGTGTGCGAGCGCTACAAGGTCTCGCCGCGCGCCTTGCGCTTCTACGAAACCAAGGGCCTGCTGGCACCGCGCCGCATCAACGGCACGCGCGTTTACAGCCAGGTCGACCGGGCGCGGCTCATGCGCATCCTGCGTGCCAAGTCATTGGGTACGCCGCTGGCCGAGATCAAGCACTACCTCGACATGTACGGCCAGCATGGCGAAGGCCGCATCCAGCAGCTGACCTGGGTGATCGAGAAAACCGATGCAGCCATCGCCGAGCTGGAAGCCAAGCGCGCGCAGATCGACGCCTCGCTGGCCGAGCTGCGCTTCATCAACGAGCGCACACGCCAGACCTTGGCAGCCAAGCGTGACGGTGGCGGTCAGGGCAAGGCGGCCTGATCAGGCGCGGATACCGACGAACATCTTCCAGCGCCGCTCGTTCTGTTTCTTGGCCTCGTAAAGGGCCTGGTCAGCCTGCGATACCAGCTTGCGCACCGACATGACGTCGTCGCCATAGGCGGCCATGCCGACCGACACGCCCACGCCCACCTCGTCGCCACTGCTGAGCTTGATGGGTTGCGAGACGGCGCGCACGATGCGCCGCGCCAGCGCCTGGGCCGATTCGGCCGGGCCGTCGCGCATGATGATGCCGAACTCGTCGCCACCCAGGCGCGCCAGCACGTCGCCCGCGCGCACCTGGGCGAGCAGTCGCTGGCTGACTTCCTTGAGCGTTTCGTCGCCGGCCGCGTGGCCAAATCCATCGTTGACGGCCTTGAAGCCATCGAGGTCAAGCAGCAGCAGCGTGAAGGGCTCGCCCTGGCGCACCGCGCGGCCGAACTCGGCTTCCAGCGCGCGGTCGAAATGCGCGCGGTTGGCCAGGCCGGTGAGGTGGTCGGTCATGGCCAGGTGCTTGAGCTGCTGGGCCTGCTGGCGCGCGCGCAGCGCACAGGTCACGAGGGCCGAGAGGTCGCGCAGCACGGCTTCTTGAGCAGGCGTGAAGGTGCGCGGCGCGGTGTCGAACACGGCCAGCGTGCCCAACACTGCGCCCGAGGCATCGACCAGCGGCGCGCCTGCGTAAAAGCGCAGCCTTGGCTCGCTGGTGACCAGCGGGTTGGTGGCGAAGCAGGCGTTGCTTTGCAGGTCCGGGATGATCAGCAGGTGATCGGGGCGGTGGATGGCGTGCGAGCAAAAGGCCAACTGACGATCCACCTCCTGGATGTCCAGCCCTACGCGCGACTTGAACCACAGCCGGTGGCTGTCCATCAGCCCGATGGTGGCGATGGGCATGGCCAGCGCGTGGGCAGCGAGGCGGGTGAGGGCGTCGAAATTGGTCTCCGGTTCCGTGTCGAGGATCTCCAGCGCGCGCAGCGCGGTGAGCCGGCGGTTTTCATCCAGCGGTAGGAGGTCGACGGGCAGGTCAGCGTGCATGGTGAATCGTCCAGGAGCTGAGTGAGATATCGGCCGCGACGGGCGAAACCTCAATTCCCGCCCCCGGATTCGCGGACAAATTGGCGCCGAATCGGGCGGATGCGGGCGAACACCCAACCCGATCGGGCCGCATCCCCCTTGTTCAGGCGGGCGGGTTGGCGAGATGTGTGCGGCGCAGCAAAGGGATCACCCGCAACATTGAACGGGGCGCGTTGCCCACCATGAGGGTGCGTGGATGTTCACGCGCCAGCCTGAAGGACTTCACCATGAACCCCAGCCAGTGCACCCAACCCGAGCAACTGTTCACCGCCTGCATGCACGCCGGTGGCTGGCCCAAGCTGGGCTGGCAATGCCAGGACGAAGTTGACGAAGTCCTGTCCTGCTACGACGACATCGTCCTGCTGTGAGCGCGATGGTGGCGGGTCGGGCGCGGCGTTTGGTGAGGGCTCATCGAGCCTCGTCGGCCGACAGCGCCCGCCACAAGATGTGAAAGAGCTCGTCGAACTGGGTGAGCAGCGATTGCTTTTCGCGCCGCACGATGTGCATCAGCACCACGCGGCCGATGATGCCCATGAAGATGTCGAGCAGGATCTTGGTGGACACGCGCCGGTTGAGCACGCCGCGCGCCTGGCCATCCTTGAAGACGCCCATGAAGGCGCCCATCAGCTCCGGGCTTTCGTAGATGCGGATGTTCTGGTGGCGTGACACGGGCACCGCGGTGAAGAGCAGCATCATCACCGCCGGGTGCTTGTCCATGTAGTCGAGTGTGACCCAGAAGGTCTTGCGCAGGCGCTCGCGGGCGTCGTCGATGCCCTGGAGGTGGTCGATCATGCGCTCGGCCAGCCGCCCCAGCATCACGTCGAGCATGGCGTAGACCAGCACTTCCTTGCTGCCGAAGTACTTGTAGATGGTCTGCAGGGACACGCGCGCCTCCTTGGCCACGTCGAGCAGCGCCACCTCGTGGAAATCACGCGTGGAGAACAGGGTGAGCACGGCCTGCTCGATGCGCGCCAGCGTGTCGGCGCGCATGCTGCCCAAGGCGGCCCGGCGTTCGTCGGCGGTGCCGGGAGGGGCGGTTCGGGAGGCGGTCGCGGGCATGGGATGCGTTCATTCCGAATTGGAAAGCAATCGTACCAAATGAACGGTCGTTCGAAAATTTTGGTGAAGCCCCCTTGCCTCGGCATGACGTTAACGTCAAGATCGGCATCCGTTGCGCAGCACGATGCAAAAAGGGTTCGAGGGGCAAGGGATCAGGATCACCGCCCATGCCCCGGAGGACCCCCCGGTTTTCTCCATAGGTAATTCTGGTTACCGTTTGATGGTGGGACCGGCATCGTGGTGCTGAAGCAGAACCCAACCCGACACGGATCGAGGAGACACCCATGGCCATTCAAAACTTTGCCCCCGCGTGGATGACCGACGAGCACAAGATGGTGTTCGAGTCGGCCAAGCGCTTCATGATCGAACAATGGCAGCCGAAGGACGAAGGCTGGCGCGCCCAGGGCATGATGGATCGCCAGGCATGGGAAGACGCCGGCGCCAACGGCTTCCTGTGCGCCTCGATGCCCGAGCAATACGGCGGTGGCGGTGGCGACTTCGGTCACGAAGCCGCGCTGGTGCTGGCGCAGGGTGAGGCCGGCATCGGCGGCTTCGGCGGCTCGCTGCACTCGGGCATCGTCGCGCCCTACATCCTGCATTACGGCACCGAGGAGCAGAAGAAGCGCTGGCTGCCCAAGCTGGCCACCGGCGAGCTGATCAGCGCCATCGCCATGACCGAACCCGGCACCGGAAGCGACCTGCAAGGTGTGCGCACGCTGGCGCAGAAGTCGGCCGATGGCGAGACCTACACCATCAACGGCAGCAAGACCTTCATCACCAACGGCCAGCTTGCCAACCTGATCATCGTGGTCTGCAAGACCGACAAGGACAAGGGCGCGCAAGGCATTTCGTTGTTCGTGGTCGAGACCGATGAGGCGCCAGGCTTTCGCCGTGGCCGCAACCTCGACAAGATCGGCATGGAAGCGCAAGACACCTCCGAGCTGTTCTTCGACGACGTGGTGGTGAGCAAGCACAACCTGATCGGCGAGCAAGAGGGCATGGGCTTCTTCCAGCTGATGCAGGAGCTGCCGCAGGAGCGCATGCTTGTGGCCCTGGCCGGCATCGCCGCGATGGAATACGCGATGAAGGTCACGCTCGAATACACGAAGGAGCGCAAGGCTTTCGGCAAGCCCATCTTCAGCTTCCAGAACACCCGCTTCAAGCTGGCCGAATGCCAGGCCCTGCTGCTGGCTTCGCGCGCGCTGGTGGACGCCGCCATGGTGGCGCACCTCAAGGGCGAGCTGGGCGTGGACCGTGCTGCGCTGATCAAGTACTGGATCACCGACAACCAGTGCAAGCTGGTCGACGAATGCCTGCAGCTCTTCGGTGGCTACGGCTACATGAAGGAGTACCCGATCGCCCGCCTGTGGGCCGACTCGCGCGTGCAACGCATCTATGGCGGCACCAACGAGATCATGAAGGAACTGGCCTCTCGCTTCCTGTAAGTCGGGGAGCGCGCGCCAGATGCGCGGGGCGATCCTGCGTTGGCGATGCTCGCCGTGCGCCTGCACGGCTGCGCTTCTCAACGCAGGCTCATCCCCGCTCGCTCAGGCGCGCGCAACCCCGTGAACCACTGAGTCACATCCACTTGAACAGAAGGAGCTTCACATGATCGAAGCCTACATTTTCGACGCCGTGCGCACCCCGCGCGGCAAGGGCAAGAAAGACGGCAGCCTGCACCAGGCCACGCCGGTGTGGCTGCTGCGCACCCTGCTGCAGGGCTTGCAACAACGCCACCACCTCGACACCTCGCTGGTCGATGACGTGATCCTGGGTTGCGTGACGCCGGTGGGCGAACAAGGCGCCGACATCGCCCGCACCGCCGTGATGGATGCTGGCTGGGCCGAGTCCGTCGCCGGTGTGACGCTGTCGCGCTTCTGCGCTTCGGGCCTGGAAGCCATCAACATGGCCGCGGCCAAGATCCGCGCGGGTCTGGACGACATGGTCGTCGCCGGTGGCGTCGAGAGCATGAGCCGCTGGCCCATGGGCTCGGACGGCGGCGCCTGGGTGATGGACCCGCGCATCAACAGCGGCACGGCCTTCGTGCCCCAGGGCATCTCGGCCGACCTGATCGCCACGCTGGAAGGCTTCTCGCGTGCTGACCTCGATGCGTACGCCGCCGAGTCGCACCGCCGCGCTGCGGCCGCGCAGGCCGAGGGCCGCTTCGATAAGTCGGTCATCCCCGTCAAGGACATCAACGGCATGCTGATGCTGGCCAAGGACGAGACCATCCGCCCCGGCACCTCGGTCGAGTCGCTGGCCAAGCTGATGCCCTCGTTCGAGATGATGGGCACCGTGGGCTTCGACGCCACCGCGCTCGACAAGTACACCACCATCGAGAAGGTCATCCACGCCCACCACGCCGGCAACTCGTCGGGCATCGTCGACGGCGCCGCGCTGGTGCTGCTGGGCAGCAAGGAAGCCGGCATCAAGGCCGGTCTGAAGCCCCGCGCCCGCGTGCTGATGACAGCCGAGTGCGGCTCCGAGCCCACCATCATGTTGACCGGCCCCACGCCGGCCTGCAAGAAGGCGCTGGGCAAGCTGGGCATGACCCCGGGCGACATCGACCTGTGGGAAATCAACGAGGCCTTCGCCACCGTGCCCATGAAGACCGCCAAGGACCTGGGTGTGTCGATGGACCGTGTCAACGTCAACGGCGGCTCCATCGCCATGGGCCACCCGCTGGGCGCCACCGGCGCCATCATCCTGGGCACCGCCCTCGATGAACTCGAGCGCACGGGCAAGTCCACGGCCCTGGCCACCTTGTGCATCGGTGCCGGCATGGGCATCGCCACCATCATCGAACGCGTCTGATCCGGGAGGCACTGACCATGACTCAATCTCAAGACAACACCTCCGCATTCAGTTTGGAAATCGATGCCGACGGCATCGGCCTGGTCACCATCGACATGCCGGGCCGCGCGATGAACGTGCTCAACCCGACCCTGGTCGAGCCCTTTGCCGGCCTCGTCGAGCAGCTCGAAACCGACAACAACCTCAAGGGTCTGGTCATCACCTCGGCCAAGTCGACCTTCATCGTCGGCGCCGACATCGACCAACTCACGCAGATCACCACGGCCGAAGAGGCCTACAAGCTGTGTGAAGACCTCAAGGGCATGCTGCGCCGCATGGAAAAGTGCGGCAAGCCCGTGGTGGCCGCGCTCAACGGCACGGCCCTGGGCGGCGGCCTGGAGCTGGCCCTGGCCTGCCACGCGCGCGTCGCCATCGACGACCCCAAGGCCAAGTTCGGCCTGCCTGAGGTCAAGCTGGGCCTGCTGCCCGGTGGCGGTGGCACGCAACGTGTGCCGCGCATGATCGGCATCCAGAAGAGCTTCGAGCTCATCACGCAAGGCAAGGAACTGACGGCGGCCAAGGCCAAGGACATGGGCCTGATCACCGAGCTGGCCACCACGCGCGAAGACATGCTGGCGAAAGCCAAAGCCTGGTGCAAGGCCAACCCCAAGGCCTCGCAGCCTTGGGACAACAAGGGCTTCCGCATCCCCGGTGGCGACAGCAAGAGCCCGGCGGTGGTGCAGGTGCTCGCCATCGCGCCGTCGATGGCCAACGCCAAGGCGCACGGCAACTATCCGGCGCTCACGCACATCATGAGCTGCCTGTTCGAGGGCTGCCTGCTGGACTTCGACGCTGGCTCGCAGGTCGAGTCGCGCTACTTCGCCGCTTGCGTGGTCTCACAGACCAGCAAGAACATGATCGGCACGCTGTGGCACCAGCTCAACGCCATCAAGAAGGGCCAGTCACGCCCCAAGGGCTTCGCCGAAGGGCAGGTCAAGAAGGTCGGCATCCTGGGTGCCGGCATGATGGGCGCGGGCATCGCCTACGTGTCGGCCAAGGTCGGCATCGACGTGGTGCTGCTGGACACGACGCAAGAGAACGCCGAGAAGGGCAAGGCCTACTCGCAAGGCATCCTGGACAAGGCCATCTCGCGTGGTCGCAGCACGGCCGAGAAGCGCGACGCGCTGCTCGCCCGCATCAAGCCGACCACTTCTTACGATGACCTCGAAGGCTGCGACCTGGTGATCGAAGCCGTCTTCGAGGACCGCGCCATCAAGGCCGAGACCACGAAGAAGGCCGAGGCCGTGATCCCGGCCAACGCGGTGTATGCCTCGAACACGTCGACGCTGCCCATCACCGGCCTGGCCCAGGCCAGCGCGCGTCCGGCCAACTTCATCGGACTGCACTTTTTCTCGCCGGTGGATAAGATGCCGCTGGTCGAGATCATCGTGGGCAAAGAGACGTCCGACGAGACGCTGGCACGCGGCTTCGACTACGTACTGCAGATCGGCAAGACACCCATCGTGGTCAACGACCGCCGCGGCTTCTACACCTCGCGCGTGTTCACGACCTACATCATGGAAGGCATGGCGATGCTGGGCGAGGGCGTGCACCCGCGCTCCATCGAGGTTGCCGGCCTGAAGGCGGGCATGCCGATGCCGCCGCTGGCCTTGCAGGACGAGGTCTCGCTCAGCCTGTCGCTCTACATCGCCGAGACCACGCGCAAGGACCTGGAGGCCGAAGGCGTGCCCCTGCCCGCCGTGCACCCAGGCTTCGCCGTGGTGCAGAAGGTGGGTGGCGAGCACCAGCGCATTGGCAAGAAGGCCAGCAAAGGCTTCTACGACTACAACGGCAAGGACAAGAGCCTGTGGCCCGGCTTGCTGGAGGTGTACCCGCCCAAGGCCGATCAGCCTTCGCAGCAGGAGATCGTGGACCGGCTCCTCTACGCCCAGGCCAACGAGGCCGCGCGCTGCTTCGAAGAAGGCGTGGTGCGCTCGGTGGCCGACGCCAACATCGGCTCAATCTTCGGCTGGGGCTTCGCGCCCAACCAGGGTGGGGCCTTGCAGTTCATCAACGCCGTCGGCGCCAAGCGCTTTGTGGCGCGCGCACGTGAGCTGGCCAAGGCCTACGGCCCGCGCTTCGAGCCTGCCGCCATCGTCGTGAAGATGGCGCAGGAAGGGGGCCGCTTCGAGGACGTGGCGTGAGCGCGGAGGGTGCCGCGATCGGCCAGATCGGGCAAATTGGTCAGGCTGGCGAGCTGGGCCAGCCCGGCTCGCTGAGCGGCTTGCTGGAGGGCCTGCGCGTGATCGACCTCACGCGCAACCTGCCGGGCCCCTTCGGCACTCGCATGCTGGCCGATCTGGGCGCCGAGGTCATCAAGGTGGAGCCGCCCGAGGGCGACCCGGCACGCCCGCTGGGCCCGCTGTTCGAGGCGCTCAACCATGGCAAGGAGGGCCGCAAGGTCGACTTCCGCAACGAGGCCGATCTGGCCACCCTGCGCGACTGGCTGGCCACCGCCGACGTGATGGTCGACAGCTTCCGGCCTGGCGTGCTGCAGGGCATGGGGCTGGACGCCACGCGCCTGCACGCGCTCAACCCGAAGCTGGTGATGGTGTCCATCACCGGTTATGGGCAGACGGGTGCTTGGGCCCACAAGGCGGGGCATGACCTGAACTTCATGGCGCTGTCGGGCGTGCTGGATCAGGTCCGCGCGCCGACGGGCGAGCTGGCTTTGTCGAATGTGCAGTGGGGCGACTTGGCGGGCGGCAGCTCGATGGCGACCATCGCGGTGCTGTCGGCGGTGATTGAGGCGCGGCGCACGGGCCGAGGGCGTCACATCGATGTGAGCATGGCGCATGGGCTGCATGCGCACCTCGTGATGCCGAAGTCGACGGCTTCGCTGTTGGCGCCGGTGTTGGGGCACAAGCCGGGGGCGGGGGAAGACCTGCTCAACGGTGGGCTGCCTTGCTACAACCTTTATGCGACTGCTGATGGCCGGCACCTGGCGGTGGGGGCGCTGGAGTTCAAGTTTTGGAAGGTGGCCTGCGAGGTGTTCGAGCGGCCTGACTGGGTCAATCGGCATTGGCAGCGTGGGGCGTTGCCGGGCACGCCGGATTGTTCTGCCTTGAGGTCGGAGGTGGCTCAGTTAGTGGCTTCGCAGCCGCTGGCGTTTTGGGCTGCGCGGTTCGAGGGTGCCGATGCGTGTGTGACGCCGGTGTTGACGATCGATGAGGCGCTGGCGCATCCGCTGTTCGCGGGGCGGGCTGTTGTGCAGGCTTGGTCTTTGGTGGGTTGATTCTTTTCAGTTGATTGCCTGTTTGGGGCGCTCGGTCTTTCATGGGGCCGGGCGCTTTTTCTTTGCCTGCGGTGGTGGGTTCGTTTTGTCGGGGCAGCGCGGGGCGGTGCTGCGCCGGCATCGGCTCGGGCGCCACGCGGGTGGTCACGCCTTTGGCGTGACTTCCCTGCGGTGCTCCCAGCGAGGTGGGGCCCTCCAACTCGTTCCGCGCCCTGCGGGCGCTGCACTCAAACAATCCGGGCCAGTCAGATGACGAAGCACGCTTCGCGTGCCCACCTCGCCGATGCGCTCCTCGGCACCCGCGAGGCGCCCGAGCCGATGCCGGCTTCGCCCCTGATGCCCCGCTTTCCGCATGCGGATGAGGTGAAGCCGGGCTCGTTGGTGGTATTGACTCGAAAGCCTTCGAAAGAGCGCTGGCTCGCTCAACGAACAGAAACCCTCGTCATGCCACAGCCAGGCACGATGCGATGTGATGCGACGCAATGCGGCCCGCAAGCTGATCCAGCATGTGAGTGACGAATGTGCCTGCGCAAGAGGTCAACGTGGCATGCCACCAGCGAGGCGGAAAAGGGCGGAGGCGGTGTGCGGGCGGGCGCCTGGGTGGTGCCGAGGAGCGGAGACTCGATCAGGTTGCCCCTTGCCGCAGGCAAGGGGATGGCGAGGACTGTTTGAGCGGCCGCAGGCCGCGAGTTCCGCAGCCACCTGATCGAGTCGGGCCTGTCAGGAATTTAGTGTTCAGGGCATAGCATGACGAAACGGAGCATGTATGCCAAGCAAACTGAACCGAGCGAAGAAGGCAGCGCCCGCGCTGCCAGCCATTCCTAAGGAGCTTCTTGACC
>JAKARB010000024.1 GCA_021819435.1 Pseudomonadota bacterium | reverse complement strand
GCAAACCAGCCCCTACACCTACAGCGACATCACCAAGGCTTCACCCAAGCCGCCAGACAAGGTGTAGAGTGCTGGATATGCATCCAGTGTTTTGGCTTTTGTGGAGCTAACTGGATACCCCTTATATTCATACAGTGTCAGGCAATTTTCGCCGTCACGCTGCCAAGGACCTCCGCCGTGACACCCCAGCCCACGCGGGCGCACCTGTCGCGCCTCATGAAGATCTGGCGCTCGGCCGGTTGGCCCAGCCGGGACCCCATCGACATCGACCTGCTGGCCGCCGGCTGGGTGAACCTGGTGGGCGACCACCCCGCCACCGAATGCCTGCGCCTGACCGACGCCGGCATCGCGGTGCTGGCGCACAGCCGGCAGGCCCAACGCCGCGCCGAGAGTGAGCACGACCGGCTGGCGCTGCGCATGGCGGATCTGCTGGTGGATGGCGGGCGCCTGGTCTGGCGCGAGTTGTCGCTGCGCGCCCAGGTCGACGCCGACATCGACGAGCCCGCCCCCGAAAGCGCCGCCCCGCCGCGTGCTGACGACCCCCCTGCGCTGTGGGAAGACACCCCGGTTGACGCAACCGAAACACTCAGCCCTGACTCAGCCACCAAACCCTACCGCTGGCGCCTCGCCCGCCCCGACCTGTTCTCGGTGCGCCGCACCAGCAACCCGGCCTACCTGCAACCCATGGTTCACGAGGTCAAGGTCAGCCGAGCCGACCTGCTCTCCGACCTGCGCCACACGGCCAAGCGCAGCGCCTACCAATGGCTGTGCAGCGAATGCCACTACGTCTTCCCCCATGGCCTGGCCGAGCCGCAAGAGCTGCCCGAAGAACTCGGCGTGTGGGTCATCCATGGCGACATCGAAACCGGCCGGCTGGAGATGCTGCGCCCCGCGCGGCATGCGCCCTGCACCATCCCCTTCGATGTGTGGATGGCCATGGCCAAGGCATCGCCCATGAGCCGTCCGCTTGAGCGCACCCAGGCAGAGCTGGCCAACGCGGACGAGCCCACCGAGCTCACGCCCGGGACGTCAACCGACACGCCCCCGGGCCCTCCACCCCATGCCGCACGCGAGTGAGGCACCGCGCTACCAGGTCGCCGTGCGCGAGCTGTGCGAGTTCGTGGCCAAGCAAGGCGACCTGGACCTGCGCTTCACCCCCACGCCCACCGCGCAAGAAGGCATCGCCGGACACGCGTTGGTGGCCGCACGCCGACCCGTGGGGTACCAAAGCGAGCTCAAGCTCAGCGGCCAGCATGGCTTGCTGAACGTCAAAGGCCGCGCCGACGGCTATGACCCGCGAATCAACCGCGTGGAAGAGGTCAAGACCCACAGAGGCCCGGTGGACGCCATCCCCGAGAACCATCGCCACCTGCATTGGGCGCAGGCCAAGGTCTACGGCGCCCTGCTGTGCCGAGAACGCCAGCTCGACCACATCGACGTGGCCCTGGTCTACTTCAACGTGGGCACTCAAAAAGAAACCGTGCTCAGCCAACGCCACAGCGCACCCGAGCTGGAGGCGCACTTCACCGATGTCTGCCAGCGCTTCATCGCCTGGGCCGAACAAGAACAAGCCCACCGCCGCGCACGCGACGAAAGCCTGCATGCGATGGCCTTCGTGCATCCGCAATTCCGATCAGGCCAGCGCGAACTGGCCGAGGCGGTCTACAAAGCCGCCGCAACCGGACGATGCCTGCTGGCCCAGGCTCCCACCGGCATCGGCAAGACCATCGGCACCGTGTTCCCCATGCTCAAAGCCTGCCCCAAGCAGGCGATGGACAAGGTCTACTTCCTGACGGCCAAGACCTCGGGCCGCGCGGCCGCCCTGCACGCCATCGCGAACCTGAAAGCGCACAACCCGTCGCTGCAACTGCGCGAACTGGAGCTACGCGCCAAAGAGAAAGCCTGCGAGCACCCCGACAAGGCCTGCCATGGGCAATCGTGCCCGCTGGCCCAAGGCTTCTATGACCGGCTGCCCAACGCCCGAACACAAGCCATCAAAGCGGGCAGCTTGAACCACGAGGCGGTGCGGTCCATCGCCCTCGCCCACCAGGTCTGCCCTTACCACCTCAGCCAGGAGCTGGTGAAATGGAGCGACGTGGTGGTGGGCGACTACAACCACTACTTCGACCAGACCGCGCTGCTGCATGGCCTGATGCAGCAAGGCGATTGGCGCGTGGGCGTGCTGGTCGACGAGGCCCACAACCTGGTCGAACGCGGCCGCAGGATGCACAGCAGCGAGCTGCACCAGTCCTCGCTGCAAGCCATGCGCCGCCACGGCCCACCCGCCCTCAAGAAGCACTTCGACAAGCTGCACAGGGCCTGGCAGGCCATCAACAAAACGCGCGACAACGCCCACGCGTATCACGTGCTGCCCGACATCCCATCGGGCTGGCTGCTGGCCTTGCAACAACTCTGCGCGGCCATGGCAGACCACATGGCTGAGCACCCCACCGAGGTCGACCACGACCTGCAAGGCTTCTTCTTCGAATGCCTGCAAATGAGCAAGCTGGCCGACAGCTTCGGCAACCACTCCCTCTTCGACTGGATGCCAGAAGGCGCTTCGCTGGCGAGCGGCCGGCAAGGCGACGCCGCATCGATCAGGTCCACGCGCAGCAAGCTGCTTTCGACCTTGAGCATCCGCAACGTGCTGCCCGCACCTTTTCTGCAAGGCCGGCTCGGCCAGGCACACAGCGTGACGCTGTTTTCAGCGACGCTGCGGCCCACGCACTTTTTCGAAACGCTGCTGGGCACGCCGGAACGCAGCGTGGCCATCGATGTGGCGTCGCCATTCTCGGCGCAGCAACTGGAGGTGAAGGTGGCACGCCACATCTCCACGCGCTACGCCGACCGCGCCCGATCACGCGAGGCGATGGTGGACCGGATGGCCGAGCAGTACCACGCACGACCAGGCAACTACCTGGCCTTCTTCAGCAGCCACGACTACCTGCAAGACGTGGCCGATCACTTCGAGCGCGCACACCCCGATGTGCCGGTCATCCGCCAACAACGTGGCATGAGCGAAGCCGCGCAGCACGCCTTCCTGGCGCGCATGACGCCCCACAGCCAAGGCATCGGCTTCGCGGTGCTGGGCGGCTCGTTCTCGGAAGGGGTGGACCTGCCCGGGCAACGCCTGATCGGGGCCTTCATTGCCACGCTGGGCATGCCGCAGGTCAACGCCGTGAACGAACACATCAAGTCTAGGCTCGATGACATCGTGGGCGATGGGTACGCCCTGCACTACCTCTACCCGGGCTTGCAAAAGGTCGTGCAGGCGGCCGGTCGCGTGATCAGGACCACCGAGGACCAAGGGGTGGTGCACCTGCTGGATGACCGGTACGGCCGCTCGGAGGTGCAGGCCTTGTTGCCTGGCTGGTGGCGCGTGCGGTAGCCAAGGCCTTTTCGACAACCCTCACGGGTTGCAATGCTCGCATTGCCTTGGATCGGCGAACAAGAGGTCCGTTCGACGTTCGGTGTGGACATGCTCGCAGCTCGCGCAGGCCCACTCCTGGCTCAGGTAGGCCTTGGTTGGCCGCTTGCATGCGCTGCAAACCAGCCCGCCATGGCGCCTGACCACCCCGTATCCAGGCTTCGCGCAGGCCGGGCAGGTCGATTGCAAGCGCTTCAACAGGTCTTGCGCAGCCTCCCCAATGCGCACCATGCGCGTCGGGTTGGCGAAAGCCCGCAGGTCCAGTTCAACAAAAACCTGGCCATTGCCAGCCTGGCTCGTGCAGGCTTCGAAAGCCGCCCGCAAAGCCGCCCAGTCCGCGATGCCTTTGATCAGGCGAGGGTCATCCTGACCGTGAGGGCGCATGACCAGTTGGTGAGCTGGAAAGCCTTCTTCGTTGGCGAATCGCTCCAGCGCCGCCCAGTCAGGTGTTTGCAAGTGCCCGCTTTGTGCAGGGCCCTGGGCCATGCCGACCACTTCGATGCCCAGGCGATCATCCAGCCAGACCAGCATTTCGACGTTCCAGGGGAACATGCCGGTGAACGGGTCGGGGCCAAAGCTGCCCTCGCTGGCCAGCCCCACGGGCAACCCCGACAAGCTCATGCCCATGCGGGCTTTCTTGCGGGCCGCATCCAGTTGCGAGCCAGGGCGAGGCACATCCCGGGTGAAGGTGCCGAGCTGGTCCGTGTCGAAATCCGCCACGTGGTGCACCACACAAGCCAGCGCGGGCTCCAGCACGGGGGCAATCACTTGTTGCTTGCCATGTTGGGTGAGCAGGGCCACCCGTTGGTCGGCCCAATGCTTCATGTCAGCCCGCCCAAGTCCTGCCAGTGGCCGCGCACGTGGCGCTTCAAGCCAGCCTCGCTCATGCACCACAGGTGCAGCCACTCGTTCTCCAGCAACTGGCGCACGACGGCGTGCTTGGCCACGATGGCATCGATGGCCGATTGCGGGGCATCGATCACCACCGTCAGGCGCAAGGGCTCGTGCACCCACCGTGTGCCGTCGTGCACCGATTGCTGGGACAAGCCAATGCGCAGGTCACCCCCGTTGCCTTCGAACACACCCAGGTTGCCGCCCACGACGTTGTGCAGCACCTTGTTGCCGCTACCGAAGCGGGTGGGTTCGCAGGTGGATGCGTGGTACTGCCAGTTGATCCAGTTGGTCACCAGCATGGGCGCCGTCATCAACAGCTCCAGCACGCTGCCATCGGTGTCATGGCTGGCGTCGTAGTCATGCAAGAAGGTGCGCCCATCCAGGCACAAGCCCTTGGTGCGAGCCCGAGGCGCGATGATGAAAGCCGCGTTGCCAGCCAGGCCCCATTCAGGGCGCGTCTGCGCGCCATCGTTGGCACGCTGGCGGTAAGCCTTGAACAAGGCCTGGGCATCGGCCAGGGCATCCATGCCCAAAGCGGGTGCCCGCTCGCGCCGAACCTGGTCACCAGCGCGCTGCAAGGCCTCTTGCAGCAAGGCCAAGGTGTGGCGAGTGCCGTCAGGCAAGGTGTCGGCGTCGAACAGCTCGATCTCGTCGGTGGTGGTGTTGTGCAGCGCGGCAACGAACACCGTCTCTGGCGGCACGGGCACGCCCTGGGCAAGCAGGCCGGCGCGCACGTCGGGCTCGTTGAGCAAGCCTGCGAGCACGCGGGCATTGACTTCGCCGGTCTGGCCGCCACAGGCCCCGCAATCCAGCGAGGCAGCGTGTGCGTTGTTGGTGGTGTGGCTGCCATGTCCCACCAACAACACCAGCGGTGCGAGGTCGTGATCCAGGCCCATGGCATGCAGCACGCGCGCGGCCAGGGTGACCTTGGCCTCAGTGTTCAAGCCGGTCAGCGTGGGGCAGCACACGGGCCGGTAACGCGCGGGCACGCCGGCCAGGTCATCACGCGGGCGCTCGCCGGTGACAGGCTTCAGCCAGCGGCCCAGCTTGCCAAGGTAAGACACGCCGGCGGCCTCCACGAACGAGAAGGCCGATGCCGGCCAGCGGCTGGCCGTGTGCCAGGCCTCGCTCCAGGCAAAGCGATGCTGGCGAGCCTGGGCCAAAGCGTGGGCGTCGGGACCGGTGTCGTGCACTTCCAGCGCGGGCGCCAGCAGGCCAGGCAATTGCGGCCGGCGCGCGGTCGTGCCCAGTGGGGTGTAGGCCACGGGCAAACCAAAGAAGCCTGCGAAGCCCACGGTCTGCACCGCCGGCCAGGCAGCCTCCAAGGCGCGGCGCAAAGGCTCGCTGCGCACATCGATGCAGAACGCGGCTTGAACGCGAACGGGCTCAGGTGCCGCCGCAGGGCGCGGCCGCCCCGTCAACTGCTGCGCCAGCGTGCGCTGGTAGCCCGCCTCCAGGGCCAGTTGCCACACTTCGTCCATCAGCAAGCGCGCCTCGGCCTCGGCCAGCCGTTCGCGGGCCTGACACCATTCACCCTGCAATGCCGCGAAAGCCTGGTGCGCCGCCTTGTCATCCTTGCACTCCAGCAGCAGGGCCCCCCAGGCCAGGCGGATGGCCAGCAGGTCACGCAAGGGGGCCTGGGCCACCTCGGGCGTCTCACCTTGAAGCCGCGCCTGCCACGCCAGGTAGGCGCACCACGATGCCCAGCCATTGATCGACAAGAGCACTGCTTCCAGGTAATCGGCCCAGACCTCGGGGGCGAGCCCCAGGCGCTGCATGGCCCAGCGCTCCGCGTCCGCGCGGGTGGCGGGCAAGGCGCTGAGGCCATGCTTCAAATGCGGCAGGCCCATCAGCAGGCCAATGCCGTGATCATGCAAAAGCGTGTCGCGCCAGAAGGCATACAGCCCCTCTTCACGCTGAGGCTGCCAGTCGGCCTGGTGCTCATCAAAGTAGGCGGCGCAGGTCTGACTCACCTGGTGGGTCACCGCCTGGCGCCACGACAGGCGCTTGTGGCGCGCCGGGTCGTCGTCGAGCACGTCGATCAGCAAAGGCAGGCGCGGCAAATCCGGCGGACAGCTCAAGGCGTCGATGCACTGATTGGGCAGCAGGCCTGCCGTGTGAGGCAGCTTCTGCGCCAAGGCCCAACGCAGGTCGGCCTGGTTGATGCGGCCGCGCCGCCAGGCATCGAGCACGCTCGCACGCTTGGGCAAAACCTGGATGCCCGCCAGCACCGCCATGCGGGCGGCCACTTCGCGCACGGGGCGGTCCACCCGATGCCAATGGGGGTTGACGGCGATCGAGCGGTCCAGAGGCCAGGTCGGTGCGATCACTTGGCAGGCGCGGGCGCAGGCCTCGGCCACCTGATTGCTCATGTGATCGGTCATGTGATCAGCGGAGCTGTTCAACGCTTCAACGGTGTCATTCATCTTGCACGCCTCAGTCTTGCGCAGTCATCAGCGGGCTCGAAGGGGCCCACTCGTCTTGCTGATCCGCCTGGCTGGGTGTCCATCGGGTGGGCCACAGGCTCAGGGCAGCGCGGGTGTACACCTCGTCCACATAAAAGCCCGCGTAGCTCCAGCGGCGCCAGACCACGAGCTTGCGGGGCCAGCGTTGCAACACCACCAGGGCCACGTACATCAGGGCCATGGCCAGGGCAGCCAGCCATCCGGCGGCATCGTGAGGGGCGTCCACCACGCCCAGGGGCAGCGCGTGGGCCAAGGTGGCCAGCAGGGTCAGGCCGGCGACCATGCAGGCGCCCACCCCCAACACCAGGGCACTCGAACGGCCGGCACGGACGTGCTCGGGCGCCCACATCAACGGCGCCCAGGCCGAGGCGAGCACAGCGGTCCACCACCAGGGCCAGCTTGGTGCAGCCATCGCGGCTTGCATGCCAGCCACCAAAGTCAGGGCCAACACCGGCGCCAGCCACACACTCCAGGCGGCAGGCAGGTTTGCACCACGCATGCCTTGCAAGCGGGTTTGCTGCACAGCGCCTGAAGAAGACAAGAAGGCATGCGCCTTGTAGAGCGAGTGGCCGATCAGGTGCAAGGTTGCCAGGGTGTACAGCCCCAGGCCGCACTCCATCACCATGAAGCCCATCTGCGCCACGGTGGACCAGGCCAAGCGCACCTTGATGCTGATGCGCGTCATCATCACCATGCCCGCCAGCAAAGCCGTGGTCAGGCCGACGCCCACCAACAACCAGCGCGCGATGGGCGAGGCCTCGATCAAGGCCGACTGCCGGATCAACACCCAGCCGCCCAGGTTCACCACCCCCGCATGCAACAGGGCCGACACGGGCGTGGGTGCCTCCATCACCTGGATGATCCAGCCGTGCACGGGCAACAAGGCCGTGCGCAAGACAACAGCCAGCACCAGCAGCACGGCACTGGCCTGCAAGGCGGCTGACGCGGTGGCCTGGGCCACGTGTTGCGCCGCGTGTTGCGCCAGTTGAGTCAAGGAGCCGCTGCCCACTTCGTGCCAGGCCAGGGCGGCCGCCCCGATCAACAGAACATCGGCCATGCGGTCGGCCAAGCGCTTCTTGTGCGCGGCCAACAAGGCAAAGGGCCGGTTGCCATAGAAGCACAGCAAGCGCTGCAGGCACGCCCCCACCGCAGCCCAGGCGGCGATGAGCATCACCCAGTGGTCGGCCAGCAGCAGCACCTGAACCGAGGCGAGCACGCCCGCCAAGGCGACTGCGTAGCGGCGCTGGCCCACCAGGCCTTGCACGTCGCCCTGGAGATACCGGCCCGAGAACGAGGCGATGACAGCAGCCAGCCCTTGAACCAGCACCGCCAGCGTCGCACTCAGGGGCGTGATGGCCACCATGCCCCCCCAGCTTGGCGGCTCGGGGCTGAGGGCCTGCAGCCCCGCCGCAGCCACCGAAGCGGCCAGGCCGAGCCAAAGCGCCCCTTGCAGACGGCGCCAAACCTGGTCAGCTCGCGCGGCCTGGTCCCAACGCGTCCAAGCGGCTGAGCACAACGCCAGGACCGGCGCCATCAGCGCCACGCAGATGCCCACATCCGCTGCCAAACCTGTCCATTGATCCATGACGTCGCCCTCGGTACCCAACACAGTCGCCATGGTGTCGACATGAGTTCATTCTGTAAATTACATTGATCAGATTGAATTGATCTATAAAAAAGAACAAATGAACCTTGAACAGCTCAACTTTCACCACCTCTTCTACTTTTGGCGGGTGGCGCAAACGGGACACCTCACCCGCGCAGCCCAGGCGCTGCACGTGTCGCAATCGGCCTTGTCTGCCCAGATCAAGCAGCTCGAAGACCGGCTGGGCGAGCCGCTGTTTGACCGCGAAAAGCGCCGCCTGCAGTTGACCGAAACCGGGCAGCTCGTGCTGTCTTACGCCGAAAACATCTTTGGCCTGGGCCAGGAGATGCTGGGGCGGCTGCAAGGCAGCAGCGAGGGCATGACACGGCTGCGCGTGGGCAGCGTGGCCACGCTGTCTCGCAATTACCAGGAGAACTGGATCAGGCCGCTGTTGTCGGACCCGGCGGTCACCCTCACGCTGGAATCGGGCTTGCTGCACGACCTGCTTGAGCGCCTGCTGCAACACCAGCTCGATGTGGTGCTGGCCAACGAGCCGGTGCCCAGCGACCCCCAGCAACCGCTGCACTGCCGCTTTTTGGGCAGCCAGACCATTTCGCTGGTGGGGCCCAGCCCGCAATGGCGCGGGCAGCAACTGGCCATTCCACAAGGGCTTGACGGGCTCGACCTCGCGCTGCCGGGCCCTCGGCATGCCTTGCGTGCGCAGTTCGACGCGCTGTGCCAGTCAGCGGGCGTGAAGCCCCGCATCCGCGCCGAAGTGGACGACATGGCCATGCTGCGCCTGATCGCCCGCGACAGCGGCTGGTTGACCGTCGTGCCCGAAGTGGTGGTGCAGGACGAGTTGAGGTCTGAGCTGCTGGTGAAGGTGGGGCAATCGACCGAGTTGAAGGAGAACTTCTACGCCATCACCACGCCTCACCGCTACCGCATCGAGCGGTTGGAGAGGTTGTTGGGGGGCGTGTCGTAGCGGGTGGCGGACTCATCCAGCGCGTGCAGTCGCAGCAGGATTTCTGAGCTGCCTATGCGGCAGTGAACCATGGACAGCGCGGTGCTGATCCAGCAAATCATTTCTGAGCTGCCTATGCGGCAGTGAACGAAGATAAAGGCTCAATCAACCGCTCATCAAATTTCTGAGCTGCCTATGCGGCAGTGAACTGTCCGAAGAGAGCGCGTCGGCGTTGCAGTCGTTTCTGAGCTGCCTATGCGGCAGTGAACGCCGTAGTGGCCGCCGGTCTGGTAGGCCTCGCTTTCTGAGCTGCCTATGCGACAGTGAACGGGAAGGGGGCAGCACTCAGGCGCAGCATGAATTTCTGAGCCGCCTATGCGGCAGTGAACTTCGGGATGTCGCGGTCGGCCTCGGCCTGGCTTTTCTGAGCTGCCTATGCGGCAGTGAACGTTTGGTGGCGAGCAGGAGATCGGGCAGCGGCTTTCTGAGCTGCCTATGCGGCAGTGAACGCGTTCGAGTTCTCGGCTGCCGAAGGTCAGGCTTTCTGAGCTGCCTATGCGGCAGTGAACGTGTCCACCCTGTACGCGCTCAGCCACGCCATTTTCTGAGCTGCCTATGCGGCAGTGAACGGTCGATCTCGATCACCTCAGCAGCGGCCTTATTTCTGAGCTGCCTATGCGGCAGTGAACCTCCGGCATTGCCTGTTCTGCGCCCTGGTGGATTTCTGAGCTGCCTATGCGGCAGTGAACCACGGCGCCGGGCAGTCGAGATTCATCGAACATTTCTGAGCTGCCTATGCGGCAGTGAACGCTTGTAGTAGTTCATGGAGCGATCCCCCAAATTTCTGAGCTGCCTATGCGGCAGTGAACCTGGGCCACGACGCCTCGGTGCTGGCACAGAATTTCTGAGCTGCCTATGCGGCAGTGAACACATCGCCATCGTGCTGCTGGCCTACGTCATCTTTCTGAGCTGCCTATGCGGCAGTGAACGAAGCTGATCACCCCGGCCAGGGCTCGCTGCTTTTCTGAGCTGCCTATGCGGCAGTGAACTTGCTGAATGCTTCCGCGTGCTGAAGCCGCAATTTCTGAGCTGCCTATGCGGCAGTGAACGGTTGTGTCACACCGGCGGAGCGTGCGAGCGCTTTCTGAGCTGCCTATGCGGCAGTGAACGAACCCAGCGGAAACCCACCGGGTTTTTTCTGTTTCTGAGCTGCCTATGCGGCAGTGAACTGGTGTGCGAGTAGCCGAAGCAGACCCGGTAATTTCTGAGCTGCCTATGCGGCAGTGAACAAAACGAATTGAGGTGATGCCATGTCCCTGATTTTCTGAGCTGCCTATGCGGCAGTGAACGAGCGCAACCTTCGAGATCTCTATGACGAGCTTTTCTGAGCTGCCTATGCGGCAGTGAACCTCCGGTAGATCTTGGTTAGGTCGGCCTTGACTTTCTGAGCTGCCTATGCGGCAGTGAACCGCGAGAAGCTCAGCATCGAAGAGCTGCAGAATTTCTGAGCTGCCTATGCGGCAGTGAACGTGTTGCCGCTGCGGCTGGGGCAGGTCGTGCATTTCTGAGCTGCCTATGCGGCAGTGAACACGGGCACCAAGGCCAGCCGGCTGCGCCGGTGTTTCTGAGCTGCCTATGCGGCAGTGAACTCGAACGCGACGTAGCGCGAATCCGTTGCGATTTTCTGAGCTGCCTATGCGGCAGTGAACCGTCCTCCCGGTGTTCCTCGCAGCGCTCGCAGTTTCTGAGCTGCCTATGCGGCAGTGAACGTCAAGGTGAAGAAGGCCAAGCGCGTCGGCAATTTCTGAGCTGCCTATGCGGCAGTGAACGCCACGGGCGCCAGCGCCAAGGCCGCAGAACATTTCTGAGCTGCCTATGCGGCAGTGAACCCGAGCAGTCCTTGCTCTTCGCCAACCTCAAGTTTCTGAGCTGCCTATGCGGCAGTGAACACTCTTCACTGAGGAGCCACCATGCCCTGGATTTTCTGAGCTGCCTATGCGGCAGTGAACGGGGCGGCCCTTGCCTGGTTCGCTCACCTCCGTTTCTGAGCTGCCTATGCGGCAGTGAACCTGGCGCACGTGCCGGACGACAAGGTGCGGGCTTTCTGAGCTGCCTATGCGGCAGTGAACAGAAGGTCTTCGACACCATGGTTCAGTGGTCCTTTCTGAGCTGCCTATGCGGCAGTGAACATCAAGGCCAAGAAGTTGCCGCCTCCTGATGTTTTCTGAGCTGCCTATGCGGCAGTGAACGCTCGCTGGCCTCGACGTGGGCCAATGAAGCGTTTCTGAGCTGCCTATGCGGCAGTGAACTCATCGAGTTCAACCCGCTCCGTGCTGTTCGTTTTCTGAGCTGCCTATGCGGCAGTGAACGGGGCCTTCGCAGCCAATCTCCTCGCAGGATCTTTCTGAGCTGCCTATGCGGCAGTGAACGGCTCCCTGAAATTGCGCTGACCAAATCGGGCTTTCTGAGCTGCCTATGCGGCAGTGAACTGGAGCGGCGAGCATCTCGTCTCGCTCGTACTTTTCTGAGCTGCCTATGCGGCAGTGAACGCCATAGGTCGGGACCATCTGGCCTGTCTTGTTTTCTGAGCTGCCTATGCGGCAGTGAACGATTTTCACGCTGCACCTCCCTTCGCCTGGGCTTTCTGAGCTGCCTATGCGGCAGTGAACGCAGTCACCAACAGAACGTGGCGCCCCATGGTTTTCTGAGCTGCCTATGCGGCAGTGAACCCTTATGGCTACCTCTACGACATCCACTTTGATTTCTGAGCTGCCTATGCGGCAGTGAACGGAACTGCAGGCCAAGGTGCTGCGGCGCGGGTGTTTCTGAGCTGCCTATGCGGCAGTGAACCCTGAGCCACGCCCAACTGTGCGCACTCTTCATTTCTGAGCTGCCTATGCGGCAGTGAACCTGACCATGCCGAGCATCTACACCCCCAGCACTTTCTGAGCTGCCTATGCGGCAGTGAACGAGCGCAACGCGGATCTGCGCCAACGTCGCGATTTCTGAGCTGCCTATGCGGCAGTGAACACGGTACTTCTCGGGCATCGCACCCTTGAGCATTTCTGAGCTGCCTATGCGGCAGTGAACATCGGTGCAGACGGCCTCGTGTGCCCGGAGGCTTTCTGAGCTGCCTATGCGGCAGTGAACGTTTTCAGCCGCTCACAAGTGGTGGGCTCAGTTTTCTGAGCTGCCTATGCGGCAGTGAACGTCAGGGTCTCGCCGACGATGCTGGCGCTGACTTTCTGAGCTGCCTATGCGGCAGTGAACTTTTCCTCGGCCTCGTAACTATCGGCATCGACTTTCTGAGCTGCCTATGCGGCAGTGAACGCTTCGGCCGCTTCACGCATGGCGGCCAGCTTTTTCTGAGCTGCCTATGCGGCAGTGAACCTGGGGGCGCTGGGCTCCCTGACGAACGAAGTTTTCTGAGCTGCCTATGCGGCAGTGAACCAGTCAGGAGAGGCGATGCTGCAGCAACGTCATTTCTGAGCTGCCTATGCGGCAGTGAACCGTCCGTGTTTCCGGGTGATATGGCGGATCGATTTCTGAGCTGCCTATGCGGCAGTGAACGACGGCTCGGGCACGGAACTCGTTGCCCTCGTTTTCTGAGCTGCCTATGCGGCAGTGAACTGCAGCACGGTGTGCATGAGCGTGCGCCACCATTTCTGAGCTGCCTATGCGGCAGTGAACTTTTCGGCGCACTCCGTGGCCTGGGCCTTGTTTTTCTGAGCTGCCTATGCGGCAGTGAACGGCCAGGCGGACCATGAGCTCGATCACCTGCATTTCTGAGCTGCCTATGCGGCAGTGAACCTGCTGCAGCTGCGCATCGGCAAGCACCAGGATTTCTGAGCTGCCTATGCGGCAGTGAACCTGAAGGCCTTGCAGCCCTACGTCCCAGCACTTTTCTGAGCTGCCTATGCGGCAGTGAACGCTTGGTGTCAGTACTTCTTCTACGGCTACCATTTCTGAGCTGCCTATGCGGCAGTGAACTCGCGGTGCTGCCGAGCAAGGGGGCGCGCCATTTTCTGAGCTGCCTATGCGGCAGTGAACTAGACGTCATGAGCGTAACGCATTCAATCTTCTGGCAAAAAGCCAAAAAGAAGGGCTGACACCCTTTCCGGGAGCCAGCCCTTAAGTACTTGATTTTATTGAGGAAACGATCACCAACAAAAAAAGGGTTAAAACCAAGGCACTGATGCCCCACCCATACCTAGCGCGTAGCAGTTGAATGCACCCGGTACAGGGGATGACAACAACGCGCCATGCTGAATGAACAACGGAAAGCTAGTCTGCCCGGTGCTTTTGCTCCCCAACATGACAAATGGCAGCGCCAAACGTGCCTCGGCCGAGGCTGGAATCCGTTGCGCGGCTTCTGCCGCGTCAATTCCATGTCGCTTCATGGCGCGCCTTCGTAGGCGCTCGACACTGCTTTTTGCTTGCACGCGGTGCACTTGCCGATGAGCCACGCCAACTGGCACCGCTGTCGGCAAACCGACCTGCAAGTGATCCTGAATGCCACGAAGCCAATCAGTGCTGTTCAATGAATGCATGGCATCGAGGCTTCCGTGCAGCCGCAGGTGCGAGCCAAGGCAAGGCACTCGCTCATCATGCGCAGGAAAACTCGCTCCAATGCCTCCGCCTCCCATCAGAACCAAGACTCGGTGCAGGCGCTGGTACAGGCTGCTCATCAGTTGATGCTGGGCGACCTCGGGATCTGGCCGGAGATGAATGTCAATGTAGTGACTGGTCATGACATCACCCTGCGTCGCCAAACACGCCACCGCGAATCAGCGTGGCCACAACAAAGTGCTGTTGCTCAAGTGGCGGCACTTTGTCTTTGATCACCCAAGCGTCCAGAAGGTTGTAGAAATCTTGTTTTTCCTTGGGTTGACGGTAGGCCTTACCTTGCGTCGTGACCGAGCCATAGGGCTCCACCGCAATGGGGCCGTTGCCGGTGGCATCTGGATACCAAGTGTCGATCGTCCGAAGTGCATTGCCGATCTTCTGCGAGTGAATGGCCGCCACTTCGCCAACCTTGTAGAGCGTCTTGCTTTTGCCGCCGCGACCACGTTCAAGGATCAGTTCTTGCGAAGGAAAGACTTCTTGGCCAGCGCCAACGCGAACGAAAGCGGTCACTTGCAGCAGCACATGACTCTTGCCTGCCAGCCCCGCTTCGATCAGCGAGGCCAACTGAACCACGGCAGGCTCATCTTCGGGATGGCTGGTCAGCTTCAGCAATGAATGGTCAAGTGACTGGAAAGTCCACTCAGTGGCAGCCTTGCCATCTTGCAGGTGAACCACCCTCACCTCAACTTGCTCAGCGCCAATGCGGTTGCGCCACAAGAATCGACCATTGGCCAGGTTGGCGGCGTACCTGCGTGCCAGCTCGGCGAAACCCTGCTGGGTCACATAGCCATTCACCGTCGCCAGAAGCTTGGCCCGATACGCAGCATCGTTGCAGGCCGATGGCTCGCCGGTGCCGCCCAACACGCGCAAGGTGAATTGCACTTTCAGCGTGTCTGCGTCAGCAGGCAGTGCGGCGACATCCACCGTCTGCAAGTTCGGGTTCTCGATGGCTGCATCCAGCTTGGCAGGGTCTTGGTCTTTGGTCCTCAATCGGTTTGAGATCGTGCCTCGAACGGACTTCTCACGGACGGCGATGGGCTGCCAGCCTGCATTCGCGCCGCGTTGGGCCCAGCTGCCAGAAGAAAACAGTGCGTCTGAGGGGTCCAGCTTGCGTTCAAAAGCCAAAACACTCGCGGTTTTGATTGCGTCAGTTGCCATGATGAGTTCCCTTTGTCGTCAGTCGTTGATCAGTTGAAGTCGTAGGCCGAATCCGGCGAGGCGATGGAGCGGGCGTAGTCGTTGCCGCATCGGTACAGGCCTGCGTCTGGCTGGCTATCTGCATACCAAAGCAATTGCCGCGCTTGTGTCAGTCGGTGTGGGCTGAGCCATTGCCCGACCGAAAAAACGCTTTCCACAAACCTGAAATGCGTGGCGCTATCGCGAGCATTCGCTACCTGACCGGGCGGTAGCAATGCGCCCAGCGCACCATATCCAACCGGGATGGGCACGATCCAACCCTGTCCCTTGCGGTCATGCGTCCAAGCATCCTTCTTCGATTTGCCTGCTTCATCTGAAGGTGGGGCGTATCGCCAGTTGATGCGCGCCAATGACAGCCAGGCATCCAGCCGTGTTGCCAGAGGCTGACTGTGCTGAAGCTCTGCCAGCCGCGTGTCCAGCAGATCGTCTCGGGCGACGAGTGCGAAGCCCGGCAAGAGCTTCGAGCGGGCATGGCGGAACACCGCTTGGCGATCGGCATCGGTGCCCGTCAGATCAAGCACGTAGGGCCGATACCGCTTCAGGTGTGGCCGAGCAGCAGGCACAACCGAGCCACCCGCCACGCGCATGCTGCTCAGCAGAGCGGTCAACTGCTGAATGTCCGAGGCTTGTGCGTCAGGATCCGCCAGCCAGCGATCGCTGCACACCGCAAGCAGCAGGCTGACCTCCAGGTGAATGCGGCCTTCTTCCACGATGGCGGCCGTGCCGCCGTCTTTGCCCACCGGGTTACGCGTGAGCTTGAACGCATGGACGAAGCCGTCATCGGTGACCTGCTCCTGATGGTCGTGGCACACAACCCCAATGGCCTTGAACGCCACATCCAGGCCCGCCGCGCGGGCCCGCCGCTCAAGCGCCCACATCAAGCCGATGAAGGCGGTGATGGATGGGAAACCGTGTGTCAGAGGGCTGGATACAGCGTTGGCATTCTGGATCGTCAGCCTCGGCATCACCAACAGGTGGTTGAAGTGTGGGCAGGTACTCATGTCTGACCTCCTGCTCGACGCTGCATCGGAACCGGCCAATCCGCTTCCAAGATGGCCTGTTTGGCCCAATGCTTGAATTCGGCGTCACCCACCGTGGTCAGCCCTGCATCGAGCAAACGCTTGTTCACCCAGTTGGCAAACCGCTCGGCAACTTCGTCAGCCCAAGAGCCAAATGTGTAGGCGGCGTTGAATGCTTCGTCCTCAGCCTGATGATCAGGACGCACTGGCAAATCGGTGCGATCGGGGTCGAGCCAGAGTTGCTCACACAGTGGCAAGCGGCATGAGGCATCGCGGGTCCAGCCTGGCTCATGGAGTGCTTGCACCGAGGCAGCGAACAATGCCAACTGAGCACCCAGATCCTGCTCATGCTGCTCTCGAATGCTTCGAGTTTTCATGACCCTATCAGGATCAGTCATCAGAAAGTCAGTCAAGGCTTTCATGAGCTGGGGGGTGTCTTCAAAATGTGCGAAACGCTCCATCGCTGAATCCGTGTTCAGCAGGTTCTGCGACCGCTCACGGTCCCAATGCGGGGGCAAAGAGGCCAGCAGATAGTTCATCCCGCCGCGCTCGCTGTTGAGCTGGGAAATGTTCTGTGGCTTGGTGCCCCCCAGTTTTCGCACCGCCAGTTGCTTGTAATCACGGTAGATGCCATCGAAGGGCTCGTTGTCACGCCGGGCTTGCCGTGCTGCCTTGTTCACTTCGCCAAATCGGGCATCGGTGATTTCTTCATGCACGGCGTGGGACAGGCTGCTGGACAGCAGTGGTTGAAGCAGGTGGTACTGGTCGTCTTTCACCGGGTCTTCGCCGATGCACCAATAGAGCTGCTTGGCCAACTCGTGCGATGTGAGCTTCGCTTCGGTGCGAACCAGCCCACAAAACGCCTGCATCCATCCCTTGGCGGTGTTCGCATCGCGGTGCAGCGCTTGGCGCAGGTCTGCATCCCCGGCTTGCATCCAATCCAGCAAGCGGCGCCCCTCGAACTCCACTTTGAGGAACTTGAACACATCCAGCGCGGCGGCATTTCCAACCACGTCTTCCGCGAACACAGGGCCGAGCGTGTGGGTGCCCACTTCCTGGTGCTGGTGCAGGCTGCTTGGCGGGGTGTGCAGGCTGCTGCCGCGTGCGTCTGGGTGGGTGGCTTTCAGGACGTGGGTCACGGCCTGAATCTGGCTCACGCGGCGGGCGGCGTCGGCCAGCCACGTTTCGTAATCGTATTTCGGTGTCGCATCGGCACCGTCTTCCTTGCCTTTCAGCTTGGCTTCTCGTCGCGCTTCAATGAAGGCGGTGATGGCCGAGCGAAAGCCTTCGGAGCGTGGGGCACGTTCCGATCCAGTCATAGAGACTCCTTCCTAATTTGTTACTGCTAGAAGCTGATGGGCAGTTGGTGATTGCCCACCGCAACCAATATACTGAGATCGCGAATGAAGTCAACCATGTTAGCGGCAATTCAACTGCTGCAAAGCAGCTCAGCAAATGTTGGCGACGATTCAGCTCTACTGCCGAATAGGCAGCGCTATTTCCTCACCGTGAGCCCGAGCCAGGGGTGATACCGCCACCCCCGCTCACTCTCGGGCACGTTCACCGTAGCCATCCGCTGAGCGCACCGCGTCAGCGACATGTCCAGGTGCTCTGCTTGAACGGTGAGCAAGTCAAGCAACTCAAACGCACCCCAAGGGCTGATGCCAGCGCCGGACGTCAAGGCCACGTCTTGGCGCAGGCTCTGGTTGACCGGCACATAAAGCTTCTGGCTCGAGGCGGACTTCGCGTCCACCACCCTGTGCATCAACAAGCGCTCGCTGTCTTCATCGGGTAAGAACACCAGGGTCGTGGAGGGCTGGGCATCATCCCGAAAGGGCTGTTGCTGGGCCAGCACCCCTGTCAACGCGGCTTGAGGGTATTGCCACGCGGCAGAGGCGTTCAGCAGTTCAACGCCATTCAGCGTCCGGGATGGCCCTGGCTGGCGAGGCAGCATCAAGTCGGCCATGCGCGCGTGTTCCAAGTCCACCAGGCTGTCTTTGGCGTTCAACTCGGCGGCGGGGCGAGGCCGAATGCGCGGCAAGGCATTGAGCGCGTCGTACTCGTCATGTCGCAGCAGTTTGCCCAGCCTGTGGCTGCGCAGGCGAAACGCACCCTCTACGCCCTGATCAGAGGCCTCGAAGCCGGGCTTCACAAATGCTGCAGCCGGTTGACCATCAGCCCCCCTGCCAAAACGAAAGTGCCTGAGGTTGGTGTCGAAGATCAACACATTGGGCCGGTCGCCGGGCTTCGCGCGGTGGCGCTGCACCCGTCCAGCCAGCTGGATCAACGAGCGCATGGACGATGGCTCGGCGATGGCCCAGTCAGCATCCCAGTCACGCCCGACTTCACACACCGGCGATGCCAGCACCACAAAGAGTTGATCGTGCTCGGGGTGTGCATCGATGGCTGAACGGATCTCAGGCAAATGGTAGACCGCATCATGTTGCCGCCTGTTCAGGGCTGCGTCGAGTTGATGCTCAATGGCGGAACGCTGAACCAGTGGGAACCGCGCGTGGTAAACGCATAGGTGCAGATGCGTGCCAGCCGGCGCACCCTGGGCGATCAAAGCCTGGGCCACATCAAAGAGCGGATCGATGTTGGCCATGCGAACCAAGCCAAAGCTGATGCGCTTGCCGCTTTTGGGGCAGGGCTCGGCATGGTCAGCATGCAGGCGCAGGCAGGCCGCCTGCAATTGCTGGGCGAAGGCTTTGTGAACTTGTTCAGTGGGTGCGTTGGCTGGGATTTGAAGGGGGACCAACTGGGCGCGCCTCAACGGGGACACTCCAGTCAGCTTGGCCGACCGGCCGGCCACGAACTGCTGGTGCAGCGAGGCCAATGTCAGTGCGTCGGCGCACGCTGCGCTGCGCACACCAAATTCATCAACCCACAGGCAGGGCACCGCCAACTGTTCGGCACCTTGACCGCCATTGGCACCCCTGTTGCGTTGAAACTCCACGCGCCCGGCGCGGTAGGCCAGGAACATGCCCTCCACCAAAGCCGGAGGTAGGGTTGCAGACGACAAAATGACCCGGGCACCGAGCAGGCCGGCCCAATACACCAGACGGGTCAGCGCTGGCAGGTCACTCAGGTCGTAGTCGTCCAATTCGTCCAGCACCAGATCGCTGCTCATCAGCCGCAGCATGGGGGCGATCTGTCGGCCTGCACGCGTGGCCTCTGTGGCTGGCGCCATGTGGTCCACGGTGCACACCAGCATGGGCGCGGAAATCAAGTTGCGGATCTTGTCGTCGTGCAGTGCTCTGGACAGCAGTGGGTGGTCTGTTGTGCAGCCTTCGTACACGACATGGCTGTCTTCGTCGATCAAGTCCTGGATGGATGCAGAGCCGTGGGTCTCGGCTTTTTCGGCATAGAACTCAAACAGCGATCGGCTGGCTGTGCCACCGACACGAATGGCCAGTTCATCTTCGCCCAAGTTCAGGTCGGTACGGTAGCTCCTGCCCGTTTGCAGGGTCAGGGTGCGCAAACCCAGGGCGTAGGTCGCTCGCAACCCTTGTTGGGGGTCGGCCAAGGCATACAGCATGCGCGCATTCGCCAGAGTTTTGCCACAACCGGTGGAGGCCATGTTGACGATGAATGCGCCGCTGGCTTGCGCCTGCGCACGCAAAGCAGTGGCGGCGTCGGCGGCCTTGTCCTGCCACACGAACTTGCTGTTGCTGGTTCGCTTGCGCAAGCCACGGTGGTTGGCGATGCTGGGCAGGTGGCGTTCGAAGCCGGGCAGCGCATGCGCAATCAGCCCTGCATCTCTGGCGACCCCCAGCAGGTGTTCGTCCAGCGGTTGCTTTGGCGAGCCATCTGGCGCGGTGTTGGCAAAGAGGGTGTAGCCACCGTCGCTCTTGATGCGGTCAGCCGATGACTTGTCCAAGCTGGAGTAATGGTGGTCGGCCAGCATCAGGCTCAGGCGGGCCAGGTGCATGACGTACGCGTTGCCCAGCCAATCGCCTGAGCGACGAGGCCGTAAATCCAGCAGGCGTCGGGCCAGACGGCTGGCCTGCGCGCGCCAAGATGGCTGTGTAACGGGCAGGGGGCCGGCCAGATCCCAGTAGGGTTTGATGTCGGATTGGTCAGCAGTGTTGCGCACTGTCACCGACCGGCGTAATGGAGCCACTTCGTGATCGGCATATTGGAGCCAGCCGATGATCGGCGTTATGGATCCAGTGCGTGATCGCCGTATTGGAGCCAGCGGCGGATCGGCGTAATGGAGCCAG
>JAKARB010000006.1 GCA_021819435.1 Pseudomonadota bacterium | reverse complement strand
TGGGCGACACGGGCGCCTGCGGCACCAACGGTTTGAGCTTCTTCCACAACGCAGCGCTGATTTCTTTGTTTTTCTTCATGTCATGTCAAACGTCTGCCCGCCGTTTCTCGATGACAGGTTTTGTTAGCGGCTCTTAGTCCTACCTGTCAAGAGTTCCAGTTGTGGCAGGTCTTGCCCTTGACTGTAATCAGAGCATCGTCAACCCAACGCATGTGGCAGGCAACCGTGGTGCCAGATACCCCAACCCAATTGTTGGACCGCCTCGCGGCGAGCAGCACCTTCGAACTGTGCGAAGCGAGGGCGGACGGCGTGCTCAAACGCTGTAATGGCGAAGCCCTTCGGGCCAGGGTACATCTGTACGGCCGGGCGCTAGGTTCACGCACCTCGCTGGCCGGGCAGCGGGTCGTCGTCCTCATGCGCTCCGGCGTGGACAGCGTCGCCCTGCTGTTCGCGATCTGGGAGAAGGGTGCCGTGCCGATCCTGCTGCGGTCGACCCATCCCCGCACCGCCATGCTGGAGCTGGCCAACCGTTACCAGGCCAGCTATGTCGCCCTGGACGCCAGTCTGGCACGAGGCCTGCCCCTACATGAGCGCTCGGACGGCCTGGCACTGCCGGGCGGGCTCGACATCGTCCGCATCAACGACGACAGGCCCGTGCCTGTGGCGCGGGGTGAGCATGCGCTGGGCATTCCCACCAGCGGCTCGACCGGGGTGCCCAGGGTCGTCCTGAACAGCTTCGACCGCCTGTGGCTGAACGCGCGTATGCATGCAGCTTCCGTGGGCGTAAGCGCGAACGACCATGTGCTCCTGTCCCTGCCACTGAGCTTCAGCTACGGCTTTGTGGCAGGGCTGCTGGGTGGCATGGCATCCGAGGCCCGCGTCACGCTGGGCGGCGTGCACCGGGGCGATGCAGGACACGTGACGGTGATGATGGCCACGCCGGCTTCGAGCCACGAACTGCTGACCATGCCCGCCCTGCGCCCGCGCGTGCTGACGGTCGGCGGCGACGTGCTGCACAAGCCCCTGGCGTTGGCCCTGATCGAGCGCATGCCTTCCACGCGGCTGTTCGCCACCTATGGCCTGACGGAAGCGGGCCCCCGCGTCGCTTCGTCAGCCGTTACTGTCGATGTGCTGGAGGCCTGCGGAGGCGTGCCGCTGGGCGAGCCGCTGGACGGCGTCTCGTGGCGATTGCATGACGTGACGGGCGTCGACGAGGTCGGTGAGCTGGAAGTGAGTTCGCCGACGCTCATGCATGGCTACATGGACGATGCCCAGACCACGTCGGAAGTGCTGTTGGATGGCGGCCGTGCGCTGAGGACGGGCGACCTTTTCGCGATGCGCGCAGGGCGACCCGTCTTCTGCGGGCGGCGCAAGCGCCTCATCGTGCGCGGAGGCGAGAAGATCTTCCCGGCGATGGTCGAGTCCCGCATCCTGTCGCTGCGAGGCGTCCGGGACGCCTGGGTCACTGCCGAGGCGCATGCGACCTATGGCGAGGTGCCCGTCGCCTACGTTGTGCCCCATGCGCATGTCGACATGCACTTCGATGTGGACGGCGCCGCGCGACAGTTGCGCGCTGTGTTGCCTGCCTCGCACATCCCGGTCACCTGGTCCGTCGTGGATGCCTTGCCGCCGCAGGCCCGCAAGTGACCGCCGCCCGAGCACCCGCACGCCTTGTTCCGTCCAGCCACGGGCGGGCCTTCCATTCATCTTCAATCAGAGGAACTTCCATGGACCGCATCACCGCAGAAAAGAAAATCCGCGCCTTCTTCGTCGACGACATGATGAAGGAGCACGTCGCCGAATTGGGACTGGACGAAGCCATCGAACTGGACAGCCTGGACCAGACCGAGCTGAGGGTTTACCTCGAAGAAGAATTCAAGGTGAGCCTGGCACGCGAAAAAATGGAGAGCGCCTTCCTCACGCTGAGCAGCATCATCGACGCCGTGGCCACCACGGCCGAGGCCTGAGCCATGGTGACGGATCTGCAGGCGCTGTGGCGCGCGCACCCGCCCGGCGTCGAAGTTGGCGAGGCTGCATTGGATGCCGATCTGCTGTCTTGCCTGGACGAAGGCGACGGGGTCGCCGACCACTACGGCGGGCGCACGGGCTTCGTGTTCCTGGAACAGCGAGGCGACCGTTCGCTGGTGGTGGAGCGGCGCGGCAGCGGGGTCTGGGGCTGGAACGCGATCAACCTCACGGGCGGCTATGGCACGGGCATCCTGGGCGCGCAACTGGCCGGGCTAGGTCCGGCGCTGCAACATGCCCTGAGCCGATGCAGCACCACGAATGACGAGTTCCAGTCGGTAGAGCGGCGCCGGCTGGCCGACACTGTCAAGACCCTTGTCGCTCGGCACACCGGCAGCGATCCATCTGACTGGGAGTTGACCTTCACCAGCACGGGCACGGAGGCCAACGACCTGGCCCTGCAACTGGCCTATGTGGACGACTTCGACCTGGCGTCGGGCATGCACGCCGCGCCCGACAAGGACGTGGTGCTGTGCTGCCACGGCGCATGGCATGGATGGGGGTTGCACACTGCGCAGGCACTGGACCGGCGCCACTTTACCGATGGCCTGCCGAGATTGTCCGAGCGCCGCTTCGTGTTCATGCGTTATGGCGACGAACGCGAGCTGGAGCGGGCTTTCGCCGAGCATGGCGGCCGCATCCGTGCGGTGCTGGTCGAAGGCGTGTTGGGCGATGGTGGCGTGGTGGTGGCACCCGATGCATGGTGGACGCGGCTGCGGCAGCTGTGCGATGCGCATGGAGCCACGCTGATTGACGACGAAATCCTCACCTGGCTGCGTTGCGGCGGCCCGCTCGCCTTGCCGCGCGGCATCTCGCCTGATTGCCTGACGATTGGCAAGTCGCTGGGCCTGTCGCTGTTCCCGCTGTCGGCCGTCGCTTGGCGGCGCGATCGCCTGAAGATCCGGCCGGGGCTGGGCGTGCGCACTTTCAACGCACGGCCTTTCCAGGCTGCGGTGGTGTCGGAGGCGCTGCAACGCATCGAGGGCGACGGCATGTTCACGCGTGCTGCGGAGGTGGGCGACCGATTCCGTGCCCGTCTGACGTCGCTGGCGGGGGACTTCCCCGGCATCGTGCGGGACGTGCGCGGCAAGGGTCTGTTCATCGGCATGGAGCTGGCGGGCGGCTTTGCGCGCAAGGGCCACTTCATGCGCGATGCGCTGCTGCGGGGCGGCGTGATGAGCGAAGTCGAAAGCGGCACGATCAACCGGCGCCTGGCCAAGGAGGACCGCATCAACGAGACCATCCGGCTGACGCCGCCCTTGACCATCCCCGAACAGGAGCTCGACGAAGCCCTCGTGCGCATCCATCGTGTGTTCATGGCCCTGAGTTCTTCGGATGCCACGACGGGAGCAGGCCATGCGCTACCGGTATGAACGTCACCTGCACCACCACGAGACGGATGGGGACGGCGTCTGCCACTTCTCCAACTACCTCCGCCTGTTCGAGGAGAGCATGACGAGCCTGCTGCGCGAACTCGCGCTGCCACTGGAGGTCATGGATGCCACGCTGGCCGTGACATCGGTGCGGGCTGCCTATCTCCATCCCTTGCGCCATGGCGATGTCCTGAGCGTGCTCACAGGCGTGACGGCCGTCAGGCGCACGTATGCGGACCTCACCGCCGACATCCAGTCCGGCGCCACATTGTGCTGTCGTGTGGATGCGCGCGTGTGCGCGGTCACGCGCGGCGAAGGCCTGGCGACCAGCCTGGCCGAACCTCTGAGAGCCGGCCTGGCTCGCCACCTCATCGACACCGGGGAACCCCGACATGACACCGTGCTTTGAAGACATCGTCCGACGCTATGACGAGATCAGCCACGGGCCGATCGCCCACACGGCCTTGAAGAGATACCTGCGCCACCGCCATCCGATGATCGGCGTGGACCAGGTGCTCAAGCACAACTTCGATGACGGCTGGCTGCATGCGGTCAGGGCCGTGTCATCATCCCATCCCGCCTTCGAGGGCCATTTTGAGGACGCGGCCATCTATCCCGGAACGAGCCTGGCTCAGGACATCATCCAGCTCGGCATCGTGCTCTTCCTGGGCACCACGCGTCCGCTGGAAGGTGAGGGGCCGCAGCAGGAGATGACCGCCGTGGCTTCCATGAAGCTGGAGATGGGGCATCCGGTGCCGCCAGGCAGCCTCATCGACATTGCCGTGTGGCGGACGGACGGCAAGGGCGCGCACGCCATCGGTTTCGATTTCGAAGCGCGCGTGCGCGGCTTCGACATGTACGGCAAGCCCAACCGCTACGGCCTGACCTTCAGGCCCGCCATGACGGGGCACGCGGAGCTGATCCGGGTCAAACGCAAGGTCTACGATGGCATCGGCTTCTGACGCCGTCGTCACGCATGCAGACCTGCTCACCTGCCTGGGCCATGGCGAGGCGGCCTGGCAGGCGCTGCTCGCAGGCGGGTCCGGATTGTCGCGGGCCACGGATTTCTGGGACGACGAACTGGGCCATGCTGCCGGGCATGTTGGCCGTCTGACCGATGTAGAGGGCGAGGAAAGCAGGCTTGCGCCCATCCTGGACATGGCCTTCGACCACATCGTGCCCGCGGATGCCGAATCCTGGGACATGCTGGTGGCCGCATGCAGCCTGGGCGATCTGACCGGGCTTCATGCGGGGCGGCCGGCAGCTGTGCTGGACGCGGTGCTGGCCCGCCGCGCACCTTTGCTTCGAGCCAGCGCGTTGCTTGTCTCCAGCGCATGTTCGAGCGGCACCGATGCGTTGATCATTGCCCACGCGGCCATCCGATCCGGGCAGGCACGCAAGGTCGGCGTGCTGGCCTTCGATTCGCTGCCGCGCGGCAAGGTGCTGCAGCACGTGGCGCTTGGCACGCAGACGGGCGACCGCTGCCGGCCTTTCGATCGCGACCGCTCGGGCACGTCCTTCGGCGAAGGCGCGGCCTGCATGGTGCTGGCCGCCTCGGACAGCGTTGCACAAGATACCGACGTCACGCGCGTGGCCGGTGTCGGCATGTCGTGCGACGCGGCGGACATCGTCGCGCCGGACATGAGCGGAGAACATGCGGCGCGCGCGATGTCGCAGGCCGTGGCCGGCATTGGCGCGCACGGGCTCGGCTACATCAACGCCCATGGCAGCGGCACGCGCCTGAGTGACCAGGCCGAGGCGGGGGCGCTGCGGCTGGCGCTGGGCGATGAGGCGTTGGACAGCATCCTGGTCAGCGGCAGCAAGGGCGCCTTCGGGCATTGCCTCGGCGCGACGGGCCTGATCGAGCTGGTCGTGGCGAACTGGGCGCTGCGTGATGGCATCTGCCCGCCCACACCCGGCTTGATGCGGCAGGACGCTGACCTGCGTCTGCGGGTGTCGCGTGAGCGCAGGCCCCTGCCGCCGGGCCGGCGCGCGGCCATGTCGGTCACCTGCGGTTTCGGCGGTGTGAACTCGGCGGTCGTCCTGCACCGCCCCGAACCGGGAGAGACGTATGCCCATCGTCTTCTGTGAAGAACACCATGCGCTGGCTGACAAGGCTGATCACGGCTTCGCCCTGCCCGACGTTCGGCACGACCCGCTGGTTGGCCACATGCTGGCCAGGCTGTGGGCCCTGATGGTGCGTCATGCGCTGGCCAGCGCACGCGACTGTGCCGTGGTGGCGCTGAGCCGATCGGGTTGCCACAGCCATGTCGCAAAGGTGGCCGATGGCATTGCACAGGACCGTGCGCGCCATGCCTTCTTCGTCAGGGCCGGCCCACAGATGATGGCCACCTACGCGGCCATGGCGCTCGGCGCCCACGGGCCCACCTTCACCATCCTGCATGCCGGCGACGGCGCGGTGGTGCGCACCGCCTTGCAAGGCTTCGTGCAGATGCTGCCGACGGCCGAGCTGGTCCTGCTGGGGGGCGACAGCCTGGATGGCCGAGCCCATACTTTCGCCGCACTTGTCTCACGGGACGATGCAGGGCACTGGCCGGATCTGGGTCTGGCGCCGCTGTCCGGCTGGCTGGACCGCCCCGATTCATCGAGCCAACGGAGCGTCATGCATGCTGTTTGAGGGTAAGAAGGGTCTGATCCTGGGCTTGTTGAACAAGCGCTCGCTGGCGGCCGCATGCGGCCGTTTTTTTCATGAACAGGGCGCGCGCCTGGCCTTCACGTTCGAGCCTTCGGCCGCCGACGATCGCCGCGCGCGGATGGCCATGCAGGCCGTCGAGGCCATGCGGCCAGCGTTCGTGTTGCCGCACGACGTGCGCGACGATGCGCAGGGCCAGGCGCTGCGCGATGCCGTGGAGACCCACCTGCAGGGGCTCGACTTCATCGTCCACTGCGTGTCGGCTGCGCGCGGCGGCCAGCCGGGCGAGGGCCTGAGCAGCGTGGCCAGGCAGGACTTCCTCGCCGCCATGGACATCTCGGTCTATAGCCTGATCAACAGCGTGCGCCTGCTGGGCCCCATGCTGTCGCCTGGCGCTGCCATCGTCACCTTCTCCTACCTGTCGTCCGAGCGGGCCGTGCCGGGCTACGAGCTGCTCGGTCTGTGCAAGGCGGGCGTCGAGGCCGGCGTGCGCCATCTCGCGGCCGAACTCGGGCCGCGCGGCGTGCGCGTCAACGCCGTCAGCGCCTCGCCGTTCGCGAGCGCCTCGGCCCTGTCCAATCCAGGGTACGAAGCCTTGCGCGGCCAATACGAGGCGCGCGCGGCGCTCAAGCCCCTGCCCACGCTCGACGACATCGCCGCGACGGCAGGCTTCCTGGCCTCGCCATGGTCCGGGGGCATCACCGGCCAGATCGTGCATGCCGACGCGGGCTACTGCATCATGGGCGCATGAACGACGCACAAGCTGAAGAGCGGGTCATCGCGCTGCTGTCGCGTTGCCAGGGGCGTGCGCGCCACCTGCGCTTCGACGTGAGCTGCAAGAGCGTCGACGAAGCCGCGCTGGCCGTCAGCGGCAGCGCACGCGATTTCGTCAAGAACATCTTCATGGTCGACGCTTCGGGCCGTGCGGTGCTGGCCATCGTCGGGGGAGAGGACCGCGCCAGCGTGTCCCGCACCGCGCGCATCCTCGACTGCCCCGCGTTGCGCCTGGCCGAGGCCGGCGAGATGGTCGCCTTGTCGGGTTTTCCACCGGGCGGCATGCCCTCGTTCGGCTTCGATGCCCGCTATGTGCTCGACGACAGACTCCATGAGCCCTGGCGCATGGTTTACACCGGAGGCGGATCGGTCCGCTCGCTCGTGCACATCTGCATCGCCGATCTGCTGGCCTTGAACGAGGCCCGCATCGCGCGCATCCGGCGCTGAGGCGCCCTGCGATTGATGGCAATTTCGATGAAGGAATCGAGGGCGTGCAGGCGAGACGCACTTTCGGCGCACATTCATCATCAACTTCCGCAGACCAGTACGTGCAGAACCTCGCGGCCTTCCTAGACCGCGAAGACGGCATGGACGAAGTGCTCAAACAGCGCATTCTCGACGCCCGCTGCGCCACGCTGGGCCAGATGCGGACGAAAGTGCGCGGCGTGATGGCGGCGCTCTGAGGCGAAGCGCGCATGGCATCGATGCGGGAAGAGGCTGGGGGCGACAGGCTGGCCCTGGCCGCGACCGCCGAAGGCCCGATGGCTTAACGTCGCGGCATGGCTTGCTGCCCTGGCATCCATTGACGCTGCGCCAGTCGGACGACATCGGCGCCTTCGTCCGCGCCTCAACTCAATAGGCCCAGCATCGCGGCCTTGACCGCCGCGTGCAGCTTGTTGGACGCGTCCAGCTTCGTCACGCAGTTGGTGATGTGGAAATTGACCGTCCGTTTGGTGATGTCCATGATGAGCGCTACTTCTTCGGCGGTCTTGCCTTCGGCCGTCCACATGAGCACCTCGCGCTCACGGCTGCTAAGTTCCTGAATGGGCGCTGCGACGGTATCCTGCCGCAGCCGCTCCGACAGTGCCGCGTGGGCCGTCTGCCCCATCAGTGCGAAGGCGCTCTTGAGTTGCGAGAACTCCTGTGCCGAGCAGGGGCGGGCGTCCCGGGCCAGCGTGAGCATGCCCAGGTAACCCTGTGCGTCGCGCACGCAGACCGAAACACCGTGCCGGATGCCGTGCGCGATCGCTTCTTCGGCGAAGTCCTTCACTTGGAAAGTCTCGCAGCTCCACAGCAGTGGCACGGGCGTGTTCACGCAGTGGCGCACGGCCGGATCGATGTCTGCGTATTTCCGTCGTTTGTACCGCTCCTGCCACGCGTCAGGGTAATTGCCCAGCATTTCCATGCGCGGGCTGCTGATGGGCAGCGGACTACGCAAACCATATGCAAAGTAATCGAAGCCGAGATGATCGGCAATGGATGAGCAATGCGCGATGAGCCTGTCCGTTTCCTGCGGGCGCAGGATGTTTTCCATCAGTGCTTGAGTCGTCGCGTGCATGTAAATCCCCTGAACCTGTTAAATATAACAATCGCACATCTGGCGTCGATGCCTTAGCATTTCGCCATGCATCAGAAAACCCAACTCGCGGCCAACCATGCGGATGGTTATCTCCGCATGACGGATCTGGAACTTCATATTCTGCCGCTGCATCATTTGATGACAGCGCGGGACCTCAGTGTAGAAGCAGCGCTCAAGGGGCTGGATATCCCTCACTCCATGGCAGGTTATACAGAATGGTTTGTAGAGCGTCTAGGGCTTTCTGTCGGCTGGGACTGGTATGCCAGCGAGGATGCCCATGAATTACGACTGGCTCCCTGGGACGTTCGCAGCAACCTCATGCTGGTGAACAGGCGACAAGACGATCTGGGTCGAGCCTTGTCTGATCTTCATTTGAGGACATGGCTGCAGACACACCCATGGCGGACCTTCGTCGCGAAGATGTTGCGTATGGATTTCACACAATTGAGCGAAGTTGTTGCAAAAAAAGGGCTGGCGAACAACGTGCATTGATGCCCCACAAATCAGACGAGAAGGCAACTGTAACTAGTTTCAGTTGAGCCGGTGCGGCTTGTCGGATGGAATGACCTCCAAAAGGGGAGGGACCATGAAAGCCATTTGCGCCAGCAGAAACCAATTGTCATGCGATACGTTCAGGGATTTGTCGGCTTATCGTTATGAAGTTTTTGTCAATCAATTGGGCTGGAAGCTCGGATGCCCGCAAGGCATGGAACTGGATGAGTTCGACCGGGACGATACTGAATATGTCGTCGCCCGCCACGACGATGGCCGGATCAACGCCTGCGCGCGGTTGCTGCCTACGGTCGGCCCTAATTTGCTGAACGACGTCTTCCCTTTTCTACTCCATGGACATCCCATTCCCCGGGATGAAGGGACATGGGAAGTGTCGCGATTCACCACCTGGGAAAATCGCGCCCCGTCGGCGGGTGAGGTCATGGGTGACGATACCGGGCAGATGGCGTCCATGACGCATACCCGGCGGTTCGCCCATGCCGTCCTGGAGCGCGCCGCGCAACTGGGCGCGCGCAGGCTGATCACGGTGTCGCCTTACGGCATGGAAAGGCTGCTGCGCCGTGTCGGCGTGCCGGCGCACCGCGTGGGGCCTCCTGTCGCGTGGCAAGGCCAGTTGCTGATCGCCTGCTGGATTGACGTCCCCGGTACGTGAGCATGGCCGACGCGCGGACCGGCCTGATCGTCAAGCCTGCCGGCGCGCCATCAGCAGGCCCGCGCCGGCCAAGGCCATCAAGGCGCCACAACCCCGGTTGAACAGGCGCTGGCTGGACGGTCGGCGGAACCACTGGCCCAGCTTGAGCCCGAGGTAGCCATAGATACCGATGGCCACCCATTCGAGCACCAGGAAGATGGCTCCCAGCACCAGGAACTGGGCGGCCAGCGGCCGGCTCGTGTCGACGAACTGCGGCAGGAAGGCGGTAAAGATGAGGATGGCCTTGGGGTTGCCTGCCGCGACAAGGAACTCCTGCCTGGCGAGACCCGCGAGGCCGAGCATTCTCCCGGAAGCCTCCGGACCCAGCGCCTCGGCCGGGGCCCTCCAGAAACGCACCGCCAGCACGAACAAATAGAGGGCTCCCGCAGTCTTGATGAGTTGGAAGGCCACCTCCGACGCCTGCAGCACCGCAGCCAGGCCAGTGGCCGCTAGCGCGATCATGAACGTGAAGGCGAGGAGGCGTCCGGTGCCCGCCAGGCAGGCCGTGCGCAGACCCTGCTGGCTCGCATTGCGCAGCGAAAGCAGGTTGTTGGGCCCGGGCGCGAGATTCAGCGCGAAGCAGGCGGGCAGGAAGAGGAGCAAGGTGGCCGTGTCCATGATCGCTTCACGCAAAGTACAGGGGATTCTACTCAGTCAGGTCCGATTCACGCCAGCGAACGATGTTGGCATCACTCATCCCGATTTGGCCCTAACGTGCATGGAGGAGTCTTGTTCAGACTTGCCTCATTCTTGCTGTGTCATAAAAATCAAGGCCTTATGAGCAGATTTTCACTTCGTGAATGAGATGCGTTGGAGCCGATTCAAAGTTGGGCCAGTGGGGGGCAGAAAACTTGGACGGTCGGAGTCGGCCCGATGCATGCTCGGCAGGGCCTGCCGGTAGCGATGCATCTCGAATCTCCTGCGGGCCAGCCCCTTTTTCCAGGCAAAAGCCACAGGGTAAAAATGTCCCAAATCGATTTAGGAGGCAGTTCAGTCAGCTCAGACTCGCTCCATTACGCCGGTCGGTGACACGGTGCGGCAGCGGTCTTCTGATCAGAGTGGCTCGACAGGATTGACTTGCGGTCCACGGACCTGCCCCATGCTTCGCGCAAATCATTCAGCGAATCAATTTTCCCGAAACCTGTCGGTCACCGGCAACTGCAAATGGCCGGACGTTCAGCCGCCCTCCCCCTCACGCCCTCAACCCAAGCAACCCCCGATACGGCAACAGGTTCGTCCTGACCACCTTGTCCAGCGGCTCCGCAAACCCATCCTGCATCCACCGCGCCGCCAGCAGCACGTTCAAACCAATCATCCCGTCGGCCAGCAGGTCCAGGTTGACCTCGTCGGCGCTGCCCTGGGGCAGCAGCAGGTGCAGGTGCTGGCGCATCATGTTGGAGTAGTCACGCGCGGTGGCGCCGCTGAGCGCGGCCACCTCGTCGTTCACCGCCAGCGAATCGACCAGCATGATGCGGCCACGCCGGGGGTCGTCGCGGATGAACTCCAGGAACACGCGGATGGCCGGCTCCAGCATGCCCAGCGGCGTGGGCTCGGCGCCTTTCAGCGCGGCCAGGGTGCGGGCCATGAGCTGGTCGCGCAACTCGCCGTAGGTGGCCATGAAGAGCTGCGGCAGCGTCTTGAATGACTCGTAGAAATAGCGCTCGGTCAGGTGGGCGGCCACGCACACCTCGCGCACCGTCGCGGCGTGAAAGCCTTTCGTGCCGAACACCTCGAAGGCGCCTTCGATGAGCTTCGCCCGGCGCAGGCGCTGCCGCTCTTCGGGCAGGACACCGCCGTAGCGGCGGCGCGGGGATGGGGCGGTGGCGGGCGTCGGGGCTGGCATGGAGATCCCTATGTTGACATGGATCATTGTCAAAGTTATTCTGACAAGAATCTTTGTCAAAAGTCAAGACGCCAAGTCAAGGCCTCTCTGGGACAAGCCACCATGAAACCGCAACATTTCCACTCGCCCGCTGCTCACCCCTCTCCGGGTGGCGAAGGCGTCGAGCGCCACCGCATCATCGTCATCGGCACGGGTTTTTCGGGGCTGTGCATGGGCGTGAAGCTGCGCGAGCAGGGCGAAGAAGACTTCGTGCTGCTGGAGCGCGCCGGCGACGTGGGCGGCACCTGGCGCGACAACACCTACCCCGGTTGCGCCTGCGATGTCGAGTCGCACCTGTATTCGTTCTCGTTCGAGCCCAACCCGAACTGGTCGCGCCTGTACGCGCCGCAGCCGGAGATCTTCGCCTACCTCAAGCACGTCGCCACCAAGTACGACCTGCTGCGCCACATCCGCTTCCACGCCAATCTCACGGGCGCGCGTTGGGACGAGGCCCGCAAGCTGTGGGTGGTCAAGGCGGAAGACGGCCGCGTCTTCGAAGGCGAGATCCTGGTCTCGGGCATGGGCGGCCTGAGCAACCCGGCCTACCCCAAGGTGCCCGGCATCGAAACTTTCGAAGGCCGCGCCTTCCACTCCGCCACCTGGGACCACGGCTATGACCTCAACGACAAGCGCGTGGCCGTCATCGGCAGCGGCGCCAGCGCCATCCAGTTCGTGCCGGCCATCGCGCCCAAGGTGGCGCACCTGAGCTACTTCCAGCGCACGCCGCCCTGGGTGGTGCCCAAGATGGACCGCCCCGTGCGCCCCAAGGAGCGCGCCGACTTCCACGCCAACCCCTGGCGCCAGAAGATCGCCCGCACCCGCCTGTACTGGCTGCTCGAAGCCCGCTTCCTGGCCTTCAAGTTCAAGCCCGAGTGGATGGACCTGGTCGCCAAGGTCGGCAAGCACCGCATCCGCAAGCACATCAAGGACCCGGCCCTGCAGGCCAAGCTCACGCCCGACTACACGCCCGGCTGCAAGCGCCTGCTGATCTCCAACGACTACTACCCGGCCCTGGCGCGCACCAACGTCGAGGTGGTGACCGATGCCATCAAGGAGGTCGTGCCCAAAGGCGTGGTCACGCAGGACGGCCGGCTGCACGAGGTCGATGCCATCATCTTCGGCACCGGCTTCAAGGTGCAGGACCCGATCCCGAAGGGCACGGTCTTCGGGCGCGGCGGTGCCGATCTGGCCGAGGTGTGGAAGCATGGCGCCGAAGCCCACATGGGCATCACCGTGGCGGGCTTTCCCAACTTCTTCATGCTGATGGGGCCCAACACGGGGCTGGGCCACAACTCCATGGTGTTCATGATCGAATCGCAGGCGCACTACATCCTCGAGGCGCTCAAGGCCATGAAGGAGCAGCGCATCCGCGCCCTCGATGTGAAGCCCGAGGTGCAGAAGCGCTTCGTCGATGGCGTGCAGAAGGAGCTCGAGCGCACCGTGTGGCAGTCGGGCTGCAAGAGCTGGTACATCAACGAGCAGGGCCGCAACACGGCGGCGTGGCCCGGCTTCACCTTCGCCTACCGCTTCAAGACCCGCCGATTCAAACTCCAGCAGTACCGGGCAGAACGCGCATGAGCATCCAATCCTTCGTCACCAACCTCGTCCTGCGCCATCAGTTCAAGCGCCAGGGGCGCGGCAAGCTCGACGTGCACAAGGCGCGGCACCTGGTCAACAAGATGGCCAAGCGCTACCCGCCGCCGCCTGCCGGCATCGAGCACAAGCCCGTGGCAGCGCGCCCCGAGCACCAGCTGTGCGCCGCAGAATGGCTGAGCGTGGCCGACCCGAAGCGCACCATCGTCTACTTCCATGGCGGCGGCTACTTCTTCTGCAGCCTCGAAACCCACCGCCCGACCTGCGCCTACCTGGCCCGCACGGCCCAGGCCCGCGTGCTGTCGGTCGACTACCGCATGGCGCCCGAGCACGTCTTCCCTGCTGCGGTGAACGATGCCGTGGCCTGGTGGGCCGAGCTGCTCCAGCAGGGTATCGACCCGAAGAACGTGGTCTTCGCGGGCGACTCGGCCGGCGGTGGGCTGACGCTGGCCTGCCTGGTCGCCTCGCGCGACAAGGGCCTGCCCCTGCCCGCTGGCGCCATCCTGTTCTCGCCGTGGAGCGACCTGTCGTGCTCCGGCGAAACCATGAAGACCCTGGCCGACGCCGACGTGATGTTCAACCCGCACTCGCTGCCTGAGGCCGCCGCGCTGTACCTCGCCGGCAAGCCGGCCGACACGCCGCTGGCCTCGCCACTGTTCGCGGACCTGCGCGGCCTGCCGCCGCTGATGATCCACGCCAGCCAGCACGAGATCCTGCTGGCCGACTCGACCCGCCTGCATGAGCGCGCCAAGGCGCAAGGCGTGAGCAGCGAGTTGCACCTCAAAGCCAAGATGCCGCACGTGTGGCCCACGATGCTGATGCTGCCCGAAGCCCGCCAGACGCTGAAGGCGTGCGGCGAGTTCGCCGCACGCGTCACCAGCCCGCGCTGAAACGCCCTGACCCAACGTCATCAGGAGACACCATGAAAGACTTCAAGAACAAGGTCGCGGCCATCACCGGCGCCGCATCCGGCATGGGCCGCACGCTGGCGGTCGAGCTCGCCCGCCGTGGCTGCCACCTGGCGCTCAGCGATGTGAACGAGGCCGAGCTGGTCAAGACGGCCGAACTCGCAGCCAAGCATGGCGTGAAGGTCACCGTGAAGAAGGTGAACGTGGCCAGCCGCGACGAAGTCTTCGCCTGGGCCGACGAGGCCGCGCGCGACCACGGCAAGGTCAACCTGATCTTCAACAACGCCGGCGTGGCGCTCACCGCCACCATCGAAGGCGTGAAGATCCAGGACTTCGAGTGGATCATGGGCATCAACTTCTGGGGCGTGGTGCATGGCACACAGGCCTTCCTGCCGCACCTGCGCAAGAGCGGCGATGGCCACGTCATCAACACCTCCAGCCTGTTCGGCCTGATGGCCGTGCCCACGCAAGGCACCTACAACGCCAGCAAGTTCGCCGTGCGCGGCTACACCGAGGCGCTGCGCATGGAGCTTGAGATGGAAGGCTGCGGCGTCAGCGCCACCTGCGTGCACCCCGGCGGCATCGCCACCAACATCGCCATGGCTGGCAAGATCGACGATTCCGTCATCGCCAAGAGCGGCGTGAGCGAGGCCGACCACAAGCGCATGGCCAACAAGCTCATCAACGTGACCACGGCCGAGGCCGCCGCGCTGCAGATCCTCAAGGCGGTGGAAAACAACGAGCGCCGCGTGCTGGTCGGCCCCGACGCGCGCTTCCTCGACAAGGTGGTGCGCCTGCTGGGCTCGACCTACCAGGTGCTGGTGATGAAGCAGGTGCGCAAGATGAACGGGGCCCGCCGCTCGTCGGCCCAGCGCGCCGCGCGCAACGCTGGTTGAGCCCTGAGTTCGCGGACGTCCGGGTGAGACGGGCTCGCGACACTGGTGACATCCCTCAAACGGTTTGGCTCGCATGCCCCTGGTTCCACGGCATGATGCGCGCATGAAATGGCTGAAGCGTTTGTGGTGGGCCGGCGTGCTCTTCGGGCTGGCGCTGGCTGCCATCGTCTGGTCCACCTGGGAGCCCGACCGCCAACTGGGCTCGCTCATGGCCCGCTGGGCGCCCGAGCCGTCGAGCTTCCTCGAACTCGACGGCATGCAGGTGCACATCCGCGACACCGGGCCGCGCAACGACCCGGTGCCCCTGGTGCTGCTGCATGGCATGGCCTCCAGCCTGCACACCTTCGAAGGCTGGCAGACGGCGCTGCAAGGCGAACACCGCGTCATCAGCGTCGACCTGCCCGGCTTCGGGCTGACCGGCCCCAGCCCCCAGGGCGACTACCGCATCGATGCCTACACCCGCTTCGTGCTGCGCCTGCTCGACACCCTGGGCGTCAAGCAGGTGGTGCTGGCGGGCAACGCGCTGGGCGGCGAGATCGCCTGGCAGACCGCCGTGCTCGCACCCGACCGGGTGCGCAAGCTGGTGCTCATCGACTCGGACGGCTACCAGCCCTCGGTGCTGTCGATGCCCATCGTCTTCCAGATTGCCAGCATGCGCGGCCTGCGCTGGGTGTCCGAGCGCATCCTGCCCAAGGCCATGGTGGCAGCCACCGTGCGCAACGTCTTCGGTGACCCCGAAAAGGCCACGCAGGACAAGATCGACCGCTACTTCGAACTCAACCTGCGCGTGGGCAACCGCCGTGCGCTCTTCCAGCGCATGGACCAGGCCCAGTTCGGCAACAACGCGACCTTGATCCGCCGCGTGCAGCAGCCGACCCTGGTGATGTGGGGCGAGCGCGACCAGATGATCTCGCCCGAACACGGCACGCTGTTCTGCCAGGACATCCAGCGCTGCCGCCTGGTCACCTACCCGACCCTCGGCCACCTGCCGCAAGAGGAAGACCCGGAGGGCACCTTGCCTGACCTGGAGTCCTTCCTGTCCAACTGAAGGCCGCTGAGCCAACAAAAACGGCGCCAACCTGGCGCCGTTTTTCCTGCTGCACAAGCACCAGCCTGGATCAGGCCCCCGCGATGCGCCAACGCGCCTGCTTCACCACCGAGGCCACCACGCGGTCCAGCGCGGCGTCCAGTTCGGGCTTGGCCAGGCGGTCGGGGCTGGCGAGCTGCTGATCGGCCAGCGGCAGGCCCAGTTGCTCGGGCACCACCACCATCGCGAAGTTGGTGCTCAGGTAGGTGCGCACGATGGGCAAGGCACGGATGCCGCCCAAGGCGCCCGGCGAAGCAGCCAGCAGGCCCACCGGCTTGCCACCGGTCGCGCCGGTGCCGGAAGGCTTGCCATCTTCCGCCGGGATCACCGAGAGCCAGTCGAAGCTGTTGATGAACAGCGGCGTGGGCAGCGCGTTGTACTCCGGGCTGGAGAGGATCAGGCCATCGTGCTCGGCGAACAGGTCGCGCAGGCGGCGGGCGCCCGCCGGCTTGCCGTGAGCTTGGGCCCAATCCTCGTCGTAGACCGGCAGCTCCAGCGAGCGAAGGTCAACCACGGTGGTCTCCGCCCCCAAGGCCTGGGCGCGGCGCGCGGCCAGGTCGGCCAATTGGCGGTTGAGCGAGCCGATGCGGGCGCTGCCGGCGATCACCAGCAGGCGCGGTGCACGGGTTGAGGTGGTGGTGGTCATGGGCGATCCGTCTCAGCAATTGCGGGGCGAGGGCCGTGCCCACATGGCACGGCGCACTCGTTCAAGCTGTGAATTTTGCAGCCACTTCGGCCACGCGGGCGCCGAACAGACGAGCCGTTTCCAGGTCGCCAGGGAGCATTTCATCCACGCTGGCGTCAGACGGGGTGCTGGCCATGGCACCGCTGAACGAGGCCACATAGTTCACGTCGTTGCGGGTGGCGGCCTTGCTGTTGCTGGGCATCAGGCCGGTGCCCACCCAGATCATGCTGTGCTGCATGGCCAGTGTGAACAGGTAATGCAGGGTCGAGAGCTTGTCGCCGTTCATCGAAGCCGAGTTGGTGAAGCCGGCAGCCAGCTTGTTCTTCCATTGCTGGTGGTACCAGGCCTTGGACGAGGCATCGATGAACTTCTTGTACTGCCAAGGCACGCTGCCCATGTAAGTGGGCGCACCAAAAACGATGGCGTCGGCCGCAGCGAGTTGCTCCCAGCCGCCTTCAGGCAGGTTGCCCTCCTGGTCGACAGCCAGCAGGCTGGCGCCCGCGCCTTGCGCCACGGACTCGGCCATGCGCTGGGTGTGGCCGTAGCCGGAGAAGTAAACGACGACGATCTTCTTGCTCATGATGTTTCCTTTCAGTGGGACAAAAACCCGTTACCCTTCGGGGCATGTTCAGTTACCGACACGGCTTCCACGCGGGCAACCACGCCGATGTGCTCAAACACATGGTGCTGGTGCAGGTGCTTGAGCACCTGCTGCAAAAAGAAAAACCTTTTTGGGTGATCGACACCCATGCCGGCGGCGGCCTCTATGACCTCGCCAGCAACTACGCCACCAAGAGCGGCGAATTCGAGGGCGGCATCGCCCCCATCTGGCAGCTGCGCAAGGCACCCGGCACGCCCGTGGCGATCAAGGCCCTGCTCGACCAGGTCGCCGCCCTCAACCACGGCGACGAGCTGCGCTGGTACCCAGGCTCGCCCCAATTGGCCGCACAAATGCTGCGCCAGGGCGACCACCTCAGGCTCTACGAACTGCACCCCACCGAGATTGGCCTGCTGCGCGATCACTTCGCGGGCGTCAAGCGCGGTGTCAGCATCGAAGAAGCCGATGGCTTCGGCGGCCTGCCCAAGGTCCTGCCGCCACCGCCGCGCCGGGGCCTGGTCCACATCGACCCGCCCTACGAGATGAAGGACGACTACAAGAAGGTCCTGCAAGCGCTGCGCGCGGCCACCGAGCGCTTCGCCACCGGCACCTACGCCATCTGGTACCCCGAAGTCGCCCGCATGGAATCGCAGCAGTTCGGGGCGCAGCTCAAGCGCCTGGGCGGCGCGCTGGCCAAGGTCGACTGGGTGCATGCCACGCTGCGCGTCAAGGGCGCCGAAAAGGGCGGCCTGGGGCTGTATGGCAGCGGCATGTTCGTCATCAACCCGCCCTGGACGCTCTACGACCGGCTGGCCGAAGCGCTGCCCTGGCTGGTCGAGACCATCGGCCTCGACGACTACGCCGCCTACACCCTCGAAGCGCAGCAGAGCTGACATCGCTCGACCCGCCTTGGCTCAGGCCGCCAGGTCGAAGACCAGCACCTCGGCCTGCTGCCCATCGCTGAGCGTCAGGCTGGCCTCGCCTTCGAGCTTGGCCGCGTCACCCGCCTGCAAGGCCTGGCCGTTGACGGTGATCGCGCCACGCGCCACGTGCACATAGGCCTTGCGAGCCGGGTTCAGCGCCACCTCGGCGCGCTCGTCGCCATCGAACAGGCCCACGCTCAGCGAGGCGTCCGAGTGGATCGTCACCGAGCCCTCGCGGCCATCGGGCGAGGCCACCAGGCGCAGCCGTCCGCGCTTGTCGGCTTCACCGAAGTTCTTCTGCTCGTAGCTCGGACGCAGGCCCTTCTCGGTGGGCTCGATCCAGATCTGTAGCAGGTGCACGCGGTCACTCAGCGTGCGGTTGAACTCGCTGTGCATGATGCCCTGGCCAGCGCTCATGCGTTGCACGTCGCCGGGCAGGATGTCGGCGGTGTGGCCCAGGCTGTCTTGATGGGTGAGCTTGCCTTCGAGCACGTAGGTCACGATCTCCATGTCGCGGTGGCCGTGCATGCCGAAGCCGCGCCCGGCAGCCACCACGTCATCGTTGATCACTCGCAGCGGGCCGAAGCCCATGTGGGCCGGGTCGAAGTACTCGGAAAACGAAAAGCTGTGGAAGGACTGCAGCCAGCCGTGGTCGGCATAGCCGCGTTCGTCGGATCGGCGCAGTGTCAGCATGTGAAGCTCCTTCTTCGTTGGCGGTCACGTCGTGTGACCATGGCTTCACTGTAGGGATCCCGCCCGCGTGCATGGCTGAGCCGCGCTGATGGCATCATTCAAATGTTTTGAACGAGCAACCGGCCACCATGGACCGCTACCACGCCCTTTCTCCTGACGCCTTGCAGATGGTCGTGACCATCGCCCGCACGGGCAGCTTCGCCGCCGCCGCACGCGAACTTGGCAAGGTGCCCTCCGCGCTGACCTACAGCGTGCGCCAGCTCGAAGACGCGCTCGACGTGCTGCTCTTCGATCGGCGCAGCCGGCAAGCCAAGCTGACCGCCGCTGGAGACGAGCTGCTGCGCGAGGGGCAGTTGCTGTTGCAGCAGATGGACGCCGTGGCCAACCGGGTCAAGCGCGTGGCCTCGGGCTGGGAAACCGAGCTGACGGTGGTGGTCGACAAGGCCATCGCGCCCCATGCGGTGTTCGACCTGATGGAAGCCTTCCTGGCCTTGCAGCCCCCCACCCGGCTGAAGATGCGCAGCGAGGTGATGACCGGCACGTGGGAGCCCTTGCTGCATGGCGAAGCCGACCTCGCCATCGGCATCTCGAACGAGCGGCTCAGCGCGCCCGACATCCGCCGCGAACCCATTGGCCAACACCACTTCGTGCTGGCCGTGGCGCCCAACCACGCGCTGGCCGGTGCGCCTGAACCGCTGTCTTCGGCCACGGTGGCGCAGCACCGCATCATCGCGGTGGCCGATTCGGCCAAGCGGCTGCCACCAGCCACTTCCGGCATCCTGCCCGGACAGGACGTGTTGACCGTGCCGTCGATGGCCGCCAAGCTCGAGGCGCAACTGCGCGGCATGGGCATCGGCTACCTGCCTGAACCCATGGTGCGAGCCCACGTGGCCACTGGCAGGCTGGTGCGCAAGGAGGTCGAGGGCCCGCCTCGCTCGTTCGAAACGCACTACGCCTGGCGCCAGACCACCGCGCAGCCGGGCCTCGCGCTGACCTGGTGGCTGCACCAGCTCGCCAGTTCGAAGACCCGCCAGGCGCTGCTCGATCTGCATGAGGGGCTGGTGCTGTGAGCCTGGCCCTGCATGAAGCGGGTCGGACAGACAGCGTCAGCACCTTGCCGTACCGAGGTCGCTTCGCCCCCTCTCCCACCGGCCCGCTGCACGCCGGCTCGCTGGTGGCCGCGCTCGCCAGCTGGCTGGACGCCCGCGCCCACCGCGGCACCTGGCTCGTGCGCATCGAAGACGTCGACACGCCCCGTTGCGTGCCCGGCGCCGACGAGTTCATCCTTCACCAGCTGGCCGCCTGCGGCCTCACGCCCGACGAGCCGCCCGTGTGGCAAAGCCGGCGCGGCCACCTGTACCAGGCCGCGCTCGACCGGCTCATCGCGCTCGATGGCGTCCACCCTTGGGCCTACCCCTGCGCCTGCACCCGGGCCGACATCGCTCGCGCGCATGAACGAGCCGGCCACCCCAAGGCTCGGCATGGCGAACTGGTCTACCCCGGCACCTGCCGCCCGGAAAACGGCGGCCTGCACGGCCGCGAGGCGCGAGCCTGGCGCCTGCGCGTGCCGCAAGGCGAGGCCGGCGTGCTGCACTGGCATGACCGCCGGCTTGGCCACCAAGAACAGGCGCTAGACACCGCCGTGGGCGACTTCGTCGTCAAGCGGGCCGACGGCCTGTGGGCTTACCAGCTCGCCGTGGTGGTGGACGACGCCGAGCAGGGCATCACCGATGTCGTGCGTGGCGAGGACCTCGCCGACAACACCCCGCGCCAACTCCACCTGCTGCGCCTGCTGAACCTGCCCAAGCCGCGTTACCTGCACATCCCCCTGGTGCGCGGGGCGAATGGCGAGAAGCTGTCGAAACAGAATGGCGCCGAGCCGCTGGATCTGACCGACCCAGTGCGTACCGTGCGTGCGGCGCTGGCGGCCCTGGCAACGCCCGAGGCAGGCCTGATGCCAGGCTGGACGGCCGACGAGCCACAGCCCACGCCAGCAATGGGCGAGTTGCTGGCCTCCGCCGTGGCGAGTTGGCGGCCAAGCGCGAGCGCTTCGGCCCGGCGCTAGCAGCCGTCGATCAGCTTCATGCCGCGCCAGATTGCGGCCGTTGCGGCCGCTCGACGACGACAAAGTGCTTGCGCACCGCCTCAACCACCTCGAAGGCACCCACGAACCCGGCCGGGATCACCGCGCCCTCGCCGGCCCTCACGTCCACCGCCAGGCCCGCCTCGTCGTGCAGCCGCACATGCCCTTCGAGCACGAAGAAATACTCTTCCTTGTTCGGCGCGAACACGATGCGCCACATCCCGGGCTCGCAGGCCCAGATGCCCACGCTGCTGACGCCATCGCCCGACTCGTAGAGCGACCAGGTCTCGCGGCGCGGGTTGCCACGCACCAGCCGATCAGGCCGGGGGTGGTCGACCACCCCTTCACCCGAAGGCTGCACCATCTTCACGATGGCAGCTCGGCCCGACACCGTCATCTCACTTCACCAGGAAGTGCTCTCGGTAGTACGCCAGCTCGTCGATGGACTCGTGGATGTCGGCCAGCGCCGTGTGCTTCTGCGCCTTCTTGAAGCCCTCAGCCAGGCCGGGCTTCCAGCGTTTGGCCAGCTCCTTGAGCGTGCTCACGTCGAGGTTGCGGTAGTGGAAGAAGGCTTCCAGCTTGGGCATGTAGTTGGCCAGGAAGCGGCGGTCCTGGCAGATCGAGTTGCCGCACATGGGCGACTTGTTGGCCGGCACGTACTTCTTCAGGAAATCGATCACCGCCTGGCTGGCTTCCTCTTCGCTCACCGTCGAGGCCTTGACCCGGTCGATGAGGCCGCTGCGACCGTGGGTGCCCTTGTTCCAGGCGTCCATGAGGTTGAGCGTGGCGTCGCTTTGGTGCACGGCGAACACGGGGCCTTCGACGCGGTTTTTCAACTGCGCATCGGTCACCACCACGGCGATCTCGATGATGCGGTCGCTCTCGGGCTTGAGGCCCGTCATCTCCAGGTCGATCCAGATCAGGTTCTGGTCGCTCTTGGCCAGGGTGGCGGGGGCCTGTTCGGCGCCGGGGGTGGTTTCGCTCATCGACATCCTCTTGTGCAGTCTCGTGCGGTCTTGCGCAGTCATGGGCCACCCCGCCAACGCCCTGCCCACCAGGGTCTTGGCCGCGCAGCCGTGGTCGCGATTGTGCGGCAAACGTACACTCCCGGGCATGCAAGCCAGCCTCGTCACCACGCTTTTCGTGAGCTTCGTCTTCGCCTCGGTGCTCGTGCGCCTGTGGCTCGATGGCCGCCAGGCCCGCCACGTCGCCCGCCACCGCGATGCCGTGCCCCAGCCCTTCGCCGACGCCATCACCCTGCGCAGCCACCAGCGCGCCGCCGACTACACGCTCGACAAACTGCGCTTCGGCATGGTGAGCACCCTGGTGGGCACCGCCGTGCTGCTGGGCTGGACCCTGCTCGGCGGGCTCGACGCCCTCAACACCGCCCTGCGCGACTGGCTTCTGCCAGCCACCGGTGAACGCCAGCATCCGCTGGTCTACCAACTGGCGCTGTTGGGCGCCTTCATGCTGCTGTCCGCCCTGGTTGACCTGCCCCTCGAAGCCTGGCAGACCTTCCGCATCGAACAGCGCCATGGCTTCAACCGCATGAAATGGCCGATGTGGGTGGGCGACCAGATTCGCCAGGGCCTGGTCGGCGTGCTCATCGGCGCGCCCATCGCGGCGTTGATCCTGTGGCTCATGGGCGCGGCGGGCAGCGCCTGGTGGCTGTGGGCCTGGGGTGCCTGGGTGGGCTTCGCGCTGCTGATGATGGTGGTCTTCCCCATCTTCATCGCACCGCTGTTCAACAAGTTCGAGCCTTTGAAGGACCAGGCCCTGGCCGATCGCGTGCAAGCCCTGATGACCCGCTGCGGCTTCACCGCCAAGGGCTTCTTCGTGATGGACGGCAGCCGCCGATCGGCCCACGCCAACGCCTATTTCACCGGCCTGGGCCAGGGCAAGCGCGTGGTCTTCTACGACACGCTGCTGAGCAAGCTCAGCCATGGCGAGGTTGAAGCGGTGCTGGCGCACGAACTCGGCCACTTCAAGCACCGCCACGTGCTCAAGCGCATGGTCATGATGTTCGGCCTGAGCCTGCTGGCCTTCGCGCTGCTGGGGTGGCTGTCTCGCCAGGCCGATTTCTACCTGGGCCTGGGCGTGAGCCCCAACCTGAACGCTCCCAACGACGCCCTGGCCCTGCTGCTGCTCATGCTGGCGCTGCCGCCCTTCGCCTTCTTCATCGTGCCGCTGATGTCGGGCTTCTCGCGCCGCGACGAGTACGAAGCCGACGCCTACGCCTGCGCCCAGTCCAATGGCCACGACCTCGCCAACGCTCTGGTCAAGCTCTACCAGGACAACGCCTCCACGCTCACCCCTGACCCGCTGTACGTGCGATTCCATTACTCGCACCCTCCCGCGCTGGAGCGCCTGGCCGCCATGCGCGCCATCTCCGCCACATCTGTCTCCGCGCCCACCCTCGCGTGAGGAGCTCACCATGACCCACGGCATCCCGCACACGCCCCTCACCGCCCAGCGTTGCAGCCACCAGAGCGGTGCGGCCTTGAGCGAAGCGCAAGCCACCAAGCTGCTCGAACAGCTCACCGCCTGGACCATCGAGCGCGAGGGCGATGCCGTGGTGCTCACCCGCACCCACACCTTCCCCGATTTCCACCGCACCATGGCCTTCGTCAACGCCGTCGCCTGGATCGCCCACGAGCAGGACCACCACCCCGACCTGCTCGTCTCGTACAGCCGCTGCACCGTGAACTGGTCCACCCACTCGGTCGGCGGCCTGTCGATCAACGATTTCATCTGCGCGGCCCGGGTCGACGCCCTGCTCGCATGAAGCGCTCACACGGCAGCGGACGCCCCGCGCGCAGCAAAGACAAAGCCCCCAACACCGAAGGCACCGAAAGCGGCCTGGTCGTGGCCACCCACGGCCGTCACGTCGTCGTTGAAAGCCCCGATGGCGAGCGCCTGATCTGTCACCCCCGTGGCAAGAAGAGCGAAGCCGTGGTCGGCGACCGTGTTCGCTGGCAACACATCGAGGGTGGCGACGAAGGCGTCATCGTCGCTGTCGACGAGCGCCGCAACCTGCTGTGGCGCCAGGACGAATGGCGCAGCAAGTCCTTCGCGGCCAACCTCGACCAGATGCTGATGTGGATCGCGGTGGAACCTGTGTTCAGCGAGATGCAGCTCACGCGCGCCCTGATCGCCGCGCGCTCGGCCGACATCCCCGTCACCATCGTGCTCAACAAGGTGGACCTGCCGGGCGCCGACACGGCACGCCAACGCCTGGCGCCCTACCGCGCCATGGGCTACGAGGTGGTCGAGCTTTCGCTCAAAGACAAGGGACAAGGCGAAAGCGACGCAGCTCGCGAACAGGTGCTGCCCCTGCTCCAGGGCAAGGCCTCGCTCGTGCTCGGCCCGTCAGGCGCCGGCAAGAGCACGCTCATCAACACCCTGCTACCCGAGGCCCGCGCCGAGGTGGGCGAGATCTCGCAGGCGCTCAACTCGGGCCGCCACACCACCACCTCCAGCCTCTGGTACTGGCTCGACGAGGCGCGCACCAGCGCCGTGATCGATTCGCCGGGCTTCCAGGAGTTCGGCCTGCACCACATCCCGCCGACCGAACTCGCGCGCCTCATGCCCGACCTGGCCGCCCACTTCGCCGACTGCCGCTTCCACAACTGCACCCACCGGCAGGAGCCCGGCTGCGCCGTGCGCGCGGCGGTGGAGCGCGGCGAAGTCAGCCCCATCCGGCTGAGCCTGTACACCGACCTCTTCGAAGAACTGAGCCAGCCTCGCTGGTGAGGCGCCGACACAGCCAGAAGGCCATCGCCCGCACACCCGCGCCCTCGCGCTGACCGCCATCACCATGACCGACCGACTCTCCGCCCTGCCCGCCACGCTCGATGCCTTCCGCGCAGGGCAACTGCCGCTCGCCGAGCTGGCCCGAATCTGGCGTGAAGCCGCACGAGGGCACCAGCCAGCGCTACCGCAGCGTTACCAGGACGTGCTGGAGCGCGTGCTCAGCCAATTGGAGAGCGCCGCCCTGTTCACGGAAGAAAGCTGTTCGTTCAGCCAGGGCGACATGGTCGACGCCCTGGGCGACTGGCTGACGCGAGCCCGCGCGCTCTGAAGCCTCCGCCGAAGAGCGCGCCGCATCGGGAGTCCATGGTGGATGCGCCACATCAGGTGGCTGCCCGGCTTCGATCCACGCCCCGAGGACCAAACGGCTTGCTCAACCCACCAGGTTGGCCAGCGACAGCAGCGCCAGCAGCAGCATCCACAGCACCACCGAGCGCCAGATCAAGCCGACCACGCTGCGCAGGTGGGCGAGCATCGGCGGCGAGCCCTGCGTGCTGCCCTGGGCCTCGATGACATCGGGCGAATCGCCCTGGGTCATGGTGCGGCTGACATCGGGCGAGCCCGACACCGGCGCCACCTGACCACCCAGGCGCACGCCCAGCGCCCCCGAGGCCGCCGACAAGATGGCGCCCTCATTGCGACGCGTCCACAGCGATGCATGGCGCCGCCAGGCGTCGATGGCGTCCTCGAAATTGCCCACCACCGCGAAACCGAAAGCCGTCATGCGCGCCGGCACGTGGTCCAGCCAGGTGAACAAGGTCTGCGACAGGTTCATCAGCCGGTCATGCGTGGGCGTGCCGGTCACGCGGCTGCGGTAGGCCCAATAGCGGCTGGCGAATTCGGAGAGACGGTAGAGCACCGCCCCGGCCGGCCCCAGCCCCACAGTGGAGAGCGCCACGAACCAGAAGAACACCCCGAAGACATGGCGGTGCGCGGCCAGCAGCGAATACTCCAGCACGTGACGCAGGATCTCGGTGCGCGGCAGCTCGCTGGCATCGAGGTTCTGCCAATGGGCCAGCAGTTCGCGGGCACGGTCTTCGCGGCCCGCCTCCAAGGCATCACGGATGTCGGTGAAGTGGTGGCTGAACTGGCGGAAGCCCAGCGTGAAGTACAGCACCGCCACATCGAACATCAGCGCCAGCACCGTGCTGTAGCGGTTGATGAAGAAATAGCTCACCGCCACCAGCGAGGCCGGCGCCAGCACCGTGATGGCCCAGACCACGCGCGCGTGCACGTCGGCGCCCGCGTCGAAATTGCGGCCAGCCCAACGCACCCAGGCCGCCAGCGCGTGGTGGATGGGGTTGAGGTTGGACAGGGGCTTGAGCTGCTCCGCCAGCAAGGCGAAGAGCACGGCGAAAAAGCTCATGCACCGATCATAGCGGCGCGACCACTGCCAGACCTCGCGAATTGCCTGCGCGTCAGTCAGGCAGGCTCAGGCAGATAGGAAGCGGTATAAATTTCGCAACATCGCTGCCGTTGCGCCCCAGATGAAGTACTCCTTGTCGGGCGTGGGCGACCAGGGCATGGCGAAGAAATCCAGTTGCTTGCCCGACACGTCGAAGGCGCGGCGCTGGTGGTGGCGCGGATCCATCAGGAATTCCAGCGGCACCTCGAAGGCCTCGGCCACCTCGCCGGGGTCGGGCCGCATGATCAGGCCCTCGTGCTCATCGGCCTGCGGCGTGATGAGCCCGACCACCGGCGTGACGATGAAACCTGTGCCGGTGGTGTAGGTGGGCAAGCTGCCCAGCACCTCGATGCGAGCCGGATCCAGCCCCACCTCTTCCTGCGCCTCGCGCAAGGCCGCGGCGACCGGGCTGAGGTCATAGGGCTCCATGCGCCCACCAGGAAAGCTGATCTGGCCTGCGTGTTTCTTCAGGTGGGCGGTGCGCTGCGTCAGCAGCACCGAGGCGCGGTCGCGCATGACCAGCGGCACCAGCACGGCCGCCTGCACGGGGTCGGGCGCGCGATACCACTTCTCGACCTCGATGTCGGGCTGCCAGATCGGCGGCGACGCGAAGCGCGCGCTCAAGGCCTGGCGCGAGAAGCGATCCGGCGAAACCGGAGGCAGGTGGAGGTCGTGCCCGAGCAGTTCGGCGGCACGCGGGTCGATGGTAAGGGGCATGCGCCAATGATAAAAGCCGCCGTCGCGGTGCGCGAGGGCGGCTTTGCCGGGGGGCGAGGGTTCCGCTTTTGCGGCTCGCTGACCAGAGGCTCCGGCCAGCTTTTGCCTACGACGAAACCTCGCTTGCCATGCTTTGCGTGGCACCACTCAGCCTGCAGCCGAGCGGCTTCGCTTCGCTCAGGCGAGCTTTTCCTTGATGCGGGCCGACTTGCCGGAACGCTCGCGGAGGTAGTACAGCTTGGCGCGGCGAACGTCACCACGGCGCTTGACTTCGATCGAGGCGATCAGCGGGCTGTACAGCTGGAACGTGCGCTCCACGCCTTCGCCGCTGGAGATCTTGCGGACGATGAAGCTGGAGTTCAGGCCACGGTTGCGCTTGGCGATGACCACGCCCTCGTAGGCCTGGACACGCTTGCGGGTGCCTTCCACCACGTTGACGGACACGATCACGGTGTCGCCAGGGGCGAAAGAGGGGATGGTCTTGTTCAGACGAGCGATTTCTTCTTGCTCGAGCTGCTGGATGATGTTGGACATCAAAGGCTCCTTGATGATCATGCCCGCGCGTTGAAAAGGAGGCGCCAGCGTCTGCCTCGGGAGACGACTCGAAACTATTCTTGAATCTCTTCAAGAGCATCAAGCCACCCCATGCAGACCCAGCAAAGCCGGGCAGAGGATCGGAAAACCGCAGATTATAGCGTCAAACTGCGGAGAAAGTCTTCGTCTTTTTTCGACAGCTCGCCACGTGCCCTCGCCGCCTCGATCAGATCGGGCCGGCGGCGGGCGGTCAGGGCGAGTTGCTGCTCGCGGCGCCAACGTGCGATCTGGGCATGGTGACCCGACATCAGCACCGGCGGCACGGCCAGGTCAGGGCCGCCAGCGACACCCGGCAACAACACCTCGGGGCGGCTGTAATGGGGGCAGTCCAGCAGCCCATCCGAGAAGCTGTCCTGCTCGTGCGAGGCGGCGTCGTGCAGCACGCCCGGCTGCAACCGCGCCACCGCATCGATCAGCGTCAGCGCGGGCAGTTCGCCGCCCGAGAGCACATAGTCGCCCAGGCTGAGCTCCTCGTCGACATGGGCGTCGATGAAGCGCTGGTCCACCCCTTCATAGCGGCCGCACACCAGCACGGCGCCCGGGCTCGCGGCCAGTTGTTGCACACGCCGTTGCGTCAGGCGCGGCCCGGCAGGGCTGAACCAGATCACCGGCAGGCGCCCGGCGCCCTGTTCGGCTTGCTGCGCGCGGATGGCACCCAGGCAGCGCTCCAGCGGCTCGACCAGCATGACCATGCCAGGCCCGCCCCCGAAAGGCCGGTCGTCCACGCGGCGGTAGACGCCTTCGGCATGGTCACGCAGTTGCCACAGGCGCAGGTCAACCTGGCCCGACTCGAAAGCGCGGCGTGCCACCCCTGCTTGCTGGAAAGGGCCGAACAACTCGGGGAACAGGGTGATGACGTCGAAGCGAACGCCCATGGTCAAACTCCTCAGTGCGGCGCAGGTGACACCGGCGACACCGGCAGCAGACGCGGCACGCGCCAGGGCCGCTGGCGCATCAGCAGCTCAGTAATCGAGGCCCCAATCGGCCACGATGAGCTTGTCGACCAGGCTGACGCTCAGGATGTAGGCCGACACGAAGGGGATCAGGCGCTCGGCAGGCTTGCCGTCGGCGCCGGGGTACTCGCAGCGCAACACGCTCTGCGGCCCGGTGTCGAGCAGGTCGACCACGCGGCCCAGGGATTCGCCTTGCGGGTTGCGCACGTCCAGGCCGATCAGGTCGACCCAGTAGAACTCGTCTTCGTCGGGCGTCGGGAAGGCCGAGCGAGACACGAACACGCGCGCGCCCTTGAGCGCCTCGGCGGCGTTGCGATCGGCCAGGTCGTCAGCGGTGACGACGACCACGTCGCCCTGCTCGCGAGCCGACTTGACCTGGAGAAAGCGCGGCTTGGACAGCTTGGGCACCCCTGCTGCGGTCACGCCTGCGGCAGGCGCGGAGGCACCCGGACGCACCACAGCGCCCGCGCTGGCTTCAGCGGGGCGCAGGAACCATTTCTTCGTGCAGAAGAGGGCCTGGGGATCGGCGGAAAAAGGCTGCACCTTGATGCCGCCCTTGACGCCCCAGGCGTCGACGACGCGCCCCACCTCCACCGCGTCTTCAGGCCAGACGACACCGTCGTCCAGCACCAGCGGCGAGCCCGGAGCGCGATCCGTCATGCCCGATCGATCAGGCAGCAGGCTGAGCCTTGGCGGCTTCGCCCAGCAGGCGGGTCACGGCTGCGGAGGGCTGGGCGCCGTTCTGGACCCAGTGGTTCACGCGGTCAAGCGAAACACGCAGGGTTTCGGCCTTGCCGGAAGCAATGGGGTTGTAGAAGCCCACGCGCTCCAGGAAGCGACCGTCGCGACGGTTCTTCTGTTCAGCGACGACGATGTTGTAGAAAGGGCGCTTCTTGGAGCCGCCGCGTGCGAGTCGAATCACGACCATGATGTGTCCTTCAAATCAGTTGGGCGGCCACCTCGCCCGGGAGACACTCGGGGGTCGGCAGCCAGAGCTGGCAGATCGCGCGGGGCCGTCATCGAGGATGTCGACGAGCTGAAAACCCAGACCACGGTCTGCCGGCGGATGGCTTTTTCGACGGCCCGATTAGATACGCGCAGGCTGACCACGCAAGCTTGAACCAAGGCGGTCAGCCCAGCTCGGGCCGCAAAACCTCGGATTATAGTCTGACGCGGCGCAAGTGTGCAAAATCCTCTGCCCGAATCCGAATACGCTCAAACACGCCCAGGCCACTTTCAAGCCCTCGGCACCCCGCGAGCCGCGAACACCCCAGGCACCCATGGCGATCAACCCCTCCCCCCACCGCGCGCCCCGATCCAAGACCTTGGCGACCTGGCTGGCGCTCGTCGGCGGCCCGCTGGGCCTGCACCGCTTCTACCTGCACGGACTGGGCGACCTGGCCGGCTGGCTGCTGCCCGTGCCGACGGCCGTCGGGCTGTGGGGGCTCAACCGCGGGCTTGAATTTGGACAGGACGACCAACTGGCCTGGATACTGATTCCAGTGCTGGGCTTCACGGTGGCGGCCACCATGTTGCAGGCCATCCTCTACGGGCTGACGCCCGACGAACACTGGAACGCCCGCCACAACCCGGGGCTGGCGCCCGATCTGGCCCCCCGGGCTGGCTGGCTCACCGTCATGGGCATCGCGCTGGCGCTGCTGGTGGGCGCTGGCGTTCTGATGGCCACCATCGCCTATTCGGGGCAGCGCTACTTCGAATACCAGGTGGAAGAAGCGCGCAAGATCAGCCAGTGAGGCCCGGCCTGCGGGATAATCTTGGGCTTTCCGCTCCACGACGACGCCCGCCCATGACCGCCGCCACGCCCCCGAACCAGAACGCGCCCCTTACCTACGATCAGGCTGGCGTCAACTACGACCTGATCGACCCGTTGAAGGTGGCCGCTCAACGCGCGGCGGCGGCCACGGGCGGCCACCTCGCCAGCCACGGCTTCAGCGAGGTGCTGGCCTCGCGCGGCGAATCGGCCTATGTGGTCGATGTGGGCCCGATGTACCTGGCCTCCATCGTCGAGTGCCTGGGCACCAAGACCCTGGTGGCAGACGACATGGCCAAGCTGACGGGCAAGAGCTATTACGACGGCATCGCGCAAGACACCATCGCGATGGCGGTCAACGACCTGATCACCGTGGGCGCGACGCCGCTGGTGGTGCAGGCCTACTGGGCGGCTGGCGGCTCCGACTGGTTTGGCGACAAGGTGCGCGCCAATGCGCTGGTGGCAGGCTGGAAAAAGGCCTGCGAGGTCTGCAACGTGGCCTGGGGCGGCGGCGAGACCCCTGCCCTGGCTGGCATCGTGGCCGACGGCCGCGTCGACCTGGCGGCTTCGTGCACCGGCATCATCAGCCCCAAGAGCCGCCTGTCGGTGGGCGACAAGCTGCAAGCGGGCGACGCCATCGTGCTGCTGGCCTCCAGTGGCATCCATGCCAACGGCCTGTCGCTGGCGCGCAAGCTGGCCGAGCGCCTGCCTCAGGGCTACCTGACGGACATCGGCAACGGCCAGAGCTATGGCGAGGCCCTGCTGGCGCCCACCGTGCTGTATTCGCCCGTGACCGAAGCCCTGGCCAAGGAAGGCATCAACCCCCACTACTGCGCCAACGTGACCGGCCACGGCTGGCGCAAGCTGCTGCGTCACCCCAAGCAGCTGACCTACCGCATCACCCAGGTGCCGCCGAAGACGCCGGTGCTGGCCTTCATGCAGCAGGAATGCGGACTGGACGACCACGAGGCCTACGGCACCCTGAACATGGGCGCGGGCTTCGCGCTGTACGTGGCCGCAGAGCATGCCGAACGCGTGGTGGCGCTGTCGAAATCGCTGGGCATCGAGGCCTGGGTGGCCGGCCGCGTCGAGGACGGTCCCAAGCAGGTGGTGATCGAGCCGCTGGGCGTGACCTACGGCGCAGAGGAGTTGCAACTGCGCTGAAGCCGGCCGAGGGTGATCCCTCGCTTTGCATTCAGTTTGCCCCGGAAAGGCCGATAAGGCGCTCATCCGCGGTGGATTTCACCTGCTTTGCCCTGGGCGAAAAGGTGAGCATCCATGGCGGGGAGCGCCTTTCGCATTTCCCGGGCAAACAACATGATCAACATCCGCAACATCCGCATTGGGCAGCGTCTGACGATCGGCTTCGGTCTGGTGATCGCCTTGATGGTGCTGCTGGCAGGCCTGGCCTTGACGCGCATCCAGGGGCTGAGCAAAGAAACCACGGAGATCGTGAACGCCACGTATCCGCAGACGGTGACCGCCAACCGGATGAAGGCCCACCTCAACGAGATCTCGCGCAGCATGCTCAGCGTGCTGGTGATGAGCGACGAGGACCAGATCAAGGGTGAACTGGCCAACATCGCCAAGTATGAAAAGCTCAACGCTGAACTGGCCGCCGAGGTGGAAAAAGCCCTGCCCGACGAGGCCGACAAAGAGCTTCTGGCCAACCTGACCAAGTTCCGCGAGCGCTCAGCCAAGGCGCAGAAGGCCTTCGTGGACATGATCCAGGCCGGACAGAAGGAAGAGGCGCTGACGAAGTTCCTGTTCTCGGTGCGCTCGACCCACACCAAGTACTTCGAGGCGCTGGAGCAGCTCAACACCCGCCAGCATGCGCTGATGGAAGCCGCTGGTGCGCGCTCGGAAGAAACCGCCCGCCACACCACCGTCTTCATCCTGGGGCTGGCGGCAGCCATCGTCGCGGTCAGCGTGGGCGTGGCCTTCTTCGCCACGCGCAGCATCACCCAGCCGCTGACCCGCGCCGTTTCACTGGCCAAGCAGGTGGCGGCCGGCGACCTGAGCGCCTCGATCCGCAGCGAGAGCCAGGATGAGACGGGCGAGCTCATGCGCGCCCTCGACGAGATGAACCGCAGCCTGCAGCGCATCGTCGGCGACGTGCGCCAGGGCACCGTGGCCATTGCTTCGGCCTCGTCCGAGATCGCCTCGGGCAATTCGGACCTGTCGGTGCGCACCGAAGAACAAGCTTCGTCGCTGGCCCAGACCTCGTCGGCGATGAACGAACTCACCCGCATCGTGCGACAGAACGCAGAGAGCGCGAGCCAAGCCAATCAGCTCGCTTCCGCTGCATCGCAGGTGGCGGCACAGGGTGGCCAGGTCGTGGCCCTGGTGGTCGATACGATGGGTGCGATCAACGCCTCGTCGCGCAAGATCGTCGACATCATCAGCGTGATCGATGGCATCGCCTTCCAGACCAACATCCTGGCGCTGAACGCCGCCGTGGAGGCCGCGCGCGCTGGCGAACAGGGCCGTGGCTTCGCCGTGGTGGCAGGCGAGGTGCGCACGCTGGCGCAACGCTCGGCCACCGCCGCCAAGGAGATCAAGACGCTGATCAACGAGTCGGTGGACAAGGTTGAACAGGGCAGCAAGCTGGTCAGCGATGCGGGCCAGACCATGGACAACGTCGTCTCCAGCGTGCAGCGGGTGACCGACATCATCGGCGAGATCACCGCCGCCTCCCGCACCCAGAGCGATGGCATCGAGGAGGTCACGCGCAGCATCCAGAAGATGGACGGTGTGACCCAGCAGAACGCCGCCCTTGTCGAAGAGGCTGCCGCCGCAGCCGAATCCATGCAGCACCAGGCTCAAAACCTGGCTGCCGTGGTCAGTGTGTTCAAGCTGGACTCGAACGCCTGATCGCCTCAAACTCGTCAAGCCCCCCGCTTTGGAAATCAAAGGACACACAGATGAAAGTTCAACTCTCCGCCCTGATGACCGCCGCCGCCCTGACCCTGGGTTCGCTGTCCACCGCCCAGGCTGTCGAAGTCCAGGGCGTGAAGATCGAAGACACCGCCACGGTGGCAGGCAAGACGTTGGTGCTCAATGGCGCCGGCGCGCGCATCAAGGCCGTGTTCAAGGTCTACGCCATCGGCCTGTACCTGACCGAGAAGAAGACCACCCCCGCCGACGTGTTGGCGCTGGGCGGCCCCAAGCGCTTCAAGATCGTGTTCTTGCGCGAACTCACCTCCGATGAATTCGGCCAGGCCTTCCTCGCCGGCATCAACAAGAACCTGGAGAAAGACGAGAAGACCCGCTACGTCAACCAGATCACCAAGTTCGGCGACCTGTTCACCGAGTTCGAGGGCGTGAAGAAGGGCGACGTCATCATCGGCGACTACAACCCGGCCGTGGGCACCACCATCACCCTCAACGGCAAGCAACTGGGTTCGCCCCTGCCGGACGTGGGTTTCTACAACGCCATCCTGCGCATCTGGATCGGCGCCAACCCGGCGGACAACCTGCTCAAGCCGGCGCTGCTGGGCGAGTGAAATCGCCGTCGCTCGCCTTGGGTGAGCATGAAGATGACCACGAGGCCCGCATGTGTCGGGCTTCGCGTACAAGCCTCGCGTACAATCGCGGATGACGGGCCTCCCTGCATGGAGGCGCGGCCAACCGGGTCAGATCGGGAACGAAGCAGCCCTAACCGTTTGCCGCCAGTGCCAGGGTCAAGGCTCGTCACCCTTTTCCCCCCTTTTTTCACCTCCTGGATGCCCCGCGCATCGCGGTCAGGTCCGAACTTCGCCGCAAACGTTCGGGGCACCTGTTGACGACACCGCAGCGCCCCGATGGCATCCGCATCTTCATCCGCTCCATCCCCCGCACGCTTGGCCGACGCTGGTCACACCATCGTCCCCATCGACCTGGGTGATCGCAGCTACGACATCCTGATCGGCGGCGACCTGATGAAGGCCGAGAGCTTCGCTGGTTTGCCCAAGTCGTCGAAGGCGCTGATCGTCACCAACACCACGGTGGGGCCGCTCTACACCGCCAAGCTGCGCGCGGCCATCGCCCCGCTGCACAAAGAGGTGCTCGACGTCGAGCTGCCCGATGGCGAGCAGTTCAAGGACTGGCCGGCGCTCAACCAGGTCTTCACCAAGTTGCTGGAAGAAGCCGCCGACCGCAAGACGGTGCTGTACGCCCTGGGCGGTGGCGTGGTAGGCGACATGACCGGCTTTGCCGCGGCCTGCTACATGCGCGGCGTGCCCTTTGTGCAGGTGCCGACCACGCTGCTCGCTCAGGTGGATTCGAGCGTGGGCGGCAAGACCGCCATCAACCACCCAGCCGGCAAGAACATGATCGGCGCCTTCTACCAACCGCTGCGCGTGGTCTGCGACCTCGATTCGCTCGACACGCTGCCGCAACGCGAGCTGCTGGCGGGCCTGGCCGAGGTGATCAAGTACGGCCCCATCGCTGACGCCGAGTTCCTGACCTGGCTGGAAGCCAACCTCAACAAGCTGCTGGCGCGCGACCGCGCCGCGCTGATCCACGCCGTGCGCCGCTCGTGCGAGATCAAGGCCTGGGTGGTCGGCCAGGACGAGAAGGAATCGGGCCTGCGCGCCATCCTGAACTACGGCCACACCTTCGGCCACGCCATCGAGGCGGGGCTGGGCTACGGCGAGTGGCTGCATGGCGAGGCCGTGGGCTGCGGCATGGTGATGGCGGCCGACCTGTCGGCACGGCTGGGCCTGATCGACGAGGCCACCTCGCGGCGCATCAAGGCACTGATCGAGCGCGCTGGCCTGCCGGTGGTAGGCCCCGACCTGGGGGCTGACCGCTACCTGGAGCTGATGCAGGTCGACAAGAAGGCCGAGGGCGGGCAGATCCGCTTCGTGGTGATCGGGCCGCTGGGCCAGGCCGGCATGCAGCCGGCACCTGAAGACGTGGTGCGCGAGGTGATCGCGGCCAACGTGGCCAAGCAAGCTTGACGGCTTTGCTGAAGCCCCCTCGCCCGATCCGAGCATGACGAACGCCCCTTACGCCAGCCAGCCCGATCGTTCGCGAGGCCGGCGCCACGCAGAGCCCTCCGCTCCCACGCGCAGCGACTTCCAGCGTGACCGAGACCGCATCGTGCACAGCACGGCGTTTAGGCGCCTGGTCTACAAGACGCAGGTCTTCCTCAACCACGAGGGCGATTTGTTCCGCACCCGGCTCACGCACTCGCTGGAGGTGGCGCAACTGGGCCGCTCCATCGCCCGCTCGCTGGGGCTGAACGAAGACCTCGTCGAGGCCGTGGCGCTCGCTCATGACCTGGGCCACACGCCCTTCGGCCACGCCGGCCAGGACGTGCTCAATGAATGCATGGCCGAGCACGGCGGCTTCGAGCACAACCTGCAGTCGCTGCGCGTGATCGACGAACTCGAAGAGCGCTACCTGCCCTTCAACGGCCTGAACCTGACCTTCGAGACCCGCGAAGGTGTGCTCAAGCACTGCTCGAAGCGCAACGCCGAGTTGCTGGAAGCGGCCGAGCCGGACGGAGTGGGCAGGCGCTTCCTGGAGGGCACCCAGCCCAGCCTGGAAGCCCAGCTGTGCAACCTGGCCGACGAGATCGCCTACAACGCCCACGACATCGACGACGGTGTGCGCTCGGGCCTGATCACGCTGGAGCAGCTCGAAGCCGTGCCCCTGTTCACGCGCTTTCGAGATGAAACGCTGGCCGAGTTCCCCGAAGCGACAGGCCGCCGCCTGCTGTTCGACAGCATCCGCCGCATGCTCTCGCAGCAGGTCTACGACGTGATCGACGCCACGCGCGCGCGCATCGCCGAACACCAGCCCGCTGACGCCGAGGAGGCCCGCCGATGCCCGCCGCTGGTGCGCTTCAGCACCGAGATGCGCGAAGCCAGCACCGAGCTCAAGCGCTTCCTGTTCAAGGAGCTGTACCGCCATCCGCAGGTCAACGACACGACGGCACGCGCCAAGCGGGTGTTGACCGAGCTTTTCCACGCCTACGTGGCCGCGCCTGCCGAGATGAAGGCTGCCTACGCCCAGCGCGAGGACCTTCACCGCGCCGTGGCCGACTACATCTCGGGCATGACCGACCGCTTCGCCGTGCGCGAGCACGAGCGGCTGACGGGGCAACGCATCTTTTAACGGCCAAACAGGCCCGCCTCGCACCCGTTCATCGGGCCAGCGCCCTGGCTGCCTCCGTCCTAATCTGCCGAGCGTGGACCCAGGCCGCCCGGCCTGAGCTGGAACGCCATGACGGCCCCCGCCCCGGTCCCGCCAGAAAGGACCGACCCCATGGCCAGCAGCCAGCCCATCCGCGTGCTCATGTTCATGACGGGGCGCAATTGCGCACCCTACGTGGCCGACGCCATCCAGTCGGTGGCCCGCCAGACGCACCGGGACGTGCACGTGCTCTTCGTGGACGACTGCTCCGACGACGACACCCACGCCGCCGCCCAGGCCGCGCTGGAGCGGCTCATGCCCGGCCGCTTCACGCTGGCGCGCAACCCCGAGCGCATGGGCAAGGCCTACAACGCCAGCACCCACCTGCGCGAAGCCGCTCGCGCCCACGACGTGGTGGCGGTGCTGGACGCCGACGATTCGCTGCTGGATGTGACCGTGCTGGCCCAACTGGCCCACGCCTACCGCCAGGGCAACGACGTGGTCTGGACCAACTACCTGACCGACCACGGCCGCTTTGGCGGCAACGGCCCGCTGGACCGCAACAAATCGCCTCGCCAGCAGCGCTGGCTGACCAGCCACCTTTTCAGCTTCCGCGCCGCGCTGCTGGAGACGGTGCCCGAGGACTACTTCCAGTACCCCGACGGCCAATGGCTGGACGCCGCTTGCGACCTCGCCATCGCCTACCCCATCCTAGACCAGACGCGCCGCTATCACTACATCCCGGTGCACGCCTACCGCTACACCGAGAGCAACCCGCAGTCCCACCACAACCAGGCGGAAGAGCGGCAGACGCTGTCCTCGCCCAAGCAGCGCGCCTGCGCGCAGATCGTGCTGTCGAAAGCCCCGCTGCCACGCCGCGATGTGGAGGACAAGTCCGCATCGGCGCCGCGCGGCAACCCGGCCTCGTCACCCGTGGCAGCGGCCTCGCCCTGGGAAACCGCCTGTGCCGTGCACCTTGCCCAGGAGGTGCCCAGCCTGCTGCGCACGGTGCCCGCCGCTGAACTGAACACGCTCGACGCCATGCAACTGCTGGCGTGGCAGCAGCACCTGAGCCAGGTGCCGGGACGCCAGGTGCTGTGCATCGGCTCGGGCGCGGCGCTCGAAGCGATGGCCTGCCTGGCCGCGCAACACGGCGCCTCGGTGACTCGCCTGCGCGCCCAAGACAGCGCGGAGCCGCTGGCGCCTGTGCAGGATGATGTGGTGGCCCCTTGGGCTGAGTACATCCTTGACGATGCCCCAGCTTACCTGCCTGAGCTGGCATCGCTGCCCGAAGGCCCGGCTTTCGACACCGTGGTCGTCGCCGCAGACGCCTGGGGCGGCAAGCGCCTGCCACTGGTGGGCCTGGCGGCCATCGCCCCGTTGATGCACCCCACGCACTTCGACCTGTGGATGTTGGGCTTGCCGGCCGAGGAGCTGCGCCAAGCCCAGGCGCTCATCCGCGAGGCGATGCCCGATGTGCTGAGCACCGCCACGGCATCACGCCTGCCTGCCCTGCACATCCAGGCCCGGCTGAGCGCCGAAGCCAGCAGTTCGGAAGCAGCGGCATGAGATCCCCCGCCCGCCGCGCCGCCCGCGTCGTCCATGTGATGGTGCTGGACAAATTCATACCGCGCTTCATCGAGTTCGTTGGCGAGCACTTCGACCTGGCCGAGCACCGCTTCTGCCTGATCGGTTCGCCCCGCCTCGACCATGGCTTGAACGCCGAGCACCCGGTGGAATGGGTGAGCGACGAGGACGATCAACTCAGGCTGGTCGAGCACCTGCACCACGCCGATCGCATCGTCCTGCATGGGCTGTGGTCGGATGCGGTCAACCGCATCCTCTACGCCCTGCCTGCGCTGGCTCGCAAGGCTCACTGGAACATCTGGGGCGGCGACCTGTATCAACCGATCCCGAGCGATCCTTCGCCGGGCTGGCTGCATCAAGAGATCGTCCGCCGGGGCGTCATTTCGCAACTGGGCGGCTTGATCGGCATCCCTGGCGACACAGAGCTGGCGCAAAAGCGCTATGGCGGCCACGCGAACCATCTGAACACCTTCATGTACCCGTCCAACCTGGCACCCCGCCATGCGCCGCCGGCTGCGGATCACCCGGGCACGCGGGTCCTCGTGGGTAATTCGGCCACCGAGAGCAACTGCCACCTCGACGCATTCGCCCGCATCGCCAGCCATGCGGACGCACGGCTGGAGGTCCATTGCCCACTGACCTATGGCGACATGAGGTACCGAGAGCTGGTCATCGCCAACGGCCGCGCGATGTTCGGCGAGCGTTTTCACCCGATCACGGAGATGATGCCGCTGGCCGCTTACAACGACTTCCTCGCCGGCATCGACATCGCGGTGATGCACCACAACCGCCAGCAGGGCATGGGCAACCTCATCAGCCTGCTGGCAATGGGCAAGAAGGTCTACATGCGGCCCGAACAGGCCCATGCGCGCTTCTTCCAGCAAATGGGCGTGGCGACCTGCGACCTGAGGGATTTCGACCCGGCGCCGCTGCCTGCGGCCATTCGCGAGCGCAACATCCAGCTCACGCAGGCGCATTTCAGCGCCGACCGGCTGGCCAACGACCTGGCGGTGCTGTTCGCGCAGCCAAGGCGCAACGCTGCAAACCGGGCACGTTGATGCTTGCCCGGGTTACCGCTTGCCCATGACAGCGGCCCGGGACATGGCGTGCGGCCACGCTCGAAGCCTCCAACAGCGCCGCCGTCACCCCGGTTATCGAGCCCATCCAAATTGGTTGACGCGGCCATGATGTGAGAACGGAGGTGGCCCATGCACCCACAAGCCACGGCGACAAACGCGGTCGCCACTCGCCCTCACATCCCCTTTAACAAGCCCTACCTGCACGGCCGGGAACTGGTCTACATCGCAGAAGCGGTGGCCTCCGGGCGCATCTCGGGCGATGGCCTCTTCACACAGCGCTGCCATGCCTTCTTCGAGAAGCGCTACGGTTTCCGCAAGGCGCTGATGACCACCTCCTGCACCGACGCGCTGGAGATGGCCGCGCTGCTGCTGAACATCCGCGAGGGCGACGAGGTGATCGTGCCGGCCTTCACCTTCGTGTCGACGGCCAACGCCTTCGCGCTGCGTGGCGCCCGCATCGTCTTCGCAGACAGCGAGCCGCACAACCCCAACATCGATGCGACCAAGCTGGCTGAGCTGATCACGCCGCGCACGCGCGCCATCGTGGTGGTGCACTACGCGGGCGTGGCCTGTGACATGGACCCGATCCTGGCGCTGGCGCGTGAGCGCGGCATCGCGGTCGTCGAAGACGCCGCCCAGGCCATCGACTCCTTCTACAAGGGCCACCCGCTGGGCAGCCTCGGGCTGTTCGGTGCGTTTTCCTTCCACGAAACGAAGAACGTCATCGCGGGCGAAGGTGGCCTGCTGACGGTCAACGACCCGGCCTACGTGGGCCGCGCCGAAATCATCCGCGAGAAGGGCACCAACCGAAGCGCCTTCTTCAGAGGCGAGATTGACAAGTACGGCTGGGTGGACATCGGTTCGTCCTTCCTGCCATCCGACATCGTCTCGGCCTACCTGTATGCGCAACTGGAGGTGCTCGACACCATCCAGGCACGCCGCAAGGCTTTGTGGAAGCGCTACCAAGACCAGTTGGCCGCCGCCTTGCAGCGCCACGAGGTCGAGGCGCCTTACATCCCCAAGTGGGCGACCAACAACGGCCACCTGTTCTACATCGTGTGCCGCTCGCTGGAGCACCGCACCTGCGTTCTGCAGAAGCTGCGCGAAGCCGGCATCAACGCCGTCTTCCATTACCTCTCGCTGCACAGCAGCCCCTACTTCCAGCAACAGCACGACGGCCGCGCCCTGCCCCACAGCGACCGATTCGCCGACTGCCTGCTGCGCCTGCCGCTCTACTACGAGATGAGCGACGAGCAGTGCGACCACGTCAGCGACACGCTGCTGGCCGCGTTGCAAAGCTGCTGATCGGTCAGTGGCTTAAAGGGGCACTCGACAAGCCAATCGAAAGCCGCTGAGCAGCGGCTTCGCATGGGGGCTCAGCCCACCAGGCAGCGCAAGTCCTGCCGGGCCGACTTGGCGAAATCCATCATCTCGCGCTCGCTCGGGAACGACAGGATCGCCACCGCGACCTTGCTGCGACCGTCGCCCTGCACCGGAGCGCCGAAGGACTGCGCCATGGCCAGGCTGTCGATGAACGGGCGGATGCGATCAGACACCTCGATGCCCGTGAAGATGCCCGACTGCTCTGCGGTGATGCAATGCCGAGAAACAAAGGCCTGGCGCGGCTGCGTGACCTCAAGGCTGGGCAGCACAGGCTGGCCGGTCGCGGCCTTGACGAAGACATCGGCGTGGCGACACCCTCGCACCAGCTGGACGACGCGGCTGTAGAGGTCGCCTGACATGCGCCGCGTGTACTCGAGCACGCGGGCTTCGCCTTCGCGCGCCATGAACTGGGCGTGCAGCACGCCATCGACCAAGCGCAATGCCTTGACCATGCGGCGCGTGGCCTGCCTGACGGCTTGCAGCGCCTCAGGGTGCACCGGGCAGATGCTCAGCGAGGTCGACACCAGGTGATCCTGGAACATGCACAGCTCGGTGTCGGTGTACTCGAAGGCGATCTCGCCGCTGACCACGACCGTGGAGTAGCTGTAGAGGCCGCCGTCGAACCACTCTTCGGCCACCAGTTCGTCTCGCGAGCTGAGCCGGCGCGCCTCGGCAATGGCCAAAGGCACACCCCCGAGGTCTTCGACGCGCGTGATGCCTTTGCCTCCCGTGAGGTCCACCGGCTTGATCATGATGGGAAAGCGCAGCCCCTTGAGCTGCTCTTCAAACGGCCTTTCATCGCCCCGCCTCAGGATGACGTGGCGGCAAGCCGGCATGTCCAGCGACGCGGCAAAGTCCTTGAAGCGATCCTTGAGGTGCAGCATGCGCGTGGTCTCGACCGGGTCGAAGCCTGGCAGCTTCAGCGCGTCGGCGACCACCGCAGCCGACATCATGGCGAAGTCGTTGGCGCCAGGCACGACGAAATCCACCCCGAGGCGGCGCGCCACGTCGACGATCTCTTGCGGCTGAGCGTAGTCTCCTGGCACGTGGCCATGGCCGATGCGGTGGCCCGGGTGATCGGGCCGGTTGCCCGTGGTGTGCACCACGAGGCCGTGCAGCAGGCCCGACTCGATCAGCGGCAGATCACTGTGGCTGCCCCCCACGACCAGAAGCTTTTGCATTCAGCACGCCCCCCTCGGGCGAAAGAAGATGGATTTGGTCTGGCTGTAGTCGTCGAAGGCATCGGCGGCCTTCTCCCGGCCCGAACCCGAATCCTTGACGCCGCCGAACGGCACCTGGTTGGGGTCGTCCCCCCAGGAGTTGATGTGGACGTTGCCGAACACCAGCTTGGACGCCAGTTCGTTGCATTCGTCGATGTCCTGGCTCCACACGCCGGCAGCCAGCCCGAACTTCGATGCGTTGGCGAAGTCGACCGCCTCGGCCACATCACGGTAGGGGCGGATCAGCAAGATGGGGGCGAACAGCTCGGTGTCCCAGAAGGGGTGCGAGTCCGGCAGGCCGCGCAGCACGGTGGGTGTCATCGACCAATCGGCGAAGCGTGGCGGGGCATGGCGATCATTGACCGCGCAGGCGAACACCGCGTCGTCCAGTTCATGCAGACCGGCGCGGGCCTTGGCCACTGCTTCGCGGCTGACCATGAACCCCACGCCAGGCGTTTGCAAGGGGTGGTCCGGCAGGAAGTTTTTCAGGGCTTCGCCGATCAGCGCGGCGACTTCGTCGGCGGCTTCATGCGGCACATGCACGACGCTGGGCGCTGAGCATATCTGCCCCTGGTTGTAGAACATGTTGCGCGCCACCACGCCTGCGAACTCCGCCGGCTCGCGCCCATGACGCCCGAAGATGAAGGCGCCCTTGCCACCGCACTCGAAAGACAAGCGCTTGAGCCCGTCGCGATGGGCTGCGGCCCCGATGGCAGCGGCGGTGCGGGTCGAGCCCGTGAAGGCCACTTTGCGCACATCGCGACGCTGCACCAGCCGGCTGCCGGCGAGGCCATCGCCCGTCAACATCTGCAAGCAGCCAATCGGCACACCCGCCTGATGCGCCAGTTGCAAGGCTTCGCGCACCACCAGCGTCGCGTGCTCTGAAGGCTTGACGATGACGGCGTTGCCCATGGCCAGGGCTGGCACGACCTTCCAGGCCAGCGTGACCAGGGGATCGTTCCAGGGCAGGATCGCGGCGACCACGCCAATCGGTTCGCGACGCACCAGGGCGAAATCGGCGCCGAACTCGCCGGTGTGAACCGCACGGTCATCGAGCTTGTCGAGCAGTTCGGCGAACCACCTGAGCACCTGGACCGATTTGGGCAAGGAGTCTTGCAGCAGGCTGCTCAGCGAGCGCCCCGTCTCCAGGCAGTTCAGGTGCGCCAGCCGCGCAGCATCGGCCTCGATCAGGCTCGCCCAGCGCAGCAGCACCTCGCGCCGCAGCCGCTTGGGTTGACCGCGCCAGGCGCCGTCAGCAAAAGACCGCTGGGCAGCGGCCACGGCGGCATCAACCTGAGAATCGGAAGACTGGCAGGTGGGCGGCAGGCGCTGACCTGACCAGGCATCTCGCTCCAACCACGCTTCAACTTGCAACCCCGCCGAGGCTTGATCTGCCAGCAAGGGCATGCAACCACCGCCGCTCAGCACAGATCCCAAAGAGGCCTCGGTGACTGCATCGGTGTTGATGGTGCGGGTCATATGAAGAGATCGAAGTCGTCGTTCGGCAAAGGGAAGCCGCCTGAGATCCAGCCTTCCACGATCTGGTGGGAATCGTGGCGGATGCAGTGCATGGTGCAGTCGCGAGAGGGGTCGAGCCCGCAAAGCACGTTTTTTCTCTGAGCGCCATGCCAGAGCTCACTGAAACTCATGTCCTGGATGCGGCCCAGGTTCTTGCTCTCGGCACCCCGATAGTAAGGGCACACGTAAACCCCGGACGGCGTGATCAGCGTGCGCGTCTGCGCGGAAGCACAGCGCCGGTAAGACTTCGGCTCCAAGTTCGACTGGCCATGCAGCGTGACCCACAGCTTGGTCGCCTCCAGCACGCGGAAGTTGTCGCTGTTGAGCTGGCGTGCGCGCGTGAGCTGCTCGTCCACCACCCGGGTCACCTGCTCGGGTTGCATCACCGAATAGTGGTTGACGTCGTACATCGGCTTGACCTCGAAGTACTCGCACCCGATGCTCTTCGCCAGTTCGGCCGCCTGGTAGATCTCGTGGACGTTCGTCTTCACGTGGGCGACCTTGTCGAGCGAGCCCGCCACCAGCGGGATGCCCTTGAAGCCATAACTGCCTTCGTTGAAGACCATGAACGAGTAACCCAAGCGGCCCTTCTTGTGGCGCGCAAACTCTTCCATGTTCTTGATGGCGCTCTCGAACATCGACTTGCCCGTGCGCGACGGGCGGACGCGGTTGAACGTCTCCGAGCTGCCAGCATCCATCGACACGCGTACCCAGGTGGCGTACTCGGCCGTGACTTCCAGGTGCTTCTTGAGGAAGAGGCCGTTGGTGGTGATGCCGATGCGCACATCGGCCTCGCCCAGGCGACGGATGACCTCGCCAATGGCCGGGTGCATCATCGGCTCGCCGCCGCCAATCAGGATGACGGCTTTGACGCCGATGTCGATCAGCTCATCCACCAGGCTCAGCAGCCTTTCAGACGAAATCTCGTCCTTGTTGAGCAATTCACCGCTGATGCAGTCAGGGCAAGCCAGGTTGCAGCGACTGGTCGGATCCAGTTCCACCACGAAAGGCGTGCTGCTGCCTCGCTCCCAATCGACCGATTTCAGGTACGTGATCACGCTCCGCTGAGACAGCTTGCTCTTGAGATCAAGTGTTTTATCGATGACTGACATACCGTTCAATCCATGAAGTAGCCCGACGGAGCACCGTGCCAGCGAGGAGCATCGTTACCAGTTCGCTAAAGGGTACATGCCGCCCCCCTGCCCCTTGCGCCACAAAAAGAGGCGAAAGACAGCACTCCACGGCGTACCGCTCAACCTTGAGCAGGCAAGGCATCGGCGGGCAGCCCGGCACGCTGGCGTTCGATCATGCGCACCAGCAAGCCTTCGTAGTCGCGGGTGAAACGGGCGCTGTCGAACAGCGGGCTGTCTTCCCGAGCCTGGTCAAGGCGATCACGCATGGCCTGGCGGCGCTGAGGGTCGCGGGCCAGTTCGACGATGGTGTGGCGGTACTGGTGCACGTCGGTGCAGATCAGCTCGGGCAGGCCGACGGCGTTGAGCAAGCTGCCGGCCACGCGCGAGGCGAAGGTCTGCCCCATCAACGTGACCACGGGCACGCCGGCCCACAAGGCGTCGGATGCGGTGGTGTGGGCGTTGCAAGGCCAGGTGTCGATGAACAGATCGGCCAGGCGCACGCGGCTGATGTGTTGCCCCAGGTCCCAGCGAGGGGCCCAGAACACACGCCCGGCGCCAATGCCGCGCTGCGCCAGTTCCTCCAACAGGTGGGGCTTGGCCTGGCCGTGCCAGTCCAGCAGCCAGAGCACCGCTTCGGGCAGGTCGTTGAGCACGGCCACCCAGGCATCGAGCACATCGGGGTTGATCTTGTAGGCCTGGTTGAAACCGCACAGCACCACCGCGTCTTCGGGCAGGCCGACCTGGGCGCGCGTCATGGGTTGGGGGCGCGGACGCTGACGGTCGTTGGGCTGATAGCACAGCGGCATCTGCGCGATGTGCTCCGAAAAGTGCGCGGCATGCGCCAAGGGTGTGACCAGTGGGTCGCCCACGATGTAATCGATGAACAAGGCCCCCGTGGTGCCGGGAAAGCCGAGGAAAGCCGCCTGCAAGGGCGCCGGCCGGCGGGCCAGCACGCCCATGCGGTTGCCGGCGGTGTAGCCCTTGAGGTCGATCAGCAGGTCCAGGTCGTCGTCGGCGATGCGCTGCGCGATCTGGTGGTCGGGCTGCCCTTGCAGATCGACGAAGTGCTCGACTGCCTGCGTGACGCGGCGACGCATCGCCGTGCCGTCGTCGCGACCCGTGGAATAGGCAAAGACCTCGAAACGATCGCGGTCGTGATGTTCGAAGACCTCGCACATCAGAACGCATGTCGCATGCTGGTGGAAGTCGTTGGACAGGTAGCCGATGCGAATGCGCTCAGGCTGGCTTTTACGCATGGGGCGCACCACCGGCTTCAGGTCCAGCCAAGTGTTGGACATGATCGTGCAGGCTTTGAGCTGGTGCAGTGGGTCATCCGACAAGGTGATGTGGGCGAAAGGCGCCGTGATGATCCGTGCGTCGTCAGCGGCAGCGGAGACCAGGTTGCGCAATTGCGCCTCCTGCTCGGCGGCCTGAGGCCAGCGGCAGTTCTCGCGCTCGGCATAGGCCAACATGCCATGCACGTGCAGGGCGTTCGGCCCCAGCCCGAGCACCAGCCCCGTTCGGAAGCACTCTGACGCTTCTTCCTTGAGCTCCAGTTCATAAAACGAGATGCCCATGCGGTAGTGCGACAACGCATCGTCCATGCTGTGCATCAGCGCTTCCATGAAGGCCTGGATGGCCTCCTGGTGCTTGCCGGTGTTCTGCAGGGCGCAGCCCTTGGCCACCCAGTACTCGCGCGAATTGCGCTGCGACTCTGGCATGGCCGCCAGCACCTGAATGATCTCGACATTGCGATGCAGGCGATGCAGTGCCCTCACACGCATGAAGGCGGCCATGTCAGATTCGGGCTCCAGTTCAGCGGCCCGTTCCGCGTGAACCAGGGCTTCCTCGAAACGCCCCAGCTCCAGGCAGCAGCGCGCCGCATTGAGCCGATAGAGCGGATCGTTGGGCTGCATCTTGACGGCAGCATTGAACGCAACCAAGGCGGGCCCCCAGTCCTTTGCCTTCAGACGAGAAACGCCTCGTTCCCAGTGCTGATGGGCTTTCTGAGCAGATGCGGAGTTGGGTCGGCTGACGACTTTCATGGTCTTCCTTGCGTGGACATGCCTTGCGTCGAGACGCTTCACGGGGGATTAACGGGGCTTTACGCAGTCTAGGAAAAACAGCCCCTAAAGATCTTGGCAAGTGGGCCGAAAAGGGTCTGCATTTCCCGGACACGTCAAGCGGTCCATGTGCAAAGAGCAGCGCAAAACGAGAAAAAAGACACTCAAGAACGCATCAGATCGGGTCGATACACAAACCAACGGGATCGAAAGGTTTCGGGGTCCGGTTAGCCGGCCAGAGCACTGAGTGGATTCACCACGAAGGCGAATGGGCTGACTAGCGTCGGGCAGGTCTCTCTGGAACGTCGAAAGACAGCCAGCACTTGTTCGCCGGCGCTATCGCCGGGTAGTAATCATCGCCAAAGGAACTCATCATGGGTAATTCAGTCAACACCAACGTCGTCGCTCTGAACGCACAACGCAACCTGAGCACCTCTCAAAGCAGCCTGGCTCAATCCATGCAGCGTCTGTCTTCCGGTCTGCGCGTCAACAGCGCCCGTGACGACGCTGCCGGCCTGGCCATCGCCGAGCGCATGAACGCTCAGATCAAGGGCATGAACGTCGCTGTGCGCAACGCCAACGACGGCATCTCGCTGGCTCAGACCGCTGAAGGCGCGCTGGGCAAGATCGGTGACAACCTGCAGCGCATGCGTGAACTGGCAGTCCAGTCTCGCAACGCCACCAACAGCGACGGCGACCGCGCTAACCTGCAAAAGGAATTCAAGCAACTGCAGGCTGAAATCGACCGCACCGTCAAGGGCACCAAGTTCAACGGCACCGCGCTGTTCGCCTCGGGCGCTTCCACCACCCTGTCCTTCCAGGTGGGTGCTGGCACCGACGCCACCGACCGCATCGACATCGACGGCGCAGTGCTGGGCGGCGGCGCCAAGGGCACGGCCACCGTGGTCGATGCCACCGGCACCAGCGCCACGGCCGACCTGATGGCCACCGTCACCTCCAACTGGGACGGCACCAAGGGCATCTCCATCGGCGGCGGCGCATCGGGTGCCGCCACCAAGATCGCCTCGACCTCGCAGATCGACGACGCCATCAAGGTCATCGACAAGGCCCTGGACGCGATCAACGACAAGCGCGCATCCTTCGGTGCCTCGCAGAACCGCTTCGAAGCCGTGATCTCGAACCTGCAAACCAACATCGAGAACCAGACCGCCTCCCGCGGCCGGATCGTGGACGCAGACTTCGCGACGGAAACCGCGAACCTCTCGCGATCGCAGATCCTCCAGCAGGCTGGCACCGCGATGGTCGCGCAGGCCAACCAGCTGCCCCAGCAGGTCCTCTCCCTCCTGCGCTGATCGACAGCCAGGCAGCGCCAGCCACCAAGCTGGCGTCCCGAAGTCGACAAAGCCGCCCACCCGGGCGGCTTTTTCCATCTGGTGATCAGGAAAAGAAACAAGGGGCAAAAACGCCTGCACATCCCGTTTTTGCCACGCTGCGAAGTGGCCGAACATCAAGGCACAGGTCAGAGGTATCCGCAACTTGCATCTTTGGCCAGCTTTGTCAGAAAGCCGGCCGGCATGCGAGCCGGGAGTCTTCTCGATTCTTTAGGAGTGCAACATGCCCCAAACGATCAACACGAACATCGTCTCGCTGAATGCTCAGCGAAACCTGAACATGTCGCAGACATCGCTGGCGACATCGATGCAACGCCTGTCCTCTGGGCTGCGCGTGAACTCCGCGAAGGACGATGCCGCTGGCCTGGCCATCGCCGAACGCATGAACACCCAGGTGCGCGGCATGAATGTCGCCATTCGCAATGCCAACGACGGCATCTCGCTGGCCCAGACCGCTGAAGGCGCGCTTGGCAAGATCGGCGACAACCTGCAGCGCATGCGTGAACTGGCTGTTCAGTCGCGCAACTCCACCAACAGCGATGGCGACCGCGCCAACCTGCAAAAGGAGTTCGTGCAGCTGCAAGACGAAATCTCTCGCACCATCGGCGGCGCCCGTTTCAACGGCAAGCCGCTGTTTGCCTCCGGCGCCCCCACCACCCTGTCCTTCCAGGTCGGCGCGGGCACCGACGTGACCGATCACATCGACATCGATGGCGCCCTGCTGGGCGGCGGCACCGCTGGCACGGCCACGGTGGTCAACGCCACGTCCGCCACCGCCGCACAAGACCTGCTGGCCACCGTCACCGCTCGCTGGAACGGCACCAACGGGCTGGCGATCGGCGGCGCTGCATCGGGTGCAGCCACCAACATCGCCAAGACGCAACAAATCGACGACGCCATCAACGTCATCGACAAGGCGCTCGACGTGATCAACGACAAGCGCGCCTCCTTCGGTGCATCGCAAAACCGCTTCGAGGCCGTGATCGCCAACCTGCAAGTCAGCGTGGAAAACCAGGCAGCCGCCCGAGGCCGGATCATGGATGCGGACTTCGCGGCCGAAACCGCCAACCTCTCAAGAGCGCAGATCTTGCAGCAGGCAGGCACCGCGATGGTCGCGCAGGCCAACCAGCTGCCCCAGCAGGTGCTGAGCCTCCTGGGTCGCTGATTGCGCGAATTTTTCACGCTCAGACCCGACACGGCATCAAGTTTTCGTGTCAGTCACCGATGAGCACGGCGTCCGGGTGGGCAAAACCGCTCTCCGGACGCTCATGCATTGAGAGGAAACATCATGCCCTCACTCAGCTCAGTTGGCGTCAGTGGCACAGGCCTGGACGAAAACGTCATCACCAAACTGGTGGCGATCGAGAAACAACCTGCGGACGCGCTCACCACCAAGAACACCGAGCTGCAAACCAAGGTTTCCACGTGGGGAAAAATCCAGAGCGCCTTCTCCTCGTTGAAAGACGCGGCCAACCGGCTGACTCAATCCGATCTCTGGAATGGCACAACAGCCACGTCCAGCAACGACACGGCGATCAGCGCGAGCTCGACCAGTGGCGCGGCAGCGAGCTCCTACACCGTGACGGCATCCAAGCTCGCGCAAGGCCAGATGATTGCCAGCGCAGCTTTCGCCAGCAAAACCGCCGCCGTCGGTGAAGGCACCCTGCGCATCCAGCTCGGCACCTACGTGACCGACAACTCGGTCACCCCACCAGCGGTCACCTTCAACGCCAAGGCGGCGGCTTCCGCCGTGGACATTTCCATCGGCCCGGGCGACAACACGCTGGAGAAGATCCGCGACCGCATCAACAGCGCCAACGCCGGCATCACCGCCTCGATCGTCAACGATGCATCCGGCAGCCGCCTGGTCATGCGCGGCGCCAACGGTGAAAGCAACGCCTTCAAGGTCTCGGTAACCGAAAACGCATCGGTGCCCGGCCTATCCGCGCTGGCCTACACCGCCGAGACGGGCGGCACCTCGGCCATGACCAGCACGCAGGCCGCCCAAAATGCCAAGGCCATCATCAACGGCCTGGAAGTCAACTCGGAATCCAACACCCTCAGCAACGTGATGGACGGGGTTTCGCTGACGCTCAAGCAGATCAACACGCCCGTCAACATCACGGTGGCACAAGACACCGCGTCCATCAGCAAGGGCGTCAACGACTTCATCTCGGCCTACAACAACGTGGTCAGCACCATCCGCGTGCAGACGCTGTACGACGAGGCATCCAAGACCGCCGGGCCGCTGCAAGGCGACTCCACCGCGCGCGGACTGCTCAGCCAGATGCGCAACCTGATCACCAGCGATTCGACCGCAACCGCCTCGTTCTCGCGGCTGTCAGACATGGGCATCGTGACCAACACGGACGGCACGCTGAAGATGACGTCCAGCAAGTTCAACGACGCGATGGGCAGCAAGCTGGCCGACATGCAGAAGTACTTCGCCAACAGCGATGACACGGTGGCTGCCAATAACGGCATGGCTCAGCGCATCAAGAACCTGACGTCCCAGATCCTCGACACCAACGGCGCCATCGCCAACAGCACCGACGGCATCAAGGCGACCATCAAGCGCAACAGCACCAAGATCGACACCATCAACGACCGCGCGACGCTCTACGAGGCCCGCCTGCGTCAGCAATACACCGCACTGGACGCCACCTACAGCAAGTTCAGCGGCCTGCAAAGCTACGTCAGCGCCCAGCTCGCCGCGCTGAACAAATAAATCCCGAACAGCATCCTGGATAGGCACTTCTTCCCGGGTCTGAGCGATCAAGGTTTGGCAGCAAACGTCGATAACTCAATCAACACGGAACAACTTGCAGAGTTTGAAGATGTACGCACCTGCCAGCCCCTTCTCCCGCCCCATCCCCGCCGGTGATCGCTCGATGTCCGGCCTCTATCGCCAGGTGGGTGTCGAGACCAGCATCAGCAGCGCCTCGCCACATCAACTGGTCAAGCTGCTGCTCGATGGCTTCTTCGACGCCGTCGCCGAAAGCCGAGGCCACATGCGCAAGAAGGACATCGCCGCCAAGGCGCAGTCCATCAGCCGCGCGATCCGCATCGTCGACGAAGGCCTCAAAGCCAGCCTCGACGCCAAGGCCGGCGGCGAACTGGCCAACAACCTGCATGGGCTCTACACCTATGTCTGCCTGCGGCTGACGCAGGCCAACCTGGGCAACGACGAATCGGCGCTCGATGAATGCGTGAGCCTCATGGAGCCGATCCGCGAAGCCTGGAGCGCCATCACCCCCGCCAGCAACGGCGAGGTGGTCCGCGCCACCATGGAGGTCCGTGCATGAATGCCCCCGAACTGATCACCGCCCCCGACGAGGAAGTGGTCGCGGGCAACCTGCTGAGCTACTACGAAGCCATCGAGAACGCCAGCCTGGGCATGCTCGAAGCCGCCCGCACCGGCGACTGGGACCGCGTGGTCAAGCTCGAAGGCGCCTGCGCCGTGCTGATCGCCCGCCTCAAGCATGCCTCGGCCGACCACCCGATGGGCCCGACCGAGCAGGCGCTGAAGTCGCGCATCATGCAACGCATCCTCGTCAACGACGCCGAAATCCGCAACCTCGCCGAGCCCTGGATCAACGAACTCGGTTCGATGATGAACGGTGGCACCGACCCCGACAAGATGCACTGAGGCCACACCATCATGCAGATGTCCCGAGCCAGCCAAGCCAGCCTCGATGACTTCCGTCTCTCGGCGAGCTCCGAGGTCGAATCCATGCTCCAACGCATGGAGGCCGAGCGCAGCCTCGTCACACTCAGCACCCCGGACGGTCTCACCTTCACCACGCTGATCTGGGGCATCGACGCCCCCCGTGGCCTGATCTCCTTCAGCGGCGACAGCACCGACACCTCGTTGCGCAGCCTGCTCGAAAGCGACGAAGTCGTCGCCGTGGTCTACCTCGACCGCATCAAGGTGCAGTTCGATGTGGAAGACCTCGTGCAAGTCAAAGGCCAGCAGCACGACGTGCTCAACGCCCGCATGCCCAGCGAGCTGTTTCGCTTCCAGCGCCGCTCGGCCTTCCGTGTCGAGCCCTTCTCGCAACACGGCCCCACCGCCACCTTCCGCCACCCCGCCATGCCCGACATGAAGGTCAGCCTGCGCGTGCTGGACGTCAGCCTCAGCGGCGTGGCCCTGTTCCTGCCTGAAAACGTGCCCGCGATCGAAGCCGGCGTGCAGGTCAACGATTGCCTGCTGCATTTCGATGGCGAGACCGAGCTGGAAGTCGGCCTGCTGATCCACTACCGCACCGCCTTGCACCCCGACACCCGTGGCGCACGCCTCGGCTGCGAATTCGCCCAGATCAACGGGCAGGACCGCGCCCTGCAGCACTACATCAACCAGACGCAGAAGCGACGCATCGTGCTGGCCGGCTGAGGACGCGAGCTTCCCGAAGCTCCAAAGCGCTCACCAGCGCTCACCACCGGTCATCACCACTGATAGCATCGGCGGATGTCCTCCGCTCCCTCCGCATCATCCGCTCCCTGGGTCATCGCCACCCGCGAAAGCCGCCTCGCGCTCTGGCAGGCCGAACACGTGCGCGACCTGCTGCAGCAGCGTTTCGGCCGCCAGGTCGACCTGCTTGGCATGACCACCCAGGGCGACCAGATCCTCGACCGCGCGCTCTCCAAGGTGGGCGGCAAGGGCCTGTTCGTCAAGGAGCTCGAAGTGGCGCTCGAAGCCGGCCGCGCCGACCTCGCCGTGCACTCCCTCAAAGACGTGCCCATGGAACTGCCCGAAGGCTTCGTGCTGGCCGCCGTGCTAGAGCGCGAAGACCCGCGTGACGCGCTCGTCTCGCCCCGCTTCGAGTCGCTCGAAGCCCTGCCCGAGGGCGCCCTGGTCGGCACCTCGAGCCTGCGCCGCCTCTCGCAATTGCGCGCCCTGCGCCCTGATCTGCGCATCGAACCGCTGCGCGGCAACCTCGACACCCGCCTGCGCAAGCTCGACGAGGGCCAGTACGACGCCATCGTCCTGGCCGCCGCCGGCCTCAAGCGCCTGGGCCTGGCCCGCCGCATCCGCCAGGTCATCGCACCGGAGGTGATGCTGCCAGCCGCCGGGCAAGGCGCCCTGGGCCTGGAGGTCCGCACCGGGCACCCCGAACTGCGCCTGGCCTTGACAGACCTCGCCCACCAGCCAACCTGGCTGGCCACCGCCGCCGAACGCGCCGTCTCGCGCGCGCTGGGAGGCAGTTGCTCCATGCCGCTGGCCGCGCATGGCGACTGGCACACGGCGGAGGGCCAGCACACCCTGCGCCTGCGCGGCCGCCTGGGCCACCCTGCAGACGGGCGCCTGGTCTCGGCAGAGCGGCAAGCCACCGTCACCACCCTTGCGCAGGCCGAAGCCATGGGCCAGGCCGTGGCAGCCGAGCTGCAAGCCGCTGCCGGCCCCGAGTGGCTGGCCGCGCTCTGAATGCGCCCGGCCCACGCCCCGCACCTTGGCTGAAACCCCAGGCATGACCCTGCTGGTCACCCGCCCCGAACCCCAGGCCTCGGCCTGGGCCGACTCGCTGCGGCAAGCCGGCGTGGCAGCGCAAGCGCTGCCGCTGATTGCCATCACCGCACCGCCCAAACCTGAAGAAGTGACAACGCTCTGGCAACAACTGGCCCACCAACACGCCAGCATGCGAGCGCAGTCACAAGCCTCAACGCGCGTCCCAATGGGCGCCCCCATGCGCGCCCTGATGTTCGTCAGCCCTGCCGCCGTGGACGGATTCTTCCGCCTGCGCCCCGAAGGCCATGCCTGGCCGCATGGCGCACTCGCCACGGCCCCAGGCCCCGGCACCGCTCAGGCCCTGCTGCAAGCCGGCGCCTCGGCAGGCCTGGGCACCGAGCAGGTGATTTCACCGGCCGCCGACGCCGAACAGTTCGACTCGGAAACCCTCTGGCCCCTGCTCGCCCCGCTGGACTGGCAGGGCTGCCGCGTGACCATCGTCAGCGGTGGCGATGCCTCCGGCGCCCAAGGCCGCGCCTGGCTGACCGAGCGCTGGCGCGAAGCCGGCGCCGAGGTCGACACCGTGCAAAGCTACCAGCGAGGCCCCGGCGACTGGACACCCGCCCAGCAGACCCTGGCACGCGAGGCGCTTTCCCAGCCAGACACCACCTGGCTGCTCAGCAGCTCGCAAGCCCTGGATTTCCTGCTCGATCACCACCTGCCCCACCTGGGGAGCGCCCACTGGCAGCCGGCCCGCGCCACTGAGCTCCGGGTGCTGTGCACCCACCCCCGCATCGCCGAACACGCCGCCACCCGTGGCATCCAACACATCCAGCGCTGCGCCCCCACGCTCGACTCAGTGGTGCAGGCACGACGATCGCCCGCATGATTGCCGGCGCCCCCGCAAACCGCCATCACCGTGACCGGGGCGCCTCGATACAATGAAATCGTGAGCGAACCCTCTCCACCCATCCTCGTCAGCCCGCCGCCCGGCCCCGAACTGCCGGCCCCCACCCACCACCAGCCGCATGACGGCGAACCCAGTGGCTGGGTGCGCTACGCCATCGTCATCCTGAGCGTGGCCTTGGCCGGCGTAGGCTGGCAGGCCTGGCAGGCCAGCAAGCGCGTGCAGAGCCTCGAAAAAGAACTCGTGCGCCGCCAGCAAGACAGCCAGGGCCAGGCCACCGAAGCCCGCGTGCTGGCCAAGCAGGCCGAAGAGCTCTCGCGCGAAGCCGCCGCCCGCGCCACCCTGCTCGAAACCCGCCTCACCGAAATCGCCTTGCAGCGCAGCCAGGTCGAAGACCTGATCAAGAACCTCAGCCTCTCGCGCGACGAGAACCTGGTCTTCGACATCGAGGCCAGCCTGCGCGTGGCCGCCCAGCAAGCTGCGTTGACCGGCAGCGCCGAGCCCCTCATCGTCGCCATGCAATCGGCTGACGAGCGCCTGGCACGGGCCAAACAACCGCGTCTGGACAACATCCGCCGTGCCCTGGCCAAAGACCTCGACCACGCCCGAGCCACCCGCGTCACCGACATCAACACCCTCGCCATCCGCCTGGACGAAGCCGCGCGCCTGGTCGACGAAGCCCCCCTGCTGAACCAGCCCGACACCGGGCCGACGGGGCCCACCGCCCCCCACACCAGCCCCACCACGCCCGCCAACCCCAAGGAACGCGCCACGGCACCCGGCAAGGCCTCGGCCAACGCCCCGGCCGCATCCGCCCCCGAGGCCGACACCGGCTGGCGCTCGGCCATCCTCGACTGGGGCAAAGGCGCGGCGCAATCGGTCTGGGCCGAGACGCGCGGCCTCATCCGCCTGACCCGCATCGCCCAACCCGAAGCCATGCTGCTCGCGCCCGATCAGGCCTTTTTCCTGCGCGAGAACATGAAGCTGAGGTTGCTCAACGCACGCCTGGCCCTGATGAGCCGGCAGCCCGCCCAGGCCGCCGCCGACCTGCGCCAAATCGAACGTTCTCTGCCGCGCTACTTCGACACCCAGTCGCGCAAGACCCAGTTGCTGCAATCCATGGTCACCGAGGCCATAGCGCAGAGCCAGCAAACCCAGGTGCCGCGCCCCGACGACACCCTCGCCGCGCTGGCCACCGTCGCCGCCACCGGCGCGCGCTGATCCGGAGACGCGAGTGCAAGGCATCGTCTGGATCCTGTTGCTGGCCGTGGCGGCCGTGGTGGGCGCAACAGCCCTCGGCGCCAACGACGGCCTTGTGACCCTGTTCTGGATGGGCTGGCGGGTCGACTTCTCGCTCAACCTCTTCCTGCTGGGCCTGCTGGTCTTCATCCTGGCCGTCTACTCGCTGGTGCGTGGACTCGACGGCCTGCTCAACCTGCCCGAACGCGCGCGCCGCTGGCGCATCACCCAGCGTGACCGCCTGGCCCAGGCCGCCCTGCGCGAGGGCCTGGCCCTGTACATGGCCGGCCGCTACACCCGTGCCCACAAGGCCTGCCAACGCGCCATCGCCATCCAGGCCGACACGCCCGAACTCGCGCTCGACGCCGAGTTCACTTCGCTGGCCCATCTGCTGTCCGCCGGCAGCCTGCACCGCCTGCAAGACCGTGCCCGCCGCGACGAGCACCTGCAACGCGCCATCGAGCTCGCCCAGCTCACACGCAAGCCACGCGCAACCGAAGAAGGCGCCCGCCTGCTGGCAGCCGAATGCGCCCTCGAAGACCGCGATGCCGGCCGCGCCCTGCGCGACCTGGCTGAACTGCCCCCCGGCGTGGCCCGCCGCACGCAGGCCCTGCGTCTGAAGCTGCAGGCTTCGCGCCTCGCCCGCCAGCCCATGGAGGCCCTCAAGACCGCGCGCCTGCTGGCCAAGCACCAAGGCTTCACGGCTGGCGCCGCCGAAGGCCTGCTGCGCTCGCTGGCCAGCGAAGCCCTGGCCGCCGCACGCGATGCCGACCAGTTGCGCGCGCTCTGGAACACGCTGGACGCCAACGACCGACGCGACCCGCTGGTGGCCGCCCGGGCCGCCCGCCGCATGACCGACCTCGGTGCGCCCCAGGAAGCCCGCCAGTGGATCGCCCCGCTGTGGGATCAGATCGGCCGCCTGACGATGGAGCAGTCGACAGCCCTGGCCACCGCATTGCGCCACGCCTTGCTCGACCTCGAAGACGAATGGCTGCCCCGCCTCGACGCCACCACCCAGGCTGCGTTGCGCAACCCCCAACTGGCGCTCACGCTGGGCATGGCGCTCGCTGAACGCCAACTCTGGGGCAAGGCACGCGGCATGCTGCTGTCAGCCGCCAACGACCTTGACCTCGACGCCGACGGGCGCCGCCTGGCCTGGGCCCGCCTGGGCCAGCTCGCCGAACAAGAGCAACGCCACGACGAGGCCGCACGCTTCTTCCGCCTGGCCGCGCTGCTGGAAACGGGACGCTGAACAACAACGCATCAGCCCCTTGCCTTGCTGAGCGGCGCGAAAACATGCTATAGTCTCGCTTCTCTCGGCGGCTGTAGCTCAGTTGGATAGAGTACTTGGCTACGAACCAAGGGGTCGTGGGTTCGAATCCTGCCAGCCGCACCAGAGAAACCAGTTGCTTCGGTTCCCTGTTCTTTCGCGTTTCGCGTTCATCAGGGTCTGAACAACCATGCGGCTGTAGCTCAGTTGGATAGAGTACTTGGCTACGAACCAAGGGGTCGTGGGTTCGAATCCTGCCAGCCGCACCAACATGCAACCCACAGGTCTTTCGGCCTGTGGGTTTTTTGTTTTGCCCACAGCTCTTCAGCTTAGATCGGTCGCCGCGTCAGGTAGCGCTTGAGCCACCACAGCGCCAGCAGCGTCACCACCGCCCAGATGGCCGCCACCGCGTAGGTGCCCGCATCGGGGTTGCGCCAAGCCTCTTTCAACTGCTCCAGGAAGAGCGAGAACACCACCGTGCCCGGCAACAGTCCAAGGAAGGTGCCCAGCACGTAATCGCGCAGGCGCACGCGCAGGGCGCCTGCGGCGAGGTTGACGACCATGAACGGCGCCACCGGCATGAAGCGCACCAGCGCGATGGTTACCAGGCCGCGCTGCTTGAGGTGGGCATCGAGCAGGCCCAGACGGCCCCGAGCAAAGCGGTCCATGCCCTCGGCGCCCGTGAAGCGCCCGAAACCATAGGCCACGGTCGCCCCGGCCACCATGCCCAGCAGCGAATAAGCCATGCCAGGCCATGGCCCGAACACCAAGGTGCCCACGGTGATGAGCGCGAGCACCGGCACGGCCATCAGCACCATCAACACGTACCCGCCGATGACGGTCAGCGGCCCCAGGGGTTGCGCCAGCAGCCATGCACCGTGCCGGCTTAGCGCCTCGGGCGACATGCGCTGCTGCCAGACCGGGTCGCGCCAGGCCAGCATCAGCCCGACCAGCACCACGCCATAGGCACCCAGCAACAGCCAGCGCATCCATGGCAGGGGACGACTGGATTCTTCGACACGCACTTCTGACTCCGGCAAGGGGCGGCCCGATCCGCCCCGGTCACGTTCACCTTCGGGATGCCGGATCTTGAACCACTTGGCGCCCCGCGTCAGCCGGGGTGGCCCGTGGTCACGCCTCGAGCCCCTCCATTTCGGGGGGCGTTCAACGCCATTCAGGTCACCTCGGCCGCATCAACGCGGACGGCCACCTCGGGCGGCGCCGTGAGCGCGGGCAGCCACAGGGTCACCGTCGTCCCGATGCCATGCTCACTGCTCACGCCCACCTGGCCGCCGTGCAGCTCCACGATCTCCTTGACGATGGTCATGCCCAGGCCCGTGCCGGGGATCTTGCCCGAGGTGTCCGCCCGGAAGAAGCGGTCGAAGAGCTTCTCCAGCTCCTGGGGTGTCATGCCGATGCCGTGGTCCGTCACGCGGATGCCGCATTCAGGCCGCCCAGAGCGATCTCGCCAAACCAGGTCCAGTGCGATGTCGCCGCCCTGAGGCGAATACTTGTAGGCGTTCGACAGCACGTTGGTGACGGCCAGCGACAGCTTCTCGCGGTCGGCGTCGACCATGATGGGATCGGCAGGCAGGCTCACGTCCACCTTGCGCGCGTCGTTGTGGATGAGCAGTCCGGCCAAGGTCGCTTCGATGATGGGCTGCAACTGCAGGCGCTCGCGCTTGAAGTCCTTGCCGCGCCGCGACTCGATGCGCGCGAGGTCCAGCAACTCGTTGACCAGGTTGATGAGCACCGAGGCCTGGCGGTGGATGGTCGAAAGCATGTCGTTGCGGCGCTCGTCGGTGAACTGGCGCTTGAGCAGCAGCTCCGTGAAGCCGAAGATGCTGACCATCGGCGTGCGCAGCTCGTGCGCGGCCATCGCCAGGAACTCGCTCTTCATGCGATCGACTTCCTGCTCGTGGGTGATGTCGCGGAAGTACATCACCGTCTCGTTGTCGTTGCCATCGTTGCGCACACGGCGCAGCAGCGTGCGCGTGCAAGGGGTGTGCAGGTTCAGCACCTCGCGGGTGGAGGCCAGGCCAGCCTCGCCATCGCCCCCACTCAAGGCGCCACCCTCGGCGTCGTGGATCTCGCGCGAATGGCATCGCGCAAGCAACTGGTCTTCGAACACCGACAGGGACTGGCCCACCAGGTCGGCGGCCAGCAGGCCCGTCATGCGTTCGAAAGCCGGGTTGACGATGCTGACCTCACCGCGCTTGTCCAACACCACGAAGCCATCGGGGCTCAGCTCGAAGACGGCGTTGAGCCGCTCTGTGCGCAAGTTCAGCACCTGCTCGGCGGCGATGCGGTCGGTGATGTCGGTGGCGACACCCACGTAGTGCGTCAACAAGCCATCGGGGCCGAGCACCGGCGAGATCGCCAGGTCGTTGTAGAACAGTTCGCCGTTCTTGCGGTAGTTGCGCACCACGACCTGGCAGGCGCGGCCTTCGCGCACCGCTTCACGCATGGTGGCGATGGCGGGCTGCTGCAGGTCATCGCGTTGCAGCAGACGGCAGTTGTAGCCGAGCAGTTCGTGGGTTTCGTACCCGGTGATTTGTTCGAAGGCACGGTTGACGTAGATCATCGGCTGGTTGGGCAGCGTCATGGAGACGATGACCACGCCGTCGGCGGAAGAAGCCAGCGCGCGATCGCGCAGCAGCAGCTCCTGCTCGGCCCACTTGGCGTCGGTGGTGTCGCGCACGATGAAGGTCTGGATGAGTTCGTCATCCACCATGGCACGGCTGGCCGACACCGACACAGGGAATCGCACACCCTCGTTGCGGCAGCCCACGCTCTCGTGCCCAATGACCCGGTTCGAGAACCCACAAGTGTTGAACCAGTCATCGAGGCTGGCGTCGCCCAAGGCCGGCAGCACGGCCTGGATGGGCTGACCCAGCAAGGACTCGATCTGCTGTCCGAAGATGCTGGTCACAGCCTGGTTGCACCAGCGCACCAGACCGGCACGGTCGACCATCAGGATGGCATCTGGCGCGGTGTCCATGACCGCCTGGTTGCGCGACTGCGTTCGCTGCAGGACCACACCCATGTCGTGCGCCATTTCGCGGGCCCGCATGCGTGTCGAGATCAGCATCAGGTAGCCATGCAAGGCCGCCAGCGTGAACAGCAGGCCCGAGCCGCAGGCGATCCAGATGCCTGCCTGACGACCGATGACCTCGTGCCAGGGCAAACTCAATGCACCGGCCCACACGTGCAGGCGCAGCGTGCTCCCCCCCACCTCCACGGGCACCTGCGCGAGCAGTCCACCCACGTCGCCTGAAGGGGGCACGGTGGTGCCATCCAGGGCAATGTGGAGTTGCCCCTCGGCGTGGCTTTGGCCCGCACCGGGCAGCCCGAGCAGCCAATGCCGCCAGACCGGCTTGATCACCCAGCCGCGCGCAGGCGCTTCGAGCCGCGTGGCCAGCAACCACCCACCCTTGAAGTCGGCCGACTCGGCCACCGGGCAAAGCGCGCGCCGCGCCGTCGCCGGTGTCTTCCTCAGGCATTCGGCACCGACACGCGAGCGTTCGTCATCGAAATCGAGGCGCCCCGCGATCATGTCGGGATCGACATCCTCCTCGCGCAACACGGTCACACCGCCCACTGACCACGTGCCATTGAGCACGCCGGACAAACGCACCTGTTCGCTGGTCCAGTGCGCCACCTGATCGACCAAGGCCTGCTGCTGATCCAGCCGCGTCTGCACCACCATCTGCTGCTGGTGGACCAAGGTCTGGAAAACGCTGCGCTGACGGTTTTTCTCCACCCACCAGACCAGGCTGCCGACCAGGCTGGTCATGAGCAGGCCGATCAGCACGATGGCGATGACGGCGTGCGAACGGGGAATCCGCCCCGTCCATCGTTCCAGGCGCTCAAGCGCTTTGAGCACCGGCGTCGGCAGCGGTTCGTTGCCAGGTTGTTCGGTCATGGACCCCTCCTAGCTTGATGTGGAGGCGACTCAGGCCGCCGCGCTCACCATGGCCTCGACCCGGTCGATCAATTCCAGCGGGCTGAAGGGCTTGACCAGGTAGGCGTCTGCGCCAGCGGCTTCGCCAGCAGCCAGGTCCGAGGCCTGGCCGCGGGCCGTGAGCATGACGACCTGGATGGATCTGAGCGCCGGGTCCTGCTTGATGCGAGTGCAGACCTGATAGCCATCGAGCAAGCCCGGCATCATCACGTCCAGCAGCATGATCGAAGGCTTGATGGCGCGCGCCATGTTCAGCCCGGTTTCGCCATCATTGGCCTCGTGGATCTCGAAATCCCCGAACTCCAGCGTCATGCGGATGAGCTTGCAGATGTCGGACTGGTCTTCGACGATGAGGATGCGATGGGCCATGGTTTGCTCCGATGTGTCCAGTGATGCCGGCCTCGCCGAGAACAACTCGGCAAGACCGCCGCGGGACTCAACGCGCCGCGGTGGCGTCTGTCACGGAAGCGGGTGCCGTGTCTCCACCCTTGGCCCGACGGGCCATGCTGCGATTCAGCAGTTCAGACATGTCCCGGGCGTAGCGATGTGCCTGCTCGACCGAGAGCTGCGCGTCCTGGGTGCTCGGCGCGCCAGCGGGCAGCTCGAGCACGAAATCCACCGAATCGAACTCGTCCTCGATGCGCACGCAACCACCGTGCTGCTCCAGGATGCGCTGGCTCAGCGCCAGGCCGATGCCCTGGCGCGCATCGCCCGGCTTGCCCGTGTCCCCCACGCCGAAAGGCACGAAGGCCCCCCGCCGCTCATGGTGTGAGACAAACAAACCTTGGTTGCGCGCCCGCACGTTGACCCGCGCGCCCACCGCCTGGATGGACAACTCGATCAAGTCGCCCGACTGAGCGCTGCGAACCGACTGCTCCAGGTATTCCGACATCGCCTTGCTCAGCCAATGAGCGCTGCCATAGACGGCTGGCAAGTCATCGCTCAGCCCTTGGGCCGACAAGGTGATGTTGCGCGCCCGCGCGGCCGGCATGACCTCGCTCACCGCGCGGCGCAGCAAGTCGGACAGCAAGATGCGCTCGTCGCGCTGGATCGCGCTTTCGCCAAACACCGACACGAGGTCACGCAGCTTGCTGAGCTTCACCGACAGGCTGGTCGCCTCTTCGACCAACGCGGCCAGATCGCCCGTCGCGCCCTGCTGCTGAACGATCCGCGCGATCTGGGGCAGCTTGCGGGCCAGGGCCTCGATCGGATGCGCCATCTCGGCCTCGATGTAGCCGACGAGGTTCTCCAGCGCCTGCGAATACCAACGCTCTTCCGACACGTTGTTGAGCACCACCATCAGGTCGCTGCCCACCGGTGCACCGATGAGCACGGCTCGGATGCTGTCCGGATGCGCCTCCTGCGTGGTGAGCTCAAACTGGAAGGGCAGCTTCAGCATCCCTTGGCCCCCGGCCTTGACCGTGCGGTCGGCCACCGGGTCCATCATCGCCTGCCCCAGCATGACAGGGGTCATCTGCACCGCCGCCTTGTTGGCGTAACGCACGATCCCATCACGCTGCACCCACACCACGCCACTTTTGACCTGATCGAACAACAGTCTGAAAGCCTCGTTCATGGTGGTGTCCTTCCATATCGCTGACGTTCACGACACGCGCTGATGTAGCAGCCAGCGCCCCACCCGCACCGCCACCCCCTCAGGTGACACGGGCAACTGCATCAACTCGGCGCTGGCCGGCAGGCCACCGCGTCGCTTCAATTCGGCCCCGTCAAGGTGACTCAAGGCCAGGATGCGCATGCCCGCGATCGACTCGCATCGCTCAAGGGTGCGCAGCATCGCCAGGCCATCCATGCCTGGCAATTCGAGGTTGGTGATGAGCAGGTCCGGCGTCTTCTGGCCGATCTGCAACAACGCGAGGTAGCCCGTCTCGGCAAAGCGCAACCCGATGGTCGGCATGAAAGGCGCCAGCGCCTGTTCACAACGCAACTGCCAGATGGGGCTGTCGGCCACCAGCAGCACGTCGCGCGGACGTGGGCCACTGCCGGCCGACGCTTGCGACGAAACATGTGGAGCCATGAAGTCGTTCGTTGCCGAATCGACCACTTCGAGCTTGGCTCGGGCCGCGCGGGCAGAGCGCGCCAGCGGCTCACCACCCAGCCCGGTCGACAAAGCCAAGGCTTCGACCGCGTTGTAGGGGATGCGACGGTGCCCCCCCGGCGTGCGCGCTGCGGGCAGGATGTCGGCCTCGACCCACAACTGCACCGTCCGCAGTGACACACCCAACCGCTGAGCGGCTTCGCGGGTGGTGAGCATGCGGGCACCGGGGCCCAGAGGGATGACTTGAGACATCTTCAGTCGACTCCAAAATGCTTGCGTTTCCGACTGGCCTTGAATTCGCTTAATTCGGCTGTCGGTTTCATTTTTGCAAGTTGCGTCCGCGCGTGGGGCTGCCACGCGCCCACAAACAATGGGGCGCCGTGAACAAATGACGATCCATCGCACGCATGGCCCCACCCTGGCCGCCGGGCTGCGGATTCGGCACAATCGCCGCCCATGAGCAAGGCTTTCACCAAGGAATCCGAAGGCGAGGACGAGGACGAGGACGACCTCGCCCTGCCCCCCCTGCCCGCCGGCACGCGCAACTACATGACGCCGCAGGGCTACCAGCGCCTGCGCACCGAACTGATCAACCTGATCGACATCGAGCGGCCCAAGATCGTCGAGATCGTGCATTGGGCCGCCTCCAACGGCGACCGCTCCGAAAACGGCGACTACATCTACGGCAAGAAGCGCCTGCGCGAGATCGACCGCCGCATCCGCTTCCTGACCAAGCGCCTCGACATCGCCGAGGTGGCCGACCCCAGCCAGCACCACGGCCGCGACCAGGTCTTCTTCGGCGCCACTGTCACCTACGAAAATCAGGCGGGCCTGGCACGCACCATCACCATCAAAGGCATCGACGAGGCCGATGCCTTGAAGGGCGAAGTCAGTTGGGTCTCACCGATCGCGCGAGCGCTGTTGAAGGCCCGCGAGGGCGACGAGGTGACACTGATGACACCAGGCGGCGTCGAAAAGATCGAGGTGATCGAGGTGCGCTACCCCAAGCCAGAGACCGCGCATTGAGCACCTCAAGCAGCTCCACGCTGCTTCGGTCCGGTTCATTCAGCAGCCGCTGAACGCCCCCCAGCGCAATGCTCAGGGGCAGACCCGCTCCACCTTGAGCACCACCGCGCAGCGGCGCAGGGTGCGCATCACCTCGGTGAGGTGGTCGGTGTCACGCACCGCCACCGTGAGCTTGAGCTCGGCGGTTTCGCCCAGGCGCTCGTCGCCCATCTCGATGTGGGTGATGTCGGTCTCGGCGCTGCTGATGGACGCAGCCACCTGTGCCAGCACGCCCTTGCCGTTGGTGACCAGCACCTTGATGACGGTCTCGAACAGGCGCGTGGGCTCGTCCGACCAGCTCACGTCGATCCAGCGCTCGCTGTCGCGCTCGAACAGGCGCTTGCCCACGCCGCAGGCCTGCGTGTGCACCACCAGGCCCTCGCCCCGGCCCAGGTAGCCAGCGATGGGGTCGCCGGGCACAGGACAACAGCACGAGGCCAACTGCACCGTGGCACCTTCGCTGCCATCGATGACCACAGCGGCATTCGACGGCGCTTCGTCAGAGAAGCGGCCCAGCGTCAGCGTCAGCGCATCGGGGCGCTCACCCTGCTCAACCATGCTCTGCGCCAGGCGCTTGGCCACCATGGTGGCGATCTTGCGGCCCAGGCCGATGTCGGCGAGCAGCTCGTCGCGCGTGCGGTTGCCGCCCCATCGCACCAGCGACTGCCACAGCGCACCGGCATCGCCTTCGCTCTCTTCGGTGCCTGCGGGCATGGACAGGCCTTCGGCCCGCAAGGCCTGGCTCAGCAGCTTCTCGCCCAGCGCCAGCGACTCTTCCGCCTCCATGTTCTTCAGGTAGCTGCGGATCTTGGAGCGGGCCCGGCCCGTGCGCACGAAGTTCAGCCAGCCCGGGTTCGGGCGTGCACTCGGCGCGGTGACGATCTCGACCACGTCGCCCGAACGCAGCTCGGTGCGCAGCGCCACCGCCTCGCCATTGACCTTGGCCGACACGCAGCGATCGCCCACGCCCGAGTGGATGGCGTAGGCGAAGTCCACCGGCGTGGCGCCCTTGGGCAGCGCCACGATGCGCGACTTGGGCGTGAGCACGTACACCGACTCGGGGAAGAGGTCGATCTTGAGGTGTTCGAGGAACTCGGCCGAGTCCCGCGTCTCGTGCTGGATGTCGATGAGCGATTGCAGCCAGACGGCGCCTTCCTGCGGCGACGCCTCATCCTGCGAACCCTCGCTTTCCTTGTACATCCAGTGCGCCGCAATGCCCTTTTCGGCCACCGCGTGCATGGCCTGCGAGCGAATCTGGAACTCCACCGCCGTGCCCACCGGGTTCACCAGCGTCGTGTGCAGCGACTGGTAGCCGTTGGCCTTGGGGATGGCGATGTAATCCTTGAAGCGGCCTGGCAGCGGTTTGTAGAGTTGGTGCAGCACGCCCAGCGCCCGGTAACAGTCGAGCAATTCGCGCGTGACGATGCGAAAGCCGAAAATGTCGCTGACCTGGGCGAAGCTCAGGCGCTTCTCGACCATCTTGTTGTAGATGGAAAAAATCGTCTTCTCGCGGCCGAAGACCTCGACGTGCATCTCCGCATCGGCGAACGCACCATCAACATCCTTGCGGATGCGCTCGACCAGGTCGCGCCGGTTGCCGCGCGTCTTCTTCACCGCCTTGGCCAGCACCCCGTAGCGCCAGGGGTTGATGTACTGGAAGGACAGCTCCTGCAGCTCGCGATACGTCTGGTTCAGACCCAGGCGGTGCGCAATCGGCACGTAGATGTCGAGCGTCTCACGGGCGATGCGCGTGCGCTTCGGAGCCGCCATCGCGTCCATGGTGCGCATGTTGTGCAGGCGGTCGGCCAGCTTGATGAGGATGACGCGCACGTCGCGCGCCATGGCCAGCAGCATCTTGCGGAAGGACTCGGCCTGCGACTCCTCCTTGGTCGAGAACTGCAACTTGTCGAGCTTGGTCAGGCCGTCGACGATCTCGGCCGTGGGAGCCCCGAAGCGCTCGATCAGCTCGATCTTGGTGACGCCGCAGTCTTCCATGGCGTCGTGCATGAGCGCGGCCATGATGGCCTGGGCGTCGAGCTTCCAGTCGGCGCAGAGACCAGCCACCGCGATCGGGTGGGTGATGTAGGGTTCGCCACTGGCGCGGAACTGGCCCAAGTGGGCCTCGTCGGCGAAGCGGTAGGCGTCACGCACCCGGCGGGTGTCCGCCTCGTCGAGGTAATCGAGCTTGTGGGTGAGCGCCGCGAAAGAAGCGGCTGCCGCGTCGGTGACGGTGTTCATGCCAAAAATGTAGCGCGGATGAGAGTCCCCTGGCGCGGGGAAGGATCAGGTGGAAGGGCCGTTTGAGGCCTCAAAGCACCCACCAACGCAAAAGGCCCGCACGCGGCGGGCCCTTCAAGGCGGCGGGTGCCGGGGCACCCAGGGCGCTCAGGTCGGAACCTTGCGCAGCATTTCCAGGCCGACCTGACCGGCGGCGATCTCGCGCAGGGCGGTCACGCTCGGCTTGTTGCGCGACTCGATCTTGGGGGTGTGCCCCTGGCTCAGCATGCGGGCGCGGTAGGTCGCGGCCAGCACCAGTTGGAAGCGGTTGGGGATCTTTTGCAGGCAGTCTTCGACGGTGATGCGGGCCATGGTAACTCCGAGGGTCGGGCTGGTCATACCAGCTGGAGGGCGCGGAACACGGCAGACTTGTTCCGGCGTTGAGCGGCGTATTTTAACCGCTGCGAATGGACAATCGCCTTCAGGTCGAACAAAGCCGACTCGAACAGCGCATTGACCACGATGAAATCGAAATGCTGGGCCTGGGCCACCTCGATGCGCGCGTTGTTCATGCGCACCTCGATCACGTCGGGCGAATCCTCGCCCCGGCGTTGCAGGCGCTGCAGCAGCTCTTCGTAGCTGGGCGGCAGGATGAAGACCAGCACCGCGTACGGGAAGGTCTGCTTCATCTGGAGCGCACCCTGCCAGTCGATCTCCAGCACCACGTCTTCGCCGCCCTTGATGCGCTCCTCGATGGCCTGGCGAGAGGTGCCGTAGTGGTTGCCATGGACCTCGGCGTGCTCGAAGAAATCGCCCCGCTCGACCATGGCTTCGAACTCTTCCTTCGAGACGAACCAGTATTCGCGGCCGTGCTGTTCCTGCCCGCGCGGCTTGCGCGTGGTGTGCGAGACGCTGACCTGCAAGCGCGAGTCGAGCTCCAGCAGCGCCTTCACGAGGCTGGATTTGCCGGTGCCGCTGGGAGCGGACACCACGAAAAGGTTGCCGGGATAGTCCATGAAACGACTCAGGGGCCCGTCCGAGGCCGAATCAGGGCGATGCGCACCGTTGCGAGCAGCGTGTGCCAGCCCATTCAAAAGGGATTTGAGAGTCCGGGAAGTCTACCTGCAACCGCCTCCGCCCGGACCACCCAACTCAAGGCGCAGGCGGGAAAATGCCCGGCAGACTCGGTGTCACGCCCAGCCAGTGCAGGCCCAGCGCCACGCCGACCGCGATGGCCACCAGCAACACGTACAGCTTCCAGGGCGAGCGCTTCTCGGCGTACGGATCGGTGAGCGCCCGGTCGGCACCCTCGGGCAACCTGGCCAATTGCGTCAGCGCCGCGCCGAACGGGATGTTGATGCGCGCGCGCGTGTTAACGGCCCAACCGTTCGCATCCAGGATCGGGCCGAGGTTGCGATTGCGCAGCTTGAAATACGCCATCGCCATGGAAGGCCCCGAGATCAACATCATCAGCCCGAGCAGCGCCAACGGCATCTGCCAGCCCTTCAGCCCCAGGAAGCCGGTGACCACCGCTGCCAGCGCCGTGCCGATGGCCCCGATGGCCAGGCCCACCGCCGCGAAGATGCCGGCGAACTTGGCGGCGTCAACAGGCGCTGGCGGGGCGGGCGGTGCTGGAGGCGCGGCCGGCGCGCCCGCAGGCGCCTGGGCGGAGGCCGCCACCTTGTCGCCCGCCTTGGCCACGGCCTGGGTGGTGAAGTCGGTCGAGGCCTGCGCCTTGCTGGCGGCGAACTTCTGCACCTGCTCGCCGATCAGGCGCGACACCTTCTTGTAAGGCGTCCAGAAAGCCTGGCGGATGCTGATCGGGTGGTCAACGATCTTGACGACGGTCGCATCCCAGTCGCGGCCCTGGCGGTCGTAGAAGACGCCGTTGCGCCCGACCATGAGCTGATCGGCGTCTCCCGCCGTGACGGCCGCAGCGATGGTCAGCTTCTCACCGGCGCGGCTGCATTCGCAGTAAGCCAGGTACACGCCCGAGAGCGTCGCCAACGCCGCGTGCTTGCCTGCGTCAAGCACCTTCACGCACAGGTCGCAACTGCGTCCGTCAATGTACAGGGTGCCGGCCTGGAAGCTGGCCTTGTCGCGGCGCGTGTAGAAGTCGGTGAAGGCCACGAAGTTGTGGGCCAGCTTGGCGAGGTCGCGCACGTAGCGCACCAGGCGCTCCACGTCGCCGATCAGGGCGGCCTCCTCGGCGGCGGCTTCGTCCTGCGTGACGAGGTCGAGCAGGCGGGTGCGGGCATTGCCAGCCAGCAGCGTCGACAAGGCATCCGCGTCGAGCTGGTCCAGCAAGGTATCGGGACGGGCCGCCTGCCAAGCCTCGAAGTCGGTGAAGCGCGCGACCAACGCGCGCCAATCGGCCTCGCTCAATTCAGCTCGGTCACCCACCAGCGGCCGCACCACCTGCTCGCGCAGGGCCTCCACGGCGCCCGCCCAGGCCGGATTGACCTGGTCGTTCAAGGGCAGGCTGGCGCCACTGCGCACATAGGCCAGCGGCAGGCTGGCCACGTCCTCGCCGCCCGAGCCGCCGCCCAGCAGTTGCGAACCGATGCGCTTGAGGTCGTCCTCGCTGCCATTGAGCAGGCCGGCCGCACGCGGGTCGAAGGTGGCCAGGCGGCAGCGCTGGAAGAAGTCGTCAACCTTCTCGCGCATGGCCTGCAAGGCCGCGAAGGCATCGGCGGCGCTGGCGCCTTCGGGCAGGCCGGCGATGTTCGCGCGTGCATCCTGGCGCCATGCTTGCAAGGCAGTTCCCTCATCGAAAAAGCGCTCGACCGTGGCGCGGTTGACGCCCGGTTCGCCGCCGCGATCAGCCACCGCGCCCAGCCGGTCGATGATCGTCGCGATGGCGGCCTGCAGGTCGTCGCCCAGGCCCTTGGCCGAGATGACGCCATCGCCGTTGAAAGGCATGCCCCCGAAGATGCGGCCGATGTCGGTGCAATCGTCGACGTTGATGTGGGTGGCGTCCGCCTTGCCCAGGCTGGCGAGGATGCGGCGTGTCGCGGCGAGCAGCTTGCCATGGGCCTCACCGTCGATGTCTGCCAGCGCCAGCTCACCAGCGCGGATCAGCACGTCGGGCGAGCGCAGGCGGGCGGTCGCCCAGTCGATGGCGGCGATGAGTTCGGGCGCGCGCACGTGGCCATCGACATCGGTGTCGACCAGGGCCAGCGTGGCGGCATCGAGCTCAACCCCTTTGGTCGGGCAAGACAGGGCCACCCAGAGCTTCTGGTCCAGTTCAGCGAGGTGGGCCAGGTCGGCGCCCGTGTCCAGGCGGACTTGGTCAAAGCCACCGGCTCTGAAGAAACGCCAACGGTGCGTGCTCGATTTCATGGGGCGGGCTGAGGGTTGTGAAGGAATGCGCGCATTCTCCACCGACCTGGGGGCTTTGGGACCACCCGAGGCCCACCTCACCGCTCACTCGATGTTCTGCACCTGCTCGCGCATTTGCTCGATGAGCACCTTCATGTCCACCGAGATCTGGGTCAGCTCCAGCGCGGCGGCCTTGGAGCCCAGGGTGTTGGCCTCGCGGTGCAACTCCTGGATGAGGAAGTCGAGACGCTTGCCGACCTCGCCACCCTTCTTCAGCAGGCGGCCGATCTCGTCGAGGTGGGCCTTCAGGCGCTGCAGCTCCTCGTCGACGTCGATGCGCAGGGCGTAGGCAGCAGCCTCTTGCAGCGCGCGCTCCTGCGCGGCCTCAGGCGTGACGCTGCCGCCCACGGACTGCAAGGCCTCTTGGTACTTCTGAACGAAGCGCTCCTGCTGGCGCTGCACGGCCTGGGGCACCAGCGGCTGGGCCTGCTCGGCCAGGGCCTTGAGCCCGGCTAGCTTGTCTTTCAGCACGCCAACCAGGCGCGCACCCTCGCGCTCGCGGGCGTCGACCAGGGCGGCGATGGCCTGGCGGGTGGCTTCCAGCGCCGCGTCTTCCAGGCGCACCGAGGGGGCGGCCGCGCGGCACCAGTTCAGCACCTCGTTGACCGTCAGCGGCGGCGCCTTGGGCAGCCAGTTCTGCACCGTGCCTTCCAGGCGGGCGAGGGTGTGCAATTGCTCGGGCTGGGGTTGGGGCCACCCCGCATCGGCGGCGCGCTGGGGTTGCATGCGCAGCTCGATCTTGCCGCGCTTGAAGGTGGCGGTCAGCAGGTCACGCAGGGCGGGCTCCAGGGCGCGGAACTCGTCGGCCAGCTTGAAGCTCAGATCCAGGAAGCGGCTGTTGACAGAGCGCAGCTCGGCGCTCACCGCCCCCGATGCCTGCTTGCGTGACGCAGTCGACGCATCCCCCTCGTCCGTGTTTTCACTGACGTGGTCGGGTGCCGACGCGACCGCGCTGGCAAAGCCGGTCATGGAGTAGACTGACATGGATCTATTTCACCCAGATAAAACACGATTATGTCAAAGCCGAAACCCGCTCCGTTGCCCTCGGGCACCGTCGTGGGCGGCTACCAGATCGTCAAGAAGCTTGCCGCTGGCGGCTTCGGCGTCGTCTACCTCGCTGAAGACCCGGAAAAGCGCCTGGTCGCCCTCAAGGAGTACCTGCCGGCCTCGCTGGCCGAACGCTCGGCCGGTGAGTTGATTCCGCGCGTCAAGCCCGACAAGCAGCCACTCTACCGCCTGGGGCTGAAAAGTTTCTTCGAAGAAGGCCGCTCGCTGGCCCAGATCGCCCATCCGAGTGTGGTGTCGGTGCTGAACTTCTTCCGCGAGAACGAAACCGTCTACATGGTGATGAACTACCTCCAGGGCGACACCCTGCAGGACTTCATCGTCACCGCCCGCGACCTCAAGCGTGACAAGGTCTTCCGCGAGTCCACCATCCGCAGCCTGTTCGACGAGATCCTGCGCGGCCTGCGCATCGTGCACCAGCACAAGATGCTGCACCTGGACATCAAGCCAGCCAACATCTTCATCACCAACGACAACCGGGCCGTGCTGCTGGATTTCGGCGCGGCGCGCGAGGTGCTGAGCAAGGAAGGCAACTTCATCCGCCCGATGTACACGCCGGGCTTCGCCGCCCCAGAGATGTACCGCCGCGACGGCTCGCTGGGCCCCTGGACGGACATCTACGCCATTGGCGCGTGCATCTACGCCTGCATGCAGGGCTACCCGCCCAACGACGCGCCCCAGCGCCTCGAGAAAGACCGCCTGAGCCTGTCGCTCTCGCGCTTGCGCAACGTCTACTCGGACAACCTCATCGAGGTGACCGAGTGGTGCATGTCCCTCGACCCGCTGGCCCGCCCGCAAAGCGTCTTCGCCTTGCAAAAAGAGCTGGCGCGCGAAACCGAACGCCGTTACTCCAAGCTCACCTTCTCCGAACGCGTGAAGCTGCAACTCGAAAACCTCAAGTCCGGGGCGAAGGCATGAGATTCTCCGTCTACCAGATCAGCCGCAAGGGCGGCCGCGAGAAGAACGAAGACCGCATGGGCTACTGCTACACGCGGGACTCGGGCCTGTTCGCACTGGCCGACGGCATGGGCGGCCACCCGGAGGGCGAAATGGCCTCGCAGCTCGCCTTGCAGACCATGGCGGCGCTCTACCAGCGCGACGCCAAGCCCAAGCTGGCCGACCCCATCCGATTCCTGCAAGATGCCATCATGGCGGGCCACCACCAACTGCTGCGCTACGCCAGCGAACGCGGCCTGATGGACACCCCGCGCACCACCATCGTCGCCTGCATCATGCAGGGCAACACGGCCTACTGGGCGCACTGCGGCGACTCGCGCCTGTACTTCGTGCGCGGCGACAAGCTCATCGCCCGCACGCGCGACCACTCTTACTCCGAGCTGCAGAACACGTTGTCCTCTGTGGTGCCGCTCAACGAGCGCTACAACCGCAACGTGCTCTTCACCTGCCTGGGCAGCCCGGGCAAGCCGGTGGTCGACACCGCCGGCCCGCTGGTGCTGCAAGAAGGCGACCGCATCATGCTGTGCTCCGACGGCCTGTGGGGCACGGTCGAAGACGATGCCATCACCCAGAACCTGGCCACGCGCACCATCTCCGACGCCGTGCCCGAGCTGGTCGAGATGGCGCTGCGCAACGGTGGCCCGAAGTGCGACAACGTCACCGTGCTGGCCATGGAATGGGAGTCCGCCGCCAACGACGAGCAGCCCGGCGTCTCGACCGACAGCCTCGGCGAAGAGGTGTTCGCCTCGACCATCCAGGCCAGCGTGGGCAACACCGGCACGCCCGGCGACAATGTCGAAGCCGACGACCTGGACGAGGCCGAGATCGAGCGCTCCATCCGCGAGATCAACGAAGCCATCCGTCGCTCCTCGGCCAGCGCCGCCGCCAAGAAGACCTGAGCCGGGCCAGACAGCATCCGGCCCACTCGGGGGCCGGCTTTCCGGGCCCCCACACCGCAAAACACCCTGCCCCCCCGCCGGCCCGGACGCCCGCTCCGGGCCTTTGCGTTTCACCGCATTGGGTTCATCGCATCCTTCCCTTCCCCCAATCTCCTAAACGGATTTCACGAACTCACCATGGCCCACACCCGCCCCCACGGCCGCGCGCTCGACAGCCTGCGCCCCCTGACCATCACCCGCGGCTACACCATCCACGCCGAAGGCTCGGTGCTCATCTGCTTCGGCGACACCAAGGTGCTGTGCACCGCCTCGGTCGAAGAAAAAGTGCCGCCACACAAGCGCGGCAGCGGCGAAGGCTGGGTGACCGCCGAGTACGGCATGCTGCCCCGCTCCACCCACACCCGCAGCGACCGCGAGGCCGCACGCGGCAAGCAAAGCGGCCGCACGCAGGAGATCCAACGCCTGATCGGCCGCAGCCTGCGCGCCGTGGTCGACCTGGCCAAGCTCGGTGAGCGCTCCATCGTCATCGACTGCGACGTCATCCAGGCCGATGGCGGCACCCGCACCGCCGCCATCACCGGCGCCTACGTCGCGCTGGCCGATGCCGTCAAGGGCCTGATCGCGCAAGGCAAGATCAGCGAAAGCCCCATCCTCAACCCGGTGGCCGCCATCAGCGTGGGCATCGTCAACGGCACGCCGCTGCTCGACCTCGAATACGTCGAGGATTCGGCCTGCGACACCGACATGAACGTCGTCATGACCGGCGCCGGCCACTACGTCGAGGTGCAAGGCACGGCCGAAGGCGTGGCCTTCACCCGCGCCGAGATGGACCAACTGCTGGCCCTGGCCGAGAAGGGCATCCGCGAGCTGGTCGCCGCCCAGGCCGCCGCCCTGGCCCAGCCCCTCGCCTGATCCGCCCCTCGCACCTCGGGAGCCCCACGCCATGAGCAAGCGACTGATCCTCGCCTCCAACAACGCCAAGAAGCTCAAGGAGCTGCAAGCCCTCATCGCCCCGCTCGGCGTCGAGCTGGTCACGCAGGGCAGCCTGGGCATCCCCGAGGCCGAGGAGCCGCACATCACCTTCGTCGAGAACGCCCTGGCCAAGGCACGGCATGCGGCGGCAGCAGCCGGTGGCCCCGCATTGGCCGATGACTCCGGCCTGTGTGTCGATGCCTTGGGCGGCGCCCCCGGCGTGCGCTCGGCCCGCCATGCGGTCGACGCCGGCCGCATCGCCGAGGGCCTGCCGCGCGAACAGATCGACCAGGCCAACAACGATTGGCTGCTCACGCAGATGAAAGACCAGGCGCTGCGTGGCGCCCACTTCACCTGCCTGCTGGTGGCCGTGCGCCACGCCGAAGACCCGGAGCCCCTGATCGCCGAAGGCCAGTGGCGAGGCGAGTTGCTCGAAGCGCCCCAAGGCGCCCACGGCTTCGGCTACGACCCGCTGCTGTGGATCGCCTCGCATGGCCAAAGCGCCGCCGAGCTCGACCCCGCCATCAAGAACGCCATCAGCCACCGCGCGCTCGCTTGCCAGCAACTGCTGGCACTCATGCGCGCGCGCTGGGGGCTGGATGACAGCGCTGCCTCGCCGCTCGCGGCGAGCGCCTCGGCCGGTGGCTGGCCCTGGCAGCACTGAAGCGCATCAGGGCCCCCGAAGCGCACTGATCGCACCAAAGCACCGACGCACCAAAGCCCCAACATGATCACCCTGCAACGCCCGGGAGCGCTCACCGCCCTGCCGCCGCTGTCGCTGTACGTGCACCTGCCCTGGTGCCTCAAGAAGTGCCCATATTGCGACTTCAACAGCCATGAGGTGCGCCAACCCGATGGCTCGCCGTCCACGCTGCCTGTCGACACCGAGCGCCGCTACCTCGATGCGCTGTGCGCCGACCTCGAAAGCGCCCTGCCCTTGATCTGGGGCCGACGCGTGCATTCGGTGTTCATCGGTGGCGGCACGCCCAGCCTGTTCAGCCCGTCGGGCATCGACCGCCTGCTCGCCGACATCCGAGCCCGGCTGCCCCTGGAGGCCGACGCTGAGGTCACGCTGGAAGCGAACCCAGGCACGTTCGAAAAGGACCGCTTCAAGGCCTTCCGCGACGCCGGCGTCAACCGCCTGTCGATCGGCGTGCAAAGCTTCGACGACGCCAAGCTCAAGGTACTGGGTCGCGTGCACAACCGCGACCAGGCCCTCGCTGCCATCGACGAGGCACGCGCCTGCTTCGACACCTTCAACATCGACCTGATGTACGCCCTGCCCGGCCAAAGCCTGGCTGACCTGCACGCCGACCTTGACCAGGCCCTCGCCTTCGAGCCGCCACACCTGTCGCTCTACCACCTGACGATGGAGCCCAACACGGTGTTCGGCAGCCGCCCTCCCGAAGGCCTGCCGGACGACGACACCGCATTCGACATGCTCGACGCGCTGGCCGAGCGGACCGCAGCCGCCGGCCTTCAGCGCTACGAGGTGTCGGCTTACGCGCGCCCCGGCCACCCGTGCTGGCACAACCTCAACTACTGGCAATTTGGCGACTACCTGGGCATTGGCGCAGGTGCCCACAGCAAACTCAGCTTCCCCGACCGCATCGTGCGACAGGTGCGCTGGCGCGAGCCCGCCGCCTACCTGGACAACGCCCAGAAGGGGCAAACCGTCTCCAACGAAACACCAGTGGCCCTCAAGGACCGCCCCTTCGAGTTCATGATGAACGCCCTGCGCCTGCGGGACGGCTTCGAGCTGCAACGCTTCACCGAACGCACCGGCCTGACGCTGGCCAGCATCCAGAAGCCCCTGGCCGAAGCCGAGGCCAAGGGCCTGCTGCAACGCGACCTGGCGCGCGCCTGGCCCACCGACAAGGGCTTCGACTTCCTGAGCGACCTGCAGGCCCTCTTCCTAAACGAATGACGCTCAAGGAATGAAGGTCAAGGATGGCCCGCCATCATGTGAAGGCGGGCACGCACCGACCCATCGAGCGAAAAAAAGCCGCTGGCTCCCACCAGCGGCTTTTTCGTTGAACAGCAGCGACCCGAGTCGAATCAGGCAGCCTTCTTCTCGTCGCGCAGCTCGCGCCGCAGGATCTTGCCAACGTTGGTCTTGGGCAGGTCGTTGCGGAACTCCACGTACTTAGGGCACTTGTAGCCGGTCAACTGCTCATGGCAATAAGCCTTGAGCTGGGCTTCGGTCAGGGTGCTGTCCTTGCGCACCACGAACAGCTTCACAGCCTCGCCAGACTTCTCGTCCGGCACGCCCACGGCCGCGCACTCCAGCACACCCGGGTGCAGGTTCACCACCTGCTCGACCTCGTTGGGGTACACGTTGAAGCCCGAAACCAAGATCATGTCCTTCTTGCGGTCCACGATCTTGACCTGGCCGCTCGAATCCATCACGCCGATGTCGCCGGTGCGGAAGAAGTTGTCGGCGGTCATGACCTTGGCGGTTTCGTCGGCACGCTGCCAGTAGCCGGCCATGACTTGCGGACCGCGGATGGCGATCTCGCCCACCGAACCGATCGCCAGGTGGTTGCCATCGTCGTCCAGGATGGCGACCTCGGTCGAAGGCAGCGGGTAGCCGATCGAGCCGTTGAACTCCTTGTTGTCCAGGCGATTGGCCGTGGCCACCGGCGAGGTCTCCGACAAGCCGTAGCCTTCGACGATCGAGCAACCCGTCACCTTGGTCCACTTCTCGGCGGTAGCCTGCTGAACGGCCATGCCCCCACCCATCGACACCTTCAGGCCTGAGAAGTCCAGCTTGGCGAAGTCGGGATGGTTGGCCAGCGCATTGAACAGCGTGTTCACGGCGGGGAACTGGTTGATCTTGTACTTGCTCAGAGTCTTGATGACGGCCGGCAGGTCACGCGGGTTGGGGATCAGGATGTTGAGGCTGCCCATGCGCGCGCCCATGAAGTAGCACACCGTCAGAGCGAAGATGTGATACAGCGGCAGCGCGCACACGGCCACCAGCGGCTGGTTGCCCAGCTTGCTGAGTTGCGGCTTGTACCAGGCCTCGTTTTGCAGGATGTTGGCCACCACGTTGCTGTGCAGCAGCGTCGCGCCCTTGGACACCCCGGTCGTGCCGCCGGTGTACTGCAGGAAGGCCACGTCATTGGCTTGCATGTTCGGGCGGTTGTACTTGGCCGATGCACCCTTGGCCAGCGCCTCCTTGAACGTCACCACCTTCACCGAGCCTGTGGGCAGGCTGAAGGCCGGCACCATCTTCTTGACGTTGCGCACCACGAAGTTGACCAGCGCGCCCTTCAAGAAAGGCAGCAGGTCGCCCATGGCGGCCAGCACCACGGTCTTGACCGGCGTGCGCGCGATGACTTCCTGCAGCGTGACCGCGAAGTTCTCCAGGATCACGATGGCCTCGGCGCCAGAGTCCTTGAGCTGGTGTTCGAGTTCGCGAGGGGTGTAGAGCGGGTTGACGTTGACGACGACGTAGCCGGCGCGCAGCACGGCCGCGATGGCCACCACGTATTGCGGCACGTTGGGCATCATCAACGCGACGCGAGCACCTTTGGCCAGCCCCAGCGACTGAAAGTAAGCAGCCAGCGAGCGTGAGAGTTCATCGACCTGCTCGAACGTCCAGTGCACGCCCATGAAAGCGGCCATGTCGCGCTTGGCATGCTGCTTGAAGGCCTGGTCCAACAGATCAACCAGCGAGTTGTACTCGCCCGGGTTGATGGTCGCGGGCACACCGGGCTCGTAGCTGGCCAGCCAGGGCTGAGAAATCGTCATGTGTCTTCCTCTGATGGGTCGATGGATGCAGGCGTGTCACAGCAAGTGACAGTCGGAAACCGAAACGTGGTTCACTGCATGGATTCTGCAACATTCAAGACCAAGGGTTTTCCCGGCGCGCCACACGCCGTGATGGTTGCGCGAAACGCCGATGCCCATTGAACACGGGATCATCGGCGCCTGGCTCAGGGTATGTGAGAACTCGGTCACAGGCACAATCTCCGGCTGATTTGACTCAGAATGTTTTCACCTTGGCGCCCCCACAGGCAAGACAGATTCGACATGGTTGACCGCGCGATTGATCACCCCCTTACCCCCAAGCGACGCTGGTTCCTCAAGACAGCGCTGGCCATAGGCGCCATCGGCGCCTCGCTCGGCGGCCTGGTCTACTGGCACCGGGGCATGGCCGACGACAAGCTGACCGAACACGGCCGAGATGTTTTGCGCGGCCTGGCCATCGGCATGGTCGGCCCGATGCTGCCCACCGATGCCAAGGCACGCGAAGCCGTGCTCGAAGCCCACCTCGAACGCATCGAGATGTTCATGAACGGCCTGCCGACCTTCCTGCGAGGCGAGATCAGTGCGGTCCTGGGCCTGCTGGGCAACCTGCCCACTCGCAAAATGCTCACGGGCCTGGGCAAACGCTGGGCCGAAGCTTCCGATGCGGAGATCGCGGACGCCATCGAAACCATGCGCATGAACCCGCTGCCCACCACGCGCCTGACCTACCAGGTCGTCCGATCCGTGACCTGCATGGTCTTCTTCACCAACCCCACCAATTGGCCGCAGACCGGCTACCCGGGCCCCGTCGAACTATGAGCAAACTCCCCGACCCCTTCCGCGAAGGCCTGGCACGAGGCTGGAAGGCCACCAATGGCGAGACAGGCCTGCCGCTGGAGATCCAGTGCGACGTGGCCATCGTGGGTTCCGGCGCAGGCGCGGGCATCACCGCCGAGCTGCTGACCAAGGCCGGCCTGGACGTTGTCATCATCGAAGAAGGCCCGCTGAAAACCAGCACCGACTTCAACCAGAAAGAGTCCGAGGCCTACGCCACGCTGTACCAGGAAGGCGCAGGCCGCCGCACCATGGACGGTTCGCTCACGCTGCTGCAAGGCCGATGCGTCGGCGGCACCACCGTCATCAACTGGACCAGCTCCTTCCGCACCCCTGCCAGCACGCTGGGCTACTGGCAAGATCAGTTTGGCCTCAAGGACTTCAACGAAGCCGCCTTGGCGCCCTGGTTCGAGCAGGCTGAAAAACGCCTGAACGTCCACAAGTGGGACATCCCGCCCAACGCCAACAATGAGCTGCTGCGCACCGGCGCCCACAAGATCGGCATCAACGCCGAGGTCATCCCCCGCAACGTCAAGACCTGCTACAACCTCGGCTCCTGCGGCATGGGTTGCCCGACCAACGCGAAGCAGTCGATGCTGGTGACGACGATCCCGGCAGCCCTGGAAACCGGCGCCCGGCTCTTCTACCAGACGCGCGCACAGCGTTTCGAGTTCGACGGCAACCGGGTCAAGGGACTGGTGTGCGTGCCCATTCGCCTCAATGGCGCCCGCACCTCCGATCAGGTCATGCGCGTCACCGCGCGCCACTATGTGGTCTCGGGCGGCGCCATCAACTCGCCCGCCCTGCTCAAGCGCTCTGACATCCCCGATCCGCACAGCCTGCTCGGCAAGCGCACCTTCCTGCACCCCGTGTCGTTTTCGTCCGGCGTGTTCAAGGAGCGCGTCGAGGGCTGGAGTGGCGCCCCCCAATCGATCTACTCCGACCACTTCGTCCACAACGCCCCGTTCGACGGCCCCATCGGCTTCAAGCTCGAGGCCACCCCCATCCACCCAGGGCTGGTGTCCATCTTGATGGGCGGCTATGGCCGCTCGCTGGCCGAACGCTTCCAGAACTACCCCAACACGCAGATGATGCTGTCGCTGATGCGCGATGGCTTCCACCCCGAGTCACAAGGCGGCTCCGTGCTGCTCAACGTGGACGGCATGCCCCTGCTCAACTACGAGATGAGCGACTACGTGCTGGCGGGCTTCAAGCAGTCGCTGTTGACCATGGCAGAGATCCAGTTCGCTGCCGGCGCCACCAAGGTGCTGCCTTTGCACGAACAGGGCCGCTATTACACGAGCTGGGCCGAAGCCAAGGCCGCGATCTCGGCTTTCGAAATGAAACGCTATTACGTGGGGGGCGGCAGCGCCCACATCATGGGCGGCTGCGGCATGGGCGGCTCGGAAAAACTCGGCGTGGTGCGCCCGGACGGCGTGCATTGGCAAATCGAGAACCTGTCGGTGCACGACGGCTCGATCTTCCCGACCAGCATCGGCGCCAACCCGCAACTGTCGATCTACGGCATCGTCAACCGCATGGCCACCCAACTGGCCAAGCGGTTGAGCAACAAGGATGTGGCCCTCGCCTGAGTCTTTTCTCTGGCGTGTTCCTTCGTAGATCAAAAGCCCATTCATCAGGCGACCTGCGGGTCGCCTTTTTCATGCTTGGGTTTTCAATCCATGAACAAAAAACCCCATGCATGGCATGGGGTTTTTGAGATCAAGTGAATCAGCGGGCTTCACGCCCGCAGTGCATCACTTGGTGCGGGTGCCAACCACTTCGATTTCGACGCGGCGGTTCTTGGCGCGGCCTTCAGCGGTCTTGTTGTCGGCGACGGGCTGCTTCTTGCCCTTGCCTTCAACGTAAACGCGCGAGGCTTCGATGCCCTTGCCAGTCAGGTAGTCCTTGACGGCTTGAGCGCGCTTCTCGGACAGCTTCTGGTTGTAGGCGTCAGAGCCGACGGAGTCGGTGTGGCCCACGGCGATGATGACTTCCAGCGTGATGCCCTTGACCTTCTCGGCCAGGTCGTCGAGCTTGGCCTTGCCTTCAGGCTTCAGGGTGGCCTTGTCAAAGTCGAAGAAGGCGTCAGCGGCGAAGCTAACCTTTTCGGTGGCAGGAGCCACGACGGGAGCAGGCGCAGGGGCAGGAGCGGGAGCAGCAGGAGCGGCCACGGGCGCCGGAGCAGCCGGAGCGGGAACGCCGTCGCAACCTTGGACGCCGGTTTCAGGGGTCCAGCCGCCGTCACGCCAGCAGTATTCATTGGAACCGTTCTTCCAAACGGTGCCATCGCTGGCACGCCAGTTGTCGACGTTCTGGGCGAATGCACCACCGACCAGAGCAGCGGTAGCAAACAGCGCGGCGATCTTGTTAAGTTTGATCATGCAGGTCCTCACGAGTATTAGGCGCAGAAAAATAACTGCGAACGGCCCATGCGGGCGGTACCCAGAACAGGTTGCGGCCCTGAAAAACAGGGATCACCCTAGGGCTGGTAACGAAATCATTGTGCCACAGCGATTCGATCCCTCAAGTGCTGCCAGCCGGCAGCGCATGGCCGGGCGGCCAATGTTGCTTCGGGACGACATGAGCGGCCAATTACAATGATCGTTTGGATCGGATCAACCGCTCCAAGCTAGGCGCTCTCCCATATCAGTGAAGCACGCATGACGTCATTCGCCAAGGAAACCCTGCCCATCAGCCTCGAAGAGGAGATGCGGCGTTCGTACCTCGACTACGCGATGAGCGTGATCGTCGGGCGCGCCCTGCCCGATGCCCGCGACGGCCTGAAGCCAGTACACCGGCGCGTGCTGTTCGCCATGAACGAAATGGGCAACACCTACAACGCCAAGTACCGCAAAAGCGCACAGGCCGTGGGTGAAACGATGGGTAAATATCACCCGCACGGCGACTCGGCCATTTACGACACCATCGTGCGCATGGCCCAGCCGTTCAGCCTGCGGCACATGCTGATCGATGGCCAGGGCAACTTCGGGTCCATCGACGGCGACAACGCCGCTGCCATGCGGTACACCGAAATCCGCCTGGACAAGATCGCTCACGAATTGTTGGCCGACCTCGACAAGGACACGGTCGATTTCGGCCCCAACTACGACGGCAGCCACAAAGAACCCCTGGTGCTGCCCACGCGCCTGCCCAACTTGCTGGTCAACGGCTCGGCAGGCATCGCGGTGGGCATGGCCACCAACATCCCTCCGCACAACCTCAACGAGGTGGTGGATGCCTGCCTGCATGCACTGAAGAACCCCGATTGCTCGGTCGATGAACTCATGGAGATCATCCCGGCCCCGGACTTCCCCACCGCCGGCATCATCTATGGCCTCAGCGGCGTGCGCGAGGGCTATCGCACCGGACGGGGCCGCGTGGTGATGCGCGCCCGCGTGCACTTCGAGGACATCGGCAAGGGCGACCGTCAGGCGATCATCGTCGACGAGATCCCCTATCAGGTGAACAAGAAGAACCTGCTCGAGCGCATCGCCGAGCTGGTCAACGAAAAGAAGATCGAAGGCATCAGCCACATCCAGGACGAGTCCGACAAGTCCGGCATGCGGGTGGTGATTGAACTGAAGCGCGGTGAAGTGCCCGAGGTGGTGCTCAACAACCTGTACAAGCAAACGCAGCTGCAGGACACCTTCGGCATCAACATGGTGGCGCTGATCGACGGTCAGCCCAAGCTGTGCAACCTGAAGGACCTGGTCACGGTCTTCCTGGAGCACCGCCGCGAAGTGGTGACGCGTCGCACGGTGTTCGAGCTGCGCAAGGCGCGCGAACGCGGCCACGTGTTGGAAGGCCTGGCCGTGGCGCTGGCCAACATCGACGAGTTCATCGAGACCATCAAGACCAGCCCCACCCCGCCGGTGGCCAAGCAGGCCCTGATGAGCAAAAGCTGGGACTCGTCGCTGGTGCGCGAGATGCTGGCCCGTGTCGACGGCGACCCGCAGCAATACCGCCCCGAGAGCCTGTCGCCCAGCTATGGCATGCAGCCGGACGGCCTCTACCGCCTCTCCGAAGACCAGGCAGGCGAGATCCTGCAGATGCGCCTGCAACGCCTCACTGGTCTGGAGCAGGACAAGATCATCGGCGAGTACAAGGACGTGATGTCCCAGATCGCCGATCTGCTGGACATCCTGTCCAAACCGGAGCGCGTGTCGGCGATCATTTCCGACGAACTGGTCGCCATCCGCACGGAATTCGGCCAGACCAAGCTGGGCGCGCGCCGCTCGACCATCGAGCACAACGCGCAAGAGCTGGGTACCGAAGACCTGATCACGCCCACCGACATGGTGGTGACGATCTCGCACACCGGCTACATCAAGAGCCAGCCGCTGGGCGAGTACCGCGCCCAGAAGCGCGGCGGCCGTGGCAAGCAGGCCACCGCCACGAAGGAAGACGACTGGATCGACCAGCTCTTCATCGCCAACACCCACGACTACATCCTGTGCTTTAGCAACCGGGGCCGTGTGTATTGGGTGAAGGTGTGGGAGGTGCCGCAGGGTTCGCGCAACTCGCGCGGCAAGCCCATGGTCAACATGTTCCCGTTGGAAAAAGAAGAGAAGATCAACGTGGTGCTGCCGCTGACCGGCGAGTTCCGCAGTTTCCCTGAAGACCATTACGTCTTCATGGCCACCAAGATGGGCACGGTCAAGAAGACCCCGCTCACCGACTTCAGCAACCCCCGCAAGGCCGGCATCATCGCCGTGGGCCTGGACGAGGGCGACGTGCTGGTGGGCGCGGCCCTGACCGATGGCAAGCACGACGTGATGCTGTTCTCCGACGGCGGCAAGGCCGTGCGCTTCGACGAGGACGACGTGCGCGCCATGGGCCGCTCCGCCCGTGGTGTGCGCGGCATGATGCTGGAAGAAGGCCAGTCCGTCATCGCCATGCTGGTGGCCGAGGACGAGACGCAGAGCGTGCTGACCGCGACCGAGAATGGCTACGGTAAGCGCACCAGCATCGTCGAGTACACCCGCCACGGCCGTGGCACCAAGGGCATGATCGCCATCCAGCAGTCCGAGCGCAACGGCAAGGTGGTCGCGGCCACCCTGGTGCGCCCGGCCGACGAGATCATGCTGATCACCGACAAGGGCGTGGTGGTGCGCACTCGCGTGGCCGAGATCCGTGAACTTGGCCGGGCCACGCAGGGCGTGACGCTGATCTCGCTTGACGAGGGCGCCAAGCTGATCGGCCTGCAGCGCATCGCCGAGAACGACGCCGCCGCCGCTGAGGAAGGTGAAGGCGGTGACGCGTCCGATGCCGTCGACCCAACAGATGGGGGGGCAGACGGAACCTCCGAGGCCTGACGCTGATCTGACATCCCGTGGGGCGAAGATGATGCCCCTCTCATAACCGGAAATGACAAGGACCGCATGATGATGTTCCGCCAAACCGCCTGGGCCGCCGTGGCCGTCACCCTGGCCCTGTGCAGCCTGTCGGCTCACGCCGACAAGAAGGACCAGGTTCAGAAGGTGCTGTCCGTGCAGCAACCCGCCTTGGAAGACATGGCCCGCGGCGTGGCCGAACAGCCCGCCCGCCAGCTCGCCGGCGGCGCCCGCAACGTCTTGATGCAGGTCGTGCCCGAGGACAAGCGCGAAGCCACCGCCAAGCAGGTGGACGCAGAGATCAAGAAGTACCTCGACAGCGCCATCCCCAGCGTGCGCTCCAGCGCCGTCAAGCTCGCGCCGTCCACCATCGGCCCCATCCTGGAAGACCGCTTCACCGAAGACGAGCTCAAGCAACTGGTGACCATGCTCGAGTCGCCCATCCTCAAGCGCTACCAGGCCGCCCTGCCAGAAATGAGCAACGCGCTGCTGGAAAAGGTGGTCGAGGACGCCCGCCCGGCCGTCAACCCGAAGCTCCAGGCCGCCGAAGGCAGCATCCGCAAGATCCTCGACACGGCTTCGGGCGGCAAGCTCAGCGCCAGCGAAAAGGGCGCATCGGGCGCCGCCGCCCCTGCGGCCAAGCCGGCTCCCAAGAAGTAAGCTAGAGCCTTCTCTCCTGGTGCGGGGCGCCCGGCGGCGCCCCGACCCGTTTTTCCAAGACGCCTTTTTCCGCGCGCCATGACCCGTCCCTTCAACTTCTCGGCCGGACCGGCCACGCTCCCAGAAGAGGTGCTGCAGCAGGCGGCGCGCGAGATGCTGGACTGGCAGGGCAGCGGCATGGGCGTGATGGAGATGAGCCACCGAGGCAAGGAATTCATCGCCATCGCGCAACAGGCCGAAGCCGACCTGCGCGAACTGCTGGCAGTGCCTGCGAATTTCCGCATCCTGTTCATGCAGGGCGGCGCCCTCGCCGAGAACGCGATCCTGCCGATGAACCTCTCACGCGGTGGCCGCACTGACCACGTCATCACCGGCTCGTGGTCACAAAAATCGGCCAAGGAAGCGCGCAAGTACGGCGACGTGCACATCGCCGCCAGCAACGAGGCCGATCACCACACCTCGCTGCCTGCTACGGCCAACTGGCAACTGTCGGCCGACGCAGCCTACGTGCACGTGTGCAGCAACGAAACCATCCACGGTGTCGAGATGCACGAGCTGCCCGACCTGGCCGCGCTCGGCTCGAAAGCGCCGCTGGTGATCGACTGTTCTTCGCACATCCTCTCGCGCACCATCGACTGGTCGCGCGTGGCTGTGGCCTATGGCGGCGCACAGAAGAACATCGGCCCCTCGGGCCTGACGCTGGTGATCGTGCGCGAAGACCTGCTGGGCCAGGCCCTGCCGATCACGCCTTCTGCCTTCGACTACAAGGTGGTGGCTGACAACGGCTCGATGTACAACACGCCGCCGACCTACGCCTGGTACATCGCCGGACTGGTGTTCCAGTGGGTCAAACGGCAAACTGAGACCACCCCGAACGGCACCGTCAGCGGGCTGGCGGCGATGGAAGCTCGCGCCATCGCCCGCTCGCAAATGTTCTACGACTACGTCGACGGCTCGGGCTTCTACCTCAACAAGGTGGCCGCGAACTGCCGCTCGCGCATGAACATCCCCTTTTTCCTGCGCGACGAATCGCTCAACGAAGCCTTCCTGGCCGGCGCCAAGAACGCCGGCCTGCTGCAACTCAAGGGCCACAAGTCCGTGGGCGGCATGCGCGCGTCCCTGTACAACGCCATGCCCCTGGCCGGCGTGCAGGCCCTGGTGGACTACATGAAGCACTTCGCGACCACCCATGGCTGACGACACCCTTGACACCGCATCCGGCCACTTCCAGCCCGACGGCCGCCCGGTCGACGAGCAGCTCGCCGACCTGCGCGTGCGGATCGACGCGGTAGACCAGCAACTGCTGTCGATGCTGAACCAGCGCGCCAAGTTGGCCCATGCCGTCGGCGAGGTCAAGAAGCTCGATGGCTCGCCCGTCTTCAGGCCCGACCGCGAAGCCCAGGTCATCGATCGCGTCAAAGGCCGCAACCCCGGTCCTGTGCTGGCTGAAAGCATCGCCCCCATCTGGCGCGAGATCATGTCTGCCTGCCGCGCGCTCGAATCACGCCAACGCGTGGCCTTCCTGGGTCCGATCGGCACCTTCACCGAGCAGGCCATGTTCAACTACTTCGGCTCGTCGATCGAGCCGGTGGCCTGCGCGGGCTTTGAAGAAATCTTCCGCGCCACCGAAGCCGGTTCGACAGATTTCGGCGTGGTGCCAATCGAAAATTCCACCGAAGGCGTGGTCGCTCGCACGCTCGACTTGCTGCTGCAATCGCCCCTGGTGATCGCAGGCGAAACCAGCCTGAAGGTGGTGCATAACCTGCTGCGCAAGTCGACCTCGCTGGACGACATCACCGTTGTGTGCGCCCACCCGCAGGCGCTGGCCCAATGTCAGGGCTGGCTGAGCCAGCATCTGCCTCATGTGGAGCGCCGGGCTGTATCCAGCAACGCCGAAGGCGCGCGCCTGGCAGCCGAAGACGAAAGCATTGCAGCCCTGGCCAGCGAACGCGCAGCCTCCCAGTTCGGCTTGCACGTGGTGCAGCCCGCCGTGCAAGACGAAGCCCACAACCGCACACGTTTCTTTGTACTCACCCATGCCGATCGCCACATGCCGGCCGGCCCCACGGGCCATGACTGCGTGAGCTTGGCCGTGTCCGTGCCTAACCGACCTGGTGCGGTGCACGACTTGCTGGTGCCACTCAAGCAACACGGCGTGTCCATGACGCGCATCGAATCCCGCCCGGCCCGCTCGGGCCAGTGGGAGTACATCTTCTTCATGGACCTGGCCGGCCACCCCGCTCAAGACAATGTGGCCGCCGCGCTCGATGAGCTGCGCGCGCAGTGTTCCTTCTTCAAATTGCTCGGCAGCTACCCGCTGGACGCGCACTGAATTTCACCAAGATGTCGACCATGTTCAACCAGCTCGGACTGATCGGCTGCGGCCTGATGGGCGGCTCCTTCGCCCTGGCGCTGAAAAAAGCCGGCCTGGTCAAGCGCGTCGTGGGCTACAGCAAGTCGCCCTCGACCGTCGAGAAGGCGCGCCGCCTGGGCGTCATCGACGTGGCCGCCGAGTCGGCGCTGCTGGCCGTCTCCGGCTCGGACATCGTGCTGATCGCCGTGCCCGTGGCCGCCAGCGAAGGCACTTTCAAGGCCATCCGTCACCTGGTCGACCCCAACGTGCTGTTCATGGACGTGGGCTCGACCAAGCGCGACGTGGTCGACGCCGCCCGCCGTGTGCTGAAAGAGCGCCTGCCCGCCTTCGTGCCCGCCCACCCCATCGCCGGCCGCGAGGTCGCGGGCATCGAGCACGCCGATGCGGCGCTCTACCAGGGCCGCAAGGTCATCCTCACGCCGCTGGAGCAGACCAACCCCGCGCTGGTGCAGAAGGCCACCGACGTGTGGTCGGCCGTGGGCTCGCAGGTGCTGAAGATGACACCGGAGCACCATGACGCCGCCTTCGCTGCCGTCAGCCACCTGCCGCACCTGCTGGCCTTTGCCTACATGAACGCGATGGGCGAGCAGCCCGGCGGTCAGGAGTACCTCTCGCTCGCGGGCCCGGGTTTTCGTGATTTCACCCGCATCGCCGCCAGCGACCCGACCGTCTGGCGCGACATCCTGCTCTCCAATCGCGAAGAGGTGTTGCGCCAGTCCGAGGCATTCCGCCATGCGCTCGAGGCCCTGGAACGCCAGATGCGGGACTGGAGCGGCCCCGACCTCCAGCGCCTGATCCAGACCGCTTCCGATGCCCGCAGCCAGTGGAGCCTGGGCGGCGGCAAGCCTCCCAACACCGTCCGCTGAAGCTTTCTCCGTTGTCCGCATGTACACCACCGCCTTCCTCGACCTGCCCCCGCTGCTGACCGCCGGTGGCACCCTGCGCCTGCCGGGCTCCAAAAGCATCTCCAATCGGGTGCTGCTGTTGGCGGGCCTGAGCGAAGGCACGACCGTGGTGCACGACCTGCTCGCCTCCGACGACACGCGCGTCATGCTCGAAGCCCTGCGCGCGCTCGGCTGCGGCATCGAGCAAAACGGCGACACGGTCCACATCAGCGGCTTGGCTGGCAAGCTCTCGGTGATGCAGGCCGACCTGTTCATGGGCAACGCCGGCACCGCCATCCGCCCGCTGACCGCCGCGCTGGCCCTGCTTTCGGCGACCCAGGGCGGCGTGTTCACGCTCACAGGCATCCCGCGCATGCACGAGCGCCCGATCGGCGACCTGGTCGACGCGCTGCGTCCGCTGGGCTGTGTGATCGAGTGCCTGGCCAACGAGGGCTACCCGCCGCTGCGCCTGGCCGGCGGGCAGCTCGATTTGAGCTGCCCCATCCAGGTCCGAGGCGATGTCTCCAGCCAGTTCTTGACCGCGCTGTTGCTGTCGTTGCCGCTGGTTTCCGAAGATCAGGACCTGGTCATCGAGGTGGTGGGTGAGCTCATCTCCAAGCCCTACATCGAGATCACGCTGAACCTGCTGGCGCGCTTTGGCATCCAGGTGCAACGCCAGGGCTGGGAGCGCTTCGTCATCCCGCGTGGCAGCCGCTATCAGTCGCCCGGCCACATCCATGTTGAGGCCGATGCCTCATCGGCGTCCTACTTCATCGCGGCTGGCGCCATCGCCGGCATCGAAGAGCCGGTGCGCATCGAAGGCGTGGGCAGCGCCTCCATCCAGGGCGACATCCGCTTCATCGAAGCCGCCGAGGCCATGGGCGCCAAGGTCAGCTCCGGCGCCAACTGGCTGGAGGTGCGCCGCGGCGCTTGGCCGCTCAAGGCCATCGACCTCGACTGCAACCACATCCCCGACGCGGCCATGACCCTGGCCGTGATGGCGCTCTACGCCGAAGGCACCACCCGCCTGCGCAACATCGCGAGCTGGCGCGTGAAGGAAACCGACCGCATCGCCGCCATGGCCTGCGAGCTGCGCAAGCTGGGCGCCAACGTGGTCGAAGGCGAGGACTTCATCGAGGTGACGCCCCCCGTGCGTGGCAACCAAGCCGGTGGCTGGCAGCACGCCAGCATCCACACCTACGACGACCACCGCATGGCCATGTGCTTCTCGCTGGCCGCCTTCAATGCCCTGGCGCCAACCGCCGACGCCAGCAAGCCCGTCTCGGTGCGCATCGACGACCCGCGCTGCGTCGCCAAGACCTTCCCCGATTACTTCGAGGCGCTCTTCCAGGTCGCCCAGACCCGCCCGGACTGGATCCCCGTCATCACGGTCGACGGCCCCACCGCTTCAGGCAAAGGCACTCTCGCCAGCGCCCTGGCCACCCGACTGGGCTACCAGTTCCTCGATTCCGGCTCGCTCTACCGCATCACCGGCCTGCTGGCCGTCGAGCAGGGCATCGACCTGGACGACGCCAACGCGCTGGAGCAACTCGCCCGCCAGCTGGGCGAAGCCATCTCCCTGCGCTTCGACCGCGAACACATCTGGGTCGATGGCCGTGACGTGAGCGAAGCCGTTCGCCGCGAGGAAATCGGACAAGCCGCATCCAGGCTGTCCGCTTACCCGGGCGTGCGCCAGGCTTTGCTTGAGTTGCAGAAGGCCTTCCGGGGCCTGCCGGGCCTGGTCGCTGATGGCCGCGACATGGGCACCGTGGTCTTCCCGGACGCGGCGCTCAAGGTCTTCCTGACCGCCTCGGTCGCCGAGCGCGCGGAGCGCCGGTACCGCCAATTGCTTTCCAAGGGCGTTTCTGTTACCCTTGATGAGATTTGCTCCGACTTGGAGGCGCGTGACTTGCGGGATCGCTCCCGCGCTGTGGCGCCCTTGAAGCCGGCAGAAGATGCCCAGTTGCTCGACAACTCGGCCCTGACGATCGAACAATCGGTCGACACGGTGCTGGGCTGGTGGGTGGCTGGCTGGCCCCACGTCATCGTGCGGCACTGACCTGCCCTGATTTGGTTCGCAGGCGGTGCCCGCTGTGAAAGGGCCCCGTCACCTCGTGTGACACACCCAAGGCTGTGACGTCCAGCCTCCGCTGCCAGGCGGGGGTTCGAGCAATCAGGGCTGCCATCTTTCGGCACCCGGGCGGCATGTTCTTCAACCCAACCCGTTCGGGTCGTTCCTGTCGATCCCGAGCGTATCCGCTGGTTCGCGCCAGCACAGGAAATTCCATGTCTGAATCCTTTGCCGCCCTTTTTGAAGAGTCGCTGCAGCGCGCCAACATGCGCACCGGCGAAGTCATCACCGCCGAGGTGGTGGCCGTTGAACACAACTTCGTGGTCGTCAACGCCGGCCTGAAGTCCGAGGCCTATGTGCCCCTGGAAGAGTTCAAGAACGATCAGGGCGAAATCGAAGTCCAAGTGGGCGACTTCGTGTCCGTGGCCGTCGACGCCATCGAAAACGGTTACGGCGACACCATCCTGTCGCGCGACAAGGCCAAGCGCCTGGCCTCGTGGCTGTCGCTGGAAACCGCCCTGGAGTCGGGCGACTTCGTGACCGGCACCGTCAACGGCAAGGTCAAGGGCGGCCTGACCGTCCTGGTCAACGGCATCCGCGCCTTCCTGCCCGGCTCGCTGCTCGACACCCGCCCCGTGAAGGACATGTCGCCGTTCGAAGGCAAGACCATGGAATTCAAGGTCATCAAGCTCGACCGCAAGCGCAACAACGTCGTGTTGTCGCGCCGCGCCGTGGTCGAAGCTTCGATGGGCGAAGAACGCGCCAAGCTGATGGAAACCCTGCGCGAAGGCGCGATCGTCAACGGCGTGGTCAAGAACATCACCGAATACGGTGCCTTCGTGGACCTCGGCGGCATCGACGGCCTGCTGCACATCACCGACATGGCATGGCGCCGCGTGCGTCACCCGTCCGAAGTGGTGACCGTTGGCCAAGAACTGACCGCCAAGGTCCTGAAGTTCGACGCCGAGAAGAACCGCGTTTCGCTGGGTCTGAAGCAAATGGGCGACGACCCCTGGGTTGGCGTTTCGCGCCGCTACCCTGCCGGCACCCGCCTGTTCGGCAAGGTCACCAACATCGCTGACTACGGTGCTTTCGTCGAGATCGAACCCGGCATCGAAGGCCTGGTGCACGTCTCCGAGATGGACTGGACCAACAAGAACGTGGCCCCCAACAAGATCGTCAACCTGGGCGACGAAGTGGAAGTCATGGTCCTGGAAATCGACGAAGACAAGCGTCGCATCTCGCTGGGCATGAAGCAGTGCAAGCCGAACCCCTGGGACGATTTCGCCCAGTCGTTCAACCGTGGCGACAAGGTCAAGGGCCCCGTCAAGTCGATCACCGACTTCGGCGTGTTCGTGGGCCTGGCCGCTGGCATCGACGGCCTGGTGCACCTGTCCGATCTGTCCTGGAACGAGCCGGGCGAGTCCGCCGTTCGCAACTACAAGAAGGGCCAGGAAGTCGAAGCCGTCGTGCTGGCCATCGACGTGGAGCGCGAGCGCATCTCCCTGGGCATCAAGCAGCTGGATTCCGACCCCTTCACCAACTTCACGACCCTGAACGACCGTGGCGCCACCGTCACCGGCACCGTCAAGACCGTGGATGCCAAGGGTGCCGAAATCACCTTGGGTGACGACATCGTCGGTTACCTGCGCGCTTCGGAAATCTCCCGCGACCGCGTGGAAGACGCCCGCAACGTGCTGAAGGAAGGCGACGAAGTCACCGCCCTGATCATCAACGTGGACCGCAAGACCCGCAACATCCAGCTGTCGATCAAGGCCAAGGACAACGCCGAGCAGCAAGAAGCCATGCAGACGCTGCGCGCCGACACCACCAAGGAAGGCTCCGGCACCACCAGCCTGGGCGCCCTGCTGAAGGCCAAGCTCGACCAGAACAACGGCTGATCCCAGCCCGCGTTCTTCCCCCGACCGCCGGAGCCCGCTCCGGCGCGACGGGGATTGAGCTGAGCGGGGCAAGCGTCTTTCAACAGACCCTGCTGCCGCTCACCTCAGTCCCCTCCCCTGGACAACCCCATCCATGACACGCTCCGACCTCGTCGCCCGGCTGGCCGAGCGCTTCAGCCAGCTCACCCAGCGCGACGCCGAATTCGCCGTCAAGACCATCCTCGACGCCATGTCGGAAGCGCTGGCCAAGGGCCACCGCATCGAGATCCGCGGCTTCGGCAGCTTCTCCATCAACCGCCGCCCGCCCCGCATGGGCCGCAACCCACGATCCGGCGAGCAGGTCCTCATCCCCGAGAAGCTGGTGCCGCACTTCAAACCTGGCAAAGCCTTGCGCGAAGGCGTCGATCAAGCCGCTACACTGGCCCCTCAAACCGATCCCTCATCAGCCCCCAACGAACCCAAACCAAACTGACCCATGCGAGCCTTGAACTGGTTGTGGCGCGGACTGCTGTTCTTCATCCTGTTTGCTTTCGCCCTCAACAACCAGCACCTGGTTGAGTTGAAATGGGTCTTTGGCTGGCGCTGGCAGGCCCCGATGGTCTTCGTCGTGCTGGCCGTGTTCGCACTGGGTTGCGTCACGGGCGTGCTGGCCATGCTGCCGAGCTGGTGGCGCCACCGCCGCACTGCTCGCAACCGACAGTTGCTGATGCCCGAACCGGTGAGCACGGCAACAGGCGCCCCTGGCGCGTCGGGCAGTAACGCCGAGCCGCTGAACCTGCCCAGCGAACTGCCCTTCCCTCCTGACATGCCGGCACCGCGCAAGCCAGCCAAGTGATGACGGCGCGCTCGCGCCCCTCTGCCCCATGGACTTCAACTTCTACTGGCTACTGCTCGCCCTGCCTCTGGCCTTTGTTTTGGGCTGGATCGCCTCCCGGCTTGACCTGCGCCAGCTCAAACGCGAAGACCAGGCATCGCCCCAGGCCTACTTCAAGGGCCTGAACCTGCTGCTCAACGAACAGCAGGACAAGGCCATCGACGCCTTCATCGAGGCTGTGCAGCACGACCCCGACACCTCCGACCTGCACTTCGCGCTGGGCAACCTGTTCCGCCGCCGAGGCGAGTACGAGCGCGCCATCCGTGTGCACCAACACCTGCTGGCCCGCGCCGACCTGAAACGAGAAGAGCGCGAGAAGGCGCAGCACGCACTCGCGCAGGACTTCATGAAAGCCGGCCTGTTCGACCGGGCCGAAGCCGCCTTCCAGGCCCTCGATGGCACCGCCTTCAGCACCGATGCGCGCCTCGCCCTGCTCTCCCTGCATGAGCGCTCGCGCAACTGGCACGCCGCCATCGACGTGGCGCGTCAGCTGGAAGCCTCGGGCACCGGCTCGTTCTCGCAGCGCATGGCTCACCACTGGTGCGAAGTCGCCCAGGAAGCCGATGCCCGTGGCCGTGTGGACGAGGCCGAGCAAGCCCTGCATCGGGCCCGCGCGGCCGCCCCGCAGGCTGCCCGCCCGCTGGTGCTGGCCGGCCAACGCGCTCTGCGACAGGGCCGCCCCGCCGACGCGCTGACCGCCTGGGACGATCTCATGGCCGTGCAGCCCCAGTCGTTCTCGCTGGTGGCCATGGACTACGCACGTTGCGCGCAAGGCCAGGGCCAGGCGGCCGAGGCCCTGCGCAAGCTTGAAAGCCTCTACCAGCAGATGCCATCAGTCGACGTGCTGCTGGCGCTCAACACCCTGCAGACCGACCCTGACCTTCGCCGTCAAGCCCTGATGGCCCACATGGCGCGCCAGCCTTCGCTGTCGGCCGCGCAAGGCCTCATCCGCGAACGACTGACAACCCACAAGCCGCTGCAAGAACCCGAGATCGAGCGCATGCAGCAGTCATTGGCCACTGCGGCGCAGCCACTGCAACGCTACCGCTGCGCGGCCTGCGGGTTCGAGAGCCAACACCATTTCTGGCAGTGCCCCGGCTGCCAAGGCTGGGAAACCTACCCACCTCGCAAGCTCGAAGATCTCTGAGCCACGGAGCTTCTTCGGGCAACTGCGGGCGGCTTTGAGGACCCTTCACACAGGCTCAACCACGCAGTCTGCGCTCCCAGCCAGGTCATTTCAGCCCGTCGCGGCCAAGGCCCCCAAGGCCCGCCTGAACTGGATGGCTTCGGCCACATGCGCCGCCCCAATGGCTTGCGAGGACTGCAAATCAGCCAATGTGCGGGCCAGCCTGAGCACCCGGTGCAGCGCCCGCCCCGACCAACCCAGCTTCGTAGCGGCCTGATTCAACAATTGACGAGCTGAAGCCTCGATGCAGGCGTACCGGTCCAGGCCGGCCGTGTCGAGCTCGGCGTTCAGGCAACCCTGCCGCTGCCATTGCAGAGCCCTGGCGGCCTTCACCCGTTCAGCGACTTCGGCGCTCGACTCGCCATCGGGGGCACGCGACAGCACCTCGGGCGGCAACATCGGCACCTCGACCTGCAAGTCGATGCGGTCAAGCAGGGGGCCACTCAACCGCGATTGGTAACGCGACACCTGCTCTGGCGTGCAACGGCAGGCCTTCACCGGGTGCCCCAAGTGCCCGCAAGGGCAGGGGTTCATGGCCGCCACCAACTGGAACCTCGCAGGAAACGCCACCGTGCGATGAGCACGGGCGATGGAGATGTGCCCTGTCTCCAGCGGTTCGCGCAGGGCCTCCAAGGCGCTGCGGGGAAACTCCGGCAGCTCGTCGAGGAAGAGCACGCCCCGATGCGCCAGGGAGATCTCGCCCGGGCGCGGCGGCGAACCCCCACCCACCAGTGCAGCCCTCGACGCGGAGTGATGCGGCGCCCTCACCCACCGGTGTCGCCAGCGCACGGCGTCAAAGCCGCCCGAGAGGCTGTGCACCGCCGCTGACTCCAGGGCCTCATCGGTTTCCAAAGGTGGAAGCAGGCTGGGCAGGCGCTGCGCCAGCATTGACTTGCCCGTGCCCGGGGGGCCGACCATCAGCAGGCTGTGCCCGGCGGCAGCCGCGATTTCAAGGGCACGCTTGGCGACCGACTGGCCTCGGACATCGCGCAGGTCGAGCCTGCAAGTGGCCTCCACCGCCGCCATCTTCGACTGAGACTGGCATGGCGGCCGGCCCGCCTTGAGGGCATCAACCACTTCGGCCAGGCTGCCAGCCCCCCAAACGGGCACCCCCTCGACCAAGCCTGCCTCGCAGGCACTGGCGGCGGGCAACACCAGCCCGATCGCGACGGCCTGGGAGCTCCTCCGCCGCAAAGACAAGGCCATGGCCAGCGCCCCGCGCACCGGCCGCAAATCGCCCCCAAGGGAGAGCTCCCCCGCCAGCGCCACGCCGGCAAGGTTTGCCAGCGGAATCTCACCCATCGCCGCCAGGATGCCCACGGCGATCGGCAGGTCGAAGCGGCCGGACTCTTTCGGCAGGTCAGCCGGCGCCAGGTTCACAGTGATGCGCCGGTTGTGCGGAAACGCCAGCCCGGCGCTCGCCAGAGCCGCGCGCACGCGCTCGCGGGCTTCCTTGACCTCGGTGTCGGCCAGACCGACCAGGGTGAAGGAGGGCAGGCCATTGGCGAGGTGCACCTCGACGGTGACTTCCGGGGCGGCCAGCCCATCCAGGGCCAGGCTGCGGACGACGGCGAGTGACATGGTTTGGTGACTTGCGCGATGCAAAAACCGCCGATTCTGGCCAAGCCGACATGTCACGGCACTCCCCACGAGGAGGGAATCACCACATTGGTGCAATCAGCAGCGACCCACGCCACCCCATCAGGCGCACCGATTGCGTGCACGCACCGAAATGTGCATGCTGGCAAGCATCCCTCCATGGCGAGCCAGAGGCCCTACGCCTGGCATGGAACATGCAGTTACGAGGCAGTCAATCCTTTTGCCAACCTCACCGGAGAACCAACCATGAAAATGGTGACCGCCATCGTCAAGCCCTTCAAGCTTGATGAAGTGCGTGAGGCCCTGTCCGCCATTGGCGTCCAAGGCATCACCGTGACCGAAGTCAAGGGCTTCGGCCGTCAGAAGGGCCACACCGAGCTGTACCGTGGTGCAGAGTACGTGGTGGACTTCCTGCCCAAGGTCAAGATCGAAGCCGCCGTGGACGAAGCCATCCTCGACCGCGTCATCGAAGCCATCGAATCGTCCGCCCGCACCGGCAAGATCGGCGACGGCAAGATCTTCGTGACCTCGCTGGAGCAGGTCATCCGCATCCGCACCGGCGAAACCGGCCAGGACGCCCTCTGATCCGCTGCACCGAACTGGCGCACGTTCTCCCCCTCCTATCGACGACCCGCACCTCAACGGCTGGGCGTCTCCCCGAATTCACCCCTTCTGACCTGACAAGAGGCATTTCATGAGAAAGCTCATTGCGTCCATCGCACTGGGGCTGGCGGCCTTCGGTCTCCTTGGCGTCTCGCACGCCCAGGAAGCCGCAGCCTCCGCCGCCGAAGTCGCATCCGCTGCCGTAGAAGCTGCGGCCGCGCCCGCATCCGCTGCACCACCGACCGCAGCCGCAGCGGCTTCCGATGCCGCCGCCCCCGCTGCCGCTCCCCAGCCCAACAAGGGCGACACCGCCTGGATGTTGGTCTCCACCCTGCTGGTGATCCTGATGACCGTTCCCGGCCTGGCCCTGTTCTACGGCGGCCTGGTGCGCAGCAAGAACATGCTGTCCGTGCTGATGCAGGTGATGGTGACCTTCGCGCTGATCACCGTGCTGTGGTTCATCTACGGCTATAGCCTGGCCTTCACCGAGGGCAATGCCTACGTCGGTGGCCTTGATCGCCTCTTCATGAAGGGCATCTGGGACAACGCCGCTGGCACCTTCGCATTGGGCGCGACCTTCTCCAAGGCCACGCCGATGTACGAAATCGTCTTCGCTGCCTTCCAGGCCACCTTCGCGGGCATCACCTGCGCCCTGATCGTCGGCGCCTTCGCCGAGCGCATCAAGTTCTCGGCCGTGCTGCTGTTCATGGTGCTGTGGTTCACCTTCAGCTACATCCCGATGGCCCACATGGTCTGGTTCTGGATGGGCCCGGACGCCTACACCTCGCCTGAAGTGGTCGACGCCATGAACGCCAAGGCCGGCCTGATCTGGCAACACGGCGCGCTGGACTTCGCTGGCGGCACCGTGGTGCACATCAACGCCGCCGTCGCTGGCCTGGTGGGTGCCTACATGGTGGGCAAGCGCATCGGCTACGGCAAGGAAGCCTTCACCCCGCACTCGCTGACGCTGACCATGGTTGGTGCCTCGCTGCTGTGGGTGGGTTGGTTCGGCTTCAACGCCGGCTCCGCCTTGGAAGCCAACGGTTTCGCTGCCCTGGCCTTCATCAACACCTTCGCCGCCACCTCTGCCGCCGTGCTGGGCTGGATCCTGGGTGAAGCGCTGCTCAAGGGCAAGGCTTCGATGCTGGGCGCCGCTTCGGGTGCCGTTGCTGGCCTGGTCGCCATCACCCCCGCCGCCGGCAACGTCGGCATCGGTGGTGCACTGGTCATCGGCGTGCTGGCCGGCCTGATCTGCCTGTGGGGCGTGACCGGCCTGAAGAAGCTGCTCGGCGCAGACGACTCGCTGGATGTGTTCGGCGTGCACGGCATCGGCGGCATCATGGGTGCCCTGCTGACCGGCGTGTTCAACTCGCCCAACCTGGGTGGCCCCTCGCTGGTTGGTGACTGGGTCACCGCCTCGATGGTCACCGCTGACGCCTACTCGATCGCCGGACAGCTCTGGATCCAGGCCAAGGGCGTGATGATCACCATCGCCTGGTCGGGCATCGTTTCCCTGATCGCCTACAAGATCGTCGACGTGGTCATCGGTCTGCGCGTGCCGGAAGAGGAAGAGCGCGAAGGCCTGGACATCACTTCGCACGGCGAAACCGCCTATCACAAGTGATCGACAAGTGATCTTCAGCTGACGCCAAAACGGGCCTCGCGCCCGACACGACAGGGCCACCTTCGGGTGGCTCTTTTTTTTCGCCGATGCGGCCCCATCTGTGGATGTTCCTAGAATGTCCTCGTGTCCACCGCCTGACGCCCACACCGCCATGGTTCCTCACCTCATCACCGCGCTGACCGGCCCCATCAACGAACTGGAGCAGCGCATGCTGGAATCCATGCCGGCCATCGAGCGCTGGTTCCGGCTCGAATGGATGGAGCACACGCCGCCCTTCTACACCTCGGTGGACCTGCGCAACGCCGGCTTCAAGCTGGCCCCGGTGGACACCAACCTCTTCCCCGGCGGCTTCAACAACCTGACCAACGAGATGCTGCCGCTGGCGGTGCAGGCCTCGATGGCGGCCATCGAGAAGATCTGTCCAGAGGCGAAGAACCTCCTGCTGATCCCCGAGAAGCACACACGCAACACCTTCTACCTGCAAAACGTCGCGCGCCTGGTGCAGATCTTCACGCTCACCGGCCTGAATGTGCGCCTGGGCACGCTTGATGAGGCCATCACCGAGCCCACTGACATCACCCTGCCCGACGGCAGCACGCTGACGCTGGAGCCGCTGGAGCGAAGCAAACGCCGCCTGGGCCTCAAGCACTTCGACCCCTGCACCATCCTGCTCAACAACGACCTCTCTGCCGGCATCCCCGATGTGCTGAAAGACCTGCATGAGCAATACCTGCTGCCGCCGCTGCACGCGGGTTGGGCGGTGCGCCGCAAGAGTCAGCACTTCAAGTACTACGAAGAAGCGGCCAAGAAATTCTCGAAGCTGCTGGGCATGGATCCTTGGCTGATCAACCCGATGCATGCCGAATGCGATCAGGTCGATTTCCAGGAGGGCACCGGTCAGGAATGCCTGCAATCGCAGGTCGATGCGTTGCTGACCAAGATCCGCCGCAAGTACAAGGAATACGGCATCAACGAGAAGCCTTTCGTGGTGGTCAAGGCCGACAACGGCACTTACGGCATGGGCATCATGACCGTGCGCGACGCCAAGGAACTGGAGGACATCAACCGCCGCACACGCAACAAGATGTCGGTGGTGAAGGATGGCCAGTCGGTCAGCCAGGTGATCATCCAGGAGGGCGTGCCCACCTACGAGCGCATGCACGACGCGGTGGCTGAACCGGTGGTCTACATGATCGACCGCTACGTGGTGGGCGGTTTCTACCGGGTGCACGCCGAGCGTGGCATCGACGAGAACCTCAACGCACCGGGCTCCAGCTTCGTGCCGCTGGCCTTCGCCGAACCCACGCAGCTGCCGCGCCCAGGGGTCAAACCCGGCGTGAGTGCGCCCAACCGCTTCTACATGTACGGCGTCATCGCCCGCCTGGCGATGTTGGCTGCAAGCTACGAACTGGCCGCGACCGACCCGGACGCCGAGGTCTACGCCTGACGGGATGCCGGCCCCCGCCCAGGGGAGTTTCCGATTGGGCGTGATCCGTCGCAAAATGGCTGTTCCGTGGCAACAGCCCTTTTTACGTGCAGCAACCTTCTCACGATCCGAGCCACAAGTCCTCGCTGGCCGCCCTGACCCTGGGAGCCCTGGGGGTCGTCTATGGCGACATCGGCACCAGTCCGCTCTATGCGTTCAAGGAGGTTTTCGCCCACGGCCACCTCAATCCGAGCCCCGAGAACATCCACGGCATCCTTTCGCTGATGTTCTGGACGCTGACGGTCATCGTCTCGCTCAAGTACGTCACGCTGATCCTGCGCGCCGACAACAACGGCGAAGGCGGCTTGGTGGCCATGCTGGCGCTCGCATCCACCGCCGTGAAGGACCGCCCGCGACTGCGCCGCGTGCTGCTCGGCCTGGGCATCTTCGGCACGGCCATCTTTTTTGGCGACGGGGTCATCACCCCGGCGATCTCGGTGCTCTCGGCCGTCGAGGGCCTGGAGGTGGCGGCCCCAGGACTGGAGCGCTACGTCATCCCGGTGACGCTGGTGGTGCTCACGGCGCTGTTCGCCATCCAGAAGCACGGCACGGGCGGCATCGGCAAGTTCTTCGGGCCGATCACGGTGGTGTGGTTCTTCGTGCTGGCGGTGCTGGGTCTCGGACACATCGTGGCCAACCCGGCCATCCTGGTAGCGCTGAGCCCGCATCATGCGCTGGGCTTCATCTTCGAGCACCCGGGCATGGCCTTCATCTCGCTGGGCGCCGTCATCCTGTGTGCCACGGGGGCCGAGGCGCTCTATGCCGACATGGGCCACTTTGGCAAGCGCCCCATCCGCCTTGCTTGGTTCAGCTTGGTCATGCCGGCGTTGGTCATCAACTACTTCGGCCAGGGCGCGATGTTGCTGGCCCACCCCGAAAACGTCGCCAACCCCTTCTATGAAATGGCGCCGCAGTGGGCGCTTTACCCGCTGGTGGGTCTGGCCACCTGCGCCACCTTCATCGCCTCGCAGGCGCTGATCTCGGCGGCGTTCTCGGTCACCAAGCAGGTCATCCAGCTGGGCTACCTGCCGCGCCTGCGCGTGCTGCACACCTCGGAGAAGGAAACCGGCCAGATCTACATCCCCTTCATCAACTGGGGGCTGTACGCGAGCATCGTGATGGCCGTGGTGTTCTTCGGCTCGAGCAGCAAGCTGGCCGCGGCCTACGGCATCACCGTGGCGCTGGACATGCTCATCACCACCGTGATGACCTTCTTCGTGATCCGCTTCGCGTGGCACATGAGCCTGCCGCTGTGCATCGCGGCCACGGGCGTGTTCTTCTTCATCGACCTGATGTTCTTCGGTGCCAACGCCTTGAAAATCATCGATGGCGGCTGGTTCCCGCTGCTCATCGGCATGGTCATGTTCACGCTGATGACGACGTGGAAGGAAGGGCGCGCCCTGTTGAGCGAGCGGCTGCGCTCGGACGCCATCGACCTGCACCCCTTCCTGGAAGCGGTGTTCTGCAGCCCGCCGCTGCGGGTCGAGGGCACGGCCGTGTTCCTCAATGCCGATGCGGGCACCACGCCCAACGCGCTGCTGCACAACCTCAAGCACAACAAGGTCCTGCACCGCCAGAACCTGTTCGTGACGGTGCGTTCGCACGAGGTGCCCTGGATCGACTCGTCTCAGCGCATCGAGATCGACGACCTGGGCAACGACTGCTGGCAGGTGATGCTGCACTTCGGTTTCAAGGACGAGCCCGATGTGCCGCAGGCGCTCAAGCTGCTGGGCCGCCATGGGGTGCAGATCAACGACATGGAGACGAGCTATTTCCTCTCTCGCGACATCGTCATCCCCACCATCGGCAGCGGCATGCTGCCCTGGCGAGAGAAATTGTTTGCCAGCATGCACCGCAATGCCTCCGGCGTGGCCGACTTCCTGAGCCTGCCGACCAACCGCGTGGTCGAGCTGGGCTCGAAGGTGGAGATCTGATCTGACGGCGCCGACCGATCGCAAGCGCCTGCGCGATGTCGGCCGCGACAGCTCACTGCCGTCCGTCTCGTCGGGCTTCGTGGCGACGCTGGTGGGCTTCACCAGCACGATCGCGCTGATCTTCCACGCGGCGCGTTCGCTCGGGGCCACGCCCGATCAGGTCACGTCCTGGGTGCTGGCGCTGGGCATCGGCATGGGGCTGTCGACCATCGGGCTGTCGCTGTGGACGCGCATCCCGGTGCTCATCACCTGGTCGACGCCGGGCGCGGCCGTGATCGCCAGCGCTGCCACGGGGGTGAGCCTGGCCGAGGCTGTGGGCGCCTTCCTGGTCTGCGGTGTGTTGATGTGGCTGAGCGGTGCCACCGGCTGGTTCGAGCGCATCATGAACCGCATCCCGCTGGCCCTGGCCTCCAGCCTGCTGGCGGGCATCCTGGCCAAGTTCGCACTGCAGTCGTTCGCAGAGGCCACGGCCCACCCGCTGCTCATCATCTCGATGCTGATGATCTACCTGATCGGCAAGCGCTTGCTGCCGCGCTACGCGGTGCTGGGCGTGCTGATCGGCGGCACGGCGGTGGCGGCGTCGCAAGGCCTGCTGGACACGCGCCAGATGACCCTGCAGTTCGCCACGCCGGTGTGGGTGACGCCAGCGTGGTCGTGGCAGGCGGTGCTGGGCATGGGCCTGCCGCTGTTCATCGTGACCATGGCCTCGCAGGCGGTGCCGGGCGTGTCGGCGATCCGGGTGTCGGGCTACCGGCCGCCGGTCTCGCCGCTGATGAGTTGGTCGGGCATCACCACGGTGCTGCTGGCGCCTTTCGGCGGTTATGCCTTCAACCTGGCGGCGATCACAGCGGCCATCGTGCTCAACCCGCATGCGCACGCCTCACATGAAAAGCGCTACACCGCTGCGGTGTGGGCGGGCCTGTTCTACATCTTGATGGGCTTGCTGGGCGGGGCGGTGGCGGGCCTGCTGGCGGCCTTTCCTCCGGCGCTGATCATGGGCGTGGCAGGCCTGGCCCTGCTGGGCACCATCGCCAATGGCCTGGCCACCTCGCTGGCCGAGCCGCGCACGCGCGAGGCGGCCATCGTCACCTTCCTGGTCACGCTCTCGGGCGTGGTGCTGCTGGGCGTGGGCTCGGCCTTCTGGGGCCTGGTGGCGGGTGGGGTCACCCTGTTCGTGGAACACTATCGCACCCGCTCTCAAGCCGAAGACACGCCATGAAGCTCCTGTTCGTCGCCGACCCGCTCGACACCTTCAAGACCCACAAGGACAGCACCTTCGCGATGATGCGCGAAGCCGCCTCGCGCGGGCACGAACTGTGGGCTTGCGAGCCGCGCGAGCTGGTGTGGCAGCGCGGCGGCGTGGTGACCGCGCGCGCGCGCCGCATCCAGCTCACGGGCGATGCCCACGACTGGTACGACGAGATCGAAGCCGCCGACCTGCCCATGTGCCGCACCGACGCCGTGCTGATGCGCAAGGACCCGCCCTTCGACGCCGAATACCTTTACTGCACCCACCTGCTGACCCAGGCCGAGCGCGAAGGTGCGCGCGTGTTCAACAGCCCAGAGGCCCTGCGCGCCCACCCCGAAAAGCTCGCCATCCTCGAGTTCCCGCAGCACATCGCGCCCACCCTGGTCACCCGCGACATGGCCGCCGTGCGCGCCTTCCACGCCGAGCATCGCGATGTCATCCTCAAGCCGCTGGACGGCATGGGCGGCATGGGCATCTTCCGCGTGAAGGATGACGGCCTGAACCTGGGCAGCATCGCCGAGACGCTGACCAAGGATGGCACCCAGACCATCATGGTGCAGGGCTTCCTGCCCGCCATCAGCGAAGGCGACAAGCGCGTGCTGCTGATCGACGGCGAGCCGGTGCCCTTCGCGCTGGCGCGCATCCCGCAAGGCGGCGAGGTGCGCGGCAACCTGGCGGCCGGCGGCAAGGGCGTGGCCCAACCGCTGAGCGAGTCTGACCGTGCCATCGCCGAGCACCTGGGCCCCATCCTGGCGGCGCGCGGCCTGCTGCTGGTGGGCCTAGACATCATCGGCGACCGCCTCACCGAGATCAACGTGACCAGCCCGACCTGCTTCCAGGAAATCACCGACCAGACCGGGTTCAACGTGGCGCGGCGCTTCGTGGATGCGTTGGAAGGCAAGCTGGCTGGCTGACGCGCCCGAGCCGACCAAGCGCTCAACCGCTGACCGCCGGGCCGACGGGCAGATTTGGCCGGCCGCCCCGGACAGGCCCTCTTGCCCTCTTGCCCTCTTGCCCTCTTGCCCCCCTCAGCCACACAGCGTCACGCCAAACAGCGACAATACCGGGTTGCCCTCGCCTCGCGAGGCCTCTTCCTGCTCCCTGCTCACCCGGACCTTCCATGGCTGTCCTGACCCTGAACGACGCGTGCCTGGCCTTCGGCCACGTCGCGCTGCTTGACCACACTGCCTTCTCGCTGGAGACCGGCGAGCGCGTGGGCCTGATCGGCCGCAATGGCACGGGCAAGTCTTCGCTGCTGAAGATCATGGTCGGCATCGACAAGCTCGACGACGGCCAGGTGCAGGTGCAAAAAGGCATCGAGCTGGCCTATGTGCCGCAGGAGCCGGCGTTCGCCGAAGGCGCCACGGTTGAAAGCACCGTCAGCGAAGGCCTGGGCGAGGTGCGCGAGCTGCGCGAACGCTTCGAGGCCATCACCCATGGCGAAGGCGATGCTGATCAGATGGAATCGCTCATGACCCAGATCGAAGCCCGCAACGGCTGGAACTGGGAACAGCGCGTCGAAGAAACCCTGCAACGCCTGAAGCTGTCGGCCGACCTGCCGATCGCCAGCCTTTCGGGCGGCATGAAAAAGCGCGTGGCCCTGGCACGCGCCCTGGTGGCCAGCCCCGACGTGCTCTTCCTCGACGAGCCGACCAACCACCTCGACCTCGACGCCATCACCTGGCTCGAAGACCTGCTCAAGGACTTCAAGGGCAGCATCGTGCTGATCTCGCACGACCGCGCCTTCCTCGACAACGTCTGCACCCGCATCGTCGAACTTGATCGCGGCATCTTGCGCAGCTACCCCGGCAACTTCGCCGCCTACCAGGCGCTCAAGGCGCAAGAGCTGGCCGACGAAGCCTTGGCCAATGCGCGCTTCGACAAGCTGCTCGCGCAGGAAGAAGTCTGGATCCGCAAGGGCGTCGAAGCCCGGCGCACCCGATCGGTGGCGCGCATCAAACGCCTCGAGGGCCTGCGTGCCGAGCGCGCCGCGCGCCGCGACGTGACCGGCCGGGTCAAGCTGGAGGTCTCGCAGGGTGACCGCGGCGGCAAGATCGTCGCCGAGCTCGAAAACGTTTCCAAGTCCTTCGGCGGCCGCACCATCGTCAAGGGCTTCACCGGCACCATCCTGCGAGGCGACAAGGTCGGCCTGGTGGGCTCCAACGGCGCGGGCAAGACCACGTTGCTCAAGATGATCCTGGGCGAGCTGGCGCCCGACATCGGCACCGTCAAGCAAGGCGCCAACCTGCAGGTCGCCTACTTCGACCAGATGCGCGACCACCTCAACCTCGACGCCACGCTGGCCGACTTCATCAGCCCGGGCAGCGAGTGGATCGAGATCAACGGCTCACGCAAGCACGTCATGGGCTATTTGCAGGACTTCCTGTTCGCCCCGGCGCGCGCCAACTCCCCCGTGCGCACGCTCAGCGGCGGCGAGCGCAACCGCCTGCTGCTGGCGCGCCTGTTCGCCAAGCCCAGCAACGTGCTGGTGCTCGACGAGCCCACCAACGACCTCGACATCGACACGCTCGACCTGCTCGAAGACCTGCTGGCCGAGTACCCGGGCACCGTCTTCCTGGTCAGCCACGACCGCCGCTTCCTGGACAACGTGGTCACCTCCACGCTCGTGGCCGAAGGCAACGGCCTGTGGCGCGAGTACGAAGGTGGTGTCGAGGACTGGCTGATCCAGTCGCGCCGCGCGCAGGCCATCGCGGCTGGCAAGCCCGGTGCGGCAGCCATCGCGGCGGCCGTCAAGCAGACGCCCGAAGCCGACACCCGCACGCCCGTGAGCGTGGCCGCCGACACGGCCCCCGCCGCAGCGCCCACCGCGCCGGTGGTAGCGCAACCCAAGCGCAAGCTCAGCTACAAGGAACAGCGCGAGCTGGATGAACTGCCTGCGCGCATCGAGGCGCTGGAAGCCGAACAGGCCGAACTCAACAAGCAACTGGCCGACCCGGACATCTACCGCAAGGAAGCCGGCAACGTGGCCGCCATGCACGCCCGCGTCGAGCTGATCGACGAAGAACTGCTGGCTTTGCTGGCACGCTGGGAAGAACTGGGCGCACGCTGAACCAACTGGCTCATCGGCCTCAGCAGCCTGACACGGAACTTTCCCCAGCGCCGTCCAAGTCAGCAATCAGCGAGGAGCCATGGCGCGAGTGCGAGCCCAGGGCCCCTCAAGCCGCCGAAGCCAGCCTCGTCCCCGCCCCGCCGGCCATCGCCTGCATGCAGGCGGCCTCCGGGTCGTCGCACTGGATGACGTCGTCGACCAGCGGCGCCAGCCGGCGCGTGTCGGCGCGCAGCACGCGCTGCTTGACCGAGGCGATCTGTGAGGGGTGCATCGAGAAGCTTCGCAACCCCATCGCCAGCAGGAACTCGGTGAAAACCGGGTCACCCGCCATTTCGCCGCACACGCTCACGCCCTTGCCCGCCGCACGCGCCTGCGCGATGGTCGTGCGGATGAGTTGCAACACCGCGGGGTGCCAGGGGTCGTAGAGGTGGGCCACCGCCTCGTCGGCCCGGTCGATGGCCAGCGTGTACTGGATCAAGTCGTTCGTGCCGATCGAGACGAAATCGAAATGCCGCAGGAACAGCGGCATGGTCAGCGCGGCGGCCGGCACCTCGATCATGGCGCCCAGCTCGCACTGGCCGAAAGGCTTGCCTGACTCGACCAACTGCCGCTGCACATGGGCGATGTTCTCCAGCGTCTGGCGGATCTCGCGCTGACTGGCCAGCATCGGGATCAGGATCTTGACCGGGCCGTGGTGCGCCGCGCGATAAAGCGCGCGCAACTGGCGGCGGAACATGCTGGGCTCGGACAGGCTCCAGCGGATGGCGCGCAGGCCCAGCGCGGGGTTGAGCACCGACTCGTGGCGCAGCTCGGACGCCGTCAGGCCTTCCAGCGGCTTGTCGGCGCCGATGTCCACGGTGCGGATCACCACGGGCAGGCCCTTCATGGCCTCGACCGCGCGGCGGTAGGCGTCGTACTGCTCTTCCTCGTCGGGCAGGTTGCCGGCGCGGTTCATGAACAGGAACTCGGAGCGGAACAGGCCCACGCCGACGGCACCGGCCTCCAGCGCGGCGGCGCTGTCCTCGGGCATCTCGATGTTGGCCAGCAGCTCGATGCGTTCACCGTCGAGCGTGACGGCGGGCGTGTGGCGCAGGCGGGCCAGGCGGCTGCGTTCGAGCTCGGCCTGGCGCTGGCGGAAGCGGTATTCCTCCAGCACGATGGTGGATGGGTCCACGATCACCAGGCCGGCATCGCCGTCAATGATGATGCGGTCGTCCTGGCGGATCAGGCCGCTGGCCTGGCGCGCGCCCACCACGGCCGGGATGTCCATGCTGCGCGCCACGATGGCCGTGTGCGAGGTCTTGCCGCCCACGTCGGTCACGAAGCCGCAGAACACGCTGCGCTTGAAGCTGGCCATGTCGGCCGGCGCGATGTCGTTGGCCACCAGGATCAGCGGCTCGTCACCACCGAAATCACGCGGGCCATGGGCAGGCGCCTGCAAGCCCGAAGCAGCTTCTTCCCGGCCCATGTTGCGCAGGATGCGCTCGACCACCTGCTCCAGGTCGGCCTTGCGCTCGCGGATGTAGGCGTCGTCCATCTCGTCGAACTGGCGGGCCAGGACTTCGAGCTGGGCCGACAGCGCCCATTCGGCGTTGTAGTGGCGTTCGCGGATCCAGTCGGCGGCGGCGCCGATCAGGGCTTCATCCTGCAGCAGCATCTGGTGCACGTCGAGGATGGCGGCGAGCTCGGCCGGGGCATCGGCGGGCAGATCGCGCTTGAGGGTGTCGAACTCCGTGGCGACGATGTCGCGGGCCGACAGCAGGCGCGCGATCTCCTCTTCGGTCCGCGCGGGATCGATGAAAACGTGGGGCACGTCAACGCGGCTGGAGGCGACCAGCACCGCGCGACCGATGGCCACGCCGCGCGAAACCGGCAGGCCGAAGATCTGGATGCTCATGCCCCTGATCGTAACAGCCCGGACCCTCCGCGTGGCTCGGGATTTGTGATGCGTGTCAACCCTTGCCGGACCACCCATCCGCCGTCGGCGTCATCCCCACGTCATGCGGGTGTCACGGCAGCGTCATGCACCCGGCAGAAACTGCGACGCAGAACGCGAAACGGCGAAACGGAACCTGGCCCCACGAACGGAGACCGAAGATGCGAGACCTCCCTCTGCCCACCCTGCCCATCGCAGGCCTGTCCACCCCGTCGGCCGACAGCACGGCCGGTCGGAGGTCACTTCACCCGGGCTCGGCGCGCCAAGGCTTTGAAGTCGTTTGGGCTCGCACTGAGGAAGATGTTCGTGCGGCGCAACGCCTGAGGCACGAGATCTTCGTCGGCGAGATGGGCGCGCGCCTGGACGTGCCTGCCGGCAGTCCCGCAGGCCACGACATCGACCTGTTCGACCCCTATTGCGAGCACCTGCTGGTGCGCCTGACGACCGAAGACGGCGAGCCCGGCGAGGTCATCGGCACCTACCGCGTGCTGACGCCGGATTCGGCCAAGCGCGTGGGCGGCCTCTACAGCGAAACCGAGTTCGACCTGACCCGCCTGCGCGGCCTGCGCAGCAAGATGGTCGAGCTCGGCCGCTCCTGCGTGCACCCCGACCACCGCACCGGCGGCGCCATCATGGCCCTGTGGGGGGCGCTGGCCGAATTCATGGTCCGCAACGACCTCGACACCATGATCGGCTGCGCCAGCATTTCCATGCGCGACGGCGGCCACATGGCGGCCTCGCTGTGGGAGCAACTGCGCCACACCCACCTCGCCCCGATTCACCTCCAGGTGCGCCCCCGCCTGCCGCTGCCGGTCGAAGAGCTCGACCGCCACCTACAGGTCGAGCCGCCCGCGCTGATCAAGGGCTACCTGCGCGTTGGCGCCAAGGTGCTGGGCGCCCCCGCCTGGGATCCCGACTTCAACACCGCCGACCTGCCGATGCTCATGCGCATCGAAGACCTGCCGGCGCGATACCGCCGCCACTTCCTCGGCGCCTGAAGCCGGGCCACGGCTTCCCACCCCCAGGCCGACAAGGCGCCGGCGCGCACCAGCGCCTTGCCAGCGGCCCAGCGGAAAGCCCCGGCCCCGCTGCGCATAGACTGCGCGGCATGAACCGACCCAACCCGGGGCACAGCCTGCCCCTGTCCCAGTTGCTGGGCCGATGCGCCAACGCGGTCGCCGCCGTGCGCAAAGGCCAATCCCTCAACGAAGCGCTCGCCGCCACCCCGGCGCCCGAGCGCCCCGGCACCCAGGCCCTGGCCTTCACCGTGATGCGCCGCATGGGCTTGGCGCAGGCGCTGCGCCACAAGCTGGTGCCCAAGGCCCCGCACCCCTGGGTCGACGCCCTGCTGATCTCCGCCCTGGCCCTGCTCGACGAAGGCGGCTACGACGAGCACACCCTGGTCGACCAGGCCGTGCAGGCCTGCAAGAAAAAACCCAAGGTCGGCCAATCTGCCAGCGGCCTCGTCAACGCGGTGCTGCGCCGTTTCCTGCGTGAGCGCACCGAGCTGATCGCCTCGCTGGCCGATGACGAAGTCGCCCGCCACAACCACCCCGGCTGGTGGATCCGACGCCTGAAGCGGGACTGGCCCGAGCACTGGCAAGCCATCCTGGCGGCCAACCAGGCCCAGCCTCCGCTCACCCTGCGTGTCAACACCCGCCACGGCAGCGTCGCCGACTACCGCGAGCGGCTGGTTGCCGCCGGCCTGTTGCCCCGGGACGCGTCAGAAACGGCAAACCCGACAAACCCATCGCCATCCACCGCGCGTTCAACTGCGGCCTCTGGCGCGCCCCCCCATGCGGGCTCGGCCCATGCCACATCACCCACACCCATGGGCCCCCACCCCATCGTGTTGCCACGCGCCGTGCCCGTGAACCAACTGCCCGGATTCGCCGAAGGCGACGCCTCTGTGCAAGACGCCTCGGCGCAGTGGGCTGCCCCCCTTCTGCTGCAAGCCGGCGGCGCGCAGTTGCCACCCGGCGCGCGCATCCTCGACGCCTGCGCCGCACCCGGCGGCAAGACCGCCCACCTGCTCGAACTCGGCGACTTCGATGTCACCGCCCTTGACGCTGACCCGGAGCGCCTCAAACGCATCGGCGACACACTCGGCCGCCTGGGCCTGCGCGCCCGCACCCTCGCCGCCGACGCCAGCCGCCCCACCGACTGGTGGGACGGCCAGCCCTTCGACGCCATCTTGCTGGACGCCCCCTGCAGCGCCTCCGGCATCGTGCGCCGCCACCCCGACGCACGCTGGCTGCGCCGCGAGACCGACATCGCCGCCCTCGCCCGCACGCAAGATGCCATCCTCGATGCCCTGTGGCCCCTCCTCAAACCGGGCGGCCACCTGCTGTACTGCACCTGCTCCGTCTTCCGCGAGGAGGGCGAAGACCGCATCGACGCGTTTTTGCAACGCACGCCCGGCGCCCGGCGCCTGCCCGCGCCCGGCCACATCCTCCCTGTGGTCGAATACCCCCAGACCACCGACCATCGGCCATCGGCAGCATCGGCTCAGGCTGCGCCAGGGGCCGACCCCGGTGATGGGTTCTTCCACGCCCTGCTCGCCAAACCCTCACAAGGTGACTGATGCCGCCTCTGAGTCGCCGCGACCTGCTCCAGCGAAGCGCCAGCCTGGCGCTGGCTGCCGCATGCCTCGGGCCGACTGACTCCTGGGCCGACAGCGCCCCCGCGCGCAACATTGCCGAGCTCGCCAGCCTGGGTGTCAACCTCGGTGACGAAGGCGTGCTGCTGACCTACAACGTGCGGCTCGAACTCGCCCGAGACCTCGAACAGATGCTGCTGCGCGGCGTCACCCTTGTCTTCGTCGCTGAAGCCGAACTGTTGCGCGAACGCTGGTACTGGCTGGACCAGGACCGGGGCGAGGCGACCCGCCGCTGGCGCCTGGGCTGGCAACCCCTGACCCGCCGCTGGAAACTCAGCCAGGATGGCCTCAGCCGCAGCTTCGTTTCACTCCAGGAAGCGCTCGATGCCATGCGCCGCACCACGCGCTGGCGCATCGCCGACCCCATCGCAGTGGGCGACGAGAGCGAGCACTACCTCGTCTTCCGCTTCCGTCTGGACACCGAAGAACTGCCCCGCCCGCTGCAGATCGGCCTGGGCCCCCAATCGGGCTGGGACCTGTCGATCGCCCGGCGCATCAACCTGAGCGCGGCGATGCGCTGACAAGCGCCCCGCCTTCGCCGCCCCCTCCATGAGCACCATCAAGGCCAACCGCTGGGCGTGGATCCTCGCCGGCACCGCGCTCTCCGGCGGAGGCTTGGTGCTGGCCTTCCTGCTGGTCATGGCCACGCAGAACAGCGAACGCCTGGAGCCCTACTTCCAGTGGCTGGTGTGGGGCAACCTGGCCGTGGCTGCCGTGCTCGGCTTGACCATCGCCCTCGCCCTGGGCCGATTGGCTCTGCGCCTGCGCGCACGAAAGTTCGGCAGCAGGTTGCTGCTCAAGCTCGCCGGCATCTTCGGCCTGGTCGGCCTGTTGCCGGGCCTGCTGATCTACACCGTGTCATACCAGTTCGTCTCGCGCAGCATCGAGACCTGGTTCGACGTGCACGTCGAAGGCGCGCTCGAAGCCGGCCTGAACCTCGGCCGCAGCACACTCGACACGCTCGCGCAAGACGTGGCCACCAAGACCCGAACGGCCGCCCAGCGCTTGGCCGAGGAGCCCCGGGACGGCCCCCAGCCCGGCCTGCTCGAACTCGAACGGCTGCGCGAGCAGATCGGCGCGCGAACCGTTTCAGTGGCCAATGAAAGCGGCCTCGTCTCCATGACCGCTGGAGGCGACAGCACCCGACTGCTTCCCACGGAACGCCTGCCCGCCAGTTGGCGAAGCGATGCGCGTAACCGAGGCGTCTACTCGCAAATCGAAGGCCTCGAAGAACAAGCCGATGCTTCGGGACCGCCGCGCATCATCGCCCTGGCCTGGATGCCTGACCGCAGCTTCAGCCTGCAGTCCAGCGGTCACTTCCTGGTGGTCACACAACTCATCCCGACCGAACTGGTACGCAACGCCCTCGATGTGCAAAGCGCCTACCAGGAATACCAACAACGCGCCCTCGGCCGCAGTGGCCTGCGCAAGATGTACATCGGCACGCTGACACTGGCGCTGGTGCTGGCCGTCTTCGGCGCCTTCCTGCTGGCGGCCATCCTCGGCCAGCAGCTCGCGCGCCCCCTGCTGCTGCTGGCCGAAGGCGTGCAAGAGGTGGCGCGAGGCGACCTGCGCCCCAAAGCCGTCTTCACCTCACGCGATGAACTGGGCGGCTTGACGCGCGCCTTCGCCGCCATGACCCAGCAACTCGCCGATGCGCGCACTCTGGCCGAACGCAGCGTGCAGGAGCTCGACAGCGCCCGCGCCCACCTTCAGACCGTGCTCGACAACCTCAGCGCCGGCGTGATCGTGTTCGACTCGCGTGGCCGCATCGACATGGTCAACCCCGGCGCCACCCGCATCCTCAAGCTGCCGATCTCGGCCTACCGCGGCCGGCCGCTCACGGACGTCACCGGCTTGCAGGACTTCGCCGCAGCCATCCGCCAACGCTTCGAGCTCTACGCCAACGACCCCACGCCCGGCGAGCGCCAGCAATGGCAGGAGTCCTACGAACTCAGCCTGCCCCATTCGCCCGACCCATTGACCCTGCTGGTGCGCGGCGCCGAGCTGCCCCCCGACGAAACCCTCATCGTCTTCGACGACCTCACCGAGGTGGTCTCGGCCCAGCGCGCCGAAGCCTGGGCCGAAGTGGCGCGCCGCGTCGCCCACGAAATCAAGAACCCGCTGACGCCGATACAGCTCTCTGCCGAGCGCCTGGAGATCAAGCTCACAGACAAGCTCGACGAACCGGGTCGCCAGTTGCTGACCCGCTCGGTCAACACCATCGTCACGCAGGTGCAGGCGCTCAAGACCCTGATCAACGAGTTCCGTGACTACGCCCGGCTGCCATCGGCCAAGCTCGCGCCACTCAACCTCAATGACCTGGTCAACGATGTGATGGCCTTGTATGGCCAGGCGCTTGAACAAGGCACCTTGTCGCTCGACCTCGCGCCCGATCTGCCTCAGATTCAAGGCGACGCCGCCCTGTTGAGGCAAGTGGTGCACAACCTGGTGCAAAACGCCCTGGATGCCGCGCTCGATGCCACCCGAGACAAGCCCGAGCACGCACCACCCCACGTCATCGTGCGCACCGACACGCCCCGCAACGAGGACGGCAGCATCCGCGCCGTGCGACTGGCCGTGCGCGACAATGGCCCCGGCTTCCCAGACAAGGTGCTGCGGCGCGCGTTCGAACCCTACCTGACCACGAAAGCCAAGGGCACGGGCCTGGGCCTGGCCGTGGTCAAGAAGATCGCCGACGAGCACAAGGCGCTGGTCCGCATCCGCAACCTGGCCGCTCATCCCACCTCTCAACCCAAAGAAATTGGATCGCAGGGCAATTCCCCGGGTGCCCCCCTCGCGGCAGGGGCACAAGTTTCGCTATCATTTTCAGTGCTGTCATCCATCCCACACCAAAGTGGGTCACACTAGGGACTGCACCCACACCGGGGTATCAGAAATTAAATGGCCACCATTCTTGTTGTCGACGACGAACTGGGCATCCGTGCCCTGCTGTCAGAAATCCTGAGCGACGAAGGTCACTCTGTCGAAGTGGCGGAGAACGCCGCCCAAGCGCGCACCCTGCGCGAACAATGCAAACCCGACCTCGTTCTGCTGGACATCTGGATGCCTGACGTCGATGGCGTCACGCTCCTGAAAGAGTGGGCCGCCAACGGCCAGCTCACCATGCCCGTGATCATGATGTCGGGCCACGGCACCATCGACACTGCGGTCGAGGCCACCAAGTTCGGCGCCCAGGCCTTCCTGGAAAAGCCCATCACCATGCAGAAGCTGTTGCGCGCGGTGGAACAAGGCCTGACCAAGCCAGCACCGCCGCGTGCGGCCAATGGTGCCACGCCGCACAGCGCACATCACCACGCCCAGCACCTGGCCACGACGATGGCGCAGCCGGTGCACCTGGCCACGGTCACGCCCATCACGGCCGCCTCGTCCTACAACGGTGGCGGCACGCTGCGCACCGAGATGGCCCCTACCCAGCATCTGCATGCCGAAGCGCCGCACACGGCCTCCGTGCCGCCGGTCGCGTACGGCGCCGCTCCGGCTCATCACCATGCTCACTCACCGGTGACACATGGCAACGGCGTGTCCGGCCCGTCGAACGAACAGCTCTTCCAGCTTGATCGCCCGCTGCGCGAAGCACGCGACGACTTCGAGCGCGCCTACTTCGAGTTCCACCTGGCCCGCGAAGGCGGCAGCATGACCCGCGTGGCCGAGAAGACCGGCCTGGAGCGCACCCACCTCTACCGCAAGCTCAAGCAATTGGGCGTGGATCTCGGGCGCAACAAGAAGACGGCCATGAACTGACAGGGCCGAAAGGCCTGAAAAGTGATGTATACTGAGAGTCTTCGCTGATCGCGGCACCGCTTTCAGCCAAGACAAACAGATGGCCTGGTAGCTCAGTTGGTAGAGCAGCGGATTGAAAATCCGCGTGTCGGTGGTTCGATTCCGCCCCAGGCCACCACCCAAATTCAGCAAAGCCCACCCCTCAAGGTGGGCTTTTGCGTTTCCGGCCAACGCTGAAAATGGCTTTGAGCGTTGCTGCAATCATGCGCGCCACATCATCTTATCCAGCTTGCAGAACAAGCAACCAAAGATGAAATTGAGTGACGATTACACTTCGTCCTTAGGACGAAGTGTAATCGTCACTCGAAAACGCGTCAAATCCCACCCATTTGACGAACATCATCTCCACTATGTAGCATCACGTCCTTAGGACGTGATGCTACATAGTGGATAAATCGGAGCAGGCCATTGGCACAACAAGACAGCCCCCCCTCTCCAGCACTGATGCGAGCCATCCAGGAAAAACTGGCGGGCTGGGAGCGCCCTGTCATCACCGACTACGAACTGAGCCTGCTTGTGACGTCACAGTCAGGCAAACAACGGGCTGTTCCTTCACATGAACTCTTCCAGGCTGTCATCAACGGGCTGAGCCTGTTCGGCCTGATCCTTGCCGACAAGGACTTCAAACCAGGCTGCGTTTATCGTCTGTTCGGCCGCACGAAAGCGACAGCAGCGGAGATCGCGTGCGCGGTGGACCCCTTTGCCTACATCTCGCACCTCAGCGCGATGGAGTATCACGGGCTGACAGACCGCTTCTCCAAGATCCTCTACCTCACAACCCCCCCCGACCGCGAGTGGAAAGCGCAGGCCCAAGCGAAAATGGCAAGCGATCTGCGCGAGCGAGTCGACACCCACAAGGCACTCAAGCTGCCCACACTTCGGCGCTCGGCATTTGATCGCCTGGAAGGAACCCGCGTCGAGTTGATGCGCCGCTCCAGCAGAGGCGCGTTCAAAAACGTCAAATCACAGCAAATCCGCGTTGCAACAGTGGGGCGCGTTTTCCTGGAAATGCTCAGAGAGCCCGAATGCTGTGGCGGCATCCAGCATGTCGTGGACACCTACCAAAGCCAGGCCGAGAGGTTCCTGCCCCTCATCGTGCAAGAACTGGAGCGCCACGGGACAGCCATCGAGAAGGTGCGCGCGGGCTACTTGCTCGATGAGGTCTGCCACCTCAAGCACGCCACCATCGATGGCTGGGAGCGGCACGCGCAGCGAGGTGGCTCCAGGAGGCTCGATCCAAACGGAGAATATGCGCCCAGCTACTCCGAAAAATGGATGCTTTCGATCAACGTCGCGTCCTTGATGCCTGGCACCTACCAGGGGGATCAGTGAACGAAATTGACATCGAAGCCTGGGTCGAAGCCGCCCCCGAAGGGCAGCAAGGCTTCAGGGAGGCGGTCCACATCATCCTGGACGCGATCGGCCACTCGCAGAACCTGCGGGCCAAGATGGTGATGAAAGGCGGGCTCCTCATGGCGATCCGCTATGACAGCACGCGCTACACCAAAGACCTGGATTTCTCCACCACCGAGCGCTATGCCGCAGAAAATGCCGATGCCCTGCTGGCGGAGCTGGAAGCCGAGCTCGTCTCCGCAGAAGAGCGTTTGCCCCATGGCACGGCTTGCCGGCTGCAGTCGCGCAAGGTCGAACCCAAGGGAGAAGACAAGACTCATCACAGCCTGTCATTGACCATCGGATACGCAGACAAGTCCAACCCTCGGGCCATGGCCCGTTTGCGCGCCAAGAACGCCACGCAGGTGGTCCAGATCGATTACAGCTTCAACGAGGCGGTGTTTGCCGTGGAACTGCTCGAACTGGACGGCGGAGCCACCATCAGGTCCTATTCCTTGCACAACGTCCTGGCGGAGAAGATGCGCTCATTGCTGCAACAACCAGTCAGGCGGCGTAATCGACGCCAAGATGTCTACGACATCTGGCTTCTGCTCGAAGCTGCGCCGGAGTTCAACGCGCGAGACCTGGCTTCGATTCATGCCATGCTCGTCGAATCCTGCCGCAGCAAAGGCATCTCCCCCTCCGTCGGCTCCATCCTGGACGAGAAGGTCGTCACGATGGCCCAGGAAGGCTACGCCGACCTTCGGGCCGACGTTGAAGGAGAATTGCCGGCTTTCGCAGACGCCATGGCCCGAGTGGCGGGCCTGTATCAATCATTGCCCTGGGTCTGAGGCCCCGACATGCGCTCCCCGATCCACATCGTCGACGTCGACCGCACCGAAACCTGGTCCCACTACAAGGCGGGCATGTGCGACACCTGCATGGCCAACTGCTGCACCATGCCGCTGGAGATCAAGCTGCCAGACCTGGTGCGCCTGGAGGTGGTCGACCCCTTCGAGGCCGAGCACGAGGATGTCAGGCAGATCGCGAAGCGTTTGGTGAAGGCTGGCGTGATTGAGCGGTTCCACCACAAGTCCGGCGTCTTCACCGTCATGCGCCGCGCGGATGGCGACTGCCGCTTCCTCGACATGAAAACCCGGCGCTGCACGGTCTACGACAAGCGGCCAAACACCTGCCGCAAGCACCCCCAGGTCGGGCCACGGCCAGGCTACTGCCCACACGGACGCCGCGACGATGCGCGTGCCCCGCTGCGGTAAAGTCCGCCTCTGCACGAAACGCCGACCGATGACCACCCAGCCCCCGGCCAACCCGCCGCTGTCGATCCTGATGTACCACCAGATCGGTCGCTACCCGCGTCCGGATGCGCACCGCGCGCTGTTCTGCCACATCGACCGGTTCAAGGACCAGTTGCGCTACCTGAAGTGGATGGGTTTTGACGTCATCAACCTGAGCGAAGCCCGGGCGCGCCTCTTCGAAGGCAAGCCCATGACCCGTCGCTCGGTGGTGATCACGGTGGACGATGGCTACGACGATTTCCGCGAACACGCGTGGCCGGCCTTGCAAGCCGAAGGCCTCTCGGCCACGGTCTACCTGGTGAGCTCACTGCTCGGCCAACAGGCCAGTTGGCTGACGGATTGGGCGCATCAGCCCGGCCTGATGGACGCTGCGGCCGTTCGGCAGCTCCACCGCGAAGGCTGCGACTTCGGCTCGCACGCTGTGTCTCACCCCAGGCTGTCGAGGTTGAACGCCGGGCAGCAGCGCTCGGAAATCTTCGACAGCAAGAAAGCGCTGGAAGACCTGCTCGGCGCCGAGGTGCCTGACTTCTGCTACCCCTATGGCGACTACTCGCTGCGGGCGCGTGACCTCGTCGAAGAAGCTGGCTACCGCACCGCGACCACCTGCATCCGAGGCGCCGCGCATTTCTCCGACAACCCCTTCGAGCTCACGCGAAAGGCGATTTCCTACGGCGACAACCTGCTCGGTTTCGCCTGGAAGCTGCACGCCAAACAGGCTCGCAAAGGGCAGGCCGCGTTGCCCGATCAAGCCTGAGCACATGCGCATCGTCCACGTCCTGCACAGCCATGGTTATGGCGGCGCCGAAAACCACGCGCTCATGATGATGAAGGGCCAGCGCGCGGCCGGCCACGAGGTGCTGTTCGCGGGTCCTCTGGACTCATGGATCGGGCGAGCCTGCGCTGCAGAAGGCATCGAAGCGATGCACATCGGCATGCATGGCCTTTACGACATCGTCTCGCACTGGAAGCTCAAGCGCCTGGTGCACCACTGGCGCGCCGACGTCGTCCATGGCCACCTCATCCGTGGCGCCATGTATGCGGGCAGTGCCGGCCACCGCACGCACAAGCCGCTGGCCATCTGCACGGCGCACGCCACCACGGCCCGCACGCACATGCGGCGATGCGCACACATCATCGCGGTTTCGGCCGCCGTGCGCGACAACCTCATCGCGGCTGGCTACGAGGCTGATCGCATCAGCGTCGTGCACAACGGCGTGCCTGATGGCCCTTCCGATGGCAGCGAGGCCGTGCGGGCCAGCCTGCGGGCGGAACTGGGCATCCCCGATGGCGTGACGGCCGTGGTCAACGCCGGCCGCTTCATCCACGACAAGGGGCAGGACCTGCTGATCGCCGCGCTGGCCCAAACCCCGAAGGACGTTCACCTCTACCTGATCGGCGACCCGGACACCGAGTTCGGCCGCCAAGTGCGGCAGCAGCCCCATGACGCCGAGCGGGTGCACTTTCTCGGCTATCGCAAGGACGTGCAGCGCATCCTGCCCGCGTTCGACATCTACGCCTTGTCATCGCGGCGTGAAGCCTTGCCGCTGTCCCTGGTCGAGGCTTTTGCAGCGCGCCTGCCCGTGGTCGCCACCACCGTGGGTGGCGTGCCGGAAATCGTGCTCCATGAGCGCACCGGCTTGCAAGTTCCGCCGGACAACGCCGTGGCCTTGGGCCAAGCCGTCGCGCGGCTGCATGGCGATCCTGGGCTGAAGCAAGAGCTCGCAAGCCAGGGGCGTCAGCATTTCGAAGAGCACCTGACCGCTGACCGCATGGTCGCGCAGACCTTGGATGTCTGTGCCCGCGCGCTGCAACGCACCCGCCGCCCATGAACGCGCCGAAGCTTGCAACCATGACCGCGCCCCACCCCGAGCCCCGCCGCATCCTCATCGTCCGGCTCTCGGCGCTGGGTGACATCGTCATGGCCTCGGGGCTGATCCCTGCGCTGAAAACGCGATTCCCGAACGCCGAGATCTCGTGGGTGTGTGAACCGGTTTGCGCACCGCTGCTCAAGCACAACCCGCGCCTCAAGCAGGTGATCATCTGGCAGCGCGGCGAGTGGCAGGCAATGTGGAAGGCCAAGCGCTACCTCGAACTTTGGCGCGCCATCCGGGCTTTCCGCTCGCAGTTGAGGGCCGAGCACTTCGACCTGGTGCTCGACGGCCAGGGCCTGCTCAAAAGCGGCCTGGTGGCTTGGTTCACCGGTGCGCCAAGGCGCGTGAGCATCATCGCCCGCGAAGGCAGCCATCGCCTGGTGCACGAGGTGGTCACGCCGCCGCCCGGCGCCGACCCGGTGATGGGCTCGGAGTACCGCTACCTGGCCCACTACCTCGGAGCGCCCGAGGGCAGCTTCGTGCACGACCTGGCCGTGGGCGGAGCCCAGCGGGTGCGCGCCCGCGAGGTGCTGCGCGAGCGCCTGAAAGCCGCGTGGGGAGGTGGGCCAAGCAACGACGCTGGCACCGAGCCCCGCCCCCTGGTGGTGCTGGCGCCCTTCACCACGCGCCCGCAAAAGCACTGGGTGGAAGCCAATTGGTCTGAACTCGGCCGGCGCATGCTGGAGCAAGGCCTGCAACCGGTCGTGCTCGGTGGCCCGGCCGACCGCGAGGCCGCCGAACGCGTCTGCGCGGGCCAGCCGCGCCTGCTCAACCTGGCCGGTGCCTTGAAGCTCGATGAAAGCGTGGCCTTGATCGCCGACGCGCAACTGCTGGTCGGCGTGGACACCGGCCTCACGCACATGGGCTCGGCGCTGCGCATCCCGACCGTGGCGCTGTTCGGCTCGACGCGGCCTTATCGGGAAGGCCCGACGCCTCGCACCCGCATCCTCTACGACAACCTGCCCTGCTCGCCCTGCCGCCGCCGGCCCACCTGCAACGGCGCCTTCACTTGCATGACCGGGCTCACCACCGAGCGCGTGCTGCAAGCCGCCCTGATCCAACTGGAGACGCAGTCTTGAAGGTGCTCCACGTCGAGGCCGGCATGCACCTCTATGGCGGCGCGCTGCAAGTCGTCTTCCTGCTGCGCGGGTTGAAGGCGCGCGGCATCGACAGCGTGCTGGCCTGCCCCAGCGGCAGCGCCATCGCGTCAGAAGCCGCACCGCATGCGCGCGTGGTCGAGATGAAGATGAGCGGCGACGCCGACGTGGGCCTCACCGGCCGGCTGCGCAAGCTGATCCGCGAAGTGCAGCCCGACGTGGTGCACCTGCACAGCCGCCGGGGCAGCGACGTGTGGGGGGCGCTGGCTGGCCGGCTCGAAGGCGTGCCCGTGGTGCTGAGCCGCCGCGTGGACAACCCCGAGTCGCGCTTCGTCGTGAACTTGAAGTACCGCCTCTACGACGAGGTCGTGACCATTTCCGACGGCATCCGCCAGGTGCTGCTGTCGGAAGGCGTGCCGGCTGCCAAGCTGCACTGCGTGCTCAGCGCCGTTGACACCGAGCGCTACCGCCCTGATCGCAGCCACCTGGCCTGGTTCCGAGACACCTTTGGCGTGGCCGAGGGCGAGCTGGCCGTCGGCATGGTCGCGCAATTCATCGCGCGCAAAGGCCACGTCACGCTCCTGGACGCGTTGCCCGAGGTGCTGGCGCAGCACCCCAGGCTGCGGGTGATCTTGTTCGGCCAGGGCCCGCTGTGGGACGAGACTAACGCCCGCGTGAAGGGCGATGCGCTGCTGTCAAAGCACGTGCAACTGCCGGGCTTCCGAAAGGATCTCGACCGCATCCTGCCCTGCCTGGACGTGCTGGCCCACCCGGCCCACATGGAAGGCCTGGGCGTGTCGCTGCTGCAAGCCGCTGCCTGTGGCGTGCCCTTGGTGGGCGGGCGCGCGGGCGGCATCCCCGAGATCATCCAGCCCGGCCTGAATGGCGAATTGATCACACCGGGCGACACGGCGGCGTTGGTGCGCGAGTTGAACAAGTTGCTGGGCTCGGCTGAGCTGCGCCAGCGCTATGGACGGGCTGGGCGGCAATGGGTGGTTGAGCGCTTTTCGGTCGATGCGATGGTCGAGGGCAATTTGCGGGTCTACCAGGCAGCACGTTCACGGCCAAAGGGGGGCGCATGAACGGTCACCTGGTCCCCAAAACCATCCATCAGATTTTCGTGAGCGATCAGGCGCCGGCGCCTTGCATCACGCGCCACATCGACAAGCTCAAGGCGCTGAACCCGGGTTGGCAGCACGTCCTGCACACGAGGGAAAGCGTTGAGCCTTACATCGAGAAGCACTTTGATCGCGAGGTGCTTGACGCCTATCGCAGCATCAATCCGCTCTACGGCGCCGCGCGGGCCGACTTCTTCCGCTACCTGCTCATCTACCAAGAAGGCGGCGTGTACCTGGACGTGAAGTCAGGCGTCAGCAGGCCCCTGGATCAAATCATCCGCCCTGACGACGAACTCCTGCTGTCGCACTGGAAGAACCAGCCCGGCGAGAAATTCGAGGGTTGGGGCAGTCACATCGACGACGGCATCGCCAGCGAGTTCCAGAGCTGGCACGTCATCGCCAGGCCGAAGCACCCTGTGCTCGAAGCGGTCTGGCGGGCCGTGTTGCGCAACATCCAAACTTACTCGATGCGCGCGCAAGGTGTCGGCAAGTTCGGGGTCCTGCGCACCACCGGCCCGCTTGCGTACACCCGGGCGATCCTGCCGCTGCTGCACGCCCACCCCCATCGCGTGTTCGACAGCGATGCTGAGGGGCTGGTGTACTCGGCGCTCGAACTCGGGCCCGAGCAGCGCACGCACATGGACCTGTTCAAGCAGCACTACACCCGCGTGAAGCTGCCCTTGGTGTCGACGGGACCGCAGCGCCCGTGGCACTACGCGAGGTACAAGGCCATGCGCCTGCTGGGTTTGATGCCTTGAACGAAGCCTGTCAGGAACGCTGCCCCGATGGCGCGCACAGCGCATCCACGCACGCAGCCAAATCAGCATAGGCCGCATCGGCCCCCGCCAACCCGTCGGGCGACTCGGCATTGTCGGAGCGCACGATGTAGGCACGCCCCAGGCCCGCCGCGCGCGCCGCCTCGATGTCCGATGGCTTGTCGCCCACCATGAACGATTGCTCCAGCGACAGGCCATGCTCGCGCACTGCCCGCAGGATCATGCCCGGCTCGGGCTTGCGGCAGTCGCAATCCACCGCCAGCTCGGGCACCTGGCCCTTGGGGTGGTGCGGGCAGTGGTAGACGGCTTCGACGTCCGCACCGGCGGCAGCCAGGGCCTCGCGCATGCGGCGCGTGAGCTCCTGGAACTGGGCCTCGGTGTACATGCCGCGCGCCAGGCCCGACTGGTTGGTGACCACGATGAGCACGTAACCCGCCTCGCGCAGGCGGCGCATGGCGTCCACGGCGCCCGGCACGAACTCGAACTCGTCCCAGTGATGAACGTAGGCCCGGTCGAGGTTGATGACGCCATCGCGGTCAAGGAAGGCCGCCTTGCGTGGCGTGGTCAGCACCGCAGGGTGCTTCGACGCGGTGGCGGCGTCGGAAGATTGCCCGGCGCGGATGCGCTGCACAAGCGAGGTGGTCGAGAAGCCATCGACGAAGGGGATCGCCAGCGCCTCGCCGCCCCAGGAGCGCACGACCCGCGTCTCCTCGAGCGTTTCCATGTCGTAGTCGCCGCCTTTGACGTAGAGGTCCGGGCGGGCCTCCTTGATCAGCTCGACTGGCGTGCGCTCATCGAAGAAGGTGACCAGCGAGACCGAGGCCAGCCCGGCCAGCACCGCCGCGCGGTCGATGTCCTTGTTCAGTGGGCGGTCGGGGCCTTTGCCCAGCGTGCGCGCCGAAACATCGCTGTTGACGGCCACGACCAGCGAACCGCCCAATTGACGCGCCGCGTGCAGGTAGCTCACATGCCCTCGGTGCAGCACGTCGAACACGCCGTTGGTGAAGACCACGGGCTTGGGCAACTCGGCGATGCGCGCGGCGATGTCCTCGCGGGCGCAGACCTTGTCGGTCAGGTGACCACCACCGCTCATGCAAACAACTCCTCGTGGCTCAGCGTGGCGGTGCCGAACTTGGCCACCACCAAACCACCGGCGCGGTTCGCGTGGCCCATCGCCTCTTCCAGCGACAGGCCGCAGGCCAGCATCAGCGCCAAGGTACCGATGACGGTGTCGCCCGCGCCCGTCACGTCGGCCACTTCACGGGCCTGGGCCTGCACGCTGCTCACGCGGTCAGCCTCGAACAGGGTCATGCCTTCTTCGGAGCGGGTCAGCAGCAGGGCCTGCAAGCCCAACTGCGTGCGCAAGGCCTGCGCCTTGGCGGTGAGCTCGGCCTCGTCCTTCCAGCCACCGATGACCTGCTGCAGCTCGGCGCGGTTGGGCGTGATGACGGTGGCACCGGCGTAACGGCTGTAATCGCTCCCCTTCGGATCAATCAGCACCGCTTTGCCGGCCTGGCGGGCCAGCTCGATCATGCGCGGGATGTGGGCCAGGCCGCCCTTGCCGTAGTCGGAGAACAGCACCACGTCGTGGCGGGTCAGCTCGCGCTCGAAATCATCAAGCATCTGCCCCAGCACCTCGTGGTCGGGCTCGCGCTCGAAGTCGACGCGCAGCAGTTGCTGGTTGCGCCCAATCACGCGCAGCTTGACGATGGTTTGCATGCGCGGGTCTTGCCCCAGCACGGTGCCGACGCCATGGCCTTCGAGCAGTTGTTGCAGGCGGCGGGCCGGTTCGTCCTGGCCAACCACGCTCAGCAAGGTCACCTGCCCGCCCAGGGTCTTGATGTTGAGGGCCACGTTGGCGGCGCCCCCCACGCGCTCCTGCTCGCTGGCAACCCGCACCACCGGCACCGGGGCCTCGGGCGAGATGCGCTCAACGGCGCCAAACCAATAGCGGTCTAGCATGACGTCGCCCACGACGAGGACGCGGTGGGCGGCGAGGGTTTCGCGAGAAGGAGGAGCAGCAGCAGGCTTCATTGGGGGGAAGGAACACCGTGAACACCGTATTGTCCCCACAAATCCACCTCGGATCCGGCGGTTGACAGGATGCGCCGGCCGCCGGCCTTGATGCCGGCGGCGTCGAGGCACAATAGCGGGTTGCGTTCCGCCACTTGCCCCCACATGTCCGAACCCCGCGAATCCCCAGATTCCCGCGACGCCAGGCCCCGCACGGTCATCATCCTGCAGTACGCCGGCATCGGCGACCTGATCTGGCACATCCCCTACTTTCGGATGATCGCCGAGCAAAGCCAGGCCGGCCAGGTCACGGTGGTGGCGCAGCCCTCGACCCTGACGAAGCACTTCATCGGCCACGAGCCTTGGGTCGAAGCCGTGATCGAGCACGACCACCGGCCGCGCCGGGGCGAGAAGCGCCGGGGTGCGCACGCCGGGTTCGCCGGCATGTGGCGCATGGCCCGGCAGCTCAGGGCGGGCAAGTTCGACCGCATCATCCTGTTCTCGGGGCGCCCCAGCCGGGGGCTGATCGCCTGGCTGAGCGGCATCCCCGTGCGCCAGGGCTTCGGCTACCGCTTCCTGCAACGCATCTTCCTCAACAGCGGCCCCTACATCGAGGCCTACAAGGGGCCCTCCCTGGCCGTCTACCCGGAGGCCAGCGCCTTCATGATCGCGCACGGCTACTGCGAGGCGCCGGTCATCCCGCACATGGCGCCGCCGCTGTCGCAACTGGCGACCATGCAGGCGCGCCTGGCCCACCTGCCCCGCCCGCTCTACGCCTTCGCCATCGGCACCAGCGAAACCCACAAGCAATGGGGCGTGCAGAATTTCGCCGACCTGGCCTGCGCCCTGATCGCCGAGGGCGGCGGCGTGATGCTGCTGGGCGGCCCCGGCGAGGTGGAGCTGGCGCGCGAAATCGAGGCCCTGGTCCCCGAGAAGGTGCGCCATGCCATGACCATCGTCACCGATGCGCCAGTGCTCGGCAGCGCCGCCGCCTTGCAGGTGGCCGACTTCTGCGTGGGCAACGACACGGGCATGACCAACGTCGCGGCAGCGGTTGGGCGCCCGAGCTTCGTCATCATCGGCTCGCGCCCCACGCTCGACCAGGACCCGGTCAACATGCACAACGTGACAGCGGAGAAGCTGTCGGACATCACCGTCGAGCGCGTGCTCGGCTTGCTCAGAGAGGCTCGACATGGCGCAAGACACGCCTGAACAGGGCATGGCGCTCAAGGAGACCGGGCGCAAGATCGTTGCGTACGGCAAACCCCACTGGAAGATGTTCGCCGCGTCTTTCGTGTTCTTCACCGTCGGCGCGGCGGTCGAGCCGGTCATCCCCGCACTGTTCAAAAAGCTGATCGACTCGGGCTTCAAAGAAGGCCTGAACTACCCGCTGTGGCTGGTGCCCATCGTCATCATCGGCCTGTTCCTGGTGCGCGGGCTGTTCAACTTCGCCGGCAACTACACCATGACTTCGAGCATCTCGAGCGTGGTGCTGAGCCTGCGCCGCGACCTCATGCGCGGCCTGCTGCGCGCCGATGCCAAGCTGTTCACCACCATCAGCCCGGGCCTGGCCGTCACAAAGATCATCAACGACCCGCAGTTCGCCTCGCAAACGCTGGGCAACGTGGTCATCTCGGTCATCAAGGACACGATGACTTTGGTTTTCCTGCTGGGCTACCTGCTCTACCTGAACTGGGAACTGACGCTGCTGTCCTTCATCAGCATGCCGCTGCTGGGGGTGCTGCTCAAGAAGGTGCAAAAGCGCCTGCAGCATGTCGGTCAGGCGCAATACGAATCGCAGCAGCGCCTGGTCAACACGGTGGACGACAACGCCCGCGCCTGGCGTGTGGTGCGCACATTTGACGCCGCCGAGTTCGAACTGAATCGCTTCGATCAGGAGGCCAATGTGCTGCGTCGCATGGTGCTCAAGACCATGGCCACCAGCTCGCTGATCACACCGATGACGCAAGTGGTTGCCGCCATCGGCGTGTCGGTCATCATCACCCTGGCAATCTACCAGGCCAGCCAGGGTTCAACCACCGTCGGCGAATTCGTGTCGTTCATCACCGCGCTGCTGATGACGATCTCGCCCATGCGTCACCTCACCGACGTCTACCAGCCGGTGACGGGCGCGCTCATCACGGCGCGTGGCGCCTTCGACCTCATCAACGCCCCCATCGAGCCGGACAACGGCACGCGCGAGATGCCGACCTCGCGCGGCGACATCGCCTTCCGCGACGTCAAGGTGCACTATGAAGGCGCGGCCATGCCCTCGCTGGACGGCTTCAACCTGCACATCGAGCCGGGCCAGACGGTGGCCCTGGTGGGCTCTTCCGGCGCGGGCAAGACCACCGTGGTCAACACGCTGCTGCGCTTCGCAACGCCCGCTTCCGGCCAGATTCAGCTAGACGGCGTGCCCATCGAGGAACTCAAGCTGGCCAGCCTGCGTCGCCACTTCGCCGTGGTCTCGCAAGACATCGTGCTCTTCGATGGCAGCGTGGCGGCCAACGTTGCCTACGCTAGCCCGCACGGCATCGACCGGGCCAAGGTGGAGCAATGCCTGCGGGCGGCCAACCTCTGGAACCACGTGTCGACCATGGCGCAAGGCATGGACTCGGGCATTGGTGCCAACGGCAGCATGCTTTCGGGCGGGCAACGCCAACGCCTGGCCATCGCCCGCGCGCTCTACCGCGACGCCGCCATCTGGATCTTCGACGAAGCCACCTCCGCGCTCGACTCCGAGTCAGAAGCCGTGGTGCAGCGCTCCATCGAAGACCTGCGTCACGCCAAGACCCTCATCCTCATCGCCCACCGCCTGAGCACCATCAAAAACGCAGACGTCATCTGCGTGATGTCCGAAGGCCGCATCGTCGAGCAAGGCACGCACGCCGAGTTGATGGCCCAGGGCGGCCTGTACGCCGGCATGGTCCGCATTCAGGCGGCGGACTGAACACTTCTTCCTCAAGAGAGACCGCCATGATCATCGTCACCGGCGCCACCGGCTTCATTGGCTCAAACATCGTCGCCGACCTCAACGCGCGCGGCCGCACCGACCTGTTGCTGGTCGACGACCTGGGCACCCAGGGCAAGTGGAAGAACATCGCCAAGCGCCGCTTCCTTGATCTGGTCGATTACGGTGATCTGAGCGGCCTGCTCGCCAGCTTGAACAAGCCTGCGGACGCCGTCTTCCACATGGGCGCCAACTCCTCGACCACCTCCACCGATGGCGACGAGATCCTGCGCGTGAACCTGCACGCCACCATGGCGTGGTGGAAGTGGTGCACCGAAACCGGCACGCCCTTCATCTATGCATCTTCGGCCGCCACCTATGGCGACGGCGACCAGGGCTTCGACGATGACCAAAGCCCCGAAGCGCTCGACAAGCTGGCGCCGCTGAACCTGTATGGCTGGTCGAAGCACCAGTTCGACAAATGGGCAGTAGAGCGCGCCGCAGAAGGCAAGGCCCCACCGCAATGGGCTGGCCTGAAGTTCTTCAACGTCTACGGCCCCAACGAATACCACAAGGGCGACATGCGCAGCCTGGTGGCCAAGAACACCGGGCTCATCGCGCGGGGCGAAACCATTCGCCTGTTCAAGTCACACAAGGCAGGCTATGTGGACGGAGGGCAGTTGCGCGACTTCGTCTACGTGAAAGACTGCTGCGCCGTGATGATGTGGTTGCTCGAGAACCGCCAAGTTAGCGGCGTGTTCAACCTGGGCACTGGTCAGGCGCGCAGCTTCGTGGATTTGATGCAGGCCATTGGCACCGCCTTGGGCAAGCCTGTAAACATCGAGTACGTGGACATGCCGGAGAGCATTCGGCCGAATTACCAGTACTTCACGGAGGCTAGGATGGGGAAGTTACGGGCGGCCGGGTTCACGCAGGCCTTCCATTCTCTGGAGAAGGGTGTCGCGGACTATGTGGGAGCGCATCTAACCCAGCCAGATCAATATCGCTGAGCCCATGCTGCAACTGCCTACCGTGACACTTTGCTGCGTGGACACACGCAGCGTGCCGCAGGCCCTAGAGGCGGTTCACAGGAGCACCCGCACCATTCGATTTGGCCGGGTGCTGTTCTTCGGACCATACGGTTATGCGCACACACATCTGGTGAACCAGACTCCTGAACTAGAGTGGCGCTCAATTCAACCGCTGAGGTCGATTCAGGACTACAACCGCTTCATGCTACAGGAGCTGCGCCAGCACGTCGAAACAGATCATGTGCTGGTCATGCAATGGGATGGCTTTGTGACCAACCCGGACCGTTGGCAAGAGGCATTTCTGCAGTGGGACTACATTGGCGCCCCGTGGTACCACGGCGGCCGTCCGGGTCAGGTGGGCAACGGTGGTTTTTCGTTGCGCTCCAGGCGACTCTTGGATGCTCTCGCTGCGCTGGAACTGAACACGGAAGTCCCGGAAGACATGGAAATTTGCGTGCACAAGAGAGACGTGCTCGCGACCGAGCACGGCATTCACATAGCTCCGCTGAGCTTGGCACAGTCCTTTGCGTGCGAGTACGGCACTTATCGCAAAGCCTTCGGATTTCACGGCATGCACAACTTCGCGCACACCATGACGCCTAACGAACTGGATCATTGGCTGGACGGCGCCCCCGCTGAGATCCTGATGCACCAGCATGCGCGCAAATTGATCAAAGCACTGATCGAACAGAAACGAACCGCCGAAGCTATTGGCCTGCTTGATCGCCGACGCCGCCTATTGGGCACCAGCATGGACGATTGGAGCCTGCGAGCTCGGGCCCACCTTGCTCGCCTACGCCCCGCGCACTGAGCCTTCAACTACTCAAGAAACTGCCGCCCATCGCGCAGCCGCCGCGCGTCAATCCTCTGTCGGTTCAAGCGCTTGAGGGCCCATACCACTGAAAGCGGAAAGAGCCCGGTGTGCTCGAGTAGCCATGCTCTCAATCGAAAAATATGCTTCTGGCCCGGGCTGAGGTTATCTCTCACAACATCTTGCATATAAGCCTGGAAGATCTCCATGTCCAGCGATGGTGCTCGACCAGACCCCAGCGCCAACGCCGCAGACTTATAGAAAAAACGGCCAAACCGATCCGCCATCGCGTCGGCAAGCGCCCGCTCCATCAGCCGCCCATCGAGCAGATTGGCTGCCCGAATTTTGCGGTAGTAGTCAAACCGGCTGCGTGCCATTGTGGGACTCCACGTCGTGGAGCCCTTGTGCTGACACCACACGTAGACCGACTCCGGCAGATGCGCGTATTCGAAGCCGGCCAAAATCATCCTGGAAAACAGATCGTCGTCCTCGTACCCCCGGAATTGGACATCAAAGCCTCCAATAGCTTGGAACGCACGTTTTGAGATGATCGAAGCAGATGGGAGGATTGAAAGGTTGCGGCCGAACAGTTCGATCGGATCACGTGAGGGCGGGTGTAAGCCCGCCCAATTCCGAGCGAGATCGTTTTTCACGTGGACCACGCCCTGAGCATCGGCTAAGTCATAGCTGCCATATGCGAACCCGAAATTCGGGCCACGCCCTTGTACAAAAGCGCCAAGTCGCTCGACGTGATCTGGAAGAAAAAAATCGTCCTGATCAAGAAAACAGATGTACTCGGACTGGCTGTGGGCGACGCCATGATTGCGAGCAGACCCCTGGCCGCCATTTTCTTTATCAAGGATGACGAAACCGTATTGCGCAGCAAGGCTGACCAATCGGGCACGCTCCTCCAATCTTGAGCCGTCATTCACGACGAAGAATTCATTGGGCGCGGTCGTCTGATCTGCGACGCTTGCGACGGCGCGCTCGATCCACTGCCCCCCATTCCAAAATGGAATGATCACAGAAACGTTCATACCCTATCCCGTTACTGAGCCCGTCAGCCCATGGGCCCGACGTGCGTTGCCCGCAACCCATCATTGCAGTTACCGATAAAGAACAATTGCAACTCTCGCAATAAGAACGACAGAATCCACACACGATTACAGGAATTCAACCCTGTGAAAATCAGTCGCAACAGATATTTTGGTGCGTCATGTGCAACGCTGATACATCGCTGGAGCAGATCAGATCACTCAAGCAGCAACAGACTTAGGAACGTCCCAGCCGACAAAGTCAGAAACAGATCTGAATAGTTGCTTATATCAGTTGCAATCCACCAATGTTTGCCCCTCCCCTCACCATTTCACCAAATGATGCCCCACACATATCAAGCCCCAAAAAAGACTCATCAAAGGGGAATTTTTCCGAGCGCCTTATAATCCACTCATCGACATCGACCACACAAAATTAACAAACCGAGGAGCATTGGATCATTTTCAGCACAGCATACAACGATATGACTCCCGCCTCATAATAAGCAGGACGATTGATGCGCATATAATCGACCTCACCAGAAGAATGAAGTTGATTTTAACAACCTCATAGAAGGGATTTTTTACCAGATCTTGTCCGAGCACACATTGCCTCAAAATGACATGATCGGCTCTTCTTCAACCCCTCACCCCACTCATCGCAGATTCAGCCAGAATACCATGCCAGTCAAATTAATTCTCCAGCATATATACCACCAACTCTCACACCATTGCAGGCACCAAACTCAACAAAGCACCCCTCTCGCTTACCCCGAGACAGAAGAAGAGCAACAATATCCTAAAAAATTGAACTCCGTCTTCCGGACCTGATCTAAAACCAGATCAACCGACCAATAATTATCAAACCCAAAAATACGCCCCATAAACCAATCAAATCGAACTAGCGAGTGCATTGGGCGATCATTTGCCGCACAGAGAAAGCATGGAATTATTCCTCTTGGTTGATCGCGTGAATTTCTTCACAGTCTAATCTTAGACCATGCGCTGGGAATTTATCAATGCAGGAATCCAAATAATCGAAACACAAAACTCAACAACAAATCGTCGAGGACTAAGATTTTGCAAGCACCTCAATACCACTCACCGATAATCACCATAAACGAGCAGCGCAACAACCATCAAAAATAGCCCCATCTCAAAAATGAGCTACTCATTCAATTGATGCCGCGCTTGAAAACCGCCTCGATATCAATCAGATCTTGCGAATCAACGCCACTGTGAAATGGCAAGCACAACACTTGGGACTTCACTTTAGACACATACGGAACCGGCCGCACAGAATGAATCGGACAATCACGGTATGGCACAAAATCCGTGCATATTGGGTGAAAATATTTTCTAGCCAAAATGCCCAAATTCTTCAGTTCATCATATATTTGATCGCGAGTTCGCCCATACTTCACGGGATCGATCACCACAGGGAAGTATTGTTCGGAGCTTGTTACCCCTGCCTGCTGCGGCTGAAGCTCAACCCCCTCCAGATCACCGAGCATTTCACGGTATTGCTGCCGGAGCACGGAGCGCGACTGCATTTCACTCGATATTCCTTGCATATTTAAAATGCCGATAGCAGATTGAAGCTCGTTCAATTTTCCATTGATACCAATAGAAATGACCTCTTCTTCATTCTTGATCCCAAAGTTCCTCAGGAAATAAATGGCCTCTTGGTCTTCCGGGCGAGGCGACGCAATCAATCCACCTTCAAGTGTATTGAAGAGTTTCGTTGCATGGAAAGAAAAAACCGATGCATCACCATAAGAAGCAATGGACCGTCCGTTGACCCTTGTTCCAAAGGCATGGGCAGCGTCGTAAATCAGTTTAAGGCCATGCTGATTGGCAATGTCCTGTAACGCGCCCAACTCACAAACCGTCCCGTAGACATGGACTCCCAAAATCGCCGATGTCTTAGGTGTGATCGCTTTTTCTACTGATTCGGGATCCAAAGTCAAGCTATGAGGCAGTACATCCGCAAAAACTGGCTTCAGTCCATTCCAACTGATTGCATGTGCCGTCGCAGCAAATGTCAGCGGCGTGGTGATCACTTCGCTACCTTCAGGCAAATCGAACAGTTTGAGCGCAACCAGCAAAGCGATGGTGCCGTTGTTGAACAACATGGCAGTCGGAACATCGAGATGTTCGCGCATCTGTTGCTCCAACTGTTGATGCAACGGCCCTCCATTGGTCAAAACCTTTGTACGCCATACTTCAGTGAGCATGGCATTCAGGTCTTCCAGGTTAGGGAGCAGCGGTTGAGTGACGTAAAGAGGTCTGGACATATATTACAGATGCCCACATCGGCGAGCATCAAATTCAAAGCCCCTGAGGGCAAGGTAATTCGACAACAAAGCAGCCGTCAATTCATTCTAGACGACGGCATAAGCTGTGCGCCCCATGAATCTGTTAAATGCATCCTTCATTTCATTGTGAGACACGTATTCGGTGAAAAGCACCCCAGCACGATTGCCTTGCTGCGGCAAAAGCAATGCCCCTACCGGCAACAACGAGAAAAATGCCTTCGTTGGCTCAGGCTGTTTGAAGCGAATTCCATTGTAGATCCCGCCACTGTCAGCAGTTACGGTGTGCCTCAGCACCTGGCGCGACTGCAATAACGACGCGCCAGCCGGCATCGCCTCCCCCAGGAAGCACGCCGCATACTGCGCTGCATAAGGCGAAGCTGTACTAAATTCAATCAGAAGAGAGTAAAGATCCCCCGGACAACGCCGAGTTAATTCAACAATGTAGGGCTTGCCTTCATTCAGGATGAACTGCGTATGCAGCAACCCATCCTTCAGACCCAAATGTGAAACCATCTTCTGCAGGCTTTCCTGCAACAGCATTCGCACATCGTCAGGAAAGCCTGAGTCGACATAGCTGGTATCTACAGCATAAGGATTGGCGGAGGATCCCTCCCGAACATAGAAGGCCTGACAAATCTTACCTCGAATCACAAAGGCACTACAACTGAATAACGGGCCTTCGCAAAAAGTCTCGATGACATATTTTCGGCTTCGACTCCCCGCCGCGCCAAGGGCCGTGGCGGCTTGAAGACCGGCCCCGTCCGTACCATCAAAAACAGAGATACCTCGGCCACTGAAAGCATCGACAGGTTTGCAAATGAACCTGCCTGCACGAGGGAAGGAATTCACATCAACCACTTGCGGAGATGGCAAATTCAGCTCCGCACACAAACGTCGAAAACTCGCCTTGTCAGAGAGCATGGCATTGACTTCGAACGAATCGCCCAGAAACCAAGGCGCGCCCAATTTGACGCACGTTTCGAGAGACACGTCCGTGCAACCCGGCACGACGCGGTCTATTTGCAGTCGGTTTAAATGTTCCCGAACGGCATGGACATCGCTGTAGTCTTGCTTGAGCCAGCGAGAACCTGCCTTGGCCGCCAAGACATCTGATGCCCGGTTGCCGATCGACCAAACCTCATGACCTGCACGACACAGTGCCTCATAAATTGGCTCAGCCGCAAACGCGGCGTCCATTAGAAGTACCTTCATTCAATTCCCCCTAATCAAATATCGACCAGCACAGGCGCTCGGCCATCAATCGATTTACCGATGGCCTCAATAACCTGCATATTGGCATAGCCATCACGCAAGGAAACGAGGGGGACAGCTTGACCGCGGGCAACTTCGAGAAAATGCTCCAATTGGAGCGCCAAAGGGTCATGGGGCACGAAAGGCACATGCCCCATGTCAAACGGATTCCACCACGATGGATCGACATCATTTGCATAGGTACGGCTCACCATGCTGGGAAAGTCCAGCGATCCGCGTGTGCCAGCGAAATGGTAGCAATTGCTAGAGGGGAAGTGTGGGTAGGCAGAGTTCTCGCCACTCGTCATTTCCCAGCTTTTATCGCTCGCCGCCGTATCCGAAAGAATGAAAGTACCCAGGGCCCCATCGCAGAATTCAATCGAAATAGCAACAGTATCCTCCACCTCAAAATGGCGAATTCGATTGCTCGCCATGGCAAAAACACTTTTAATCTCACCACAAAAATAACGCATCAGGCCCACTTCATGGATGAGATTAATCAGAATCGGGCCTCCACCTTTCCTCGTGCGCCATGCACCGTCCAAGAAATAATGAGCAGGCTTGTAAAATAATGCCGACCCTTGCATACACACCATGCGTCCGAATGCATTTGAACGCAAGAATTTTTCCGCAGCCCTGAGCAGCGGACTGTATGTCCTATGGTGCCCCACCAAGGCTGCAACGCCAAGCTTCTCCGCCTCCTGCACGAGCATGCGAGCGTCGTCGAGAGAATCAGTCAGCGGTTTTTCCACCAGCACTGGCAACCCGCGCTGCAAGCAAGTCAAGGTTTGGTCGCTATGAAACGCATTTGGCGAACTGATGATCACCGCATCCACAGCACATGTATCACATGCCATGTTGATGTCCTCGTATAGAGGAACACCACACCGGTTGGAATACTCAATGTTCTCCTGAGTGGCTGGTCCGACAATTGCGGCGAGAACACAGTCGGACCGCCCCAAGATGAGCTCCACATGCTTCTTACCGATCAGCCCCGGCCCACAGACAACGAGCTGAATTTTATCCGGCATGTGAGCCTCCGTTAGGAAAAAACTCAAAGTCCCGAAGAGACAGCCTCTTCACCCGCCCTACATAATCCTCAAACGAATACAGTCGATCATATTCAGAAGCAAATCTCTTATTGAGATCCGTGTATGCCGCCTCATCGACAGATAACCTGCGCATGACATCACAAATCTTCGAAATCATTTCCTCCCCACTACCGAAGATGTTCTCATAATCTTTAAAATGGGGAGAAGGGAAGAAATCATCGTTGTAAACAGCAAAACCAATCCCACCCTGCAAGATCGGTTGGGCCAAGTAGCCATCAAAACCTTCGCCAAACGTGATCGAGAACATGCAACGAGTTGCCAGATCCATGAACCGATCAAAGGTTATGCCTTTAATCTCCAACAATTGATAATCAGAGAAATCTTTGGCTATTTTTTCCAGACACTGATTTTTGTAATCTGCCTTATCCAAGGAATAAATAATGAGCTTCTCTTTTCCCGAACGACCGCAACCGGGGTAGGAGCTGAGATCGGTATAAGCAGGCAACAAAAGTGTTGGAATACCATACTTGTCCGCCATTTCCTGACTGAAGTATGCATGATGCGCCACCGACTGCGTCACATTTCCAAAGCGCACCTTCAATGCATCCAATTGTTGCGCCTTGGGCATCAGCTGGATATTCTGATTCAGAATGTTTACCACCACCTTCCGCCGAGACAAATAAACCACCTCCGGATGGCTTAAATCATCACAGAAATGTGCGCACGCATACTCCGGTATATGAATATATAGCTCCTCAACATCGGCACACTGAGTCAATTGAGAAAACCGATAAATATTTTCTTGATTACGGAAATTGGTGTTTCTGAAATATGTTTCCCCCTCACCATTTGGGCGAGTCATCAACACAACCTCATAGCCGTGCACGCGCCGCAAACGACGCATCTGCTCAGCAATCGAGAAAATCGAATAAATGCCACCACTCATGGCGTTGTGCTCAGGCACGAGTAAGACCATCAACCTTTTCGCTGACTTCACCTCGGGCGGAAACGAGTACTGCTGAATGAGCTTATGGATCTCGACTTCAGAATGATGGGTGGCAACAAAATCATCCTCATTGGTTGCCCCCATGATTTTGCGCCGAATTTGCCGCCGCTCAGACTTAGTTTTACCTCGAAAGGCAGCAATGTTTGCATAAATTTTTTTAACCCGCAGACTCACACTCATTTCTCCCCCATCATCATCAAAAATAATGACCCACAACTGGACACCCAACTCCTAGCTTTATTTTCGCTTTTTAAAATTGTATCTTATCCAACGAATATTAGGCAGGGGCCATAAATTGAGAATGCGATTCCGTCCACCTCTTGGTCGAGCAAAAACGACCGTCTCATCACCATGCACGGTACTGTGCTGCAGGCTGAATTCATAATCGAGACCAAGTGAATCTATAAACTGAGGTATCTCGTAGAAATCAATCAACTTGTGATACACACAAATCGCAAGAGTGGGTCGATATTTAACGAGACTCCGCTTTGCGCCACGCAAGGCCATCATCTCGGCACCTTCAATATCCATCTTGATGAAATCAATGCGAGGGAGTTTCAACTCTTTGACCGTATCATCGATCGTGATGGACTCAAAAGACCGCGTCACCCCTTGGGACGCTTCGTCATTCTTGGCAATGTGGACTTGCGTTGCTGGGCCGCTACCTTCTATTGACATTCGCACACCGGAATCATTCCAAACTGGTCGCTCGACGAGCTTTACGCGCGCGCCCAAAGCTGGGTTAATTCGAATGTTTTCCTCGAATATCCTCAAATTTTCCGGGAAGAATTCATAGGCAACGACCACCCCGCCAGGCCCCACGGAATCAGCAAACTGTAAGGAAGTCCCGCCATAGCAAGCGCCGCAGTCCAACACAACATCGCCGGGATTGGGTGAAATCACACCTTTTCGTGACCGGAGTGTGTATTGAGAGTATATGAATTCGTTGAAAATTCCGAATGCATTCGAGTACATCCGAAGCATCCCTGATTTACCCTCCAGATCGAAAAGACTCATGGGGTATGGGGCACATTCCTGCAAAGCAGGGGACAGCGGCTCATTCGATTTTTCAGTCTCGGAAAGACGGGCCATGCATTGCCAGAACGCAGAACTGTCCAAAGGCATCTGCACGTACTTCCATCCGAGAGCCCGGTACGCGAGGACGGTGAGCAATAACATGCGAGAATCTTGGTCCTCGAGCTTTGAGTAAAGCCACTGCCAATGCTGAATTGCTGGTTGGACCAAATTCATGGCATGCTCTGTCAACGCATTTGCTGCGGCCTCCGCGTTCAAATCTGAAGATATCTCCAAACCATAAGGCTCTGTCGACATCCCAAATGATTGGCGGTGATATACAGGAACGTTGCCGTGCATCGCACACCAATTCACACACCGCCGGAAATCCTCATAGAAGACACCACTACTCGGCGGCGCTTTATGCCAGTAAGCCGGTACATCTTCATAGGAACGGTGAGGGTTATTCGATGGGATCATCCGACCTCCGCAGGAGTGCTAGGTTTGGCACATATGACAGCGGCATAGCTGATTCAGCATCGTCGTCATCCGAACGATCGGTCAGCGGCGCTTGATGCCGTGGCAGTGTATCTTGAGAAGATGTATAGGGTGTGATGGCATGCCACAGAGGAGGCAGACGTAACCTTGGCGGGCTGCGTCAGCGAGCCTTCCCTGCTGCTGAGAGGGGGTCAAAGTCCAGCTGTGGGGAGAGTGAAGCACTCGGTGTCCACACACATGGCCTACTGATTGAATAGCGCTCTTTGCCTGTAAAGGCCTCTTCATGCATGAAGCGCCCGGATACATATCCTGCACCAGCGCGATGCAGAATGATAATCTAGGAGACTTGACACCAAGCCAAGGTTCAATGGCACACGTCAACATGGTGTCTCCAACCGCAGCCGTGCCGCTGTCCTCGGCCATGGTCGGCGCTTCATTTGTGCCGACGCGGACCCTTCGCGCCAAGTCAATTTAGACAATGACTCCTCAGCAAGATCTGAGGCTGTCAGCCTAATGCCATCGGACTACGGCCCACATACCCCTGCTGGGCCTCAAAGCGCCAACTTCACAAATACAAACTCCGGAATGTGCTTGATGATCAACATGATCAAGCGCCAGAACCCCGGTGTGTAAACCACCGCCTTGCCCTTGTCCACCCCGGCCAGGATGTCGCTGGCCACCTTCTCTGGCTTGGCCCACAGCGCGCCCTTTTTGAACGACGCCGTCATCGGCGTGTCCACAAAACCTGGCTTGATGGTCATCACGTTGACGCCCACCTTGCGCAGGCGCTGCCTCTGGCCCGAGGCGAAGGCGCTGACCAGGGCCTTGGCGCTGCCGTACACATAGTTGCTCTGGCGACCACGGTCACCGGCCACCGAAGAAATCACGGCGATGCAACCGCTGCCCTGCGCGGAGAACTGTTCACCCGCCAGCGTCATCAACGAAACAACAGAGGTGCCATTGGTGGCGATCTCGCTCAGTGCGTAGCCAACATCCGCCTGCGCGCGCGCCTGGTCACTCAGCGTGCCGTGGGCAATCAGCACCGTGTCGAGCCCGCCCATCGATTGGGTCGCCTCGCGCAAAAGCTCGGCGTGCTGTTCAAACCGGGCGGCATCGAACACCTTCTGCCCAACAGCCAGCGCGCCACGGGTCTTGAGGTCATCGGCAACCGAGTGCATGGCCGCTTCGTTGCGCGCGGCCAAGAACAGCTTGTCGCCGCGTTGCGCCCATTGGCGCGCGCAGGCTTCGGCGATGGCCGAGGTGGCCCCGACGATGAGGATCTTCTTCATGATGTCTCCATGACCCGGCGCCACCAACTCGATGAGAAGCGCGGGTCGACGTGTGGCAGGAATTCTTGCAAACGGGGGTAGCCGGCGCGGAACACGTTGCCGGGCATGCGGCCGTCCTTGGCCACGTACAGGCGCCCACCGGCTTCCAGCACGATGCGGTCGAGCTCGGCGAACAGCTTGTGCAGGCGCGGCCCCTGGTTCGGGAAGTCCAGCGCCAGGGTCGTGCCCGGGCAGGGGAAGGACAGCATGCCGCGCGAGGCCGGCTCACCGAACTGCTTGAGCACGGCCAGAAAAGAGCCCATGCCGCTGGCGGCGATGGTTTCGAGCAGGCGCTGCGTGGCGGCAAAAGCCTTGGCCGGCGGCACCACGCACTGGTATTGGTAGAAGCCGCGCGGCCCGTAGATGCGGTTCCACTCCAGCAATGCATCAAGCGGGTAGAAGAACGGGCGGTAATGCTGCAGCCCGCGAACCGCGTCGGGCCCCTGGCGGTGGAAGTACAGGGTGTTGAAGGTCTTCAGCGACAGCGCGTTGATCAAGGACACCGGCGGCGTGAGCGGCACCTTCAGGCTGCCAGGAGACTCCAGCACCGCGCCTTTGGGCAAGGCCGATGGGTCCATCACAGCAGGCGCGTGGTTGGCTCGATTGAACAGCCCACGGCCGAGGCGCTTGCCCGCGAAGGCGCAATCGATCCAGCTCACGGTGTATTCGAAGTCGCGCTCGGAGGCCTGGCTGAGTTCGAAAAACTCACCGAGGTTGCGAAAGCGCACCGTCTCGGAATCCATCCAGGGGTTGGCGACGCGCTTGAGGCGCATTTCCGCCCAGGTGATCAAGCCCGTCAGGCCCAGCCCACCGATGGTGGCGGCGAACAGCTCGCGGTTCTCGTCCGGCGAGCACCACAGGCGAGCTCCATCCGAGCGCAGCAGCTCGAAGCCCGTCACGTGGTTGCCAAAAGATCCTGCGGCATGGTGGTTCTTGCCGTGCACATCGTTGGCGATGGCGCCACCCACGGTGACGAACTGCGTGCCCGGCGTCACCGGCGGGAACCAGCCCTGCGGCAGCACCAGGCGGATGATCTCTTCGAGCAGCACCCCGGCTTCGCAACGCAACACGCCCGTTGCAGTGTCGAAGTGGATGAAGCGATCCAGTTGGCGCGCCAGCAGCAAGGCGCCGCCTGCGTTGAGGTTGCTGTCGCCGTAGCTGCGGCCATTGCCATAGGCGAGCATCGTGCCTTCAGCGGTCGGCAAGCCTTGGTGACGGCTGCCCAGCCCCAGCGCAGCGTGTTCATGCCGCTCGACACGCCCCCAGGAGGTGAACACTTGCTTCGCCATCACCCGACTCACGTCGCGAAGTACAAAACGACTCCGGCGGCCAGGCCGGTCAGCAGGCTGATGCGATCCTTCAGGGCGTACACCAGCGGGTCATCGTGCATGTTGCCCCGGTGGGTCTCCATCCAGATGCGGCTGATCCAGTACAGCATGATGGGCACCAAGCCCCAGGCAACCTTGGGTTGCGCATACAGCTTGGCGATGTCAGGTGAGTTGAGGTAGAGCGCCAGCACCAGGATGCTCAGGTAACCAGAGGCCGCGCCCAGGCTCTGCAGCAGGCTGATGTCTTCGACCTGGTAGCCGCGCCCCTTGGCCTTGAGCTTGCCTTGCTGCCGCATGGCGAACAGCTCGGCATAGCGCTTGACGATGGCGAGGCTCAAAAAGATGAAGGTGGCGAACATCAGCAGCCAGAACGAGAGCGGGATCGCCATCGCCGCAGAACCCGCCACGATGCGGATGGTGTAGAGCCCCGCCAGCGCGAGCACGTCGACCATGACCACCTTTTTGAGTCCGAACGAATACAGCAAGGTGGCGACGTAGTAAACGGCCAGCACGAGCAGGAACTTGATCGGCAACAGCCATGAAATCAGCAAGGCCGAGGCCAACAGCAATGGCGCCGCCACCAGGCCGAACACCAGGCTCAACCGGCCGGCCGCGAATGGGCGGTTGCACTTGGTGTGGTGCTGGCGGTCGGCCTCCAGATCGAGCATGTCGTTGAGCAGGTAGACCGATGAGGCACACAGGCTGAAAGCCAGGAAAGCGAGCACGCCATCGATCAGCACAGGCAGCTCGGACAGCCGGTGCGCGGCCAGCAGGGGCACGATCACCAGGGCGTTCTTGGCCCACTGGTGCACACGCAGTGCCTTGGTCACCGACTTGAACAGGCCTTTGAGAGGCGGCACCACGTGGTCCACCTGGGCGAGCTTGCCAGCGGCCGCCACCAGCCCCGTGCCAGCGTTGACAACGATGGCCTTGCGCGCATGCGCCCACACCTTGAGGTCGACCCGGTGGTTCCCGGCGTAGTCGAAGCCCTTGTCGCCGAACTTGCGCACCAGCTCGGCCGCCTTGTTGCTGCCGGAAAGGTTGGTGCGCCCATCGCTGGCCAGCACGCCGTCGAACCAGCCCACGTGGTCGGCCACGGCCTGGGCCAGCCGGTGGTCAGAAGCGGTCACCAGCCACAGCGGCCGGCCGCCGGCCTTCTGGGCCTGCAACCAGGTCATCAGGGGCTTGGTGTAGGGCAAGGCCGCACCGTTGAGTGCGACCCTGGATGCGATCTCCGACTTGAGCCGCGCCTTGCCGCCCAGCAGCCAAAAAGGCACCAGCAAAAGGTAGAGCGGGTTCCGCTTCAACAACAGCAGGAAGGATTCCAGCAGCAAGTCGCTGTGGATGAGCGTGCCGTCCAGGTCCACGCACAAGGGAGTCTTGTCAGACATGTTCAGAACGATGAAGGTTCACGTCGGAGGAGCCACACGCAGGCCCACCCGATGACGACGGCCAGCCAAAGCGTCAGCAGCCGGCAGATGAGGGTCAGGAGGATCGCCAACGGGGCCCCGAAGCCGTGTGACATCAGCAGTGCAGCCATCACGGCCTCGGTGCTGCCCAGCCCCCCAGGCAAGAAGGACAAGGCACCCGCAATGATCGCCACCGCATAAGCGCTGGCGGCGCCGCTCCAGGACAGCTGGCCGGGCGCCATCGAATCGGCCACCACTTTGAGCCCTGCAGCTTCTGCCCCCCAGGAAACCACGCCCAGCGCCAGGCCCACGAACAGCATGCCGGGGGTCAGCAGTTGGCGGGCGCTGACCATGGTGCTCACCACCATGGTCAGGCCAGCGTGGCCGGGCACAGGGTGCGAACGCCGAGCCAACCATGCCCCGACCCGGTTCCAGGGGCACAGTCCGATGACCAGCAGCAAACCGATCACCAGGGCGGCAGCCACCCAGATGAGGCCACGATAACGATCCGCATCGAGCAAGGCGGCGAACGCGAGCAGGATCATGGCCAGCAGATCGAGGATGCGCTCGACGAAGAACGCCCCGCTGACCGCCGACAGTGGCACCCCATGCGCCTGGTAATAACGTGCGCGCGCCATCTCGCCGAGCTTGCCCGGCGACAGGGTGAACGCAAAACCCGCCATGAAGGTGAGCGACAGGAAACGAATGGGCAACTCGTGCCCCTGGCGGCTCAGGTACCAGCGCCAGCGCCAGATGCGCAACACGTAATTGAAGAGCGAAAACCCGCCGGCCAGGGCGATGGCGGGCCACGCCGAAACCAGCATGCGGAGGTCGATCTGGGCGATGTCGCGACGGAAGCCGACGGCGCACCAAGCCAGGAATGCCGCCATCGCACCCCAAATCAGCCATTTCTTCAGGCGGCCTGGTGGCGTTGAGCGCCCTGGGGGGGCTTGCGTGTCTCGCTTGATGGTCAACAAATCCGACATTGAACTTGGGCACAGGCAGCAAAACCCCCTGCCAACCCGCCCCGGCAACTTGTGAAGCCTGAAATGTACCCCGCGTGCATGACACCTCATCTGTTGCCCCGGGCCACTGATTTGAGCGGCCCGCCACCGCGTCGGATGCCGGTTCGGGGGAGTTTTTCCCCGCTTTCACCAGCCGGCATCCGTGGCAACATCGCGGACAATCTGAAAAATTCGGGTCTTCGTCCGCCCACCATCCAAGCTTTACCATCGCCCATGGCAGCAGAGTCCACCCTGGCCGATTCGCCCGGCACCCTTTCCGGTGTCGCGCGCGTGCTGGTCAATGCCGGCAAGCTCGACGCGAAGTCCGCTGAAACCCTGACGCGCACCGCCCGCGAGCAAAAGCGCAGCTTCGTCAGCACCCTGGTGGCTGCGGGCCGCATCCAGCCAGCCGACCTGGCCCACACGCTGTCGCAGGCCCTGGCCGTGCCCCTGCTCGACCTCGCCGCCGTCGACACCCAACGCCTGCCCAAGGGCGTGATCGACAACAAGCTGTCGTCGCAGTATCAGGTGATCGTGCTGTCCAAGCGCGGCAACCGTCTGTTCGTGGCTGGTGCCGACCCGACCGACCAGGAAGCCATCGAGCGCATCAAGTTCGCCACCCAGCTCACGCCCGAGTGGGTCATCGTCGAACACGACAAGCTCGCCAAATTGCTCGAAGGCCTGACCGCCAGCGCCGAAGACCAGCTCAACGCCATCGCCTCGTCCGATTTCGAGTTCGACGTGACCGAGGACACGGGCATGCCGGCGCAGGAGGCGGACGCCGCCACCACCGATGTCGAAGACGCCCCGGTGGTGCGCTTCCTGCAGAAGATGCTGATCGACGCCATCAACGCGCGCGCCTCCGACCTGCACTTCGAGCCCTACGAGTACAACTACCGCGTGCGCTTCCGCGTCGATGGCGAATTGCGCGAAGTCACCCAGCCGCCCGTGGCCATCAAGGACAAGCTGGCCTCGCGCATCAAGGTGATCTCCAAGCTGGACATCGCCGAAAAACGCGTGCCCCAAGACGGCCGCATGAAGCTCAAGTTCGGCAACAAGGCCATCGACTTCCGCGTCAGCACCTTGCCCACGCTGTTCGGCGAGAAGATCGTGATCCGGATCCTCGACCCGTCCTCGGCCAAGCTGGGCATCGACGCCCTGGGCTACGAGCCGATCGAGAAGCAGCGCCTGATGGATGCCATCGTGCGCCCCTACGGCATGGTGCTGGTCACCGGTCCCACGGGCTCGGGCAAGACGGTGTCGCTCTACACCTGCCTGAACATCCTCAACCAGCCGGGCGTCAACATCTCGACCGTCGAGGACCCAGCGGAAATCAACCTGCCCGGCATCAACCAGGTCAACGTGAACGACCGGGCGGGCCTGAACTTCTCCATCGCCCTCAAGGCCTTCCTGCGCCAGGATCCAGACGTGATCATGGTGGGCGAAATCCGCGACCTGGAGACCGCAGACATCGCCATCAAGGCCGCCCAGACCGGCCACATGGTGATGTCGACCCTGCACACCAACGACGCACCCACCACCCTCACCCGCCTGATGAACATGGGCGTGGCGCCGTTCAACATCGCGTCCTCGGTGATCCTGATCACGGCGCAGCGTTTGGCCCGCAAGCTCTGCGAGGTCTGCAAGGCCCCGGCCGATTACCCACGCGAAGCCATGCTCAAGGCAGGCTTCAAGGAGGCCGATCTGGACGGCAGCTGGAAGCCTTACAAGGCCATCGGCTGTTCAGCCTGTAACAACGGTTACAAAGGCCGCGTTGGCATTTACCAGGTCATGCCCATCAGTGAGGAAATCCAACGGATCATCCTCAGTCAAGGGACAGCGATGGATATTGCTGAGCAGGCCAAGCGCGAAGGCGTGCGAGACTTGCGCGAATCCGGGCTCGTGAAGGTCAAGGCTGGCCTCACTTCGCTGGAAGAGGTCATCTCTGTGACCAACGAGTAAGCCACCCGCCCACCTCAGCCGACATCTGTCACGGAGTTCCGACATGGCCACGGCAACAGCCAAGAAATCCCAAGCCCAGGAAGCCATCTACGAATGGGAAGGCAAGGACCGCCAGGGCAAGACCGTGCGCGGTGAAATGCGCGCTGGCGGCGAAGCCATGGTGGGCGCCACGCTGCGCCGCCAAGGCATCCTGGTGCAAAAGGTCAAGAAGCGCCGCATGGGCGGCGGCGGCAGCATCAAGCCGAAGGACATCGCCATCTTCACGCGCCAACTGGCCACGATGATGAAGGCCGGCGTGCCCCTGCTGCAGTCTTTTGACATCGTTGCCCGAGGCAGCACCAACCCCAAGGTCACCAAGCTGCTCAACGACATCCGCGGCGATGTGGAAACCGGCACCAGCCTGTCGCAGGCCTTCCGCAAGCACCCGATGTACTTCGACGCCCTGTACTGCAACCTGGTGGAAGCCGGTGAAGCTGCGGGCATTTTGGAAACCCTGCTCGATCGCCTGGCGCTTTATCAAGAAAAGACCATCGCCATCAAGCAGAAGATCAAGTCGGCCCTGACCTACCCGATCGCCGTGCTGGTGGTGGCCTTCATCGTGGTCTCCGTCATCATGGTCTTCGTGATCCCGGCGTTCAAGGAGGTCTTCACCTCTTTCGGCGCCGACCTGCCCGCGCCCACCCTGTTCGTGATGGGCATGTCCGACATCTTCGTGAAATACTGGTGGGCCATCTTCGGCGTCATCGGGGGCGGCATCTACTTCTTCCTGCAAACCTGGAAGCGCTCGGAGCCCATGCAAAAGCGCATGGACCGCTTGCTGCTGAAGATGCCTGTTTTCGGTGACCTGCTCTTCAAGTCAGCCACCGCGCGCTGGACACGCACGCTCTCGACCATGTTCGCGGCCGGTGTGCCCCTGGTCGAGGCGCTCGACTCCGTGGGCGGCGCAGCAGGCAACGCCGTGTTCGCCGAAGCCACCGAGCAGATCCAGAAAGACGTTTCCACCGGCACCAGCCTGACCAACGCCATGCAGGCGGCCAACCTGTTCCCCAACATGGTGTTGCAGATGTCGGCCATCGGCGAAGAGTCAGGCTCGCTCGACCAGATGCTGGGCAAGGCCGCCGACTTCTACGAGCAGGAAGTCGACGAGGCCGTGAAGGCGCTTTCCAGCCTGATGGAGCCTTTCATCATCGTGATCCTGGGCACCATCATCGGCGGCATCGTCGTCTCGATGTACCTGCCGATCTTCAAGCTGGGCCAAGTGGTCTGACCTTGTTCGATGCCGTCTGACGACTTCTGGCCGGTCTTCACCGGCGTCATCCTCACGCCCTGGGGCCTGGCCGTGCTGGGCCTGTGCGTGGGCAGCTTCCTCAACGTGGTCATCCACCGGCTGCCCAAGATGCTGGATCAGCAGTGGAAGCTCGACGCCGCCTATGCCTTGGGGCAGGACGCCAAAGAGCCTGACGCCGCCCAGCGGCTCTCGCTGTCGAAGCCTGCCTCGCGCTGCCCGGCTTGTGGCCACCAGATCCGCTGGTACGAGAACATCCCTGTCGTGAGCTGGCTGGCCCTGCGCGGCAAGTGTTCGGCCTGCGGCGCGGGCATCTCGGTGCGCTACCCGCTCATCGAGCTGCTCACGGCGGGCCTGTTCGCGCTGTGCGGCCTGCAATTCGGCGCCCACCCCACCACGCTGCTGTGGTGCGGTTTCGTGGCCGTGCTGGTGGCCGCCTCGGCCATCGACTGGGACACCACCCTGCTGCCCGACGACCTGACCCTGCCACTGCTGTGGGCCGGCCTGGTCGTGTCTGCCCTGGGCTGGAACCTGCCCTTGGCAGATGCCTTGTGGGGCGCAGTGGCGGGCTACCTCTCGCTGTGGAGCGTGTACTGGTTCTTCAAGCTGGCCACCGGCAAGGAAGGCATGGGCTACGGTGACTTCAAGCTGCTGGCGGCCCTGGGCGCCTGGCTGGGCTGGCCCATGATCCTGCCCATCGTCCTGGGCTCATCGATCATCGGCGCCGTGGTGGGCATCGGCATGAAGGTGTCGGGCAAGCTGCGCGAAGGCGTCTACGTGCCCTTCGGCCCCTTCCTGGCAGGTGCAGGCCTGGTCGTCACCATGGCGGGTTCGCACACGGTGCTGGGCTGGCTGGGATGGGCCTGAGGCCGAACGACATGACCGGCTCACGCCACCCACATGGCCAGGGCCTGGTCATCGGCCTGACCGGCGGCATCGGCAGCGGCAAATCGACCGTCAGCCAGATGCTGACCGACCTGGGCGCCCACCTGGTCGACACCGACGCCATCTCGCGCTCGCTGACCGCGCCCGGCGGCGCCGCCGTCCCACACATCGCCGAACACTTCGGCGCGCACCTGATCGACACCCAGGGCGCGATGGACCGCGCCCGCATGCGCGAGCTGGCCTTCGCCGACCCGTCTGCGCTGGCGCGCCTGGAAGGCATCCTGCACCCGCTGATCGGCCAGCAGGCGGATGCCCACGCCCGTCTGGCGTTGCCAGGACAACACATCGTCTACGACGTGCCGCTGATGACCGAATCAGGCCCGCGCTGGCGCGAGAAGGTTGACCACATCCTGGTCATCGACGCCGAGCCCGAGACCCAGATCGCCCGTGTGATGGTGCGCTCCGGCTGGCCGCGCGAAGCGGTGGAGGCGGTGCTGGCCAAGCAGGCCACGCGCGAAATGCGCCGCGCCATCGCCGACCACGTGATCCTCAACGAGGGCCTGAGCCTCGAAGAACTTCGTGACGAAGTCGGCAAGCTCTGGCGCTTGTGGAACAATGCGTCCTGACCCAACCCGTTGGATTCAGGTGGCGCGTTGATCCTCTACGAATACCCCTTCGGCGAAAGCATCCGCACGACGTTGCGGCTCGAGCATCTTTTCGATCGCCTCGGGGTGCTGATGTGGCGGGAAGCCCCCGTCGATCACCACTTCGCGCTCGCCACGATCTTCGAGATCATGGACGTGGCCGCCCGAGCCGACTTGAAAAGCGACCTGCTGCGCGACCTCGATCGCCACAAGCAGCAGTTCATGGGCTACCGCGGCAACCCCGCCATCCAGGAAGCGGCCCTCGACGAGGTGCTGGGGCGCATCGAACGCGTCTACCACGCGCTCAACCAGGTGCCAGGCAAGGCAGGCCAGACGCTGGCCAGCAACGACTGGCTGATGGGCATCCGCAGCCGCATCAGCATCCCCGGCGGCACCTGCGAGTTCGACCTGCCCTCCTACTACGCCTGGCAGCACGAGCTGCCCGCGAAGCGTCAGGCCGACCTGCAGGAGTGGGCCGGCACCCTGGCGCCCTTCGCCGAGGCCGTGCGGCTGGTGCTGGGCCTGCAGCGCGATGGCGGCCATCCGCACATGGTCGCCGCGCCCTGCGGTCAGTACCAGCAGAACCTCAAGGACTCGCGCCCCTTCCACCTGCTGCGCCTGCGCATCGACCCGGCCCTGGGCCTGGTGCCCGAGATCAGCGCCAACCGCCTGATGGTGTCGATCCGCCTGATGCGCCCCGACGCAGAAGGCAAGCTCAAGATCGCTTCCGACATGGACGCGAGCTTCGAATTGACGCTTTGCGCCTGAGCGCGCGGACATCGCCCCAGGCCATCGCCCTTGCGCACTGTTCTCACCCCAGTTTCCCGCCTGGAAGACTCCGCCGTGTCCACCTCCAACCAGCCCTCCAGCGAAGGCGCCAAGCGCGCCGGCCCCGAGGTGCGCTGCCCATCGTGCGGCGTCACGCACATCTACAGCACCGACAACCCCTACCGCCCCTTTTGCAGCAAGGGCTGCAAGGCCATCGACCTGGGCGCCTGGGCCTCGGAGCACTACCGCGTGGAAGCCAAGCCCAGCAGCGAAGACCTGCTGGACGACCCGACATGAAGGCCATCCGAACGCCGCCACCCTGGCGCCAGACGCCGTTTTGACGCCCCGTCTGCCCTTTTGACGCCATCGCGTCCCGGTTCATCGCGTGCGCGGCCTCAGAATCCACCCCCGTTTTTGGAAGAAACCATGAAGACTTATCAGTGTGTTGTGTGCGGCTACGTCTACGACGAAGCCAAGGGCGCCCCCGAAGACGGCATCGCCCCAGGAACCAAATGGGAAGACGTGCCGGCGGATTGGGAATGCCCCGACTGCGGCGTCGGCAAGGCCGACTTCGAAATGATCGAAATCTGAACAGGGAGCAGCGGGCATGAGTGAAGCGGTCGTCATCGTCGGCTCCGGGCTGGCGGGCTACAACGTCGCGCGCGAGTTGCGCAAGGCCGATGCCGAGGTCCCGATCGTGGTGATCAGCCGCGACGAGGCCGGTTTCTATTCCAAGCCCATGCTTTCCAACGCCCTGGCGGGCAAGAAAACCGCGGCCTCGCTGGTCACCAAGTCCGCCGAGAAAATGGCCGACGAGGTCAAGCTGCGCGTGCTGGCCCGCACCAGCGTGACGAAGGTGGACACCGCCGCGCGCACGCTCACGCTCTCCAGCGGCGAGGTGCTGCCCTACCGCGACCTGGTGCTCGCGCTGGGTGCCGACCCGATCCGCCTGCACCTCGAAGGCGACGCCGCCGACACCGTGCTGTCGGTCAACGACCTGGATGACTTCGCCCGCTTCGCCGAGGCGCTGGACACCGCCGGCCCCGGTGGGCAGTCCGTCAAGCGCGTGGCCATTTTGGGCGCGGGCCTGATCGGCTGCGAGTTCGCCAACGACCTGTTGCACCGCGAGATCCAGCCCACCGTGCTCGACCTGGCCGAGCGCGTGCTGCCGCGCCTGCTGCCTCCGCAAGCCTCGGCCCGCCTGCAAGCCAAGCTCGAAGCCGGTGGCGCGAGCTTCCGCTTCGGCACCGGCGTTGCGGCCGTCAACCGGGGCGCCAGCGGCCTGGTGCTGACGCTCTCAGATGGCAGCCAGCTTGAAACCGACCTGGTGCTCTCGGCCATCGGCCTGAAGCCACGCATCCAGCTGGCCGCCGACGCCGGCGTGGCGGTGAACCGTGGCATCGTGGTCGACCGCCACCTGGCCACCAACGTGCCCCATGTCTATGCGCTGGGCGATTGCGCCGAGGTGGCTGGCCACCTGCTGCCCTATGTGCTGCCGCTGATGGGCCAGGCCCGTGCGCTGGCCGCCACCTTGTCGGGCAAGCCCACCGAGGTGAGCTACCCCGCCATGCCCGTGGTCGTGAAAACGCCCGCCTGGCCGACCGTGGTCTGCCCGCCTGCTGGCGATGCCCAGGGCGAGTGGGAGGTCACCGAATCGGAAGAGGCCATCGAGGCGCGCTTCATGGCCGGTGACCAGTTGCTGGGCTTCGTCCTGCAAGGCAAGGCCACCAGCCAGCGGCAGGCCCTGGCGGCCCAGACGCCAGCGTTGCTGGCCTGAAGCCCGCCTCGGCCAACGTCGGCCTCAGCGTGAGCGAACCTTCACGCGGATTGCGTTAACCTTGAGCCCCTTCGCGGCCAGCGCCTCATTCAGGTGCGGCAGCGACTGGCGCAGCTTGGCCGACGCGGCCGGGCTCGCGACCAGCAGGGTCCACCCCTCTTCGTCGAGCGGCCCGGCCTGGAGTTGAGCGGCCAGCGCGGGCGGCAGCACCTCCTTGACGGCCTCGAGGCAGGCCTGCGAATGCCGCAGGCGCTGCATCAGGCCGGCCAGGGGCGATGCGCGGTCGAGCGCGCGGGTGACGGGCGGCACGTCCGGCACCATCGGCCGGCAGTGCAGCGAGGGGATGACGGAGCGGATTCGGCCACCGGATGGGGGCTGGGGGCGCTTGCTCATGGGTTCAGCAAAGGAAGTCACGCATGCAGATCCTGATCACGACCAGTGCGCTGTCGAGACCGAAGGTCTTTCAGTTCACGCCTTGGAGCCTGGCGCTCACCGGGCTGGCGCTGATCATCCCCTTGATGATCCTGAGCCTGATCTTGTACCACGCCGTGGTGCTCAAGGCCACGCACGAACGCTGGCCGATCATCTCGGAAGCGGTGCGGTTCGTCGAGCGCCAGGAGCTGGCCCAGCGCGACCGCTTCATGCGCGAGAACCTCGACGCCATGGCCGAAAAAGTGGGCGAGATGCAGGCCCGGCTGCTGCGCCTGGAAGCCGTCAGCGAACGCGTGGCGGGCATGGCCGGCATGAAACCCGATGAGATCAAGGCCATCGAGACACCGGCCACGTCGGCATCCGGCGCGGCCGGTGGCGCCTCGGCGCCGGCAGCAGGCGGCCCGCTCGTGTCCTTGCGGGACCCGGGCCCGGCCACCACCTCGGGCGAGATCCTGGCCGAGCTCAATGACCAGGTTGGGCACCTCAATGCGCTGGGCGAGCGCCAGGCCGACGTGCTCACCCTGATCGAATCCCACCTCTTCGAGAAGCGGCTGGACGCGCTGATGATGCCCAGCACGCAGCCGGTGGACGGCCCCATCGGTTCGGGTTTCGGCTTCCGCAGTGACCCGTTTACCGGTCGGCCCGCCCTGCACACCGGGCTCGACTTCCCGGCCGATCCGGGCACGCCCATCGTGGCGGCGGCCGGCGGCGTGGTGCTGTCGGCCGGGCCGCATCCGCAGTACGGCCTGCTGGTTGAACTCGACCATGGCAACGGCCTGGTCACGCGCTATGCCCACACCTCGCGCATGCTGGTGAAGCAAGGCGACCTGGTCAAGCGCGGCCAGCGCATCGCCGAGGTGGGCAACACCGGACGCTCCACCGGGCCACACCTGCACTTCGAGGTGCTGGTTGATGGCGTGCAGCAGAACCCGACGCGCTTCCTGCAATCAGGTGGGAACAACACCGCTCGCGCCAATTCGCCCGCGCCCATCCGGTAAGCTAGCGGCCCATGCGCCTCACACCGAGCCCGAAACACCTGCGCCACGGCCTGCTGCACCTCGCACTGGCCTTGATGCTGTTGCTGACGCAACAGTTGGTGCTGCGTCACGCGCTCGAACACGACACCGACCCCGGTCATCCGGCGCACAGCCAGTGCCTGAGCTGCCTGGCCTGCCACGCCGTCGACCACGTCGCTGCGGGCACACCCGTCGTGAACATGCCGGGCTGCGACGCCGTCGCGGCCCAGGTGGCGAACACGCCCCGCTTCGCCCCCGCCGCGACGGTGGTGGCCTTCCGGGCGCGTGGCCCGCCTGCTTTCCTGGCCTGAGGCGCCTGCCTCCCCTTCGCCAGACCGCAGCCCCGGCCTGTTCAGACAGCAGAACAGGGCAGCGGCCACCTGAACATTCGGGCCATCCACGCACGCGCGTGACCTGTGCGTCACGTCCGTGCCCCGGCCCGGGAAAGCATCACCATGTTCCGCACCCCTCAACGCGGCGCCCTGCGCGCGCGCGCCAACCCGACTTCGTCCGATTTCTTCAAACCTCGCGCCCTGGCCCTGGCGGCCGTTCTGAGCACCGGGCTGGGCAGCGCCCCCGCCTGGGCCCAGTCATCGGACACCTCCGCGAATTCGCTCCAAGAGCTTCGCCAGCAGATCGAAGAACTGCGCCGCCAGTACGACGCCCGCATCCAGGCACTTGAATCCCGATTGCAAGCGGCCCAAAGCACGCAGGCCGCGCCGGCCGATGGCGGCGAGCCCGCCTCTGCCACAACCACAGCCGCCACGCCCGCATCGGACCGCCAGATCCCGCTCGCACCAGCCCGCACCACGGCGAGCCAGGGCCCGGCTGGCTTCAACCCCATGGTGTCGGCCGTGCTCAGCGGCGGCTACAACGGCCTGTCCAAAGACCCCAACACCTGGGCGATCCCCGGCTTCCTGCCCTCGGGCGGCGAAGTGGGCCCGGGCAAGCGCGGGCTGACGCTCAGCGAATCCGAGATCACGCTGGCCGCCAACGTCGACCACCTCTTCTATGGCGCGCTGACGATGGCCATCACCCCGGAGAACGAAACCGAGGTGGAAGAGGCCTATGTGCAGACCACCGCCCTGCCCGCCGGCCTGAGCGTGAAGGCCGGCCGCTTCTTCGCCGGACTGGGCTACCTCAACGAGCAGCACAGCCACGCGTGGGACTTCGTCGATGCGCCGCTGGTGCACCAGGCCTTCCTGGGCGGCCAGTTCAAGCAGGAAGGCGTGCAGGCCCGCTGGGTGCTGCCGCTGGAGCGTTACGTCGAACTCGGCATGGAGCTGGGCAATGGCAGCACCTTCCCCGGCAACGAGCGCAACCGCAATGGCGCGGGCGCCCTGCTGCTGTCGGCCCACACGGGTGGCGACGTCGGGCTGAGCAACAGCTGGCGCGCCGGCATGTCATGGATGCGCACCCGCGCCGATGGCCGCGAATGGGAAACCGAAGACCCCAACGGCGGCACCGACCCGCTGACCAACCGCTTCAGCGGCCGCAGCAGCATCTGGGCGGTCGACGGCGTCTGGAAGTGGGCGCCCAACGGCAACACCAAGGTCACCAACGTCCAGTTGCAAGGCGAGTACTTCCGCCGGCAGGAGCGCGGCGACGTCACCTATGACGCAACCGACCTGACCACGGTTGGCAACACCACCGACGCCTACCGCTCGGCGCAATCGGGCTGGTACCTGCAAGGCGTGTGGCAGTTCATGCCGCAGTGGCGCACCGGCCTGCGCTTTGACCAGCTCGACAGCGGCTCGGTCAATTTCGGCGGCAACACCGCCCTGGCGGAAGACAGCAGCAAGCCGCGCCGCACCAGCCTGATGTTCGACTGGTCACCCAGCGAATTCAGCCGCTGGCGCCTGCAACTCAGCGAAGACCGCGTGCGTCCCGACACCGTGGACCACCAGATCTTCCTGCGCTACCAAGTCAACCTGGGCGCACATGGCGCCCACAGCTTCTGACCGAGGGGACGACACCATGAACCCGACCCAAATCACCCAACGCCCCGCCCTCGCCACCATCGCCTTCATCACCACCCCGCTGCGCCGCCTGGCCTCGGCCACCCTGCTGGCGGGCCTGGCCTGCACCACCACCGCGCACGCCGCCAGCCCGCTGAAGGTCGTGGCCTGCGAACCCGAGTGGGCCGCGCTCACGAAAGAGCTGGCCGGCAACCAGGTCAGCGTCTACGCCGCCACGCACGCCTTGCAGGACCCGCACGCCATCCAGGCCCGCCCCAGCCTGATCGCCGCCGTGCGCAACGCCGACTTGCTCGTGTGCACTGGCGCCGAGCTTGAAATCGGCTGGCTGCCCGTGCTGATGCGTCAGGCCGGCAACGCCGCCGTGCAGGCCGGCAAGCCAGGCAACTTCGAAGCCGCTGACTACGTGACGATGCTGGAGGTGCCCAGCCGCCTCGACCGCGCCGATGGCGACGTGCACGCCGAAGGCAACCCGCACATCCAGACCGACCCGCGCAACATCGCGAGGGTGGCGCAGGCCCTGGGCCAGCGGCTTGCCGAGGTCGACCCAGCCAACGCCGCCGTCTACCGCCAGCGCCTGGCCGACTTCCAGTCACGCTGGGGCCAGGCCATGCAACGCTGGACACAGGCCGCGGCGCCTTTGAGGGGCACGCCCATCGTCGTGCAGCACAAGGGCTTCCCATACCTGGAAGCCTGGCTGGGCCTCAAGGAAGTGGCCGCGCTCGAACCCAAACCCGGCGTCGAGCCCACCAGCCCGCACCTCTCGGCCGTGCTGCAGCAGTTGCAAACCCAGCCCGCCAAGATGATCGTGCGCGCGGCCTACCAAGATGGGCGCGCTTCGCAATGGTTGGCTGAACGCAGCAAGCTGCCGGTGGTCGTGCTGCCCTACACCGTGGGCGGCAGTGACCGGGCACAAGACCTGTTCAGCCTGTTCGATGAAACCATCGACCTGCTGCTGAAGGCCCGCTGATGAACGACGCCCTGCACCTCCACCCCATCGACTGGGGCATTGTCGGCCCGGCCCTCATGGCCGCCCTGCTGATCCTCGCCACCCACGTGCCGCTGGGGCGGCAGGTGCTGCGCAAGGGCATCGTCTTCATCGACCTGGCGATCGCGCAGATCGCCGGGCTGGGCGTGATCGCCGCCCACGCCTTGGGTTGGGAGCCCCAGGGCTGGGCGGTGCAGGCCACGGCCATGGGGGCGGCGGCCGCCGGTGCCCTGCTGATGACCTGGCTTGAGCGCCGCTGGCCCGACATCCAGGAAGCCTTGATCGGCACCTTGTTCGTGCTGGCTTCGTCGCTGGGCATCCTCATGCTGGCGGGCAACCCGCATGGCGGCGAACACCTGCAGGACCTGCTGGTCGGCCAGATCCTGTGGGTGACGCCCTCGCAGCTCGAGACCATGGCCGGCCTGACCGCCGTGCTGCTGGCGCTGTGGTTCGGCCTGGGCGAGCGCCTGGGCCGCACCGGCTTCTACCTGCTGTTCGCCGTGGCGGTGACGGCGGCGGTGCAGTTGGTGGGGGTCTACCTCGTCTTCAGCAGCCTGATCATGCCGGCGCTGGCCGTGCGCCACCTGCCGCCGCGCGCCGCCATGCTGGCGGGCTGGCTGACCGGCGGGATGGGCTGCCTGCTGGGGCTGTGCCTGTCGGCGATGTTCGACCTGCCCTCGGGCGCGGTGATGGTGGCCTGCCTGGCCCTGAGCTGCCTGGTGACGGCCTCGCTGGTGCCCCGGGCCGAGGCCTAGCCTCAGCCAGGCCCCAGCCCCCCATTCGCGGGCCGGGTGACCCAGCCATGTCCGGGTCACACCCGGGTGCTACACTTTTTCGCTTCGATCGGCGTGGCCGAGCCCCCGGTCGATCAGCCAGATTGATCCCTGACGATACCCAGACTGCCCAGGGCTGCCGATCAGCCGAAACCGCCAGGAACCGCCTGGAATCGGCCGATCAGGCAGCCCAGATAGAACAGACCGCTCCATGTTGCCCAAGCTCCTGACTTCGATTTTTGGTAGCCGTAACGAACGCCTGCTGAAGGAATACCGTCGCACGGTCGCCAAGATCAACGCGCTGGAACCCAGCCTCGAGCCCCTGAGCGACGAGCAACTGCGCGCCAAGACGGACGAGTTCAAGCAACGCATCGCCAAGGGCGAGTCGCTCGACGCGCTGCTGCCCGAGGCCTTCGCCGTGGTGCGCGAAGGCTCCAAGCGCGTCTTCAAGATGCGCCACTTCGACGTGCAGTTGCTGGGCGGCATGGCCCTGCACAACGGCAAGATCGCCGAAATGCGCACCGGCGAGGGCAAGACCCTGACCGCCACCCTGCCCGTCTACCTCAATGCCCTGACCGGCAAGGGCGTGCACCTGGTGACGGTGAACGACTACCTCGCGCGCCGCGACGCCGAGTGGATGGGCAAGCTCTACAACTTCCTGGGCCTGACGGTGGGCATCAACCTGCCGCAGATGCCCCGCGAGGACAAGCAGGCCGCCTACGCCGCCGACATCACCTACGGCACCAACAACGAATACGGCTTCGACTACCTGCGCGACAACATGGTCTACGAGGTGACCGACCGCGTGCAGCGCGGCCTGAACTTCGCCATCGTCGACGAGGTGGACTCGATCCTGATCGACGAGGCCCGCACGCCGCTGATCATCTCCGGCCAGGCCGACGACCACACCGACCTGTACATCCGCATCAACGCGGTGGTGCCGCACCTCAAGAAGCAGATCGGCGAGGAAGACCCGAAAACCGGCGAAGGCATCATCGAGCCGGGCGACTTCACCGCCGACGAGAAGACCCGCCAGGTCTTCCTGACCGAGGCCGGCCACGAGAACGCCGAGCGCCTGCTGTCTGACGCCGGCCTGCTGGCCGAGGGCGCCTCGCTGTACGACGCCGCCAACATCACCCTGATGCACCACCTGTACGCGGCCCTGCGTGCGCACCACCTGTTCAACAAGGACCAGCACTACGTGGTGCAGAACGGCGAAGTCATCATCGTCGACGAGTTCACCGGCCGCCTCATGAGCGGGCGCCGCTGGTCCGATGGCCTGCACCAGGCCGTTGAAGCCAAGGAAGGCGTGCAGATCCAGGCCGAGAACCAGACACTCGCCTCGATCACCTTCCAGAACTACTTCCGCATGTACGGCAAGCTCGCCGGCATGACCGGCACGGCCGACACCGAGGCCTTCGAGTTCCAGTCCATCTACGGCCTGGAAACGGTGGTGATCCCGCCCAACCGCGTGCTGCTGCGCAAGGACCAGCTCGACCTGGTCTACAAGACCGCTGGCGAGAAGTACAAGGCCATCATCGAAGACATCAAGGAGTGCCACGGCCGCGGCCAGCCCGTGCTGGTGGGCACCACCTCGATCGAGAACTCCGAGCTGATCGCCCAGATGCTGACCCGCGAGGGCCTGCCGCACCAGGTGCTCAACGCCAAGCAGCACGCCCGCGAAGCCGACATCGTCGCGCAGGCCGGCCGCCCGGGCATGGTGACCATCGCCACCAACATGGCCGGCCGTGGCACCGACATCGTGCTGGGCGGCAACGTCGAGAAGGACATCGCCGCCATCGAGGCCGACGAGTCGCTCGACCACGCCGCCAAGGAAGCCAAAATCGCCGCGATCAAGGCCGATCAGCAAGCCCTCAACGCCAAGGTCAAGGAGCTCGGCGGCCTGCGCATCATCGCCACCGAACGTCACGAATCGCGCCGCATCGACAACCAGTTGCGCGGCCGCGCCGGTCGCCAGGGTGACCCGGGCTCCTCGCGCTTCTACCTCTCGCTGGACGACCCGCTGATGCGCATTTTCGCGGGCGACCGCGTGCGCGCCATCATGGACCGCCTGAAGATGCCCGAAGGCGAGGCCATCGAAGCCGGCATCGTCACGCGTTCGATCGAAAGCGCCCAGCGCAAGGTCGAAGGCCACAACTTCGACATGCGCAAGCAGCTGCTCGAGTACGACGATGTCTCCAACGACCAGCGCAAGGTCATCTACCAGCAGCGCAACGAGATCCTCGAATCCACCGAGGTGGCCGAGTCCATCGCCAACCTGCGCAAGGGTGCGCTGAGCGATGTGGTGACCACCTTCGTGCCCGAGAACAGCCTCGAAGAGCAGTGGGATCTGCCCGCGCTCGAAAAGGGCCTCAAGGAAGAGTGGCAGCTCGAAGTCGACCTGGTGAAGTGGGTCGAGGGCGCCCAGTCGGCCGAGGCCGACGATGTGCTCGAACGCGTGCTGGAAGCCGCCACCGCCGCCTACCAGGCCAAGGTCGATGCCGTCACGCGCGAGCAGTTCGCGCCGTTCGAGCGCATGGTGCTGCTGCAATCCATCGACCTGCACTGGCGCGAGCACCTCGCCGCGCTCGACTACCTGCGCCAGGGCATCCACCTGCGCGGCTACGCCCAGAAGAATCCGAAGCAGGAGTACAAGCGCGAAGCCTTCGAGCTCTTCGGCCAGTTGCTCGACGTGGTCAAGATGGACGTGACCCGCAAGCTGCTCACGGTCCGCATCCAGAGCCAGGAAGAAGCCGCCCAGGCGGCCCAGGCCATCGAGGACCAGGGCGAGCGCTTCAGCAACGTCACCTACACCCACCCCAACGAAGACGGCTCGGTGGCCAGCGAAACCGACCCGACCACCGCCAAGGAAGAAGTGCCACGCGTGGGCCGCAACGACCCCTGCCCTTGCGGCAGCGGCCAGAAGTACAAGAACTGCCACGGCAAGCTGGCCTGAGCGGTTCGCGAGGCAGTCCAAAAGGGTCCTTCGGGGCCCTTTTTTGCGCCTGCCCCGCAGGTCAGCCACCTCCTACACACACTCACGCGGGCGTCCTACTGTCAGGACGCGCAGCCATCGCGACCATGGGCCATCTTTGTTCACCAGATGAAAGGCCCATCATGCAGACCCACCGCTCACACCAGCTCCTCGGGCTGGCCGCCGCCCTGGCGCTCACCGGCGCCGCCCACGCCGAACGCCCGGCCGCGCTGGACCGGGTCGGCATCTGGCTGGGCGGCTACGACATGGATTACGAGGCCACGGCGGACATCCAGAACCTCCCAGGCGGGCTGTCGGTGAAGGACCAAAAGATCCTGGACGGCAGCAAGGTGGTCAAGCGCGCCCGCATCGACTGGCTGATCATGGACCGCCAGGGCTTCTCGGTGGACTACTACCAGCTGCGCAACAAGGGTGGCAACACCATCAGCGAGCCGATCACCGCCAATGGCACGACCTACGACATCGGTGGCGAAGTGCGCCACGACACCAAGCTCGAAGTGGGCAACTTCTCGTACCGCTGGTGGCTGGGTGAAGACGCGCACCTCTTCGGCATCGGCGTGGGCGCGCAGCACTACTCGCTGAGCACCACCCTTTCGGCGCGCGCCAGCGTCGGGCCGCTGGGCACCTACGACTACGTGACCAAGGAATCGGCTTCCGGCTGGGCCCCGCTGCTGACCCTGGGCTGGCGGTCGCAGATCAACGAGCAATGGCGCGTTTACGCCGACGCTTCCGGCGCCCGCTACAACAACGGCGACCAGCGCGGCAGCATTGTCAACGCCGCCGTGGGGGTGGAGTACTTCCCCTGGAAGAACCTGGGCGTGGGCGCCGAGTACGGCGTCGCGCGGATCCGCTACAAGCGCGTGGAAGACGACTACACCGCTCGGCTGAACGTCAAGTTCGACGGCCCGGCGGTGTTCCTGCGCCTGCGCTACTGACCGCCGCTGTTGACGGGCGCTGTTGACGGGCGCTGGCGACCACGCCATTGCCATTCACTCCGGCCTGGAGGCGTTTCGCGCCGTCCAGGCCGCTGTCCATCTTTCCCTAATGTTTCCCGCTTGACCTGCTGCCTAGAGTCGGGCTCCTGAAATCCACACAAGAAGCGACGAGGCCCGTCAGAGGCCCGCGCCGGTACCAGGAGACAAACCATGTCAGCAGAAACGACCCTGCACAGCCCGCCCCGTTTCAGCCTGTTCGGGCGCGGCCCCGGTGAATGGCTGATCGGCCTGCCCACCATCACCTTGCTGCTGCTCGTGCTGGTGATCGGCACCGGCGAGATGCTGCACGGCCAGTTGCTGCGCATGGGCGAAACCATGTTTGGCGACAAGGCCAACGGGGTGCAGTACTTCATGCTGCGCGCCGACCCCGAAAAACCGGCCTGCAACCCGAACCTGAACGTCGACGCCGAGGTCGCGCGCCAAGTGGCCGAACAAAAGGGCGGCAGCGGCGATGTGCTCGATGACCTGTTCGAAGCCAGCGCCATCGACCCCGTGGCGCGCCGCCAGGCGGTGCTGGTGTCGCTGGAGCAGTGCAAGGCCCGCCACGAGCTCTATCAGAAGGCAGTCAGCCACCTGACGCCGGCCGTCGTCGCCTACCGCACGCTGGAGACCAGCTTCTTCGGCTTGTTCCGCTTCGGCACCGAGAACCGCCCGCTGATCCTGCTGCTGCTCATGGGCGTGACCATCGTGGCCACGACCATGGGCTATCACCACATCAGCCTGGTCGCGCCCCGCTACCCGCGCGACTTCAAGATCCAGGCCTGGACGATGCTGGGGGCCTCGTCCGTCTCGGTGTGGTCGGCCATCCGCTACTACCAGATCTCGGTGGACTCAGGCGTCGAGGTCGAAAACCCGCACATCCACTTCGGCTGGATGACGATGTTCGGTGCGCTGATGCTGGTGAGCGCCTGGCAGACGCTGCGCCCGCACCGCCCTGATGATGCCGACCACATCGGCGAAGGCACCTGGCTGAACGCGCTCAAGACCGTGCCCCTTGCCGGCCTGATGACTTTGAGCTCGGCGCACTACTTCTTTGGTGCCGACCACCCCGCAGGCCTGGCCATCTACACCAACGCCCTGATGGAGTTCCCGGCCCTGCCGCTGCAGCTCGCGCTCTTCATCTGGGGCGGCATGCTGTTCAAGCAAAGCCGCATGGTCGATGTGTTCATGAACCTGCTGCGGCCCTGGAAGCTCTCGCCCGAGGCACTCACCTACTTCGTGCTGCTGGCCGCCGCCATCCCCACGGCCTACACGGGCGGCTCGGGCGCTTTCGTGATGGCCGCCGGCGCCATCATCTACCACGAGATCCGCGCCGTGGGCGGCAGCAGCCAGTACGCACTGGGCGCCACCGCCATGTCGGGCTCGCTGGGCGTGGTGCTCAGCCCCAGCCTGCTGGTGCTGGCCATCGTGGCCGTCAACAAGGAGGTCACCAGCGACGAGCTCTTCCACTGGGGCATCTACGTCTTCGTGCTGACCTCGACGCTGTTCTTCATCGCCTCGCAACTGCGCCGCGAGCGCCACACCATCGACATCGCACCGGTGAGCGTGGCCCTGCCCGCCACGCTGCGCCAGGTGCCCACGCTGCTGCCCTACATCGCCGTGGTGGCCGTGGTCTGCACCTTCTATGCGACGGTGCTGGACTCGCCGCTCAACGAAATCACCGCGCCGATCATCATGCCGGTGATGATGATCCTCATCGTCGTCTTCGACAAACTGCTGCAGGCGCGCGGCTTCGGCCCGCAATCGGCCGCGCTGGCCTTCGCCATGCACCGCGAGAAAACCGCCGAGGCCTCGATCCGCGTGGCCACGATGGAAACCGTCGGCCACCTGGGCGGCTACCTGTTCCTGATCCTGCTGTCGCAAGCGGCGGGCGGCGTGATCGAGCGCTCGGGCATCATCCATTACGCCCCCGATGTGTTCGACAGCGCCTGGAGCGCCATGGCATTCATGTCCATCGCCCTGGTGGTGCTGGGCATGTTCATGGAGCCGCTGGGAGCCATCTTCCTGGTCTCGGGCACGCTGGCGCCGCTGGCCTACAAGAGCGGCATCGACCCGGTGCACTTCTGGATGATGGTGCTGGTCGCCTTCGAGCTCGGCTACCTGATGCCGCCCGTGGCGCTCAACCAGTTGCTGGCCCGGCAGGTGGTGGGTGACGACCTCATCGACGCCGCCGACGAAGAGGTCGCCAAGCAGTCCTTCTACCGCCGCTACGAGCGCTGGATCCTGCCCTGCGCCGTCATGACGCTGGGGCTCATGCTAGTGTCGTTCGCGCCGCTGGCCGTGCGCGAGTTCCCCGACCTGCAAGCCTGGCTCAAGACCTGGGTCATGCCCAACCTGCATTGAGCCCCCACCCAGGCCCGCTCGACTGAGAGAATCGAGGGATGTCCACCCAGGCCCCTCACGCCGACCCGACCATGCTCGGGTCCATCCCCCGCACAGGCTGGTTCAACCTGGCCTGGAGCGTGGCCATCGCCCTGTTCCTGTGGGCGGTGGATGTGGCCTCGCCCGGCACCCATCAACGCCACGCCTTGGTGGTCTACCTGGCGTACGCGGTCAGCCTGGGCTACTGGGCCTGGACGCTGACCGGCATCGTCTTCCTGGCCGAGGCCCGCTACGTCTGGCGCCAGCAACCCGAGCTGCGCCACCGCTACCTGCACAGCGGCGTCTATGGCCTGGTGCGCTGGCGCACCCACGTGCTGTGCGCACTGGTATGCATGCCGATCGCCGCTGGCTTCGGGGTGTTCCTCGCGCAGGCGCTGCTCAACATCACCGCCCACAACACCGACACCCTGCCCTTCGGTGTGGCCCTGGTGATGACGTGCAGCATCGCGCTGCTGACCTTCACCCTGGACTACATGCGAGTGCGCCTGGCCGCCAACGAGGTGCGCACCGAGGCCGCCCAGCGCCAGGCCGTCGAGAGCCAGTTGCAATTGCTGCGCGCCCAGCTCGACCCGCACATGATGTTCAACACCCTGGCCAACCTGCATGCGCTGATCGACGCCGATCCGCCGCGCGCGCAGGCCATGCTGGAGCACCTCATCACCTTCCTGCGCGCCACGTTGCACGGCAGCCGCGCGCTCAGCCACACCTTGCGCGACGAGTTCGCCCGCCTGCACGACTACCTCGCGCTGATGCAGATCCGCATGGGCCCCCGCCTGCAAGTCGAGGTGGACCTGCCGCCGCAATTCGCCAGCATCCAGGTGCCCACGCTGCTTTTGCAGCCCCTGGTCGAGAACGCCATCAAGCACGGCCTTGAATCAAGCCGGGGCAAGGGCCAGCTCACCGTGCGCGCCCGCCAGCAAGACCAGCACCTGCTGCTCGATGTCATCAACACCGGCCGCACCCTTTCCGAGGAGGACACCTCCAGCAATGCCCCCGGGTTCGGCTTGCAGAGCGTGCGCGAACGCCTGCGCTCCGCCTATGGCCGGGACATCGGACTGGAGATGGTGCCCGGCCCCGGCGGCGAAGGCACCCGCGTGACCGTGCGCATGCCCTTGCAGACCGACGCCCCGGCGCCCGCCCCCGCGCCGGAACCCTCGCCCTTCGGCCCCTCCCGATTCCTGCCCTGAGCCACCCGCCCCGGATCGCCGCGAACCACCATGACCCCCCTGGCCCTCATCGCCGAAGACGAACCCTTGCTGGCCGATGCCCTCGCCCGCATGCTGCAACGCCTGTGGCCCGAGCTGCGGCTGCTGCCCGCCGCGCCCGACGGCCAGGCCGCCATTGACGCCGCGCTCGAAGCACTGCCCGACATCCTCTTCCTCGACATCCAGATGCCCGACGTGACCGGCCTGGACGCCGCCGACGTGATCCTCGAACGCTGGCCCGACGACCGGCCGCTGCCCCTCATCGCCTTCGTCACCGCTTACGACCACTACGCGCTGGCCGCTTTCGAGCACGCGGCGGTCGACTACGTGCTCAAACCCGTGCAATCGACCCGGCTCGGCACCACGGTGTCCAGGCTGCAAGCCCAGCTGACCTGGCGCCAACAAGGCGGCGAGCCAGGTGCCTCATTGCAGCCTCAATTGCCCGATGAGGCCGATCACGGCATCGGCGCTTCCATGCCGCGCCCGGAGCCGCTGAGCATCATCCAGGTTGCCGCCGGGCAGAGCCTGGTCATGGTGCCTGTCGACGAAGTGCTGTGCTTTGAGGCCGCCGACAAGTACGTGCGCCTCGTCACCGACCGCGCGGGCAGCAGCGAACTGCTCATCCGCACGCCGCTGCGCGAGCTGCTGCCCCGGCTCGACGCCAACCGCTTCTGGCAGGTGCACCGCAGCGCGGTGGTCAACGTCACCGCCATCGACCGGGTGATCCGCGACGGCAGCAAGCTGCGCATCCACATCCGGGGCCGCGCCGAGACGCTCGAAGTCAGCCGCATGTACGCCCATCGGTTCAAGGCCATGTGAAGCCACGGGGCCGCCACGATGGTGTCGCACCGGTGTTGCATCGGTGTTGCACAATCGGGCCTCTTTGCCAGGGCCAACCGCAACGCCCCGGCACGCCACCCCCAGCGCTTCACACCATGCCCGTCAACCTCTCCGCCCCGAATCCCTCCGACCTGCACCCCGTTCCCGGCGTGAAGCTGGGCATCACCATGGCGGGGGTGCGCAAGGCCAACCGCCGCGACCTGACGGTCATCACGCTCGATGAAGGCAGCGCCGTGGCCGGCGTGTTCACCAAGAACCGCTACTGCGCCGCGCCCGTGCAGATCTGCCGCGAGCACCTGCAAGACAGCAGCGACATCCGCGCCCTGGTCATCAACACCGGCAACGCCAACGCCGGCACCGGCGAAGACGGCCTGGTGCGCGCCCGCGCCACCTGCGTCGCCCTTGCCCGCCAACTGCAACTCTCGCCGCGCCAGGTGCTGCCCTTTTCCACCGGCGTGATCATGGAGATGCTGCCCGTCGACCGCATCGAAGCCGGCCTGCCCGCCGCCATCGCCGACGCCAGGGCCGACAACTGGGCCGTGGCCGCCGAAGGCATCATGACCACGGACACCCTGCCCAAGGCCTTCTCCAAGCAGATCACCCTGGGCGGCCAGACGGTCACCATCACCGGCATCAGCAAGGGCGCCGGCATGATCAAGCCCAACATGGCCACCATGCTCGGCTTCCTGGCCACCGACGCCAACGTCGCCCCGGCGCTGCTGCAAGGCCTGCTGACGGACGCCGCCAACGCCTCCTTCAACCGCATCACCATCGACGGCGACACCTCCACCAACGACAGCTTCGTGCTGATCGCCACCCGCAAGGCCGCACACGCCGAGATCACCGACGTGAACAGCGCCGACGGCCAGGCCCTGCGCGCCGCGCTCATCGAGGTCTCGCAAAAGCTGGCCCAGGCCATCGTGCGCGACGGCGAAGGCGCCACCAAGTTCATCAGCGTGACCATCGAAGGCGGCCGCGACGAAGCCGAATGCGCGCTGGCCGCCTACGCCATCGCCCACTCGCCGCTGGTCAAGACCGCCTTCTTCGCCTCCGACCCCAATCTCGGCCGCATCCTGGCCGCCGTGGGCTACGCCGGCATCGACGACCTCGACCAGAACCTCATCGAGATGCACCTCGACGACGTGCACGTGGTGACGAAGGGCGGCCGCAACCCCGCCTACCGCGAGGAAGACGGCCAACGCGTCATGAAGCAATCGGAAATCACCATCCGCGTGAACCTGGGCCGTGGCCAGGCCGCCACCACCGTCTGGACCTGCGACCTCTCGCACGACTACGTCAGCATCAACGCCGACTACCGTAGCTGAGCGCGCCGCCGGGGAAGCCGCCGAAGGCGCCCAGCCGTGCAATCCGACACAGACGCCAGCCCGAAAGTGCAACCGCGCCCCAGGCTGGCGTTTCCACGTGTGCCATCGGCGCGGCACCGACCCATAATGGGTCGGCCCCGCTCCCCACCGCGGGGCGAGGAGTGCTCATGAGCCCCGACGCCGTGAACGCCTTGCCGGCCGACTTCCGAGTCGCCAACCCCCATGCCCTGGCCACCATCCTGGAAGCCAGCGAAACCCGGTCGATCATCGCCTCCAGCGACATCTTCGACATCAACGGGATGAAGCTCTGGGCGCGCAACCAGCCCGTCACACCAGACCTCCAGCGCAAGCTGATGGACCGCTCGCTGCGCAAGCCGCTGGAGACCTGCCTGATGGCCGAGGACGGGGTGACGCCCACCAGCCTGAAACAGGCCCTGGCGCGCCTCATCGACACCGAAGGCGTGCTCAGCCCGCTGCTGCGTCCCCACGCGGCCGCGCTCATGCACGGCGTGGCTGGCATCCGCCTGCACTCGGTGGTGCAACTGCTGATCAGCGCCGTCGAAACCGCCCGCCCCGCCGCGTTCGCGCATGCGTTGGACGCCATGGCCGTGGCCGGCGCCCTCATGCACGCCAACGGCGGTGACGAGCGCCTCATCGGCCAGGCCATGACCGCCGGACTGCTGCACGACGTGGGCGAGATGTACATCTCACCCGAATACGGCGAAGCCGACGCGAACACCACGCTCGATGTCGATGCCTACCGGCAACTCGTGGTGCACCCGCACGTCGGCCAGTTGCTGCTCGGCCAGCTCACCGACTACCCGCGCGACATCGTGCGGGCCGTGGCCGAACACCACGAGCGGCTCGATGGCTCCGGCTACCCGCACCTGCTCACCGGCGAGCGCATGTCGGCGCTGGGCAAGCTGCTGTCGGCCACCGAAGAAGCCCTGGCCGCGCTGCGCCTGCCCGATGCCACGCTGCACCACGCCAGCGTGGCGTTGCGCGTGGTGCCAGGCGAGTTCGATGACCACCTGGCCGGGCCCCTGGCCGCCGCCGCCCGCGCGGTGCCGCCCTTGCTCGCCAGGCGATCTGGTGAAGACCTGCTGCACGCCCTCGCGCAACTGGATTTCGCCTTGCAAGGCGCCATGAACCGCCTCGCGCTGATGTTGCCCGAGCAACCCAGCGCCTCCCTGGCCCGCTCCGCCGACCTGTGCGGCCACCTGCTGCACAAGCTCAGGCAAGGCTGGAACGAGAGCGGCCTGTGGGGCCCTGGGGCGATCGGCATCGACCAAGTGGCCGAGGCCGAAGCCGTGCTCGACGCGCTGGCTCATCGCCTGGCCCTCATCGAGCGAGTTGTGCGCCTGTCGGCTGGCGAACTGAGCGGCCCCGAGCAAGACAGCCTCGACGGTTTCTGCGCGGCGCTGGTCGGCGACCTGGCCTGAAGAAAACGCCCCGCCAGACGCGAAACCGCTTCGATACACTTCCTGGGTTGTCTCAGGGAGATCAGAACATGACACGCATCCGTGCGGCGCTGGGCCTCGCCCTGTGCGCCGCGCTGTCTTGGGGGCAGGCCACGGCCGCTCCCCGCGCCAGCGAAGCCACCCGCGCCACCTCGTCGGCGTCCAAAGCGAACACAGCCACCGCCTACCGCTACGCGCCCGTGCCGGCCTGGGTGAAAGACCCCGGCGAGGCCGCCGCCGCACGCCCACCCAGCTCGGCAGGCCCCCTGGCTCGGCGCGAACTGCTGCTCGACCAGCAGGTCATGATCGATGGCCATGGCCCGGCTTCCTACGTGCGCACCCGCCGGCAGGCGCTCGACACCGCAGGACTCAAAGACGTCTCCGAGCCCGCGATCGATTTCAACCCTGCCTACCAGCAACTGGTCATCCACCGCATCGCCATCCAGCGCGGCAACCAGGCGCTCGACCGCACCCGCGACACCCGCGTCGAAATCCTGCGCCGCGAGCAGCAGCTCGAACAAGGCGTGATCGACGGGCAGAACACCGCCCTGCTGATGTTGCGCGACGTGCGGGTCGGCGACATCGTCGACCTGGCCTACTCTGTGATCGGCGCAAACCCCATCTTCGGTGGCCGGTACGCCAGCGGCCACGTCCTGGCCAGCGATGCACCCGTCGAACGCGTCCACCTTCGCATCGACGCGCCAGCCTCGCGCAAGCTGCAATGGCGCACCTTGCCTCAGCCCCTGCCCGTTCAGCACAGCGTGCAAGGAGACCGCCAGGTCATCTCACTGGCCATCGACAACATGCCCGCCATCCAGATGGAGGCGGCTGTGCCCCCTTGGGTGAAAGTGGCACCCGCCCTGCAAGTCAGCGAATACGCCTCGTGGGATGAAGTCGAGGCCTGGGCCGAAGGCCTGTTCAAGGCCCCGGCCCCCACCGGCGAAGTGGCCCAACGCATCGAAGCCTGGAAAGCCCGCAACCTGCCGCGCGAGCAATTGCTCGCCGAGGTGCTGCGCTTCGTGCAAGACGAGATCCGCTACTTCAGCACCAGCCTGGGCGAGAACTCGCATCGCCCCGCGCCGCCCGCACGCACGCTGGCCGACCGCCGAGGCGACTGCAAGGACAAGACGCTCCTGCTCAACACCCTGCTGACGGGCCTGGGCTTCGAGGTGCACCCCGCGCTGGTGTCGACGATGCGCAACCGGGGCATCCAGCAATTCCTGCCCAGCCACGACCTCTTTGATCACGTCGTCACGGCGCTCGACCTCGACGGCCAGACCATCCTGATGGACGGCACCCTGTCTGGGCAGGGGCTCAGCTGGCGCGAGCGCGGCTACATGGACCTGGGCATGGCCCTCATCGTCGGCCACAAGGCGGGCCTCGAAGTGGTCAAGCCGCCATCGTTCGCGCTCAGCCAGATCCAGTATCAGCAAAGCTGGGACCTCTCTCACCCCGGCCAGCCGACGCAACTGACCGCCACGATGATGGCCAAGGGCCTGGCGGCCGAGCGCTGGCGTCGGGCCCTGGGCACCACCAGCCTCGACCAGCTGACCCAGTCCATCGCCGGCATCCACGTGAAAGCCACCCCTGGCCTCAAGCAAGTGGGGCAAGCCGGCGTGCTGGACGACCGTGAACACAACGTGCTGACCCTGACCCTGCACTTCGAACACCCCATGTTCGGCACTTATCGGCTGGGCGGACTCGACACCGATTACTTCGCAGGCGACATGCTCGATCACCTGATCGCCCCGATGGAGCCCAAGCGGCAATACCCGTACTGGGTGATGCAGTCTGAGCCCGCGGAGATGCGCATCGTCGTGCACACGCCGCGCCCCTTTGGCGGCACCCTGCCCGCGCCACAGCAAGTGCAAGACCGTCACTTCGCCTTCAACAGCCGCATGGAAGCCCAAGGGCAATACGTCACCCTGATCCAGCGCTACGAACGCAAGCTCGACGAAGTTCAGCCCGCCCAGATCACGGCCTTCCGCGAGGCCATCATCCGCGCCCGCCGCCTGACCAGCCAGCAACTGCGCCTGCTGATCGTTGACCGCAAAGACCTCGGCGCCGCCGCCGAACGCGCCGAAGAAGAACAAAGCACCGTTGGCGATTCGCGCAACGACGAACTCAACCGACTGCTGCAGCGCGAGCTGTTCACCCGCCAGGCCGCCAACGAAACGCTCAAGGTGGTGCCCAAGGACTCGCCGCTGACACGACGCATCTTGATCGACCGTGGCCGCGCCAACAACCACCTGGGCGCGCCCTCGCAGGCCATCGCCGACGCCAACCAGGTGCTGCGCAGCGACCCCAAAGACGCCGACGCCATGGGCGTGCGAGGCGTGGCGCTGATCGGCATGAAGCAAGCGGTCGACGCCAGACAGGCCTTCCAGGCCATGCGCGACCTGCAACCCGAGCAAGAAGCCATGCAAGAGGCCGTGGGCTGGCTGGGCATCACACAGGTGCTGACCGGCGACATCCCTGGCGCCATCCTCACGCTGAGCGAACAGGCGCGAAGCTCCGCCGGAGCAGAGCAAACCTTCGCCCTGGCCTGGCTTTACCTGGCCAGCGAGCGGCAAAGCAAGGGACAAGGCATTCAGGCGCTTTTGCCGCACATGCCGAGCCAGGACCGCACCCGCTGGCCCGACGTGCTGCCCCACTTCCTGCAAGGCCAGGTGACGCAGGACGAGCTGCTGCGCATGGCCAAATCCGACCCGGAGCAAGCGCGCTTGCGGCTGGCTGAAGCCCACTTCTTCATCGGCCAAAAGCAACTGCTGCAAGGCGACACGCAGGCGGCCCGCAGCGCCTTCAAGCGGGTCGTCGACATCAAGGCCCTGCCCTACCGGGAGCACAGCTTGGCGGAGCTTGAACTGCAACGCCTCGATGGCCGCTGAGGCTGCGCCCTTGAAAACCAGGCGCCAGGCGCCACATCTTTGACAAGCCCAAGCGCCGGACAGCCATCCGGCCTACAATGGGCGACCCATTTCCCTGGGGCCGACCTGGTTTCGACGTTGGTGCGGATTCGGGACAGGGCATGTCGAGCACCAGTCAGCTCGTAAATCCACTGGAAAAAAACCAACTGCAAACGACGAATCGTTCGCACTCGCCGCTTAACACCGGTGAGCCTCTCAACGGTTGGCCTATGGGCCGGGTTTGAGTCGCAAGACAAGAACTGAGAGGTCATTCACATAGGCTGGGCCTCATCTGGGTCACTCAGGTGAGGTCGAGATTCAGTGACTGGCTGGCTTGGTAGCGTGCTGCTGCGCGATCAGGTTGGCGAGATCCAAATCAGACAGCTAAACATGTAGATCTGCTCGATGATGGCTGACGGACGGGGGTTCAATTCCCCCCGGCTCCACCATTCAATGGTCTCAAGACGGTTCTTGAGGCTCCAAAATCCCTAAGTAATCAACGACTTAGGGATTTTTTTCGTCTCAACACGCTCCACTGGGTGTCTAGACATCCCGGCCTTGTTGTGGGTAACTTTGCGGGTAACTTGGTTCAGCGAAAACCAGTTACCCACAAGCAGGAGGATCACCCATGACAGCGAAGAACGCGACGCACAAGTTGACGGACCCTGCGATCCGCAACGCCAAGCCACGGGAGGTGGCCTACAACCTGCCCGACGGCGGCGGCCTGGGGCTGGAGGTGCAGCCCAGCGGCGCCAAGTGGTGGCGCTTCCGCTATCGGTTCGACGGCAAGGAAAAGATGCTGTCCCTGGGCACCCACCCCGAGGTCAGCCTCAAGGACGCACGGGAGCGGCGCGAGCAGGCGCGCAAGGACATTGCGGCGGGCATTGACCCGGGCGCCAAGCGCAAGGCCGAGAAGGAGACGCGGGCCGTTTTGGCGGCCAACACGTTCGAAGCCGTGGCGCGGGAATGGCACAAGACCGTGCATACGGCCAAGGTGTCGGAGAGCCACGCCGAACGCACGCTGATCCGCCTGGAGCAAGACGCCTTTCCGTGGATCGGCGAGACACCGATTGCCGAAGTGACGGCGCCCAAGTTGCTCGAAACCTTGCGTCGTGTGGAGGCACGGGGCGCAATCGAGACCGCTCACCGCATCCGGCATGCATGCGGGCAGGTGTTCCGATACGGCATCGCTACGGGCCGATGCGAGCGCGATCCAGCGGCCGACCTGCGCGATGCGCTCAAGCCGGTCATCGTGAAGCACCATGCAGCCATCACCGATCCCAAGCTGGTGGGCGGCATGCTCCGCGCCTTCGATGACTACCAGGGGATGCCGACCACGCGGGCGGCGCTCAAATTGGCGCCGCTGGTCTTCCTGCGGCCTGGAGAGCTACGCCACGCCGAGTGGGACGAATTCGATCTGGATGGGGCGATGTGGACCATTCCACCGGCGAAGATGAAACGCAGCAAGCAGCAGAAGGTGAGCGGCGCGCCGCACATGGTGCCGTTGTCAACGCAAGCCATTGCGGTGCTGCGCGAATTGGCGCCGTTGACAGGGCATGGCCGATATGTCTTCCCCAGCCCGCGCGGCGGTGATCGACCCATGAGCGAGAACGGCGTGTTGTCTGCCCTGCGACGCATGGGCTTTGCCAAGGACGAGATGACCGGCCACGGCTTTCGGGCGATGGCCCGCACGCTGATGGTTGAGCGCCTGGACGTGCCGGAAGCAGTAGTTGAGGCTCAGCTCGCACACTCGGTCAAGGACAGCCTTGGGCGTGCCTACAACCGCACGGAGTTCATGGCCCAGCGGCGCGCGATGATGCAAACGTGGGCCGACTATCTGGACACCCTGCGACGCGGCGCCGAGGTCATCCCGTTCATGAACGCACGCGGCTGAACCACAACGTCGCCTGACCTCCATCAACGACCCAAGTAGACCGCCGTAATCTGCTCACGCTCGTGCCCAAGCTCGCGCGAGATGGTGAGCCGGGCTTGCCGGTCGATGGCTTTCTGTTCAGGGCTCAGTTGCTTGGATGTCGGCCCACCTGTGGCCGGCGCTTTCCAGCCTGTCAACTCGACATAGCGCGTCTGCGCATAAGCATGGCGGAAGCCGTGAACACGGTCGATGCCTGCGAAGGCCGTCTGTGCCTTGAAGCGGTTCAGTTGATCCCGGTAGGACATCTCAGTCGGGATCAAGCTGCCTTTGCCTGCCAGCGCCTTGGCTTGGTTCAACAAGTCTCGCTGCGTCTCATTGCGGATCGGGATGTCGCGTTCCTTGCCGCCTTTGGTCCATGTGGACTTGAGCGTCAGCACATCGCCTCTGTCTGCCCAGCCTGGCTGGATCTTGATGCTTTCCTCGCGCCGCAGGCCGAAGGTCTCTTGAAGCCGCAAGGACATGGCCGTATACGGGTCGGATACCTTCTCTAGCTTGCCCTGATCCAACTCCTTTGCCTTGGACTCGTTCGTCACATAGCGCCGGTCGGCGATGCCATAAGCCGCGTTGTCGCGGGCCACGATGTTTTCCTTGCCGATCTTCTCGGCCACCCAGCGCAGCGCCGACATGCGGTTCTTCATCGTGCCGCTGCTGGCGCCTTCCGCTTGCCAGCGGCTCACGAGGTGATCGACGTGCTTGGTGCGCAAGCCCTGCGCCCGCAGGTTCTTGAAGCCGTCTTCATGGAGCTGGTTTGCCATCATCGTCAGCAGCCGTTCTCGGTCATGCTGCGTGGCGAAGGAGCCATCGCGGTTGCGCTGGCACATGAGCTTGAAATCGCGGTTGAGGGTGCGCATGGCCGAGGCCTTTCAAAGACTGTTCATCGATCCGTCTGCCTTGCCTCGTGTCAGTGGAGGCGAGGACTTGTGCATGGTGTGGAGAGGTCTGGTAAGTGTTTCTGTCCGCCCTTCGCGCCGCAGCGCGACAGGGACTACAAGGGACGCGGGACACCATTCCCGGTTTGTGCAAGGTTGTTGACTGCTCGCCTGCGTTGCACGTCGCTGTGGCGTTGCGCTGGCTTGCCTGTTGGCATAGCCGATGCGCAAGGACCATTGACCCAGGGTCCAAGGGGTGTGCGTCTCACACACGTCCAGGGGCGGCCATCTGACGGGTGGCCTGACGGTGCCTTGCGATCGGGCCGCAAAGGCACGGCACAGTCATGCACGGCGGGTTTGAAACTCGCTGCGAATGTGCTGTGGGGAACATGGGCTCGGGGCCCATCGGATCGGCGAAGGTGGTCTGGCCATCCTTCGATCCACTTCGATCAACATGCCTTGACGTTGGCAGTTCTTCTGGCATCACTGCGCAGGGTCACTGGCTCACGCCACGGTGGTTGACAAGGCGCTCGGTCATGCTACTTGCGTCGTCACTGTCAGCAAGCTGCCAGTAACGACGCTGGCGACGAACCTGCTCTATGGCAGTTCAACGGCTGCTCCGCTTTGCTGCATGCGAACACCGCGAGGTGATCGATGCCATCAAGCGGGCAACGGCTGTTGCGTTTCCACGGCCAAGCGTGGCGGTACTACAGAGGCATGCCATCGGTGCGGCATGCGGCGAGACGGCGCGCTGGTCTGGCCAACGTCAGCGCCTCGAACGAGATGCGGCAGGGCCGCATGGTGACGCTTGCAGACCTTGACGGACTGCGGTGGTGCAGTGACTGCACATTCTTCGAGGGCAGGTAACGACTGCGACGCCTTTTTCTCCGCGACGGACGGGGACAAGGAGCCCATAGGAATCTCCAGTTGACCTTGCGCCGATGTCAGCGTCAAGCGGGATGCAACTGCCGCCAGCCGAAAACGGTTGGATATCAGGCGCTTTCTGGCTGGTGCTTGCGGATGCCGCCACTGACTTGCGCGGCCTTGCAACTGCCATGCTGCATGTGAACCTGACGCCATCTCATCAACGGAGGGCAACCATGTGGCGATCAAGACAATCACCGGCATCATCATCGAATCGAGCCGGTTTACCCACAAACCCCTGCAGTGGCACGAGCGGCCCGTGTGCAACGCAAGCAAGAACAGTTGCCTCAGCAAACGCTACCCTTCTCTCATGATGGCATCATCTGAACATGCTACAAGCTCCCAACGATCACTCGCTACTGAACGACGCCCCCATGGCAAAGCCTGGGGAGAATCGTCAATGCAATGAGGCTTATCCAGTTGACACATCAACTGAACTCCGAGCGCTTTTTGATCTTTATGCCACTACAGGCAACAGTATAGAAGTCTCATTCCGCAAAATGGTCCCTTGGCTAAAAGTTGGAGAGCGAGCTACGCATTACCTCCATCCCTATCCTGCCAAGCTGCTGCCTCATATTGCACATTTCTTTCTCGCTTCTGAGGCGTTGTGTTCGAATGAGGGCACCGTGCTTGACCCCTTTGGAGGAACTGGCACCGTGGCACTAGAAACTGTGCTATCCGGCCGCATTGCAGCATATAGCGACACGAATCCGCTTGCACGTGCAATTGCCAAGACGAAGGTCACTCCAATAGATATTGAAATAATTCAGCCGAAAATTGAAGCGCTACACACTAGATTCTTGCGCTCCAGAAGCAAGAATCCGCCGAATGTCATAAATATCAGGAAATGGTACAGCGACTCAATCATCAGCCAGCTAAGTCGCCTTAAAGCAGCCATAGAGGGCGAATTAGATGACGACTACAGACATTTCTTTTTGATTTCTTTTTCCGCAACCGCTCGCAAAGTAAGCATTGCTGATCCGCGCCTTTCTGTACCTGTTCAACAAGAATTCTCCCCAACAGAACTCAAAGAAAAAGAAAAAGTTTGGGCTAGATTTAGCGAACAACTATCAAACAACATATCGCGAGCAAAAAACTTTAAAAATCTACTTTCTTCATCTCCCCATATAATTGATGCCGGAGTTGATGCGAGATCAATTCTAAGGGAACTCGGCGGCCATCTCGACGAAAATTCCGTCGAATTAATAATCACCTCACCCCCATATGCTGGAGCACAAAAATACATACGTGCGTCTAGTTTAAGCCTAGGATGGCTCGGTTTTGCAGGAGAGGGAGAGTTAAAGCCTCTCGAAAATAAAACAATTGGTCGCGAACATCTTCTTAAATCGGTTGTCGACTCTGCGGTTAAAACATCGGTGCCGGAAGCAAACGAGGTAATTTCGCGTATAAGAAAAATTAATCCAGCCAGAGCCGCTATATGCGCAGTCTATTTGAATGAAATGGAAGCATCGATCATCCAAATGACAAGGGTGCTGAAAGCGGGAGGCTACGCAGTAATAGTAATCGGCAATAATCATGTCTGCGGAGAAGCTTTCCTTTCGTCAGAATACATTTCAAGCATATTTAACTCATTAGGACTCCGCACAAAACTAAAGCTGATTGACGAAATAAAGTCCAGAGGACTTATGACAAAAAGAAACAAAACAGCAAGCATGATAACCCGAGAATGGGTCTTGGTTTTTCAAAAGTCGTTCAATTAGCATGTTAAATCCACCTGAATCCCTGAGTGGCACCGAAATTGACCTTTGGGACAACCTGTGCGCCAAACTGGTCATTCTGAATGAACGAGTCTGGGAGGGGCGTGCAAATGGGCCTGTCGTAGAAAACTGGTTGGCGAATTTCAAGGGCAGAACTGGGGCCCCAGCCCATATAGAAAAACTACACGCCTTATATCTAGCCACTCAGTTCATGTACTATGGCTCAAAGGAAATTCGCGTACTGCTTCGCGCAATGTACAATGAATTGTTTTTGCTTCCGCTAGCGCAGCAAATAAAGTCGTCCACCAATTCGCTTCAGGAATTCAAGGCGAAACTGCGAGAGGAATTAGAAGCAACGCGCTTTTTAGGCGTTGGAAACCCGTCGGAGAGCGGAGTGCATCTACTTTATTATTTCAGACAAGAAAATAATTTGTCCAAGAATTCCTTTTTGGACTCCGCGCAAATTTACTCAACAGCGGAAGGGCCTCATGGACGCACTAGGTCGCCTCTACACCCCAACGTGAAGCGCTATATATTCTTGGATGATCTATGTGGCAGCGGAGAAACTGCCATTTTTTATTCCAAAAACCTATTGCCTGACTTAATAGCCAATCAGCCGGATGTGGAGCTACATTATCTTTCGCTGTTCGCTATGTCCAGCGGACTGGAAAGAATTAGAGCGGAAACGGTTTTTCAGAATAATTGCGGGGCCGTTTATGAGTTGGATGGAACTTATAAATGGGGAGACTCTAAGACTAGGTATGCAGCGGATCTCGACCCCAATTTAGCACCTTCTTTGCTTGTTGCTCTTGCATATCAATATGGATGTCTCCTATTGCCTGGCCATGAACTAGGCTATGGGGATAGCCAACTGCTTCTCGGCTTCTCTCACAACACCCCAGACAACACTATCCCTATTATCTGGTGCGAGTTAGAGAACGGATCTACTGAGCCGTGGTATCCAATTTTCCGCAGATTTCCGAAGATGTGAGAAGGTCTGGCAATGAAAAGACAAAGCGATAACCCGTTCGATCTCACTAAAGCCTCCGATTATTCGGATCGCCAAATTCAAGACTACTGGGTAGATATTGCAAGTGGAGCTGAAGGTTTAGTTGACCTTTTGAAGCCCCGCTCCCTTATGCCAATGCTCCTTCTTGGAGGTAAGGGAAGCGGCAAAACTCATCTAATGAGATACTGCTCCTCAACTGTGCAATCTCTTAGGCATCAAGACCTCAAAACTGCCTTGAAAGCCGAAGGCTATGTAGGCATATACGCCAGAGCGGATGGCTTAAATGCAAATCGGTTTGCTGGCAAAGGGCAACCTGACGATGTTTGGGCTGATATTTTTGCCTATTCATTCGAACTCTGGCTAGTTGGCACTCTACTATCTTCCTTACGCCCTGCTCTAGAGGGCGTTGAACTATTGAGTGCGGAATGGAATAAAAATTTTGTGGCCAGCATTTCCAAGATATTTCATGCTGGCATTCCCGAAGTAATTAGCACTTATGACGAACTTTCTAACCACCTAAGAGACACGCGCCAAAAGGTCGACAAGGCAATTAATAATTGCTCAATAACTCGCAAACTGGAAGGCATTGAGATCACTTTTAGCCCCGGAGATCTGGTTTTCGGGGTGCCTAAAATACTTTCAGACTTATGTGACTTTGCCAAAGATACCGTCTTTCTTTACCTTATTGACGAAGTCGAAAACTTTACCGAGCATCAGCAGAAATTTTTGAATAGTCTTGTTCGCTATCGACGCGACAATTCCACCGTAAAAATCGGCGCACGCCTGTACGGAATAAAAACGTACTGCACTTTAGGTGCGGGTGAACCAATAAAGCGTGATGCTGAATTCGCTCAAGTCGAGCTTGATGCGCTGTTAAGGGAAACGTCAGGCAAATATGAAGAGCTGGCGACTAAGCTTGTCTTGAAAAGAATCGAAGCAATTCGCTCTACTGCAGCCCTCGAAGCGAACAAGCTGAACTCGCAGTTTGAGGAACTTCCAACTGAAAACTACTATCAACAAGTGGCGCAGTCATTGGTAAAACAACGAGACATAGAAGGTTTAGAACGCCCCTATATCTGCTCGTTTTCTAAGGCGCTCAATGACATCATTGATGACCCCGATATTGTCAACTCAATAATAAATACTCTGCGAATTCACGACCACCCTTTGCTCGAAAAAACAAATCTTCTTTTGTTTCAAAAGAAACTGAACAAAAAGACAGATCCGGTCGTTCTTGCAAATGAAATTAAAGTAGAAGTAGACAAACTACTTCAAGGCGGCCCCAGAGCGGCGCCCGCCTATTACGACTTATACAGTCACTTTTCTTCAGATTTGTTAGCGCAGTTGTATAGAGATTACGGCAAAAAGCCGGTCTATTGCGGTTTCTCTACTTTGATTCGTCTTTCGCAAGGCGTACCGCGCAATCTCCTAAGCTTATTAAAGCATATCTATCGCAGAGCGATTTTTGCAGGAGAGGAGCCATTCCTGCACAGCGCCATTTCCATTGATGCCCAAACTCACGGCATTAGAGATGCGGCCGACTGGTTTTGGGAGGATTCTCAGCCAGATGCATATGGCACTCTTGTCAGAAATGCCGTCGAAAATATATGTACCCTCTTGCGTTATGTACGCTATGCAGACAACCCATCTGAATGTGATCTATGCTGCTTTCGGCTAGACCTTTCGCGACTTAGTGCTCAAGCAAGCAAAGCTATTGAAATGGCTGAAAATTGGTCATTTCTTCTGCGCATTGCCTCTGCAAGTGCAAAGAATGACCAGCGCGTGGTGACAAGATTCCAAATAAACCCAATGTTAGCCCCTCGATGGGGAATCTCCGAATCAAGGCGCGGTTCTATAGAACTAAAAACTGAACTTGCCGAGGGGTTAGTACAAGTAGGGGATCAAGACGCCGTTAAGGGGCTTATTGCTAAGCGGGTTGAATTGATGTATTTACCGACATCAATTGGGGCTCTAGCTTCTAAAAATACACGCAATCAATCCGGGCTATTCGACGATGCTTAACGTTGATTTATTATTTAGGGTGGCCAACGGCAAAAGACATTTCACCCCCAGCGCCAAAAGCTATGACATTTATATATCGGCATTCAATTTAAGCCAGAGAATAACCCACACTTTTAATGCGGCGCAGGCAAGAAATAAATACTGGGTTATTCACAACGAGTACAATCTCTTACCGCACGAACTACCCAATACGGGTGCAAGACTAATTTCCGCAGCGGCAGCGGAATCCGATTTCATCATAGACGTATTGGAGCAGATTGAACCAAAGCTTTCACCCGATACAGCGCTCTGCGTAGATATAACAGGCTTTATGCGTCCGCATCTTATTTTTTTAATGAGCTATTTAAAAGGCATTGGCCTTCGCTCATTTGATATGATATACGCGGAGCCGTCTCAATATGAAAAGAAGGCTGATACTGTTTTCTCATCTAACGTGACCGAAGTAAGGCAGGTAAATGGTTTTGAGGGCGCCCACTCAGTAGATATGGCAAGCGATATCCTAATCATTGGGTCTGGCTACGATCACGACTTGGTTAGCCATGTAATTGCATACAAGAGCAGCGCAAAGCTAATCCAATTATTAAGCCTGCCGTCCCTAAGTGCTGATATGTATCAGGAGAGCTTAATACGCTTGAGCAGAGTAGCCGACGCGCCCATTCAAGTGCCTGAAGAACAATTGGCATATTCAAGCGCCAACGATCCCTTCCTAACTTATTTGGTATTATCTGACGCAATTACCAGAATTCAGACAAGGCAAGGGGATGCCACCAACTTATATTTGAGCCCCCTGGCAACTAAACCGCAGGCCGTAGGTTTCGCACTCTTTTATCTAAATCATTTGGAAAATTTGCCCGCCAGCATAGTTTTTCCTTTTGCCGAACAATATTCCAAAGGAACAAGTAGAGGAGTAGGCAGAGTGTGGCTCTATCCTATTGAACTTTAAAATTCGAAGACATCGCGCTACAAGAAGCCAAGTATGGTTGCGGGTAACTTTGCGGGTAACTCTCAGCCCGCAAAACACCAAGGCCAACATCCATGCGTCTTCGCTGCCACAGTTCAAGTGACCCCGGCCCACCTTGCTGTCCAACGGCATCCGTTGAAGCACAAAAGGCCTAACTGGCCTGCGCAACCGCCCTTTCGCTTCGGGCGGAAGCCCTTGCTCAGAAAGAGGACCAGTCGTCGTCGCCCCCTGCAATGGCAGGCGCGCTCACCAGGGCAGGGTCTGCGTGTTGTTGCGTCTGTTTGGCAGCCATGGGTGAGTTGCCCAAAGCTGCGCGCGTGGCCTTCTTGGGCTTGGCCGGCACCGTCGAAGCCACGCGGGCAGCAGGCGCAACCGAGGTCGCCTTGCTCACCGACATCGACACGCCTGAAGCGATGCCATCTTGGTGCGACAGCTTGAACACGGCAACAGCCTGCACCAGTTGCTGGGCTTGCCCCTTGAGGCTCTCGGCTGCGGCCGCGCTCTCTTCAACCAAGGCGGCGTTTTGCTGGGTCACGCGGTCCATTTGCCCAACGGCATCGCCAACCTGAGAAATGCCGGAGCTTTGCTCGGCGCTCGCCGAGGTGATTTCAGCCACGATGTTGCTCACGTTGCGGATAGAGCCGACGATTTCGCCCATGGTCTTGCCGGCGTGGTTGACCAGAACCGTGCCTTGCTCGACCTGCTCCATGCTGCGGCTGATGAGGGACTTGATCTCCTTTGCGGCCTCGGCGCTGCGCTGAGCCAAGCCACGCACCTCGGAGGCAACCACAGCAAAGCCGCGTCCTTGCTCACCGGCGCGGGCCGCTTCAACCGCCGCATTCAAGGCCAGGATGTTGGTCTGGAAGGCAATGCCATCGATGACCCCGATGATGTCGCCGATCTTGCGACTGCTCTCGCTGATGCCTTGCATGGTGTCGATCACCTGCCCAACCACTTCGCCACCCTGCGCGGCGATGCCGGAAGCGCCCTGGGCCAGCTCATTCGCATGCTTGGCGTTGTCGGCGTTGTTGCGCACGGTGGTGTTCAGCTGCTCCATGGTGGCAGCGGTTTGTTGCAGGGCGCTGGCCTGTTCTTCCGTGCGTTGGCTCAGGTCCTGGTTGCCCTGGGCGATTTGCGAACTGGCGGTGGCCACGCTTTCGGAATTCGAGCGCACCGAGGCCACAACCCGCACGAGGCTTTCCTGCATGCGGACAACGCTGGCCATCACGCTCGTGGTGTCGCCTGAGGCGAGCATCAGGCGCTGGCTGAGGTCACCGTCGGCCACGCGAGACACGGCATCGCTCAGCGCGGCAGGCTCGGCACCGAGCGAGCGCTTCAAATTGCGGGTGATCAGCCAGCCCACCAGCAAGCCGATCGCCACCATGCCCAGCGTGAGCGCCACCATCAGCTTCAGGCCAAAAGACGAGGTTGCCCGCGCCTTCTCGGCCAGGCCATTCGCAACCGTTCGCTGGAGCGCCATGGATTCATCGGTGGCCTTGAACACGACCTCTTGCAGGCCCCGCACCTCGCCCGTGAGCTGCGCCCCCGCTGCCACACGTTCCCCCCTGAGTGCCAACTCGATGGCCTTGTCCAGCGCCGCGTTGTAGGCGCTGCGGTTTTCAGTGATGGCCTTGTAGAGTTCGCGCCCCTTGGGCAAGGTGATGGTCTTGTCGAGCTTGGCCAGGATCTCCGCGTTCTCGGCACGCGCCTCGGCGATCTTCTTCTTTTCATCCGCTACAAAAGCCGGCTCCGTGTTGATGACGATGTTGCGCGCAGCCCGCGCGATCGACTGGAAGTTGTCCTTCAATTGCGTGAACTGAGCCACCTTCACCATGCGGTTCTGACTGAGCTCCTCGATGTCGGCACTCAAAGCCTGCATCGTCATGGCGGCGTAGGCAGCGATGACAACGCCAATGGCCACGATGGCGCCAAAGCCCAGGGTCAAGCGTTTGGCGACGGTCAAATTCTTGAACATGCATCCACCTCATGGTTGTTGAACACGGCGAGCCACGCGGAATCACCTCTCGCCGCTGAGCGTCCCGCCATGCTGAGTGCAATATCGTCAGCACATGTCCGAAATAAAAGGTGTTTTTTGCGGACAATTGGCCTCAAGCGTGAACTCAAGCACACCTGCCGGCCTCGCTTCACGAGGCCTGCTCGCCCTCAACGCCAAGGCGCCCCATGCGAGCACGCCGCTTCGTGAAAAAGGGGGTTGCATGGCCATGACGAAACCCCATTATTTTTGGGGGTTTGGGGAATCAGGGCATTTTGTTTTCAACGGGGTTTCATCGCATTTCCGGACGTTACATGGAGCACGCGGACAAGGCCGTCAAAAACCCCCTCATGCACGCTCAGATTCCAGCCTCGCCCGCCGATAAACCAGCGACACGAACGACCACAGGCCCCTCCGTGCATGGAGAAAATCGGACTTTGTCGTTGCTCCCCGCTCGAGATATCAAAGGCGAAACAATGTTCAAGAATTTGACCGTTGCCAAAAGATTGGCACTGGGTTTTGGCGCCACCGCCGTCATTGGCATCGGCATCTCGACCTGTGGTGCGCTGCAGATGCGAGACCTCAGCACCAACATCAACGAATTGGCCACGAACCGCATGGTGAAGGTGGCTCAGTTCAACAGCCTGAAAGACAACTTCCAGTCCACCGGTCGCATCGCAAGCAACATCGCGCTCAACAACGATCCGGCGTTCGTCAGCGCTGAGAAGCAGAAGATCGCCGAGCTCCGGGACAAGACCTCGGCCACCCTGGCCGCGCTCGACAAGACCATCCTCCTGCCCCGAGGGCGAGAACTGCTCAAGGCCATTGAAGACAACCGCGAGGCGTACAACGCGGCCATGGACCGCGCCGTCGCGCTGGCCGAAAAGGGCGACCGGGCCGCAGCCTCAACCCAATTGATGGGAGAGGTGCTCACGCTGCAGAGCCGTGTTTTCAAGGCGGCGGACGAAAGCCTCGGCATGCAGCAGGACATCGCAAACCGGCTGGCCACCGAGGGCAGCCGCGCCGCCTCGGTGGGCACCTGGGTCCAGTCAGGCCTGGCCCTCGTGATGGCCTTGTTGGGGGCAACGGTCGGCTGGATGGCATCCCGTTCGATCACGCGGCCCCTGGCCAACGCGGCCCGGGCGGCGGACGCCATCCAGAGTGGCGACCTCACCAGCAAGATTCCGCAAGGCAGCAACGACGAGCTCGGCAACTTGCTGCGTGCCATGGCCCGCATGCAGGAAAGCCTGACCAGGGTGGTCTCGCATGTGCGCGCCAATTCCGAAAGCGTGGCCACCGCCAGTTCGCAAATCGCCCAGGGCAACCAGGACCTCAGTCAGCGCACAGAGGAACAAGCCAGCGCGCTCCAGCAAACAGCCGCCACGATGGAGCAGTTGAGCGCGACGGTGCGCAACAACACCGACAACGCCAAGCAGGCCAACCACCTGGCACAGGGTGCCTCCGCCATCGCAGCACGAGGCGGTGATGTCGTCGGACAGGTCGTCAGCACCATGCAGGGCATCAGCGAGAGCAGCCGCAAGATCGGCGACATCATCGGGGTCATCGATGGCATCGCTTTCCAGACCAACATCCTGGCGCTGAACGCGGCGGTTGAAGCCGCACGCGCTGGCGAACAGGGCCGAGGCTTCGCCGTCGTGGCCAGCGAGGTGCGAGGCCTCGCTCAGCGCAGCGCCGAGGCGGCCAAGGAGATCAAGGCGCTCATCGGTCGCAGCGTTGAGCAGGTGGAGCAAGGCACGGTGCTCGTTGACGAAGCGGGCAAGACCATGGACGAGATCGTTGGGTCGATCCGCCGCGTGAGCGACATCGTGGCCGAGATCACCTCGGCCAGCATCGAGCAGACCGCTGGTCTCTCGCAGGTGGGCGATGCGGTGGGGCAAATGGACCAGGTGACGCAGCAGAACGCGGCCTTGGTTGAGCAGAGCGCTGCCGCTGCGGAGAGCTTGAAGGGCCAGGCCCAGCAACTGGTGCAGGCCGTGGCGGTGTTCAAGCTGTCGACCGAATGACCCCGCTTCGCTTCATCTGCGGCCCGCATCATCGGGCCGTTGCGGCACCGGCGCCCGCCCTGTGATGCGGGCGTAAGCCTTGCTGAAGCCCAGCACCGAATCGAACCCCACAGCCTGGGCCACGTTCTTGAGGGAGAGTTGCCGCTGGGTCAGCAATTGCTCGGCCAGCATCACCCTTTGGCTTGTGATGAACTCCAGCGGCGTCATCCCCTCCAGCTCCTTGAAGTCTTGCCCCAGCGTTTTGGCGCTCACTTCGCAATGCGCTGCCACATCGGCCACGGAAAACCGCTGCCCGAGGGATTCGCGGATGAAGGCCTTGGCCTTCTCGAGCCGCGCACAAGCACCCTTCGCATGGGCTTCGCCCGCTGCGGCGTTCGATGCCAGGAGCCAGCTCGTGAAGTCGGGGCCAATCATCGCCCCGATCTCTGCCGGACTGGGTGGCATGCAGCGACGTGAAGCGGCATCGAGCAGGCACATCTCGTACAACGCCACCCAATGGCCGAAGCCCCAGGCGAGCCGCTTGGACAAGGCCTCGAGTTCGTCGAAGCACTGCGCGGCTCGCTCGCCGTCATCGCGCAGCAGGTAGGCGAGGCCTGAACAAAGCAGGGCCTGCCCCGTTTGCGAGGCGTGCTTGCGGCTGACGAGGTCTGAAAGCAGTTGAAGCCGTGCGGCGTCCGATGGCTCGTTTCCGGCCAGGGTGTCGAGCACCAGGTGCATGCGGTCAACCTGGGCTTGCACCTGTGCAGGCAGGTGGGTCTTCGCGGCACGCAGCTCGCGCTGCACGGCGAACATGGGTTGGAACACCGTAAGGTACAGGCGCTGCCGATCTGCATGCGCATCGCGCATCGCCCTGTCTTGCGCAAGCGGACAGGCCATCAACAGACCTCGGTGGAACAAACCAGCCATGGCGCAGGCCAAGGCCACCTGCCGCTGAGGCGACTCCAGGGCTTGAGCCTCCACCGCCGCGAGGGAGAGTTTCAGCGAGGCATCGAACCTGCCATCCAAGGAGGCCTGCTGTGCCAGCACCAACGCGACCCATGGGTTGTTGGCAAGCGCTGCGCTCGTGCCCGGGATTCCCGCCAGACCTGTCTGCAGCAATGCGGACGCAACGGGCTTTCTCAAACTCATCGACTGCTGCAGCGACCAAAGGTGCTTGGCGGTGTCGTACATGAGGCGATCACGCGCGCGAGTCAGCCCCTGAGGGCTGCCAGTTTCGTCTCGAGGGCCAGCTTGCAAGCCGGGCATCCGAATATCAAATGGCCAGAGTTGGGTGACCGACAACGCGTTTCCTCCTGAATCACCGTCTGCATGAACCGGGGCTAGCGCCATTCACGGCCTTCGGATCAAACCGCCTGAATGAATCTTGAATGACGCATTTTTGGGAACGTTGCCAATTCATCGTAACACGTGATTCGAGATGGACTGAGCCCACCAAATTCGGCAAATTTGATACCGAATCAATCAATTTTCATCGCCATTTCATCAAATTGATCCTTCAGCGCACCAAAACAGATTTGCCAGAAAAAAGGCCGATCAAAAAACTTTGATTCCAGCCCGCCCACCTGAATTTGCCGAAGGTGGATTCATTCAAATGAATGAGGGCGCCCGAGAGCCATCCACCAAGCCGGCAGGACAAGCGCGCGACTTCCGATTTGTTTCCGACAAGCGCGATAAGCCCCGTTGAAGCACGGCTTCACAAGCTTTGCTGCGACGCAACAAGGCCGAAGATGAAGTGAAGAAATAACGGCTGCGCTTGCGTTCTCAAACCGTTACACGGAATGGCTCAAATGACGACCAAGAACACCTCAAGTCATGGCAAGCACCGACCGATGAGTCCCGGGATGGGCGCACAGCAGGTTTGAAGTCAGATCTGACGAAACCTTTGGCTGCGTCCCGTCCAAAGACCTCTTCGAAGGAGTGTTGACATGAAGATGAGTTCGATGGCTGTTTCGCCCCCCGCTGCGGGGTTGCATCAGCCGTTTGCCTGGCCCTGGCGCCGGGTGGCCATCGCCGTGCTGGGCGCGGCCTGCATCCAGGCGGCGGCCATGGCACCGTCTTGGGCCTGGGCATTCATCGTCGCCTTCGTGGCGGTGGTGGCGACTGCGGAGCTTGTCTCAGGGCGCCGCGCGGACGGCAAACCACAGGCATCGGCGCCCAACCAGGCCCAGGCGCATGCGGCTTTGCCCCAGCTGACCACCGCCGTGGTGCCAATTTGGTCACGCCAGATCATGTCCGTTCGGCAGCAGATGACGCATGCCATGGACACGCTGACCATGCGCTTCGCGGGCATGTCGCAGCGGCTGTGCCAGACCATGGACCGCTCGACCCCCGATGGCGATGACGGTTTGCTGAACTCGCTGTCGCAGGCCCAAGAGCGGCTCACCCAACTGTTGACCGAACTGCGTGAAGCCCTCGCCTTGCGCTCGCAGTTGATGGACGAGGTCACCAGCGTCAGCCAGTTCGTCGGGCAGCTGCAAGAGATGGCCTCGGAAGTCGGTGCCATCGCCCGGCAGACCAACCTCCTGTCGATCAACGCCGCGATCGAAGCCGCCCGCGCTGGCGAGACCGGCCGCGGTTTCGCCGTGGTGGCCAAGGAGGTTCGGCACCTCTCGACCGAATCGGCCCGCACGGGCGACCGCATCGGCCTGGTGATCCGCCAGGTCAGCGAGTCGATGGAGCGCGCCCGCGCCAGCTTCGAATCCTTCACCGAGCACGACACTGCCATGATGGACCGCGCCAGCAGCACCATCGAAGACGTGGTGCAAGGCATCCACAGCACGGCCTCCAACGTCGTCAACTCGTCTCACGCACTGCGGCAGGAAAGCCAGGCCATCCGCCAGGAGATCGACGAGGTGCTGGTTGCCGTGCAGTCGCAAGACCGCATCACGCAAATGCTCCAGCACGTTCAGGCTGACCAGGAGCGCCTGGCCGACAACCTGACCGCGTCCGGCGGGCCGGACTGCGAGGCGCTCCAACCCACGCGCTGGCTCGATGCCCTGCGCAGCACCTACACCACGCCGGAAGAGCAGGCTGCCCACGACGGCCTGCCGCTGCCTCCGCCCGCATCTGTGCAGGCACAGCAGTCCGTCCAGCAGGACACCACTTTCTTTTGACGGGAGAGACCCACATGGCCAAAACCATTCTCGTGGTGGACGATTCGTCTTCACTGCGCACAGCCGTCCGCATCGCCCTGACCGGCGCCGGATACGAAGTCGTCGAAGCCGATGACGGCCGCAACGGCCTGAGCAAACTGGACGGGCGCAAATACCACCTCGTCATCAGCGATGTGAACATGCCCAACCTCGATGGTTTCGGCTTCGTCACAGCGATGAAGCAGATGGCTGCCTACAAGTACACGCCGGTGGTCATGCTCACCACCGAAGCGGGCGACGACAAGAAGGCGAAAGGCAAGGAAGCCGGCGCCAAGGCCTGGATCGTCAAGCCCTTCCAGCCCCCTCAACTCCTCGACGTCGTCTCCAAGCTGGTGCTGCCATGAACACAACCATTGCCATCGAAGGTGAACTGACTGTGTTCACCGCACACGAAACCAAGACACGCCTGCTGGGCGCGATGTCGCCTCAAGGTGAGCTGACGGTCGAGCTGGGCGACGTTTCCGAGTTCGACGGCGCGGGCTTGCAACTGCTGCTCGCCACGCACCACGAGGCTGCCCGTCGAGGCGGTGCCTTGCGGCTGGTTTCTCCCTCGTCCCATGTCTCGGCCGTCCTGCAACTGGCAGGTTTGACCGACCACTTTGACATCTCCGCACCCGAAGCCGAGGAGGCCACATCATGAGCATGGACGAAGCCCTGACCGCGTTCTTCACCGAAAGCCGCGAACTGCTCGAACAGATGGAAACCGCGCTGCTGCAACTGGAGCGCAATCCGCAAGATTCGGAAATCATCAACGCCATCTTCCGCGCGGCCCACACCATCAAGGGCTCCGCCGGCATCTTCGGCCTGGACCACATCGTGAAGTTCACGCACGTGGCTGAGAGCGTGCTCGACGAAGTGCGCGCCGGGCGCGTGGTAATCGACCACGCCCTTTCTGGCTTGCTGCTGCGCACGGGCGATCACCTGCGTGACCTGATCGAGCGGGTGGAAGAAAAGCGCGAGCTCGACGCCACCGCTCAACAGCGCGGCCAAGAGCTGACAGACGGCCTGAGTGCCTACCTAGGCGGCAAGCACGCTGGTGGAGAACATGCCGCCCCGGCCGCTGTCGCCGCCAACCCGGCCGGCCACGCCGCCGGTGCAGGTGCCGCTGCTGGAGCCGCTGCACAAGCCGATCACTGGCACATCTCCCTGCGCTTCGGCAAAGGCACCATCCAGGATGGCTTCGACCCGCTGAGCTTCCCGCGTTACCTGGGCACCTTCGGTGAGCTGATTCACGTCGAGACCCTGACCGAGAACGTGCCCCGGCTGTCGGAGCTGGAACCCGACGAATGCCACATCGGCTTTGAGATCAGCTTCAAGACGGACGCCGACAAGGCCAAGATCGAATCGGCCTTCGACTTCGTGCGCGATGACAGCACGGTGCGCATCCTGCCGCCGCACAGCAAGGTGCAAGAGTACGTTGCCCTCATCAACGAGCTGCCCGAAGCCGAACTGCGCCTGGGCGAGATCCTGGTGCGCTGCGGCACGCTGACGCAAGCCGAGCTGGACGCCGCGCTCGACACCCAGACCGTGCAGCACCACGAAGGCCAACCCGTCGAGCCCCTGGGCCAGATGCTGGTCGAAGGCGGCCAGGTGCATTCGGCCGTGGTCAACGCGGCCCTGGCCAAGCAGAACACCGCCCGCGAAAGCAGCCGTGGCACCGAAGCGCAGATGCTGCGCGTCGACGCCGCCAAGCTCGATCACCTGATCGACCTGGTGGGTGAACTCATCATCGCCGGCGCAGGCGCCCTGCTGGTGGCCCGCAAGCACCGCATCAAGGACGTGGTGCAGGCCACCTCGGCCGTTTCCAGCCTGATGGAAGAAGTGCGCGATTCGGCGCTGAACCTGCGCATGGTGCAGATCGGTGGCACCTTCAACCGCTTCCAGCGCGTGGTGCGCGACGTGAGCGAAGAGCTCGGCAAGGACATCGTGCTCAACATCACTGGTGCGGAGACCGAGCTCGACAAGACCGTGGTGGAGCGCCTGGCCGACCCCCTGACCCACCTGGTCCGCAACGCCATGGACCACGGCATCGAAAGCGCCGAGGACCGCCGCAACGCCGGCAAGCCCGTGCAAGGCACCGTGAGCCTGCACGCCCACCATGAAGCAGGCAGCATCGTGGTGGAAGTGAGCGACGACGGCGGCGGCCTGCGCAAGGAGCGCATCCTGCGCAAGGCCATCGAGCGTGGCCTGGTGCCGCCAGATGCCGTGCTCAGCGAGCAGGACATCTACCAGCTCATCTTCCAACCCGGTTTCTCGACCGCAGAACAGATCAGCAACCTGTCTGGACGCGGCGTGGGCATGGACGTGGTCAAGCGCAACATCACCGCGCTGCGCGGCAACATCGAAGTGCGCAGCCAGGAAGGCCAGGGCACGACCATCTCCATCCGCCTGCCGCTGACGCTGGCCATCATCGATGGCTTCCTGATGGGCGTGGGCAAATCGTCTTACGTGGTGCCGCTCAACGTCGTGGTCGAGTGCATCGAGATGTCGCGCCAGCAGACCGACGGCAAGGACTGGTTGGATCTGCGAGGCGAGGTGCTGCCCCTGGTGCGCCTGCGCGAGCTCTACGACATCGAAGGCGAACCGGGCCGCCGCCAGAACGTGGTGGTGGTGCGGGGCAACGGCACCCGCGTGGGCCTGGTCGTCGACCAGCTCATGGGCGAGCTCCAGACCGTGATCAAGCCGTTGGGCAAGGTCTTCCAGAACGTGCGTGGCGTGGGTGGTTTCACCATCCTGGGCAGCGGCCAAGTGGCTCTGCTGCTGGACGTGCCCAACCTCGTGAGGCAAGTCACCCACAACAACGATTCAGCTTTCCAGCACAAAACAGCCAGTCTCACCAGCGAGACAGTGATCTGACCGATTGGCATCCCTTCATCAACCGATCTCTAACTCATCGAATCGAGCACTGTCATGAAGAATTTAACCGTTACCCAGAAGTTTGTTTTCCTAATCTTTTCAGCGCTGGTGGGCATCCTGGTGCTGACTGGATCGGGCCTGCTCCAGATGAACGGCGTCTACACCGCAGCGAGCTACGCGTCGGTCAACAGCGTGCCTTCCTTGCTCAACATTTCCGAGATTTCAACGGGCATGCGCACGGCACAGATGCAGACTTGGAAGATCGTGGCAGACACCGACACGACGCGGATGGGCCGCTATCAATCGCTCATCAAGGAGGTGCTGCCGAAAGTGGATGCCTCGTTGGACTATTACGAGCAACACAACATCAGCGACGACAAGGACCGGGAGCTCCTCAAGGAGGTCAAGTCCGCCTGGGTCAGCTACCTGGCTTATCGCAGCCAATTGGAAGCCCTTGGCATGGCCAACAAGGGCGGCGAGGCTGTTGACTTGGCGGAAAAGGAGCAAGCAAAGGTGGAGCGTTTGTTCAAGGCCGTAGACGACATGCAAGCCTACAACGACAAGCTGGCCAAGGACGGCGCGCAACGCGCAGGCGATACCAAGCAGACCGCGTTGATGATCTCCATCGTCGTGGCTGCTTCCACGCTGGTGGTGGTCAGCCTGATTGGCTGGCTCATCGCCAGCAGCCTGCTCAAGCAACTGGGCGGCGAGCCGGCCTACGCGGCCGACGTGGTCACCAAGGTGGCCCAGGGCGACCTCAGCGTGCAAGTGGTCACCAAGCCTGGCGACACCACCAGCATGCTCGCCGCCATCAAGGGCATGACAGACAAGCTCTCGCAGATCATCGGCGAGGTGCGTGGTTCTTCGTCTGCGCTTTCTGCCGCCGCCGAGCAAGTCTCCGCCACCGCCCAGAGCATGAGCCAGGGCGCCAGCGAACAAGCTGCCAGCGTGGAAGAAACCTCGGCCTCCATCGAGCAGATGTCTGCCTCGGTGCAGCAAAACGCCGAGAACGCCAAGGTCACCGAAGGCATGTCCAGCAAGGCTTCCAAGGAAGCCGCTGAGGGCGGCCAGGCCGTGCGCGACACCGTGCAGGCCATGAAGACCATCGCCGACAAGATCAGCATCGTCGACGACATCGCTTACCAGACCAACCTGCTGGCCTTGAATGCTGCCATCGAAGCCGCACGTGCCGGCGAACATGGCAAGGGCTTTGCCGTGGTGGCCGACGAGGTGCGCAAGCTGGCTGAACGCAGCCAGGAGGCCGCCCAAGAAATCGGCGAAGTCGCCAAGAACAGCGTGGCCCTGGCCGAACGCGCAGGCACCCTGCTCGACACCATCGTGCCCTCGATCTCGAAGGCTTCCGACCTGGTGCAGGAGATCGCTTCGGCCTCCAACGAGCAGTCTTCGGGCATCGGCCAGATCAACACGGCCATCACCCAGCTGTCTCAACTGACGCAAGAGAACTCCAGTGCGTCGGAAGAGCTGGCCGCCACCGCCGAAGAAATGAGCGGTCAGGCCGAACAACTGCAAGAGCTGATGACCTTCTTCACCACCGACGAAAGCTCTGCTGTTGCCAACTCCGCATCGCGCACGATCGCTCGCGCATCGCGCCCGGCCAAGGCTCACGCCAATGGCGCGGCCAGCAAGCCCAAGACCGCCGGCAACCGCAAGCATGACAACGAAGTGGCGAACCACAAGGACTTCGTCCACTTCGAAGGTTGAGTGAAGGTTGAGCCGTGAACACCCAGTCACCAGCACACCTGGCCGAGGCGCAAGCCTCGGTCCCGATGCCAGCCGTCATCCCCGGCGTCATCGGTCTGTGCGGTGCCTTGGTGCCCTTCATCGATTTCAACCCGTGCCTCGGCCGTTTACAAACCAACATGTCTCGTCACCCTCGCCTATTCACCGCTGAGGTGCAGGGCGAGGAAGACACCGATTTCCCGGGTATCACCGTCGATGCTGTGACCGCCGTTCGCCACATCGACATCAACAACATCGAGCCCACTCCCAGCTTTGGCACCCACATCCGCGTTGTTTTTTTAAACGGAATGGCCAAGGTGAACGGCAGCTTCGTCAGCCTGCTTGACTCAGGCAAGGTCTTGTCCCTCGACGAGATCTCCTTGCTGCAAGGCATGACCGCAAGCATTCACCCCTCCGCAGAAGGTTGATCAAGCCAGCCTCGACCTGCCATCCATCCGTCAAAAGGCAACGCCATGAACTCTCTCACCGTCACGCAGAAATTCGTGCTGCTGATATCAGCGGCTTTGATCGGCATCCTGTCCGTCATGGGCTTCGGCTTCGTGCAAATGGACAAAATCAACACGGCGGCCAGTTATGGCACCGTCAACACCGTTCCGTCACTGACCACCATCGATGAACTGCGCGATGCCATCGCATCCGCTCGGCTCAGCACCTGGAAGATCATCGCCGACGAAGACGTCGGCCGCATCAAAGAACACCAGCAAAAAGCGCAGCAAGCCGTCGTGGCGGTTGAAAACGGCCTCAAGAACTATGAGGCGCACAACATCACTGACGAAGGTGACCGCGAGCGCCTGCTCAAGGTTCAGGCCGCCTGGCAAAAGTACGCCCCCGTGCGCGCCGAAATGGAACGGCTGGGCTCCACCAACAAGAACCAGGAAGCCATTGCCTACATCGAAAGCAACCAGCACATCGCCGATGAGCTGGTTTCTTCGATGAAGGACCTGCGCGAATACAACGTCAAACTTGGCAAGGACGGTGCTGAACAGGCGATCGCCACGAAGACTTCCGCCACGGTCATCTCCGCCATCGTCGTGGCCGTCACGATCGGTGTGGTCGGCCTGATTGGTTGGTTCATCGCGCGCAACTTGCTGCTGCAACTCGGCGGTGAGCCCGCTTATGCATCAGAAGTGCTGACGAAGGTTGGCCAGGGCGATTTCACCGTGCAGGTCGAAACCAAGCCAGGCGACACCAAGAGCATGCTGGCTTCGGTCAAGAACATGGTCAACAACCTCGACAGCCTGATCGGCGGCAAGCCGGATTACGCGGCGGCTGTGCTGACCCAGGTGGGCCAAGGAGATTTCTCGGTTCAGGTTGACACCAAGCCAGGCGACACCACTAGCATGCTGGCCTGCGTCAAGACCATGGTCAACAACCTCGACAGCCTGATCGGCGGCAAACCTGAATACGCCGCTGCCGTGGTCACCCAGGTGGCCCAAGGCGACCTGAGCGTGAAGGTGGTCACCAAGCCTGGCGACACCACCAGCATGCTCGCCGCCATCAAGGGCATGACCGACAAGCTCTCGCAAATCATCGGTGAGGTGCGCAGCTCGTCAACCGCCCTGTCTGCCGCAGCAGAACAAGTTTCCGCCACCGCCCAGAGTATGAGCCAGGGCGCCAGCGAGCAAGCCGCCAGCGTGGAAGAAACCTCGGCCTCCATCGAGCAGATGTCTGCCTCGGTGCAGCAAAACGCCGAGAACGCCAAGGTCACCGAAGGCATGTCCAGCAAGGCTTCCAAGGAAGCCTCGGAAGGCGGCCAGGCCGTGCGCGACACCGTGCAGGCCATGAAGACCATCGCCGACAAGATCAGCATCGTCGACGACATCGCTTACCAGACCAACCTGCTGGCCTTGAATGCTGCCATCGAAGCCGCGCGTGCCGGCGAACATGGCAAGGGCTTTGCCGTGGTGGCCGACGAGGTGCGCAAGCTGGCTGAACGCAGTCAGGAAGCCGCCCAAGAAATCGGCGAAGTCGCCAAGAACAGCGTGGCCCTGGCCGAACGCGCAGGCACCCTGCTCGACACCATCGTGCCCTCGATTTCCAAGGCATCCGACCTGGTGCAGGAGATCGCTTCGGCCTCCAACGAGCAGTCTTCAGGCATCGGCCAGATCAACACGGCCATCACCCAATTGTCTCAATTGACGCAGGAAAACTCCAGCGCCTCTGAAGAATTGGCCGCCACTGCCGAAGAAATGAGCAATCAGGCAGAACAACTGCAAGACCTCATGACTTTCTTCACAACAGATGGCGCCCCGGCCATGGCCAACGTCGCGGCATCGCAAACGATTGCCCGGGCATCCCGGCCTGCCAAGGCGCCCTCCCTGTCGAGTGCGCCCAAGGCCGGCGGCAAGCGCAAGCATGACCACGAATCCGTGAGTCACAAAGATTTCGTCCACTTCGAGGGCTGAACCATGAGCACCCTGGCGCCGAACAAACCGGCAGCGGTCAAACCCAGTTCGACCACCAACCAATACCTGGTCTTCAGCCTGGGCGGCGAGCTGTTCGCCGTCGGCACGCTGCGGGTGCGCGAGATCATCGAATACGGCAACATCACCGCCGTGCCGATGATGCCGAGCTTCATCCGCGGGGTCATCAACCTGCGCGGCGCCGTCGTGCCGGTCATCGACCTCAACGCGCGCTTCGGCCGCGAGAAGACCGACATCTCGCGCCGCACCTGCATCGTCATCCTCGAGGTGCAGAGCGAGGAAGACACGCACATCCTGGGGATCATCGTTGACGCTGTGAGCGCTGTGCGCCACATCGACAGCGCCAACATCGAGCCCTCGCCCAGCTTCGGCACCCGCATCCGTGCCGACTTCATCGACGGCATGGCGAAGGTCAATGGCAACTTCGTCATCCTGCTCGACCTGGGCAAGGTCTTGTCCATGGATGAGATTTCGATGATCAGCGGCATGGCATCCGGCCAGCCTTCGCTTGTCGAGGGATGAGCCGCGTGTCCGCCTACGCGCTTCTGTCTGAATTGAAAAACACACGCTGAGACACATGCTTTGCAACCATCCAACGCCAGCGATGCCCCTTGCTCGCTGGCACGCCTGAAAACCAACGCCGGCATCGGCCCATGTGCCGGCGCTTCATCGCAATGAAGGGATTCAACATGTTCAACCAATTGAAGATCGCCACCAAACTGGGCCTGGGCTTTGGCCTCATGCTGTTTTTTCTCCTGGTCATGTCGCTGCTGGCGTTGAACACCATGAGCAAGATGAGCGAGGAGACCCAAATCATCGTCAAGGATCGGTACGAAAAGACCCGTCTGGCCAATGAGACAGCCCAGCGCTCCATCGACAACGGTCGCATGGCACGCAACATGGTGTTGCTGGATGACGCTGGAAAAATCGAGGCCGCCAAGAAGCAGATCGAAATCAATCGCGAGGAAAACAAGAAAGCACTTGAGACCCTCGACAAGATGATCAGCACGACCAAGGGGCGTGAGCTGCTGGACGCCGTTTTGAAGCGCCGCGCCGAGCTGTCTGGCAGTTATGGCACTTTCTACGGACTCGCACAGGACAAGGCCAAGCGCCAAGAAGCCATCAATTACCTGCTGGGCACGTTCGCACCCAACAACAATGCCTACGTCGAAGCCTTGGGGAAGCTGGTTGACTTTCAGAATGACCTGATGGCAGAGGCCGCCGACCAAGCTGATCAAAGCTACAAGGAGACCCGCAACCTCGTCCTCGCGATCGGCGTGGCCTCCCTTGTCGCTGGCCTGGCCATCGCCACGGTCATCACCCGCGGCCTGCTCAAGCAACTGGGCGGAGAACCTGCTTACGCTGCCGAGGTGCTGGGCAAGGTTGGCCAGGGTGACTTCAGTGTGCAGGTCGACACCAAGCAGGGCGACACCACCAGCATGCTTGCCTCCGTCAAGACCATGGTCAACAACCTGGATGAGCTGATTGGTGGCAAGCCAGATTACGCCGCATCGGTGGTCACCCAGGTGGCCCAAGGCGACCTGAGCGTGAAGGTGGTCACCAAGCCTGGCGACACCACCAGCATGCTCGCCGCCATCAAGGGCATGACCGACAAGCTCTCGCAAATCATCGGTGAGGTGCGCAGCTCGTCAACCGCCCTGTCTGCCGCAGCAGAACAAGTTTCCGCCACCGCCCAGAGTATGAGCCAGGGCGCCAGCGAGCAAGCCGCCAGCGTGGAAGAAACCTCGGCCTCCATCGAGCAGATGTCTGCCTCGGTGCAGCAAAACGCCGAGAACGCCAAGGTCACCGAAGGCATGTCCAGCAAGGCTTCCAAGGAAGCCTCGGAAGGCGGCCAGGCCGTGCGCGACACCGTGCAGGCCATGAAGACCATCGCCGACAAGATCAGCATCGTCGACGACATCGCTTACCAGACCAACCTGCTGGCCTTGAATGCTGCCATCGAAGCCGCGCGTGCCGGCGAACATGGCAAGGGCTTTGCCGTGGTGGCCGACGAGGTGCGCAAGCTGGCTGAACGCAGTCAGGAAGCCGCCCAAGAAATCGGCGAAGTCGCCAAGAACAGCGTGGCCCTGGCCGAACGCGCAGGCACCCTGCTCGACACCATCGTGCCCTCGATTTCCAAGGCATCCGACCTGGTGCAGGAGATCGCCTCGGCATCGAATGAACAGTCTTCTGGCATTGGCCAGATCAACACGGCCATCACCCAGCTGTCTCAACTGACGCAAGAGAACTCCAGCGCCTCGGAAGAGCTGGCCGCCACCGCCGAAGAAATGAGCGGCCAGGCCGAACAACTGCAAGAGCTGATGACCTTCTTCACCACCGAAGACAGCCCCCCGGTTGCCATGGTCACATCGCGCACGATCGCTCGCTCATCGCGTCCGGCCAAATCGCACGCCGCTCCCACGCTGAGCAAGCCCAAGATTTCGGGCAACCGCAAGCACGACGGCGAGGCCGTGAGCCACAAGGACTTCGTCCACTTCGAGGGCTGAACCATGAGCACCCTGGCACTCTCCAACCCTGCCGAGGCGCAAGCCTCGGTCAACAAGCAGGCGGCAGCCAAACCCGGCGCCACCACCCAGTACCTCATCTTCAGCCTGGGCGGCGAGCTGTTCGCCGTCGGCACGCTGCGGGTGCGCGAGATCATCGAATACGGCAACATCACCGCCGTGCCGATGATGCCCGCCTTCATCCGAGGCGTCATCAACCTGCGCGGCGCCGTCGTGCCGGTCATCGACCTCAACGCGCGCTTCGGCCGCGAGAAGACCGACATCTCGCGCCGCACCTGCATCGTCATCCTCGAGGTGCAGAGCGAAGAAGCCACGCACGTGCTCGGCATCATCGTGGACGCCGTGAGCGCCGTGCGCCACATCGACAGCGCCAACATCGAGCCCTCGCCCAGCTTCGGCACCCGCATCCGCGCCGACTTCATCGACGGCATGGCGAAGGTCAATGGCAGCTTCATCATCCTGCTCGACCTGGGCAAGGTTTTGTCCATGGACGAGATCTCGATGATCAGCGGCATGTCGGCCGGCCAGACGCAACACCAAGAAGGATGACGCTGCGATGGTGCCCGTCCTCAGCGACAAGGAGTTCACTGGATTCAGCCGCATGATCTTCGATCAGGCGGGCATCCACATGAACCCCTCCAAGAAGCCCTTGGTCAGCGGACGCCTGACCAAGCGGCTCAACCACCATGGTCTCGAAAGCTACGGGGACTACCTCAACCTGATCAACACGGACGGTGCCGAAAGACAAATCGCCATCGACCTGCTGACCACCAACGAAACCTACTTCTTCCGCGAGCCCAAGCACTTCGAATTCCTCGCCCAGGTGATCGCGCCGGAACTGCGCAACCGCCCGAACGTGCGCATTTGGTGCGGCGCCAGCTCAACGGGCGAAGAGCCCTACACCATCGCCATGACCCTGGCGGAGTCCCTCGGCCACATGCGCTTCGACATCCTGGCCTCGGACATCAGCACCCGCGTGCTGGAAACGGCTCGCAAGGCGCTCTACCCCATCGAGGACGCCAAAGACATCCCCCGCGAGATGCGCATCAAGCACTGCCTCAGGGGCGTGGGGCCGCAAGAGGGTTGGTTCCTGGTCGACAAGCACCTGCGTGACCGCGTGCAGTTCGAACAGATCAACCTCAACGGGCAGTTGCCAGAAATGGGTCCGTTCGACGTGATCTTCCTGCGCAACGTGATGATCTATTTCAGCCCCGAAACCAAGAGCCAGCTGCTGCCCAAGCTCAGCCAGTTTCTGCGGCCCGGTGGGTACTTCCTCATCAGCCACTCCGAGAGCCTGCACGGCGTGACCAATCAACTTCAGATGGTCAAGCCCTCCATTTACCGCAAACCCGAGAACACGACATGAGCAACCCCATCCGAGTCTTGATCGTGGACGACTCAGCCGTTGTGCGGCAGGTGGTGACCGAGATCCTGTCGGCAGACAAGGGCATCAAGGTGATCGGCGCGGCGCCAGACCCCATCTTCGCCCTCGCCCGCATGGAAAAAGAGTGGCCCGATGTGATCGTGCTGGACGTCGAAATGCCGCGCATGGATGGCCTGACTTTCCTGCGCAAGCTCATGGCCGAACGCCCCACGCCCGTGGTGATCTGCTCGACCCTCACCACGCAGGGCGCAGAAACCACCATGCAGGCGATGTCCGCCGGTGCGGTGAGCATCGTGGCCAAGCCCACGGTCGACCTCAAAAACGTCTTGCGCGAGCACGCCGATGACCTCGTTTCCGTGGTCAAAGCCGCCGCGCACGCCCGGGTGCGCCGCGCCACCACCGTCAGCAAACCGGCAGCACCCGCCGCCAAGCTCACCGCCGATGCGGTCCTGCCGGGCGCCCCGTCAACCCACCGCGCCATGGCCGAAACCACAGACCGCGTCGTTGCACTCGGCACCTCCACAGGTGGCACACAGGCCCTCGAAGCCGTGCTTTGCGCCCTGCCCATCGACAGCCCCGGCATCGTCATCGTTCAGCACATGCCGGAGCAATTCACCGCCGCATTCGCGCAAAGGCTCAACAAGGTGTGCGAGATCGAGGTGCGCGAGGCCGCCAATGGCGACCGCGTCCACTCAGGCCTGGCGCTGATCGCACCGGGCGGCCGCCACCTCGTCCTCGAACGCAGTGGCGCGCAATACCGCGTGGCGGTGATCGATGGCCCGCCGGTGAGCCGGCACCGGCCTTCCGTCGACGTCTTGTTCCGCTCGGTTGCGCGGTCAGCCGGCCGCAATGCGCTCGGCGTGATCATGACCGGCATGGGTGACGACGGCGCGCGCGGCCTCAAGGAAATGCGCGAAGCCGGCGCCCGCACGCTCGGCCAGGACGAAGAAAGCTGTGTCGTCTATGGCATGCCCAAGGAAGCACTGAAGCTCGGCGCCGTGGAGCACGAGCTGCCATTGGATGCGATTCCCTCCGCCATTGTTTCTGGGAGATGGCAACCAGGACGATGATCCCCGCGACGGCCTCCGGGCACCGTTGCAAACAACACCACAACACATTGCCATCCGTGAGGTACGAACCATGTTTACCAGTTTGACCATTCCTCAGCGTCTCACCGTGGCATTCGCCATGACAGCCCTGCCGCTGCTGGGTCTCGCGGGCCTCGTGGCCATCAACGCCGTGCCGGCCGCCCTCGCCTTCTGGCTGGCCCTGCTTGGCGTCATCGCTGGCGCGGCCTTCGTCGTGCACATGGCGCGAAGCATCGCCCGACCCATTGACAACGCGCTGCACATCGCGAGGCAGATCGCCGCGGGTCAACTGGCCCATGGATCGGACACGCGCCAGGCTCGAGAGCAAGACGAACTCACCGGCGCGCTGCGCGAAGTCAGCCAGACTTTCAGCAAGATGATGAAAGACATCAACGATGTCTCCCGCGCGCATGACGAGGGCAACATCGACGCGGTGATCGACTCCCGCGCCCTGCAAGGCGAATTCAAAGGCATGGCGGACGGCATCAACCAGATGGTCGCCGGCCACATCGCGGTGAAAAAGAAGGCCATGGCGTGTGTCGCCCAGTTCGGGCTGGGCAATTTCGATGCGCCGCTGGAATCCTTCCCGGGCAAGAAAGCCTTCATCAACGAAACCATCGAGAAAGTCCGTGCGAACCTCAAGGGACTGATCGCCGAGATGAACCGCATGTCGAGCGAGCACGACAAGGGCGACATCGACGTGGTCATCGATGGTCAGCGCTTCGAAGGCGACTTCCGCACCATGGCCCAGGGCATCAACGGCATGGTGGCTGGCCACATCGCGGTCAAGAAGAAGGCCATGGCCTGCATCGCCGAATTTGGCCGGGGCAATTTCGAAGCCCCGCTGGAAGCTTTCCCTGGCAAGAAGGCTTTCATCAATGACACCATCGAACAAGTCCGCCACAACCTCAAGGCCCTGATCGCGGACACCAACAGGCTGGTCGACGCAGCCCGCGCTGGCCAGCTGGATACGCGCGCCGATGCATCCCTTCACCACGGAGACTTCCGCCGCATCATCGAGGGCATCAACGACACCCTGGATGCTGTCATCGAGCCCGTCAACGAAACAGCACGCGTCATGAGGGCACTCGAAGAGGGCGACCTGACCCAAATGGCCAGCACCGCCTTCCAGGGCCAGCTCAAGGCGCTGTGCGAAAGCGTCAACAGCACCATCTCCAAGCTGGCCGACGTGGTCAGCAGCGTGAACGAAAGCGCCATCAACCTCTCGAGCGCATCCGAACAAGTCAGCGCCACGGCAGAGTCGCTGAGCCAGGCCGCCAGCGAGCAAGCCGCCAGCGTGGAAGAAACCAGCGCGGCGATGGAGCAAATGACATCGTCGATCTCGCAGAACTCGGAAAACGCCAAGGTCACCGAAGGCATGGCCTCGCGTTCATCGACTGAAGCCGGTGAAGGTGGTGAAGCCGTCAAGGCCACCGCGCTGGCCATGAAGCAGATCGCCGAGAAGATCGGCATCATCGACGACATCGCCTATCAGACCAACCTGCTCGCCCTCAACGCCGCCATCGAGGCCGCACGGGCCGGCGAACATGGCAAGGGCTTCGCGGTGGTGGCCGACGAGGTGCGCAAGCTGGCTGAACGCAGCCAGGATGCCGCCAAGGAGATCAGCGACGTCGCTGGCTCTAGCGTGGAACTGGCAGAACGCGCTGGCGCCCTGCTCAACCAGATCGTGCCCAACATCAAGAAGACATCGGACCTGGTCCAGGAAATCTCCGCTGCCTCCAACGAACAGGCGACGGGCGTTGCACAGATCAACACCGCCATCACGCAACTGAGCGAGACCACTCAGCAAAACGCGTCCGGCTCCGAAGAGCTCGCCGCCACAGCCGAGGAAATGAGCGGGCAGGCCGAGCAACTGCAAAGCACCATGAGCTTCTTCAAACTGCCTGGCACCGCCAGCAAGGGCGCAGCGAAGCCTGGCAGCGCCAAGCCACCCACCGTGTTGCGCCAACGCGCGGTCAACGCTGCGGCTCCGACTGTGCTTGCTCCGGGCTTGAAGACCGGCACGCACAACGAAGCGCACTACATCAAGTTCTGACCACAGATCGGCGACGACCATGCCGCCCTTCCACGAACACAAACAACACGGGTGCCGGGGGCTGCTGGCAGAAAAAGCCGGCCCCATGGCAAGTGTTCGTGGCGGGGTGTGGCATGCCCTGCGGCGCCTGGTCCGGCTTGCCCAGCCCTACCCCAGGGACAACGCCCTGGCAGACCGCTTCAGGGCGCATCAACTGCGCATGCTCTCCAAACAGGGCATCGCCAGCTTGCCAACGCAGTTGGGCGCGGGGCTGGCCTTGGCCTGGATGCTGCGAGATCACCAGCCCACCTTCCTCGCGATCTGGTCCTTGCTGCTGTTGCTCTTGAGCGGCTTCGCGGGCTGGCGCATGCATCGCAACAGGCACATCGCGACCGCGAGCGAAGAAAACTTCCGCACCGGCTCGCTCAACATCTTCGGGGCGGCCTGCCTGTGGGGAACCTTGCCCCTGTTCACGTTGAAAGGCAGCGGGCCCCAAGAACAAATCACCATCCTGCTGGCCATGACGTGCATGACGTCCGCAGGCACCGTGGTGTTCCAGAACCTCCCCATGGCCGCCATTGGCTGGGTCACCGTCCTGGTGGGCAGCACCACCGTGTCGATGTGGCTGCAAGGCATGGCGCACATCCAGGAAATCAGCATCGTCGCGACGCTCTACGGCGTCATCCTGATCCGCCACATCCTGATGGCATCTGGTGACTTCTTCGCTCGCCTTTATGCCACCCAGACGGCTGAGCAACTCTCTCAATCGCTCGCGCAGCAGGCCCAGATCGTCCAGGGCACCTCGTGCAGCGTGCTCCAGCTCGACAAGGCCGGCCGCATCACCTGGGTCAACAACGGCTTTCTCAACAGCTCTGGATACAGCTTGGCCGATGCCATTGGCCGAACACCCGTCGACTGGCTCAAGACCGAAGACCGATCGCGCGCGCTCCATGTGCTGTGGCCCGCCCTGCGCAAGACCTGCGAGTCGCACGTCGAACTGCCGTACCGCAGGAAAGACGGCCAATGGCAGTGGATGCGCCTTGACATCAAACGCCTCAACGGCCCCGGCAACAAGGCCAACAGCTACGTGATCGTCGCGACCGACATCACCGACCTCAAGCGCTCAACCGCCGCGCTGAAGATGGAGCAGGACCGGCTGGGCCACATCATCGACGGCACCCATTGCGGCACTTGGGAAATCGATGCAGACGGCGGCGTCTGCATGATGGGCGGCCACTGGCTGGACATCATCGGCGTCGACACCACGAAGCCCTTGGTCGCCGAGGGCAGCTACCTGATGGACCGCATCCACCCCGACGACCGCGCCGGGCAAAAGCAAGCCTTCATCAATTACAAAAAGGGCCTCGTCTCCCACTACGTGCATGAGCACCGACTCAGGCACGAAGACGGCTCCTGGCGTTGGGTCAGCGCCCGAGGCAAGGCCTCTGCCTACACCGAAGATGGCAGGATCGAGCAGATCTCCGGCATCTCGATGGACATCAGCAAGAGCAAGATGACCGAGCTCGCGCTGATCGAGGCCACCCGCCAGGCAAAGCGGGCCAACCAGGCCAAGTCGCTTTTCCTGGCCACCATGAGCCATGAAATCCGCACGCCCATGAACGGCGTGATCGGCACGGCGGAGTGGCTCAAGTTCACGAAGCTCGACGCCGAACAGCGCGATGGCATCCAGACGATCGTCGATTCCGGACGATCCTTGCTGACCATCATCGACGACATCCTCGACTTCACCAAGGTCGACGCCGGCCGCATGAAGCTGGAAGAGGCCCCCATGTCGCTGCGCGACCTTTGCGAAGGCGTGGCTGACGCCCTCATGCCGGTGGCCAAGACCAAGCACGTCGACCTGCATGTGTTCATCGATCCCCGCCTGCCCGCGCGCATCATGGGCGACCCCAACCGGCTGCGCCAAGTGCTATTCAACCTGGTCGGCAACGCCATCAAGTTCGGCAGTGGCACGGCTGAAAAGCCAGGCCAGGTCGACGTTCAAATCCAGCCCGCAGACGACGGCTCGCAAAGCTGGCAGTTGCTCGTTTCCGATGACGGCATCGGCATGGCGCCAGAAACACTGCGCCGACTGTTCACCCCCTTCACCCAGGCCGAAGCATCCACCACCCGCCGATTCGGCGGCACCGGCCTGGGCCTGGCCATCTGCCACCGCCTGATCGAACTCATGGGTGGCGGCATCGAAGCCCACAGCATGCCGGGGCACGGCGCGACATTCATCGTGACCCTGCCCATGCACCAACCTGATGGCACGCAGATCACGCAAGACACCATCGACCTCTCCGGTGTCGATTGCATGCTGCTGCCCGGCCAGAACTACCGCGCCGACACCATCTCGGCCTACCTGGAACATGCGGGCGCACGCGTCCACACCTGCCGGGGCGAACACGAAATCGAAAAGCTGGCTCAAGGCCCAGACATCGCCATCGTCATCCGCGACACGCCAGATCCAGCAAACCCCGAACCGCAGGGGTTCATGTCAAGCCAAGCTGGCGGCCACATCAAGTGCCTCCTGATCGGCAGACATCAGCACGGACCCGTGCGCATCGTCTCGAGCCACGTCGCGCAGCTTGGCCGTGCCCATGTGCAGGACCTGCTGACGGCCATGGCCGTGCTGGCGGGCCGTCAATCGCCTGAAGTCGTGCAGAACGAATCGGACGAATTCGAAGCCCTCTGTGCATCGATCCGCCAAGATGGCATGAGCAACCAAGCCGACGAACGATTGATCCTCGTCGCCGAAGACGACAGCACCAACCAGCGCGTCATCAAGCGGCAGTTGCAGATGCTCGGCTTCGCCTGCGAAATCGCCCAAAACGGCCGCGAAGCCATGGAGATGTGGCGAAGCGGCCGCTTCGACATCCTGCTGTCCGACCTGCACATGCCCGAGCTCGATGGCTACCAACTGGCGCGGCAGATCCGACACGAGGAGTCAACACAAGGCCAAGCCCGCACGCCCATCGTCGCCCTGACGGCCAACGCCCTCATCAGCGAGGAAAACCGCGCCCTGGCCTGCGGCATGGACGAATACCTCACCAAGCCCATCTCACCGAAAGAACTCCACCGCTGCCTGAAACAATGGCTGCCCGGCAGCCAAGTGCCCAGGGCGAACCAGACGACCCACGCGCCCGATGCACCCCATGCGCCCCAGGCAAACGCCACACTCGAGGTCTGCCGGCAGCCAGACGCTCCCGCCGCCACGCCGAACCCGCCAAGCCCTGCATCAGGCAGCGCCCCGGTCGACATCGATGTGCTGCGAGCCCTGGTGGGTGATGACGAGGCCATCATCCAGGAACTGCTGATCGATTTCGACACCTCCACTCGCCAACAGGGCGACGCCCTTTCACGAGCCTGTGCCGCATCCGACCACGAGCAGATCGCACGCCTCGCACACCAATTGAAGTCTTCTGCCAAGTCCGTCGGTGCTCACCGCCTCGGGCATTTGTGCGAAGAGGCCGAAAGGCAGGCCAAAGAACAAAAAGCCAACATGGCATCGGTGCATGAGTTGATGCATGAACTCCAGCAAGTCCACTTGCATCTGGAGAACTTGATAGGTGAGGCAACCCCATGAACACCAGCGAGATCTATCCGACCGCGCTCGTCATCGACGACGAAGCCTTCATGCGCAAGGTCCTGGCCACGCAGCTTCGCTCACTCGGTTGCAAGGGCGTCATCTGCCACGAGTCTGGCGAAGATGCGCTGAACACCTTGCAGCAGCACAAGGACGACATCAAGTTGATCCTGTGCGACCTGCAGATGCCGGAGATGGACGGCATCGAAGTCCTGCGCCGGCTCGGCGACATGGGCTATGGCGGCTCGCTGATCCTGATCAGCGGAGAAGACAACCTCACCATGTCGATGGCGAAGAAGCTTGCCCACGCCCATGGCTTGAACCTGCTGGGCGGGCTGCGCAAGCCAGCTCAATCCGCAGAACTCGCATCGCTGCTCTCCCGGCTGCCCTCACCCGTGCGAAAAACCGAACGTTCGCGGCAGACCCAGCAGGTCTGCGCCAAAGAGCTGGCGCAAGGCATCCGCCAAGGACAACTGGTGAACCATTACCAACCCAAGGTTTCCATCCACACCGGCCAAGTCGTCGGCATGGAAACCCTGGTGCGTTGGCAGCACCCCGAGCACGGCCTGCTCTACCCCGACGCTTTCATCGGCCTGGCCGAAGAACACGGCCTCATCGACCAACTCACGCACGGGGTCCTTGCTGGCGACCACGGGGCACTGGCCCACCTCAAACAATGGCGCCAGGCCGGCTTCGAGCTGCACGTGGCCGTCAACGTCTCGATGGACAGCCTGCATGACCTGAACTTCCCCAACGTGATCGCCCAACTGGCGCAGGACGCCGGCATCGGCTTGCAAAACCTGGTGCTGGAAATCACCGAAACCCGGCTCGGCACGAACATGCGGTCCGTCATCGACGTGCTCACACGCCTGCGGCTCAAACGCGTCAGGCTCTCCATCGATGATTTCGGCACCGGGCACTCCTCGTTGGCGCACCTGCAAGAGCTGCCATTCGACGAGCTGAAGATCGACCGCCGATTCGTTCACCTGGCCCACCAGGACCAGTCCGCCGACAACATGCTCGCAGCCTGCATGAGAATCGCCCATGATTTCGGGATCGAAACCACGGGCGAAGGCGTAGAAACCGAAGCCGACTGGCTGCACTTGCAGCGCGCCGGCTGCGACATCGCCCAGGGCTACTGGATCGCCAAGCCCATGCCGGCAGAACAGGTCATCGACTGGCTCCAGAAATGGCCTTCACGCAAGCTGCCTGAAACCGGCGCGGCGCACGGTGCCACGCCTTGCGCCATCGCGCCGGGCAGCCATGCGATCACCTGAACACGCTGATCGCATCCACCAGCTTGCTGGCCTGCAGCCTGAGGCTTGAGGAAGCCGCAGCGCTTTGCTCAACCAGGGCAGCATTCTGCTGGGTGACTTCGTCGAGCAGCCCGACAGATTGGCTCATCTGCTGGATGCCATCGATCTGACTCTGGGTCGCCGTTCCGATGTCATCGATGAGCGTGGACGTGTCGGTGACCTGATGGATGATTTCCTCCATCTTGGCCCCCGCGTTGTCGACCAGGCGACCGCCTTCATCGATGTTGCTCACGCTTGCAGAGATCAGCGCCTTGATCTCCTTGGCGGCCTCCGCGCTGCGCTGCGCCAGGCTGCGCACCTCACCGGCCACGACCGCAAAGCCCCGGCCCTGTTCACCCGCCCGTGCGGCTTCCACCGCCGCGTTCAAGGCCAGGATGTTCGTCTGGAACGCGATGCCATCGATCACGGTGATGATGTCGGCGATGCGCTGCGAACTCTCGGTGATGCCCTTCATGGTCGTCACCACATCGCTGACCGCAGCGCCGCCCGTCTCGGCCGCCACACGCGCAGAACTTGAAAGCTGCCCAACCCGTTCCGCCAGCCCGGCATTCGCCTTGGTGCTCTCGATCATCTGCGTCATGGACGAAGCCGTTTCCTGAACGCTAGCGGCCGCTTTCTCGGTCCGCATGCTCAGGTCTTCATTGCCTTGCGCGATCTCGGTGATGGCCGTCTGCACCGACATGACCTGCTGGCTGACATCGTCGATCAGCCAGCGGAACATCAGCCCCATCTGGCTGATGGCTCGCCCGGTCAAGCCAATTTCGTCGATGCGATCCATGTGGTCGAACTCCCTGGACGCGCCCGATGCCGCATCCAGGGCCGAGCGCTTCAAGGTCTCGATGGGTTGCGCCACCTGCGCTTCCAACAACCACGAAGTCAGCATGAAAAGCACCGCCGCCCCGGCGGTCAACTCGCCCCACGCAAGCAGGTTGCGCTCGATCACTGCGGCCAGCACCGACGTGAACAACCAAAGGCCGAGCAAGTTCATCCGCAAGCGAGCCCGGATGCCCATCGTCTTGGTCCAGTTGGTGATCGCCCCCAGGCCAGAACGGGTGAGGATGCCCTTCTTGAAGCCAAGGCCTGCATGATTGCCTTCCCGGAATCCGCGATACGTCTGCTCGGCGGCGGCCACCTCGGCCTCGCTCGGCTTGGTTCTCACCGACATGTAACCCATGCACTGGCCATTGCGCACCACCGGCACCGCGTTCGCACGGACCCAGTAATGGTCCCCGTTCTTGCATCGGTTCTTCACCAGCGCCGTCCAGGGCTCACCCGCCTTCAATGTGCTCCACATGTCGGCGAACGCCTCGGGAGGCATGTCAGGGTGGCGGACGATGTTGTGCGGCTGTCCCAACAGCTCCTCGCGGGTGAACCCGCTCACAGCCACGAACGCCTCGTTCGCGTACATCAACCGCCCTTTGGTATCGGTTGTGGACATGAGGGTGGCATCCGCAGGGAAGTCCCTTTGTTTCTGGGTCACCGGCTCGTTTTTTCGCATGGTTGCTCCGATTGATGCCTCGAAGCGAGGCGTGGCTTGCGATGAGAGCCATCTTCACTTCCTTTGATCTGCATCAAACAATGAAAAGCGGACAGTACGCCGTCCTCCTCTCGTCCTATCGTTGTCCAGGCCCGTCCGCCCGCCCCCCTTCAGCTACCCGCATAGCGAATCGGCACCGCCGATTCCCACAAGGGAAACCCTGAGCGCTTTTTTGCCAACACCGCTCACAGCTGGAAACAAATTGGCGACTTACATGTGTCGCAATCCGTGAAAAATGGCACAAAACCTGGATTGAGCGGAAAGCAGAAAAGGGCGCCAACAGCCCTGCTCACGCCCGCCAAACGGAGGATCCATGCCCCATCCCCACGCCTACGAGCTGGTCCGTTCGCTGTTGATCTTCATGCACCTGGCCGCGATGATCGCCGCCGGCATTTCGATCGCATTCGGTGACTACGCCATCCTGCGACACCGTCCGGTGAACCGGGATCTGATGGTCAAGGCCAGCCGCGCCGTCACCTGGTCACTCGTCGCCTTGTGGCTCACAGGCTTGAGCGTCATCTCGCTGGACATGTCCACCGTGTCGCTCACCCTTGCCAAAGCGCCCAAGCTGCAAGCCAAGCTGACGGTGGTGCTCATCCTCACGGCCAATGGCTTCTTGCTGCACCGCTACACCCTCACAGCCCTGGGCGGACGCCAGCGCCCCACCGAGCAACAGGTGAAGCTGGCCGCCATCCTGGGTGCAGTCAGCGCCACCTCTTGGGGCTACGCCATGTTCCTGGGCGTCGCCAAGGCCTGGACCCCGATCCTGGGCGTCTCGGGCTTCCTGCTGCTGTACGCCCTGGCGCTGGGTTTCGGCTCGGCGGTTTCGCTGCGCTGGGTGCGCCCCATGCTGATGCCCTCGGGGCACCCTGAGCCAACGCAAGCATCGCGTCACCAGGGCCGGCAGGCCCCGCATGAAGGTCTACTCGATGACGACCTCACCCCCCTGGCCGGGTGATCTCATGATGCGCAAGCCATGAAGAGGGCGTTCATGGCAAACTCCCTTCACATCCCGCGCAGATGGGAACGCATGGACGCGAACTTCGGGAGTGCGCCGCCACATGGACATCTACATCGACCGCACCATCGAGTTCGGCCAGTTGCTGCCCCCCGGGGCACCTGACCTGACACTCGACCTGGGGCACCACCCCTATCACCTGGCCCTGCCTGAGCGGCCAGGGGAAAGCCTGGCCGTGCGCCTGCGCGCAGCCACGTACTGCGGGGTCACCGATGTGCTGCAGTTCATCGCAGAAACCTTGCCAACCGGCGACGCACCACAGGACGACACGCCCTTCGAGCCACGTGACAACGAGCGCCTGCGCCGCGTTCAGCTGAGCGAATTGCTGCTTGCCCCATTGGACGACCTGCCCAGGCTGAACTTCGACACCGAACGACTCAACGTGTCGGCCAACGAGGGCCAGGTCACCCGAGCACAAGCCCTCGCGCGTGGGCTGTCCTGGCAACACCGGGCCGATGGCCGGGTCCAGGTGAGCCCCGATCCGCAAAGCCCTCCACGGGTGCTGACGGGCTGGCGCACCGATCCACGGGCAACCCAGTTCACCATGAGCAACCACCTGGGCCGCCCCACCGACCAGGCCGTCACCCCTGAGGAACTCACGGCCGACACCCGCCGCGCCGCCCTCGAACTCATGCAAGCCCGCCAGGAAGCGCTGGCGGAAATCGACGCGCTCCAGGCCTTGCAACCCACCCTGCGTGCCATCAGCCGCGCCCGCCATGGGCACGTCGACTTCGCCGCACCTGACATCATTCGTCAGGCGGTTGAGCGCCACCGCGAGCGCGCCAGCCTGGAAGTGGGCCGGCTGCTGCAGGAGTTGCGCAGCGGGGAGTGAGGAGCCCGCCGCTCAGTCCTTGTCAGCAGGTCAGAAATGACCAGGGCAAAGGCTACCGGGCGTCGCGGATCATGTCGACCGCCTTCTCGGCGATCATGATGGTGGGCGCATTGGTGTTGCCCCCCACCAGCGTTGGCATGATGGAAGCATCCACCACACGCAGTCCTTCGACACCCACGACCCTCAGCGTGGGGTCGACCACGGCCATCTCATCCAGCCCCATCTTGCAGGTGCCCACCGGATGGTAGATCGTCTCCGCATGCTGCCGGACGAAGCGCTCGATGTCCGCGTCGCTGCGCACCGCTTCCCCAGGCAGGATCTCCTTGCCCCGATAAGGCGCCATGTCAGCTTGCGACAGAACGCGCCGAGCATGCTTGACGCCCTTGACCATCTTGACCACATCGTCGGGGTGCGACAGGTAGTTGGCGTGGATGGCTGGAGGCTGCAGTGGATCGGTCGAGGCCAGCTCCAGCCAGCCACGGCTCTTGGGACGGAGGTTGCACACGTGCAGCGAATAGCCCTGCCCCATCAGGAAGGACAGGTTGCGTCCGTGGTCCTTCAGCCGGGCAGGCGTGAAGTGGAACTGCAGATCTGGAATCTCTTCAGCTTGATCGCTCTTGATGAACCCACAGGCTTCGGCGCCATTGGTGGTGAACATGCCATCGCGCCGCGTCAGGTAGCGCAGGATGTGCCACGGGCCCCTGGCCACGTTGCCCGGACCGAGGTTGTACGAGACCCGCTTGCGAGAGGCCTGGACAACCATGACGTCGAGGTGATCCTGCAGGTTCTTGCCCACGCCGGGCAGGTGCTTGATGCACGCGATGCCCTGGTCCCGCAGCGCTTTCTGGTCGCCGATGCCGGACAGCATGAGGAGCTGCGGGCTGAAAATGGCGCCCGCCGCCAACAGCACCTCGCGCTTGGCCTGCACGGTCCGTGACGTGCCGGCTTGGTTGTATTGCACGCCTGTGGCCCGGGGGGCTCCGTGCTCGCCCAATTCAGTGAGGATGCGCGTGGCCTGCACGCCCGTGATGACGGTCAGATTGGGACGAGAACGCACCGGCGTCAGGTACCCCTTGGCCGCGCTGCAACGCTCGCCGTTGACCTGCGTGACCTGGAAAAGGCCCACGCCTTCCTGTTGCGCGCCATTGAAATCCCGGTTGTGAGGAAAGCCCGCCTGCACGCCTGCTTTGACGAAAGCCTCGGACAATTCGTTGGGCGACCGAAGGTCTGCCACGTTGAGCGGTCCGCCCGTGCCATGGAATTCATCGGCGCCGCGCTCCTGGTTCTCAGAGCGCTTGAAGTACGGCAGCACATCCTTGAAAGACCAGCCCTTGCAGCCGAGGGATGCCCACTCGTCATAGTCCCGGGCGTGGCCGCGGATGTAGCACATCGCGTTGGATGAACTGCTGCCTCCAAGGGTCTTGCCTCGCGGCCAGAACAACTGGCGTCCTGCCAAAGCAGCCTCTGGGCGGGTGCTGAGGTTCCAGTTCATGCCTGGGCTGCGCATCATCCACAACAGCCCCATCGGCACATGGATCGCTGGATGCCAGTCGCTGGGACCGGCCTCCAACAGGCAGACAGACATGCTCTTGTCCTCGCTCAGGCGGCTGGCCAGCACGCAGCCTGCGGAACCTCCGCCCACGACAACATAATCAAAACTGCTCACGCACGCGTCTCCCTCTGGCGTTTTTTGCGTTTCATGGAGCATGACCTGAGGGACTTGCTCAGCGAAGCGTTCGATGCTAACAAAGCCTGCACGGGGTCTTGAAGCGCACGCGAGGTCAGGGAAGACTGGATACAGCAACGATGGATGATCTCGCGCCAGCCGACCAACCAGCCGCATGCCTGAGGGCGCCATGCGAGAAGAAGTCAAGAGCGAAGAGCGCATTCCATCAGCGCTGTGCCTGCAGAAGGCCTCACGCCTGGGAGGCGTGGGTGCGCGAATGCTGCGAGGGGAAATGAAGAAGAAACCTGGTCGGGGTGAGAGGATTCGAACCTCCGGCCTCTACGTCCCGAACGTAGCGCTCTACCAGGCTAAGCTACACCCCGATGTCACTGCGATTCGTCTGCCGTCGTCACGACGACCTGTGAATCGAGTCAAACGACAATTCTAGCAGAGATTCTCGCCAATCATTGGCGGGCAGCAGCGCCAGGCAACGCTTGGAGCGCTCGGCCTGCTCTTGCGCGGCCTCGCGGGTGGCGTCGAGCGCGCCGGTGCGTTTGACGATCTCGACGATCTGCGCCATGCGCTCAACCTCGCCCTGCTCGATGGCCTGGCGAATGAGCGCGGCCTCTTCGGCCGTGCCGCGCTGCATGGCCACCAGCAGCGGCAGCGTCGGCTTGCCCTCGCGCAGGTCGTCGCCGATGTTCTTGCCCAGCTCGGACGTGCTGCCCTCGTAGTCGAGCAGGTCGTCGATGAGCTGGAAGGCCGTGCCCAGGGTGCGGCCGTATTCGGCGCATGCCTCCTCGACCTCGGGCGAGGCGTCGCAAATCAGCGCACCCAGGCGCGCTGAGGCCTCGAAGAGCTTGGCCGTCTTGTATTCGATGACGCGCAGGTAGTCGTCCACCGAGATGTCGGGGTCATGCATGTTCATCAGCTGCAGCACCTCGCCTTCGGCGATGACGTTGGTCGCGTCAGCCAGCACCTCCATCACGCGCAGGCGGTTGGTCGAGACCATCATCTGGAAAGCGCGCGAGTACAGGAAGTCGCCCACCAGCACGCTGGCGGCGTTGCCGAACATGGCGTTGGCCGTCTTGCGGCCTCGGCGCAGGTCGGACTCGTCGACCACGTCGTCGTGTAGCAGCGTGGCGGTGTGGATGAACTCGACCACGGCAGCCAGCTCATGGCGCTCGCTCGAGCGGTTGCCCAGGGCGCCGGCGATCAGCAGCAGCAGCATGGGGCGCACGCGCTTGCCACCGGCGCTGACGATGTAGTGCGAGATCTGGTTGACCAGCGCGACCTGCGAAGACAGCCGTCGGTGGATGACCTGATCGACCTCGGCCATGTCGGCTGCGGCGAGGGCTCGGTAGCTGGCGGGGGATGAAGAAGAGGTCACGCGATGGAAGCGGTTGGGCGCACCTGAGGGCGCGCATGGGGGGCCGAATGACAGCCCGACGCGGGCGATTATAGAAAGCCCCTTTCAGGGGCCACGGTGACGCGGCCTGTCGCCAGTGGCGAATCGGTGATGATTCATCGCAAGGTCCAATGCATGGCGCCATGGGATTCGCCGCTTCGCACCGCTTCACGGCACGCTTCACCGCAAAATGGCGCCTCAACGCGCACCATCTCGCCCCGTCGCACCATGGATCAACCCGACACCGCCCCCCCCCAGCTCAGCCTCGCCATCGTCGGCGCCGGCCCCGCCGGCCTGAGCTTGGCCTTGCAGGCCGCCCGCGCCCTGCCCGAGGCCCGCATCACCGTGTTCGACGCCCGCCCCGCCGACCTCGACATCTCGAAGGACGCCCGCACCCTGGCCTTGTCACTGGGCACCGTGCAAGAGCTCGGCCGCATCGGCGTGTGGGAAGCCATCGCGCACTCAGGGCAGCAGGCCCCCATCCGCGAGGTGCACGTCTCGCAGCAACAGCCCACCGTGCTGTGGCCAGGTGCTGGCCAGCCCGAAGTGAGCATCACAGCTCGCGAGCATGGCGTTGCGCAACTGGGCGCTGTGGTCAGCTATGGCACCCTGGTGGCGCCGCTGCAAGCCGCCTGGCTGGCCGCCGTCACGCAGGGCGAACACCGCCTGGCCATGCGCTTCGGCACGCCGGTGCGCGGCTTCAAGCGAGTGGACCAGGGCCTGGGGCAACGCATCGAGGTCGATGCCGACATCGCCGAGGCCTTCGACCTGGTGGTGGTGGCCGAAGGCGGTGTCTTCGCCGACCAGCCCAAACTGCAATGGCCCGAAGGCCTGAGCCGCGACTACGAGCAGACCGCGTGGGTGGGCCAGGTGCGGCTCGATGGCAACGCGCAAGATGGCGTGGCTTATGAACGCTTCACGCCTTCGGGCCCAGCCGCGCTGCTGCCCCTGCCGCCCGGCCCTGTGCGCACTGGCGGCGAAACCGGCCGGCGCGCGGCCCTGGTGTGGTGCGTTCAGCGGGAGGATGACCCGGTGGCCGGCCTCGACGAGGCCCAGCGGCTGACCGTGCTGGGCAGCATCTTCCCTGACCGCGTGGGCCGCATCCTGGAGGTGTCAGCGCTCAAGGCCTTCCCGCTGGGGCTCAACGCGCACACGCGGCTGGTGAGCGACGAAGCGGTGGTGCGCATCGGCAACGCGGCGCAGACGCTGCACCCGGTGGCGGGCCAGGGCTTCAACCTGGCCATGCGCGACGTGCACGAGTTGCTTGAAGCGCTGAAGGCCCAGGTTTGGGTGGCTGGCGACGACGCCGGCACGCGAGAAATGAAGGTGCGCCGCGCTCTGAGGCGCTTCGAGCGGCGCCGTCAGCCCGACCGGCTGGCGCTCATGGGGACGACCGATTTCCTGGCACGGAGCTTCACGTGGCCGGCACCGATCCTGGCGACCCTGCGGGGGCTGGGGCTGGGCGCGGTGCAGCAACTGCCGCCCGTGAAGCGGCTGCTGGCGCGCAGCTTCATGTTCGGGTGGCGCTGAGGCCCTGTTGAGGCCCCGCCGAGGTCCTGGATTCAGCGCAGGGCCAGGAAGGCGATGTTCTGCGCCTGGGGCTGGCCACTCAGCGAGGCATCATCCATCACGCCCTGGGTCAGGTAGAGGCCCCAGGCGGCGATGGCGGCGAACAGCAGGTGTTGCAGCAGTTTCTGGCGCATGGCGGGCTCCTGGGTGATGCGGTTGGCTGAGCAGACCGATCGAAAAGTCGGTAAGGCATCGTAGGCAGGCAAGGCCAGGCGCAACGCGCAAAGTAGCCGGGCCGCAAGGGCTCATTTCTGGCGCGTGCTCGGTGGTGCCGGTCGCACCGGGGCGCCCATGCCATCGGCGTGATCGCCAGCCAAGCCGACTTCGAAGCTGGCGTCGCAGCCGCTGCCTGCCGAAATCAACCGCCGTGCCCAGGCTTGCCACATCCGGCGCCAGAGCGAGGTGAAGCGCGCGGCCCCTTCACCCGCCGCATCTTGGGCACCGGCCAACAAACCACACACGTAGCGCCCTTGATCGCCAGACCAACGCAGCAAGTCGCAGGCACCATGTCGTTTGCGGCTCACCAGCATGCCCACCGGGCACGGCTCGGCCAGGCAGCACACGCCGCAGCCATTGCATGGCGCACCCTCGGGCGGCTTGGGTGGCGCCTCGGGGTGGATGTGGATGACCTGGTGGGTGGGGGGCATGGCATGGCGTCTCGTGTCGTGCTGCTGCGCGACCCGGTGAGCGCAGGGTCTGGAGGCCCCCGCAGCATAGCGGGTGCAGGGTCTCGCCGGGTTTGAGACAATCACGGCATGAACACCGCCGTCAACGCTTCGTCCACCTCCAGCGTCACCTGGTCCGAAGGCCAGTCCGTGGCCGACTACATGAACGCCGTCGGCCAGGCCGCGCGCGCCGCGGCCACCTCGATGGCCGCCGCCAGCACCGGCAGCAAGAACGCCGCCCTGCTCGCCCTGGCCCGCCAGATCCGCGCCCATGCGGGCGAGCTGAAGGCCCGCAACGCCTCCGACATCGCCAACGCCGAGCAAAACGGCCTGTCCGCCCCGATGGTCGACCGCCTGCGCCTGACCGACAAGGTCATCGAGGTGATGGCCGAAAGCTGCGAGCAGGTCGCCGCCCTGCCCGACCCGGTTGGCGAGATCACCAACGTGCGCCGCCGCCCCACAGGCATCAGCGTGGGCCAGATGCGCGTGCCCATCGGCGTGTTCGGCATGATCTACGAGTCGCGCCCCAACGTCACGATCGAGGCCGCATCGCTGGCCATCAAGAGCGGCAATGCCTGCGTGCTGCGTGGTGGCTCGGAAGCCATCCACTCCAACCTGGCGCTGTGGAAGCTGGTGCAGGCCGCGCTGGCCGAATCGGGCCTGCCCACCAACGCTGTGCAACTGGTGCAGACCACCGACCGCGCGGCCGTGGGCCAGCTCATCACCATGCCGCAGTTCGTCGACGTGATCATCCCGCGCGGCGGCAAGGGCCTGATCGAGCGCATCAGCGCCGAGGCGCGCGTGCCCGTCATCAAGCACCTCGACGGCAATTGCCACACCTACGTGGACGAGCAGGTCGACCTGGCTCTGGCCGTGAAGGTGACCGACAACGCCAAGACGCAGAAGTACAGCCCCTGCAACGCGACCGAGTCGCTGCTGGTTCATGCCGCGCAAGCCACCGCCTTCCTGCCCTTGATCGGCCGTGTGTTCGCCGACAAGGGCGTGGAGATGCGTTGCGACGCCCGCGCCAAGGCCATCCTGGCCGACGTGCCGGGCGCCAAGGTGGTCGACGCCACCGAGCAGGACTGGTTCGAGGAGTACCTCGCCCCGATCATCGCCGTGAAGGTGGTCGACTCGCTGGACGAGGCCATCGCGCACATCAACCAGTACGGCTCGCACCACACCGATTCGATCCTGACGACGAACCACCCCAACGGCATGCGCTTCATCCGCGAGGTCGATTCGGCCAGCGTGATGATCAACGCCTCGACGCGCTTCGCCGACGGTTTCGAGTACGGCCTGGGCGCCGAGATCGGCATCAGCACGGACAAGTTCCACGCGCGCGGCCCGGTGGGCCTCGAAGGCCTGACCTCGATGAAGTTCGTGGTGCTGGGCCAGGGCGAGATCCGCACTTGAGCGCGTTCATTCTCGAACGCCCCTCATCAGCCCGGCACACCGCCGGGCTTTTTCTTGCACACGACGTCCGCACATGCTCGACCTCACCACCACGAACATCGGCCTGATGCTGCTGGCCTCGGCAGGCGCGGGGCTGGTCGACGCCATCGTGGGCGGTGGCGGGCTGATCATCGTGCCTTCGTTGTTCGCGCTGTTTCCTCAAGGCGTGCCCGCCACGCTGCTGGGCACCAACAAGGCTGCGTCCATCTGGGGCACGGGCTGGTCGGCCAGGCACTTCGCGCGCCGCGTGAAGCTGCCTTCGCGGCGGCTGTTGGGCGCCATCGTGGCGGCCATGCTGGGTGGGTTGATCGGGGCCTGGCTGGCCACGCGCGTGCCGGCCGAGCGCTTTCGCCTGGCGCTGCCGTTGGTGCTCACCGCCGTGTGGGCCTACACCCTGTGGCGCAAAGACTTGGGCCACACCCACGCGCCACACCTGTCGCCGCGCGCCGAGGCGCTGACGGCCACCGCGCTGGGGGGCCTCATCGGCTTTTACGACGGCGTGTTCGGCCCCGGCACGGGCAGCTTCTTCGTGTTCGCGCTGGTGCGCGGGCTGGGCTGGGACTTCCTGCACGCCAGCGCCGCCGCCAAACGCCTGAACTTATCGACCAACGTGGCGGCGCTGGCCTGGTTCATCCCGGCCGGGCACGTGGTGTGGGCGTTGGCGCTGCCGATGGCTGTGGCAAACGTGCTGGGCAGCAGCGTGGGCACCAAGCTGGCGCTCAGGCATGGCGCGGGCTTCGTGCGGGTCGTGTTCCTGGTGGTGGTGGCCGCACTGGTCGGCAAGACCGGTTGGGATGCGTGGCGCCTGCTCACGCCCCAACTCACGCGCTGATGCCCGCCCAGGCCCCCGCCACTCAGGGCTGAGCCGGCATCCACCCGATCTCGTGCGCGTGCAGGCTCTGCACGAACCACTTGCCGTCGGCTTCGGTGATGGCAGTGGTCTCGGGGTAGGCACCGCTCGGGTCCTGCAGGTCGGCGACGATGCGGCCGGTGTCATCGAAGGCGATCACGTGGCCGTAGGCCTTGGGCACCGGCCACAGGGCGCGCGGCAGGCGCAGCGTGATCGAACGCAGGATGGGGTGCGCAGCAGCCGCGTCGATGACCGGGCTGCGCGGCTTGGTCAGCCCGACCCAGATGCGTCCGCCCTCGCCGCGCATGAGGTTGTCGGGGTAGCCGGGCAGGTTGTCGATCAGCACCTTGGCGGCGCCTTGCTGCATGGCCTGCTGGATGGTGGGCACGCCGACGTGGCCGTCGAAGGTGCGCACCAGCGAGAGCTTGGGCAGGTCGATGGCGAGCACGCGGTAGGTCGCGGTTTCTGACAGGAAGAGCTGCTTGCCGTCGGCCGAGAAGGCGATGCCGTTGGGGAAGCACAGCCCGGAGAGCGCGACTCGGGCTTGCAGCGTCTCGGGGTCTTGCGCGATCAGGCGGCCGGTGCAGCTGTGTTCGAGGATGTCGAGCACGCTGGCCTCGAAGGTGCCACCACTGGCCTGCGGGCCGAAGCGACGGGAGGCGTCGGTCAGCCAGATCGTGCCGTCCGGGCCGACCTTGACCGCATCGGCGTAGCGGATCGGGTCATCCGGCACGGGGTGCGAGATCTTCGTGAGGATGGGCTCGACCTTCGCCTGCGCGCCCGCGCCGCTGACCCGCAGCAGGCCCTTGAAGCCGTCGGCGATCAACAGGCGGCCTTGGGCATCGATGTCCAGGCCCAGCGGCCGGCCGCCGGTGTTCAGCAAGGTTTCTCTGCGCTGGCCCGAGGTGTCCACGCGCACCACATCGCCATTGGCCAGACCGGTGTAGAGCCAGCCTTGGCGGGCCACGATGTGCTCAGGCCCCACCTGCCCCTCGCCCAGCGGGATGTGTTGCAGGCCCTTGAGCCGTTCGTTGACCTGGTGGGCGCCGCTGTAGCCCGGGTCTTGAGGTGCTTCCCAGGCCACCGGCGACACCGGGATGGGCCAGAACATCAGGTAGGCGGCCGCCGCCACGAGCGGTGTGGCCCAGGACGCCAGCCAGGCCATGCGGCCGCGTTGGCGGGAGGAAGTGGAACGGTGAGAGGACATCGGCGTGAACTCCAGGCAATCCGTGGAGTATTCAACAAAGCCTGGCATGAACCGCCGGGGAATGGCCCCGGGTGCGGTGGAGGTGTGGCCCCTCAGCGCCAATCGATAGCCAAAGTCGATTGACTGAATTGACTCAATTGGCTGGACCGCATGTCGAGCGGCCCCGACAATGAGAACCATTCTCAAACAGAAGCCTGTCCCTGCTTTAGCAAAGGAGTCCACCATGGCCAAGACCGCAACGTTCGGCGTGATGCACGTGATCACGGCCTTCACCGTCACCTACGCGATGACCGGCAGCATGACGGTTGCCGGCGTGGTGACCTTCGTCGAGCCGGTGGTCAACACGGTGATGCACTACTTCTTCGACAAGTATTGGGACGACCCACGCGCCGAGGCCCTGCGCGAGCGCATCGCCGAAGCCATGCCCCGCTGGGCACCACGCCTCACACCGCAGGCGATCAGGCAGCAGGTCGATGCGGGCTGAGAACCAAGGCAACAAAAAAGCAGCCACGCGGGCTGCCTTTTTCACCTCAGGCGCCGGCCGGCGCCGCTGTACGTCACTTCTCGACGAAAGCACGCTCGATCACGTAGTCGCCTGGCTCGCCCTGCGACGGCGAGATCTTGAAGCCGCGGTCATCCAGGATCTTGCACAGGTCGGTCAGCATGGAGGGGCTGCCGCACATCATGGCGCGGTCGGTGTGCGGGTTGATCGGCTGCATGCCGAGGTCAGCGGCCATCTTGCCGTTGACGATCAGGTCGGTGAGGCGACCCTGGTTGCGGAAGGTCTCGCGCGTGACCAGCGGGTAGTACAGCAGCTTGTCGCGCACCAGCTCGCCCAGCAGTTCATGGTTAGGCAGCTCTTCGGAGATGAAGTCGTGATAAGCCAGCTCAGAAACCGTGCGCACGCCGTGGACCAGCACCACCTTGTCGAACTTCTCGTAGGTGTAGGGATCCTGGATGATGCTCATGAACGGCGCCAAACCGGTGCCGGTGCCGAACAGGTACAGGTTGGGCGCGGGCTTGAGGTCGTCGACCACCAGCGTGCCCACGGCCTTGCGGCTGACCAGGATCTTGTCGCCCACCTTCAGGTGTTGCAGGCGGGAGGTGAGCGGGCCATCAGGCACCTTGATCGACAGGAACTCCAGGTGCTCTTCGTAGTTGGCGCTGGCGATGGAGTAGGCGCGCATCAGCGGCTTGCCATTGACCTCCAGACCGATCATCACGAAGTGGCCGCTGGCGAAGCGCAGGGCCGGGTCGCGCGTGGTCTTGAAGCTGAACAGCGTGTCGTTCCAGTGGTGAACGTGGGTGACGGTTTCGTGGTTGAACGCGGCCATGGTGTCTTTGCCTGTCGGTGCCGGCGGAGCGCCTGTGTCGGAAACCCTCTATTGTCGCCCAGATCGAACGCCCCAGCCCGCTGCTGGAGCATCTGCCCTGGTGATGCGGCGTCGGCTCAGCGGTGATCGTCTATGCTCCCGCCATGCTGTCCGACACCGCCCCACTCCAGCACGACCCGCGCACCGCCCTCGTGGTGTTTTCGGGCGGGCAGGATTCGACCGCCTGCCTGGCCTGGGCCCTGGCCCGCTACGCGCGCGTCGAAACCATCGGCTTCGACTACGGGCAGCGGCACCGGGTGGAACTCGATTGCCGCCTGCGCGTGCGCGATGAGATCCGCCAGCGCTTTCCCGATTGGGCAACCAAGCTGGGCGACGACCACCTGCTCGACCTCGCCCTGCTCGGCCAGATCTCAGACACCGCCCTGACCGAAACCCGCGCCATCGAGATGCAGGCCAACGGGCTGCCCAACACCTTCGTGCCCGGGCGCAACCTGCTGTTTTTGACCTTCGCGGCGGCCCTTGCCTACCGCCGCGGCGCCACGGTGCTGGTCGGCGGCATGTGCGAGACCGACTTCTCGGGCTACCCGGACTGCCGCGACAACACGCTCAAGGCCCTGCAAGTGGCCATCAGCCTGGGCCTGGACGGCCCAATGACCATCGAGACGCCGCTGATGTGGCTGACCAAGGCGCAGACCTGGGCGCTCAGCCACGAACTCGGCGGCGATGCGCTCAACGAACTCATCGTCGAGCACACCCACACCTGCTACCTGGGCGACCGCAGCCAGCGCCACGCGTGGGGCCACGGCTGCGGCCAGTGCCCGGCCTGCGAGCTGCGCAGCTCGGGCTGGCTGGCCTGGCGGCAGACACAAGCGCCAACAGAACCATCGACACCAACCAAGGAAGGGCCCTGATCGTGAACGTGAGCAGCCTGTTGATCATCGCTGTCGGTGTGTTGATGTTCCTGTGGGTGGTGGGAGCCTTCAACCGACTGGTGCGCTTGCGAAATGAAATCACCAACGCCTTCGCGATGATCGACGTGCAGCTCAAGCGCCGCCACGACCTCATCCCCAACCTGGTGGAGGTGGCCCGCAAATACCTCGAACACGAGCGTGAAACGCTGGAGCGCGTCACCGCCGCGCGCGCGCAGGCCATGGCCGCGTGCGACCTGGTGCGCGCCAAGCCCAGCGACGCCGGCCGCCTGCAAAGCCTGTCGATGGCGGAGTCTTCGCTGGCCGGCGCGCTGGCGCGCTTCCAAGCGGTGGTCGAGGCCTACCCGGACCTCAAGGCCGATGGCCAGTTGAACGAACTCAACGAAGAGCTGCGCCACACCGAGAACAAGGTTGCCTTCGCGCGCCAGTACTTCAACGACGTCACGCTGAACTACAACAACGCGGTGCAGCAGTTCCCCACCAACGCGGTGGCCGGGGTGTTCGGCTTCGTGCCCGGGGCGATGCTGGCCTCGACCACCTCCGAGGCTGAGCGCGAACCTGTGCGCGTGCAGTTCTGAGAACTGCCCCTCACTGCGCCCCTCCTGACGCCATGCGGTTCCGGCAATTCCAGCTCCAGGCTCACAGCCGAACGACGTGGCTGCTGGCGTGCTTTTTCGTGCTGCTGCTGGCGCTGGCCGGCTTCGTCAACCTGGTGCTGGCTCTGGGATGGCGCCTGCTGGCGCCTTTCACCCATGGTTTCCCGGCGCTCTTCTTCGAGACCAACACCGCGCTGGTGATGCTCTTCGTCATTGGCGGCGCGTTGGTCGAGCTCGACCGGCTGCGCAGCGGCGGGGGCGTGCGGGTGGCCCGATGGCTGGGCGGGGTCGAGGTCAGCGACAACGGCGACGCCCTGCACCGCCGCCTGCTCAATGTGGTCGACGAGATGGCGATCGCCAGCGGCCAGCCCGTGCCACGTGTGTTCATGCTGCCGCGCGAGGACGCCATCAACGCCTTCGTGGCCGGCTGGGGCGCGCAAGACCTGGCCCTGTGCGTCACACGGGGTGCACTGGAGCGGCTCAATCGCGCTGAGTTGCAGGGACTGGTGGCGCACGAGTTCGGCCACATCGAGAAAGACGACCTGCCGCTGACCATGCGCCTTTTGGCCCTGGTGTGGGGGCTCTCGCTGGTGCACGGCTACGGCCGCGACCTCATGGCCAGCGACGACAACGGCCGGGTGAATCCGCTGAGCTGGCTGCTGGGCCTGGTCTTCGCCGCCATCGGCTGGGTGGGCTGGCTGGCTGGCCGCATGCTGCAAGCCGCTGTCTCGCGCGAGCGAGAACACCTGGCAGACGCCTGCGCCATCCAGTACACCCGCACGCGCGACGGCCTGGGCAACGTGCTGCGCAAAATCTGGCATGACCAGCAGGTGCTGGCTGGCCGCATGCGCCACCCGGCCTCGGACATGATCGCATCCCTGCTGCTGCAGGAGTCAGGGCATGCGAACTGGCTGGCCTCTCATCCTCCCATCCAGTCGCGCATCCTGCGGGTCTGCGGTTCGGTGCTGCCGCCCATCCCAGCCCCGCTGCTGCGGCTCGAAGCGGTGGAGTCGCGCCATGCCTTCGTGCCCCCCGCTCCGCTGCTGGCGGCCGATGGCACGCAGGCAGCGGGGACTGCGCGAGCATCGGCCTCACGCCCTGACCGCGCCACCTCGGCATCGTTTCCTGTTCCGGCACAGGACAATTCAACACGCCAGGAGCGTCAGGCAATGCTGGAGGCAGACCGCGAGGCCCTCCAGCGGCTGCAAGGACGCGTGGGCCCCACCGAGGAGCGCCTGATCGTGCTGGCGCTGATGATGGACGCCGAGAACCCGCGCGAGGTCAAGCTGTGGCGCAAGCTGGGCGAAGGTGTGCTGCACGCGGAGCAGATCCTCGAAGACGTGTCGCGGCTGCTGCCAACGCGCCGCGTGGCCGAGTTCGAGCGCTTCGCCGCACGCATCGCACAAGCCCCGATGCCTCAGCGCCGCGCATTGGTCGAGCAGGCTCGCGACCTCTTGCGGGCCGATGGGCGCGTCAGCCCACGCGATCGCCTCTGGTGGCTGGCGCTGCGGCACCGCATGGGCGTGCAGCAACGTGGTGGACAGGCCTTCATGCGGCCGGTGACGGGTCAGGGCCAGGACCTGGACTCGCTAGCCCCCTCTGATCTGCACCATGTGCGCACGATGTCGGCCTACCTGGCTCGGTTGATTCCCTCGGCACAAACGGATTCGGGCCTGCCCGCAGCCAACCGCGCCTGGCTGGAAGCCATCGACCGCCGGCTCCACACCGCCGCCTCGACGGGCCAGCCCGCAGGCGCCGCCATGGGCACCATCAGCACCGATGCCGATGCCCTGGCACATTCGCTGGCTGGCCTCCAGGAGCTTTCATGGGTGCTGCGTCCGCAGTTGATCAAGGCATGGGTTGAAGAAGCCATGAACCACAGCCCGCAAGGCCTGATGAGCCACGAGACCGCCGATGTGCTGCGCCTGATGGCCGGCTTGCTAGACGCCCCGATGCCGCCAATGCTCGACGCCCACTACAAGGCGTGAGCTTCGCTCTTCGGCCTCAATCGGGCACGCGGGCGAGCTTGGTCAGGCCCAGCAGGCCATTGCGCAACTCCTCGGGCGCGGCCGGGCCGATGTACATGCGCAGGTAAATCTGGAAGGCGAGTTCGTCGTTGATGGACATCACCTGCCCGTTCTCGCCGGTGAGTTGCCGGCCGTTGTGCGTGGCCATCCAGCCGATGCCGGGGACCCAATCGAGGTTGACGACATCGCCCTTGGCCACGCGCTTGACGTTCGAATAGGCCATGCCGATCTGGCCGATGGGGCCGATGAGCTTCTTGAACTCTTCTTCGGTGGCCGACTGCTTGAAGTCAGACAGGAAGATGCGCGAGATGGTGGACGAGGTGAACTCGCGCAGGATGTTGAGCTGGATGCGGCGGATGCCATCGAGCTTGTAAATGGCTTCTGGCGTGGTGCGCTTCTCGGGCAGGTACAAGGCCGTGACGTCTGCCTTGAAGTAGCCGCGTTTGCGCAAGCCGGCACCGTTGAGCACGAGCTTCTTGCCGTAGGCCGTGATGGTTTCGGGCAGTTGCACGCCTTCGAGCTCGACCGCTGCATGCGCCGGTACGGCGAATGGCAGCAAGGCCGACGCCGCCGTCGCGATCAACAGCGCGCGGCGCTTCTCGTCCGGCGTTGGCAAGCCGTCGATGAATGCGCGCAAGGAGAAGTCCTTCACCATGGCAGCTCCTGTTCGCAACGGCACTCGGCCAGGGATCAAAGCGGCTTGGAAAGAGACAGCCAGAAGGCCGAGCCCTCGGTGCGGTTGCGTGCACCGAACTCCTGCAGGAACTTGCCTTCAACCAGGGCTTCGCCGCCATTGACGACCCAACCCACGGCGGGACCAATGGCGGTGACGCTGGAGCGGTTGCCGCTGATGATCTCCTTTTGCAGGCCCTTGTCCTGGATTTCCTGGGCGGAGAACTTGCTCAGGTCTTGCGTGTCCCGGCCGAGCTGGCGCACGAAGTAGCCTTGCACGCCCACGCGCACGTCATCGCTGACGAAGCGCATGAGCTGCCAGTCAACGTTGAACATGTTGCCCGAGTAGTAGCCGTTGTCCTTGTTGCGGGTGTTGAACGACAGCACGGTGCGCGCACCGAAGTCCCAGCCATCGCCGATGTAGCTGTACTGGACAGACGGACGGAAGGTGTAGAAGTTGCCGTAGCCGGGGTTCACGCGGCGGCGGACATCGTACTTGCCGGTGGGCAGCACGATGGTCGGAGCGACGCTGATGGCCTGGTTGTCGCTGAGTTCCCAATGCAGAAGAGGCGACAGCTCCAGGTCACCAATGCCTGTTTCATCACCGTCGTACAACCGATCGAGTTTGGCGTTGATCCCTGCAGTCAGGTTGTTTTGAGCAGTGGGCGATTGAGCGGCCATGTAAGTGCCCGCATAGATCGGCGAAGCGGTGAAATCAGCCTTGCGCTTGACCAACGGCAGCATGACTGTGAAACCCAGGTTGGCACCGAGGACACGCGTGGTGCTCAGGTAAGTGAAGCGGGGCAGTGCCGCATAGGTGTCCGTCTTGACCCCAATCTGCGATCTCAAGCCTGGCAATGCAACTGGCACATCCGGAGGCGCAACAGGCGTCGCCGCCGTCGCCTGATCATGATCACCACCGCGCAGCTTGCTGGCGTGGTACTGCACCAGCGGAATCTGGAAATACATGCCCGGCGTCAATGGCGCAGTCATGTCGCTGCCCCCGATGCCGGGCGAATAGCGCTGCAGCCCGTTCTCGGCGGCCAGGACGGGTTGACCGATGCACGCCAGCGTGGCAATGGAAACGGCAGACAGCCAGACCGACTGGCGCTTGAAGCAAGCCATGGGAACTCCTTGAATGCTGAAAACGGCAGCCGCCTGTTTCATCGGCTGGATGGGACTGCCGCCATTCGAAATGAGCGGAGACCCGGATGCAACAGACTGTGCCGTGATGGCCCGCCCGCGAGGGGATTCTTGTGGCGGCGTGGCGACAAAGTCCGTCACGCGGCTGAGTGGAATTTCGGGTTTTCCAGCCCAAGGCCGATCAGTGAAATCCCGCAGTCACTCGCCTTCGCCGAACTTGTCGTTGATCAGGGCGACGAGGGCTTGCAAGGCCTCTTCTTCACGCTGACCGTCGCATTCGAGTTCGACGGCGGTGCCGAGGCCTGCGGCCAGCATCATCACGCCCATGATGCTCTTGGCGTTGACGCGGCGGTCGTTGCGGCTCATGTGGACGTCGCAGGGGTAGGCGCTGGCGAGCTTGGTCAGCTTGGCCGAGGCGCGGGCGTGCAGGCCCAGCTTATTGCTGATGGTGACGGTGGTTTTGATCATGACTGCTGGCGGTGACCGCCTGGTTCTGCGGGCGGCTGGTGGCGATCTGCATGATGCCTTGCGAGCCGCCCGTCACCGCGCGGGTGATCAGGGTGTCGAGGCTTTCACGCGAATAGTTCAGGACGCGCCATAGCATGGGCAGGTTGACGCCGGTGATCACCTTCACGCGCTGTCCATCGGCCAGGCGCTGGACGGTGTTGCAGGGGGTGGCGCCAAAGACATCGGTCAAGACGAGGACTTCGCCACGCTCATCGGCGTCCTGCGCCTTCTGCAAGAGGATGCGGGCCTGGGCCTCGATTTCCTCTGGCGTCTGGCCAGCGCTCACGTCCAGGGACTGCAAGCCGGCGATGGCTTCCGGAAAGCAGTGCTGCGCCGCGCACTTCAGTGCGGACGCCAACGGCTCGTGCGCGATGAGGAAAAGTCCGGGCATACCAGAGAGATTATCGGGTCTCACCCGGGAAACTGGAGCGACTGGCGGAAGACCTCCACGGCATCCTCACCGTTTTGACGGGGCAAGGGGGCATTGCTGCGCCAGATGGCCGCCTGGAACACCGTCAATCCGTGGGAAAAATGCCACGCGTCCACGGTGAGGGGCCGTGCACCGGTGGCGCCATCGGGCTTCAGGCCCTGGATGCGCCAGCGCCGGGCGTCGGGATTGGGTGTCATCCCCGGCACGTTGATGGCACCCGCATCGGCGTGCTGCCAGGCTGGCTGGGCGGGGCCCTGGCTTGGCTCGAGCGCGTGATCCGGCGTCTCGCCCTGTCGCTGCAACTGCGCCCGTGCGCGATGGTCTGCCCAGGCCAGGTTGGCTTGCGTGGATGCAGAGAGCGCGCGCAAGGCAGCGGACACCTCGGTGACGCTGGCCAAGCGGCTTGCGCTGAGCACCCAGGTGGCGTCGGCGGCCTCGCAAGACCACATCACCATCCGCAAGGGCTCGGCCAGGCCTTCGAGGCGAAGCGAACGCTCCGCCCGGGTTGGCTTGCAGGGGAAGCGCATGCGCAGGCCATCTACATCGGCGAGGTCCATCTGCCGCCAGTTCAAGGCGGGGGCACAGGCGATGAGCGGCGCGGCGCTCAGCAGAACTGCGATCGGCAAGCACCATGTGCGCACAAAAACACGCGTGAACGCACGCGGCAGATCGCCGTGGCTCACAGCCTCACCCCACAGGCTGGGCCAGCAGCCGGGCGAGCAGGTCGTCGAGCGCGGCGAAATCGGGCTCCCCGACGTAGCGCTTGACCACCTGGCCGCGCTTGTCGATCACCAGCGTGGTGGGCGTGAGCTGGATGTCGCCGAAGGCCTGCGCGAGGCTGCCGTCGTGGTCCATGGCGACGCGGAAGGGCAGCTTGCGCGATTCGGCGAACTGCATGACGTAGGCCGGCGGGTCGTAGGACATCGCCACGGCTAGCGTCTCCAGGCCCTGGGCTTTGAAGCGGTTGTGCGTTTCGATGAGGCGCGGCATTTCCTTGACACACGTCGAACAACTCGTGGCCCAGAAGTTGAGAACCAGCACCTTGCCCTGCAACTGGCTGAGCCGACGCGCCTGACCGTCGATCTCGGTGAAAGGCAGGTCTGGCATGCGGGTGATCGCGTCGCCAGAGCACCCCCAAAGGAGCCCGGTGAGGCCCGTGAGGACCGGCAGGCTCAGCAGCATCGAACGGCGGGACAGTCTCATGTCTTCTCGGCGGGCGTCAGGGGAAAACTGGCATTGTGCGCGAACCCGACACGCCAGCAAATCACCACAAGGCAAGACCCGGCTGAAGACCCGATCACTTCCGGTCACTTCGAGGCAGCGGCTCCTGGCGAGGGGTTTTCAGCGCGGGGCGGCAGGCCCTTTTCCACCACCGGGTCGGCCCAGGTGCCGCCGATGCGGAAAACCGTGGTGGCGGCCTCGGAAACCTGCTTGCGCAACAGCATCTGCGCCACGAAGGTGCCCAGGCCGACCACCGGGTTGATGGCGGCATAGGCCAGCGAGGCGGTGCCAGCGTTGATCTCGGGCACCACGTAGACGGTGAGGTCCTGGGTTTCGCGCAGCAGGTCGGCCTGCCCCTCGATCAGCACCACGGCCTGCACGCCGCGCATGCGCAGGTTGCGTGTCGTGGCCTGGCCTTGGCTGACCTTGATGTCGCCGTCCACGCTGTCGAAAGCGAAACCCTGCTGGAAGATGTCGCGGAAATCGAGCAGGAAGCGGCGCGGCAGCGCTTGCAGGCTGAGCACGCCCAGCAACCGCGCCATGCCGGCATCGGCCTTGAGGAACTGCCCCTCGCTGAGCAAGACCTTCAGGTCGCCGCTCAGGCTGGGCACGTCGAGGTCGAGCGGTGAGCCCAGCCAGCTCACCTGCCCCGTGAGCTTGCCCTTGCCGCCCTTGATGGCAGGAGGTAACTTCAGCCGGTTCATGAGGGCGCCGCTGTTGCGCAGATCCAGCGTGAAACTGAAGGCCGAGCGCGGACGGGTGCGCCCTTCGCCCGCACGGCGCGTGTTGTTCTGCGCGCCCAGGGCCGTCCAGTTGCCCACGGCGTCGAGTTCGGCCTCGGGGTTGGACAACTTCATGCGGGTCACGCGCCACTCAGGCAGGCCTGGCCCGCCCGCCACGGGGATGAGGCGATTGACCGCTTCCACCTCGAAGCGCCCGATGTCAAGGCCTCGCCACTGGAATTGGTCGATGACGATGTCGAGCGCCGGCAGGCTGGTGGTCTGTTCGCTGGCCAGCAGTCGGTCGGCAGCCTGGTCGGCAAGGGCCTGAGCCTCGGTTTCGGGCACCAGCAGGCGCGACAAACGCGCCACGACGCGGCCATGCGAGCCGTTCGCCGCAGCCGGGATGCGTTCGGGCAGCCAGTCGATCTGACCAGCAGCCTGGCTCGAATCGAGCTGAACCTTCCAGACGTTGGGCGCAGGGTGCTGGACGGTGGCCGACACGTTGCGCAGGGTGCGCTGCTGCCAACTCAGGGCGGCGGTCTGGACCTGGATGGTCTCGGGGATGAGGCTTTCGTCGGCCGCCTGCGACTCGGCGGTGCTCGGGCGCGGCTGGCTGCCTCCGCTGGCCGGCGCGGTCATCGCATCGAGCACGTCCTGCCAGGCTTTCAAATCGAGCGACGGCGTGTTGACCTGGGCCGCGACGCCTTTGGCCGGCAGCGGCATCGGGCTTGCGCCAGGCCCTTGCGCGGGCAGGCTCAGCTGCATCAGGCCACGCTGCACGCGAGCCCATTCGCCACGCACATCGCGGCGCAGGTCCACGCGCAACCAGGGCATGGAAGCCGAGGTCATTTGAGCTTGCGCGGGGTTGCCCAGGTCGACCTGGATGGCGTCGTGGTTGCCGGCCTCGTCTTCGATGCGGTAGGCGACCTTCAGCGGCCAGGGCTGGTTGGCAGCCTTGTTAAGCGGTGCCGGCAAGCTGCTGGCGATGCCGCGCAGGTTGCTGCTGACCACCACCTCGGGCAGCGCGGGCGGTGCGTTGGGGCCATTGCGCGCTGCCATGCTCACCAGCACCGACACGGGGGTGTCGCCACTCAGGCTCGGCGCCAACCGCATCAGGAAGGGGTACTCCTCGGCCTGCCGCAGGGCATCGGCCGAGACCTGGCCCTGGGCGCTGAACCTGAGCGCGCCATCACCGGTGCGCTGGCCGTCCACCACCATCTCCTGGCCCCAGACCTTGGCGCGGGCCTGCACCTGCAACTGCGATTCGGTGAAGGCAATGCGGCCACGCACCTGTGTCAATACCGGCGCCAGCGCCCCCAGGCGGATGCCGGCGCGGTCTTTTTCCTTGAGCGTGACTTCGCCTTTGAGCTGGGTGTCGATGCTGCGGTTGAGCGGGATCGACAGGTCGATGCGCAAGGCGCTCTGGCCCTGCCCCTGGGCGCGCGTCAGCACCGCACCGAGGTGGGTCGACAAGGGCGAGGCAGCAAGGAAGGTCAAGGCGTCGTTCAAAGGGCCTTCGCCCTGGCCACCAATCGTCAGCACCGGGTCGGCGGCGCCGAGGTCGTCGATGCGGCCTTCGACGTTGCTGAGCACGAAGGCCCCCTGGCCGATGTCGCCGAGGCGGCCACGCGCCTGGCGGATGACCATGCGCTGGCCTTCGAAGGCGAGCTCGCCAGCCATGTCGGTGAAAGGCGTCCAGCGCACGCCGGGGGCGTCGCCGGTGATGGCTGCGGGGGCGTAATCGAGCGAAGCTTCATGGATGGGCACCTTGACGCGGAAGCGACCGCCCTGGTCGTTCGGGAACGGAAAACCATCGAGCTGCCCCGTGACCTCGAAAGACACATCCTTGCCAACGCCGCCCCGGATGGCATGGTGAACGTACTTGCGCGCCGACTCGCCCACGGTCAGGGGCAGGTAGCGCCACACGGCCGTGGCCTGTGCCCGGCTCAGGCTGCCGTGCAAGTCAAGGTGGCCCGGCAGGCGGTCTTGCGCCGTCTCGCCGGTGCGCCAGGTGCCCTCGAGTTGCCCGGCCGCCTCGGCGTTGGCGAAGCGGGCCTGGCGAACTTCCACCTGCCAGCGGGACGACGCGCCTTCGCTGGCGGGTGGCTTAACTGTCCAGCGCACGTTGGCGCTCAGGGTGTCCAGGGCAATGCGAGGCTCTTCGAACACGCCAGGAAAGCCGAGCCAGCCCTCGCGCACGGCCAAGTCGGCGCTGCCGCCGGCCTCGGTGGCCTGGACGGCGACATCGGCCCCCGCCAGACCGGGTCGCCCCTGCCCCGGCTCGCGGGACTCGGACAGGCCCAGGCCACGCACGCGGGCCTTGAGCTGGTAACGCTTCGGGTCGGCGGCTGCACCTTCCCAGCGCCAAGAAAGCCCTTCGATGACACCCCGGGGCGCCAGGTCCGACAGGGCATCGCGCACACGCTCAGGCAAGGGCAAGCGGTCAGCCAGCAAGGCGAGTTGAGCCAGGTCCAGCCGGTCGGCCTGCGCCTCGCCACCTTGGTTGTCGCCCCAGCCGCTCGATGGCCAGCCATTCGGCCAGGGTGCGTGGTGCCAGGCCAGGCGGCCCGAACTGGCCGGCCAGCTCAAGCCATCGGCCAGGGTGAACGCCAGGTCACGGTAGGCCAGGGACGCGGTCAGGTCGTCGTTGCCCACGGTGACCTCACCGCTCAGGTGCTTGAAAGCCATCGGCGGCAGTTCGGGCGCCAGGCGGACGCGCACATCGCGCACATCGGTCAGCAAGCCGACACGGCTGAGGCGCCCCCGCACCAAGTCGAGCGAGGCAGACACGGCGCCCTGGCCGCTCGCCAGCTCAACCGGCAATCGCACATGCTGACGCAATCGGCGCACGTCCACGTGTTCAAAGCGAACCTTGAGCTCCCCTGACCAGGTGCGCCAGTCAGCCGGACGCGTGGTTTCGACCTCGAAGCGTGGCGCCCAGCCGGCCTGGAGCGTGGCCCCTCCTTGCGATGAGCGGGCCGCATCGCCCTGCCCAACCAGCCAGACCGGCTGACTCATGTGCGCATCGATGCGGAAACGACGCCCGAACTCCGCCGGCGGCGTGGCAGACAGGCTGAGTTCGTGCACCCGGCCTCGCCAGGAAGGCCGATTCCTCAGCGTCAGGTCAACCTGCTGAAGCGCCAGCGTCGGCGCCCCCAGGTATTCGTCACTCCAGCGCACCGTGCCCTGGCGGATCTGGATGCGCGATTGCGACAGCACCCAGTCGCCGGCTGCGCTGCCCTCGCCCCGCGTCGACGCGCCCGCAGGCAGGTTCAGCCCGGCGACGTGCAGCACCCCGTCACGGTCACGGCGGATGTCGAGTTCCGGCGCGACCAGCACCAGGCGATCAAGCCGCAGCTCGCCATCGAGCAAAGCCGTCGGCGCCAGGCTGGCCAGCGACAGCCGGGCCTCGACCTCGGGCAGGCGCAAGGCCGTGCGGCCCTGCCGGTCGAGGATGCTCACCTCGCGCAACGAGAGCACCGGCCAGATGCCATCCGCGCGGCCCACCACCCGGCCGACACGCACCGGCGCCCCCAATGCCTGAGTGGCTTGCTGCGTGAGCGCATCACGCCACTCGTCGACCCTTGGCAGAATCTGGATCAGCACGAAGGCCCACACCGCTGCCGCGATCAACGCCACACCCAACATGCCCCAGCCCAGCCAGCGCAGCGTCTTCACCCCCGTGCGGCCTAACCAGCGCGCGGGCAGGAGCAGCATCCCCGGCCCGCGAACGGCTTCAGCGGGGCCAGCGAGGTCGGCTGGGCGATCGTCGGAGGGCTCGTCGGTCGCGTCGACCTTCGAATCGGGCATCTGGGGCATGAAATCGGCACACATCCGTCGAACCACTCCCCCAAGGAAGAGGGCTTGTGCCCTACCATCGCGTGCAGGCCTGCGGGTTCGACCAAGGCGAGAACCCTAGCACAGACCCGTTGCACCCCGACCGGCTCCATGATTGACATCCCCTCTGACGCCGCAGCGTCTTCGGCCCCGGCCGACCACTCCCGCTACGTTCAGCGCATCCGGCGCCGCTATGCCGCCGAGGTCGAAGCCTTCGCTCAGGCCTCCCGGGGGGTGCCGCGCAGCGCCGACATCGCCACCCTGATCGATCGACTGCAAAGCGAGGGGCGCGATCTGATCTCCGCGTTGCGCGTGGCGCGCCAACTGGTGATGGAACGCCTGGCCGTGCAGGACGTCGAAGCTTCGGCGCCGATGCAGGCCGTCACCCAGGCCATGACCGAACTCGCCGAGGTGACGCTGGACCGCGCCCTGGCCGCCGCCGAGGCCGAGGCCGACCTCAAGCACGGCCAGCCCCTCAATGAACAGGGGCAGCGCGTCGATTTCTGGGTCATCGGCATGGGCAAGCTGGGTGGGCGCGAGCTCAACGTCTCGTCCGACATCGACCTCATCTACGTCTACGAGGAGGACGGCCAGACCACCGGCGTGGCCGATGTCACCGGCCGTGTCTCGGGCCTGGTCTCGGTGCACGAGTACTTCGCTTTCGTGGCCCGCAAGCTCAGCACCCTCATCGCCGACACCACCGAAGACGGCTTCGTCTTCCGCGTCGACCTGGCGCTGCGCCCCAATGGCAACTCCGGCCCGCCCGTGGTCAGCATGGCGATGCTGGAGGAGTACTTCCTGGTGCAGGGCCGCGAATGGGAGCGCTTCGCCTGGCTCAAGAGCCGCATCGTGGCGCCGCGCCGCTGCATGCCTGGCGGCGCACACCACGCCCGAGCCCTGGCGCTGCGCAACCTGGTCATGCCCTTCGTCTACCGCCGTTACCTCGATTACGGCGTGTTCGAAGGGCTGCGCCAGTTGCACCGCAAGATCCGCGACGAGGCCACCCGCCGCGCCGCCGGCCGACCGGACCGTGCCAACGACGTGAAGCTCGCGCGCGGCGGCATCCGCGAGATCGAATTCACCGTGCAACTGCTGCAGGTGGTGCGCGGCGGCCAGTTCCCCGAAATCCGCACCCGCTCCACCCTCAGGGCCCTGCCGCGGCTCGTCGCGCGCGGCCTCATCCAGGCCGACAAGGCCGAGCAACTCGCCAGCGCCTACACCTTCCTGCGCCGCGTTGAGCACCGCATCCAGTTCCTCGACGATCAGCAAACCCACCTGCTGCCCACGCAAGATGCCGACCTCGACTGGATCGCCCGCAGCATGGGCTTGAGCCAGCGCAGCGCCGACCTCTCGTCTCACCCTGACTGCCTCTCGCCCACGTGCCAATTGCTCAACGCCCTGTGTGAAGTGCGCGAGCTGGTCGCCACCGAGTTCGACGCCCTGCTGCACGATGGCCGCGAAGGCGCGGGCAAGGGGGGCTGCAAAGGCTGCGGTGGCCCGCCCTTGCCCGTCGACAGCGACGAGTTCGCCGCCAAGCTGCCCCAGGCGATCGCGCCGCATGTGCTGGCATTCGCCCGCCAGCCCAAGGTGGGCATGCTGCCCGATGCCTCCAAGCTGCGCTTGGCCAAGCTCATCGGCCGCGCCACGCAGATCGCGCTGAGCGAGGGCCCGGATGGGCAGGAGCCCCTGGGCGACGAAGCCGTGCTGCGCTTCGTCGAGTGGCTAAACCCGCTGCTGCGCCGCGACAGCTACCTCTCGCTGCTGGCCGAGCGCACCGAAGTGCTCAAGCGCCTGCTGCGCCTGCTCGGCTTGGCGCGCTGGTCGATGCGCTACCTGTTGCGGCACCCCGGCGTGATCGACGAACTCGCCGACCCGCGCCTGATGGACGGCCGCTTCGACGCCAAAGCCTACCGGGCCGAACTCGAGGAACGCCACAACGCCTGGGTGCGCGCCGGCCAAGCCGACGAAGAAGCGCTGATGGACACGCTCAGGCGCGCCCACCATGCCGAAGTCTTCCGCACCCTGGTGCGCGACGTCGAAGGCACGCTGACAGTTGAGCAAGTGGCCGACGACCTCTCCCTGCTGGCCGACACCACGCTCGACATCGCCCTGCGCTGGGCCTGGCGAGAACTGCAACAGCGCCCCGGCAAACAGGGCCGCTACGCCGTCGGCCGCGACCCGCACTTCGCCGTCATCGCCTACGGCAAGCTCGGTGGCAAGGAGCTCGGCTACGGCTCCGACCTCGATGTGGTCTTCGTCTACGACGACACCCAAGACACCCCCGAGCAAGACGCCGGCCCCGACACCCCCAGCCCCATCGACGCCTACCTGCTGTTCGCGCGCAAGCTCATCACCTGGCTGACGCTGCGCACCTCGGTAGGCGAGCTCTTCGACATCGACACCGCCCTGCGCCCCAACGGCAACTCGGGCCTGCTGGTGACCTCGTACCACGCCTACGACGACTACCAGCGCCAGCGCGGCAGCAACACCGCCTGGACCTGGGAACACCAGGCCCTCACGCGGGCACGCTGGTGCGCGGGCGAACCCGCCCTGGCCGAGCGCTTCGAGGCCACGCGCCGCGCCGTGCTGTCCAGCGAACGTTGCGCCGACAGCTTGGCTTCGGAGGTCGTGGCCATGCGCGAGCGCATGCGCGAAGCCCACCCCTGCCCGCCCGAGCGCTTCGACATCAAGCACAGCGCCGGCGGCATGATCGACGTCGAATTCGCCGTCCAGTTCCTGGTGCTGGCGCACAGCCGCGCCCACCCGGCCCTGATGGACAACCTCGGCAACATCGCCCTGCTGCTGCGCGCGGCAGACGCCGGGCTGGTGCCCCGCCCCGTAGCCGAGGCCGCCAGCCAGGCCTACCGCGAATTGCGCCGCATCCAGCACCGTGCCCGCCTGGATGAAGCCTCGACCGAGCTCGATGGCGATCGCCTGGCCACCGCGGCCCACCACCGCGACGCCGTGCTGGCGCTGTGGCAAGCGGTGTTCGGGTCCGTCGTGCCGGCTGGTGCGGGCGCCCTCCACACCACGCCCGCCCCTTGAGCACAACCCTGTCCCGCCCCCTCGTGACCAGCAACGCGCTGTGGTGGTGCGCCATCGGGCTGCTGTTGGCCATGCCCTGCCTGGCCTTCGCGCCCGTGCCGCTGGCCTTGCCGCCGGAGTTCTGGCCCGACCTGCCCGCCCGCCTGGTGCTGCGGCCCGACCAAGGAGGCCACCAACCTCTGCTGACTTGGTGGACCACAGCGTGGCTGCATGGCAGCGAAGCGCACCTCTGGCGCAACCTGGCAGGCGCCGGCCTGATCATGCTGATGGGCACGCTCTCCGGCGTCACAGCACGTGACGGCCTCGCGTGGTTCATCGCCTGGCCCCTGACCCACCTTGGCATGTTGCTGGAGCCCTCGCTCACATCCTACGTTGGCCTGTCCGGCGTGTTGCATGCCGGTGTCGTGATCGTTGCGCTGACCAACCTCCACCACCCCCGCCGCCCCTCCTACCGCGCCGTCGGCATCGTGCTGCTGGCGTGGCTTGCCGGCAAGCTCTTCATGGAAAACCCCTGGGGCCATGCCCTCGTTCTGTCAGAAGCGTCGGCTATAAACGTGGCCCCATGGGCGCATTTGAGTGGCGTGCTGGCCGGGGCGATGGCGTGGTCGGCGCTGCACGCGGATCGCCTCGGAGGGCATCAACCTCCATGACAAAAGCACCGTCTCCCACCTGTTTGAGCGGTTTACGCTACCAACCAGGGAACTTCCCAGTCCGTCCCCGATCTTGCATTGACGCCTGAGCGCCTTCCAGCACCAGGACCGAGAACCACACAACCCAACCTTCAGACCATGCAACACCGCCTGCACGCTCCCGTTCAACCGCGCGCCATCCGCATGATGGCCCTGCTGCCCGTCGTCCTGGCCGCCGTCCTGGCCGCCGGCTGCGGCGACAAGGGCTCGTCCGAAGGCAAGGCCACCCAGGCCGCTGCCCGCGTGAACGGTGCGGAAATCACCGTCCACCAGATCAACCAGGTGCTCGAACGCCAGCAAGGCTTGCGCCCAGAACAAGCCGACGCGGCCGGTCGCAACATCCTCGAAGGTCTGATCGACCAGCAGCTCGCAGTGGCCAAGGCAGAAGAGCAAAAGCTCGATCGTGACCCGCAGATCATGCAACTGCTGGAAGCCACCCGCCGCAACATCCTCGCTCGCGCTTACATCGAGCGCTCGGCTGCCGCCGGCGCCGGCACCCCGGGCGGCGATGAAATCCGCAAGTACTTCGACGAAAAGCCCGCCCTGTTCTCGCAACGCAAGCTCTACGCGCTGCAAGAGTTCACCGTCCCGGCCACGCCCGAGCAAACCAAGGCGACCATCGAAGCCCTGAAGAAAGCCCGCACCCCGGCTGAATACGCAGAGGCCCTCAAAGCGTCTGGCCTGAAGTTCACGACCCAGCAGGTCACCCAGGCCGCCGAGGGCCTGCCGCTGGCCATCGTTGATCAACTGGCCAAGGTCAACGACGGGGAGTCGCTGTTCATCACTGCCAAGGATGGCTTCAAGGCCATCCTGGTCATCGCCAGCCGCCCGCAACCTGTTTCCTTCGATCAGGCCAAGCCCGCGATCGAGCAGTTCCTGACCGCCGAGCGCCGCCGCCAGTTCGCCCAAAAGGAACTGAAGGCCATGCGTGACGCCGCAAAGATCGAGTACCTGGGCAAGTTCGCAGAAAAGCCGGCCTCGGCGGCATCGGGCGCTGAAGGCGGCGTGGCTTCCACCCCCTCCGTGGCAGCATCCTCGGCTGACGCGGCCGCCAGCACGGGCGTCGATGCCGACGCCCTGTCCAAGGGACTGTCAGGCCTGAAGTGATGTGATCGCTCGCGAGCCCGGCCGGTCGCCGCCCGGGTACGCGAACCATCCGCCTCTTCTCCTGGGCGGGCATCGCCCCGCAACCAGCGCCACACCAGCGCCCCAGCCAAGCTAGGGGCGCTTTGTTTTTCAAGGCGCCAAGGGGCCATCAGGCCGTGCCCAGGGCAAACCAGCAAGCCGGCTGGGGCATCGCCGCGACATCCATCACATCACCCGGGCGATACAGCGCCTGTCGGAGGGTTTCCCTCAGGCGCCGGCCTGCATGCTGTTTCCTAGAATTTTTGGAAACGGAGCGCGGCGCCCAGCGGTCCCGCTGCCCGCTCTGATGAGGAAGCAGCATGCGTCACCCCGATCCCCATTTCGGTTACTCCGCAGTGTCTTGGAGAGCGAATGAGCAACGGCCCGCTCCGCTGGCGCCACCGCCCTCGCGTCACCGCTTCCTGCGCCAAGGTGCCCTGGTGCTCGACACGCACATCGACGCCATCGACCTCGACAGCGCCGCGCAGCGCATCCTCACCTGGGGCAGTCGGCAGCAATCGCGCATCGTGACCCTGTGCCAGGTGGACAACCTCGTGAGAGCCGCCCACGATCCGGCCCTGCATCGCGCCATCGCCCAAGCCGATCTCACCTTGCCCGCAGACACCGCCGTGGCCTGGGCCATGCGCCGCGAAGGCCAACGCAAGCAGCAGGCCTTGCCCGGCCATGAACTCATGTGGCGCCACCTGGCCCTCGCCGAGCAGGCGGGCCAGGCCGTGCACTTCCATGGAGGCAACCCCGAGGCCCTCGACCGGCTGCTCACCAGCGTGCAGGCGGCGTTTCCGGCCCTGCGCGCCACCGGCACGCCGGCTTCGTCTCATCCTCACACGCCCGCAGAAGACCTTGCGCTCGCGCAACGGATCACCTCAGGTGGCGCACAAGTGGTGTTCGTCGGCCTGGACGACATCGAGCAAGAACACTGGATGAACACCCATCGTGGCCAGATTCGCGCGGTGATGATCGGCCTTGGTCGCGGTTTTGCACAACCGCATGCAGAGTCGGCCAAACCCCAAACCTGGCACGAACTGCGTCGACGCATCGCCAACCGGGCGGTGTTCTTCGCCCACATTTTGCAGGGCATGTTCCTGGGCGCACCGCCTTCTCGCCACGACGATCGCTGACACGGCCACCTGTCGCCGATGACCATGACGGCCGCGCACCTCGCGGCCGTTTTTGTTTGACCACGTCTCCGCCCGTCTCCACATCCCGCCCCGGGCAGCCGATAGACTCTCGCCTCATCGACCTGCCCGGCAACGCCCATGGATGTCCCCACGCCCTCCACCCTCCCCGGATCAACCGACTGGGTGCAAACCCGGGCGACTTGGCAAGATTGGTTCGTGACCCGGGCCTTCCCGCTCTGGAGCACGCGGGGCGTTGATCGCCAGCACGGCGGCTTCTTCGAGAAGCTCGATGCCCAAGGCCATCCCGTCGAAGAGCCTCGCCGCACCCGCGTGGTGGCCCGGCAGCTCCACGTCTGCGCCGTGGCCAGGCGGTTGGGCTGGCCGCATGACACCACCGGCCTGCTGACCCACGGCTTGGACTTCCTCCTGAATCGCCTGCGCTGTCCCGATGGCACGTTTGCGGCGTCGTTCGATGTCCGCAGCGGCCAACGCAACGAACACTTCGATCTGTACGAACAAGCCTTCGCGCTCTTTGCCCTCGCCTCCGTGCACGAGACAGACCGCCACGCCTTCGCCCACCTGCCAGGCATCGCCCTGTCGACCCTCAAGCGCCTGCGCGAAGACTGGCAACACCCCACGGGCGGGTTCCACGAGAGCCATCCACCTCGAGCGCCGCTGCGCGCCAACCCCCACATGCACCTGCTCGAAGCGGCCTTGCAATGGCACCGGGTCAGCCAAGGCACCCTGCCGGAGTGGGGCGAACTTGCCGACGAGATCACCGCACTCGCGCTCGACCACCTGCTGGATGCGCCCAGCGGGCTGGTGACGGAGTGGTTCAACGTGGATTGGCTCCCCCTGCCAGGCGAGCGCGGCAGCGAGGCCGAGCCAGGGCACCAATTCGAATGGGGCTGGCTGTTCATGCAATGGGCCCTCGCCCGTCCCGCGCACCCGCGCCGTGCCAACGCACTGGCCGCCGCCCAACGCATGATCGACCTGGGCGAGCACCTCGGCGTGGACTCCACACGTGGCGTGGCCATCAACACCCTGGGCACCGACGGCCGGTGGCGCGACGCCAACGCCAAGCTGTGGCCGCAGACCGAGCGCATCAAAGCCTGGGTCACCCGCGCCGAGCTGGCTGAACAAGATGCGTCACCTGAAGAAGCAGCGCGGGCCCTGGCGCAAGCCACGGCGGCCACGCAGGCCTTGCAGCGCTACCTCGACCACCCCGTGGCCGGCGCCTGGCACGAATCGCTGGACGCACAAGGCCTCTGGCAAACCCAGGACACCCGGGCCAGCAGCCTGTACCACATCGTCTACGCGCTGGAAACGGCCAGTGCGTTCAAGCGCTGAAGCGCTGAACTCAAACTGCGCCGAAGGTAAAAAGATCCGTGTCGCGCATCAACGGCGCCTGGGCATCCTTGGCCGCCAGGCTGCGCGCAGCACCTGCGACCTCGGGCCACTGGATGCCGATGTCGGCATCATCCCAACGGATGCTGCGCTCGCAGTCGCGCGCGTAGACGTCGGTCGTCTTGTAGAGGAAGTGGGTGTCGTCTTCCAAGGCCGCAAAGCCATGCGCGAACCCTTCGGGGATCCACAGCTGCAAACGATTGGCCGCACTCAACACCACGCCCACCCACCGACCGAACGTTGGAGAACCTCGGCGGATGTCCACCGCCACATCGAAGGCCGCGCCCTGAGTCACGCGCACCAGCTTGCCTTGAGGGTGCGGAGGCAACTGGTAGTGCAGGCCGCGCAACACACCGGCCTTGCTGCAGGAGTGGTTGTCCTGCACGAAGGGGCGTGGTGCGGGCAGCCCCAACTCGGCCAGTCCCTGGTGGAACTTCGCCTCGTTGAAGCTCTCCATGAACCAGCCTCGGTCATCTCCAAAAACAGCAGGTTCGATGACGACGACATCGGGGATGGCTGTGGGCGTGAATTTCATGGTGTCACCAGACTTGATCCTGCAGCACCTTGCGCAGGTACTGTCCATAGCCGTTCTTCAACATGGGCTGGGCGAGTTTTTCGACCTGCTCGGCGCTGATCCAGCCCGAGCGATAAGCGATCTCTTCGATGCACGCCACCTTCAGGCCCTGGCGCTTCTCCAGCGTGGCGATGAACTGGCTGGCCTCGAGCAGGCTGTCGTGGGTGCCCGTGTCGAGCCAGGCATAGCCCCGGCCCATGATCTCGACGCTGAGTTGCCCCTGCTGAAGGTAGATCGCGTTCACGTCGGTGATCTCGTATTCGCCCCGCGCGCTGGGCTTGATCGACGCTGCGATGTCGCACACCTGGTTGTCGTAGAAGTACAAGCCGGTGACGGCGTAGTTGCTCTTGGGCGCGACGGGCTTTTCTTCGATCGACAAGGCGCGCTTGTCGGCATCGAAGACCACCACGCCGTAACGCTCGGGATCCTGCACGTGGTAGGCGAACACACTCGCGCCCAATTCGCGCTGGGCAGCGTTGCACAACTGGCCCTGCAGGTTGTGGCCGTAGTAAATGTTGTCGCCCAACACCAGCGCGCTGGGGTCGTTGCCCACGAAATCGCGCCCCAGCACGAACGCCTGCGCCAGGCCATCCGGACTGGGCTGCACGCAGTAGCTGATACTCACACCCCACTGACTGCCATCGCCCAGGAGGGCCTGGAAGCGCGGCGTGTCCTGCGGGGTGCTGATCAGCAAGATGTCGCGGATGCCCGCCAGCATCAACGTGCTCAGCGGGTAATAGACCATCGGCTTGTCGTACACCGGCAGCAGTTGCTTGCTGATGGCCAGCGTGGCCGGGTGCAGCCGGGTGCCGGAGCCCCCGGCCAGGATGATGCCTTTGCGTTTCATGTTGGAGATCACTTCCCTGAAATCTCGGTGAGCATGCGGTCGACCCCCTGCTGCCAGTGGGGCAGGCTTAACCCGAAAGCCGCCTGGATGCGGCGGGTATCCAGGCGCGAGTTGTGGGGACGCTTCGCTGGTGTGGGATAAGCCGTGGTGGGCACCGGCTCGATCGCATCGGCAGCGACCTTCACTGGCAGGCCCTGGACACGCGCCCATTCGATGACGTGACTGGCGTAAGCGTGCCAGGTGGTCTCGCCCGAAGCCACCAGGTTGTAGAGGCCCAGGCGCGCATCGCCACCGGGCTGGCAAACCGTGCGAACGGCGTGTGCCGTGACATCGGCCAGCAGGTCGGCCCCAGTGGGCGCACCGTGCTGGTCGGAGATCACCTTCAATGCATCGCGCTCAGCGGCTAGCTTCAGCATCGTCTTGGCGAAATTGCCGCCCCGCGCCGCATAAACCCAGCTGGTGCGAAAGATGAGGTGCCGGCAACCGCTGGCCTGAATGGCCTGCTCGCCCTCCAGCTTGGTCTGACCGTACACGTTCAGCGGCGCGGTGGGCGCGGCCTCGTCACGGGGGGCACTGCCCGATCCATCGAACACATAATCGGTGCTGTAGTGCACCAGCAGCGCGCCGATCTCGGCCGCAGCCTGAGCCACCAGGCCTGGCGCCGTTGCGTTGATCAGGCGCGCCACCTCCGGCTCGCTCTCGGCCTTGTCGACCGCCGTGTGGGCCGCCGAATTGACGACAACATCCGGGCGCACGCGGCGCACGATCTCGGCCACCTGCGCCGGGTCGGTGAAATCGGCCTTCAGCTCTGGCGATTCAATCGGGCCAGACGTGTTGAAGTCAAGCGCCTGGACCTCGCCCAATGGCGCCAGAGATCGCTGCAACTCCCAGCCGACCTGTCCCCCACAGCCCAGCAGCAAGATCTTCATGCCCGCTCCGCGTAGTTCTGCGCGATCCAGTCGCGGTAGGCGCCCGAACGCACCGTGTCGATCCACTCGCCGTTGTCGAGGAACCATTGCACGGTCTTGCGGATGCCCGAGGCAAAGGTTTCTGCCGGCCGCCAGCCGATGTCGCGCTGGATCTTGGTCGGGTCGATCGCGTAGCGGCGGTCATGCCCCGGGCGGTCCTTCACGTAGGTGATCAGGCTTTCGTATTGAGTGCCATCGGCGCGCGGGCGCAACTCGTCAAGGATGCGGCAGACGGTGTGCACCACATCGATGTTGCGGATCTCGTTGATGCCGCCGACGTTGTAGGTCTCACCCAGCGTTCCTTTTTCGAGCACCTGGCAGATGGCCTCGCAGTGGTCACGCACGTACAGCCAGTCGCGGATGTTCAGGCCGTCACCGTACACCGGCAGCGGCTTGCCCTCCAGCGCGTTCAGGATCATCAGCGGGATGAGCTTTTCAGGGAAGTGATACGGCCCGTAATTGTTGCTGCAGTTGGTGGTCAGCGTGGGCAGGCCATAAGTATGGTGGTAGGCGCGCACCAAGTGGTCGCTGCCGGCCTTGCTCGCGGAGTATGGGCTATTGGGCGCGTAAGGCGTGGTTTCGGAAAAGGCCGGGTCGGTGTCGCCCAGCGAGCCGTAAACCTCGTCGGTGCTGACGTGCAGAAAGCGAAAAGCCGCCTTGTCCGCTTCGTTCATGGCACCCCAATGGGCTCGCACCTCTTCAAGCAGGCAGAAGGTGCCCACCATGTTGGTCTGGATGAATTCACCCGGGCCGTGGATGGAGCGGTCGACGTGACTCTCAGCCGCGAAGTGCAAGACGGCGCGAGGCTTGTGCTGCGCCAGAGCCGCGCGCACGGCCTCGCGGTCGGCGATGTCGGCCTGAATCAGCGTGGCCTGGCCCGACTTCAGCGGGGCTGCGATGGTATGGGGGTTGCCGGCGTAGGTGAGCTTGTCAAAAACCACCACCGGCTCGGCCGTTTCGCCTTGGCGAGCCAGCCAGTGATGGACAAAATTTCCGCCGATGAAGCCGGCGCCGCCAGTGATCAGGATCATGGGCGCGAAGTATGCCACCCAGCCCTGCGTCGACCCGGCCAAGAAGCGACCGCCAGTGCCCTGCCCACCGCCGCGTTTGAGCGGGACCCAGGGGTGCTTACCGGGTCAAGTTGTCATGGAGTCCCCTTACACTTGGCCCGCCCCGAACCTGACCAGAACCGCTCAGTCAGGGGGGGCAACGAAGGAACTTGCAGGAGAAAACGCAATCTACCCACCTCTTGTGAGCCTTGATTTCCGACAGACGAGCGCCGGGGCCTGCCCAGCTCGTCAACCCCAGATTGCCCCCACGCGAAGCCAGCGCTGATCGCTGGCAGGTGGGCAAATAACACAGCCGACCGACCCGTGCACCCATGAGTACGTCTTCGCTTCACCCCCAGGCACAGCCGGCCAACGCCACCGCAGGCCGAGGTGTTCCTCTTGTGGAACTCATCGCCCTGGCCATCGGCCTGCTGGTGATGTACGTCCCGACTTACATGAAGCTCGCCGAGCAGGTTTGGTCGCAGGAGGGGCAGGGGCACGGCCCCGTCATGCTGGCGCTCATGCTCTGGCTGGCATGGAAGCGCTGGCCGGCCCTGATGGCCGCGCCCGACGAGAACAAGTTCGTGCCCGCGACCTTGTTCATGCTGGTGACGGTGTTGTTTTACGTCATCGGCAGGTCCCAGGACTTCCCGGAATTTGAAGCTTCATCCCAGATCACCCTGGCGATCGCCATCCTGCTCAGCCTCAAGGGTTGGCGCGGGGTGAAGATCATGGCCTTTCCCATTTTCTTCCTCTTTTTCCTGATCCCCATGCCCCAGATTCTGGTCATGGTGGTCACCGCACCCCTGAAAATGGCGGTTTCGGTCGTGGCCGAGGCCGCCCTGCATGCCGCTGGTTACCCCATGGGAAGAACAGGCGTCACCCTCAGCATCGGCCAATACCAGTTGCTCGTGGCCGATGCATGCGCCGGCCTCAACTCCATTTTTGCCCTTGAGGCCATTGGCGTGTTCTACATGAGCACCATGGGCTACACCAATCCAAAGCGAAACCTCTTGATTGCGCTGCTGATTCTGCCGATCTCCTTCACGTCCAACGTCATCCGCGTCATCACCCTGGTGCTGGTCACATACTATTTCGGCGACGAGGCCGGCCAGGGTTTCGTGCACGGATTCGCCGGGATCATGCTGTTCATGATCGCGACGATGTTGACCGTGGCGACGGACACGCTCATCGGCCGGTTCATTCCCGGCAACAAAGAAGAAGAAGCCCAGCTCACCGCCCAAAAGGCGTGAGGTTGTTCACCCAACGATTGACAGAACATGTCACCTAGTCAGCTCCTGATCATCTTCAAAGCCCGCTGGCGCATCATGCTGGCCGTCTTCCTGGGAGTGGTGCTCACCGTCCTGGCAGGCTGCCTGCTCATGCCCAAGAAGTACACGGCCTCGGCCTCGGTGCTGGTGGACGTGAAATCACCCGATCCGATCGCGGGCATGGTGTTCCCCGCCATGATGACACCCGGCTACATGGCCACTCAGATGGACCTGATCCAGAGTGAGCGGGTGGCGCGGGGTGCGGTCCGCGCACTGCGCCTAACCGAAAACGGCGCCATGCGTGAGCAGTGGCAGGAAATGACCAACGGAGTGGGGTCTTTCGAAGGCTGGTTGGCAGGTCTGTTGCAGGCTGGCCTCGATGTGCGTCCGTCCCGCGAGTCCAGTGTGATCTCGCTTTCCTACGAAGCCGTCGATCCAAACTTTGCGGCGGCCATCGCTAACGCGTTCGTGCAAAGCTACATCAACACCACGCTGGAACTGCGGGTCGAGCCGGCCCGCCAATACGGTGCGCTGTTCGAATCGCAAGCCAAGATCGTGCGTGACCGCTTGGAGGCAGCGCAGAACCGCCTGTCGGCCTATCAGCAGGAAAAAGGCCTCATCGCCACCGATGAGCGTCTTGATGTCGAAAACACGAGGCTCAATGAGCTCGCTTCGCAACTGGTGGCCGTTCAGACCATGAGTGCAGAAGCCAGCAGCCGCAAGGCCAAGTCCAGCACCAGCAGCCAGGAGGTTCTGAACAACCCAGTGGTTTCTGCGCTGAAAGCAGACCTGTCCCGGCAAGAGGCCAAGCTCAAGGAGTTGAGTTCGCGTCTGGGATCTGCCCATCCTCAAGTCGTTGAAGCCCAAGCCAGCATCGCTGAGTTGCGTGATCGCATCGCCGCTGAAGCTGGCCGCGTGAGTAGCAGCTTGGCCATCAACAGCGCCGTGAGCCAACAGCGCGAGACCCAGATCCGTGAAGCGCTCGAGCAGCAACGCGAAAAAGTGCTGAAGATGAAGGAGCAGCGCGACGAGGCATCCGTCCTGCTGCGTGACGTCGAGAGCGCGCAACGCGCCTACGAAGCCATCAACACGCGCCTGAGCCAGGTGGCGATCGAAGGGCAAAGCAACCAGACGAACGTTTCGGTCATCAAGCAGGCCATGCCGCCCACCCAGCCGTCTTCGCCGCGCATCATGATCAACATGGTCTTGGCCGTGCTGGCGGGCGGCATGCTGGCCGTGATCATCGGTCTGACCCTGGAAATCCGGGATCGCCGCCTGCGCACCGACTTCGACATCACCGAGCTGCTGGAGCTGCCCGTGCTGGGCTCCATCCCGCCGCGCAACAAGCCGGAGCCCAGAGCTTTGCCATGGCGTCGCAAGAAGATCGCCGCAGAAGAAGAGCAGCGAGCCCTGCCCGAACTGACCGCCCCCCGCAGCTAAAGCACCGATCACGACATGATTCCGACCCCCAATCCGGCGAGCAACACGCAGCGCCCAGCCGAGAAGTCCATCGGCGACATCATCCGTGACGCCAACAACCTGAGCCCGGAGCAGGTTGAAGAGGTCCTGGCCTACCAACGCGAGCATGGCGTCAAGTTCGGCGAGGCCGCTGTGGCGCTGGGACTGGTCAAGCGCGAGGACGTGCTATGGGCCTTGTCGCAACAGTTTCACTATCCGTATTCACCATCGACCGCTGAACAAAAGATCAGCGAAGAACTGGTGGCCGCGTCACACCCTTTCAGCGAGTCGGCCGAAGCCTTCCGCGATTTGCGCAGCCAGCTCATGTCAACGGTGTTTTCTGGCGAAGGCAAGAAGAAGGCCACGGCCATCATCAGTGCGGCGACGGGGGACGGCAAGTCCTACGTCGCAGCCAACCTGGCGGTGGCTTTCAGCCAGCTCGGAGGACGCACGTTGCTGGTCGATGCGGACATGCGTTCTCCTCGCCTCCATGAGCTTTTCAACATCAAGAGCAAAGTCGGCCTGAGCGGCATCCTCTCGGGCCGATCCGCCAGCAACGTGATCCGCCCAGTACCCGATCTGCCAAGTCTGTTCCTGCTGCCCGTGGGTGTAACGCCCCCGAACCCGCTTGAACTGGTGCAGCGGCCGGCCTTCGGCCTCTTCATGAAAGAACTGCTTAACAAATTTGACTACGTCATCGTGGACACGCCTGCGGCTTCGGTCGGATCGGATGCCCGCGTCATCGCTGCGGCCTGCGGTGCGGCCGTGGTGGTGGCCCGCCGTGATGCCAGCCGGACCGACGACATGAAAAAACTGATCACCTCTGTCAAGAAATCTTCCGTGACCATCGTTGGCGTCACCGTCAACGAGTTTTGATTCCTTCCTTCCAGCATCATCATGAGTAAAAAAGTTGCATTGATCACAGGGGTGACGGGCCAGGACGGCGCGTACTTGGCCGAGTTCCTGCTCAAGAAGGGCTACGAGGTGCACGGCATCAAGCGCCGCTCGTCGCTGTTCAACACCGACCGCATCGATCACCTCTACCAAGACCCGCACGTCGACAACCGCAACTTCATCCTGCATTACGGTGACCTGACCGACTCCACGTCGCTGGTGCGCATCGTGCAGCAGGTGCGCCCTGACGAGATCTACAACCTGGCGGCCCAGTCGCACGTGGCCGTCTCCTTCGAAGAGCCCGAGTACACGGCCAACGCCGACGGCATCGGCGCCCTGCGCCTGCTCGAAGCCATCCGCATCTGTGGCCTCGAGAAGAAGACCCGCTTCTACCAGGCCTCCACCTCCGAGCTCTACGGTCTGGTGCAGGAGATCCCCCAGAAGGAAACCACCCCCTTCTACCCGCGCAGCCCCTATGCCGTCGCCAAGCTCTACGCTTACTGGATCACGGTCAACTACCGCGAGGCCTACGGCATGTACGCCTGCAACGGCGTGCTGTTCAACCACGAGAGCCCGCTGCGTGGCGAAACCTTCGTCACCCGCAAGATCACCCGCGCCATCGCCCGCATCGCGCTGGGCCTGCAGGACTGCCTGTACCTCGGCAACATGAGCGCCCTGCGCGACTGGGGCCACGCCAAGGACTACATCGAGATGCAGTGGCTGATGCTGCAGCAGGACAAGGCCGAGGACTTCGTCATCGCCACCGGCGTGCAGTTCAGCGTGCGCCAGTTCGTCGAGTTCGCCGCCAAGGAACTGGGTGTCACCGTCGCTTTCGAAGGTGAAGCCGAGCAGGAAGTCGGCCGCGTGACCAAGGTCGAGCCTGTCAATGGCGAAATGCTGGCCAAGTGCAAGGTCGGTGACGTGATCGTGCGCGTCGACCCCCGCTACTACCGCCCCACCGAAGTCGAGACCCTGCTGGGCGACCCCACCAAGGCCCGCGAGAAGCTGGGCTGGACACCCAAGATCTCGCTGCCCGAGCTGGTCAAGGAAATGGTCGAAAGCGACTACACCGCAGCCAAGCGCGACAGCCTGGTCAAGTCGGCCGGCTTCCAGGCCTACGACTACCACGAGTGAGCCCGCGCGCCATGGACAAGAACGCCAAGATCTTCGTCGCGGGGCACCGCGGCATGGTGGGCAGCGCCATCGTGCGCCGCCTGCAGGCCGCTGGCTACACCAACGTGATCACGCGCGGCCGCACCGAACTGAACCTGCTCGATCAGGCCGCCGTTCACGCCTTCCTGGCGGAGCAAAAACCCGATTACCTGTTCATCGCGGCGGCCAAGGTGGGGGGCATCCAGGCCAACAACACCTACCGCGCCGACTTCCTCTACCAGAACCTGGTCATCGAAGCCAACCTGATCCATGGCGCCCACCTGGCCGGCACGCAAGCCCTGATGTTCCTGGGCTCCAGCTGCATCTACCCCAAGCTCGCGCCCCAGCCGCTGAAGGAAGACTGCCTGCTGACCGGCCCGCTGGAGCCCACCAACGAGCCTTATGCCATCGCCAAGATCGCCGGCATCAAGCTCTGCGAGGCCTACAACCATCAATACGGTCGCCAGTACATCAGCGTGATGCCCACCAACCTGTACGGCATCAACGATAACTACGACCTCAACAACAGCCACGTGCTGCCCGCCCTGATCCGCAAGGCCCACGAGGCCAAGCAACGCGGCGACAAGCAACTCGTCGTCTGGGGCACGGGCACGCCGATGCGCGAGTTCCTCTATGCCGATGACCTCGCCGACGCCTGCGTGCACCTGATGGAAAAGGGCTACGACGGCCCGCTCGTCAACATCGGCACAGGCACCGACGTGACCATCCGCGAGCTGGCAGAGACCGTGGTCGAGGTGATCGGCTTCGAAGGCGACCTGACCTTCGACACCAGCAAACCCGACGGCACGCCGCGCAAGCTGATGGACGTCTCTCGCCTGACCAGCCTGGGCTGGACGGCTCGCACCACACTGAAAGACGGCATCGCCCTGGCTTACCAGGACTTCCTGAACAAACAAGGTTGACCCATGAGGATCCGCGCCTTCGTCCTGGCCGGCGTGATGGTGGCATCCGCCGCCGCCGCCATTGCCCTGACGCCCAAGCAGCTTTACGCGCCTGGACAGAAGCCTGAAACGCCGCTTGAGGAACTGGTGCCCAAGTCCTTTGGCAAGTGGTACCTCGAGCCGAACGCTGTCCAGCAAATCGTCAACCCAGATGTGCTGGCCTCTCTGGCACGCTATTACACCGACAACCTGTCTCGCACCTATGTCAACGACAAGGGCGAGCGCGTCATGTTGTCACTTGCTTATGGCGCGGATCAAAGCCGTGCCATGCAAGTGCACAAGCCAGAGGTTTGCTATGTGGGGCAGGGTTTCGTGATCCAGTACTCGGCCAAGGGCAACACCCTGGTTGGAGGCAACAAGCTCGACATTCCCAACATGCGCCTGGTGGCCAAGCTTGGCCCTCGTGAGGAGCCGATCACCTACTGGATCCGTTCAGGTGACTACGTCGTGCGTGGCTGGCTGGAGCAGAACGTCGCCCGAGTGAAAAACGGCTTGCTCAAGGGCTACACACCGGACGGTCTCCTGGTGCGCGTCTCCACACTCGGCTCAGACAAAGAGGAAGCCTACAAGGTGCAAGACCGCTTCATCGCGGACTTGATCGCGGCCTCGCCCGCCAAGACCCGAGCCATGCTGCTGGGCGACGAAGCCGACCTCGTCAAGCAATGATCCCGGTGTCATGAAGGTCAGCATCGTCATTCGCACATACAACGAGCAACGCCACTTGCGAGCGCTGCTAGAAGGCATCCAGAACCAACAACGCGATGGCTTTGAGATCGAGACCGTGATCGTGGACTCCGGTTCCACCGACAACACGGTCAAGATCGCCAATGAATTTCCAACACGCGTGGTGCCGATCAAGAAGGAGGAGTTCTCCTTCGGCCGCTCGCTGAACATCGGCTGTGCGGCAGCGACCGGTGACGTGCTCGTCTTCGTCAGCGGCCACTGCATCCCCACCGGCCCACGCTGGATCGCGGACTTGGTGGCTCCGCTCGGCCAGGACGACATCGCCTACACCTACGGTGGCCAGGTCGGCAACGACGACAGCCACTTCAGCGAATGCCAGATCTTCGGCAAGTACTTTCCGGCCGTCTCGAAAATCCCGCAGAAGGGCTTTTACTGCAACAACGCCAACGCGGCGATGCTGAAGTCGGTCTGGGCCGAGCACCCCTTCGACGAAGAGCTGACCGGCCTCGAAGACATGCACCTGGCCAAACGCCTTGTTGCCTGCGGGCACAAGATCGCCTACGTGGCGCCCGCCGCCGTCTACCACCTGCACAGCGAGAGCTGGACGCAGGTGCGCCGCCGCTTCGAGCGCGAGGCCATCGCCCTGCAGCACATCATGCCGGAGGTGCACCTGAGCTGGGCCGACATCTCGCGCTACTTCTTCAGCGCTGTCTTCCTCGACCTCGGCGCGGCGCTGCAGCAGCGCTGCATGCGCCAGCACTTCAAGGCCATCCTGACTTATCGCTTCATGCAGTTCACCGGCTCCTATCGCGGCAACCACTTCCACCGCCGCATGTCGCGTGAGCACAAGGAAAGCTATTTCTATCCCCGTTAAGACCTCGTCCAAGGCATCGCCGTCATGACTTCCAAGAAACCCCGCATCGTCGCGCTGTTGCCCATGAAGGCCAACAGCGAGCGCGTCAAGGGCAAGAACTTCCGCCTCTTCAACGGCAAGCCACTGTTCCAGTGGGTGCTCGACACCCTGCTGAGCGTTGAAGAAATCGACCTCGTCGTCATCAACACCGACGCGCGCCACATCCTGGCCGAGAATGGCCTGGTCGACCGCGAGCGCGTGCTCATCCGAGACCGCAAACCCGAGATCTGCGGCGACTTCGTCAGCATGAACCTGGTGCTGGCCGACGACGTGGCCAACGTGCCCGCCGACATCTACCTGATGACGCACACCACCAATCCGCTGATGACAGCCGCCACCGTCCGCCAGGCCATCGCCCTGCAACAGGAAGGCATGGCCAGCGGCGAGCACGACTCGGTGTTCACCGTCAACAAGCACCAGACGCGCTTCTACCGCGCCGACATGAGCGCGGTGAACCACGATCCCAAGAACCTGATCCGCACGCAGGACCTCGAGCCCTGGTTCGAAGAGAACTCCAACCTGTTCGTCTTCACCGGGCAGAGCTTCGCCGCCGCCAACGCCCGCATCGGCCTGAAGGCCCGCATGCTGGAGCAGCGCAAGACCGAGTCCATCGACATCGACGATGCCGAGAGCTGGGAGATGGCCGAGGCCATGTCGATGTACGTGGCGCGCAACGCCAGCAAGGGAGCCTGAGCCATGAAGATCCTCGTGACCTGTCCCCCGATGCTGCGCATGATCGATGAGTTCCGTCCGATCTTCGCCAAGGCCGGCGTCGAGCTGACCACGCCCAACGTGGTCCAGACCCTGAGCGTCGAAGAACTCAAGCAACTGGTGCCTCAGCACGACGGCTGGATCATCGGTGACGACCCCGCCAACCGCGAGGTGTTCACCGCCGGCAAGGCGGGTAATCTCAAGGCCGCCGTGAAGTGGGGCATCGGCGTCGACAACGTCGACTTCGCCGCCTGCAAAGACCTCGGCATCCCCATCATCAACTGCCCGAACATGTTTGGCGGCGAGGTGGCCGATGTGGGCATGTCCTACATCGCGGCGTTGGCGCGCGAGACCTTCCAGATCGACCGTGGCGTGCGCAACGGCGAATGGCCCAAGCCCCGTGGCCTGTCGCTGTCGGGCCGCACGCTGGGCCTGGTCGGCATGGGCGACATCGGCCGCAACCTGGCCCGCCGCGCGCTGGCCAGCGACATGAAGATCGTCGCCTACGACCCGTTCTACAAGGACACGCCGCCTGCCGGCGTCGAGCTGGCCCCGTGGCCGCAGCGCATCGGCGAGGCCGACTTCATCGCCTTCACCTGCGCGCTCACGCCCAGCAGCCATCACATGCTCAACGCGGATGTCCTCAAGCAAGTCAAGCAGGGCGTGCGCATCGTCAACGTGGCGCGCGGCCCGCTGATCGACGAGCACGCGTTGATCCAGGCCATGCAGGACGGCACCGTGCATTCCGTGGGCCTCGATGTGTTCGAGGTCGAGCCCCTGCCGATGGATTCGCCGTTGCGCGGCATGCCGAACACGATCTTCGGCTCGCACAATGGCTCCAACACGGTTGACGGCGTCGTCCGCTGCAGCCTGCATGCCATCGACACGCTGTTCGGCTTCCTGGGAGTGGCCAAGGCATGAGCACGACAAGCGAGCGCGTTGCGTTGATCACCGGTGCCGCAGGCGGCATCGGGCGCGCGCTCGTCGCCGTGTTCGAGGCGCAAGGCTGGCGCGTGGTCTCCACCGACCGGGGGCCGCTCGACCGTGCCGGACACGTGATTGGCAACCTCGCCGATTTGTCGCGGCCTGACACGGATGGTGGTGCGGCTTTGATCACCATGCTGGGTGCTGAAACACGCGGAAAGCTCTCCGCCATCGTGCACAACGCGGCCTTTCAGGTCGTCAAGCCCACGGCCGAGCTTTCGCCGGAAGATTGGCAGACCACGCTGAACGTCAACCTGATGGCACCCTTCTGGCTGACGCAGGCCTTCCTGCCTGAACTCTCCAGGCACCACGGCAGCGTGCTGGCCATTTCCAGCATCCACGAGCGACTGACCAAGCCCGGTTTCGTTGCCTACGCCACCAGCAAGTCAGCGCTCTCAGGCATGGTGCGCGCCATGGCGGTCGACCTGGGCGGTCAGGTGCGCGTCAACGCCATTTGCCCCGCCGCCATCGGCACGCCGATGCTCAAGGCAGGCTTCGAGGGCCAACCCGACGCTTTCGCCCGGCTTGAGGCGCACCACCCCATCGGCCGCATTGGCACCCCCGAGGAGGTTGCGGAACTCGCGGCCTTCGTCTGTTCTGAACGCAGTTCATTCATGACCGGAGCCTGCTTGGACCTGTCGGGCGGCATCAGCAGCCGGCTCCACGACCCGGTATGAGCATCGTGAGCACTGCTCGCCCAGGCCTGCTCAAGCGACTCTGGGACTCCCCGACCTTTACCACCTGGGGCAGCCTCGCCTCGCGGCTGTTGTCCACCCTCGTGGTGCTGCCGCTGATCCTCATCAAGTTCTCCGCAGCAGAGGTCGTGGTCTGGCAGCTTTTCGCCACACTGACCACCCTGCTGCTGCTGCTCGACTTCGGACTGGCGCCCACTTTCACCCGCATGCTCGCTTATGCACAAGGCGGCACATCGGTCGAAGAACTGGTCAACATGCGAGAGGTCAAGCGCCGAGAACAGGGCGGAGCGAACACGGACACCCTGGTCGCAGTGTTCTCCACGCTGCGTTGGCTGTATGGGCGTGTCGCTTGGTTGCTCGCCATCCTGCTGGCGGTGTTTGGTTCGCTCTCCTTGGTTCACCCCATGGCGGCGATCGGCCACGACCCTCAGGCATGGGCCGCATGGTGCGTATGGATGGTCAGCACTGTAGGCACGGTCTGGGGCAACGCCTTCGGCGCGACCCTGCAGGGCATCAATCGCATCGCCGTGCTGCGGCGCAGGGAAATCCTCACCGCGCTGATGCAGATTGGCACCTCCTTCGTGGTGCTGATGATGGGCGGCAAGCTGCTGGAGTTGGCGTGTTCCGCGGCATTCTGGAATCTGGTTAACGTTGCCCTCACACGTCATGTGCTGCGTGAGCACGCACCTGCACTGGCGCGCGCTCCCGCCCAGGCCAACCCCCTGATCCTGCAGGCGCTGCTGCCTGCTGCGTGGCGCAGCGGGGTGGGTCACCTCATGAGTCTGGGGCTCATCCAGGCCAGCGGCCTGGTCGTCAGCCACCTGGCCAGCGCCCAGGATGCTGCGGCCTATTTGCTGGCCCTGCGAGTGATGACCATCCTGATGGGCTTCAGCACGACACCGTATTACAGCAAGCTGCCTGCAATGGGTGAGCTGTATTCGCGTGGCAAGCAAAACGAGCTCTTTGCCATGGCTCAGCGCGGCATGTTGCTGGCGCACGCTGTTTTCGTCGCTGGCATCATCGCCGTCTTGGTTGCCATTCCCTTCTGGCTGTCCAGGATCGGGTCATCAGTGGGCTTTGTGCCCGACCATGTCTGGGCCCTGATGGGCGTGGCATACCTGGTAGAGCGGTGGGGCGGCATGCACATGCAGCTCTACAGTCTCACCAACCACATCGTCTGGCACATCGCCAACGGCATCACTGGCTCAGTCATGCTGCTAGCTGCTTTCCTGCTCTATCCACACGTGGGCGTCATTGGACTGCCCTTGGCCATGTTGCTGGCCTACAGCTGCTTTTACACGCCCTACTCGGTATTCCTGTCACAGCGGCACTATCGCTACAACCTGCTGCGTTTCGAGCAAAAGGCCATCGCGCTGCCCGCAGCTGCGTTGGCGAGCCTGCTGGCTTTGTTCTGGCTGACCAAACCCTGGCATGCAGCGGCGCGCTCCGCGCTCACTCACCTCATTTGACCTCATCATCATGAGCACGCCCCGCCCATCCGCTGCGCGCAAGCCTGTCGAAGCCATCACCGTGGTCACGCCATGCTTCAACTCCGCCAAGTACATTGAAGAAACCATCGAATCGGTGATCAATCAACGCGCCGTTCGCCAAGGTCGGCTGCGGCTCAATTACTGGGTGATCGACGGCGGCTCCACCGACGGCACCCAAGCGATCTTGCAGCACTACGCCGACCGAGGAGAGCTGAGCTTCATCTCAGAAAAAGACGCGGGAATGTATGACGCCCTCATCAAGGGCTTCAAGCGAGTTCAAGGCGATGTTTGCTGCTACATCAATGCAGGCGACTACTACCACCTTACAGCTTTCGACGTCGTCAAAGAAGTCATGGACGCTCATGACGTGCCCTGGCTCAGCGGCTGGCACGTCATGTACAACGAGCGCTCGCAAGTCATCAACTTCTACCTGCAAAAGCGCTTCTTCCGCTCATTCATCCGCAAGGGCATCTACGGAAGGCTACAGCCTCACATTCAGCAAGAGTCAACCTTCTGGCGAACCGAGCTGCTAGACCTGCTCGACTTCGACAAGCTGCGCTCGTTTCGCTATGCCGGCGACTTTTACCTTTGGTACTCATTCGCATCGCAGCATGACCTGACCGTGGTTGCATCTCAATTGGGCGGATTCAAGCTCCACCCAGGTCAACTTTCCTCAGCCATGGACAAGTACACGGCAGAGCTAGAGCGAATCTGCGGTCATCGGCTTTCAGTGTGGGACCGCATCGTCAGCCAGCTCGACATGCTCATGGCCAAGTTGCCCTCGCGCAAGGTGTTGGTGCCAATCGGCTATGAACGCGTCATTCGCTGGGATCGCGAACGCAACTTCTGGGCAGCTCCAACGGCGAACCAGTGAAACGCAAGAACAAGACCATGGACCAGCTCAGCCCTCACATCGTCACCAACCCGACGCTCAACCCTTACAAGCGCCTGCTCGGCGTCATCTTCGAAGTCTGGCCAGACGTCAAAGATCGCCTGCGATGGGACCTCCAACCCGAGTCGCGCGTGAGTCGCAAGCGGATGCAAGCCTGGCGTGATCGTTTCCATGACAAAAAGGCAGTCATTCTCTGCAATGGGCCCAGCCTCAACAAGGTGGACTTCGACGCCCTGGCCAAATCAGGCGTATTCACCTTCGGCCTCAACAAGATCAACCTGCTTTTCGACCGCACCGCCTTCCGTCCATCGTGCATCGTCGCCGTCAACCAACTGGTGCTGGAGCAGAACGCTGGCTTCTACAACGAGACCGATATCCCGCTGTTCATCGCGCACTATGCAAAAAACTTGGTGAAGATGCGTGAAAACGTTCACTTCATCCACTCTGTGTTTCAGCGCAAGTTCGCACGGGATTGTTCGATCAGCGTTGGGCAGGGCGCCACGGTCACCAACGTGGCCTTGCAACTGGCATTCCACATGGGCTTCAGCGATGTGGCTTTGGTTGGCTGTGATCACAGTTTTGCCGAAAAGGGTCCTGCCAACAAGACGGTCACGGCCGGCAAAGTGGACCACAGCCACTTCGACCCGAACTACTTCGCTGGAGGCGTGAAATGGCAGTTGCCTGACTTGCTCCAGTCTGAGGTGTCCTACACCATTGCACGCGAAGTGTTCGAAGCACATGGGAGACGCCTGGTCAATGCAAGTGAAGGTGGCAAGCTCGAGATCTTCGAGCGCACCTCACTGAATGAATTCCTTAAGCGATGAAGCCACCACGCATCACCGGAGGCCGGCCATGAACAACGCAATGGGTTTTGTGCTTGCTGCTTTCCTGCTGTGCCTGCTGATTTTCAGGAGAGTGACGCTCACCCTGACGCGCAACAAAATCCCGTGGCATCAAGATCCGGTGATGCTGCTCTCGGGTGCATGGTTCATTCAGAGCATCGCATACGCCATGCCCATTTTCCAGAACCGCGAGGACCTCGAAGCACGCCATGTCCTGTACATCCTGCTGTGTCACGTGGCCTTCTACGTCGGGGTCCTGCTCGTGCCCCGAGCAAAACCCTCGTCAAACCAAGTGGACGACGACTCATCCGTGCTCAACTTTTACATGCTGATCGGCATCGGCATGGCGGGCCTGATTGGTAATTTTGCGATCACTTTTGACGGTCTGCATACCAGCTCAGTCGGCCTCCTCGAACGCTTCACGTCGGAAGGCCTCCAGATGACGAGACGCGAACGGTTCAGCATCACATCCATCGAGAAACTGGGGCCCTTGCTGTCGCTTGAGTTCATGGGCGCCGCCGCCACGGTCTTTGTCTGCATGATGACTGCTGGGGTAGCCCAACGACTGCCGTTGAAACGATGGCAAATGCGAACCTTGGTTGCCATCGCCGTCGCTTCGATGTTGTTTGTGGCATTCAACACCCTCATCATTTACGGCGGACGCCTGCAGTTGGTGATGTTGCTGATGGGCGCAACTCTGGGTGCATTCATAGATCCCAAGCGAACGCTGCTGCGAACCATCGACCGCTCCCTCGGCCGCGCCAAAGGCGGCGTTTATACCTTGCTCCTTGCTGGCATGATCGGATCGGTCTGGTTCTTTGCGACCGCCTTCGTTAAAGGGCGCATCGGTGAGGAGACCCCCCCACTCGTCTCCCTTTACCAGTATCACCGGGCAGCGCCAACTCCCATGGTGGCCGACCTGGTAGCAGGCAGAGAAACCCTCCAGTACGCGCTGCTGAGCTTCAGTTATGTAACGGTGCCACTGACCACACTCGTCTACTACTACGACATGCCCAACGGCCAATTCCCAGGGCCGTATTGGGGGCAATACAACTTTTCCCAGATCGGCACATTCGTCATGCGACGACTGGGCAAGGTCAGAGAGCAGATGACGGTGGTGGACATCCGGGATGAAGCAACCCGCTACTTGCGGGTGATGGGCTATGGCGATAACGTGTGGCCAACGCTGCTGCGAGACCTTGCGCTAGACGTGAGTTGGACGGGGGTCCCCTTTGTGATGCTCGCACTGGGTTGGGGTGCCGAGATGATCATGCGGGGAGCGCGGCGAGAGGGCAACTTCATTGTCAAGGTCCTCGGCCTGCTGATTTCAATGCTGCTGGTCCTCTCGATCGCTCACAGCATGCTTGTTCTCGATGCCTTCCTGAAGGCGCTCTGGTTCTGCTTTGCCCTGCTCATCTACCGCCGAGTCCTCCGCAGCATCAGGGGGCGCCCCAGCCAGGCAAATGAAGAAGAACGCGCGGCCACGCCATAGCCGGCGCTTCCCCAATATTCACGCGCTTCACCATGATGAGCCACCCCGAACAGCGGTCGCCCTCTCGCCCCCCGGCGAGAGCAAGCACCACCAGCAATTCAAAGACCTCGGCGAACCCGCCTGCGTCGGCACCTGCTTGGCTGCGAAAGACCGGCGCGACCCATGATCCCTCATCGATGCAAGTGCTGCTCTACGGCCTGAATTACGAGCCGGAGCTCACCGGCATCGGGAAGTACTCCGGAGAGATGGCTCGCTGGCTGGCTGCACGCGGACATCGTGTGCACGTGGTCACAGCACCGCCGTACTACCCAGAATGGCGCATCAGGGATGGGCATTCTGGGCGCCGCTACGTTAACGACAAATCCGTGGCGCAACCCGGGCTGACCGTGTTGCGCTGTCCGCTTTGGGTACCGACCAAAGTCAGCGGCAAAACCCGGATCCTTCACCTGATGAGCTTTGCACTCTCCAGCGGACCGGCGCTGCTATGGGAGGCCATCCGAAAGCGGCCTGCCGTGATCATGCTGGTTGTACCAACGCTGGTGTGTGCACCCGCTGCCGTCCTGGTTGGCAAACTGCTGCGCATCCCCGTCTGGCTGCATGTTCAAGACTTCGAGATTGACGCCATGCACGCCATGGGCATCGCTTCCGCAGGGGCCTGGACGCGTCGTTTGTCTCTATCGATCGAGTCTTGGCTGATGCGGCGTTTCGACCGCGTGTCAAGCATTTCGCCCAACATGGTCAACAGGTTGATTTCCAAAGGAGTCAGCCCACAGCGCGCCATCGAATTTCCAAATTGGGTCGATGTGACGATGATCCACCCGCAGCCCTCGGGTTGCCCCAACAACCCGGTGCGTCAGAAGCTGAAGCTGCCGCAAGACGCATTGATCGTGCTCTACGCGGGCAACATGGGACATAAACAGGGCATCGAGGTGGTACTCGACGCGGCCCGCGGCCTGGCCGATCACCCCAGGTTGCATTTTGTCCTCGTTGGAGCTGGCGCTGCGCTAGATCGGCTCAAGCAACAGGCCCACGATTTGGATAACGTGCAGTGGCTGCCCTTGCAACCGATAGAACTGCTCAACGACCTCCTCAACATGGCAGACATCCACGTTCTGCCTCAGCGTGCAGATGCCGCCGATCTGGTCATGCCATCGAAGTTGACCGGCATGCTTGCTAGCGGCCGACCCGTGGTCGGCACCGCAGACGCGAACACGCAGCTAGGCAATGTGCTCAACGCGTGTGGTGTGCGCGTCCCACCAGGCGATGCACTGGCCCTGGCTCAGGCTCTTTCCACGCTGGCAGATGCCCCGGACGAACGAGCCGCCCTGGGGAAAAAGGGCCGCCAGCACGCGCTGGACCACCTCTCACACACCGCCGTGCTCACTGCCTTCGAAGACCAGCTACGCCAAGCGGCCAAAGTGACACCATGACCCACTCGTTTGTCGCGCACGCACGTGATCGCACCGTGGTGCTGGTCGCGCCTTATGCGCCAGAGATGCCCCTGCTGAACTTGGGCGCCTCCAAGAAAATCCAGCTCATTGCCAGCCTGCTGTCACGCCTGGGATTCAAGGTTCACCACGTCGACAGTTCGCACCCGCATGAGCGCTTCGCCGTGCCGATCATGGGGCAGCCCACACACATAGAACAGACACCAGTGATGCTTTGGCGTCCGTTCTGCCTGCCCAGCCGCAAGGTTGGCAAGCTGCTGAACATCTATGGCTCGCAACGGCTCTTCCAACGCCTGGCAGAGCTGAAACCCGATCTGGTCTGGGTCTACAACTCCTATGCCTTCGAGGCCCGACTTGGCCTGTACCTGCAGCGAGTCACCGGTGCCCGGCTGGTGTTCGAGCTTGAGGACCTGCCACTATCCCGAGGACGCGGACTGAACCCAAAACCTTTCCTCGACCAGCATTACTTCCCCTTGCTGATGCGAAAGGCCGACCTGGTCACTTTCGTCAACGCAGTGCTGCTGCAAAGACATCGCCAGGACGTGAAGGCAGGGATGCTGTTTCCCTCCATCCTCCAGCAGGCGCTGGTGGAGCAGCCCCCACTGCCCCGCTTTCAAGGGCCGCATCACAGGGTGGGCTACTTTGGTGGACTGGATGTCGATAAAGGCGTTGGGACACTGCTTGATCTGCCACCCCTGATGCCACCGAACTGGAAACTGGTGGTCACCGGCGTCGGCCCGCTGAGTCCAGCCCTGAGCGAGCTGGCACAGAAGTACCCGCAAAAGGTGGAATTCCACGGCGCGGTGTCCCATGCGCGCGTGCTGGAACTCATGTCGGCCTGCGACGTGATCCTCAATCCCCACTCGTCAATCACCGGCATGCATGATGGGGTCTTCCCTTTTAAGGTCTGCGAGGCATTGGCTTCGGGTGCCCTGCTGGTATCGACTCCCCTGCCCTCGATTGACATCGACCTCAGTAGCTGTGTGCTTTTCTTCGACGGATCTGCCAGAGGGCTGGCCGATGCGTTGGGCAAAGCCGCTGCTCACCACGCCCGCAGCCAGGAAGCCATCGCGCGCGTGCGAGATCACGTGCGCAACCAGTATGGCGAAGGTCAGGTGCTGGCCCAGCTCCAGCACGCCATCCATGCCCTGGCCCCATTGCCGCCGGAAACGCTCGATATGCGTCCCTCGCCAAACCATTTGAACTGACATGCAAGCTTCAGAGACCCCCAGCCGACCCTCCGTCGAATCACGCGTGATCGTGACCGGCGGCTCCGGGTTCATCGGCACGAACATCGTGCAGGCACTGCGTGACGAAGGCATACCAGTGCTCAACCTGGACGAAAAGCCGCCCCGCAATCCCGCGCACGCTGACGTCTTCAAGCGCGTCAGCCTGCTCGATGCCCCCGCCCTGGCACGCGAAATCAGGGCATTTGCCCCCAGCTGCATCTACCACATGGGGGCCCGTACCGACCTTCATGGCACCACACTCGAAGACTACGCTGCCAACATCGCTGGGCTGCAGAACCTCATCGACGCTTGCCGCCAGACGCCGAGCATCCAGCGTGTCATCTTCGCATCGTCCCGGCTGGTGTGTCAGATTGGCTACCGCCCCAAGGACGAGTCGGATTACAACGCCACAACCCCTTACGGTCAAAGCAAGGTTGAAGGCGAAAAAATGGTGCGCGCGCAGAACGGCCTGCCGTTCGACTGGGCCATCGTGCGCCCGACTTCGATCTGGGGGCCGTGGTTCGACATCCCCTACCGGACCTTCTTCGACCACGTTCACGCAGGCCGCTACTTCCACCCTGGACAACTGAGCGTGGTCAAGTCCTTCGGCTATGTGGGCAACTCCGTGTTCCAGATGCGGCGCATCATGGAAGCACCAACCCAAGTCGTGCACGGCCGCACGTACTACATCGGCGACTACACGCCCATTGACGTCAAGCAGTTTGCCGACACGATCTCCCGCGCTTTCGGCTCGTCGCCTGTACGCAGCCTGCCGCTGCCGCTGCTGAGGCTGGCTGCCAAGGCCGGAGACCTGCTGCAGACCTTGGGCTACAAGGAGCCGCCCCTGACGACCTTCCGCATCAACAACCTCTGCACGAACATGCTGCATGACTTCTGGGGACTCGATGCCGTCACGGGTCCGCTGCCATTCAGCATGCCAGAAGGAGTCATGCGCACCGTGGAGTGGATGAAAAGCGCGCCCCAACGCAAGGAGGCCTGATGCGGCGCTATCAAGACCTGGAACGCTTTGCCGTACCACCCCATTTTCGTGGTCGCGGCAAGATCATGGTGCAGTTGTGGTGGACCGTTCAGGCCACGCTGTTCAGCGCCTCACCGCAGTTCCTCTACGGCTTTCGTCGCTTCCTTTTGCGCCTGTTCGGCGCCAAGATTGGCAAAGGCGTGCTCATCCGCCCAACGGCCCGTGTGACCTATCCTTGGTTCCTGGAAGTGGGTGACCACACCTGGATCGGCGATGACACCGTGCTCTACAACCTCGCGCCCATCCGCCTGGGATCGCACGTTGCCCTGGCGCATGGCGTCTACATCTGCACGGGCTTTCACGAAATCGACACCCCCACATTCGACATCGGAGCCGCTCCTGTGTTCATCGAAGACGAAGCCTGGTTGGCCAACGACTGCTTCATCTCACCTGGCGTCACCGTTGGACAGGGGGCCGTCATCGGCGCACGCAGCACAGTGCTCAAAGACATGCCGCCGGGCATGGTCTGCGTCGGGTATCCCTGCCGTCCCGTCAGGCCGCGCAAACAGGGCGACACACCAAAAGCATGCGGAGCAGCCGCATGAAAATCTTGCACGCGATTCCCTCGGTTGACGCTCGCAGCGGGGGCCCCATAGAAGGCGTGAAACAAATGGGCTCTGTCCTTGTTGGCATGGGCCATCAGGTGGAAGTTGCCAGCCTGGATGCCCCCGAGGACCCTTGGGTAAAGGACTTCCCCCTTCCGCTGCACCCGCTCGGCCCAACGCGCTTCGGAGGCTTTAGATACAGCGACCGTTGGACGCCATGGATGCGTGCCCATGCCCCTCAATACGATGCTGTCATCGTCGATGGCCTGTGGCAGTACCACGGTTTTGGCACTTGGCGAGCCTTGCGAGGGACCCGGACTCCCTACTTCGTCTTCACCCACGGAATGCTGGACCCTTGGTTCAAGCGAACCTACCCGCTCAAGCACCTTAAAAAGTGGCTCTACTGGCCTTGGGCTGAGTACCGCCTGCTGCGCGACGCCAGATCCGTCCTATTCACATGTGAAGAAGAGAAAATACAGGCACGCGAATCTTTCTGGCTGTACCGCTGCAAAGAAGTCGTCGTGCCCTTCGGCACACGGCTTCCCCCCCAAAACGGCGAAGCTTTGTCTGAACGCTTCTTGGCAGCTCATCCCGAACTCAAGGGCAAGCGCCTGCTTCTCTTCCTTGGTCGAATCCATGAAAAGAAGGGATGCGACCTCCTTGTCAGCGCTTTCTGCCAACTGGCACCAAAGCACCCCGACCTGCACCTGGTTTTGGTCGGCCCCGACGACGCGGCTGCCGTGCCAGGGCTCCTGGCTCAGGCCAAAGAGCGTGGCCTGGCGCAGCAAGTTTCATGGCTGGGCATGCTCAAGGGCGACGACAAGTGGGGAGCATTCCATGCATGTGATGCCTTTGCACTGCCCTCACACCAAGAGAACTTCGGCATCGCCGTGGCCGAGGCCATGGGCTGCTCCAAGCCAGTGCTCATCTCCAACAAGGTCAACATCTGGCGAGAAATCGAGGCTGGCGGCGGTGGGTTAGTGGGGGACGACACCCTCGCCGGCACGCAGGACACCCTGAGCCGCTGGCTCGCATTGACCTCAGAACAAAGCCTCGACATGGGCAGACGCGCACACGCCACTTTCATGCAGTCTTTCACCGTGGAGTCGATGGCCCAGGGCGTGCTGGAGACTGTCAGCCCCCTTCGGAACCGATAGATCCCAGAGGCGAACGACAGCTCAGAAAGACATCGGTTTCGATTCATCCGAGAAATATTGCCAGCCTGTTAACGCTTCCTGACACCTTACAAGGTGGACTGGAACCAAGATGCACTCGCGTCCGGTGCTGCTGTTTTCCGTGTGTCGGCCGGCATTCCCTTCCGTCTGCTCAAGGAAAAACCCTGAAAACCGTGTCACCCCCAGCCTGGGGGGCAGGGCAGGTTCTCCCGCAACAATTTCGCAATCGGCTCAGATACCCTTCAGGCCAAAGACACACTGCCCTGGGACAATGGGACATCGAGAGCGACCCATCGGCATCTGAACGCATCTCTCAGAAAGACCCGCTGTAAATGAAGCCCCAACATCATCACCTTTCGCTGATAGCGGCCGTGTTGTCAGCCGCCCTCCTGGCTGCCTGCGGTGGCGGCGGTGATTCCAGTTCGCCGACCACCTCCGGCTCAGGCCCGGACGCCCAAGCCAACAAGCTCACCACATCCACGACGCCCGTGAATGCGAGCGTGGCACCCGTCGCCTCCGTCGTCTCGGGCGTTGGCTGGGTGTCAGCCACCCCCAGCGTGATCAGGGAGCGGGGCACCACCCCCACCAGCTCAGCGGTCGTGGGAACGTCTTATTACGTCGATGCGGCAACTGGCAATGACAACAACGCGGGCACCACAGAATCTGCCCCGTGGAAGACATTGGCCAAAGCATCCACCGCTCAACTCAAGTCAGGTGACGCCTTGCTGCTCAAGTGCGGCAGCGTCTGGCGTGACAGCCTGAACATCACGGGAGCCACCGCCAAGGAGGGCAACATCCTGATCAGCGGCTATGGTGACTGCTCCGGCGACAAGCGCCCCATCATCCGCGCATCTGACTGGGTGCCCCTGGACAACTGGACTCGAGCCACCGATACCTCTCAACCCATCTACAAACGACCTTGGACCGGCGCTCCCATCAAGCGCGTGTTCGCCTACGGCCAACCCGTCTTGCCCGCCCGGTATCCAAACTTCGTGGCCATCGGCAAAGAATTTGCGTTGGCCTCGTCGACTGGCTCCACCAGTTCCTTCAAGTTGCGCCCCGCTGATCTGCAAGTCCTTGCCGACAAAGACGTCGTCGGGGCCACCATCCATGTGCGCACGCTTCAGTGGTTGTTCGACACCGCCATCGTCAAGGCCTTTGACCCAGCCACCGGCATCGTCACGCTGGATCGCGCCCTGTCAACATCCATCCGGGAAGGCGCCGGCTACATCCTGGAAGGTAAGCGTTGGATGCTCGACGGCCCCAATGAGTGGTTCTTCGACACCGCGACCAAGGATCTGATTGTCTGGACCCCTGACAGCATCAACCCTTCAGCGGGGGCTGGACTCGAGGCTGTGACACGTGACGTGGGCATCTCGATAGGCTGGGTCGACAAAACGCGCATCGAGCGCGTCCGAGTTGAACAGCCTGCGGCTGATGGCATTCGGCTGCTTGACTCGCCCGACTCGAGCATCAATGACGTCGCTGTCTTCCATGCTTATGAGCTGGGTGTGTTCGTTGGCGACTCGCCCCGGACGAGCGTCAAGAACTCTTTCGTTCACGGCGCAGGTCGCCGCGCCATCGTCACTCGCAATTCCGATGCTGTTCGCATCGTGGCCAATCAGGTGACGGACACCGGCGGATTCGGCCGCTCCGATGACACCGAAGCAGCCATCGGCGTTTTTGGGCAGGACTCCCTGGTTTCCGGCAACTACGTCGTACGGTCTGGTTCGGTTGGCATTCACTTTCAGAACCTCCCGGGCGTGATCATCGAAAACAACTCGGTGTATCAGCCATGCCTTCGACTGGCTGACTGCGCAGGCATTTACACCTGGACGGCTGCCTCCAGCGCCGAGCCAGCGCCGAGCTACGTCGCTCGGGCGACAGTCCGCAACAACATCATCGTCCAATCATTCAGCAACACCGAAGGCTGCGGCTCTGCCTGCAACAACCTCGGCACCGGCATCTACCTGGATGAAATGACCTCTGGCGTGACGCTGCAGGGCAACTACGTCTCAGACGTCGAGATCGGCATTGGGATGCATAACGCGCATTTCAACATCATCGATTCCAACGTCGTGCGCAATGTGAAGTTCACGTCGATCCGGGCGATTCAAAGTCGCAGCCTCGCAGCCGTCTTCACTGGTAACCAGTTCCTCAATAACTCGCTGGTATCAGAGTATTCGATGACGGTCGCCAACGGTTTGCCAGCTGACAAGAATCGCGTCCATGCCTTCTACTGGTTCCACACCAGCAACCCGCGGTCCATGTACGCACCCGGGGTCAACACATTGAAGGGCAACAAGGTGTTGACCACGCAGCCAGGAGGCGAGGCCACTTGGGGCCTGGCCACGTGGACGAGCAACGAATTCCTCAAAGCCAGCGAGTGGAAGGCAGCTGCTCCTTCGGACACGACCATCAATCCCACGGTCTATCGTGCGATGGTTGCCAACACCGAAGCCAACTTGGTGCCGAACGCTGCTTTCGACCCGGCACAAGGCGGCTGGTCCACTTACTTTGACCCGGCCACCACAGGAGGTTCGTTCTCGATGGGTCAATTCAGCGCCTGTGGCACAGGCACCTGCGGCCGCCACACTGCTGCCTCTGCTGGGGATCAGCTGCTGAGTGGGACCTTCAAGATGAACGCCAGCGCCGACCAGAACCTGTACGTCTTCAGGATGACCACCATCGGCGGCACCACAGACACCTCGCGCACAGTGGGCATCCGTAGGCTGACATCTCCGTGGGACAACTACGGCCTGAGCCTGAAGTCCATCACTGTACCGGCAGGTAAAACCGTGAACACGGAACAGTTCTTCCTGGCGAAAAGTGCAGACGCTGGCATCCTTGACCTGCGCACTGCGGCTGGCACCACCTCATTCACAAAGAGTGTGTCTGTCAATCGCGTGACGTCTCTTGAGTTCCAGGACCGGGTCAAACTGATTGCCAATGTGATCAACCCAACGGAAGCGCCTCTCAGCTTCCCCTGTGTTGTCTTGAAACTCAGCTCCTGCACTGCAGTAGACGAATCAGGCAACCCGATCACTTGGCCCCTCGTGGTCCCTGCGCGCAGCAGCGTGCTGGTGCACGCTCAAGACCCCAAGTGGAAGATGTGAGCACGGCAGCCTGAACTTCGCCAAATTTGGGAACCTCAGCCCAAGCAAACAACAGCCGGCAAGTCCGGCTGTTGTTGCGTTCAGAGCCAGTCAAATCGCATTGGCTGTTTTGTTACGTGCGGACACCTGTCCGCCATCAGTTCATGCGATAAGCGTCGACTCCCCCAAGAATGCTGCTCAGGAATTCGCCCATGACTCCCAGCCAACAACTCCGCAAAGGAGCAGTGCTGAACTGGTCCATCGTTTTGACCCTCTACTACGTCTTGGCAACGGTCTTCTTCATGGACATCGGACTCCATGACGAGACAACCTTTTACCTGGGTAAAAGAGACGAAATCACCCTGCTTTCGTTCTTGACCGAGGCGGAATACGGTCCGCTTTATGCCGCCTGGTACAAGCTGATTTCACTGATCGTGCGGGACACCATCGCCCTGTACTTCGTCTCTTGGGCGTTGTTGGTGGTCTTGTCAGTTCAACTGATGCGCATCGCGACCAATTCTGTCAGCAGCATCATCCCGATCCTACTGATGCTGGGTCTGCCGATCTTCAAGGTCTGGCCTTTCGTTGGGGTGTTTGCGGGGGCGCTGATCTTGTTGGGTTTCGTGATCGCCCAAAGGCAGAGGGACCTGAATGGAGCCGCAGTCATCGCCACCACATTCAGCCTGCTGGTCGGCCTGGCCCGCCCAGAGTATTTGTACGGTCCCGCACTGATCTTCCTGGCATGCATTGCGCACGCCGTGATTCGCAGGAAGCCCAACCTCAAAACCTTGCTGGTCTGTCTTGTCACGGCAGTGATGGGTATCGTCATCTCCAAGGCCAGCGACACAGGTCGAGGCGTGGTCGCCTTCGAGCAGCACTTCAACCTGAGGGCATCGGAGCGAGGCGAGATCGGCAACGAGGTGCCATGGACCTCAAAACACTGCCGGAAAGTTTTTTTCAATGACACCGAAGTCGACGCCAAGCACACGATCTCGGACTACATCAGGGCGAACCCAACCGAGCTCATCAAGCACGTCGCTCGAAATGTCATTGATTTCCGCACCATCTTGTTGGGCCTTGCGTGCGCGGCTGTGGTGTTCTTCCTTCATCGCGCAGCACAACCCTTGGGCGCTTTGTACGTGGCATTCATGGCCCTGCCCCCACTCATTGGCTGCACCCTGATTTACCCCCGCAATCACTACATCGTTTCCATTCTCTTGACGTTGATCGCTGGGGGATGGATCGCAACGGCCAGCCTGACCTCAAGCCGTGAGTGGGTGAAGCGATTGAAGTCTCCGATCATCATTGGCATGGTCGCCTTGGTGCTGACATTCCCAGTGGCCATCAAGGCCTCCAAGCTTTCTCAGAATATCTTCTCCAGGCAAGGATTCGCCTCTCTGCACCCAGTCGTTTCAACTGCACTGGACTTGCGTGAAATGGAAGACTTGGGGATGTTCAAGCAGCCCTTCGTCTTGTTCGACCCTTATGGCGGCATTCACAGTTACCTGCGTCACCAATGGGAATGGATACCGGAGTTCCATGTCCACTCCAGCCATGAGTTCTTGAGCATGATTCGAGAACGCCGAGCCAGCGCATTCTTGGTCAATCGATACGTGACCGACTACTTTGGGCTGTCAGATCAAGACATCGACCAAGCCATCAGGGATGGCGGATACCAGATCCGCCAATGCCTGCACTTGGACTGCGTCATCTTGATCGCACCCAAGTGACCATGCTGTGAATCACTCTCCTCCAGATTTCCTGGGGAAGATCGCCTCTCCCTGCCCAGCAAACAGGTTCAAGGGCCACTTGACGTCTCTGCCTCGCTCATCCAGCGCAGCACAATCGGACAGCAAGGTATCCGCGCAGTTGATGGACCGAGCGCCCTTGGATAAGTTGACAATGAACAACGACCTGGCCTCGGTCACAGGCGTAGCGGCGGGAGCATCCACCCGCGTGATCGATGCATTGCTAAAGTAGCCCTCAACGCCAGGCTCGATGCTGAAGAACAACTTGGCGGGCTCCGAGTTGGTGGCCTGAAAAGGCAGCTCGACACGCATCACTTGACCAGCATCCATGTTCATCGATGGCTGGTCCAATCCAAAGGCATCAAAGGGCGGACCGTCCCGACGCACGGCAACCCGGACGCCCCCACCCTTGGTACCCATCTTGATGGTGAACCGGAGCACATAGTTGTTCCGGCCTGGCTCTGAATCCAGACGGAAAGGTTTGCTGGACAACGAGTCAGAGGAGTGACCCGCCACGAACCTAAGACATGGCACGCCGCTGCACGCATCGGCCGTCAACGATCCGCCTTGGCCGGAGGGATTGAAGTACGCTTGCCAGCCTTGCTTACCTGATTTGAAATCACCTTCGGGTAACACGCTGGGGCTTTCCTTTCCGAATTTTCGCGAGGTTGGGGCTGCCACAGGAATGACTTGCTCGCGGTCCAGCTTGGCAAACTTCCGCCAATCTCCTTCAGAGATGGAGCGGGCGGTGTGGTTTTCCCCCACGTACCAACGCGTCTGTCCGCTGCCGACTCTCAGGATCTCGTTGTCTTGAACCTCGTTGGCGTCGCCCCCTGCAAAGAGGTTATTCGGGTCGTTCGGCTGCTGCCATTTGAAAGCGAAAACCTCATCTCCGCCCGCGCTTGCAGGGCGGGAAAACAAGCGATTGCCTTTCACGCGATTACCACGAACGGCATCGGCTCCCGGGATCGACATGTGGGCGGTGATGCTGGCATGGGTGACGGAGCGAATGATGTTGCCAGTGACTGTGTTGAACTGCGCGTTATGGATGTAGAAACCGTTCTCCATGCCCGCTATGACGTTGTTGACAGCCTGTACGCCGCCAGTCATGGAGTCGAAATAGATGCCATTGGACTGGTAGCGTCCCCGACCAGAAGAGCCCTCCAGGTTGCCGGCACCACCCAAGATGACGTTGTCTTTGATGATTGAACGAGTCACTTGTTTCTTCGTGGCCAGCGATGGTGAGTCGCCTGTCCAGGTTTGGATGCCGCCGCAATCCGTCAAGCGGATGCAAGGTTGAATCACCCTGTTGCGCGTGATTTGCGTGCCATCCAGGTTGAAGAAATGGATGCCAGTGTTGGCAGCCCGTTGCACCAGGTTGTTTGACACCACGGTCCGCTCGCCTTTGACGGCAATCGCGCCTGCGCTGCCCCCCGCGCGCGCGATCAAGCCATGGTCCAGGATCACATTACCGGAAACGAGGGTGTCCGGTGCTTCTCGAGTCAAGACCGCATGCCAACCAGAGCGTTCAATGCGGCTACCACGAAGTGCAACTCGGCCGCTTCGATAGATGACAACACCGTACTCACCTGGATCGGCAATGCTCAGACCGTCGAACGCAACGTCGTTGACGTCGTGGACATCCAGAGCTGTCTGACTCGTTTGCCTCAGATCAAGCCCTACAACACGCAACTGCGAGGCGTTGTTGATCCGCACAGCGTGATCTCGAACCACCACTTCTACTTCGCCCGCCTTTGGGCGCTTCCCGTCGGGTGTCATGAAGTACAACCGTTTGGCCTGGGGGTCATGCCACCACTCACCAGGGGCGTTAAGCATCCACCGCTTGCCCTCCAGGATGTAGCCTGCGCCGTTCAAGATCTGCGTGCTGAGATCTTTGTCAAGGGTCACCACGCCGGTCGATGCATCGTACTGACGAACCACAGCTTTCTCGACCTGCCATGGCACCACCCGCAAGTAAACCGTGGCACCAACCAATTCACGTTCACCAACCGCACGGCGCTCCTTGTCCCTCAAACGGAAGCTGCGGGAGCTCTTGAGTCCATCGGCCAACAGGAACTCCCGCCCGGGCCCTGCGTAGTCGGGAAATCTGGCAGGCATCGCCCGGTTGCCTTTGTAAAAAAGGCCATCGACCGCAGCAAACCGGTCAACCACGGACACCCCGGCCTGCGTCTCATCGCCCAACCAATTGGCATTCACCAGATCAGATCCACGGATGCTTGGGGCCTGCCCGGCTCCGCAGTCTTCCTCAGCAGCGATCGTCAAGCCCGCAGGGAAGGCACGCGAGTCCATGTCCAGCGCTTCGCGCCACACGCCACCGCACATCAGGCGCACAACGTCTCCCGAAGACAACCCGGCACGCTTCAGCTTGCCCAAAGTCTTCCAAGGCTGTTTCCTCGTGCCAGAGGCAAAGTCGTCACCTCGGGCCGCATCGACGAACCACTCGCTACCTTTGGCGCGGATCTCTGGGATAACAGGCTGGCTATCATTCGGCAAAACGGCAAGCCAACCCGGCGCGCGCACCAGTTCTTGCGCACCCGCAGGAAAGGTATAGACAAGGAGGGGGATTGCCAAGCAGGCGAACCAGCCTTGGACAAACATCGCACGGTCAAGCTGGAGCGCAGGAGGAAGTCGATGCAACATAGGAACTTCGGATGAATGTGAAAGTTGTGCTGGAGACGGGCTGCCAACTCGGAGAAGGACTGCATTGGGATGCCAAGTCGGACCGCCTGTGGCTGGTGGACATCCATGGTCGTCGGATCATGCGCTGGGGACTTGGTTCCCCGAATTGGCAAGAATGGAAGGTGTCTGAACGTGTCGGGTGGGTGCTGTCCACCGCCGCCAACGACGAAAAGCTGGTCGGATTACAAAGCGGCATGGCCCGCATGCGCCTGCCGGCCGATGGTAGCGAATGCACGTTGCTGGACTGGGTGGCAAAACCCTTCCCGGCGGGCTCCCCGCTGCGCCTGAACGACGCCAAGACCGATGCCCGCGGCCGAGTCTGGGCGGGCTCCCTCAACAACGATGACGAGTCGCGCCCTGACGGGCGCCTGTTCCGGCTGGACGAGCGCGGCCATTGTGACGAAGTCGATGGCCCGTATGGCGTGGCCAACGGGCCGGCCATCTCGCCATGCCAGACCTGGATGTTGCACACCGACAGCGCCGCGCGCACCATCTACGCTTTCGACCTGGATGTCGAGGCGGGCAAGCTATCGAACAAGCGCGTTTGGCTGCGTTTCAGCGAAGCCGATGGCTACCCGGACGGCATGACCTTCGATGCCCAGGGCCGCGTCTGGGTGGCGCATTGGGGGGGCGCCTGCATCAGCCGCTTTTCGAAGCAAGGGCAGCTCACGCACCGCGTGGCCCTGCCGACTGATCACGTCACCAATGTCTGCTTTGGCGGCCCGGCCCTTGACCGCCTGTTCGTGACCACGGCCAGGCAAGGCCTGTCGGCCGGCCAATTGGCAGCGCAGCCCAATGCAGGGCACCTGTTCGAGGTTGACCCGGCCGGATCGACCGGCATCCCCCCCACTCCCGTGGGCTTTTCTGGGGCGATCTGATCAAGCCAGGCACGCCATGTGCATTCTGGTGCGCGCCCCGTGACCGAAAACACCTTGTTGCGGCCATGGGTCACAACCCCCTCATCGCGTGGGAAATTTCGCACCACTCTGTAGCATCATTCCCGAATCCGGCCCCAAGGCCGCGCCTTCGGGCTCCACACATCAACAACCAGCATTGAAAGTCGATCCATGGCAAAGGCGATGATCCTGGCGGCGGGTCAGGGAACCCGGGTCCGCCCCCTCACCAAGCAGACCCCCAAGCCCATGGTGCCGATCCTGGGCAAGCCGGTGATGGAATACATCATCGAGCACCTGGGGCGCTACGGCATCAAGGAGATCATGGTCAACGTGGCGTTCAACCACTGGAAGATCGAGAACTACTTCGGCGATGGCCACCGTTGGAACGTCGAGATCGGCTACGCCTTCGAGGGCGCTCGTGAACATGGCGAGATCGTGCCCAAACCCTTGGGCTCGGCCGGCGGCATGCGCCGCATCCAGGACTTCTCCGGTTTCTTCGACGAAACCACCATCGTCCTGTGTGGCGACGCGATCATCGACATCGACCTCAAGTCGGCGCTCTACGAGCACAAGATGAAAGGCGCGATGGCCAGCGTGATCACGCTGGAGGTGCCCAACGACCAGGTCAAGAACTACGGCATCGTGGTGGCCGACAAGGAAGGCCGCGTCACCTCGTTCCAGGAAAAGCCCAACCCATCAGAGGCCAAGTCCAACCTGGCCTCCACCGGCATCTACATCTTCGAGCCCAGCGTGCTCGACCTGATCCCGCCCGGCCGCGAGTTCGACATCGGCAGCGAGCTGTTCCCGCTGCTGGTGGAGAAGGGCCTGCCCTTCTTCGCGCAGAGCCGGCATTTCAACTGGATCGACATCGGCCGTGTGTCCGACTACTGGGCCGTCTGCCAGCGCGTGCTGGCCGGCGAGGTCGCCCAGATGGACATGCCGGGCACCCAGGTGCGTCCGGGCGTGTGGGTCGGCCTCAACACCCGCATCGACTGGAACACCGTCAAGATCAGCGGCCCGGTCTACATCGGCTCGAGCTGCGACGTCGAACCCGGCGTGACCATCGAAGGCCCGTGCTGGATCGGCCATGGCAGCCGCCTGCGCAAGGGGTGCACGGTCAAGCGCAGCGTGCTGTTCGAGTACACGCGTGTTTCCGAAGACACGGTGTTCGAGGACATGGTGGCCTCGCCCCAGTACTGCGTGGACCGCAACGGCAAAACGACCTACCAGGGCGACGAAACCACCACCCTGCGCTGGGGCGACGCCCGCGTCTGAACCTGGCCTGGACATGGTGCCGCCGAGGAGCGGCGCTCATCCCCCTTGGGCTGACAGACAATAGCGGGATGCGCAAGTTCCTCGTCACCGGCGCCGCCGGTTTTATCGGCATGCACGTGTCGCAAGCGCTGCTGCAGCGCGGCGACACGGTCATCGGCCTCGACAACCTCAACGACTATTACAGCCCGCAGCTCAAGCGGGACCGCCTGGCGGCCATTTCGGCCAGCCCGGGCGGCGAGTGCTTCCGCTTCGTGGAAGCCGACCTGGTCGACATGCCGGCGCTGGATGCGCTGTTCAAGGCGCAAGCCTTCGATGGCGTGGTGCACCTGGCTGCGCAGGCCGGCGTGCGCTACTCGCTCACCCATCCGCACGCCTACTCTCAGTCCAACCTGGTGGGCTTCGTGAACATGCTGGAGGCTTGCCGGCACCACCGCGCGGCGCACCTGGTTTATGCCAGCAGCTCCAGCGTCTATGGTGGCAACACCCGCATGCCTTTCAGCGAGGACGACGCGGTCGACCACCCTGTCAGCCTGTACGCGGCCACCAAAAAGGCCAACGAGCTGATGGCGCACACCTACAGCCACCTCTACGGCCTGCCGACCACGGGCTTGCGCTTTTTCACCGTCTATGGCCCCTGGGGGCGCCCCGACATGGCGCCGATGCTGTTCACGCGGGCCATCCTCGCTGGTGAGCCGATCAAGGTGTTCAACCACGGCAACATGCGTCGCGACTTCACCTACATCGACGACATCGTCCAAGGCGTGGTGGCCACGCTGGACCGCCCGCCTTCGGCCAACGAGGCCTTTGATCGAGATGCACCGCAAGCATCGGGCTCGTGGGCTCCGTACAAGGTCTTCAACATCGGCCACAGCGAACCGGTGCAGTTGATGGACTTCATCCGCACGCTGGAGTCGGCGCTCGGCGTGAAAGCCCAGCTCGACCTGCAGCCGATGGCACCGGGCGATGTGCCGGCCACCTTCGCCAACGTGAGCGCGCTGGAAACCTGGACGGGCGTGGCGCCGCACACGGACTTGGCCGAAGGCGTGGCGCGCTTCGTGGACTGGTACCGGCGTTACCACGGGGCTTGATGATCTGGCGCCCTTCGCAAGGTTGACGGGCGACCAACCGGACAGCCACACCTCATCTGGCCGACGAGATGGCTCCTGGGGCCGCGCTCAGCGCCTTGCCGACCAGGCTGGCAAGGTGAGCACGAACAGGCTGCCACCGCCTTCGCGCGCTTCGCAGCGCACTTGGCCGCCATGCCGCTCGGCGATCTGGCGCACCAGGCTCAGCCCCAAGCCGACGCCACCGGCGTGCTCGGCGTGGCCCGGCAGGCGGTAGAAGGGCTCGAAGATGCGTTCGCGTTGCTCCGGCGGCACGCCTGGGCCGCGGTCGGCCACAGCCAACTCGAGCCGACCGCGCGTGCTGCTCAGGAAGAGTTCGATCTGAGAGCCGCCATAGCGGCGCGCATTTTCGAGCAGGTTGCGCAATGCGCGGCGCAGCAGGCGCTCGTCGCCCTGGTGCGGCGTGAGCGGGAAGCTCGCATCGATGTGCACCTCGGCGCCCACGCGCGCGGCCTCTTCGGTGGCCAGGCCCATGAGGTCGACCGGCGAGTGCTCGATGTCGCGGCGGGAGTCGAGTCGGCTGGCCAGCAGCACCTCTTCGACCAGGGCGTCGAGCTCGCGGATATCTTGGTGGATCTCCTGGCGGATGCGCGCGGCCTGCTCGGGCGAGGCTTCCGCCATCAGCGAGACCGCCATCTTCAGGCGGGCCAGGGGCGAGCGCAGTTCGTGGCTGGCGTTGGCCAGCAGGCTGCGGTTGGAGGTGACCAGGTCTTCGATGCGCTGGGCGGCTTCGTTGAAGCTGCGCGCCAGCGCTGCGACCTCGTCGGCGCCCTCGACGCTGACGCGGTGCTGCAACTGCCCCGAGCCGAACACCTCGACGCCCGAGCGCAAGGCCTGCAGCCGGCGGGTCAGGCGGTTGACCACAGGCCAGGCGCCCAGCGCCACCGCGCCGAACAACAGGATCAGCGCCAGGATCAGCGCGGGCGCGCCGTGGGCCATCCAAGGCGGCACCAGCCAGCTCATCGGTTCCAGCCAGGGCTGGGCGCGTGGCGGCGGAGGGGGCATGTCGGGAGGCGAGTCCCCTTCGCGCATCGGCCCCATGATGGTCTGTGGGCCCTTGCCTCGAACGACCCAGGCGCGCAACACCCACATCGTGCGGCCATCGGAGAGGACGGATCGCTGCATGCGCTCACGCAACTCGGGCTGGCGGCGCAGGCGCTCCTCCAGCAGCATCGAGGTGGCGATGCGGCGGCCCAGTGGGTCGTCCAGCGCCATCGGCATGCGCAAGCGCTCAGACCAGTCCAGGAAGATGCGGGATTGTTCGTCCAGCGGGGCGCTGGCAGGCGGCAGGCTGTTTTCGATCAGTTCGGCCCAGGCCGCGGCGCGCTCGTTCCAGGCCGCCATCGACTGCACCTGGCTGCGCTCGTGCTCGAAGTTGCGCTGAGCCAGCCAACCCGAGACGAGCGCGAACACCAGCAGCACCGCCACCACCGTGAGGTAGATGCGCAGGGCCAGGGTTTTCATGCCGCGTCGAGGTCAGCATCCTGCTTCTTGGCGAAGACGTAGCCCACCCCGCGCACCGTCAGGATGCGGCGCGGCTCCTTGGGGTCGTCTTCGATGGCAGCACGGATGCGCGAGATGTGCACGTCGATGGAGCGGTCGAAGGCCTCCAGCGGGTGGCCCTTGAGCGCGTCCATGATCTGATCGCGGCTGAGGACGCGGCCGGGGTGCTGGGCCAGCACACTCAGCAGGTCGAACTGATAGGAGGTCAGCTCGCAAGGCGAGCCACCCAAGCGCACCTGGCGCAGGCCGGTGTCGATCTCCAGGCGGCCGAAACGCCACACGTCGGTGTCGTCGGTGTGCACCGAGGTGCGGCGCAACAGGGCCCGCATGCGCGCGAGCAGCTCGCGCGGCTCGAAGGGTTTGGGCAGGTAGTCGTCTGCGCCGACCTCCAGGCCGACGATGCGGTCGGTCGGCTCGCCACGGGCGCTGAGCATCAGCACCGGCAGCGTGCGGGTGCGCGGCGAGGCGCGCAGCTCGCGGCACAGGTCGAGGCCGTCGCCGTCTGGCAGCATGAGGTCGAGCACCAGGGCGTCCACGGCCTGACGCCCCAGGAGTTCGCGTCCAGCGGTCAGGCTGGCCGCCGTGGCCACCTGGTAGCCATGACTGCGGAGGTAGTCCGCAACCATGGCGCTCAGGCGCATGTCGTCGTCGATGAGCAGGATGTGTTCAGCCATGTCCGCCATTGTCGCGCCCTCCGAGGGTCAGCGGGAAGGGGCGGGCTGGCTCGCTGCGGGGGCCGCAGGCGGTGCAGGGGGCACAGGTCGGCGCAGCATGTGGTTCTGCAGGCGCTCCCCGCCAGCGTCAGAGGCGGCGCCATCGGGGCGCGCGGCGCGATCCTTCATGCGCTCTTGCATGTGGTCTTTCATGCGCTCGTGGCGTTGCTTGATGAGGACGGCGGCCTTGGCGCGTTGCTCAGGGGTGAGCACCTGCCCCACGTCCAGCATGGCTTGCATCATGCGCTTGCTGACCTGATCGTGGTGAGCCAGCATCTGCTGGCGCTGCTTTTCAGCCTCGGCCGGGTCGATCTTGGGCGCGGTCCAGAGGGCCATGGCGTTTTCGTGCTGCTCGCGAGCCTTATCGTGAAGCACGCGCAGGTCGGCACGGGCCTTGTCGGTGATTTCGCGAATCTGCTTGCGCTGGGCGTCGGTGGCTTGCACGTCGTCGAGCAGGCGATCAAAACCAGGGCCGGCGAACGGCAGTCCCATGCCAGGACCGCCGTGGCCCTTCATGCCATGGCCGGCGTGGTCACCACCGGCGGACCCCATGGACCCATGCCAAGGGCACGCGCCGCCATCGCAGGCAGGCGCGGGGGGGGTGGCATTCGCAGGCGCCGTGGCCTTGGCCGGCGTGGGGCTGGCGGCCTGGACCGCCTGGCCCGCGCCGAACACCAACGCCCCACCCAGCGCCAAGCCCCCCAGGAGCCGGAAGGTGGTGAAGGAAGCAGGCGCGGGGCGAGCGCGGAGGACGCGAGCGTGGGTCATGGGCTTTTCCTTTGGTGGATGGAAGCTGTGAATGGATCCATCATGTCGCCCCCAGGTCAAGCCGGGGTTGCGCCGCCGTAAAGATCTGTGAAAAGACCGTCGATGCGTCAGACAGCAGCCCCAGCCCCCGTGGACGCATGGGGAGCGACCGCAGCGGCGAGCGCACAAGCCTCTATCGCCAGATCTGTGATGCGAGCCCAGTCACGCGCTTGTAGCGCATCGCGCGGCGTGAGCCAGGAGCCGCCCACCATCGCCACGTTGGGCTGTTTCAGGAAGTCAGCGAGGTTGGCGGGTGAGACGCCGCCCGTGGGGCAGAACCGCACATCGCCGAGCGGCCCCGCCAGGGCCTTGAGCATGCCCAGTCCGCCCGCCTGTTCGGCCGGGAACAACTTCATCAGCCCGATGCCGCGTTCACGCACGCGCATCACCTCGCCTGGGGTCATCACCCCCGGCACGAAAGGCAGTGAGGCGGCCTGCGCAGCATCCAGCAACTCATCGGTGAAGCCGGGCGAGAGTGCGAAAGTGGCGCCGGCGTTGCACACGGACTCCACCTCCTGCGCGCGCGTGACGGTGCCCGCGCCGACGTGCATGGCAGGCACGGCTCGGGCCACGGCCTCGATGGCAGGCAGCCCGGCGGCGTGGCGCAACGTGATCTCCATGGCGTCGATGCCACCGGCCAGCAAGGCTTCAGCCAACGGCACCGCCTGGGCCACATCGGTGATGACGATGACCGGCAGGACGCGGGTGGTGAAGGCTGGCGTGAAGGCAGACAAGGCAGTCGCTTGGGGCATGGTGGGATCCGTGATGCGGCAGAGCGCACGGGTGAACAGTCAGGAAAGTGGCAACGAAAACAGAAACAGCAGTCAGTCCGCCGGAAACAAGGGAGAAGCGCCCTGCTCCGCCCTGGACACGCCTTCGCGGAACAGGCCGAAGAGCTGACGCCCGTGCGGCAACCACGCGGGCTGGGGCTGCGGCGCGGGCTTTGGCCGGGCTGCCAGCACGGCATCCTCGACTTCGACTTGCAGCAAGCCGCGCTCGCAATCCAAGAGGATGACATCGCCCTCCTGCACGCGGGCGATGGCGCCGCCGTCGAGCGCCTCGGGCGAGAGGTGGATGGCCGCCGGCACCTTGCCCGAGGCCCCCGACATGCGCCCGTCGGTGACCAGCGCCACGTGAAAACCTTGGTCTTGCAGCACGGCGAGCACGGGTGTGAGCTTGTGCAGCTCAGGCATGCCGTTGGCGCGAGGGCCCTGCTCGCGCACCACGGCCACGAAGTCGCGGTTGAGTTCGCCGGCCTTGAAGCGCTGTTCCAACTGCTTCTGATCGGTCACGACCACGGCCGGCGCGCGCACCACGCGGTGCTCGGGCTTGACGGCCGAGACCTTGACCACCGCGCGCCCCAGGTTACCGGCCATCAGCCGCAGGCCGCCATCCGGACTGAAAGGGCGGCTGGCGGGGCGCAGCACGTCTTCGTCACCGGAAGCGGCGGGCGCGGGGCGCCAGGTCAGGTGACCGTCGACCAGGTGGGGTTCGTGCGTGTAAGCGCGCAGCCCCTGGCCGAGGATGGTGTGCACATCTTCATGCAGCAAGCCCGCGTCGAGCAGCTCGCGCACGAGGAAGCCCATGCCGCCCGCAGCGTGGAAGTGGTTCACATCGGCCTTGCCGTTGGGGTAGACACGGGCCAGCAGCGGCACCACGGCCGACAGCTCGGAGAAGTCGTCCCAGTCGATGACGATGCCGGCTGCACGCGCCATGGCCACGAGGTGCAGCGTGTGGTTGGTCGAGCCGCCCGTGGCCAGCAGGCCCACGATGCCGTTGACGATGACGCGCTCATCCACCTGCCAGCCCATGCCGGCCGGTTGCGCGGCCCGTTGCGCGACCTGTTGCGGCAGGCTGTCCGCCTGACTGAGGTGCACGGCCTGCCGCACGGCGGCGTCGGTCAGGGCTTCGCGCAGCGGCGTGCCAGGGTTGACGAAAGAGGCGCCGGGCAGGTGCAGGCCCATGATCTCCATGAGCATTTGGTTGGAGTTGGCCGTGCCATAGAACGTGCAGGTGCCGGGCCCGTGGTAGGCCGCCTGCTCGGAGGCCAGCAACTCGGCCCGGCCGACCAGGCCTTGCGCGTACTGCTGTCGCACCTGGGCCTTCTCGTCGTTGGACAAACCCGAGGTCATGGGCCCGGCCGGCACGAACACCACCGGCAGGTGGCCGAACTGCAAGGCCCCCATGAAGAGCCCCGGCACGATCTTGTCGCACACACCCAGGCACAGGGCTGCGTCGAACACGTTGTGAGACAAGGCCACGGCGGTGGCCAAGGCAATCACATCGCGCGAGAACAGCGACAGCTCCATGCCGTCCTCGCCCTGCGTGACGCCATCGCACATGGCGGGCACACCGCCCGCGACCTGCGCGGTGGCACCAGCCAGGCGGGCGGCCTCGCGCAGGCGCATCGGGTAATGCTCGTAGGGCTGGTGGGCCGAGAGCATGTCGTTGTAGGCGGTGACGATGCCCAGGTGAGGCTGGCGCTCCTGTGCGAGGGTGAGCTTGTCAGGCGTGGGCAGCGCAGCCCAAGCGTGGGCGGCGTTGGCGCAGCCAAGCCCCTGCCGGTAGCGACCGGGCTTGCGCGAAGCGGCCAGCATGTCGAGGTAGGCCTGGCGGGTGGGCGCACTGCGTTCGCGGATGCGCTCGGTGACGCGTTGCAGCACCGGATGCAGGGACACGCTGGGATCGGGTCGGTTCTCGCTCATGCGCAGATCATCGGGGCAGGGATTGGGTCAGTGTCGCCGAAAAAAGGGCGCCCCACCACGATGAGCAAACGAGACACCCGCCCGCTGGCGTTCCCCTGCGTTCAGTGACGCACCCCAGTCGTCTCGTCCAGGTCTTGCAATTCGTGCTCCACCGCCGTTGACCAGGCCGCGCTGAGGGCTTGCACCGTGCCGAGGGTGCTGCGCGTCAGGCCCGCCAGGGTGAAGTCGAACGGAGGACACAGCACGGGGCCAGCCGAATCCGGCATGACATGCAAATCTTCCGTGGCGGCGCCGGCCCACAGCCGCGTGGCGTGGTCCTGCATGCCCTGCCAAAGGCGCATCTGGCTGTCGAACAAGGCAAGGCCGGTGCGCTGCCCTTGCGCCAACTGATCGAGCCAGAGTTGCATGAAATCGCCAAACGCCTGTCCCCAGGCGGACAACTGCTGCTGCGCCTGATGCTCTGTCCAAGGCACGGCCTGCACATTGACCTGCGCTGGATCGGGCGGCGACAGGGCTGGTGTGGTGGGCAAGGCAGTGGAAGCGCTCGGGCGGCGAGCGCGGCTTTGGCTGGTGCTGCTCATGTTTGCCTCCTCGTGTTGGCGCCTCGGGTGTGAGGCCCATGGCAGGCTACTCCCGGCGCAGGCTGATGGCAATCGTGACCCCTCGGGCGTCTTGCCCTGGATCAGTTCTTTTCAGCACCTTGCGGCACAAAAGAAAAAGGGCCCGCTGCGATGAACAACAGGCCCCTGGCAAGACGGCGGCGACCGCGCATCAAGCAGGTTCAATGTGCCGCAGAGATGTGAAGCAAATGTGTCCCGGGCGGGGCGCTCGGCAAAGTTACGTCAAGCTCGTCTTGTAAAGCCTGCCCCAACCTCGCTGTGCTGCCTTTGCCGCGCGCCACAAACACTGCACGCCCGGTATCCAAGGGATATCCAGCACTGCGCCGTGATGCAGCGTCATCCGCCCAACATTGGTTTCAGATGGCAAAGCGCATGCCCGAGTCGCCATGCTTTCACATGTCACTCGGCTTACGAATTTCAACATATCTTGTTCGGCGGAGGACGTTGATTCTGAAGGTCGGGTATCCCACCAACCTTCATGGAACCGTCCTCATGTTGCCTCACTCCCCTCCCCCAACAAACACGCCGCCGGGTTTGTCGCGACGGCGATTCACCAGCTCCGCCATCGGCGCGGCCTGCACGGCAGCCACGCTGCCCGTCCTCGCCGACGCTGCATTCGCCCAAACCAGCAACCCGTCGCGCATCGAACGATTGCAGGCGATGTTCAACCTGCTGGCGCGCGACACCCTCGCGGGGGCGAGCGCCTTCGCCGTGCCCGGGCCCGATCTGTATTCGGTGTGGCAGGGCGTTTCAACCTTCGAGCGAGGCGGTCTTGCGGCGCGCAACGACGCCTTCCTCGTCTTCATGTTCGACAACTACCTGCCGCTGCCGCCACCTTTGGGTGGCTCGCTGGCCACCGCGCTGGGCAACCCCTTGCGTGGCCTCTCGCTGCCCCTGGGTGACGGCACCACGCTGAACCTCGGCAGCGCCCTGACCGAGCTGCTCAACAGCGTCGACAGCCTGCCGCTGGCCACGCTGGTGGCGCTGCTGCTCAACGCGCTCGCGCTCACCGTGCAGCCCGCCAGCCTTGTCGGCCCTTTCCTGTCGCCCTTCTCGCGGCTGTCCTGGCAGCACAAGGCCCGCGTGCTGGAGCTGCTGGAGAACCCAGGCCCCGAGGTGATGCAGGTCATGGGGCCGATCCCCGATCCGCTGCTGAAGACGGTGATCGGCTACGTGCAGCTGATCGCCGTCGGCCTGCTGGCCTTCGCCGGCTTCGGCAGCTACAGCGAATGGTCCGTGATCGACCCGTCGACGCGCACCCTTCGGTCCCGCCCGGTGGGCTGGTCCATCTCCAAGTACCAGCCCAATGGGCCGGTCGAAGGCTGGAACGAGTTCAAAGGCTATTACCAAAACAGAAGGAGTGCGAGCGATGCGTGACGTGATCGTGATCGGCGCGGGCGGCGGTGGGCCGGTCGTCGCCAAGGAACTGGCCGCCCGCGGCCTGGACGTGCTGCTGCTGGAGGCCGGCCCCCGCCACGGCCAACTCGAAAAGGATTGGACCCATTTCGAGGACGACCAGAACAACCTCTTCAAAGGCGCGCTGCGCTGGGGTCCGACCGACCGGACCCGCACCGCGTGGTTCCGAGAAACGCCACAGCGCTCGTACATCACCCAGGTGGCGGGCGTGGGCGGCACCACCACCCACTACTTCGGCAACTGCCCGCGCGCCATGCCAGGCGTCTTCAACGACTACGCCGGCGCCGACCGCGACGCTTACGACACCGCGCACCTGTTCCCCTTCGGCTACGCGGAGATGAAGCGCTACTACCGCTGGGTGGAGAAGACGCTGCCGGTGCAAACCGCCGCCATGGGCACCAAGGAACAGGTGTTCTTCCGAGGCTGCGAAGGCATCGGCCTGCCCGTGCAGACCAGCAAGGACGCCTTGCGTGACGCCTTCCGCCCACAGGAAAACTGCATCCTGCAACCCCAGGGCAACGCCGGCCTCACCACCGAGACGGCGCTGTTGCGCTATCCGCTGGCGCAAGGGTGCACCTTCTGCGGCTACTGTTACCAGGGCTGCAAGGAGCCCATCCGCGCGCCCATCAACCTCAAGGCCAAGCGCTCGACCTGCGCGAGCTACGTGCCCATGGCGTTGACGGCAGACCTGTGGATCCCGGGCGGACGCGCGGTCACCCTGCTGTCCAACGCCTTCGTCACGCGCATCCAAAGCGCCAGCGAATCGGGCCAGGTGGTGGCCAAGGGCGTGAGCTGGCGCGACACCGTCACCGGTCAGAAATACAGCGAAAACGCCAAGGTGGTGGTGCTGGCGGCCGGCTGCGTGGAGGACCCGCGCCTGTGGCTCAACAGCGGGTTGCCCAACCCCAACGGCTGGGTGGGCCGAGGCCTCACCGACCACGCGCTGGACTGGGTGATCGGCATCATGCCCTACGACACCAATTCGTCGAAGGGGGCAGCCTCGTCCGCGCGCGCCGACTTCCCCGGCCTGGGCGCGGTCGAGAATGTCGGCCTGCCGCCGGCCCTGCAAGCGCTCACCGCCAGCTTCAGCGACAGCGGCGTGCGCGGCGCCTACACCGTCGGCCAGGGTGAAACAGGGCCATGGACTGGCCCCAGCGGCCGCCCCATGGGCCGCGAGATGAAAGAGGTGCTCGACAACGTCAACCGCGTGCTCAACGTGCTGGTGCTCACCGACGACGATGTCGAGACGCAGAACCTGGTGTCGCAATCCACCATCTTCCCGCCCGACGAGCACGGCAAGATCCCGAAGGTGGAGATCGGCAAGCGCCAGCGCAGCGCGCGCACGCTGTCCAACCGGCGCAAGCTGGCGGAGCGGGCATCCAACATCCTGAAGGCGGCGGGCGCCACGAAGGTCATCCGCATGGACTTCCCGCCGCTGATGCTGCACATGCAGTCGTCGATGCGCATGGGCGCCAGCGCGGCCGATTCGGTGCTGGACACCAACGCCGAGGCCCGCTGGGTGAAGCGCCTGTTCGTGGCCGACAACGCCGCGCTGGCCAACTCGTGCGGCGGCATGAACCCGACGCTGAGCACCCAGGCGCTGGCCACCCGCACGGCCGAGAAGATCTTCCAGATCTACTTCGGCGGGCAGCCTTGGGTGAACTACGAGACACCGCTGTCGTCGGTGGATGCTCGGGTGACGCAGGCGGTGGTGCAGCGGGGGTTGTGAGGGCTCGGCGGCCTTCCCGAGGAGGGAGGGTCGCCGTGGCAAATGGGGCAGATGGGGAAAACGAGCCTTGCTTTGCACCAGATGGCTAGCGCCGCTCGACCTGGATCGCCAAGCTGCTGACTCGGTTCCGCCCGCCGGCCTTGGCTTGATACATCGCTTGGTCGGCCTGGCGTTGCAACGCCTGCAGCGAAAGGCCTTCCGCCGTGTCGGCGGAGACGCCTATGGATGCCGTGATCACCAGCGTGACGCCCGCGGCCGTCCCGATCCGCAGCGACTGAATGTCAAGCCTCAGGGCTTCAGCCACGGTCATGGCGTTGCCAGCATCGGCCCCCGGCAAAAACACCACAAACTCCTCGCCACCTATCCGCCCCAACAAGTCTGTCCTGCGCAGCCGATTTCGCAGGGCGTCGGCCACCGCACGCAGGACTGCGTCGCCGGCATCGTGCCCGTGCTGGTCATTCACTGACTTGAAGTGGTCCAGGTCAATGAACAGCAGGGCGAAGGCGCTGCCTTCTCGCCTGGCCAGTTGCATCAGTTGTTCGCACTGACGGGTGAAGCTGCGTGCATTCAGCGCCCCAGTCAGGGGATCATGGTCGGACAGGTGGCGCAGGCGTGCCTGGCTGCTCACCATCGCTTGGTGAAACGACACCGACCGGCTTGTGAACACATGAAAGATCACGCTCAGGGATACAACGCTCGCGTAGAACGTGCCCATGCCGCGAGCGGACACAGGCACCGCAAGGTGTCCGTTTGCCACAGCCACGGTCGCGATGGACGCCACGGCAATGGCCGCTCCCGCTCGACGACCTAGCAGGATGTACGTGCCGGCGATCAGTGAATAAAACCACACTAGGCGGGACTCATCTTCCGGCACGAACAGAAAGCCAGAAAGGTGAACGCCCAGCGATGCCAACGCAAAGACCCAGACGCCCATGACCAACCGGTCAGGTCTGTTGCGGATCATCAGGACCAGCGCACAGCAAAGCAGGAAATAGGCCCGGATGGTGTAGCCATGCAGGCCCACACGGTTGGCGCCGGAGAGGTCCCCCGCGATGAAGAGCAGAAGCAGGGGCAAGGTAATCCACAACATGGCCAGCGCGAAGGAGTACTTGAATTGCAAGAACTCTTCGCCGTCACCAAATTTCGCGCTTCCAAGCAGCACCTTGCGCAGGGCCCTCATCCCTCAGCCTCCAAAAGCCAGATCATCTAGGATTTTCGGATAGGCAAGGCGAAACTACAGGATCCCATGCGCCGTTTCGGAAACGTTGAAGGCAATTTGATCAATGGTTTGCGAAACCCCACATGCTTAAGCCGTTCGTCACGTTTGCGACTTGGCGCGGCATGCTTCAAAGAAGCCGCCCGTGCCTCGCCCCTTCTGCAAGCGCTTGCGCCGAGAAGCAAAAAACTACAAGTCGCCAGCTTTCCGCTTGAGGCCGTTGGCATCTTCCCCAGGGGCTGATCTTTGCCAGCATCTGATGGGCCCCATGCAGGCGCCTGCACACACTCGATGGCGTCGGGGTCGGCCGTCGATACAACACCTTCGCCAGTGAAGGCCTCAAGGCTGGTTGCAGCATGGTAGCCACCTCAAAAACCAAAAAACCCCAAGCGAATCAATCACTTGGGGTTTTGCATTGGCGGAGAGGGTGTCCGTGCAATCGAACTCTCAACGCGCATCAGGCGACCTCACACACCCATCATCCTCCTACGCAACATGGCGGAACACTGATGCAGCCTGTATCATGGAATCGCATCCAATCGCCCTCACGTTGATGGGTGAGTTGATGGGTGTGAAATGACAGGCTCCACCGATGCCCAAAGCAGCCACCGAACTCAAGGCACTCGACGTTCAAAGACTCACTGCCCCCGGCCTTCACTTTGTGGGTGTCGTGCCGGGCCTTGCCTTGCAAGTGCTACCCAGCGGAGGTCGCACATGGATTCTTCGCGCAATGGTTGCGGGCAAGCGCCGAGACATGGGCTTGGGTGGATATCCAGCCGTGACGCTCGCTCAAGCACGCGAGCTGGCACGCGCAGCACGCGAGCGAATCAAAGCAGGTCACGACCCCGTGACCGAAGCCAAGGCCGCACGCAGCGCACAGGCAGCAAGCAGAGCGACCGCCCTCACCTTCCAGCAATGCGCCGAGAAATACATTGCCGCCCACAAATCAGGCTGGAAGAGCGAGAAGCACGCTCAGCAATGGACAAACACGCTGGATCAACACGCATACCCGACGCTTGGTCAGATGCTTGTGCGCGACGTTGGCTTGTCGCATGTTCTCGCTGTCTTGGAGCCCATCTGGCAAACCAAGACTGAAACAGCGTCCCGACTGCGTGGCCGCATTGAGTCCGTGCTTGATTGGGCAACCGTGCGCAAGTATCGAGAGGGTGAGAACCCGGCTCGGTGGCGGGGGCACCTCGACAAGATCCTGCCGAAGCCCGCCAAGGTTGCCAAGGTAGAGCATCACGCGGCAATGCCGGTTGATGATGTGGCCGCCTTCCTGGGGCGTCTGCAAACACAAGAAGGCATGGGCGCCCGAGCGCTTGAGTTCACCATCCTAACGGCGAGCCGATCAGGCGAGGTCCGGGGCGCGACATGGACGGAAATCGACCTCAAGGCCAAAGTCTGGACGATCCCCGCCGAGCGCATGAAAGCTGGCAAGGAACAACGGGTTCCGTTGTCTGCGAAAGCCGTGGAAGTGCTTCAGGCCCTCCCCCGCGTTGCAGAGACAAACATCGTCTTCCCAGGGGCCAAAGGTCAGCCGCTGTCAGACATGACCTTGACCGCCACACTGCGCCGCATGGAGATTGATTCGACCGTTCACGGGTTCCGCTCGACGTTCAGAGATTGGGCCGGAGAGCGCACCTCACACCCTCGCGAAGTCATCGAGCACGCATTGGCTCACCAGCTCAAGGACAAGGCAGAGGCGGCCTATCAACGTGGCGACTTGTTCGAGAAGCGCCGAAGGCTCATGGATGATTGGGCGGCCTTCCTGCAACGATCCAATCCAGCGACCAACGTAATCGAGCTACAGATCGAGGCCCGCAAAAAATCCTGACGTGCCGCGTCGGATATGCGACGGAAATCCACAGATCTGGCGTTCGGCACAAAAAAAATCCCAGCCCACCCAAGCATTCAAAAGCGCAAACAAAACCAACAACCTACGGCTTTCGATAGAGGTAAATGATTGATCCCTTTGATCTTTTACCGTCTTCACGTCTCGAAAACCGATGCATACATTCCCGATCCATGTCTCAACGCACCTGCAGAAGGAGCAACATGGATCGCGCAGTCTCCCCGAGCGCTCTACCCGACGCTCTCCGCCATTTCGACACCCTCCCCGACACAGCCAACGTCCGCTTGCCCGTTGTTCGGGCTCTCGTTGGATGCTCACCCGCGACCGTGTGGCGCATGGTGCAGCGTGGCGACCTCCCGGCCCCTCGCAAGCTGACGAAGCAAGTCACCGCATGGAATGTGGGTGAATTGCGCAAGTTCCTTGCTTCGTGAAGGGATGCGCCATGAGCAAGAAACTCAAGCGCTCGCCACAAGGGCAAGTGCCAGTCCAACCCATTTCAAGTGCCGACCGGACACGCTGGCGGGCACATCTGCGCCGCATCGCAGAGGAAGCCGCACGACGCGACCGTGCCGCCTTCTTGAAGTACAGGGGGCAATGAGATGACGCGTCAAACAAATTGGCATCAAGTGATCAGCGCCGCAAGCGACTTGAAACTGATCCGACGCCTCTCAACGAATCCCCTACTGCGTGGTTGTGACGTTGCGGCACAGCGCCGTTTCGCGCTTGCGATGGATGAGGCTCCGCCACTCCGCCAGCCCGCCGACAGCGCCCAAGGCTGGGCGACCCTGGGAGTCTTCGGAATCACCCCGGAGAACCTTTCAAGCATCTTGGAAGCACTTGGAGCATCAGAGGTCGACATCGTGGAAGCGATGGCCGATCCCGTCACGGCCTATCGGCTACTCAAGGAGCTTGGACAACAACGCAAGGAGAACCAACGATGAGCGCAGCAGACGAAATCTCGACCATCAAGCAGCAAATCGCGGAGCTGCGCGACGCATGGGCTGCGCACTCGGCGTCAGGCGAACACGGTCAAGCGATCAGCATTGAAAACGAAATCAATGCACTCGAACGCTCAGTCGCCCGCCTGACCCTTCAGGAGGCAGCAGAAGCCCAAGCAAGCAAAGTGAACCAAGCGACGCTCGCTGCGCACGACACCCTGAAGCAAATCGAGCAGCACCGCGCAGCGCGAGCAGAGCTTGACACCATCGTCCGAGAACTGGAAGACACCGCCCGCAGCCTGGAAGAGATCATGTCTCGCCTGCGTCCTGCGTGGACACGATGCGGGACCACCTATCCAGCGTGGCAGGAGTTCAGCGACCCGGATCAACTAGCAGCCTATCGCAATGCCTTGGGGGCATCACCAGCCTTCGAGCCGCTTCGCCTGCGACTTCGCCTGCCCACGGCCATGAGTGCCTTGCGCATCGTTGCCAATCGTGGCTACAACGACATCCTCGTGGGTGCCGACGCTCGCTTCTAAGGGGGTTGCCATGAATAACCGCAACCACACCAAGCTTTACGCCACGACGTTGACGCCCACGGGTCCGCGCGAAATCCGCCGCGCAGCCATTCGCGTCATGAAGAAGGACGCCGCGAGAGGCGACGCCGACGCGATTCGCGTCCTGGCGCAGCTCAAGGCCAAGCCGACAAAGTAAACGCCCTGCGCGCTTGGAGAGGGGCGCAAGAGGCAACAAGGATCACCCCACCATGAACGACGCAAACCCCTACCGGGGTGGCTTGGTCGCGCCCGCGCTTGCCCGACTCCGGGAGTTTCGCCAATTCATCGTTTATCGAATCGAGGCCAGCAAGGCCCGGCCCGGCAAGCTGGACAAACTGCCGGTGAGCACTTCAGGCCATGTGGTCGATGCACACGACACGGCCAACTGGATGACAGCGGACAGCGCCTGTCGATTCGCCGAGCAGTTTGGCGAAGGGTATGGCGTTGGCTTTGTCCTGACAACAGAGTGCAAGCTGTTTTGCCTGGACGTCGACAACTGCCTATCGCCCGACCGATCAGGATGGACGCCCAAGGCCCTTGAGCTGTGCGGCATGTTTCCTGGCGCAGCAATTGAGGTGAGCGTTTCTGGCTCAGGCTTGCACATTTGGGGCACCTACACGGGTGACACCCCACCCCATGCATGCAAGGACACCGCGCACGGCCTGGAGCTGTACACAGAGCGGCGGTTCATTGCCATTGGCAAACCGGCTTCTGCCATTGGCGATGCAGCGACCGACTGCACCTTGCCACTGCAAGCCCTCATCAACACCCACTTCAAGCCCGGCCCTGATCAAGAGAATGACGCTGGCTGGTCTGACGGACCTTGCGACGAGTGGCGTGGCCCCGAGGATGATGACGAGCTCATCCGTCGTGCCCTGCGCTCAAATTCAGCCGCCGCAGCCTTCGGCAACCGCGCAAGCTTTGCTGATCTGTGGAACTGCAACGTCGAAGTGCTGGCCCGCGCCTACCCTGACGGGGCTCGGGCCTATGACGCAAGCAGCGCTGATGCCGCGCTGGCTCAGCATCTCGCCTTTTGGACTGGCAAGGACTGCGAGCGCATTGCTCGCCTCATGAAGCGGTCAAGCCTTGTGCGCGACAAGTGGGAGCGCTCCGACTACCTCTGTCGCACCATCATGGGCGCGGTAGGTCAGCAAGAAGAAGTCTTCGTTGATCAGGCAGCCCGCCGACTTCAGCAAGTCCAAGAGGCCATGCGCATCGGTGAGGGCAGCGATCAAATTCGATTGGCCGGGAGCACATCGCTCGACGAGATGCTTGAGCGCTTCGTGTTCGTGCAAGACGGGCAACAGGTCGTTGATCTACAGCAACCACAACACGTCGCCATGCTGTCTGACTGGAAAGCCACGCACAAGGCATCGACAACCACGCTTGAGGTCAAGGGGCAGTTCAACTTTGATGGCACGCCAAAGACGAAGGTCTATGACACCGCCTCACTATGGGAGAAGAGCCCCAATAGACAGCAAGCTCAAGCCGTCACATTCATGGCTGGCGGCAAACGCCTCGTGCGCGACCCGCGAGGTCGTGAAGCGGTCAACACATGGACCCAGCCAGATCGCAGCACACCACCCGGTGACGCATCGTTGTTCCTGGCTCATGTGGCCTATCTCTTTGGGGACGAGGCTCCGCGCTTCCTTGATTGGCTGGCGCACATCGAACAATGCCCGGGCGAACTACCTCAATCGGGATGGCTCCACATCTCTGATCGCCAAGGCACCGGGCGGAACTGGATCGCCGGTGTCATCGCTCGCCTGTGGCCCGGATACGCTGCCGTCAACTTCAACTTGGCTGCGTTCCTCAACAACGGCTTCAATGACCGGCTGTCGTCACGAATCATTGCCGTGGTCGACGAGATCAACGAGGGAGACAACAAAGCGAAGTGGGGCAATGCCGAGGTCATGAAGAGCCTCGTCAATGAGGGGCAACGAACCATCAACCCAAAGTTCGGCCGCATCCGGGAAGAGCACAACGCATGTCGCTGGTTGATCTTCTCCAACCATCGCAGCGCCCTTGCCCTGAGCGACGGCGACCGTCGATTCAACGTGGTCATCCGTGAGGGAGACCCCAAGGGCACCGAGTATTACCGTCAGCTCTACTCAGCGTTAAAAGACCCGGGGTTCATCGCCGGGGTGGCGCATCTGCTGGGCAGTCGTGACCTGACCGACTTCAACCCCGGGGCGCACGCCATCATGAACGCAGCAAAAGAAGCTGTCATCGCGGCAAACCGCAGCGAGGTAGACGACATCTTGTTGGAGGTGGTCAATCACTGGCCCTGCGACGTGATCCAAACGTCGATGCTCGGCGAGCTAATCACGGGGCAGATTGGGGGCAAGGTCACGAACGCTCACCGACACGCCCTTGAGCGCAGAGGGATCACCAATCACAGCCAACGGATCAGGCTGGGCACATCGACCGCCAACGTGTCCATCCTTCGGAACGTCTCACGCTGGAAAGAAGCCGACCCGTCAGAGATCAGGGCAGAGCTTGAGCGAGGACCGCAGGCCGCGCAAATGGGCTTCGGCGGCGCACGGGCCTATCTCGACAACCTCACAGCGGCCTAAGCAGCTTGTTCCTGATGTTCGTGATGTTCCCGACCTTTAGGGGGTCTGGAAGCTGTAGGGGGTCAGTCAATGTCCAAACCCCTCAAACATCAGGAACATCACGAACATCAGGAACAGAAGGAGTCACAACAGTGAGCACCAAGGAACAGCGACGCTTGCTGAAAGCCTTTTGGCAGGAGGTCGACCGTGTGGAAGCCCTGCGCCAACGGATCTTGATCGAGGATGCAAACAGCAATCGCCGGGCAGCCTACTTTTGCATGCATGGCGTGTGGCCGCCTCGCCCGTTGCTCCCCGACCTTCCGGAGATTCCGCCTCAATGCATCGACATGACCTGTGGAGGCAAAGGACGCCGATCAGGGGAGCCCTGCAAGTCGCGCGAGATTTTCCGCAACGGACGATGCAAGTGGCATGGAGGGGCCAGCACCGGGCCTAAGACCAAGGAAGGCAGCGAGCGCAGCCGGACTAACCTGCGACGCGGCTCGAAGTTATAGGCACCGAAGAAAAGTGGGCGTGCCCGTCACCAAGATGTAGCGTCTATGAAAAAAAAGCCTGCTTTCAGCAGGCTACGATGAAGCGCAGGAAGGTCAACGACAAGCAAGCGATGGAACAACCGAGCCGGCTTCTTGTTCAAACACTCGTCGCATCTGGATGTACGCAGACGCTTCGGACCTCGTGAGTGCATCAATCTCAGTAGATGCGCCCTTTGCCAGCTTCTGCATGGCCTTCCAGCGCTGCTCCAGACTTACAGCTTCCTCTTGCAAAGTTGCTCGGTGAAGTTCAAAGATGTTCGCAGGATGAGTCATATCAGTTAGCTCCTCTATGAAGCCTATTCAAGTATCGCTGATTCAGCTCAGGCTTGAAATAGTGTTTACGTTTGATCCACACAAGGCCCTCAGCTTTTGTGATCAGTGCGACGTCAATGGGGCCTCCGACGCCTTGTGTCCGGGAGGTCACCTTCTCCTTCAGAGACTCCAACATCACCAGCGTCTCAGCTAGCTCCGCAAGCTCCTCCAGCGCCAAACCAGCTACGACAGAATGTAGTGGCGCCAAGTGAGCACCAAAGACAGAAAAAGCCCAAGTTTGCGTAAAACTCGTCAGTTCATTTTGGATTGCTGCAGATATCGCCGCAGGATCCAAAGTGACGCCCGACGCCGCTGCTGCATGAGAACTCACCTCCTGCGCATGCTTCACAAAGGCTTCTCGAACAAATTTCCAGACTTCCGGACTAGCACCCTGAGTAAAGGTCTCAATCATGGACTTTCTAGCGAATGGCTCAATGAGTGAGTTCGTCTCTGTGAAGTTCACCGCTCGGCTCGGCCGCAATTGCCAATAGACCTTACCCCCAATAAAACCGTAAACATGCCGCTCACAGAATCCAGGCATGTATTCATCGGAACCATAACCTGCGACAACAAGGCCACTGTAGGAACCGAGAACAACTTCAGGCCTTTTAAACAAGAAATCAATGCCCAACCTGGCTAGTCGCTCAAAATCAATCTGAAAACTCATCAGGTGAGCGAACTGCTTCTCGATAAATCCGCGAACTTCTTGGGCCAACTCAACCACCAGGGCTGCCTCGGTCAAGGGTAAATCAGCGGGATCTAACGAGACATCAACATCCCTCGCTGCGACGTCTGCTTCGACCTCATCCATAGAGTCGTCCCAAGCATGCATCAAGTCATGCTGCGGCGCAGCGGTATCCCGAAGGACAGGACGCGCTCCTAACACATGGAAAAGCGCCGCCATGACCGCGTCTTGGGCGGCCAAACGCGTTGCATGCGTTCGCACCTCGGTAGGCAGCAACCGAGCGGTACGCTGATTCAGGAAATCTATGAGGTCATCCGCATACTCAGCCAATGTGCGGAAACTATTCTGAGCGAGCTCCCTTCGGTAGGTTTTTAAAATCACCTCCCAAGGAACGCTGTTTAAATTGGCATTGCTGTAAATCATTACAGCGACAGCATCATGCTCAGCAAGTTGAAAGATCTTGTTGGCCCCAGTGGCGTAGGTTGCCTGCGATGCGCTGCCGTTTGTAAACGTCACCGCGCTGTCTGCTGCAATCGCAATGCCGAGTCGATTGGCCACAACAACTTCAGATGTCATCAGCTTTCCCTCCCGCGCTCATTCTCCGCGACGGTAGAGCACTCCCACCCCCTACATCAAGGGGTGAAGCCAAAGTCGCGATCACACACCCTCACTTCGCGGTTGATGGGTGAGTTGATGGGTGCAGCAACCCAGAAACCAAAAAGCCCAAGTGAATCAATCACTTGGGCTTGCATTTGGCGGAGAGGGTGGGATTCGAACCCACGGTACGTTATTCACGTACGCCTGATTTCGAGTCAGGTACATTCGACCACTCTGCCACCTCTCCTGAAACGGGGCGCACCGGGGTCTTGATCGGTGCCAGGGCCTGAGCCCTGGAAAGCTCAGCAGTATAGCAGGCCTTTCCTCGGTTTTTGGCGGGCCACAACGGCCCACCCATCACACAGATCAGGCCGCCGCGAGTACCTCGGCACCGCCCAGGTAAGGCCGCAATGCCGCAGGCACCTTGATGCTGCCGTCGGCCTGCTGGTGGTTCTCCAGCACGGCCACCAGCGCGCGGCCCACGGCCAGGCCCGAGCCGTTGAGCGTGTGCACGTACTCGGTCTTGCCGGCGGCGTTGCGAAAGCGCGCCTGCATGCGGCGGGCCTGGAAGGCCTCGCAGTTCGAGCACGAGCTGATCTCGCGGTAGGTGTTCTGCGCGGGCAGCCACACTTCGAGGTCATAGGTGCGGGCCGAGCCGAAGCCCATGTCGCCTGTGCACAGGGCCATCACGCGGTAGGGCAGCTCGAGTTTTTGCAGGATGGCTTCGGCGTGGCCCACCATGGCTTCGAGCGCGGCGTTGCTCTGCTCTGGCGTGGTGATCTGCACCATCTCGACCTTGTCAAACTGGTGCTGGCGGATCATGCCGCGCGTGTCGCGGCCAGCGCTGCCCGCTTCCGAGCGGAAGCAAGGCGTGTGGCCCGTCAGCTTGATGGGCAACTGCTCCAGCGGCACGATGCTGTCGGTCACGGTGTTGGTCAGCGTGACCTCGCTGGTGGGGATCAGGTACCACTTGCCATCGGCGGCCTCGGCATCGCCCGAGGTGACGTGGAAGAGGTCCTGCTCGAACTTGGGCAACTGGCCCGTGCCCAGCAGCGCGGGCGCCTTGACCAGGTAGGGCGTGTAGCACTCGGTGTAGCCATGCTCTTGCGTTTGCACGTCGAGCATGAACTGCGCGAGAGCGCGATGCAGCCGGGCGATGGGACCCTTCATGAAGTTGAAGCGCGAGCCCGAGAGCTTGGCGCCGGTGTCGAAGTCGAGGCCTAGCTTTTCGCCCAGGTCGACGTGGTCCTTCACCTCGAAGGCGTAGGTGCCGGGCGTGCCCCAGCGACGCACCTCGACGTTGCCGGCTTCGTCGTGGCCCACGGGCACGCCGTCTTGCGGCAGGTTGGGCACCGACAGCAGCATGGCTTGCAGCTCGATCTGGATGACCTCCAGGCGCTCGGCGCTGGCCTTGAGTTCGTCGCCGATGCCAGCCACCTGAGTCATCACGGCATCGACCTCGGCGGCGGTGTCCTCGCCCTTGGCGGCTCTGCCCTTGAGCATGCCGATCTGCTTGGAGAGGCTGTTGCGCTGGGCTTGCAGGTCTTCGGTGCGGGTCTGGATGGTCTTGCGCTCGCCTTCAAGGGCGCGAAAGCGCTCCACGTCCAGGAAGGGCTGGGGGTTCTTGCGCTGGGTCAGGCGGGCCAGGACGGTGTCGAGGTCCTTGCGCAGCAGGGCGATGTCGAGCATGTTGGGTTCGGTTCTCGAAAGAGTGATTCGGGTGACGCGGGCCTCAGCGGGCCGGCACGATGGAGGCGAAAGGGGTCGGGTCAGGCCTGGGATCGCTCGGTTGGCAGCGGGCGGTCGAGGCCGGTGCCGCCCAGGCCCTTGGGCAGCGGGAAGCGCACATGTTCTTCGACGCCCTGCATGCGGCGCACGGACACCGCACCCATCGCCTTGAGGCTGGCGATGACCTGCTGAACCAGCACATCGGGCGCCGAGGCCCCGGCCGTCAGGCCCACGCGCGGGCGGCCTTCGAACCAGGTGCTCTGCAAGTCACCAGGGCAGTCGACCATGTAGGCAGGGGTGCCCAGCCGCTCGGCCAACTCGCGCAGGCGGTTGCTGTTCGAGCTCGTGGGGCTGCCCACCACGATGACCACGTCGACCTGCGGCGCCATCAGCTTGACGGCGTCCTGGCGGTTCTGGGTGGCGTAGCAGATGTCTTGTTGCTTGGGCTCGCGCACGTTGGGGAAGCGCCGCTTGATGGCCGCCAGGATGGCCGCCGCGTCGTCCACCGACAGCGTGGTCTGCGTGACCACGGCGAGCATGTCGGGGTTGCTGACCTTCACGCGCTCGACATCGGCCTCGTCCTCGACGAGGTAGATGCCATCGTGCAACTGGCCCATGGTGCCTTCGACCTCGGGGTGGCCTTTGTGCCCGATCATGATGAACTCATAGCCCTCGCGGCGCAGCTTGGCCACCTCGACGTGCACCTTGGTGACCAGCGGGCAGGTGGCGTCGAACACATGGAAGCCACGGGCGTCGGCCTCGCGGCGGACCTCCTGGCTGACGCCGTGGGCGCTGAAGATGAGCGTGGCACCAGCGGGCACCTCGGCAAGGTCTTCGATGAAGATCGCGCCCTTGGCCTTGAGGTCGTTGACCACGTAGGTGTTGTGCACGATTTCGTGCCGCACGTAGATGGGTGCGCCGAACTGGGTCAGCGCGCGCTCGACGATTTCGATGGCGCGGTCGACACCGGCACAGAAGCCGCGCGGCTCGGCCAGCAGCACGTCGTCGACGCGGTGTTGGGCAGGGACGCTGATGCCGGTGATGCCAGTCATGTTCTCAGACCTCGGGTTCAGAGCACGCCAATCAGCTGCACCTCGAAGGTGACGGGCTGTCCAGCGAGCGGGTGGTTGAAGTCGAAGAGGGCCCACTCGCCAGCGGCATCCACCTCACGCACGACGCCGGCGAAGTGGCCGCTGCCATCGGGCGTGGGGAACTGGACCACGTCGCCGACGTTCCAGATTTCATCCGGGTCCCCCAGCTCGCGCAGCAGCTTCAGGGCCACGCGCTGGAGCATCTCGGGGTTGCGCGGGCCGAACGCCTCGCCAGGTTCGAGTTGCAGCGTGGTGCGGGTGCCTTCGGTCAGGCCGAGCAGGCGGGCCTCCAGCGCGGGCGAGAGCTCACCCGACCCCAGCGACAGCGTGGCGGGCTTGTCGGTGAAGGTGTTGACCAGGTCATCGCCATCCGGCCCGGCCAGGCGGTAGTGCAGGGTCAGGAAGGAACCGGGGGCAACGGTCGGAGCGAGTGTGGTCATGGTGTCACGCCCACCCTTCAGGAGGATGGGGTTGGCGGGGGTGCAAAACCACAATTTTAGGTTTGAGAACGACACATCGGGGATCCCACACCATGAAAGACCTGCCCGCGGCCCTGAGACCGCGAGAAAAACTGCTGTCCCTCGGCCCGGCCGCGCTGGCCGACGCCGAGCTGCTCGCCCTGCTCTTGCGAACCGGGCTGAAGGGCCAGGGCGTGCTGCATCTGGCCGAAAGCCTGCTGATGCAACTCGGCGGCATTGGCGGGTTGCTGACATCGTCGAGCCTCCAGTTACAAGGCATCAAAGGCCTGGGGCCGGCCAAGCGCGCCGAGCTGATGGCCGTCATGGAGCTGGCAAGACGCGGCTTGACGGCAGGCCTTCGCGAAGAGCCGGTCTTCACCACCCCGCAGCGCGTCAAGGACTACCTCCAGATGCGCCTGGGCTCGCTGCCCCACGAGGTGTTTGCGGTGCTGTTCCTGGATGCGCAGCAGCGCCTCATCGCCTGCGAGGAGATGTTCCGAGGCACGCTCACCCAGACCAGCGTCTACCCACGCGAGGTCGTCAAGCGTGCACTGGAGCTCAACACAGCCAGCGTCATCCTCAGCCACAACCACCCTTCCGGCGTGCTGGAACCCTCACGCGCCGACGAACTGCTCACACAGACCCTCAAATCGAGCTTGCAGTTGGTTGACGTGCGCGTGATCGACCACGTGGTGGTGGCACGCACCGGGGCGTTGTCGTTCGCGGAGCGCGGTTTGGTTTGATGCCAGCCAGGCGACCCGCCTGCGTGAACCACACCACGGCCGGCTTCCTGATTGGGGTCGACCCGAGCCGAGCCCCTCCGGAACGGCCTTGGAGTTGTTGTAGGCTTCGGCCCGTGAGCCGCTCCTCCAAGCCCACCGCCAAGCCCTCATCCCACACCACGCTGCGTGACTTCGGTGACCTCAAGCGTGCACTGGGCAAAGCCGCCAAGGAAGCGGCTGCTCGCGCTGAAGAAGAGCGACAGGAGCGCGCCAAGCGCGAAGCCCTGGAGCGCTCTCGCGAGGCCGATGCCGCGCTGTTTCGGCGCCTGGTGGGTCAGGTCAATGGCCTGCCGGACGCGGGCCGGCTGCATGGCGCCACACCCAAGCCGCCCCCCGTACCGGCACGCCGCCAGGCTGATGAGCAGGCGGTGCTGAAGTCATCGCTGTCCGATGAGTTCGACGTAGAAAGCCTGCTCGAAACCGACGAGAGCTTGTCGTGGCGGCGCCCCGAACTCGGCATCGACGTGGTGCGCAAGCTGCGCCGGGGCGTCTGGGCCTTGCAAGGTGAGCTCGATCTGCACGGCCTGCGCACCGACGAGGCCCGCGAGCGGCTGTCCCAGTTCCTGCGCGAAGCCCACCTCAAAGGATGGCGTTGCGTGCGCGTGGTGCATGGCAAGGGACTCGGCTCACCAGGCAAGCAACCGGTGCTCAAGGACAAGGCCAAGCGCTGGCTGGTGCAAAGCGACCGGGTTCTGGCCTTCGTGCAGGCACGGGCCGACGAAGGCGGCGCTGGAGCCTTGGTGGTGCTGCTGCAATCGAGCAACGGGCCCGCCTGAACGCAAGCAGTCCGCAGGCTGCCCTTCACATGCCAGGTTCACACGCCCTGGTTGCGCATCCAGTCGGCCGTCTGCATGAACGATTCGCGCAGGCGGGTGGCGAGCTCCGGGTCGACCTGTTCATCGGCCATGGCCTGGGCCATGCAAGCCACCCACTGGTCGCGCTCTTTGATGCCAATGCGAAACGGCAGGTGCCGCGCGCGCAGGCGAGGGTGCCCGAAGCGCTCGATATAGAGATCGGGGCCGCCCAGCCAACCGCTGAGGAACCAGAAGAGCTTGTCGCGGGCGTCATCGAGCGAAGGACCGTGCGCAGCGCGCAACTCGGTGTAGCCCGGCTCCAGGTCCATCAGGTCGTAAAAGCGATCAACAAGGGCGCGCACACGCGCCTCGCCGCCCAGCCATGCGTACGCGGTGGCGGGGCTCGTGGCCTCGTCGCGCGCCATCAGCCGCGTGCCTGCAACCGCGTGGCCACCTGCACGACCCCTTGCGCAGCGGCGCTGCCAGGGTGCATTTCGAGCAGGAGCTGGCGCTTTTGCACCGCCTCGCGCACGCTGTTGTCCATCGGGATGTCGCCCAGGAAAGACAGCTTGGGCGAGGTGCCATTGGCACCCTGCACGAAACGCTCGACAACCTGCTGGAGCTGGTTGCAGATGGCCCGGCCATCGCCGGAGCGAGACACCTGGTTGACCACCAGGTGAAGATGTTCACGGTTCTGTTGTGCCGACAACACCTTGATGGTGGCGTAGGCGTCGGTCATGGAAGTGGGCTCGGGCGTGGCCACGACGATGACCTCATGGGCCATGGAGACCGCATACAGCACCACGTCGGAAATGCCCGCACCCGTGTCGATCAACACCACGTCGAAACGCGGTTTGACCTGCTCGAAGATGCGCATGAGCTGGTCACGCACCTCGGGTGTCAGGCGCGAATACTCCACGAGCCCGGAGCCCGCGAGCAGCACATGAAAACCGCCCGGTGCGGGCAAGATGGCCTCTTCCAGATCGGACTTGCCCGTGAACACATCGTGCAAGGTGATCTTGGGGTACAGGTTGAGCACCACGTCGAGGTTGGCCAGGCCCAGGTCGGCATCGAGCACCAGCACCTTCAGGCCCTGGCGAGTCAGGGCAGCAGCGAGGTTGGCGCTGAAGAAGGTCTTGCCCACGCCCCCCTTGCCGCTGGTGATGGCGACCGTGCGGGCAAGGCGAGCAGACGTCGCGCTGGATTGGGTGTCGGGGGCGGTCATGAGCTCCATCATTCTGGTGATTTCGGCAGATCGCCCTCGATTCCTGAGGCCTCGTTGACATCGGATCCGGTGAGCCCGGCGAAAAGCATGCCTTTCTCTTCCGCGCTGACCTCGGTCAGGGGCGGCATGTCGAGGCAAGTGCGGTTGCGGCCCTCGGCCTTGGCGCGGTAGAGCTGCTGATCGGCGCGTTCGCTCCACAGGCTGGCCGAAGAGCGGACCCATGGCGGCGCGAAGGCCCCGCCAACGCTGACGGTGACTTGCAACGCCTGGCCACCCGCGATGATCGACGGGCAAACGGCCACCTTCTGGCGGATGCGCTCGGCGACGGTCTGGCCAAAGGCCGGCGGGCAATTCGGCAGGATGATGGCGAACTCTTCGCCACCAACGCGGGCCACCATGTCCATGGGGCGAACGCAATCCTGAAGGCACTGGGCCACGGTCTGGATGACGATGTCACCAGCAGCATGGCCATGGGTGTCGTTGACTTTCTTGAAGTGGTCGATGTCGGCCAGCAACAGGAGCGCCGGCTCACCGATGCGGGCGACCCGGTCAACCTCGCGGGCGATGGCGGCCTCGAACTGGCGGCGGTTGCCCAGGCCGGTGAGCGCGTCGCGGCTGGAAACCTCGCACAGGCCATCGATGACAGCCTGAAGCCAGTCGGGCGATCCAGGGCGAGCGCCGTCGTTCAAATGCCAGCCGGCCTGAGCCAGCAGGCTCAGGGCTGTTTCGAGGCGCAGGCCGGTCAGCGCCTCAAGGGGGCCGACCGCCACGCCCGGCGAAGCAAGGTCAAGGAGGGCGATGGTGGTTCTCCAGTGACAACAGGGGGAACGTTGCTCAGTCTAGCAGCGCTGCCCGGTCCGAAAACCTGAAGAAACCCAGCTTTTCCCCTCATATCGTGCGGTGCACCCGAATGTGGCGCGGCAAGCTCAAGGTTCTGGGGCCCTTGTCCGATAACCAAGAATGCCCTTCGGGCCAGCCTCCCCCCTCTTGCCTCTTGATGCCACGATGACCTTCACCGCCGAAGCCCAGAGCATGCCCGTGGACCGGGAGTTCAATTTCACCTCGCGTGATTTCGCCCGGGTGCGTGCCCTGATCTACGACAGGGCTGGCATCAGCCTGCACGATGGCAAGCAGGCCATGGTCTACAGCCGCCTGTCGCGCCGGCTGCGGGAAACGGGCTATTCGTCATTCGAGTCATACCTGCAGTGGCTGGAGCAAAGCCCCAGCCAGCCGGAGTGGCAGGAATTCGTGAACTGCCTCACGACCAACCTGACGTCCTTCTTCCGCGAAGAACACCACTTTCACATGCTGACCGACTGGCTCAAGGCCCGAGGCAGCAAACCCACGCGCATCTGGTGCTGCGCAGCATCCACCGGTGAAGAGCCCTACTCCCTGGCCATGACCGTGGCCGAGACCCTGGGCCTGCACGCGCCGGTCAAGATCCTGTGCAGCGACATCGACACCAATGTGCTGGCCACCGCCTCGCGCGGGGTGTACGAGGCCAGCGCCCGCGGCCTGTCGCAGCAGCGCTTGCGCAACTTCTTCCTCAAAGGCAAAGGCGCACACGAAGGCAGCATCCGCATCAAACCGGAGGTGGCACGCTTCGTCGAGTTCCGCCCGTTCAACCTGATGCAGACGAGCTGGCAGCTTGGCGAAGCCTTCGATGTGGTGTTCTGCCGCAATGTCATGATCTATTTCGACGCGCCCACCCAGCGCAAGGTGCTGGAACGCATCCACGCCGTGATGAAGCCGGGGGGCATGCTGTACGTCGGCCATTCCGAGAACTTCACTGATTCAAGAGATCTCTTCCTGCTGCGCGGCAAGACGGTCTATGACAGGGTTTGACAGGTAAAGCCAACAAGGACATCCCGATGATCAGCACCTCGTCCGTGGGCGCCTCGCGCGCTGGATCCGCCCCGCCTGTCATGGGCCTGCAGGCCGGCCGCACCGAGCGGCTTGCCCGCCTGAAATCGCGCATCGCCAAGCCGGGCGAAGCTTCTTTCTTCTTCTACGACGCGCACTTCCAGTCGGAGGCGGTGAAGGTGCTGCCCGGCGAATACTTCGTGTTCAACGAGGACGTGCTGATCATGACCACGCTGGGTTCGTGCATCGCCGTGTGCCTGTGGGACCGCCAAGCCAAGATCGGCGGCATGAACCACTTCATGCTGCCCGACAACGGCGGTGGCGCCAGCGACTCGGGCCGTTACGGCTCCTACGCGATGGAACTGCTCATCAACGAGATGATGAAGATGGGCGCCTCGCGCATGACGATGGAAGCCAAGGTGTTCGGCGGTGGTGCCGTCATCAGCGGCATGAACACGATCAACGTGGGCGAGCGCAACACCGCGTTCGTGATGGACTACCTCAAGACCGAACGCATCCCCGTGGTGTCGAAGGACGTGCTGGACATCTACCCCCGCAAGGTCTGCTTCCTGCCCCACAGCGGCAAGGCCATGGTCAAGCGTCTGGCACCCAGCAACCCGGACGCGATCGTCCAGCAGGAACGCGTCGCGGCACAGAAGGTCGTGCCGGTGGCTTCCAGCGGCGGTTCGATCGACCTGTTCTGAGACACGGAGACAAACAACATGGCCAAGACACGCGTGGTGGTGGTGGACGATTCCGCCCTGGTTCGCAGCATGCTCACCGAGATCATCAACCGTCAGCCCGACATGGAGTGCATTGGCGCCGCAGCCGATCCGCTGGTGGCGCGCGAGATGATCCGCAACCTCAACCCGGACGTCATCACGCTCGACGTAGAGATGCCGCGCATGGACGGCATCGACTTCCTCTCCAAGCTGATGCGCCTGCGTCCGATGCCGGTGGTGATGGTCTCGACGCTGACGGAACGCGGCGCCGAGGTCACGCTCAAGGCGTTGGAGCTCGGCGCCATCGACTTCGTGGCCAAACCCAAGATCGGCGTGGCCGATGGCTTGCGCCAGTTGTCGGATGACATCACGGACAAGATCCGCGTGGCCTCGAAGGCGCGCATCCACCGCCTCGCGCCAGCGCCCGGCGCGGCCAGCACCGCGGCGGCGGGCGCGCGTCCGGCTGGCGCGGGCGGCGCGGCGTCGGCCCCGGCCAAACCGGCGGTGTCGACGCCCATGCTGGGCAGGCTGTCCACCGAGAAGATCATCTTCATTGGCGCTTCCACCGGCGGCACCGAAGCCACCAAGGACGTGCTCATGGGCCTGCCTGCCGACTCGCCGGCGGTGGTCATCACCCAGCACATGCCACCCGGCTTCACGCGCAGCTATGCCGCGCGCCTGGACGGCCTGTGCAAGATCAGCGTCAAGGAAGCCAGCGATGGCGAGCGCATCCTGCCTGGCCACGCCTACATCGCGCCGGGCGGCATGCACCTGAGCGTGGAGCGTTCGGGCGCCAACTACATCGCCCGCGTGCAGGACGGCGACCCGGTCAACCGCCACAAGCCCAGCGTGGAGGTGCTGTTCAAGTCGGCCGCCCGCGTGGCGGGGCCGAACGCCATCGGCATCATGCTGACGGGCATGGGTGCCGACGGCGCCCGGGCCATGCGCGAGATGAAGGACGCCGGCGCCTACTGCGTGGCGCAGGACGAAGCCAGTTGCGTGGTCTTCGGCATGCCGCGCGAGGCCATCAACGCGGGCGCGGTGCAGGAAGTGCTGCCGCTGAGCAAGATCTCGCAGCATGTGCTCGACCACCTGCGCGCCACCGTGGGCCAGGCGCTCAGCAGGGTCTGACGAGGCTGGCGTCCATATCGGTCAGGGCCGTCCCACGAACAGCATCACCGTGGGGCCAACGCGCGGGCTGTGCAGCAGCGCGGCGTAGATCGGCCCGATCGCCGTGTCGGCCCCCAGGTAGACGCTCATGCCCTGGCGGCTGATGCCCGATGAAAAGGCATCGCGGCGGTCCCAGGCGCGGCCGTTCTCCAGGCTGAACCCCAGGAAGGTGCCGCTGGTCAGGGGCGAAGGCACCAGCCTGATCTGGTAGCCGATGCGCGCCAGCGCCACCTGTTGACCGCTGACCTGGAACGGCGCGTAGCCCGAGAGTTGCTGGAAGCCCCCCAGGCCGTTGCGCGGCACCAGCGATTCGACGCCATCCGACAAGTTCACCCGGCCGAGCGCGCTGAGCGTGTGCACACCCCATGAGGTGGCCCACTGGCCTTGCAAGTCCATGCGGCGGATGAAGCCATCCTGGAACCTCGTGTCCTGGCTGTCGCGATGGCCTTGCATCCACTGCCCCTCGACACGCCAACCGCGCATCGGGAAGAAGGCGTGATCAAGCTGATCGAAGATCACCTTCAGGCGCAAGCCGCGTTCATGCCAGTTCTCGGTCTGCTGCGCGCGCGGTCCGCGCAAGGCCTCCAGCCGGCTGCTGACCAGGATGGGGTCGTCGTGCCAGGCCTCGTCGACCAGCCCCAGGCGGATCTCGCCGAGTTCGCGCCAGTTCAAGCCCAGGTCCAGGTTGCCACCGAAGATGCGGCGGCTGACCGTGGCATCGGGGTTCTGTTCTGGCACCAGGTGGTAGTCGAGTTTCTGGCGCTCCACCCTGCCCTGCACCGCGACGAAGCCTTCGAGGCCATCGGGCAGGCGCAGGTTCATGGGCCGATACCACTCCGAGCGGATGGCCGGGCTGGTGCCGATGCGCACGAAGTTGCGCCATTCGCTGCCTGCTGCATCCAGCCAGTGGCGGTTGTGAACGAGCTTGAGGTTGAAGATGCTGCGGCCACGGTTGTCGGCGCTGAAGTCCATGCCGACCTGGAGGTAGTCCGGCCCCCAGGGCTTGTCTTGCAGGTCGAAGACCAGGCCGCGCTCGCCGTCGGGCAGGCGCACCAGGCGGTAGTCGGTGCGCAGGTAGTCGCCCGAGGCCGCCAGGCTGGTGAGGTCGCGCTCGGCGTTGGCAACGCTGAACGCCTCACCGGGTTGAGACTTCAGCAAGTCGGGCCGGTTCTCGGGGTGGGTGATGTCCGAGCCCTCGAAGCGCACGAAATCGAGCTTCGTCGGCTGCAAGCCGCGCTGCTTGCGCTGCGCCTGCCATTGGGCATAGGCCTCGGGCGAGAGCTTCAGGTCCTGCATGCGCAGCACCAGCGCTTCGGCTTGCAGCTCGCCCAGGCGCATCAGGTCGATGGCGCGATTGAAATCGCCCGAACTCAGGCCTTCTAGCTTCGGATCGATCAGCACGTCCTGCGGCCCCAGCGACTGCAGGCTGCGCTGCACGTTCTGCTCGGTGAGGATGTTGATCATCTGCGCCGTCATGCCGGTGATCGAGCCCAACGTGTCGCGCCCCGCAAGCGGGGTGCCGATGTTGACCGCGATGACGCGCTCGGCGCCCATCTGCCGCACGACATCGACGGGCAGGTTGTCGACCAGGCCGCCATCACCCAGGATGCGGCCATCGACCTCGGTGGGTGCGAACACGCCCGGCACCGACATGCTGCTGCGCAGCGCACGGGCCAGGTCGCCCGACTCCATCACCACGGCCTGGCCGGTTTCCATGTCGGTGGCGACGGCGCGGAAAGGCGTGGGCAGTTCGTCGAAATCCTGGACCTGGGTGGCCCCCAGGGTCATGCGCCGCAGGTGCGACTCCAGCACGCGGCTGGAGACGGCGCCCAGCGGGGCGGTCAAGCCGTCGGAGCGGATGCCGAATTCCAGCAGCGGTGAGACCTCGAAATCCTGCTCCTTGCGCCGCTGCGACAGGTCTTGCCGGTTGACGCGCAGGGCGAAGGCGCCGATCCAGTCGAGGCGCTTGACCTCGTCCTCGATTTCGGAAGCGGTCAGCCCAGAGGCATAGAGCCCGCCCACGATGGCTCCCATGGAGGTGCCGGCGATGAGGTCGACCGGGATGCGCTCGCGCTCAAGCACCTTCAGCACACCGACGTGCGCGAGGCCGCGCGCGCCCCCGCCCGAGAGCACCAGCCCGACGCGGGGGCGCACGGCCGCCTGGGGACCGGTGATGGCTGTGGTGGTTGCTGTCGCAGTCGCAGCCCCACCCGCCAGGGCGCGAGGCGCCATCGGCAACGGCTGCACCTCAGACTGAGCCCAAACCACGGGGCCACCCGCGCCCCACCCGCAGAGCAGGAGCAAACAAAACAGGCGGCGCAGGCAGGGCTGGCGAGCGGACAAGGCAGGCGGGTTCATCGGGGAGGCCAAGGGAGGGCGAACGATTGTGCCGCATCAAATTTCACACCGCCGCCGACGACACGGCCCGTGCCGGTTGATCTGCGTCAGGGTGAGGCAGCCCGAACAGGCGTCAGATGGAGCCTGTCAAAACATCCCCCAGAGGAGAACCGCCATGCACGCCTGGATCGACTTCCTGACCACCGACTACGGCATCCTGAGCCTGCTCTCGATCGCCGCGATGCTGTGTGGCCTGGGGTACTTCCTGTACTACGTCAGCAAGCACGTCAAAGAAGACACCGAGCGCCACGACCGCCTGCTGCGCGAAGCGCGCAAGCTCTGAACAACACAGGCCAGGGGGAACACGTACCTGGGCCTCTCTCCCGGTGTGATTCAATACACGGTTCGTTTTTGTAACCGTCACCGTTTATGGGAGAGGACGACTCATGAAGTCATTTCTGACTGGCATTGCATTGGCCACGCTGGCCATGGGCGCGTCAGCGCAGGTTTACGTCGGCGGCAACGTGGGATGTGGGCTGCTGCCGGTTCCGTGGACACCGACCTAAGCTTCTTGAGCTTTCTCGAACTGTATCGGACTGACGTAGCCCAACGTCGAATGACGGCGCCTGGGGTTGTAGAAGCGCTCGATGTAATCGAAC
>JAKARB010000005.1 GCA_021819435.1 Pseudomonadota bacterium | reverse complement strand
CCGGTCGGCCAACGCAGCCGCTCCAAGTAAGCCAAACAGGCCTCTTCAGAGCTGAACCAGTCGAGGAAATCGTTCCAGTTGGACGGGTGGTCTTTACCTGCCTCTGGGCTTGCGATATGCTGGATATTCATCCAGTACTCCGGCGTTGCTGGAGCTAAAAGGATACCCCTTACATGCATACAGTATTTGGTGGGTGGAAAATCCCCTGAATCCGCCTTGAGACATGCCGGCGACAAGCTGCTGGAGCCCGTTTGCGCCCACCCTCAACGGACTTTCCAGCCTCCAACAGGTGATTCCCCTGGGGTTTTGGCACAATGACACCCCCTGAGGAAAATGAATGTCCAGCCCAGACCCTGCCCAAACCAGCTCGGGTGCCGCCACCCAGCCGGGGCCCCAAGAACCCCTGACCCCGGTCACCGCCGCTCTGGTGGAGTTCCTCGCCGAGGCCCGCGTCCCGACCGAACATGGCAGCTTCACCATGAAGCTCTTCCGCGAGAAGGCCACCGGTCTGGAGCACGTGGCCATGGTCATGGGCGACGTGCAGGGCAGCGCCCTGGTCCGCGTGCATTCCGAGTGCATGACCGGCGATGTCTTCGGCTCTCTGCGCTGCGATTGCGGCCCGCAGCTAAATTTCGCCCTGAGCGAGATCGGCAAGCGCGGCAGCGGTGTGGTCGTCTACCTGCGTCAGGAAGGACGCGGCATCGGCCTGGCCAACAAGCTGCGCGCCTACCAGTTGCAGGACCAAGGCCTCGACACGGTTGAGGCCAACCAGCACCTGGGCTTTGCCGCCGACCTGCGCAAGTTCGACGCCGCCGCCGAGATCCTCGCCACCCTGGGCGTGAAGTCGGTCAAGCTGATGACCAACAACCCGCGCAAGGTGCAGACCCTGAAAGAGCAGGGCGTTCAGGTTGAGGAGCGCGTGCCAGTGCGCAGCGACGTGCAGCCCGAGAACGAGCGCTACCTGGGCACCAAGGCTCGCAAGCTGGGCCATCACATCGACTGGCTGGGCTGACCACCAGACCTTCCTGACTTCCCACATGGCTGCCGATTTACCCCCGCTCGACGACCCTGAAGCGGTCGATCCCGAAGTGCGCCAGCACGTGGCGCGACGCAGCACCCTGGTGAGCGTGGTGGTCAACATCGTGCTGACGGTGCTGCAACTCGCCGCCGGCATCTGGGCGCATTCGCAGGCCTTGGTGGCCGACGCCATCCACTCCCTGTCCGACCTGCTGTCGGACTTCCTGGTGCTGCTGGTCAACCGTCACAGCCACAAGGAGGCCGATGACGACCACCACTATGGGCATCAGCGCTATGAAACCGCTGCTTCGCTCGTCCTGGGCTTGTTGCTCTCGGCGGTGGCGGTGGGCATGCTCTGGGGCGCCATCGATCGGCTGACGCACACCGAAGACATCCCCAAGGTGCAGGCCCTGGCGCTGTACGTGGCCATCGGCACCTTGCTGGCCAAGGAGGCGCTGTTTCGCTACATGCTCGCGGCCGCCGAGAAGGTGCGTTCAAGCATGCTGGTGGCCAACGCTTGGCATGCCCGCTCCGATGCGGCCTCGTCACTCGTGGTGGGCCTGGGCATCCTGGGCAACCTGCTGGGCTACCCCTTGCTCGACCCGGTGGCTGCGCTCATCGTCGGTCTGATGGTGATGCGCATGGGCTTGAGCTTCGCCTGGGACGCTTTGAACGACCTCATGGATCGCGCCGCCTCGCAAGACCAGATCGACCGCATCCGCGACACCCTGCTGCAAACGCCAGGCGTGCGCGGCGTGCACGAGTTGCGCACCCGCAAGATGGGCGACCTGATCCTGGTCGATGCGCACCTGGAGGTCGATGGCTTGCTGAGCGTGCGCGAAGGACATGAAATCGCCTTGCAGGCGCGCCAACGCGTGATGGCACAACTGCCCGTTCTCAACGTGCAGACGCACCTCGATCCGGTCTGATCGGGCAGCCCACCGTCCCGCTGTTGCAGTCCTCAGGCGTCCAGGCCGCAGACCCGGTTGCGCCCTTCAGACTTGGCTTGATGCAGCGCTTGCTCAACCCGTTGCATCAGCGTGTCGACCAGCAGATCGGGGTGGGCATGGCAAGTCACGAGGCCCACGCTGACCGTCAAATGCCGCGCCGTGGTCGAACTCTCGTGGCGAACCTGCAGTGATTCCACCGCCTGCCGCAACCGCTCGGCCACGCCATTGGCGAACGAGGCATCCGTGTTGGGCAGCACCACCAGAAACTCCTCTCCGCCCAGCCGCGCCACCACATCGCCAGGCCGGCGCAGGCCGTCTTGCAACACGCGGGCCACTTTTTGCAGGCATTCGTCGCCGGCCGTGTGCCCGTAGCGGTCGTTGAACTTCTTGAAGTGGTCGATGTCGATGAGCAGCAGGCTCAGGGCGCTGCGGTCGCGCCAGGCGCGTTCCCAGATCAGGCTCAAATGCTGCTGGATGTGCTTCTGGTTGTGCAGGCCCGTGAGCGTGTCGACGCGCGAGATGTCCTTGAGCCGCGCATGCGCTTGTGTCAGGTCGCGCACCAGGCTGCGTTCGCGCAGGGTGCGCAAGAAGCGGCGTCGCTCGTCGCGCTCCATGAAGTAGTTGGCGCACAAGGTGAACAAGGCCACCGAGGTCACCATGGATGAGATGGGCCACAGCAGACGCGGCGGGAAGGACGCCATGGACATCACGGTGATCACGAACAGCCCCAGCATCATGGCCGTGAAGGTCAGCGCATACCAGAAGCGCATCCGCGAGACGACGTTGCCATAGGTGATGACAACCATGTAGCCCACCGGGAAAAAGTAGACCATGCTGCTGCTGGAAAACGGCATGACGACGGCCAGGCTGGCGGCGGCCCCCACACCACCGAGCAGCATGAGCACATCGACCAGTGCCAGTGGCATCAAGCGGTGAAAGGGGTGGATGCCACGGCTGAAGAGGAACAGCGAGAGCAGGGCAACAGGTGTGAACACGAGCAGGCGCAACAGAGCCGCCAGCCAGAACATGTCGGGGATCATCAACAGGTCTGCCAGCAGGTAGCCGTTGTAGACCAGCAGCGAGATGAGCCCGCTGACGAGGAAGTGGCGTTCCCGCTGCGGCAGGGCATCCCGTTGAAAAGCCTCTTCGAGGTCGGCCGGGAAGGTCAGCAGCGGGAAGCCGTTTTCCAGCAGGTCCTGGATGCGCGCCATGGTCGTCTGGTGCGAGCCTTGGCCTGTGCGTTCGAGGTCAGCTGGCGGCGTCAGCGGGCGTGGCGAGAATATGGCGTTCATGTCAGTCCTGCGTGCCGAATGCGATGACGCGGTTGCGGCCACGCTGGCGTGCCAGATGCAGGGCCTCGTCGGCGACGGCGATCAACTGCGTCGGGCTGGCATGGGGCGAGTCGGGGCGCATGCATGAAACACCCACGCTGGCAGTGATGAGGTCGCGCTCGTTGTGACCATGCGGCAGGCCCAGGCTCTCCACTGCCTTGCGGATGCGTTCGGCCGCGCCGACGGCCGTTTGCAACGGTGTGCCCACCATCAGCACGGCGAACTCCTCGCCGGCGAAGCGCGCCAGCAGGTCTTCGGGGCGCTGGAAGCTGGCCCGCATGACATCGGCGATGGCGCGCAGGCAGTCATCGGCAGCGCCTTGGCCACGGCTGGCCTGGCAGGCCTTGAAGTGATCGACGGCCAGCAGGATCAACGACACCTCCTGGCTGGCCTCGCCGGCTTTCTGCCAGAGGTGTTCGAGTTGGGCGTCGAAATGACGGCGGCTGGCCAGTTCGGTCAACTGGTCGTTGCGAGAGGCTTCTTCGAGGCTGGCGTTGGCCTGCAGGAGTTCGTGCTGCAGCAGCCGCTCGCGCATCAGCAGCAGCCAGTTCTGGCGCACATCGCGCTCTTGCATGTAGGCGCCATAGAGCGTGAAAACAGCCAGCGACAGCACTGTCAGACCCGCAGGAGCCATGATGGCGAAAGGCGCCCCAGGCAGGCAAGACCAGCCATACAGGAACATGGCCATGACGAAGGAGTCCAGGCAAAGCGCTGGCCGCAGGCGCATGCGGGCCACGGTGTTGCAGTACACCAGCACCACGCTCACGCTGACGAGGTAGGGGCCGGCCATGGCGTCGGTGCTGTGGATGCACAGGTGAACGTTGACGGCCGTGGCGGCCATGCCTGCCAGCACCAGCGAGCCTTCGCGCAAGGCAGGCGATTTCAGCTTGGTGAGCACGACCAGCCCCAGCAGGATCGAGGGCGTGAACCACATCAGCCGCAGTTTGAGGGCGTCGTCGAAGCGGTCGGGGATCATCATCCAGTCCGACAGCAAGAGCCAGTTGAACAGCACACTGACCAGGGCGCCTGCGGCCAGCAGGGTTTGCAAGCGCTCGCGGGATGTTTCGGTCTGGAAGCGGGTTTCCAGGGCGCGGGGGAACCGCAGCATCCGCATGCCGCCGTGCAGCAGGGCATCGATGGCCCGGGCATCGGCTGCGGTGAGCCCTGGCCGCGCATCGGCTTCCTGCAAGGGCTCGGGCATGTGGGTTGTCACGGACGACACGGCGTCGAAATTCCTGCTGCGGACGGGGGCGTCACGACCGGGGCTGGCCGCGCTGGGGCGATGCTCCGCCAAGGGGATAAGTCATCGTATCGGAAAGGCAGGGGGGGCTCGCCAGCCCTGAGGCGCTGGTTTTCCCTTGTCTGACGCCGGAATGGCTCGCGTGTTCCTGAAATGCGTGGCGTTGCCCAGGCTTTCGGGGGGCGGCGGCAGGCCCTGAGGCACATGGTTTGCCCACTGCTCGGCATCACCACACAGGAGCCAACCATGAACATGCCACGGCGCATCGCCCTGATCAGCGAGCACGCATCCCCTTTGGCGGACACGGGCAGCGTGGACGCCGGAGGACAGAACATCTACGTGGCCCAGGTGGCACGATGCCTGGCTGCCCAGGGCTGTGAGGTGACGGTGTTCACCCGCCGTGACAGCGCGGCCTTGCCTGCCCGCGTGCGGATGTGCCGAGGGGTGCGGGTGGTGCACGTGGATGCGGGGCCGCCTCGTTTCGTTGCCAAGGAAATGCTGCTGCCGCACATGCCCGCGTTCACGCGGGGGGTCATGGACGAGCTGGCCCGCATGGGCGGCTGCGACGTCGTGCACGCCAATTTCTTCATGTCGGGGATGGTGGCTCAGCGCATCAAGGAAAAAATGGGCATCCCGTATGTCATGACTTTCCATGCGCTGGGCCTGGTTCGCCGTGCGCATCAGGGCGCCACGGACGCGTTCCCCGACTCGCGCATCGAGATCGAGCGCATGCTGGTCAAGGAGGCCGATCTGCTGATCGCGGAGTGCCCGCAGGATGAACGCGACCTGCTGCAACTGTATGGCGCCGACGCACGCAAGATCCGCATGGTGCCTTGCGGGTTCGATGCGCACGAGTTCTCGCCGATGGACAGGCAGCGGGCCAGGGCGCTGCTGGGCCTTGATGAGAAAGACTTCATCGTGCTGCAGTTGGGCCGGATGGTGCAGCGCAAAGGCATCGACAACGTGATCCGCGCGCTGGCGCATTTGCCAGATTCTTCTTCCCGGGCTAGCTCGCGCTTGATGGTGGTGGGCGGAGAAAGCGCCGATGGTGCAGCGCTGTGCTCTCAGGAGTTCCTGCGCTTGCAAGAAGTCGCGCTTGAATGCGGTGTGTCGGATCGCGTGATTTTCACGGGGCATCGGCATCGGTATGAGCTACGGGCTCATTACGCTGCTGCGGATGTGTTCGTCACCACGCCTTGGTATGAACCGTTCGGCATCACACCGCTTGAAGCGATGGCTTGCGGCATCCCTGTGGTGGCGAGCGCGGTGGGCGGGCTGGCTTACACGGTCGTCGAGGGCGTGACCGGGTACCTCGTGCCGCCGCAAGACCCTCAGGCGCTGGCTCAGTGCCTGCAACGCCTGCGCGAGCACCCCGGGCTGGCACAAGCCATGGGCCGCTGCGGCCTCAACCGGGTGCGTGCGCAGTTCACCTGGGAGCAGGTGAGCCGCTCACTCCTCGGCGCTTATGCGGAGGCGATGCCGGGGGCGCCAGGGCTCGACGCCGAAGTGGAGCGGTTTTTCCCGCTCGGCACGGCTGCCACCGCTGCGCCGGACCGGTTTGCCGCTTTCAGCTGAGCCTTCTTCGCGCAGCAGCGCGTCGAAATAGGCGATGGTGCGGCGCAGGCCGTCCAGCAGGTCGACTTTGGGTTCCCAGCCGAGCTGCTCACGCGCCATCGAGATGTCTGGGCAGCGTTGCATGGGGTCGTCCACGGGCAAGGGCTTGACCACGATGCGCGAGGGCGAGCCCGTCATGCGCACGATGGTCTCGGCCAGTTCGCCCACGGTGATCTCGCTGGGGTTGCCGAGGTTGATGGGGCCGGTGAGTGGCTCGGGGCTGTTCATCAGGCGCACGAGCGCTTCAATGAGGTCATCGCGATAGCAGAACGAGCGCGTCTGGTTGCCATCGCCATAGACCGTGAGCGGCTCGCCCTTGAGTGCCTGGACGATGAAGTTCGAGATGACCCGGCCATCGTTGGGGTGCATGCCCGGACCGTAAGTGTTGAAGATGCGCGCAACCTTGATGGGCACCCCGTGCTGGCGGTGGTAGTCGAAGAAGAGGGTTTCGGCGCAGCGTTTGCCTTCGTCGTAGCAGGCACGAGGCCCGGTGCAACTGACGTGGCCCCGGTAAGCCTCGGTCTGCGGGTGCACGCCCGGGTCGCCGTAGACCTCGCTGGTGGAGGCTTGCAGGATGCGTGCTTTCACCCGCTTGGCCAGCCCGAGCAGGTTGATGGCGCCATGCACGCTGGTCTTGGTCGTGCTGACCGGGTCTTGCTGGTAATGAACGGGCGAGGCCGGGCAGGCAAGGTTGAAGATCCGGTCAACCTCCACGTACAGAGGGAAGGTGACGTCGTGCCGCATCAGTTCGAATCGGGGGTGGTCGAGCAGGTGCTCGACCTGACGGCGTCGGCCGGTGAAGAAGTTGTCGACGCAGAGCACGTCATGGCCTTCGTCGAGCAGGCGCTCGCACAGGGCCGCGCCGAGGAAGCCCGCGCCTCCGGTGACGAGCATGGACAGCGCAGGGTGATTCGGCATGAGGGGCTCCTCGGGTCAAGTTGAAGACGTGCCAGTTCGCTTGCGCACCTGCACATCCACCGTCATGCCGATGAAGTCGGCGGGGGCTCCCGTCCAGATGCCCTGCAAAGGCACCGCGAGGCTGGCGTGCCTCGCCACGCCCACGCGGATCAGGCTGGTGCCGCCAGCCAGGTTATTGGTGGGGTCGAAGGGGATCCAGCCCGATCCAGGCAGGTAGACCTGCAGCCAGGCGTGCGTGGCGCCGCTGCTGCTTTGCAGGTGCGGGGAATGGATGTAGCCGCTGACGAAACGGGCGGCATAGCCCAATTGGCGGACGGCCTCGATCATGAGGGTGGCGAAATCTCGGCAGGTTCCCTTTGCTGCCTGGATGGTCTCCGCAGGGGTTTGCACACCTTCCGCATCGCGGGGCTCGTAACGCATCTCTTCGCGGATGGCCTGGTTCATTTGCAGCAGGACCATCCGGGTGTCGGGGTGCTCGCTGCCCGAGGTGAAGCGGGAGGCCCATTGGCGAATCACTTCATCCTCTTCGGGATAGAAGGGCTGCAAATAATGCTGCAAGGCGATTCGCTCTTCGTCGTCGTAAGAGAAGGGATACGTGCGTGCGTGTTCTTCGATCGGCAGGTCGAGGGCGCGGGAGCCCATGTGCTCCACGGTAAAGGTGCACACGAAGCTCAGTGAACTGGCCTGCTCAACGGGCTGGACGATCGCGACCGAATTGGAATAGACGTCCTGGATCAAGCGGACGTGGCGGGCAGGCGGATCGACCTCGAGGTTGGTGGCGAGCACGCGCATGTCGTGGCTGTCTCTCGGCCGGAACATGACGCGGTGTTCCCCGAAGGCCACCGGATTCTTGTAGCGGTAGGTGGTCGTGTGGGTGATGTCGAAAAGGATGCCCATGGGTGGAAGACCAAGCCGTTGCCGTGGCCCCTGATGGCAAATCAGATGCCTGCCGAGAACCGATGTGCGATGTCATCCACCTGGGAACACAGCTTGCCGAAAACCTGTCCGACCGATTCGGCACCGCCGGGTCGGCTCATTGTTTGAAGCGGCGATCACTGAAAGGATCACGACATGAATCAACGTCATTCCAGCGAAGGCCCGAACCCGGCTTTTGGCGGCAGCACTTCTTCCTATGGATCCAGTCACGAGCAACAACCTGGCGGCCAAGCGTGGGGCGGGCAACAAGGCGGGCAGCAAAGCGCCCGTGATTACGGCTCCGGTCAGCAGCCCGGCGACAACGCTGGCAGCCAGGGGCAATGGGGTGGTCATGCGCCCTGGGGCGGGCAGGGTGGCCAGATGGGCGGACAACAGGGCTACACAGGTCAAACAGGTCAAACAGGTCACCCCGCCCCATACCATGACAGTGGGATGGGATATGGGGGCGGCGGGCAAGGAAGGCAGGGCGCAGACACTTGGAGCAGCGGCCGGCAAGGTGGCTTTCAACAGGGTAGCGGCTCCATGGACCCTGGGCGCTTCCAAGGCACCCACATGAGCGGCCATCCTGGGCAAGGGGGCAGCATGGGTGGATATCAAGGCGGTGGCATGCAGCCGGGCCCCATGCACCAGTCGGGCCAGTGGGGACATGGCGCTCACGGGGGTGATTTCTCTACTCACCAGGATTTGCTGGATCCCGACTACCAGCAATGGCGAAGCGATCAGATGCGCTCGTTCGACGAGGATTACCGCAACTGGCGGCAGGAGCGTTTCCGCCGTTTCTCCGATGACTTCAGCAACTGGCGCAAGGGCCGCAATGAGCAACAAGGCTCGGGCATGGGCACCGGTGGCGGCAGCAGCGGTGGCGGCACCGGTGAGGACCGTTCAGCGGTCTTGGTGGCTGGCCCGGGCAGCCACGCCGGCTCCTCATCTCAGCATGATGAGCAGGGCGGTCGCTCAAACCAGTCTGGTTCTGAGAGCAGCGGCAAGAGCAAGTCTTGAAGCACGGGGCTGAACCTCATCACCTCGTAGGGGATCGGGGGATTGGGGTTCAGCCCTTGTTCTGGCGAAAGGCCCGGCGATGTGTGTCGTCCAGCACTGGGCCCATGCCTGTGTCTTCGAGTCCGTTTTCGATGTCTCGCGCGGCTTGCTTGACCACTTCCTGGTCAGGCCCACGTTGGCTCGAAGCGGACTCGTCCCGTTCATGCGGCAGACGCGGCGCGGGGTGGTTGCGGATGCTGGGTTTGGTCTCCGCATTGGGTTGTTGGCCTGAGGTCGGTTTGTCGGGTTGCTTTCGTGTCATGGCGAGCTCCTGAGGCATCGGCTGATGCTCGCATCAGGGCAGCAAATGACATGCCGCGAAGCTCCCTTTGAAGTCGATGGCAGGCCGACCAAGCATCAGGCCTGAGCGGAACATGAAGGCATCAACCATGGAGATGACATGAGTCGTGAATGGCCACTGAAGAGCTTCTGGATGGCCGGCTTCGAAGGCGCCGATCATGTCAACAGCCACGGCATGCCCCTCGACATGGTGGCATTGAGCCACCACGATGAACACATCGAGGGGGACTACCGAGCATTGAGCGCTTGGGGTGTTCGCACGGTCCGTGAAAGCATGGGCTGGCGGCTTTGCGAAAGGGCAGGCGAAAGTGCCGGGCGTTTCGACTTCGGGCGGGTGCGCCGTTTCATCGAGGCGGCACACCAGCATGGGATGCAGATTCAGTGGACGCTGATGCACTATGGAACCCCGGCTGACGTCAGCCTGCTTGACGACACCCTTTGCGAGCGTTTCGAGGCCTTTGCCCATGCTGCGGCAGAGGTGATCGCGGCATGTTCAAAAGAAGCACCGGTGTACACACCTATCAATGAGATCGGCTTCCTGGCCTGGGCGGCCTCGCAGACGCGTTTGTTCCATCCTTACGGCAAGGATGACGAAACAGCACCGGGCACGACGCTGAATGATGGTTTCAACATCAAGTGCCGTTTGGTGAAGGCCGCGCTGGCAGGCATGAAAGCCATCCGCCAAGTCGATCCAAGGGCGCGCTTCCTGCACGTGGAGCCAATCGTCCACGTCGTGCCACCGGAGAACCGGCCTGACCTCCAGGCGCTGGCGGACGAGGTGGCGTCGTACCAATGGCAGGTGTGGGACTTGTTTTGCGGCACCTTGTTGCCGGAATTGGGCGGACACCCCGAGGCGCTCGACCTCATTGGTGTCAACCATTACCACAGTGGCCAGTGGGAAGTCATCACCGAAAAGCGCCTGCACTGGCACCTTCATGACCCAAGGCGCCGACCTTTGCAAGAGATGCTGCAAGGCGTGTGGTCGCGTTATGGCCGGCCCTTGGTCATCGCGGAAACCAGTCACATCGGGGTGGGGCGATCAGCCTGGCTCAATGAGGTGGCCGATCAAGTGCGTCAAGCCCGAGGCCATGGGGTGCCAGTGGAAGGCGTGTGCCTTTACCCCATCGTTGATCGCCCGGACTGGGACAACCTCGAACACTGGCATCACAGTGGGATGTGGGACCACCTGCCTGGCGGAGACTCAGGGAGGGAGTGCCGCCGGCAGCTCGATCAAGGGTATGCCGAAGCGCTTCAGGGATGGATGCGTCGATTGCCTTGAGTTCTTGAGGGAACTCAATCAGCATGGCGGCATGTTGGTGGGGCGCCCTGCAGCGTGTTGTTCAGGCCGTTGGAGTGCTTTGGCCTGAGTCTGGGCACGAGCCGGTGGACCGGCCGATGAGCATGTGGCCCGATGCATGCGTGCAACCAAGTCGGGCACCGCACGCCGCCGCAAGACCAGGCGCGAAAGCGGCTTGGCGCTGTGCCACAGCACGGACCACAGGTTGCCTTCCCGCCAGGCGGTGGCGAGAGCGGCTTGCGTCTCTTGCCAGGCGTAGGGCCACGGCAGACGCAGCCACGCCACCCACAGCCGGTTGCGTGCCTCCATGACAGGGTCTTGGTGGGCATGGCTGTGAATGGTCGGCAGTTGGTGCATGGTGACGTCTCTTGCGTAAACGATGCGCCAGCCGAGCGCGGCGAGGCTGAGCCCTATCAAGACTTCTTCTGCGCCCCGGAAGGCCTCGGGCTCGTATCCCTCGGCATGGCGGAAGGCGCGGGTTCGCATGACCACCGCGTTCGCCATGAACGAAATCAGCGCGGGACCGGGCAAGCCGGTGTCGTCCAAGGTGCTGTGCTGCATGCGCTCGCAAATTGGGTGCTCGGCTTCGCCGTTGGCAGTCAGCACCCTGCAATTGATTACCCCGATGTGCGGGTACTCGTCCATGAGGTCGCATGCCCGTTTGAGTGCGCCTTGTGTCCACCAAGTGCCGTCATCGCAGAAGGCCACATGAGGGGTCGTCACCTGGGCGACAACGGGGTTGCAAGCTGCCGCGCCCAGGTGCTGTTCACAACGCACGAGTTCGGCCCCATGCAACCGGGCGATGCGCGCCACAGCGCCTGCCTGGCGGGAGGCGTTATCGAGCACCAACACCCTCGGTTGCTCAGGCAACTGCCGCAATTGACTCAGAACGCAGTCCAATTCGCGCGGGCGTTCATGGGTCACCACGATCACCGTCACGCGCGCGTCCTCGCGTTTGAGTGAGGCGATGGCGGGGTGATCGGAAAAGCGGAGCACTGGCGCCCGATGCTGCGTTTGCATGATGGTCCGTTTAGGCAAGGTCGCAGCGTGCTGGGCAATTGGCGTGCCTGCTTTGCTCGGGGCATGGGAACTGCTCCTGCCAGCGCACCATGGACAACAAGCGCAAGGTTCTGTTCAGTCTCGGTCAAGCTGTCTGGCGTTTCCGCGAGCGAACTTTCCTGGCCCTTTTCCTGCTCATCGCGGCGAAGTTGACTGCGGTGGCCGTTCCCTTGTTGCTCAAGGAAGTGGTCGACGCCTTCAGCCGCCCGGAAAGCATGGTCACGCCTGCTGGCGCGGGGCCGGTGATCGGCACACCTGTTCTGGTGGTCCCCGTGCTGCTCCTGCTGGGTTATGCGTGGCTGCGTTTCGTCGGCACCCTGTTCACAGAGCTGCGCGACCTGATCTTTGCCCGGGTCACACAGTGGGTGGTGACGCGTTACGCCGAAGATGCCTTCGGGCACCTGCTGTCGTTGAACCCGCGCTTTCACACCCAGCGCAACACCGGTTCGCTCATCCGCGACATCGAGCGCGGCACGGGTGGCATCGGCTTTTTGTTGGGCGCAGGGTTGTTCACGATCGTGCCCACGCTGGTGGAATTCGGTTCGGTGCTGGCGGTCATTTCGGCTGGCTACAGCGCGTGGTTCGCCTTGATCATCGTCTGCACGTTCTTCCTGTATGCCTTCTACACGACCTACATGACCCAAAAGCGCGAGTTCAGGCAGCGAAGGGTCAACGAGGTCGACTCCACCGCCCACGGCCGCATGGTCGACGGCTTGCTCAACTACGAGGCCATCAAGCTGCACGCAAGAGAAGAAGACGAGCAGGCGCGCTATGCACACGTCCTCAAGGAGTGGGTGGAGTTCAGCGTGACGAATCAGCGCTCCCTCTCGGCGCTGCACATTGGCCAGAGCGCCATCATCGCCGTGGGCGTGGCGCTGGTGATGCTGCTGGCCGGTGAACAGACGGTGCGAGGCACCTTGACCGTGGGCGACCTCGTGCTGGTCAACGCCTACGTGATCCAGATCTGCTTGCCGCTCAATGCGCTGGGCTTTGTCTTTCGCGAGGCGAGGGACGCCGTCATCAACACCGAGAAGCTGCTGGATTTGCTCGACGCGCGTCCGGAGATCGAAGACCGGCCAGGGTGCCCGCCGCTCAAGGTGCAAGGTGGCGACGTGGTGTTCGAACACGTCGATTTTGCCTACGAATCAGGGCGGCCCATCTTGCAGGATGTGAGCCTGCGCATACCGGCCGGGCAGACCCTCGCGGTGGTGGGAGGCAGCGGATCGGGCAAGTCGACCCTGGCGAGGTTGTTGGTCAGGCTTTACGACGTCGGCGGCGGGCGCATCACCATCGACGGGCAAGACGTGCGTTCGGTGACGATGCAGTCGCTGCGCGAAGCCGTCGGGGTGGTGCCGCAGGACACGGTGCTCTTCCACGAGACCATCGCCTACAACATCGCTTACGGCCGGCGCGGCGCCGGGCTGGCTGATGTGATCGAGGCGGCCAGGATCGCCCAGGTGCACGAGTTCATCTCGTCGCTGCCTCAGCAATACGACACACCGGTGGGCGAGCGCGGCACGCGTTTGTCGGGCGGTGAGAAGCAGCGCATCGCCATCGCCCGGGTGTTCCTCAAGAACCCGCCGATCCTGATCCTTGATGAGGCGACTTCGGCGCTGGACACGCGCTCGGAACGTGCCATCCAGAACGAGCTCAAGCGGATTTCGCAAGGCCGAACCACCCTGGTCATCGCACACCGGCTCTCCACCATCGTGGACGCGGACCACATCATCGTGATGGACAAGGGACGCATCGTCGAGCAGGGGCGCCATGACGCGCTCTTGCAATCGGGCGGCCTCTACACCCAGTTGTGGGACCTGCAACGTCAGCAACAGCAGATCGAAAGCCTGGAGCGCGACCTGGCGCGCCAGACCCTCAACCTCGCAGTCTTGGTGGCCGGGGTGGTTGATGGCTTGAGCCAGACGCTGAGAGACCGCTCAATCGGCTTGTTCACCGACATCGCGCTGGAGGACGCGCGCATCAACAGCGACCCCAGCACCTTGTCGCAGGTGTTGCAAGACCTGCTCAACCGGGCGATTCAGGCCACGCCCAGGGGAGGGCGGATTTCGCTGCGCCTGCACCGGCACCTGGCGCATGCGCGGCTCGTGCTCACGGACGGACGCCACCTGGGCGAGCAGGCGCAAGAGCTGGACGGAAACGCCGAAGCCCCCGCGCCCCTTGACCCGTTGACCACACGGGCGCTCATCGAATCGCAAGGCGGCACTTTCATGCTGGAGCCGCCATCGGCTGCGCATGGACTGCGGCACACACTGGACTTCCCCCTGCACGTCATCGCTGAGACACCTGCCAAGTTGGTGTCGGCCGCTGACCCCGCGCAAGCGACAGGTGCCATGCCTTTGCAAGGGATGCGGATCATGGCGGTGGACGATCTGCCCGATGCCTTGGCTGCGTTGGGCATGCTGTTGGAGACTCAGGGCGCCGAAGTGGAGGCCCTGGGCCATGCCCAGGAAGTGGTCGACGTGCTGGAGGCTCGCGCCACGGCCCAGTGGCCTCATGTGCTGCTGAGCGACATCGCCTTGGGCGACGACAGCGGGCATGACCTGGTTCGCCGCATCCGAGCCGTCGAAGAGCAGCGGCAGGTGCCGCTCGAACAGCGCCTGCCCGCCATTGCACTCAGTGGTTTTGCCGGCACCGCTGATCGCATGCATTCGATGATGAGCGGCTTCCAAGCTCACCTCGTCAAGCCCGTCGATCCGCAGGAACTCACGCAAACCTTGTTGACCGTGGCCTTCCGCGATGGGCCAACACCTGCTGCCCCACTCAGTGCTCGGAAAACTGCTTGACCGATGCGCCCTGATCCCGGGGCGGTCGGGCCAGGTAGGCGTCGAGCAAGCCCTGGTCGACCGGTTTGACCATGTGGAAATCGAAGCCGTTGTCGAGCGCCCGCTGCACATCCTGCTGCTGTCCATAGCCGGACAGGGCGATGAGCCAGCCGCCAAAGCCCGCCTCGCGGGCGGCACGCGCCACCTCGTAACCCGAACGGCCAGGCAGGCCGATGTCGACCAGGGCCAGGTCGGGGTGCTCTTCCAGGATGGTGTGCAAGCCCATGTCGCCATCCATTTGTGCGATCACCTCGTGCCCCCCAACCTCCAGCATGAGCTTCACGGCTTCGCGGGCGTCGTCGTTGTCTTCGACGATCACCACCCGGCGCTGGTGGGTCGTGGCCTTCGTGGGTTCCATTGACGCGCCATCGTCGGCCTGCGCGGCCGGCAACTCCACGGTGAAGATGTTGTGGTCTTCCGTCGAGGCCACCTCGACCTTGCCGTGATGCAGGTCCACCAGGCTCTTGACCAGCGTCAGGCCGATGCCCAGGCCACCTTGGCGGCGTTCGATCGTGCGTTCTCCTTGCACGAACAGGTCGAAGATGTGGGGCAGCAAGTTGGCGGGGATCAACGGCCCTTGGTTGATGACCTGCAGCCTCACCACCGAGCCATGGCGTTTACCGATGACCCGGATGACCAGATCGGGCGGGCTGTACTTGCCGGCGTTGGTGATCAGGTTGTTGATGATCTGCTCCAGGCGAACCGTGTCGGCCATGACCCAGACATCGTCCACATCGATCTCGACGGCCTGGGTCAGGCCGGTGATCTTGAACGTGTTGACAACGCGCTGCACCGTGGCCCTCACGCTGACGGGGTGCACGGAGAGTTGGATCTTGCCGGCGATCACGCGGGCCACATCGAGCAAATCGTCCATGAGCCGGGCCAGGTGACGCGTCTGGCGGGTGATGATCTGGCGCATGCGCGCCGGTTGATCGCCCTCGGGGCTGATGCGGTTGAGCACCTCAATGCCTGCCGAGATCGCCCCCAGCGGATTGCGCAACTCGTGCCCGAGGATGGCGAGGAATTCGTCCTTGGCGCGGTTGGCCTGCTCGGCCTCAAGGCGGGCCACTTGTTCTTGCTCGATCAACCGACTGCGCTCATGCTCGATCTGGTGCTGGGCGGTCACATCGACCACCGCACCGATCATCCTGATGGGCGTTCCCTGGGCGTTGTACACGCACACGCCCCGGCATGACAGCCAGCGCTCGGGCATGTCGCCTTGCTGAACCTGGAGCTGGAAGTTGACCTGTTCCTGGTGCTCCTGCCAAGCCTCTTGCAGCATGGCGGTCAGGGTGGCGCCGTCTGGGTGTTTGATCTTGGTCAGCCATTCGTCCCAGGTGATCTCGGTCTCGGCCTGCCCCATGCCGAACAGCAGCGACAGCCCGGATGTCAGCGTCAGTCGGTTTTCTTCGATGCGGTGGTCCCAGAAGCCCACATCGCCCGCCTTCTGGGCCAGGGTGATGAAGTGCTGGTTGTCTTCCAGCCGCGCCTGAGCCTGCATCAGCTTGCTCTGCGATTGCACCCGCTCGGTGACGTCGACGAACACGGCGATGGCCCCACGGGGCTGACCATGCAGGTTCAGCAAGGGCAGGGCGTAGGCGATGAGGTTGAGCACGCGGCCGTCGTGGTGGTGAATCTCCATGTCGAGGTTGTGGATGCGCTCGCCTCGCGCGGCTCGCTTGAGCGGATGGTCCGAAGGGGCCAGCACCTTGCCGTGGACCACGATGTCATACGTCTGGCGGCCATCGGGCGGCGTGTTGAACAGCGCCATCTTCGTGGGGTTGCGCAGCACCTCGTTGGCCTGCGGGTCGAGCGTGATCGACAGCCCGATCGGGCTCATGAGGAACAGGGTCTCGAACTCGGCCGCCTTGGCTTCCAGCCGCTGCGTGGCCAAGTCTCGCTGCTGCTCGGCAGCGAGCATGGCGTTTCTGAGCATGGAGATTTCGAAGACCGTGGTGTCTTCATCTCGCAGGTGCGCCGCCATGCCTTGCGACAGCACGCTCAAGGGTTTGATGATGCGCGTGGCCACCATCCTCGACAGCAGGAGGCCAGCGAATAGCGATGCGATGCCCGTGCCTGCGATGGCGACAAAAGCGGTCAATTTGTTTTGGTCGAGCGCGGCAGCGCTGACGCCCATGCGCACGCCCCAGCCGGAATGCGAGATCTCCTGCCATGCAACGTAAGAATCGCCTTCGCCCTCCACCGAGATCTTGTGAAAGCCATTTGGCTTGTGCTGGCGAGCAGATGGCTGCGGCAAAGGTCGGCCCACGTGGGTGTTCGGGTTGACCGTGCGGGCGATGACGACCTTGGATCGGTCGTAAAGCGTGACGAAGCCTTGCCGCTGCGGAGATGCGCCGACGAGCAGGTTCTGCCAGTATTCCTCGTCAATGTCCACATGCAGGTAGTAGCGCAATTGGTCCCCACGCCAAACGGGCATGGTGATGCGTGTGCGCCATTCGCCCGCTTTGGCACCCCTTATGAGGCCTGAGAAATAGGGCTCGACTTCGGCGGGCGAGCGTGGCACCACGTAGTCAGCTGGCAACGGCTCGTCAGATGCGTCCCTGCCACCTGGCACCACGCTGAGCACCTGTCCACGCCGCGCATCCACCAGGCTCACCTGACTCCAGGCTGGCCTGATGCTCACGAAGGCTCGCAACAGCCGCTCGAAGCCTCGGATGTCGCCGCGCAGCAAGATCGGAGACTCGGCCAAGGCCTGCAAGGCCTCGACAGAAGCGCTTTGCTCCCGGTCGATCATCAAGGCCATCGAACTCGCGCCCTGCTGCAGGCCCATGGAAAGCTGATCGCGCGCCACCGAAACCTGCCTGCCGATCAACCAACTCGTCAGCAACGCCAGGGGCAGCACCGCAACCAGGGTGATGACATGGAGGTAGCTGCGCACAGAGGCCAAGGGCCAACGGGTTCTCCAAAGTCGGGGGAAGGGAAGTGGGCGAAGCAGGGCCATGTTCCTTGCGGCTCAGCAAGCCGCGTGATGTGTGTGTGGACAGTCCCCGATCAGACTCCCCTGTCGAGCGTCGGTGCGTTTCTGACTGTGCGCAGCACACCCGAAGTTGCAGAAAAAAATACCGACTCAAGTGCATCCGCTCACATGCATCCGCGATAGGCAGACCCACCATGCGCAGGGGGCATGTGTGGCGACGATGGATCTGGCGTGGTGTGATACGCACGCCGTGTGCCATGCCTCGATTTGCATGGGCATTCACCTATGAAATGGGGATCCAAAGATGACGCGCCTGCTGAGTGTGGTGATTCACGACGTCGCTCCAGCGAACTGGGCAGCCTGCCAACGCCTGCTTCAGGCCGTGGCCGAGGTGGCCGACATCCCCACCACGTTGCTGGTGGTGCCGCGCTTTCACTTGCATGCACGGCAAGTTGCCTTTGAGAACCAACTCTCGCATTTGCTTTCGTCTGGACACGAATTGGCCCTGCACGGCTACACACACCTTGACCCCGGTGAACCACGCGATTGGATCGATCACATCAAACGTCGCCTCTACACCGACGGCGAAGGTGAGTTTTCCGCCTTGAGCACATCCGAGGCAGAACTGCGCCTGCGTGCCGGCTCGCGTTGGTTCGAGCAGCGTGGCTGGCCGCTGCATGGGTTCGTGGCGCCAGCGTGGCTGCTCAGTCCGGGTAGCTGGGAGGTTCTGCATGCCAGCACCTTGCGTTACACCACCACCTTGTCTGCCGTGCACGCCTTGCCACAGCGTCAGCACCTGCGCAGCAGCGCCTTGGTGTTCAGCACGCGCAGCAGATGGCGGCGAGTGGTCAGCGAACCGCGCAACCACTGGGTGAGCCTGTGGTGGCGAACCCAGCCCCTCGTTCGGTTCGAACTGCATCCGCATGACGCCGACCACCCACGCATCCGCCGTCTGTGGATGAGAAAACTGGCGGCTCTGCTGCATGAAAGGCGCGCCATCACCTTGGCCGACGCGGTGGACGAATGGTGGCCGCCCCAGCCTGGGCCCGCTGTTTGCCAAGGTGGTAAGCCAGATTGGCTCGACACCACCATCGACTTCACGAGGACATCACATGCAGACAGGGCAAGTCAAATGGTTCAGCGATGAAAAGGGATATGGCTTCATCCAGACACCGGCCTGCGAGGCCGATGTGTTTGTCCATTTTTCCGCCATCGACATGGAGGGGTACAAGAGCTTGCGGCCCCAGATGAACGTCGTCTTCGAACTGCAACTCTCAGACCGGGGCCCCAGCGCGAACCGTGTGCGGCTCGCGGTCGATGAGTTGCCGATCGAGGCCACGCCAGAGCAAAAGCACAGGCACCGTCGGCTCAAGGCCAGCTCGCGCCAGATGAGGATGGACCAACACGGGATGCCTTGATGGGCTCCTTGGCGCCCGACCCAATCCATGGCCTTGGCCAGCCTGCCCAGGAACAGGCATCTGGCATGGCACGGGAAGCGGTGAGCAGGATCGCGGTGCTGCGCGCGCTCAGCCTCGGCGACATGGTTTGTGCCACGCGGGCGCTCAACGCACTGCGGGCCAAGTTTCCGCAGGCGACGATCACCTTGGTGGGGCAGGCCTGGGCGGCCGGGTGGGCCAGCAGGATCGAAGCGATCGATGAGTTCATTGCCTTGCCGCCTCACCCTCTCACAGGCGAGGCGAGTTCGCCTGACGCATGGCAAGCTTTCATCTCTCGGATGCGCGAGATGCGGTTCGATCTGGCCTTGCAAATGCATGGCAGCGGAAGCATCAGCAACGGCATCGTGTTGCAATGGCGGGCTCGGCACACCTTGGTCTTTCACGAGCCACAGGTGGCGCCACCGGCTGGTGCCTGCGGCATGCCATGGCCCGACCGGGGCAGCGAGCCGCTGCGCCTCTTGCGTCTGTTGCGCCTGATTGAGCCACTGGGCATGCCGGAAGAAGCCATGGGCGCGATCAGCTTGAGCCACCCGGTGACCGATGACGACCGGTTCAAGCTCGCCGCGTTGCTGGAGGCATGCGGGCGGGCGCCGGGGCGGGGAACGGGCTGGGTCTGTGTGCACCCTGGCTCCAAATGGCGTTCACGGCGTTGGCCGGTGGCGCGCTTCGCCCAGGTCGCCCGCGAGCTGTCAGAGCGCGGGCACGACATCCTCCTCACCGGTGCGCAAGCCGAGCGGCCGCTCATCGAGGAAATCAGTCGGCAAGTTCCACACGCGATCAACCTCTGCGGCCGAACCGACCTGTGGACACTCGGCGCCGCCATCGAGGGCGCGCGCCTGCTGGTTTGCAATGACACGGGCGTGTCGCACATCGCCGCTGCGCTTGGGGTGCCGAGTGTGGTCATCAGTTGCGGGTCGGAGGTGGCTCGATGGTCGCCAGCCGACCCGCTGCGCCACCGCGTGTTGTGGTCGGCGCCGCCTTGCCGGCCTTGCATGGGCAGTGAATGCTCGCAACCGGTTCACAGGTGTGCGCAGGACATCTCCGTGGAACAGGTGCTGGCCACCGCAGAAGAGGCCTTGCTGGCACGGCGCTGATGCTGAGCGCTGACGCGGCGGTTTGAATCGTCGTCTGGCGGGTTCGCCATTTGCCGGTTGATGGGAACGATCACCACCACCCCTCCATGAAAGGAACCCCCATGTTCGCTCATAACAAACGCTTGCAGTACACCGTTCGGGTCAGCGAGACCAACCCCGGCTTGGCCAACTTGCTGCTTGAACAGTTCGGTGGACCGCAAGGGGAGTTGGCCGCCGCCTGCCGATACTTCACGCAGGCGCTGGCTGAAGACGACGCGGGCCGCAAAGACATGTTGATGGACATCGCCACCGAGGAGCTCAGTCACCTAGAGGTCATCGGCACCATCGTGGCCATGCTCAACAAGGGCGCCAAGGGCCGGATCGCCGAGGGCACGGACGAAGAGGCCGAGCTTTATCGCAGCATCGCGGGCGGTGGCAACGATTCGCATACCACGCAGTTGTTGTATGGCGCTGGTGTGCCGCTGACCAACTCGGCGGGCGTGCCCTGGACATCGGCCTACGTCGACACCATCGGCGACCCGAGCGCCGACTTGCGCTCCAACATCGCTGCCGAAGCGCGAGCCAAGCTCATCTATGAGCGCCTCATCAACGCAACGGATGACCCCGGGGTGAAAGAAGCGCTCGGATTCCTCATGACCCGCGAGATCGCTCACCAGTTGTCCTTCGAGAAGGCGCTGTACTCGATCCGCGGGCACTTCCCTCCGGGCAAGGTGCCGGGCGATCCGCGCTTCTCGCGCACCTACTTCAACACCTCGCATGGCGAAGCGGAGGTGCGCGGCCCCTGGAACAGTGCCGAAACCTTCGAGTTCTTGCCCGGTACACCCGCTGTGGACGGGGGCACGGGCATGGCCGAGGTGACCCTCACCGACGAAGAGCGCGAACGCTTGAGCGCCATGTCGGAACGCACGGCTTCGGAGACCTTGTCCAACCCGCTGACCGGAGCGGAGCTGGCTTCGGGGACCCAAGCTCCAGGCACGCAGTCCTCATGACCCCGCCCGAAGCGGGGTCCGCGTCGGAGCCTTCGAACGCAGCTTGGCTGCATCGCGGTCCGCGTGCGCCAAGGCGCCGCCGTGCATGGCGGCTTGCCCTGGGCTGGATCATCGTGTTGGGTGGGTTCGCCGCGCTTTGCCATGACATTTGGGCAGACTGGCAGCACACGCGGCCTGCGATCGCCCAGGCTTGGTCAGCGGGTTGGCTTGCGGCCTTGGCCACCGCTTTGGGCACATTGCCGGTTTGCCTGACTCAAACGGTGTCAGCTCGCACGCGCGACGTGATGATGGGGTTCGGCGCGGGCGTCATGCTCGCAGCCAGCGTGTTTTCTTTGATCGTTCCGGCCTTGAGTGCAGCAAGTGCCATCGGCTTGGATGACGGCCCACGCGCTGCGCTGGTCGGGGCAGGCATCCTGTTGGGGGCGGCCTTGTTGATGGCCCTGGAGCGGTGGATGCCGCATGTGCATGCGCTCGCGCCGGCCTCTTGGTCCTCCGATCCTTCCGTCACGGCACCCGATGGCTGGCGAGCCGAACGCCTGCGAAGGGTTTGGCTGTTTGTGGCGGCGGTCGCGTTGCACAACCTGCCTGAGGGGCTCGCGATCGGGGTGGCGCACGGCGGCACCGATCCGCGAGGTGCCGATGCTTTGACCACCGGCATCGCAATCCAAGACATCCCGGAAGGCCTGGTCATCGCTTCTGCGTTGGTGGGGGCGGGCTACAGCCGCTCGTTGTCGGTGTTCCTCGGTGCCTTGTCTGGCGTGGTCGAGCCCTTGGGCGCGGTGATGGCCGCTTCGATGATGGCCTGGTCGGTGTGGATGCTGCCATGGGGGCTGTCCATCGCAGCTGGGGCCATGCTCTTCGTCATCAGCCACGAGATCATCCCCGAAACCCATGGTCAGGGACATGAACTCATGGCCACCACCAGCTTGATGATGGGCTTCGTGCTGATGATGGGGCTCGACACCGCACTGGGCTGAAGGCCCTTCAGCGCTCGGGCGTGGCTGGCCATGCCAGCCGCGCGATGAGCACCCCTGCGGTCACGGCCACCAGGAGCGAGGTCAAGGGATGATCGCGCACGCAGTCGCGCACTTTTTCAACCATCTGGTATTCGAAATCGCTGATGGCCTGGGCCTTGTCCGAGAGCTGCTCGCCCATGCTGCTGGCCGAAGCCTGCAGGCGATCCAATGTTTCGCTGGCCTTTTCAGCCACCTCGTCGATGGTCTGGTGCGCGGCTTGGGCGGTTCGTTCAACGAATCCATCGGTCGATTCATCCGGGGTTTCGGGGGTCATGGTAGGCGCCTGTTGAAGGATTTGACAGAGCCCAAGCATGGCAATCGACATGCCGCGCCGATCCATTCGCCATCAAGCATTGACGATTTCGCCTCCATTGGGATGCAGCATCTGACCTGTCATGTAGGCGCTTTCATCGCAAGCCAGGAACACGTAGCAAGGCGATATTTCATCCGGCTGACCAGGTCGTTTCATGGGCACATTTTCACCAAAGTGGGCGACCTGTTCAGCGCTGAATGTGGAGGGTATCAACGGGGTCCAAACGGGCCCGGGCGCCACGCCATTGACGCGGATGCCGTGGGGCGCCTGCTGCAAGGCCAATGATCGCGTGAAGGACACGATGGCGCCTTTGGTCGCCGAGTAGTCCACCAAGTGGGGGCTGCCCCGGTACGCCGTCACCGATGCGGTGTTGATGACCCGGGAGCCAGGCGCCATGCAGGCCAGGGCTTCGCGCGTGAGGTTGATCATCGCGAAGACATTGGTGCGAAAGGTCCGCTCGATTTGTTCTGACGAAACATCGCGCAAATGTTCTTGCGGATGCTGTTCGCCGGCGTTGTTCACCAGCACGTCGATGCGGCCGAATTCTTGCCGCACTTTTTGCACCACCTCCGCACAAAACGTGGGTTCTCCGATGTCGCCACAGCAAGCCAAGGCACGCACGCCTTGCGCTTCGATGCCATGCAAGGTTTCTTTCGCATCCTCGTGTTCGTCAAGGTAGACGATGGCGACGTTTGCACCTTCCTTGGCGAAGGCAATGGCCACCGACCTGCCGATCCCGCTGTCGCCACCGGTGATCAACGCCACCTGACCCTGGAGCCGACCATGGCCTTCGTGGCCCGCGGCATGCGATTGCGGGGGCGGCTGCATCTCGGACTCGCGTCCAGGTTGGCTGGACTGGTGTTGTGGTGGCTGGCTGCGGGCGCCTTGATCTGTCTGATCTGTCTGATGAGTCATGGTGTTGCTGCCTTGGAGAAAGGATCTTTTTTCAGGCAAACCGAGGACCACCAGTGGAGCGGGAGCACGGTTTGCCACTCAGGCATCGACCGAACTCACCTCATCCCACCCGGAGGACCAACCATGAACCCTTCAGACAACCACTCCGCCATGTTGCATGGCCACCCATTTCAGATGGCGCTGCTGTGGTGGGGCGCGGCCTCCCACGCAGCGCAGACTTTCTGGATGGCCCACAAGGTCGCCAGCACTTGCCTGGATCGATGGGGGCGCGCCACGTTGTCTGTTGGCCTTTCGGCCTTGTGGCCGTTGTCGACGGCTTCTGCAGCAACGTTGCCTGTTGTGGAGGAAGCCAGTGTGCCCGCCAGCCCGGCAACGCCTCCGCTGGTGCCCGATCCTGAGCACCCCATCACGCCTCACCCTGGGCCCGACCCGGTTCCGCCTGGCATCAATGATCCCCCGCCTGTGGAGGTGCCGCCCCCGATGCAAGAACCGCCTGTGATGCCACCTCCTGTGGCGGAAGAAACGCACGCCACCTTCGGCGAGGGCGAGACGGACTCCGACCAGGCCAACGATCAACGCCCACACCGCGACGAAGGAGAGCCGGGCGATGACCACAGCAGCATCGACGTGAACGACACCACACGGTGAGGCGTTGATTTTGCTCATGCCCTGGTGTGCTCCTTCACAAAAAGGATTGCCATGTGCCCACACATATTGACCATGCACAAAGCCGATGCCGCACGGGATGTGACTTTCGATGACGGCCGACCGGATCGGCCCACGTCACCCTCCCAAGATGGTGACGAGAGCTCCAAGTTGCCAAGTGATTACCTCGACGGCGCCCTGGTGACAGCAGGGGCCACCGTTGCGGAGAACAGCGCTGTCAGCAGCCCAGACACGGCTGCGGGTGCAGCCGCGCCGCTTTCGAAACCCGCGCTCGACAGCGCACCACGCGGAGAAGAAGGCCCTTTGGTGAGCGAAGCCGATCCGACATCGAACGCAGGGTGATCAACCGATTCACCCCTGCGCTGCCTGTCGTTTCGTCATGGCATAGGCGACCGCTCCGCCGAAGAGCAGGATCTGGGCGGTGTAGTACACCCAGAGCATGATCATCACGAAAGAGCCTGCGGCACCATAGCTTGACGAGATGCCGGCGGTGCCCAGGTAAAGGCCGAGCAGGTGTTTGCCCACAGCGAAGAGGAGGGCGCTGACCAGCGCCCCGATCCAAGTGCCTTTGGAAGAAGCGGGCCGATCGGGCAACCAGCGCAGCAGTGCCGCGAAGGCGAGGGTCAGCACGGCCGTGGAGGCCCCCAGGTCGAGCACGGTCATCACATGCATCAGAACGCCCAAGTGAGCGCCCAGCAGTTCTCGGGCGGCACTCAGCGCCGCGCTCAGGATGAGCGAAGCGATGGACAAGAAGCCCATGCCCAGCACGAGTGCCAAGCCGGCCAGGCGCACACGCAACACCGTGCTGACCAACGATGCACGCAGGGTGATGGCCCCCATCGCATTGAGGGCGCGCCGCAATTCGGTGAACACACCTGTGGCCCCGATGACCACGGTCGCAGCACCCATCAGGCTGGCAGCCATGCCGCCTCGCTCCAGCGTCGCCGATCGGATCATGGCTTCGACGGTCCGGGCCGCGTCGTCTCCGATGAGCCCCCTGATCTGCAAGAAGACCTGTCCGCGCACGGCTTCAGCTTCGAACAGCAAGCCTGCGCCCGCGATCGCCAGCACCAGCATGGGCGCGAGGGCGAACATCGCATAGAACGCGATGGATGCGCCCAGCGACGGCCCTCCGGCGTCGATCCACCTCAGCGCGGCTTGCACGAGGCCGCTCACGCAGAAACGCCAAGGGGAGGGCAGGCGCTTGATCCAGTTGGGCAAGGCGTTCGGGTGTGGACTGGGCATGGATTTTTCGGACGGCATGCATGAATCGGGCAGTCTGTGTGCCCAAAAGGCTCAGCCCTGCGGTGGATTGCATCGTGAGTTACGCTGACCCCGACCCGTTGAAGGCATGAGGATGGAGCAACGCATGAACGCATGGCTGCAGCACTGGCTGAGTGACTGGGACCGAGAAATGAACCCCGACTGGTGGGTGGTGCTGGGGGTGATGTTGATCGTGGGCGCAGGCGCGTGGCTGGGCATGCGTCTGCTCGACGCGGTGGGGCGCCGGGCCTTGGCCGATGCGCCGGTTCTGTCTGTCCTGAGGCGTGTCACACGCGGACCTGCCATGTTGCTGGCGCCTTTGATGGCGTGGTCCCTCGTGCTCGCCACCGCATCGGACCAGTTGGCAGGTGTGGTCGGCGTGCGCCGCTTGGTGACGGTGTCCATCGTCTTTGCCATGACGTGGCTGCTCATTCGGGCCGTGCAGGCAACGGGGGAGATCGTGGCCTTGCTGCGCCCCGCGTCCCATTCAGACAACCTGTCTGCCCGTCGATTGCTGACACAGACGCGCATCATCAGCCGCACCTTGGCTTCGATCATCGCGCTGCTCGGCATCGCGCTGGCCCTCATGACCTTTCCGCAGGTTCGGCACGTGGGCGCAAGCTTGCTGGCCTCGGCAGGCTTGGCCGGCATCGTCGCGGGCCTGGCCGCCCGTCCGCTGCTGGCGAACTTCATCGCGGGGCTCCAGATCGGCCTCACACAGCCGATCCGGCTCGACGACGTGGTCATCATCGAAGGCGAGTGGGGGCGCATCGAGGAAATCACGGGAACCTATGTGGTGGTGGCCATCTGGGACGAGCGCAGGCTCATCGTGCCGCTGGAATGGTGGACTCAGCACCCCTTCCAGAACTGGACGCGCAACACCTCGCAGATCCTAGGCACCGTCTTCCTGTGGCTTGACTATCGGCAATCGGTGCCGGCCTTGCGGCAGGAGATGGAACGCTTCGTGCGGGCACATCCGCTGTGGGACGGCCGCGTCTGCGAACTTGAGGTCACCGAAGCCACCGAGCGGGCCATGCAGGTGCGTTGCCTGGTCAGTTGCCGCGATTCATCCCAGAGTTGGAAGCTGCGGTGCGCGGTGCGCGAACACCTGATCGGGTTCATCCAGGCCAACCATCCGGACGGCCTGCCTCAGTTGCGAATCACGCCGCTCGATCAGGCCCCCATGGGCATGTGACCTGTTCAACGAAGCAGGCGTCATTGTGGCTGGGCTGGCCCTTGCCGGGTGCCATCTAGCAAACCGTGATCACGCACAGGGCGGCTGTCTGGCGCGATGACGCCCGGCTCCTCTGACGAAGGCACGTCCTGGCTGGTGGGCTCCTGACCGGTGAGGTTGCCCTCGGCGGTCGTGGTGCCTCGGTCCGCAGCGGTGCCGGTTGGATCTCCTTGCGGACCGATCCCTTGGGACGCACGCCCTCCATCGCTGGCCAGGCAAGCCAGTTGAGCGGTCATGGGGTGAAAAGCATCGGACATGGGTGGCTCCTGAAAGTGAAGGGGTGCTTCGTGCTGCGATCTCGGTGAGTTGGGAACAGCGATTGCTCGGTCATCAACTGACATTCGCTGTCAGTCGGCAAACAACATGCCTGCAAGCGCGCTGCAATGGCTCTCTTCGCATGGCGGCATGGGCCTTGCCAGTCTGGTGGTCCCTCCACCGGCGCATGCCATTGACATGAAAGGAACCACCATGAATCAAGTTGCCGACGCCATGACACGGGGCGTTCGAACCATCTGCCCAAGCGACAACCTCGTGCAGGCGGCACAGGCCATGACGGAGCTCGACATCGGCGCATTGCCCGTGTGTGATGGCGATCGCCTGCTGGGCATGGTCACAGACCGCGACATCGTGATCCGCGGTGTGGCCCAGGGCCAAGCGACCGATCAAATGCACGTTGCCGAGGTGATGACCGAAGAGGCTGCCTGGTGCTACGACGATGACAAGGTTGAAGAAGTGCTCGACAGGATGCGAGCGCTGCAGATCCGGCGTCTGCCGGTTGTTGATCGCAACAAGCGCCTGGTGGGCATGCTTTCTTTGGGCGATGTCGCCGTGAAAGCCGATGGCCAGGCGACTGGCCAAGCCCTCAAAGGCATCTCCGACCCGGCGGAGCCTGCGTCCTGACCCATTCAGCTTGTCCCTTCCTCCTCCAGGAGTTCACCATGCAGAACCAACTTTCCTTGTCCCTCCAGTCTCCCCGAAGCCAAAGTCTTCAACCGTATAGCTTGCTTTCCTTGCCGCTCGAATTGAGCCGGATGATGGAAACATTCATGTCGGGGGCTGGTGGCATGTTGCCCTTCAACGCGCCCATGGGCTTGCTGTCGCCCGTGCGCATCGACGTGATCGAGGACGCCTCCGCCTTGCAACTGGTGGCAGAAATGCCAGGCGTGGATGCGCAAGACATCGATGTCGAGCTGGAAGGGCAGGAGTTGCGCATCAGCGGCGAGAAAAACGGCGAGGTGGATCACCTGGCCGATCGGGTTCACCTGAAAGAACGCAGCTTCGGGCACTTCACGCGCACGGTTATGTTGCCCTTCCCGGCCGATGTGGAGCAGGTGTCGGCCGATTTCTGCAATGGCATCCTGACCTTGCGGGTTCCCAAGCCCGAGGCGCTCAAACGCGCCCAGCACATCAAGGTGCGAGATCGTTCGAAGGAAGCGGGCGTGCCAATCACCCACCTGGAACCTTCGGCCAATGGCGCGCGCCCCGGCATCCGTGCGCCCGAAGACGCCGATGACGATGGCTCCAACACAGGAGAAGCCGCATGAAAGATGCACACGCGCGCACCCGGGAAAGCAAGCGGCATTCGGGTGAATGCCCCAGCCAAGGCGAGAAGGTCCCCACCTACCAGGAGCTACTCGACGAAGCACTGGATGAAACCTTTCCCGCCAGCGACCCCATTTCGCCCACCGCAGCCATGCACGCCAGCCACCGCGTGGAGAGCGCGCGAGATGAAGTGGACTGGGCCCTGCGGCCGGGTGGGCACCGCCCCGTGGCTTCAGCAGCGCGAGACGGTGTGATCAGCCCTGCGTTGGCTCAAGAAGCGCTGGATCGCCTCAAGCCGCTGTTGGAAGCCGCCATCACCGACCCCGAGGTTTGTGGCACGGGGGCCTTGGCCGTGGTGATGCTGCAACCCGGTTGTGCGCATGCCAACCCCAACCATGGGCTTGAAGAAGCCATCTTGCTCGAACACGGCTTTGGAAACCGCGATGCTTGGGATGCAGACTACATCGGCTACGCGAGGGCCAAGGCACGGCTTTCTTGGATCGCAGGAGAAGACAGCCGCATCGCTCAGACCCGTCCTCACCTCATGCACGCCGGTGACACCTTGCTGGACGGCGGCGTGAACCTCGAAGGTTTGGTGGTGGGTGTGAGCGGCGCACATCCCTGGTATGACGAGGCCTTTGCCTTGAGCCTGGCGGCGATGTTGCGCAGCCTTGCCATCCGCGAGCATGCTCGCATGAAGGAGGCTGGCGCCAGCGAGGTCCCTTCGGCCATCGCAGCGATGGACGCGCCGCAGGTGTCCTCGCCTGCCACCTGAGGCATGCAGCAGCAAGTCAAGCCACGCGGCGCCGGTGTTCCACGGGCGCGATGCGCATGGCCTGCCGGTACTTGGTCACCGTGCGGCGCGCCACGTTCAGGCCCTGGCGCGCCAGCCTGCGAGCGATCTCCGCGTCAGAGAGGGGAGCGCTCGGCACCTCTTCGTCGATCATGGTCTGGATGACGCCGCGTATCGCCGTGGCTGAACAGGTGCCACCTGTCGCAGTGGCCATCGCACGCGAGAAGAAGTACTTCAACTCGAACACACCGACAGGGGTCGACATGTACTTGTTGTTGGTGACCCGAGAAACGGTGGATTCGTGCAACCCCACCTCTTCCGCGATTTCCTTGAGCGCCATGGGGCGCATCGCTAGCGCGCCGTACTCCAGGAAGTTCTTCTGACGCCGCACGATGGCTTCGCTGACTTGCAAGATGGTGGCGAAGCGCTGTTCCACGTTGCGGATCGTCCAGCGCGCTTCTTGCAAATGCGCGGCGAGTTCGCTGTGCTTGCCATCCCGGTGGCGCTGGAAGAGGTCGGCGTACATCTGGTTGAGGCGCACCCGAGGCACGATGGATGAACTCAGCGAGACAGTCCATTCGCCCCGGATCTTGCGCACGATCACGTCTGGCGTGATGTACTGAACCACGGTTGAACCGAGCCGCCAGCCGGGGCGCGGGTCGAGGCGGCGTATGCAGTTGCAAGCGGCTTCGACTTCCTGAACCGTGCAACCCAGCTCTCGCGCCAGGCCGCACACATCATGCCGAACGAGGCGCTCCATGTGGCGCTCGACGATCTCCCGCGCCAGCTCGTGGTGTGGCTGACAAGGTTGTTGATGGAGCTGGATAAGCAAGGTCTCGGCCACGCTGCGGGCACCGACGCCGGCGGGTTCAAGCATCTGAACATGTTGCAGCCCGCGAAGCATGTCCGTCATGTCGGGTGGTGGGTCGAGGTCGCACAACGAGCGCAGGGCATCAAGGTCTTCACGCAGGTAACCGTCGTCGTCGAGCGATTCGACGATCACGCTCGCAACGAGCAGGTCGCGCTCGCAGAGGTGCATGACATGGAGCTGGGTGTGCAGGTGTTGCCGCAAGGAGGCGTGATCTGCCATCAAATCAATGATGCTGGTTTCGCCATCTCCCGATGGCCGGGACGATGTGCTGCTCGACTGCCACGGTTCGCGCTCGAAGTCGTCGATCGCTCCGGCAGCCTCGTCTCCCATCGTGGCGTCTGCGTCCGATGCGGGTGACAGAGGGGCTTCGTCGCCTGGCAGGGTGGCCGGGGTTTGAAAGCCTTCGAGGCTTTCGATGGGCGCGGCGGGCTCGATCGCGGTTTGTGCCGGCCCGGTCGGTGCCAGGCCCGCTTCGTCATCTTCCGCCACTTCCAGGAATGGGTTCTTGTCGAGGACCGACTGCACCTCTTGTGCGAAATCGAGCGAGGACAGTTGCAGCAGGCGCACGGCATGCTGCAAACGAGGGGTGAGGGTCTGCTGTTGCTTGTGAGCTGTCTTGATGGACAGGGATCCCATTCTTTGTCTCCATGCTCAAGGCGTTTGGATGTAGGCCGCGTGAGCGGGGGCGCTGGGCTGATGCAACACCTGTGCCCGGACTTTCCAATGCTTGTCGACCCTATGTCAAAGGTGGATAAGCGTTTTTCATGCAGTTGTCGAACCAGGCATTGGGTTTGTAGAAATTACAGGCCATGCCTGTGTTTGCCGATGGATGGAATGCATCGGCCCCGCCATGGGAACGCTGCTTGCCATGAGGCGAATCCAAACGTCTTGAAACAAGGAGCCTGCATGGCGCACCTCATCGTCTTTTCCCACTTGCGCTGGGATTTCGTGTATCAGCGCCCACAACATTTGTTGAGCCGCATGGCCCGGGTGCATCCGGTGATCTACATCGAAGAGCCGGTCCACAGCGAGGATGGGCCTCACCTCGAAGAAACGAGCCCGGCGCCAGGCGTCGTGGTCCTGCGGCCTCACACACCGGTTCGCGAGCCTGGCTACAACCCCGAGCAGAACCGCGTGATCGAGCCGTTGCTGACCGAGTACCTCCGGGCCAATGGCATCGATGAAACGCTGGCCTGGTTCTACACGCCCATGGCCTTGCCCTTGCTGACCACGCTGGAGCCATCGGTGGTCGTCTACGACTGCATGGACGAACTGGCCTCATTCAAGGGCGCGCCCAACGGCCTGCGCGAACAGGAGCAGGCGCTCATGAAGCGTGCCGACGTGGTCTTCACCGGCGGTGTGAGCCTCTATGAAGCCAAGCGAGAGCTGCACCCCAACGTGCACTGCCAACCCAGCGCGGTGGATGTCGATCACTTCGCGCCCACCAAGCTGGATGAGTTTTCTCCGCATGCCTGGCAGGCGCTCTCGCTGCAGGCTCACCTGAACCGGCCTCGGCTGGGCTACTTCGGTGTGATTGATGAAAGAATGAACCTCAAGCTGGTGGAGGCGCTGGCGCTGGCGCATCCCCAGTGGAGCATCGTCATGGTGGGGCCAGTGGCGAAGATCGACCCGGCCACCTTGCCCCGGCGCGACAACATCCACTGGCTGGGTGCTCAGCCATACGCGCGCCTGCCTTACCTGGTGCGCGACTGGGATGTCTGCCTGATGCCTTTCGCGCTCAACGATGCCACGCAGTACATCAGCCCCACCAAGACGCTCGAATACCTGGCGGCAGAGAAGCCCGTCGTCAGCACGGCTGTGCGCGATGTGGTCTCACTCTATGGCGAGGTGGTTCACATCGCCAGCAACAAGACCGAGTTCGTCGAGCTGTGCGAAGCGGTGCTGGCTTCGCACGAGCGGCCCCAATCGATGGCCAAGGGAGCGGCCACGCATTCCATGCCCTACCTGTCGTGGCATGCCACGGCGGAGGCCATGCTGGAGCTCATCCACCAGGCCATGCGAGACAAGGCGTCAAAGAGAAGCCCCAAGCAGCCAGCGTTCGACGAGGTGTGGCCCCTGAGCGAGCTGCCACCTGGCGGAGTGGCGCCAGCCGTGCAGATGTTGTCGCGTGGCTTCAAGCTGGGGTGACGCGATGTTGATCGACGCACACCTGCACTGCACTGGAAGAGAAACAACGGATGGTGTTTTGCGCACGCTCGACGAGGCGGAGGTCGACGTCGGGGTGTTGCTGGCGCCTTTCCTGAGCCCGGGCTACGACCTGAGCGATCCGGCCTCGCTGAGGCGTGGCAACGAGCACCTGGCCAAGCTGGTGCGAGGGCACGAAGACCGGCTGGTGGGTTTCTGCGTGGTCGACCCGCGTCAACCCGATGCACCAGCAGACCTGCGCCACGCCATCGAAGACCTCGGCCTGCGCGGGGTGAAGATGGTGCCGGCCGGTTGGTATCCACATGAAGAACGGGTGCAGCCCACCTTCGAGGTCGCGCATCGGCTCAAGTTGCCGGCGTTGTTTCACAGCGGCGTGTTCATCGACGGGCGCTCATCGCGCTTTTGCCGGCCGTCGTATTTCGAGGCCTTGCGCGTGCACTCCGGCATGCGCATCACGCTGGCGCACCTGGGCTGGCCCTGGACCGACGAGGCCATCGCTGTTGGCCTCATCGACCTGATCCATGGTGTGCCGGTGGACCAGGTGGCCTTTCGATTCGATCTGTCGTTTGGGGCCCCGCCGGTTTACCGCAAGGAGGTGCTGAGTCGCGCCCTCAGCGTCCTGGGCTCCAGCGTCCTCCAGTTTGGCAGCGACTGCTTCTTGCCTTGTTCGGGCAAAGAGCTGAAGGAGCGCCGAGGCTGGCTGGAAGATCTCCTGGCAGACATGGAAATCGGGCAGCCCGAGCGTGACCGCATCTTCCACAAGACCGCGAGCGCGTGGCTGGGCAACCCGGACCTGGGATCACGCGGCGATCCGGGATCGGGGCAGGGCGGTGAGCAGGACGCCCCCTCTTCACTCGCGCGCGCAGCCGCTTCGGATGCGGGATCCACGCCATCGCTGTTCTTCCGGTCGGGTTGGCGTCCCGTGTGTTGTTAGACCGACGAAAGCCAGACATGTCGGAACTGCCCCTGGAAACAAAACGGATCAACGTTCTCGAAGTCATCGGCAATGCCATCGTCGGCGGCATGGAAACCTATGTGACGAGGCTGGTCGAGCACCTGCCCTCCGACAGGTTTTCCGTGATGGCCCTTTGTCCATTCGAGAGCCATTTCACCGACCACCTCCGCCAGCTCGATGCCGAGGTGCTCATCGCGCCCATGCCGGACGACCCGCTGTGGTCGTCCATCCAATTGGGCTGCACGCTGGTGCGAACCCGTGCCATCGATGTGCTGCATGCGCACCTCAGCAACGCTCACCTGCTGGCAGGCATCATCGGCCGCATCACAGGCACGCCGGTGGTGGCGACCATCCATGGCCGCCAGCTCAACACCATCGATGTGGAGATCCATCGCACCACGGGCACGCACTTGAGCGTGGTGTGCAAGCACGCCTATTTCCATGCCATGGGGCTGGGCGTGCACCCCTCCCAGCTTCACTGCATCCCCAATGGCGTGGACACCCACCGCTTCGCACCGAAGCCAGATCGCAATGCGGCCCTGCGCGCACGTTGGGGAGTGCCGGCAGCCGCGCCGCTCGTGGGCTTCGTGGGCCGGCTGTCTCCTGAAAAGGGCCCCGAGGTGTTCTTGCGCGTGGCGCGCGTCATGCAGCACCTCGCGCCGGATGCGCACTTCGTGATGGTAGGAGAGGGTCCCATGCGATCAGACCTGCTTCGCTTCGTTGACCAATATGGCTTGAAGGAGCGGGTCCACCTCGTGGGCCTGCACGAAGACATGCCTGAGGTCTATGCCGAGCTGGATGTATTGCTATCCACCTCGCACACCGAAGCGATGCCCTTTGCGCTGATGGAGGCCATGGCCTGTGGTGTGCCGGTGATCGGCACGCGTGTCGGCGGTGTGCCCGATCTCATCCAGCACGGGCAGACGGGTTGGCTCATCACCCCCGGGTCGGACCAGGAAGCCGCGCAACGCGTGAATGCCTTGCTGGGGTCTGCGGCTGAGCGGGAGAGGATGGGGCGGCTTGCGCGCATGCGCTGCATCCAGGGCTTTTCTGGCGAGACCAGTTGCACAGCCATGGCTTCGCTGTTCTCGGGCCTCGTGCCGCCAGCACGCGAGACGCAACGCCGCATCGGCCAGGTGGCCCCTGCTGCCCGGTTGGCCCGGGGCAAATCCAGCCCGGCATGAGAACGACCCGTGGCCGAGGGGGGAAGGCACAAAAGATGCTCAGCAAGGTCCCCCCGAAACTCACTTCAGAGGACAACATGGCAGAACAACTCGCGCGCCCTTTGGGCCGACAACCTTTCTGGATCGCCGCATGCCTGGCCGCAGCCCTCGTGGGGTGTGCCAGCGCGCCACCGCAAGAGCAGATCTTGCTGGCCGGCGCGGCGCTCGATGGCGCCATGTCGGCAGGTGCTTCTGAAATGGCACCAGCTGAACTGCTGCTTGCGCGCAACAAGTTCGAAGCGGCAAAGGTGGCTGCGGCGAAGGGCGACAACGACCGGGCGCGGGTCCTTGCTGAAGAGGCAGAGGTCGATGCACTGGTGGCTCGCAACAAGGCGGGCGCCGAGAGCTCTCGACGTGCGAACGCGGAGGTGCAGCAAGGCCTCAAGGCGCTGCGCGAACAAAACATGAAACCGTGATCGCCGGGCGTCACGAATCCTTTCTCTTTCAGGAGGCACCATGATCCTTTCCAGATTCCCAGCGGCTTGTCTGATTCTTTTGCTGGCGGCTTGCCAGACCACACCCAGACCCAATCAGGCCTTGAAAGAAGCCCGCGAGGCCTACGCCACCGCCAGCTTGCATCCGCGTGCCGAGCAGGCTGCGGCCAATGAAATGGTTCAGGCCAAGCAAGCCCTCAATCGGGCCGAGCGCGCCTGGCAAGAACGCGGCAACGAAGATGAGACCCGCCACCTGGCTTACCTGGCGTATCGGCGCGCCCAGGCGGCTCAGTTCTTGGCCGAGCGGTCCGCACAGGAAGAGAGCCTGAAGTCGGCTGGCACGGACCGTGAACGCATGCGGGCAAACATGAACGAGCGGGACGCCGCCGCCGCCCGCCAGCAGGCCGCGCAGGCCGATCAACGCGCTGAATCGCTGGCCCAGGCGCTGGTTCGTCTCAAGGCTCAGCAGACCGATCGCGGCCTCGTGGTGACCCTCGGGGATGTGTTGTTCGCCACCGACCAGGCAGGTCTGCAACCTGGTGCGATGCGCACAGCGCAGGAGTTGGCCAACGTGCTACTGCAGCATCCACAGCACCGCATCCGCATCGAGGGCTTCGCGGATTCCCGGGGCAGCGAGGCCTACAACATCAGGCTCTCTACACGGCGCGCCGAGGCGCTCAAGGCGGCGTTGGTGTCGTTGGGTGTGGCGGCCGATCGCATCGAGGCCATGGGCCTGGGCGAGGCGTATCCCGTGGCATCCAACCGCACCGAAGCAGGCCGGCAGCAGAACCGCCGGGTGGAGGTTCTCTTCTCTGACGACGCGGGCCAATTGAAGTCCCGCCGCTGAGGTGTGCACAACCCCGATCCGTCCGGTTCAAGCCTGGGCACCCGACAGCTCTTGATGGCGTTGGTGGGCCTCGCCACGATCTTGTTCGTGCGCGAGGCCCAGTCGTTCCTGTTGCCCATTTTCTTCGCCATCGCGCTCACCTTCGCCTTGGCGGGCAGCGTCAGGCGGCTCAGGCGCTGGGGCATCCCCGATCCGGTCGGCTCGGGGTTGGTGTTGGTCGCCTTGCTGACAGCAGGGGGTGTGTTGATCAACGTGCTGATCGAGCCGGCTGCGGTGTGGCTGCAAAAGGCACCCACCACGGTCGAGCAGGTGCTCGATCAGATTGACCGCGCGCGCTCCAGCATCCCCATCATCGCGCCGCCCAGGCGCGCGAAGCTGGGCGGTTTGCCTGCAGGTGACCCGGTGAAGGACAAGATCGCCAGCGAGGGCATCAACCTCACGGGCAGGCTCCTCGGCCAATTCATGTCAGTGAGCTACAGCATCACGGCCACCGTCATCTTGTTGTACTTTTTGCTGGCATCGGAACGATGGCTGCTGGCCCGAACCATCGAAGCCGTGCCCAGCCAGCGCCGAAAGGTGCTGGTCATGGGTGGTTTGCGGCGGGCTCAGTGCGACATATCGCTCTACCTGAGCACGATGGCGTTGATCAACTTGGGGCTGGGGGTGGCCACCGCCGGGTCGATGGCGCTGTTGGGTGTGCCGAAGCCGGTGTTGTGGGGAACCGTTGCCGGCGTGCTCAATTTCATCCCCTACCTGGGGCCGATGATGACGACCTTGCTGCTGCTGATGGCGGGGCTGATCGGTTTGCCCGACAGCGGGCTCATGGTGGCGATGCCTGCCGTGTCCTTTCTTGCCCTTCATGGCATCGAGAGCAATTTCATCAGCCCCATTGTGGTGGGCCGGCGCTTGGCCTTGAGCCCCTTGTCCGTGTTCATCTGCGTGCTGTTCTGGGGGTGGTTGTGGGGCATCGCGGGGGCCATGATCGCGGTGCCCATCTTGTTGATGATCCGCATCGCCTGCCGCCGGCACAGAAAGAGCCGGTGGTTGTGTGTGTACCTGGAAGGTCGGCAATGGGAAACGGGGCCCTGGCGTCCCTGACGGGTTGTCAAGGATTGCCAAAGGCCCCGTTTGGTGCCGAAAAAATGGTGCTCAGAAGCGGTATTGCACGCCCAACGTCGTCAGCTTGGTGCCGTTTTTGTCGTCACCCGCGAACTTGAGGGCGTGGCGCTCCCATTCCAGCACGAAGGCCCAGTTTCGTGTGGCGTTGAGGCGCACCCCCACGCCATACGACGGTCCGGCATCGCTTTCATCACCGCTGGGGATGCCCACGGCCAGTGGGCCCACCGAGGTCTTCGTCCATGCGTAAGTGGCCCCGACCTTGGCGTACACCGCCGCCATCGTGCCCAAAGGTGCCTGTGCGACGAGGCTCAGGTTGCCACCGTGGGCTCGCACACGGCCACCCGAGCGGTCGATGTTGCCGGTGTTGAAGTACGCCAGTTCCAGGCCGAAGTGCTCGTTGAACATCCCACCGGTGTAGACCTTGATCACGCGGTCGCTGCTGTCGTCGCAGCTGTAGAACGGTGAGCAGGCCATGTCACCGATCTCGGCCCGGCCGCCGTTGATGCCGACGTAGCCACGGGTTGTGTAAGGCAGCCACGAATAGCTGTCGTCGCTGCGTGTGCCTGCGGCGGGCGACTCAAAGGCCATGGGTGTGCTGGCCGAGTTGTCGTAGGTGCTGGAGCCGGTTGGCGTGTTTGCGCTGGAGGGCGTCTCGTTCATGCGCGAGGCGTCATTGGTGGTCGTGGTGCTGCTCCTGCTGCTGTCGGTCGCCGCATCAGCGGGCATGCCCGGCTGTGTGGCCGACCGAGGATAGGTCTGGGCGTGCGCTGTGGAGATCCCAGCCATGGCGGCGATGGCGATCAGCGTCGACACGAAGGGATGATGGGCATGACTCATGGCGTGTTCCTTTTCTGAAGGTTCTTGAAAGTGGGTGAAGCCGGTGCTGTCTTCGCGACAGTCACGTGATGCGCGGAAATTCGCCACAGCAATTGGCAATCGACATGCCTTGCTCTTGACGTTCAGATCAGAGAGCGACAGGAACGACATTTGCCCACCCGTGGCTCCTCCGTGTTCATCCGCGAAAGGCCCGTGATGCGAATCGCCTACGTGACCGAAACCTATCCACCCGAGGTCAACGGCGTGTCTTTGAGCGTTGCCAAGACCATCGCTCACCTGCGTGAAGAGGGGCATGTGATCGATCTCATCCGGCCTCGACAGCCCGGAGAGCCTCGGCACCCGCAGGCCAACGAGTGGCTCACGGCAGGTTGCGCCATCCCCATGTACCCGGAGCTGCGCTTTGGCTTGGCGTTGCCTTCCGCCATGCGGCGCAGGCTCGATGCCGGACGTGCCGAGCTGGTCCACGTCGCCACGCCGGGACCGCTGGGGCACGTGGCCGCGAGGACGGCGAGGGCCATGGGCTTGCCTGTTACTGTCGATTTCCGAACCAACTTCCATCGCTACAGCCACTATTACGGCCTTGGCTGGAGCGAGTCGCTCATCAAGCGCGTGATGAAGTCGCTGCACGACATCGCCGATCTGAGCTTCGTCCCCACGCAGAGCCTGCACAAGGATTTGTCGGAAGAAGGCTTCGAACGGCTGGAGGTCGTGGCGCGGGGCGTCGATGCCGAGCGGTTTTCGCCGAAATGGCGTTGCGACCGCCAGCGCTCGGCCTGGGGCGCGAGCCCTCACACGCCGGTCATGCTTTACGTGGGCCGGCTTGCCGCCGAGAAGCAGGTGGATTTGGCCTTGCAGGCATGGATGCGTGCGCGGGTGGTGTGCCCGCACGCCATCATGGTTGTGGTGGGGGAGGGGCCGCGTGGTCGTGACGTGCGCCGGCGCTGGCCCAACGCCATCTTCACCGGCATGCTGTCGGCGGATGCCTTGGCCCGAGCCTATGCCAGCGCAGACGTCTTCCTCTTTCCAAGCCAGAGCGAAACCTTCGGCAACGTGACGCTGGAGGCGATGGCTTCGGGACTCTGCGTGGTCGCTTTCAAGGAGGCGGCTGCAGAGGAGCTCATCCGCCATGGGCAGAACGGCTTCGTTGTGCCGTCGGGCGATCGAGAGGGGTTCTGCGCGACGGCGTCCCACGCCGTCTCGCACCTGGCCTACTTGGGCAGGCTGCGTGAGCAGGCGCGCCAGCGCGCGTGCATGAACGATTGGCCCTCGATGTTGCGGATGCAATCGCAACGCATGGTGTCCCTTGTGGCGGACCGCGGAGATCGCCATGTCAGCGCTGCCTGTGTCGCGTGATGCGCTCTGGCAGCGTGTCCTGTGGCTGGACAGGGCCTGTGTCGTGCGCGCCCAGCAATCGCGCTGGAGCCGCCTCCTCACCTGGCCGCTCGTGGGCATCAGCCGCCTGGGAGACGGGCTGGTGTGGGCGGTGGTGATGGTGCTGTTGCCTTGGCTCGACCACGGGGCTGGGGCGAGTCGGTCCATCCACCTGCTGGTGCTCGGTGGCATCAACCTGATGCTCTACCTTTGCCTCAAGCGTCGCATTGCCCGCCCTCGGCCTTTCGCCTCTTGCGAAGGCATCCAGGCCAAGACGCGCGCGCTCGACAAGTTCAGTTTCCCGAGCGGGCACACCCTGCACGCCGTCTCATTCACCATCGTGCTGTCGCACCATTACCCGGTCCTGTCGGCGCTGCTGTGGCTGTTTTGCCTGCTGGTGGCCTTGTCACGCGTCGTGCTGGGCCTGCATTACCCGACGGATGTGATTTTTGCCGCAGCAATGGCCGCCTTGACGGCGGAGTTGACGCTGCTCATTTGGTGAGCGTTCGCAAGGGCATTCAGGCGACCAGCCGCTGATACTGATTCAGCAAGCGTGGCAGGACTTGCCGCCAACTGTGTTCCATGGCGCGCATGCGCGTCTGGTGTGCGAGCTGGCTGCGGTCCTGCGCGAGGACCCATTCGACGGCTTCAGCAAAACTGGCTGCACCAGGCGTGGCAACACAATGTCCGACCTGGTCGTCGATGAGTTCCTTCAGCCCGCCAGCGCCGGGCACCACCACCGGGCAGCCACAGGCCATGGCTTCCAGCGCAGCGAGCCCGAAGGTTTCCTCGCGACCAGCGTGGACGAACACATCGGCGCTGGCCATGAAGGTGGCGAGTTCGGCCAGATCCTGGGTGAAGGGCAGGCGGATCACCCCAGGTCCGCGAGGCGGTGGCTCGGGGCCATCGCCGACGCAGACCAGCACGTGGGGTGGCCCCAGGCGCCGCACCACATCGGCCAGCAAGCCCAGGTTCTTCTCGGGCGCGAAACGCCCGGCATAGAGCATCACTTGCGCATCTGGCGCGATGCCAAATCGTTGCCAGCAAGCCCGGTCGCGCCGTGCCGGATGAAACAGCTCCGTGTCCACCCCCAGGCGCTGCAAGCGCACCTGCTGCACCCCCCACGATCTCAAGTGATGGAGCATGTCCTGGCTGGGCGCGAGCACGAGGTCGCATGCGTTGTAGATCTTTCTGGCATGGCGGCGTGCCAACGCTGCCAAGGCGGGGCCACCCCAACGCGCACCGAGCAACGCCACGTTCGAATGGCAGAAGCCCACGAGTGGAATGCCCAGGCGACTGCTTGCGCGCAAGGCCGAAGAAGCGAGGGTGAACACGTCGCCGATCTCGATCAAATCAGGCATCTGGCGCTCGATGAGCCGCGCATTTTTTTCGATGGCCAGCGGCATCCGATAGCCACCGGAACCCGGCAGCGTCAGCCCGTCAACGCAAACCACCCCTTGCGTGTGCCGGTGCGCTTCGGTCCCGGGGCTCACCAAGGTGTGCTGCCAGGTAGACGAAGGCGCCAGCCAAGCGCGTTTGGCCAACACATACCGCCGTATCCCGCCGCTGTTTGGCCCCCAGCACATGGTCACGTCCATCAAGTGATGCATGGTCCTTTTTGTCGATCAAGTGAAACGAGACGTCGGTGGTGGCGGGATGCTCTGTCTGGCAGTCTGGCAGCAGGTGGCAATCGGCGTGCCGCCTTCCTTGGCGTTGCATGCGGCCTTTCATTGCCCAAAGCGAATGGTCCGAGCACGCTGCTCAACGAGCGGGAACGCCATGTGCTGAGGAAGCGCAGCGCCCGCTGTTTCGGCGGGCCGTCAACCATGACAGGAGCGAAACATGACGAACGAAGATGTCATCGACGTACTCAATGACCTGATCGAGAACTGCCGGGACGGCGAGTATGGCTTCAAGGCCTGCGCGGAACACACGCAGGCCACTGAGCTGCGGGAGCTGTTCCAGTCCCGCGCGCGTGAGTGCAACGGGGCCGCGCTGGAGCTGCAATCCCTCGTCACGCAGCTGGGCGGCAAGCCCGAGAGCAGCGGCAGTGCGAGCGGCGCCGTCCACCGTGGCTGGGTGGCCGTCAAGGGCACGCTCAGCGGCTATTCCGACCTCGCCATGCTGGAAGAGTGCGAGCGGGGCGAGGACGTGGCCAAGGCGCGCTACAAGAAGGCACTGGAACAAGACCTGCCGGCGAGCGTCCAGATGGTCGTGACCCGTCAGTACGACGGCACCGTGCGCAACCACGATCAAATCCGCCTGCTGCGCGATCGCCTGCGTGCGCAGGACTGAGCACAGCGACGATCTGAAAGGACAGGACTGCATGAGACCCGTATCGGAAGTGATGACCCGCCACGTTCAGATCATCTCGCCGCAGTCCTCCTTACAGGAAGCCGCGCGATTGATGGACCGATTCAATGTCGGCGCCTTGCCCGTGTGCCAGTCTGGCAAGCTCCAGGGCATGATCACAGACCGGGACATCACCGTGCGCGCCATCGCGCACGGCATGAATCCCTTGCGCACACGGGTGTCGGAGGTCATGACCGAGCACACCCGATGGTGCCTTGATCACCACACGATCGACGAAGTGCTCAAGCAGATGCGCGAAGTGCAAATCCGCCGCATCCCGGTGCTCAACCAGGTCGGCGTGATCGTTGGCATCGTCTCGCTGGGCGACCTCGCGACCAAAGATCCCGGCGGCAGCCAGGGCCTGCTGCGCGATATTTCATCGCCATCTGAACCCGACCTCAGCTCCTTGTACGTCAGCCGGCTGTGACCTCCAGCAGCACGCGCTGCCAATCGTTGATGAAACGCTCGATGTGGAAGCGTTCGTTCGCAGTGGCTCGGGCCGCCTCACCCATGATCTCGGCGTCTTGCGGGTGCTTGATGAGCCACTGCATGGCCTCGACAAGGCGATCGATGCTGGTGTCGATGTACCCCTCGTGCCCCGGCCGGATGACCGTGGCAAGCTCCGTGGTGGCCAGCCCGATCACTGGCAGGCCGACCATCATCGCTTCGATCAAGGACAGCCCGAGGCTGGTGTAGCGAATCGGGTGAAAGTAAAAGCGATAAGAGCTCATCAAGGCCGGCAAGACCTGCTGCGCGACCTCGCCTTTGCCGCCGGGCAATTCTTGTGAGGACATGCCGAAGAGATCGAGCGGAACTTTTTCACGCACCCGCTCGTAGACATCCAGACCCAGCCTGCGACCGCGCCTAGCCAGGTGGTTGACCACGACGATGCCCGCCTCGCGGGCGCCCTCGTAGCGCGCAGGCTGGATCAGCCGCACCCCATGCTCGATGACGCGTGTCGGCGTGCGGCCGCTGGCCCACATCAAATCGTTGAACGCGGTGACATGCACCAACAGCACGTTGGGGTCGTCGACGAGGTGAGGGGTGTCGGTCGGGTGGCCCTGGGGCGGATCGTGCTCCAGGTAAATCTTGGGCAGCTTGCGCTGGGCCTGGCTCAGCAAGCGGTGCTGATCCTCCAGGTAAGCGGCCGGCGACTGAAACAGCACGACGTCGAAAGACATGGACTCCAGTTGTTCCACCGGGGCGTCATGCACGTTATCGCCCCAGGGCAAGCTGCCGCTGCGGCCCGTGTGATGGGTGCTCCCCATGGAATCACGCACGAGGTAAAAGTCATGCGGCACCTGCGACAGGTAGTACATGTAATTGCCATGCACATGCCAGGTGAGGATCTTCAGTCGACGCGCGCTCATCAAACGGCCCTCACAAAAAAAACACCCGGAAGCGCCAGGCGCCCGCGAGGCGCCAGAACACCGACAGGAAGGGGATCACCATGGAAGTCACGAACATTTCCACGACGTGATGCAAGGACCGGGAAGCATGGCGCAGGCGCTGCCAGGCAAAACGGAAGACGAGTGCCAACGCCAAAAACACCGCGCACGCGGCCCACCCCCAGTTTCCATCGAGCATGGCCACGATGGCGAAGAGCGTGGACAACACGATCAGGTAGTACTGCCAAGGTGGCTGCGGCCGGATCTTGATGCGGTAGAGCTCACGGTGCTTTTTGTAGAGCAGGGCATCGAAGAACACATTGCGTTGCTGCCCCAGGCTCACGCCCCATGGCACGCAACGCACCGGGTGCTTGACCACCGCGCCTTCCGCCCGCCCAATGCGACCCCCTGCGGCCAGGATGCGGAATTGCAGATCCGAGTCCTCTCGCCAGGCGCGGCGAAAACGTTCGTCGAAGCCACCGAGGTGGAACAAGGTGCTGCGCCGCACGAAGGCATTGGCGGTGACGAACTCGCCGTGCTCCAGCCCCTTGGTCATGCGTTCGAAGTCGGTCAACGGCCCTCGGGTGGGGACGACGACGCGTCCACTCACGGCGGCCAAACCAGGTCGCAAAGCGCCGAGTCCACCGAGCAGCCAGTCGGGCGACGGGATGGTGTCGTCGTCCGTGAAGGCGATCACCTCGCCCACTGCCATGTGCCACCCCAGGTTGCGCGCCGCCGCGGGGCCGCGCCGGTGTTGCGTGCTGGCGCATCGCAATACTGGCCCTTCGGGCAGCGCTTGCGCCATCGCCTGCACGAGTTCGCAGGCCGAGCCGTCGCCGCCATCGTCGATCACGATGACCTCGAAACATGGCGCTGGCAGGCTTTGCGCCAGCACTGCATTCAAGCACCGCCGCAGCAAATCGTTGCGGCGGCAAGTGGGGATCACGACGGAGACCAGGATGGTGGTCACAGCATGGGCTCCCTGGCTGGCTTCTTTTCGATCAGGAACGAGCCCATGACCAGCGCATCCAGGGGCGTGGTGAAGAAGGCCTCCAAGGCATCCTTGGGGGTGCACACCACCGGCTCCCCGCGCACATTGAAAGAGGTGTTGACCAGCACCGGCACACCCGTGATCTGCTCGAATGCACTCAGCAGTTCGTGAAGGGGAGGGTTCTGCTCATGGGTGACCGTCTGCACCCGGGCAGACCGGTCAATGTGGCAGGCGGCAGGTATCCGATGAGCCACCTCGGGTTTCACGTCATAGGTGAATAGCATGAATGGTGATTCACGCCGCGTCGCATCGCCCGGGGTGAACCAGTCGGGCAGGCGCTCATGCAGCACCACGGGGGCCACGGGCCGGAAGTCTTCGCGGTCCTTGAGCTCATTGAGCCGCATTTGCATCTGAGGCGAGATCGGTGAAGCGAGGATGGAGCGCGCACCCAGCGCACGCGGCCCGAACTCCATGCGCCCTTGGAACCAGCCGATGATGCGGTCTTGAGCCAACAACTCGGCCACTTCGCCTGCTGGGTCATTGAGCCGCCTGTGGGATACCTTTGCCCACTTCAACAAATTCTTGATCTCCTCATCATCGAAGCTGGGCCCCAGGTAAGCACTGTCCATGCGCCAACGGCGAGGGCCCAGTTCCATGCGGCTGAGGCGCGACAAGTCGCTCAAAGTCTCGCCGCTGGCATAGCCCGCCCGCAGCCGCGCGTCGACCCACAAGGCGGCTCCCAATGCCGTGCCCGCGTCACCCGCTGCGGGCTGGATCCACACCTGATCGAAGATGCCGCTGTCCCGCAACCTCGCGTTCATCAGGCAATTCAGCGCCACGCCACCAGCCATCGCCAACTGGCTTTCGCCTGTTTTCTGCTGCAGCCAGCGCGCCAGCTTCAACACCGTTTCCTCCAGCACGTCCTGCAAGGAGGCGGCGAGGTCCAGGTGTTCTTCGGTGAGCGTCTCGCCAGACCGGCGCGGCGGGCCCACCAGCACCGAAAGCGGCAGATCGCCGATTTCGTATTGACCTTCGGAGGTGGTCCGCACCACCTCCTCAAGGGCTTCCTTGAAGCGAGGCTGGCCCATGGCCGCCAGGGCCATGACCTTGTACTCGTCGCTGGAGTGCAAGAAGCCGAGGTGCTGCGTCACCTGCTCGTACAAGAGGCCCAGCGAATGCGGCATGTCGACCTGGCCCAGGCTTTCGTAAGCACCCGGCTTGGCATGCCCGTAAGCGGTTGTGGCGGTCTCGCCCCGGCCGTCCAGCGTCATCACCGCGCAACGCTCGAAAGGGCAAGCCAGGAAGGCGCTGGCCTGATGGCACAGGTGGTGATCCACGTGGTGCCATTGCCAGCGTGGCGGGCGAGGCATGTCTCGCCAACGGGCCCGCAGGTGATGCGGCACACCGTCGAGCAACTGCCGTGGCGCGTTGAGGATGTAGCTCAGGAACAAGGGCTCCCATGGGTTCACCCCTTCGCGATGGGGCGCGTCAGACGGCGACATCGGCAAGGTGATGGCGTCCAGCCCCGCGCGCAGACGCTGCGCGATCTCAGGACGCGGGTCATAGCTGTAGGCCACGTGCGCCACGTCGGCCAAGGTCACGCCCGCCTGGCGAAGGCAATCGTCGATGGCATGAAACGGCAGCTCCCAGGCGCTGAAGGGCACCGGCCGCTTGGCATGCTTGATGCGCGTGAAGCGCTCTTCTTCGGACGCTGCGATCACCTTGCCGTCTCGGACCAGCACGGCGGATGAATCATGAAAAGCTGCGTTGATGCCAAGGACGATCATGGTTCTGGCCTGTGCGTTTGATCAAGTGGGCAACATCTCGAGGCAGGCGGCAAGCACCTGTTCCGTCGTGATGCCAGTGAGGCAGGCGTTGTGCCCCTGCGGGCAAACGCTCTTGAGGCAATTTCGGCACGGCACGTCGTGCGACAGCACCCGGGCAGGCGACTTCCACGGCGTGTGCTGAGGGTTCGTCAGCGCATACAAGTCCACCACTGGCGTGGCCAAGGCCGCCGCAAGGTGCGCGGGCCCCGTGTTGTTGCTCACCAGCAGGCGGGCATGGGCGATGACACCGCCCAGCTCGCTGATGTCAAGGCGGCCACTGAGGTCAATGGAGAGCGTCTTCATGGCCGCCCGGGCGCGTTGGACCACGTCCTGGTCGCCATCCGCGCCGGTGAAGACGGTGCGCACGCCGCGCTCACGCCACAAGCCGTCCGCCACCGCACCGAAGCGTTCGGCGGGATAACGCCTCGAGGGTGCCGTGGCCCCCGGATGCATCACCACATACGGTAGCCCTTCGGGCAGCCCACATGCGCGCAGCAGATTGAGCGCATGGTTCTCGCGCTGATCGTCGATTTCGAAGCGCAAGCGGTCGTGGTGAGGCGTCCACCCCAAGGTGGCGACCAAATCGAGCTGGCGTTGCACCTCGTGTCGCATGCCTGGCCCGATGAGATCGGGATCTGGCACCCAATTCGTGAGCAGGCTGTAAGACTGCTCGCGCGCGTGGGCCAGACGCAGGGGAACCTCCGCCAGCATGCAGGCCATGGCAGCGGGCAGGGCACTTTGGGTGCAGGTGGTGAAGATCACTGCCGCGTCGAAGCCCCTTTGAGCAATCTGGTCCACACCCCAGCGCAAGGTGTCCGGCTGTTCGTGTTTCATCCAGGGCGCCTTGAATGGCACCACCTCATCGACCAGGCCCGTGGCCTCGGCGACCGCCGCGCTGGCGGGTGAACACCAGAGCGCCAGGTGCGCATCAGGCCGATTGGCGCGGATGGCGGCCAGCGCCGGCGTCGTCATGAGGACATCGCCAAAATGGTCCAGCCGCACGGCCAGGATGCGGCGCGCTCGTTGCCAACCGAGGTGCCCGCTCATGGCATGAGCCCCTGTGCCGTTGCTTCCTGGCATGCATGGGGGATCGATCGCAATGATCTCCGCTGAGGCAGGGCAGACGGCGCCATGATCCAACAAGCCGCTTCCAGCAGATCGTGCACGCGGTGTTCTGGCTCGCGCAACGGCGAGAGTCGCCACTCCGTTTCATTGCCGACATCCATCAGCAGCGAGCGGCATCCTGCACGCCGGCCCGCCTCCACGTCATCGAGGATGTCGCCCACCATCCACGACTCACTCAGGTCGAGGTGGTGCCGAACGGCGGCTTGGCGCAGCAAGCCGGGTGAAGGCTTGCGGCAAAGGCAGCTCGGCCGCGACGGCGACGCGGGCGCATGTGGGCACGCCAGCACGTCCCGCAGCACCACCCCGGATGTCTGCTCAACGAGGTCGATGAGCGCCTGGCGCAGCACCATCCACGCATGCCGGTCAAAGTACCCCAATGCCAGGCCTGGCTGGTTGCTGACCACGACGAGGGCATAGCCGGCCTCGCTCAACATCCTCAAGGCTTCGGGAGCGTGGGCCGTGAGGCGAAGCTTCGCTGGATCGACGTTGTAAGGAACGTTCTCGATCAGCGTGCCGTCCTTGTCCAGGAACACAGCGGGTTGCGCGGACGTGCTCATGGCCATGACGACTCTTGTTCAGGCAACACCATCAGCTCAGGGATCGCCGATCCGCGAGGCGTGCTGATCGCCATCAGGATCACCTTGGCGACGTTGGCCGGCTCTTGCAGGCGAGACAGGTCGAGTCCTTCGAACCGATCGAGCAGGAAAGGGGTTCGCATGCCGCCAGCGACCACGCACATGACGCGCACACCCACTTCCCGCAGTTCCGCATGCAGGGCATGCGACAGCCCGCGCACGCCCCACTTGCTGGCGTGATAAGCCGACGCATTCGGCCATGCGCGCAACGCGGCCGTCGAGGCAATGTTGACAATCTGACCACGCCGCTCGATGAGCATCGGCAAAGCCATCTTGCTGAGCACGAAGGGCGCGCTCAGGTTGGTGGCAATGACCCGGTCCCAATCCTCGATGCTCAAGGACTGCATGGAAGCGGTGACGTCGGTGCCAGCGTTGTTGACAAGCACATCGAGCACGCCCCAGCGCGATTCGACCTCAGTGAGCACCTCTTCCAGCCGGTCTCGGTCAAGCAAATCGGCCTCCAAGGCGAGCACGCGTTCAGCCGCATCCGCTGGCAGCTTTTTCACGGCGTCTTGCAGCCGCTCAGATTGGCGGTCGATCATCACGACACGGGCGTGCGCCGCGACAGCCTGGGCGGCGATCGCCTCCCCAAGGCCACTGGCCGCACCGGTGACCAAAACGACTTTGTCTCGCAAGTCAGGCATGCTGGCTCCCTTTACCGCCCGGCTGGAGGGGCGGGTTGATAGTGGCGGTTGTTTTCTTCTGCCCAGCGCTCGTCAATGACGTTGGGCCAGTTCTGGGGGTCGAAGTTGGGCGCGTTCTTCAGGCGGTTCTTGTCGATGTCGAGCACGCGAAAGTCACGTCCCGCCGTCGCCTGGACCATGTTCCAGGGCACCGCGTGCAACCGATCGCCGATGCCCAGGAAGCCGCCCGTTGAAACCACGGCGTGGCTGACGTTGCCATTGCGGTCGATGATCAGGTCCTTGATGTCGCCGATCTTCTCGCCACGTGTGTTGCGCACCTCGGTGCCGATGATCTTGGTGACACGATGTAGCTTTTGCCACGCTTCCTTCGATGTGGCCTGCAGGCGATCCGATACCACGCTGGGCGCCACGGGCACCACAGGCGAGGTGCTCATGCCCTGTGCTGCAGCCATGCTCGATGAGGTCGCCACAGCCAGGGCAAAAAGAACAGGGTGCAAGAAGGATTTCATGGGCGTCCTTTCGCAGGTTTGAAGACTGATCCTTGTTGGGAGCAGGGGCAATCGACATGCCTGCTTGCTTCGTCCCGCTCAATCACTTGAGCACGCTGATCGAACCATCCGGCTCCATGTAAGCTTTGCGCACGATCTTCACGTCGTCGACACCTTGCGTTCGCAGCTTGGAAAGCAGCTCCTCGGTGGACATGAGTTCTTGCTGCAGGTTTCTCAGCAGCACCTTGCCGTTGCGCACCAGCAGCAGCGGAGGCGGGCTCACCACGCGTCCCAGCCCGGGGAAGCGAAAGCTCGCCCAATCCAGCGCGTAGTTCCAGCCCACGAGTGTCGAGATCAGCACCGCACCCTCACTCACCGTGTGGTACTCACCTGCCATGGCGTTTTGCGAAGCGTCCGCGATGAGGATGAGCACGAGCACGTCGGCGATCGTCACCGATCCGATGTCTCGCCGCAGCACGAAACGAAAGATCAGGAACAGGAGCCAGTAAACAGCCGTGCCCCGTATGACGATCTCGACTGGCGACATCGTCATGCCGAAGATGGCGTCGAAATCCATGTCAGCGACGCACCAAGTGGCGAACGATGTGGATGCGGGCCAATGTGCTCATTGCGATCTCCTGATGGACGGGGGCTGCGCTTGCGGCAATTGGCGTGCCCAGGGCGAATCGGAGGCATCTGTGTTGGCGTGCAGCACCCGCTCCATGTAAGACAGCGCTTGCCGGTGCAGCGCAGGGCTGGCAGCCGCACTGCAATCACTGGGCACATGGAGGTTGAAACCCCGCAGGTAGGCATCGATGGCTGTCATCTGCACGCACATGTCGGTTGACAGGCCGCAGACAATCAAATCGCGGCATCGCAAATGCGTCAGCAGCAATTCCAAAGGAGTGCCATAAAACGCCGAGTGACGAGGTTTGAGAATCACGTAATCGTCGGGGCTTGGCTCCAGGATTTCGGCCATCCACGCCGATACCCCTCCCAACTGCTCGCAGCGTTCTTTTACAAGTCGGAAATCGCTGTGCCACGCGCCATAATGATCATTCGCGTAGACAGAGATGACATCTTGCTGTGACAGGCGGTGCTTGAATGTGCTCAACCGCCTGGTCATCTTGCGCAAAGCCGGCTCCATGCGGCGCGCCTCGGGAAACGTCAATGGGTTGATGACATCCACAAGCAGCAAGACGGTAACGGCGCCGGGTCTGACTGCATCGGATTCATCAACGGGTCGAGAGGCATCCATGCGCATCAATGAGCAAACTGGATGCCTCCTCAATGAGCCAGCGGTTCGTTACGAATGGGCTCACCAATTGAGCTAGCGTGATGCTTGCTTCGCACAGGAGATATTCATGAGCCATGCCTTGATCGTGGAAGACGACCGCGAATCTGCGGAGATCATGGCGGCGCTGATCGCCACCGAAGGCTTCACTGTCGCCACCGCCCACAGCCTGCGTGAAGCGCGCGCGCAACTTTCGATGAACCAGCCCGACCTGGTGCTGCTCGACCTCATGCTGCCAGACGGCAGCGGCATGGAACTGATCGGCGAGAACAACGTGCTGAGCAATTCCGAGGTGGTGTTCATCACCGGCCATGCCAGCCTGGAGACCTCGATCCAGGCCCTGCGCCATGGCGCCACCGACTACCTCATCAAGCCCATCAACATCAATCAACTCAAGGGCATCCTCTCTCGCCTGATGCGGCCTGCCGAATTGCAGGCTGAGTTGAGCTCCATGCGCGAGACAGTTGCCGAACGTGGCAACTTCGGCTTGCTGTGGGGCCGTTCGACCCCAATGCAGCGGGTTTATGAGCAGCTCGCGAAAGTCGCGGTTACCTCGGTCACCGTTTTCGTGACCGGCGAGAGCGGCAGTGGCAAGGAAGTCGTCGCGAAGACCGTGCACGACCTCAGCCGCCGCCGCAAACAACCTTTCCTGGCCGTGAACTGCGGCGCGATATCGCCCAACCTCATCGAAAGCGAAATCTTCGGCCACGAAAAAGGCAGCTTCACGGGCGCCGAGCGCACGCACCAAGGCTTCTTCGAGCGAGCCCACGGCGGCACGCTGTTCCTCGATGAGGTCACCGAGATGCCGCTGGAGCTGCAGGTCAAGCTGCTGAGGGTGCTCGAGACAGGCATGTTCATGCGGGTCGGCTCCACGCAAGACCGCGAGACCGACGTGCGCATCATCGCCGCGACCAACCGCGACCCGGCGCAGGCTGTGGCGCAAGGCAAGCTGCGTGAAGACTTGCTCTATCGCCTGAACGTGTTCCCAGTGCAAGTGCCACCATTGCGTGATCGCACCGAAGACATCCCCTTGTTGGCGGCACACTTCCTCGACGACATCAGCCGCAAGGAAGGCCGAGCGGCTTCTTTCACGCCTGCGGCCTTGCAGGCCATGAGCGCGCATCGCTGGCCCGGCAATGTGCGCGAGTTGCGCAACGTGGTTCAACGCGGCTACGTGATGGCCAACGGCCCGGAGATCGACGCGGACGTCATATCGCCCTGGATGAGCCCCAACCCGATGCCAGTCATGCTCGATGACGCCCCCTCGGTGACCTTGCGCATCGGGCAATCGATGGCAGAAGCCGAGCGCTTCCTCATCCTGGCCACCTTGCGGCATTTCGACAACCACAAGGAGCGCACCGCCGCCACGCTCGGCATCAGCCTCAAGACGCTCTACAACCGGCTGAAAGACTATTCCGGTGACCTGAGCGCATCGGACAACAGCGAGTCGTCCATGGCCTGAGCGCTGGCGCCGCACACCTGGCGGGGCGGGCACGTGGTTCGCTGAAGGCTGTGAGGGCCGATGCAGCGGCCCTCCCGGTCCAACCACAGGAGTGCCCATGAACGCCAACGCCTCTTCAAAAGCCCACGGCGGTGACCAAGCCGAGAAATCCATGGCATGGGGCCCCCAGACCGAACTGGCGCGCCACCACTTCGCTGTCTCCAACGAGAAGATGCCAGAAGGCGTGTTGCGTGCGCTGGCCATCCTCAAACGCGTGTGCGCACAGGTCAACGCGGAATCCGGCGCCATTGATCAAGCGGTGTCGGAGGCCATCCAGCATGCGTGCAACGAGGTGCTGTCCGGCCAACACGACCACGCCTTTCCTCTCGTGATCTGGCAATCCGGCTCTGGCACGCAGACCAACATGAACATGAACGAGGTGCTGGCCCGGCTGGCATCGCGCCATCTTCCGCACAGCAACACACCGTGGCGGCAGGTTCATCCGAACGACGAAGTCAACCGCAGCCAGTCCACCAACGACATCTTTCCCAGCGCGTTGCAGGTGGCCGCAGCGATGGCCGTCACGCATGACCTGTTGCCAGCATTGAGCAGGCTGCGCACAGCCATCCATGCCATCGCCACGAAAGGCAGAGGCATCGAAAAAGTGGGCCGCACCCACCTGCAAGACGCGGTGATGATGACCGTGGAGCAAGAGTGGATGGCGTTTGACGCCCAGATCGAACAGGCCGCGATAAGCATTGAGCGAGCACGCGAGCCCGTGCTGGCCTTGCCCGTTGGCGGAACGGCAGTGGGAACCGGGCTCAATGCCCCCGAAGGATTTGGTCGCAAGGTCTGCCTGAACCTGTCGCAATTGCTCGGCTTGCCCTTTGTCGAGGCCGAAAACAAGTTCGCCGCCATCGCCGCACACGACGCGCTTGTGGGCCTGCACGGGGCCCTCAAACAGCTCGCCGTGGCCTTGATGAAGCTCGCGAACGACACGCGCTGGCTGGGGTCAGGACCTCGTTGCGGCCTGGGCGAATTGACCCTGCCCGCCAACGAGCCTGGCAGCTCCATCATGCCCGGCAAGGTGAACCCCACCCAGTGCGAAATGCTGGTCATGGTCTGCGTCCAGGTCATGGCCAACGATGTGAGCATGAGCTGGTGCGGCGCCTCTGGCAACTTTCAGCTCAACACATTCAAGCCCTTGATGGCGCACACTTTGCTGCAAAGTTTGCGCCTGCTCGTCGATGCCGTTGGCAGCTTCACCAAGCACGGTTTGCAGGGCATGCAAATCCACGAGCAGAAACTGGCGTGGTACCGCAGCCGCTCGCTCATGGGCATCACCGCGCTGACGCCGGAGATCGGCTATGACAGGGCCGCGAAGATCTCGCGCAAGGCGTACGAAGAAGATCTCTCGCTCGCCGATGCTGCGGCAAAACTCGGGGAAGAACCGGAGCTGGTTCAGCGCCTTCAAAGAGAAATCGGCACGGCGTTTGCCGAAGGGATGCGTTCCCCCCACACCTGAAACAGGAGAAACGCATGCCTGGCACCCGAACTGAATCGAACACCAGCTCCTCGCACCGCACCGCATCGCGCGCCGATACCGCCGCGCTTGACGAGATCATCGATCAACTCAAGGAAGATCACCGGCGCGTGAAGAAGGCCTTCCGCGAATTCGAGAAGATGGACCAGCAAGATGAATCGGCTTGCGAAGCGCTGGTCCAACGGACCATCTCGGAGTTGGAGATCCATGCTGAGCTGGAAGAAGACCTCTTCTACCCCGCCATCCGTTCCGCGCTTTCTGACGAAGGCCTGATCGACGAAGCCGAGGTCGAGCACATGACCTTTCACGTGCTGATTGACCAGCTCAAAAAGATGGAGCCCTCCGATGACCGCTATTCAGCCACTTTCACGGTGCTGGGCGAGTACATCAAGCACCACGTCAAGGAAGAAGAGGGCGAGATCTTCACGGGCATCGGCAGGGCACGCATGAACTGGCGCAGCCTGCGTGATGACATGCAGCAACTGCGCCAGCAGCGCATGAGCGAGCACGGCCTTGCACCTGCCGACGCAGCGGAAGGTGAAGGCCAGAACCCATCATCGAGCGACGCACCTCATTGAAGTGGCGCCCATCTCTCGTCAACCAGGAAGATCATCATGGCAACACCACATCCCCTTCGCGCCATCGCATGGGCCCTTGCATTGGGCATCCCACTGCTGTCAGCTTGCGACAGGAGGCAGAACGTCACCCCGCCCGTTTCGATGTCGAGTTCCGAAGCCGGAGGAAGCGGCTTGGTGCTGGGGTCGGCTTCAGAGCAGAGTGCCGGCATGGACGGCGGTGCCAGTGTGCCTGGCGTCACCAGCAACGGTGCGGTCGTCGGCAGCAACACGGGCACGGCGCTGCCTGATGGCCGCCTCGATGAAACGCTTTCCAGCCCGGCTGCCGGGGCAGGCGCGCTCAAGCCGTTGAGCGAAACGGAACAGCGTTTCGTGCGCCAGGCTGTCGAGGCGGGTCTTTACGAAGTGGCCGTGGCTTCGCTCGCTGCAGACAGAGCCCAGAACGATGCAACGAAGCGCATGGCAGACCAACTGCTCAACGACCATCGCCAAGCCAACGACAAATTGCAGCAACTGGCGAATGGTCGCATGAGCGTTCCCGCCAACATCCCGCCGGACAAGCAGGCCGCCATCGACAAACTGAGTCAGGCCAAGGGCGCCGCCTTCGACAAGCAGTTCATCGAAACCGTGGGCATCCGTGACCACCAGAAGGACATCCAGTTGTTCGAATCGGCCCAGAAGGAGATCCAGGACCCGGAACTCAAGCTCTTCGTGCAAAACACCTTGCCCACCTTGAAGCATCACCTCAGCACCGCGCAGGATCTGCGCAGCGTGCGCAAGGCCGGCGAGTGAAGCACGGCCTTCAGCAAGGCATTGGGTACGCCCCTTGCCCATCAACCATGCGCCTTCGAGCGCAAAACTTCACTGAAACAGGAGCCATCATGAAACAGCAAAACGATTCCACCCAGAACCAGAACAACATTTCCGGCGGTCAATCCAGCGGCACGGGCTCTTCTGGTCAGCCTGGCCAACAGGGCCAACAAGGCCAAAAAAGCCAGCAGACGGGCCAGCAACAGCAAGACATGGGCAAATCGTCGTCGGGCGGTCAGCAAGGCGGCAACGATCAACGTCAACGTCAGCCGCAACAGCAGATCGGTGGCGAAGACGCCCAGGAACAACAATGACGACGGATGCTCCATGGGAGGGTGCAACTGGTGACAGTTGACGAACTTCGGCCAGCGGGCTGGCTCTCCTGACTGCATTTCACAGGGCGCTCAACGAGCGCCCTTTTTGATGGCGTCCGCCCCCTTGCTCACCAACGATTTCAACAGACGATGGAGCAGGGGATGACTGACCACATGACGCCAGGGCAGAGGCACGAACCGCATCGCGATGCGAGGCAGCAGCACGGGTAGCAAAGTCAGCGCCAAGGATCGCCAAAGGGGAGTTGATGGAGGCCTACCATCCGCCCCCGTTGCCGAACTGGCGTTTTCGTCTTGCGCGCCGCCAGGCCCTCGGGCTTGTGCTGCATCGCGTTGCCGCCACCGCCACCAAGCGGCCAAGCCAGCACCCAATCCCAAGGTGGCAACGAAAGCCCAGCCATGTCGTGTGCGCAAGCGCTGCCAGTTCTCAGCGGCCAGCGCGTCGGCTGCTCGCATTTTGTCGAGCACCGTGCTCATCTCTTTGCTGAGGCGACGCAGTTCATTCATGGCGGCCACCCAGGATGTGAGCCCGCACCGCAGGCAAGGTGAGGTGATGCGTGAGGCGGATGGCGCGCTGCCAGAGCCACGCCATCAACGCCAAGTTCAGCACGATCACCACCAGGATGCCCCATGCGTAGGTGCCCGTCAGATGCTCGATGAGACAAACCAGGCCGGCCATCGCCATGAACCATGCGGTCCACAACAAGAATGCACAGACCAGGGACAGCAAGATGAGGTGCCCAAGAGAAAGGACGGCACGCCGCACATCCAGGCTCAGTAACTCCAGCCGTGCTTGGTAGCGCGCCAGTGTGGCCGCCAACAGCCCCGCCAGCGTCTCGGTCAGAGATGGCGGGGCTGCCTCAGGCGCCTTCGCCTCGGGTTGGGGCGGCTCGCTTTCTTCGCCCTGAGGAGGGCGGCTGGCCGAGCTCATCGCGAGCGCTTGCTGCGCCCAATCAGCAAACCCACCGCCAGCCCGATGGCCACGGCGGTCAGGGGCTTGGATCGGATGCGCTCGCGGGTGTTTTCAACGAATTTGTCTTCCCATTCGCTGTAATTCTTGCAACCCGTTTGAAAGCGTTGCTTAGCTTGAGCGGCCATGCTGCGGACCTGGCGCAAGGTCTGATCGGTTTTGTTGGCGACGCGGTCGATGGCGGAGTGCGCCGCGTTCGCCGTGCGATCAACCGCGCGGAGCCGCTCGTGCGAGGGGGCCGGCTGGGTGCCGATGGGGAATTCGGGGGTGTCCATGGTTTATCTTCCTTTCTGAACGGGCTCGGTGGCTGATCAGGCGATCACCGCCTGCGCATCAGCGCCCCAGCAATCGCCATTCCGAGTCCAGCGCCCAGGCCTGATCAATCCCGGTTGCGACGGCTCCCCAACGCCAGCAGAAGCAAGGCCGCAGCCGACGCCATCGCAGCTGTGGCAGGCTCGGGCACCGGCACCACTTCTGATGTGATTGAGTAGACGCCGCCCGTTCGCCCTGCTGCCGCACCGGAGATGCGATAGAAGTAATCACCCGCAGCCAGTTGCCCGAAGTTTTTGGTGAGATCGCCGGAGGTGCCGTCGAAAGCGAAATCGGCGATCAACTGGTCTGCCGCACCATTACCGCCTTCCCTCATCAAAGAGACCTTGCCATCGGTGACGTCGAACGTCGAGTTCAGGTTGTTGGCCACGGCAGAGGCGTACAAAACGGCCGGATCGATCAGGGTGAAGACGTAGGTGTCATCGATCGCTCCAGGGTTGGCCACGCCCACTCCGACCTCGATGGCATCGTGGGTGTCCCATGTCACCTCTTTGGCTTGCAAGTTGGGCGAAAGGCCGGCCGTTGCAGCCACCAGTGGCCCGATGAATGTGTGCTTGATTTGCATTGCTGACTCCATGAAAAATGGACCCACATCGAGTCCGCAACACTTGGGGCAACCCGCATGCCGGTCAAGAAGGCATGTGGTCAGCACGTGTCAGCAAAATCCGCTCGGACAAGGTCCTGAACACCTTGAGGGCCTGAGCAACCACCTGATCCATGTTGTAGTACTGGTAGCTGGCCAGCCGCCCCACGAACGTCACATTCGGCAGCTTCTCCGCCTCGTCCCGATAGCGGCGATAAAGCGCCGTGTTCTCAGGGCAGGGCACCGGGTAATATGGGTCGCCTTCCGCAGTCGGGTGCTCATACACCAGGGATGTCCATGGATGCCTCTGCCCGGTGAGGTGTTTGAACTCGGTGACGCGCGTGTAAGCGTGTTCGTTGGGGTAGTTGATGGTCCCCACCTCCTGGAAGCGCTCTTGGTGATGGGTCACATGTTCGAAGCGGATGCTGCGATAGGGCAGGGCACCGAAGCGGTGGTCGAAGAACGCATCGATCGGCCCGGTGTAGATCATGTGCCGCCACGGAAGCAAGTGCTCGATCTCCCGGTAATCGGTGTTGAGCATGAGCTTGATGTTCGGGCTGTCGAGCATGCGCTCGAACATCCGGGTGTAGCCATCCTGCGGCATGGCCTGGTGGATGTCGGTGAAATAGCGGTCGTCGCGATTGATCCGGGTAGGCACGCGGGCCGTGACGCTGGCGTCGAGCTGAGAGGGGTCTCGGCCCCACTGCTTGCGCGTGTAGCCACGAAAGAACTTGTCGTAGAGGTCTCGACCGACCTTGCTCACGACGGCCTCTTCGGCGGTTCGCACGGTCGGCTTCGGCTCGGCCTGTTGCGCAAAGAATGCTTCCAGCTCTCGGCTGCTGAGGCTGAGACCGTACAACCTGTTGATCGTGTCCAGGTTGATCGGGATGGGCAGCAGTTGCCCCTCAACGCTGGCTTTCACGCGGTGTTCGTAAGGACGCCATTTCGTGAACCTGGAGAGGTACTCGAACACGTCGGTCGAATTGGTGTGAAAGATGTGCGGTCCATATGGATGGACCAAGATGCCGTGTTCATCATGCCTGTCAAAAGCGTTGCCCCCGATGTGAGGCCGGCGCTCGACGATGAGCACCCGCTGATTCAGTTCATTGGCCAGTCGTTCAGCCAGCACGGCACCGGCAAAGCCTGCACCAACGATCAGGAAGTCGAAAGCACCGCGTGGCGCGCTGTTTGAGCAAAAAAGTGGCGTCTGAAAGGTAGTGGGGCCGTTCACGCTGTCTCCAGGTTGGGATCGCGAAGCCAGGCGCGGCAATTGCCATGCCTTCAGCCACAGCCTTTTCCCCAACAACAGCGTGGAGCCATCACACCATGCATGCCCATCCGAACGAATTGATTCAACGCTACCGGCGACTGCGCCAGATCCTCGAACGCGCTTACGCCCAACGTCCCTGGAACAGCAGGCGCATCGACCTGATCGCCAACGCCCTGAGCGAGATAGAACAAAACTTGTCGCGCCTGGGCAACCTGACAGGCAAGGCCATCATCCGTTGAACCCGGCGCTCATGAAACGCTGTTTTCGCCGGCCTCATGCAGAAAATGCTTCTGCAACCATGTTTGCGACAAGTCCAACCACTCGCGGTAATGCGCCATGGCGCAATGGTCGTCGTTGGGGTAGAGCTTGAGTTCGCCTTGTTGTGCACGGTCGGCCAGATCGATGGAGTCCCGGGTGCTGAGCAAGGTGTCCTGATCGCCATTGATGACCAGCAGGGGAGCCTTGATGCGCCGATAAAACTCACGCAGCGACAGCGCCCGCAGTTTTTTCATCAGATCGTGCAAGCTCGTGGCGCCGGTGGTGTTGCGCAAAGCCCGAACGATGATCTCGGGCACGCCGATGGTGTTCTGAATCTGAAACGATCGATGCGTTGGCGCACCGCAGGCAACCACACAGCGCAGGCGGGGGCTGGTGGCGGCCAGCCGGGCGGCCCAATAGCCCCCGAAGCTGACCCCGACGAACCCGATGCGGCCTGGATCCACCCGCGGGTGCCTCGCCAAGTGGTCGATCACCCCGTGGTAGATGGCCTCTGAGGCTGCGGACATGGGTTGTGTGTAGGCATAGGTTCCTGGCATTTCCATGACAAAAACGGCCATGCCTGAATCGTGGTATTTCAACAGTGGAATCGCCAGTTCTTGAACCGTGCCTTCCAGGCCGTTGGTGATGATCGCCAGCGGGCAAGGCTGGGAGCCCGGCGGGGTCACCAGGTAGCCCTCCGCCACTTGACCGTTCACTTCAATGCGACGGTGCTCGATCGCCAGGCCGAGGATCGGCCCCACGATTTTCGTCAACACATGGAACAGGCTTCTCGAGCGGTGATAGGCGTTCATTCGAGCCACTGATCCGCCAGGGAATGCGCTGACCTGGTAATAAGTGATGGCCCTGACCATGCAGCGCAAGGCTGCGATGGCCCGCTGGCTGTCAGGGACCGAGGTTGCATGCTTGCTCGTTCTTTCTTGCTTCGCTTCAGCTTGGGCATCCATCGTCATCAACTCAGCGATTCGGGGGCCCAAGGGGGCAAGCATGGCTTGAAACTCTGCCCAGGCGGCGTTTTGCTCGAGGCGGGCAGGCATGGCCAGCCCTTCTTCGGTCATGACACTTGCAAGGCCCGGCAACATTTTCCCGATGCCTGCGAGCTCCTCACGCGCCATCGCATCCCAGTGCCCACACCAGGCGTCGTCCTCGAAGGAACGCACGGCATTGAGTTGTTCGGCGAAAAGCCTTGGCTCCAAACCGCCCATGGCCGAGTAACGCAAAACGAAAAGGGCGGGCAGAAAGAAACCTGCGCCCAGCCGGTTGGCTGCCCATTCGGTCGTTCTGGTGAGAAGGCATGTGGTGATGAAGATGCGTCGCAGCGTGTTCTTGAGTTCGCTCATCCGTTTTCTTTCGACAAGGGGCAAGGCCCCGATGCACAAGCCAGGGCAGGGTGCCGGCCTGCTATTGAACGCATGTTTAATAGTCGCATTGTGCATACACTGTTGAACTCATGTCAAACAATGAGAGGGCGCATGCCGGAGAAAAAACTGTCAACGCAACCGATCGGGCCCCGTCTGGAGCCAGATGCCCGCCGGGCGCATTTGCTGGCGGTTGGGGCAACGGCATTTGGCGCGAAGCCTTACGACGAGGTGCAGATCGACCAGATCGCCCAGTCGGCGGGGGTGTCCCGGGGCTTGCTGTATCACTACTTTCCCAGCAAGCGACACTTCTTCTCAGCCATCGTCCAGAGCGGCTATGACGAGATCCTGCAAGCCACGCAACCTGATCCGGCGCTGCCGCCGAGCCAGCAATTGCGGGCCAGCCTGACGGCTTACCTGGACTACGTTGAAAGCCACCCCCACACATACCGGGCGATTTTTCGCAGCGCGGCCAGCCCCGACCAGGCCATCCAGGATGTGGTCAACCGCAATCTGGATCTGCAAGCCAAGCGCATTCTTGCGACACTGGGTTCCCGGCCATCTGCAAAAGCCTTGAAGCACCTTGCCATCCGCTCATGGCTTGCCTTCCTGGTACAGGCCGTGCTGGATTGGCTGGATGAGGGCTCACGCATCCCGCGCAGGCAACTGCTCGATGTTTGCGTGGGGGCCTTGGCGGGGTCGCTGGCCGCAACGGAGGATGGGGGTTGAATGGGGGTCTGACGTGGACAGATTCAGCGAAATTGATCGAGCGATGTATGGTTGACATAATATACATCGTGGCAAGTGTGTTGCACGCACACTACACGCCGCCTTGCGTCAGTTCTTGGCCGCTTTTTCATCGATTGGCGCCCCCGCGCTTTCGTGAAATCGGTCACATGACCACGCTCAAAAAACTACCGAAGCACACGCCGCCCCTGGGCGTGATGCTTGAGGCCCTGGGACGGCCTCACCCCCGCGAACTCGCCCGCGCCCTGGGCGTTGGCGAGCGCACCGTGCGCCGCTGGATCAGCGACGACGATGCACCGCGCCCCGCGTTGCTCGCGCTTTTCTGGCTCACCCATTGGGGCTCGCAGTGGCTCGACGCGGACGCGCACAACCTGCTGTTGCACCACATGCGCGCCAGCGAGCACGCCGCCAAAGAGGCCGAGCGCCTGCGCCGCGACCTGGCGCTTTTGCAGGCCCACGTCAGCGCAGACAGCCGAGCGGCTCCCCAAGTCGTTGGCCAGCGCCTGCACCTGGCACCACCCAAGGCCCCCAGCACGCTCTACGTGGTCAGGTGATCACCAGCCCCGGTAAACGGCCGTTCTGATGCACTCATTGACCAGCCGGCGCCCCTGGTACAAAGCACCGTAGAGGCTCGGGTGGGTGTCATCGCCCACCACGCGCCGCGAGTTGCCCACGCTGCCGGCCGTGCTGTTGGTCTTTTGCTCGCCCGTGATCCACGGATCGCACACGCCGCCCCACGGGGTGGCCATGCCCGGCGTGCTCATGGGCAAAAACACGATGCGCGGCTCGGCCAGGCTTTCGACAGCCGCTGCAATGTCCGCCTCGACCTGCAGGAGGTTGGTCTTTGCCTGGCTGGCGCCCACGCTGTTGCGGTTCATGGCCCACGGGCCACCCACAATGATGGGCTCAGACATGCCGCGATCAACCATGCCCGAGATCGAGCGCTTGACGGCATCTTGCAGAGCCGGCCCGGTGATGATGGGCACGGCGCCCACATCGTTGACGCCCAGCAGCACCAGATTCAGGTCTGCCCCCACCTTGGCCGCGTCTTCCTGCCGATAGGCGTTTTGAAGGTTGTTGCCTGCGATGTAGCCCGATGCGCCGATGCCCTGGCACACCACATCGCAGCCCATCAGCGCGCGCATGACGTCGCCCATGGCTCGGCCCACGTAGTTGGGTGGCGGCGACATGCTGCCCCACACCAGCGAATCACCCTTGACCAGCCATCGCAGATCATCCTGCGCGACGTTGAAGACGCTGGCCGTGTCTTCGATGGCATAGGCCCGGATTCCATGATCGCTCGAGCCCATCAGCAGCGTGACCTCACGGTCACCGGCCGCTCCAAAGTCGATCAGCAGGGTTTGGTTGGCCGCGCCGATGTTGTGGCCGTTGGCGGCCGTCAGGCCCGAATTGCTGCCCACCAGGTCGCGCACGTACACCATGTAAGCCATGGTGGCCGAGCCCAGCAACTCGAACGCCACATAGCGCGAATCGGTGGGGATGGTGACCTCCCACGTTCCCTTTCCGTACGCGAGGCCGCCCGCCGTGTTGGTGCGCTCGCTCGCGTATCGGATGTAGTTGCTGCCACCGATGTTTTCCTCGAAAGCCACGCCGCCCGTGCCGCGCACGCGGTAGGCCGCGCGGTTGGTTGCCAGGCGACGGTCTGCCATGGCCGTCATGCCGGCCGGCAGCGCCATGCCGATGGCGCCCTGCGTGACGGTCGGAGGCGTGGCCATCACGCCGCCTTCGATCCAGTTGAAGCCCCGCGCACGCTGGCGTGCCGACATGAGGCGCTCGGCGAGCGAGGCTTTGCCCACGCTCCACTTCTTGCCGTTGCGACCTTCCAGGCCGATCAGGTTGTCACGCTTGTCGAAGATGGCGACGGCGCGCGCGTTGCTGGTGTTCTTGTCCATGGTCTGCCCTTCAAAACAGTTTGGGCGTGTCGCCCCATTGATCGGAAATCCACTTTTTGAGGCCGGGCAACTGCCCGATGATCAGCGCCGCCACGATGGCGCCGCCGATGACGATGGCCGCCTCTTTGCCAATGTCCTTCCAGCTGGGCCACATGCTCATTTCTCCCGCTTGGTGATGACGGAATCGAGCCGCGCTTCAATGCGCGAGAGGGTTTTTTCCACCGCATCGACACGGCCGGCGATGGTCAGCGCCGAAGCGCTCCACCCCACCACCGCGCCCACGATGACGCCGCCCACCACCTTGGCCACCAGGCCATGAACCAGATCACCCATCAGCGAGCCCCTTGGACTTGTTTTTTGGCCGCGATCAACGTGCGATCCCCGAACAGGTAGAAGCACACGACGCCGGCCGCGTTGTCAATGTCGGGCGACGGTGTGCCCCATGTGCGCGACCAGGCCCAAACGCCCAGCGTCACGCCCACCACGATGGGCCGCTGCAGCTTGATGACCGCATGCACCCACGGATAACTCTCGCCCTCGGCGCCGGCTTGGTTGATCGCGCGGAAGGTGTCCAACTCGACGCCGCGCATGCGCGCCCATTCGTCGATGTTCACCGGCTTGTAATCGGCCTGGCCGAGCACCTTTCCAATCAGGCCCTTTCCCAGGTCAACCACGAGGGGGCCAAGGGCCGCGAGAACGGTCAACGGGTCCATGTCACCACCCCCACTTGTTCCACGTATAGCTGAGGAAATCGCCCGCAGGGCAGGCAAACGACGCATCGAGCGTGCGCCCTTCCCGCTTGGCTTTTTCGCACTCGGTTTCGTTGGTGCGAGGCACGCCCACGGCATCGCCCACACTCAGCACGGCACCGGATGCCGCGTTGCCCACCGCGTTGGCCGCAGCGCCCGCGCCCGAGGTGATGAACTGCCCCGCAGGGCAGTAGAACGAGGCATCGAGCCATCGACCCTCGGCGCGTGCTTTGGCGCATGCGCTGGCATCCGTTCGGGGCACGCCCCACAGATCGCCCACGCCCAGCACCACGCCGGCCGATGCGTCACCCACTGCACCCACCACATCGCCCGCCACACCCGCAACCCCTTTTTTTTTGAGCCACAGGAAAGCCACGAGGGCCAGCCCCGCACCGGCCAGGATGGCCGCCTTGCTGATGTTGGTGGATGCGCTCATGGCTTACCTCACTGCCACAGACCGGCGTAGGTCCACCATTGGCCCTGGCTGGTGATTTCGTTGGACGTGGTGGGGCTGGCCTGCTGCGTCACGCTCGCACGCTTGAACAGCAGGTAGCCGACGAACAGGCCACCCATGGCCCAAACCAATTCGGTGTTGATCTTCATGTTGTCCCTTTCAGACCGTGAAGCCGAAGCCGCGCAGCTTCAATGCCCCGTTGTAGTCGCTGAGGTTGGCCGACAGCTGCAGCCCCGCCATCTGCTCATCCCACAGCTTGCCGAAGTCCGTCACGGCCGCTTGCCGCGTGTTCACTGACTCTTGAGCCGGTCGACGGAAGGCATAGAGCACGGCCAGCACGGCCAGGCCCACGGCCGCCCCCGTCATGAGTTGATTCGACGTCATGCCGTGATCCCTCCACGTTGTTGAAACCAGGCCACCAGCGTGGCCATGGATCGCTGCCCCTGCTTTGCATAGTTGCCCGGCAGGCTGGCCCACTCGGCGCGGCACTTGCTCACCCAGGCTTGCACGCGACCCGCGTACACGTCCTGAAGCGCGCCGCGCTGCTGAATGAGGTAGATGGCCGCCGCGTCCTGGCTGGTGGGGCCGAAATCGGCCAGGCCCAGCGCATCGCGGCACCGCGCCCATGTGGGCTTGATCAGCTGATAGGCGCCGGCCGCCGTTGACTTGCAGCCAGGCCCGAACCCGGCATTTGCACACATGGCATCCGAGAGCGTGGCGCCGCGCCACTCGCCCGTGATGGCCGGGTGCTCCGACAGATCGGCGATGGTGTGCGCGAAGCCGAAGCACACCCGATAAGGGTCTGCCCCTCGGTCGGTTCCTTCGGCCATCTTGATGACGTCCAGCGCCGCCGCCAGGTTGCGCGTGGCCGTGTCGTTGTCAACGCCTGCAGGCTGCTCGGTGATGCGGTTGAACATGGTTTGCAATGAGTCTGTGAGGGTTTCAGCGTCCAGCGCCCCCATGTCCCCATCCGCCGCTTCGACGGCGCCGCGCGCCGATGTGTGCGACATGACCAGCAGGCTTGCAGCTGCTGCAAACATGAGGGCTTGGGATGGCTTCATGGCTGCTCATCGCTTGATCAGGAAGAACATCGCCACGTTGCGGGGGCGCGTTTCATCGCCGCCCGTTGACGATGTGTTGTAGGCGGTTTGACGGAAACCCGTCCAGCGCTCCACGTCCGGCGCTGATCCGTCCTGACTCGTTTCCGATGACCAAAATTTGTGGGCGTGGCTTCGCAGTTCGTCAGCTTCGCGCGTGCCCACCGCACGGCCAGGGCCAGCGCCCCGGATGAAGTCGTGCACTGTGTTGGGCAGGTTGAAGGTGGCGCCAGCGCCGCCCCAGGTGTAGCCGATGGCGTTGAAAAGTGCCGGGTGATCGGCCGTGTTCAACGCCCGCCCGTCACAGATCAACCAGCCTTCAGGATCTGCCGCCAATGCGCCCGCGTGGCTGATCACGAATCCCGGCTTGATCATGGCAGCGACGGCCAAAGACAGCGCGTCCACGTTGCCCTGAACCACCGACACGGCCACGCTGGCTTTGGCCGCGTTGGTGTCCACCACATCGGAGAGCGCGCCCACCGAAGCCGTGAGCGTGGCCACATCGTTGGCCACGGCCGTGACGGCATTGGCTCGCGCCGTTTCCTCGGCCTTGAGCCCGGCGCCCAGCGAGCCGCCCTCGTAGGCCTGCGCGTTGCTGTAGCCCACCAGGCCGGCGCCTGTGACGAGGGCCAGCGCATCGCGTAGGCGCTTTGCCGCCGATGAAATCAGGCCGCTCACGACAGCACCCCTTGCACGCCCACGGTGCTGGCCAAGCCAGCCGCGCAGATTGCATTGATGGCCAGGTTGGCGGCCCGATCCTCGACCCAGGTGTCACCCACCTCAAGCACCACCGCGCGCTTGGCCCATGTCAGACCAGGGCCACCGATGGCCACCGGGTTGGGGCCTTGGTTGTAGATGCGCAGGTTGCGCCGCGTTGCATCGGCGCCCACCAATGGCGTCAGGCCGGCTGTCACGTTGACCTGTGCCGGCTCAGACACGCCCGTGGCTGGCGCATCGTTGGCCGTCAGGCCCACCACATGCACAGGGTTGGCCGGCGCGCCTCGGTCGTTGACGACAGGCAAAGGCGTGTTGGCGATGGTGGCCAGCACCGAGGCGCCATCGGTCGAATCGACTTCGACGGCGCCGTCGGAGACGATCACCTCGACCGTTGTGTCGATCGCACTGCGCAACTCAACCGAGTTGAAGCCCCCAGGCACTCGCGCCTGCAGACCACGGCGCGCGGTTCGCACTTGCTCGACCTCCTGCGCGCCCTTTTTGATGACCAGGCCAACGAATCCGGCCGAGCCGGTTTCAAGGATCGAGAAGTAGGAGCCCACCACGCCCAGCGGGAACGGGGTGTTGGCTTTGACGTTGCAGGAGAACTGAGGCACGGCGTCAACCTTTCCGGCTTGCGAACATGAACACGGCCACCAGCGCCACGGCGCCGATGCTCACGTACATGAGCGGGCGAGCGTCCCCCGCCTTGATGTTTTCAAGGGCCGCCGTGAACTGCTGTTGCTGGCTGCTCATCGACTGGATGGCGCCCGATAGGATCGAGCCGGCCTGATCGTTGGCGCGCGTTGCTGCGCCCACGGTGGTCTTGGCCACGTCCGTCATTGACTCCACGCCCTTGAGCGCGAGATTGAGCGAACTCGACACCGCACCGAAGTCGGTGGTGGTGGCGTTGACTGTGTTGTTTTGCGAGTTGGCCAACGAAATGGCCACCGAGTCATTGCCAGCCGTGATCCGGCCATCGACGGTTGTTTGCCCGCCTGCCGAACTCTTCGAGCTATTGATGCGCAGCCGATTTCCCATCGGCGTGCACGCTCGTTTTGCCGAGAGAAGGTCAATCATTGTTCAATTCCTTGGTCATGATCCAACCCCGCACGGTCCAGCCGCGCCGGGTCAGCTTGCGCACGAGGCCCGCCCGCTTGGTCTGCATGGCCAGGCGCCGGAATCCCCGCGCCTGCAGCGTCATGGCTTGGTCAAGCACCTCTGTGACGTCCACGTCGCCGCAACCCTTGGCCGCCTCGACCCATGCCACCTCGCCGCGCTCCCTCATGACGTAGACGGCCGAGGCCGCCCCCTCGATTCGGAAGCAATGAGCGCCGGCCACCAATTCGCGCATGTCGAAAGGGCACCCGGCAGGCTCCAGCGCCTGCATGTCGCCCAGCAGGGCCACGGCCTCGGCCTCGGTGATGCGCCGAAAGGTCAGCGGCCGCGCTTCTTGATCCACAAGGCCCCCAGCACCAGCGCGCCGATCCACACCCACGTAGGCACGGCCGAGCCGTTGCCCGAGGTGACGCCACCCCCGCCATAGCTCACGATCCAATCGGACGTTGCGCCGCCAACCGTGCCACCAGAAGCGCCAGAAGAGGCGCTCTGCTGGTTGCTCATTCCACCGCTCGGCATCATGGCGTCAGTCCTTCAGGGCGAAGACCAGCAGTCCGCCGATCAGCAGGAGCGGCAGCAGGCCGCCGCCCAGGTTGAAGCCCAGGCCGCCTTGCTGCAGCTGCTGCGCGTTGCCCTGCGGATACAGCTGGGCTTGCTGCTGCTGTGCCGGCGTCTTGACGTTGGATTTTTGGGCGTCCTTCGCAATGGAGTAGCCCACGAACGCCTTGAGCGTGTCCTGAAGCAGGCCGCCCCACTCGCCGAAGCCGGCCGAGTTGTTGACGGGCTGCATGACGTCAATGGCCGTGCTCGGTTGCATCAGCGACGTTTTGTCGGTGTTGTAGGTCTGGTCGGCGCCCAGCGTCAGCGAGGCCCCCAGGAAATTGGTCGGCGACCACTCGGCCGAACTCAACAGATCGTCCATCAGGGACATGGCTGCACCTCATCGGGGCCGCGCCTGCGCGCCAGCCCCATGGATTCGACAAGGCAGGCGCCCAGGCGCCCGCCCTCCCCCTTTCCCGTCACAGGCGGGCGATGGGGTCCAGGAATTCGTAAAACACGACGTTGTTTCCCTGTGCACCGATCAGGCGAAGCTCGACGCTCGGGGCCTTTTCGGTGTCCAGCATGCCGGCCAGGTTGCCGTCTTCCATGAAGTCCAGCACCACCACACCGGCCTGCGGCACCAACTCGTTGCGCTTTTGATCGCGCTCGATTCGTGCACGTGTCACCTCGTGCACGATGTTGTTGGCGATGCGGATTTGCGCGCCCGTCACGCTGCCCGGCGTGCTTTCGTGAATCCAGATGCGCTGGATCTTGCCGCCCGCGTTGCCGGTGGGGATGTAAAAGATGTTGGGCGCGCCCTCGGTGCCAGCCGATGGGAATGCCTCGGTGGTCTGCAACATCTTTCGGATGTAGGGGTTGGCGGTGGGCGGGCGGTAGTTCGCCACGGCCGTGATGCGACCACCAGCCGGAGCGGTGGAATCGAGCTTGATTTCAAAGCTCAGGTCTTGCATCAGCGAGCCCGGCAGGCTCGAAACCAGCTGCTCGGCCGCACCGTTGCGCGCCAGGGGGTTGGTGAAGTCCAGCACGACGGCGGTGGCATCGTTGTAGATGCCACGGTAGTCGTCGCGGTCGTTGATCATGACGCCCGAACCCTCATCGAGGAAGATCCGGCCATTGATCTTGCCGCGCACGCTCAGGATGTGAGCCGGCGTCAGGCCGCCCGAGAGTTCCAGCGTGATCTGGTCATAGGTGGGCGCACCATTGCCCACAGGCACCTTCAGGGTGGCGGTGTTGCCCGGTGCGACGTTCTGCAGGTTGGTCAGGACGGTTTTGTAAGCCATGGCGCACCCCCGATCACTGAGCCTTGGGCAGGTAGGCGCCCACGCCAGGGATGGCCATCACGTGCTTCTGGAAAGCAGCAATGACGATGAACACCACGGCCACTTCGGCCGCGAAAATCAGTTTGTCTTTCATGGCGCAATGCCCCTCGAATGCGCCCCCCGCTTCGATCACAGACGGGTGGAGCATGAAAGACACGGGGCGGCCCAGGCAATGCCCGGCGCCGCCCCTACTGCTACCGCTAGGCCCCCTACGCCTAGGGGCGATTCGTCAGCGCTTTTTGCCCGGTGGTTTGACGCTGGCGCGCGTCACCTGGCCAGTTTCAAAGTCCTTTTCTATGAACTCGAACTTTACGAGGGAGGCGATTTCCGAGTCTGGAATGTCCATGGCCCTGGCCACCGCGACCCGGTGCGCGTGCTCGCGCAGGGCGCAGCAATGCACCAACGTGCAGTTGCCCAAAAAGGACTTATCCACCAGGGCCGGCGATTGCGTCACACCGTAGATGCGAACCAGGCGATGGCGCCCGCTGGTGGTCATCTTGCGCCAGGCGGCCGGCGCCCATGATGGGGTTGTGACGTTGGCCAATTCCTCGGCCACAAAGGTGCAGGCACCCCAGGCATAGACCAACTCACACAGGCCCTCAAACTCGCGTTGCAATGCTTTGTTGCCTGCGCCGCGTGGCACGTATCGAACCATGAGCGGACCTTCGCCGGCCTTGACCATGGCTTGCCGCACCGCCTCAAGGCTCGACATGGACGCCACGGCGCGCCGCTTGCCGCCCAGCTTGGCCAGGGTGTCACCGTATTCGTCCATGAAGTCCCACACCACCACGCGGGTGGGCGCCTCATCGATCACAACGCCCTTGAGCCACACGCCCTTACCCTGGCCGCTGGCGCCGATCACCCCGACTATGCGGGCATCAGCATCAGCCGCCACTTTGCGCACCTCCACCGGCCGCGCCTTCGGTCAAGCTCACGTCACGCGCCACCACATCGGTGGCGTTGGCCGCCGCTTGCGCGTTGGCTTGCTTGCGTGCCTCGGCCTCGGCCGTTTCGCGCATGGCCTTGATCCGCATCTTGAGCACCACGACGGTTGGCATGGCCAGGGATGCCGTGGAGATGATCAGGCCCAACTCGGGCAGGTTGCTCGGCCCATTCCATCCGTACTTTTCCGCCACGGGCACCATGGCCTCCCCCCAGCCCTTGCAGGCGTCAGGGGTGTAGATCATGTCCAGTTCAGGCGCGAACATGGACAGCACCTTGCCCACCGTCATGGGGATGACGGCCCAGGCTTTGGCCTGCGCCTCGGCGTCCGCTTCGGCCTTGATGGCCTCGGCCTGCTCAGGTGTGGGGCCGTTTTCGGCGTCAACTTCGTTGGTCAGGGAGCCCAGCGCCCCCAGCTTGTCCAGATCGGTCACACCGCTCATGGTTCACCTCACAGAGAAAACAGGCCCCGGCGCTTCGGCGCGGTGGGCGTAGGGTTGGGGGATGCCTTGGGCTCGGCCTTGGGCTCTGGCTTCGGCTCGGCCTTGGGTGGCGTAGCGCTTGCCTCGGGCTTTTGCTCGGGCTCGGGTGGCGTAGGCGTAGGGCCGCTACCCGTAGGCGTAGGGGAAGGGGCCGGCGCAGGCTCGACCGTGCGCGTTTTGGCCATCAGGTCCGCTTGCTGGCGCTCGGTGCGCGCGTGGTGCTGCGCCCCGCACTCGGGGCAGTAGCGGTAAAGGCACTTTTCCGAGCGCTTGACGTGCGCGGAGGCAAAGCCGCATTCAGGGCATGCGGCGCGGCCCACCATGGTGGAGGCCATCAGTTGCCGGCCCCCCAACCCATTGCCTGTGCTGCTCGGGCCAGGAAGCCGCGTGACACTTCGTCTTGCTTGGCCTCTTTGTCCAGCGCTTCCAGTTCCTTCAGCAGTTGAGCCACAGCCTCCCGGCCTTCCTCGCATCCCTCGCAGGGCTTCGGCGCCTTGAGCACCTCGACCTCACCGGCCAGGTGCTCGACCACCTGGCACAGGCCGCGCACGGCCATGGCCAGGCGCCGCACCTGCGGATTGCCCATGGCCTCATCGGCCAGCTTGTGGACCGTGGCCAGGTCTTGCATCAGCGCCGCTTGCGCCGTGTCACTCTCGGGGGCCAGGCCCTCGGTTTCGTTGGGTTCCATGTCCGTTTTCCTGTGATCGGCCCCCCGTCCACCTGAAAACGTAACGAAAAAGGTACTTGCGCGATCGCCTCAGCGCCTGCCCCTCTTCGCCATTGATTCGTAACGCCTGGCCAGCTGCTCATCACCACGCGCCCGGCATGATTCGATCAGCTCGACCGTCAGACGGTGCAGGCGTAGGCCAGCCTCACCACGTGAGCCCATTGGCGTGGCCCCGTTTCTTTGACGGTAGGCCGCTTGTTTCTGTGCATTGTTGGCGTAGATGCGTTTTCTACCCATGCTTTGCCCCGTTTCGTAACTCTGGCGATCGGCGATCGCCCTCCACCCGTGCCCACTTGAAAACGCGGCCCCTCTTCCTGGCCCTGTGCACGCTGTACCCGATTGGGTCCGGCGTACAGTTATTGACACGAGTCCAAGGGCGCGCAGCTGCGCCGCGCGCACGGCGCACGTCCGCCGCTTGAGCGAACGGCACCACCTTGGCCAGGCGCCTTGCCTCCCGGCTTTGTTCCAACTGCTCGGCCTGCGCGTCCATGACGCCCTTGAGCCGCTCCACCACGCGCGCCATGCTCCCGCCGTCTTCGGCCCGGATGCCCGCCGTGATCCAGCTGGCGCGCTCGCTTTCGACCTGCTCAAAACGCCGACGCATGAAGGTGCAAATGCCCACCGTTGCGCGCTCCCAGGTCTGAGCCACGACGCCCACGGTTTTGGGTGCACCCACCTCGCCGAATCGGTTGGCCTCGCCTGTGACCTCACGCAGCACCCGCAGCACGTTGGCCGAGCGCTTGGCCGTTGGCCCGCCCTGTGTCTTGACGTAGGCCGCCCAGCCGGCGCGTGATCGGTGTTGCTGCGCCGTCACCGTGTCTCTTTGCCCTGCCTCCTGCCTCGGCCCATCGGCCATCAGCGCCAACTCGGTGGCCTTGTCAGCCCCTGCCATGACAGCATCAACAGACGGCAGACTGACGGCCATCAGGGCCGCGTGCATGTCTTCGCTGTAGTCCATGGGCACCGCGCCAGGATGCACGCGCCGAAGCTCGCGCCACACGCCCACAGGCGCGCCGCCGATTTGCTGGAATTGGCGTATGCGCCAGGTGCTGGCCCATGCCTCGACCCGCTCTGCCGCCTCCATGGCCGGCGCCCCGTACAGGTCACGCCCAACATGCATGCCGTCGATGTTCTTGGCCACGTACTTGGCCACGTACGCCACTGCCGAGCCCTTGGCCGGGTCGATTGCCTCTACCTTGACGCGGTACTTGTCCGCCCCCGGTTCATCCGGCGATTCGTTGGCCAGGAAGTAGCGACCCAGCAGCAGGCCCAGGGCCAGCGACGAATCAGCCGCGGGCTTGCGGTGCTTGCCCTTGCCCACCGGATCGGTGAGCGGTTTGTGCCATAGCAGCATGTGCCAATGCGGGCACCCATCGTGGTGTGGCTCGGCGATGCGGAAACCGTACAGGCCCAGGCCGGCGCGCTTCGCTGCAGCCCTGAAGCGCTGCCACTGCAACGCCAGATAGGCTTGCGCCTCGCTTGGCAACGTGCCGTCATAAGCCGGGTTTGGCGTGTCGACCACCTTCCCGCGCCGCCATTTGTGCATCCTGCTCGGGCACGTCACCGTGACGAACGTTGCGCGGTGGCCGAGCTCATTGGCTATGAGCTCGAAACCGCTGATCCGTGTCATGAGCTCGGCCCGGCGTACCTCGCCATTGGCCACGCCACGCGCCGCGATGTTGGCCAGGGTTTCAGCGTCCCCCTGATCGTTGACGGCCACCGTGCTGGCCAGCGCCGCCGCGTTGCGCGCACGCTGCCCACGGCGCCGCTTGAGCGACTCGGCCGAGACATAGCAGCCACCGCGCCGGCCGGCATGAACCAGGCCCAGGCCAATGGCCGAGCCTTCCAGCAGGGTGGCATGGATGCGCCGCAGGATGCGCCGCCAGGTGGTTGGGTCTGTGAACCTGGCCAGGATGCCGGCGCGCGTGATGTTGCGCCCCTCTGGCATGCACTCGGCCACGCCACGGCGCCGCAGATCGAAGCGCAGCGCCCACACCTTGCAGCGCTGGATCAGCCTGTGCAGGTGATCGAACGATGCGCCAGGCCGCAGCTTGATCACGCGGGCTTGCACGGCATCGAACAGTGACGACATGAGGCGCGCTTCACGCTCGGCCTTACGGCAGATATCCGCGTCACCGTCACCAGCCAGCACGCCCAGCTGCTCGGCCCGGCGCAGCGCTCGCACCTGGCCAAAGCCCCACCGCGCGGAGTCTTGCGCGTTGACTGCGCGCCGCTCGGCCCACTCCCGGTGTATGACGTCCACCCAGGCCGCAGGCATGCCGGCCGTGAGTTTCTCGACGTGCTCGCGCAGGCTTCGTGCCTCACGAATCCACCACGGCGCACCCTTGCTGCGCCAGGGTGCATCAGCGATTGAGGTTTGCGGGTGCAGGTTCATGCCGCGATGGCCTCGACCTTGGAAGCACGCCGCGCAAGCTCAACCAGCCAGGCCGCAAGCAATGGCGGTGTGTGCTCTCGCTCTGCTTTCGTGACTTCAGGCCGCCACCCTGGCTGCCCCTTCCTGAGCCGTGAGCCATCGACGCGCCTAACCCTCGATTGGGCTATCACGTGCGTTGCATCACCAAGGTGCAATGGCATATCAGGCACGTCCCATCGAGCACACCCCACGATGTACAGCCAGGTTGCCTTTTCTGCTCTGTGGCCAAACCAATGCTGGGTGATTGGCAGCGTCCACCCCCCCCATGCATCGATCGCGCTTTCATGCTTCGCGCCAGGCCGAGGCAGGCCAGCTGCCTCCCACAGCTTCGAGTCTTTCGGATGCTCCAGCACGCCGCCCCATCGCCGCACCTGCTCGACGGCAAAAATGGCCAGGTCTTTCTCATCCGGGCGAGGCTTCGCGAAGTAATGCAGCTTTCCCCAAGCCCGGCACGGCGGATGGGCCACCACAGGCGCCCCGCCTGGCCATCGCCGCGCGTCGCGTTCTATGTCCCACACGTCACAGCCCGGCAAGGTCTTGTAAACGCTGTCCGCCCTGGCAAACAGAACGGCCACCGTCACAGCACCACCCCCGGCGCACGCATGCGCAACGATGCCGCCCGCTGGATCAACTCGACCCGCAACGCCTGCAGCCGTTCACGGATGGCAGGCGGGCAGGGGCTCGGCGTCCCCTGCTCTGCTGCACTCCACCGCGCGAATGAGCCGTTGTGGCCGCTGGCCAGGCTCACCGCTTGTCCGTCTTCGGGGCCGTCTTCGTTGGGGAAGTAGCGCGCCATGTCACGCCCCCTTTCCTTCCAGAATTGCCCCGATCAGCGCCAGTGCCGCGACCTCTTCAGGCTTCAGCTTTTCCATCGGCATTTCGGGTATGACGGTTTCGCCCTCGACATACGCAGACGCCCATCGAGCAATCTGCACAAGCCCCATCTGCAATGCGTTCTCTTGCGTTGCCATGTCACACCCACCAGCCGAGCGCGACCAGGGCCGCCATGAGCACCCACACGCCCCACAGGGCGCGGCGCTCGCACTTCGTCAGCGTTGGCGCGTAGACCCACAGAACCTCACCGCACTTGCTGCAACGGTCCACCGTGCGGCCGTCAACGCGGGTTGTGTGCGCTTCGTGATTGCATGCCATGGCGCCACCTCACCAGCCGGCCGCCTGGCCGATGGTCACGGCCGCCAGGGCCGCCCACAGGGCCAGCAGGCCGCCCCACGTCCACACCGATGGCCAGCTGATGCGGGCCACCGGCTCGGGCTTTCTCACTGGCGCCCGCTGCTCATCAGGCACGGCGCTCATGTGCACGCGGGCAACCGTGTTGCCGGCCTCAAGCAGCGCCCGAGCGATGGCCAGGGCCGCCATGGGCGTCATTTCGCAGCGCTGCATATCCACCACCGGATGTGTCATCCCAAGGCGCACGCGGCCGGTTGTGCGGGTTTCGACTGTGACCGTTACCGAGTCTTCAACCTTGATGGTTTGGTACATGGTCAGCCCTCCACCACAATCTGCCAGTCACTGGCGATCATGTCGGTTTGGCTTGCGAGCCACGGCACAAAACCGCCGTCAGCGGTTTTCATTCCTATCCATGGCAGGTGCCGAACTTCCGCCGCCACCGCTTTCCCGCACGTCCAATCGAACTCGCACACCATGTGCAGCCACATGCCTTTTCCGTTCCATCCCGATCGGCACACCCGCACGCCACTTTTCAGCGCTTGCAGAGCCATCCCGAAGTCCATTCGGACACCAACAGGCGGAACCCCGGCCGGGCTGTTTCTGAGTGCATCGACCACGGCCAACACTCGGCGCGCATCGTTGATTGCCCGCTGCAGCTTTGAGCAAATGGCAGCGTTGTCCATGTCCACAGCCATGCTTGCGCACCGCTCAAGCGAGTGGAGAACATCAATCATCGAACCAATCAGCCCGGGGCACTCCTGTGCCACCGGGCCACTCTCACCAGAGCCTTGGGGCACATGCCCACTCACAGAGTCTGAAGAATTCACGACGAACCCCCGTTCGTTTCGTCCCCCTCCCCTCGCACCCGCAAGGGGCGCCGGGAGGTGAACGGGGGGACGTTGAAAGTGCTCCCGGCGCGGTGCGAACAATACCCCAACGCGCATTTGACGGTCAACCGCTCAATGATGCACCGTTGTTTTGGTGCTTTCCCTCATTGCCGCAAAGCGCTATTGTTCGGCCAACCATTGAACGGGGGTTCAGATGATCACGACACACCAGCTGCTCGACGCAGCTAAAACCGCTGCCGGCATCACGTCGGAATATCGCCTGTGCCGCACTGTCGGCGTTTCTGACCAATGCCTCAGAAACTGGCGTCTTGGCCGCAGCTCACCCGACGACGAACGCGCCGCGCGCCTGGCAGAAATGGCCGGCATGGACGTTGGCTATGTGCTGGCCAGCATGGCCGCAGAGAGGGCCAAGGACGAGGGCCTCAAGGCTGCATGGGCAGGGCTGGCCAAGCGCTTGGAGGGCGTGGCGGCCGTGCTGCTTTTGGCCATTGTGGCCAGCCTCGGCGCGGTGTCTTTTGACCGTGGAGCGCTCGCATCTACTGGCATCGATGCGCCATCGGTTGCCAAAATGGCCATTTCACGTCTTATACATCGTAGAAAGTATGCTGCAACCACCAACCACGCTCGATGACTCGGCATCGGGATGCCTACCTCGACGACACCGATCCTTGGCCCCGTCGTTTCCGAGCCAACTTCCGCCTTCCCTCCAGCTTCTTCCACCAGATCACCACACCCGTCACCGACAAGGCAGCCACCGCCAGCCCGACGACGCTCACCAGCACCTGCAACGGCCAGCCCCATGTCCCAGCCATGTGCAGCGTGGTGATCCAGGTGCGAATGGTGTCGCCACTGGCCGCACCAGTGGGCAGCCAGACCTTCAGCAAGGCGCCGGTGTCGCCATCGAAGCTCAGTTGCGTGATGCCCCAGCGGCTGGCAACGTCGCGGGTGCTGCGCACCCGGTAGCTGTAGACGCCGTTGCGCGGGTCGTAGGTCAAGGCGTCTTCTTCGATCACCTCGAAGCCGTCCCGCGCAGCCTGTCGTGTCATCAGCTGGCGCCCACGCCCACGCGCAGCCTGCCAGTCCAGGTTCGGTGACATCCGGGGCACTTCCAGCATGGGCAGGTCTTTGTCCTGCTGGTGAGCAAAAAGTATTTTCATGACCGGGTCGTGCACCTCGCGCAGGTTGAAGGCCACGGCGCTCCATGCCACCACGAGCAGCATCGCCCAGGGCCACAGGCCGGCCACCCGGTGCACATCGAGGTTGCGCTTGTAGCTGCCGCTGCCTCGCCAGCGCAAAGTCCAGGAGATCCGCCAGCGGCCCAGCCAGCTTTTATGCGATGCGCCACTGGTCCGAGTTCGCGCGCGGGCCTTGCGCTGCGGTGCTGGAAACGTCAACCACGCCCCGACGAAGCAATCCACCGTCCAGAGCAATGCGATCACACCAAGCACCAAGCTGCCCACGTCGCCGAGCAACAAGGTGTGATGCAGGCGGTAGATGAATGGCATGAGGTTGGTGACGCCCTGTGTGATATCGCCCCATTTGCGCTGCCCGAGCACCTTGCCGGTATACGGATCGACGAAGACTTCGTCGTTCGCCAGTGCTGGCACCTCGCCTGTCGTCGGGTCAGGCAAGGCGTACAGCTTGAACACGATGGGCTCATCTGGCCTTGCCTTCAAGGGGGCGCGAGCGACGAAGGTCTCGGGGTGCAGCGCCTGCACGCTGTCCCTGAGCGACAAGGGGTCCAGACGTGGTGCGTTGGCATGGGGGCTCTCGACGCGCCACAGCGTTGGCGCAGCCCAAGCCTCCAGTTCGTGGTTCCACGCCAGCAAGCTGCCGGTGACGCCGGCCATGAGCAGGAACCCCGCGATCACCAGGCCGACATAGCGGTGCAACAGGACGAGCGTCGACCGATCGATGCGCCAACGCCTCGACAGAGGCGAGCCCGTCACGGGCGTGTCAACAGCCGGAGGGTTGCCGCTCATGCCGCCCCCGCCGCCAGGGGCCAGGAGGTGTCGGCGGGAGCATGTTCGACACCAATCACCTGCCCGCTCTCCATGCGGATCAGGCGGTCAGCCACGTCGAAGTAGCGGTCGTCGTGCGAGATGACCAGCACGGTCTTGCCCATGGCCTTGAGCTCTGGCAGCAGCTCGCGGTAGAAGACGTCCTTGAACACAGGGTCCTGGTCTGCTGCCCATTCATCGAACACGAGGAATGGCCGGTCTTCCAGGTAAGCCACCACCAGCGCAAGCCGCTTGCGCTGGCCTTGCGAGAGCGCCCGCGTCGTGAAGGCGCCTTGCCGCACCTGCACTTTGTGCTGAAGGTGGAGCTTGGCCAGCAAGGCGTTGCCACGCGCGTCAAGCTCCGCAGAGGGCGCATCGAGCAGTTGTTCGAACAGGTGGAAGTCGGAGAAGATGGCGGAGAAGTTCTGCCGATAGGCATCTCGCCCATCGTCATTGACCACCTGCCCATTGAGCCGGATGGCGCCCTCTTCCGGCCGGTAAAGCCCGACCAGCAGCTTGGCCAGCGAGGTCTTGCCACTGCCGTTGCCGCCTACCAGGAAGTGGATCTGGCCGGGGGCGAAATCCAGGTTCACGGGCCCGAGGATGAACAGCTCATCAGCCGATTCGTGGAAGTAGCGGTGGGTCACACCCTCCAAGCGAAGCCCTTTGAAGGGCTCGCGCGCCAGCGTGGATGGGGCGTCACCCTCTTCGTGCTTCAGTTCGCGGGTGATGTCGTCGATGCGCTGGGCCGATGCCTTCGCCAGGTTCGCCCGTGGCAGGCTGAGCAACAGGTTCTCCAGCGGCAGCACCATGTACACGAAGATCAGCGCGAACCCGGTCATCACCTTGGCGCGGTCAGGCACGTCGTCGACCAGCATGAACAGCACCATGCCAATGAACGCGTAGATGAGGAAGTGACCCCAGGCTGCCGACACCAGGAACAGCGACATGCCGAAGGCCCGCTTGTGGCGCACCGTCTCGATCGAGCGCTGAAGCACGTCTTGCGAGAACCGCCTGCGCTTGAGTGCGTTCATGCGCAGCTCTTTTGCGCCGTCGACCAAAGAGCGGAAGTGGTCGAACAGGCGGTCTTGCTCTTTCGCGGCCAAGTCGATGTGCTGGATCGCGCGCAGGTGCGCGAGGTGGTAGCCTAGCGAACCCAGCCCGATGACCACCGCTGCGGCCAGGAAGACCTGCCACGACAGCCAGGCCATGTAGACCAGGCAGCCACCCACGATGATCACGTTGACGAGGATGGCCGGCAAGTTGACGAAGAACTCGGCCACGTTGGTGCTGTGCTCGGACAAGGCCGAATGCACACGCGGCCCGCCGACCTCCTCCATGCGGCGATACCCTGCTTTCATCACGCGCATCGAGATGAAGCGCCGCAGCTCCGCCTGCGCCCACTGGCTCAGGTGCTCGAACAGCACGGACGCGAGCATGCGCGAGAGCATCGCCAGCAGGGCCACGCCGGCGAACTGCCAGGCCAGTTGCACGCGATCCGTCGCGTCGTTGGCGGTGAGCGCCGTGTTGATCTGCGCGACCAGGAGGACGCTGCACACGCCGGAGACGATGCTCGCGATGCAAGCTGCGGCGAGCAGCCGCCGGGATTGTCGGATGAGATGAGCCAGCACGGGTTTACCACCGCAGTTTGGGTTGATCACGCTCCGGTATGACGTTCATCGCGCGAATTTGTTTAGGGTCGCGCCCGCCCTGCGGTGATGGGCGGTAAACAAACCATCGCCTGGTTCGTCTTGGTGGCATGAAGGCTCACCCGCTCGGCAACCCGTGATCCCCATCCTCTCACCGTTGTTTCAGGGCGAATGGGCCCCCTATGGCGATGGGGTGAGTTGCACACCCCCTCCTGAACTGCCTGCGGGCGCCAGGCGCCACGCCTTGTGGATGCTGACCAGCCAGACCACCGAGTTGCGCGAGGTGCTCGTGCGGCATGCGGGGTGCCTGGGTGTTGGCGGCCGCGACCTGCGGGCGACCGCTGCGGCTTGGAGCCTGGATTACCTGTGGCTGGTCCTGCCGGCTGTCATCGCCGGGGCCTGCGTGCTGCGGCATGGCGTGCCGATTGATCTGGCGGTGTGCCTGCTGGATGTCGACACGCGTGGGGGCCCTGCCCGATTGCACCTGCCGCACGAGGGCCAAGCGCTGAAAGATGACGCGGATGCACAGCTGCATCGCGAAACTTTGGTTCGCCAGCATCTCTCTGCCTTGTTCTCGGCTTTGCATGCGAGCAGCGGCTTGCCCGTCAAGATCTTGTGGGGCAACGCGGCCCGCGTCATGGCAGACATCCTCACAGCACTCTTGGATGTGGCCCGAGCAGCCGGCGACGAAGAGGCCTTGCGCCACATCGACCAACAAGGATCCGCCTTGCTCACCGCCCAAGCGTGGCCAGATGGCGAGCCGAACCCGCTGTGGTTGCATGGAGGCAAGCCCCCTTCCCTGCTGGCGATCGGTTCGCCATCGGCTTGCCATGCGCAATGCTGCCTGCGCCACCTGCTGCCCGGGCAATTGCATTGCAGCCGATGCCCGCTTGCGCCCTTTGTCACCCAAGCCATGCGGACATCGCATCAGTCAGCATGACAACAGTGCCCGTTCGTCGCGCTCACCTTCGATCGCGTGTGGCTGAAGGCGCTGTGCGTGCATGTGGAGCAAGCCCGCTTCCATCGCCGGGAACAAACTCAGGTTGAAGTTGTTCCAGCGCAGCTCCAAGATGGTGTCTTGCGGATCAATGTGGGTGTTGAGCGCGTCCACGATCACCTCGCCGGAATCGACGCCGTTGTCGACGTAGTGAAAGGACGCTCCTGTCTTGTCCACCACTGGCACGTCGATCATCTCCATGGTTTGCCAGTTCACCACCTTCTTGCCACGGGCGCCGTACAGGGCGTCGAGGGTGGCGTAGGCGCCGCGCCGTTCGTGCGGCGAATCGATGCGCGTGATGCCAGGGTGAATGTTGACCACCTTGCGACAGTAAGGCTCCCCCGGCCGGATCAACTCGTCAAGGATGACCAGCAGGCCATCGAGCAAAACCAGATCGGCGCCCAGCGTGTCCAGCTTGTCCTTGAGTTCGCGCTCGAACGCGGACTTGCCAGCCGCCCTCTCGGCCTGGGCGCTCAACGGCAGGCGCCTGTAGGCCGATGGCACCGCGCAGAGCAGGTCGTTCATGGCGCGGCCTTGCGCACGCAAGTTGGGCGGGTAGAACCAGCGCTGCCCTTGCTGCCAGGTGAAGCCATATTCGGCCAGCTTGCGCTGGTCGGCCTCGGAGCCCTCGTCGTCGTCATGGATCACGGCTTCGAGGCTGTAGGCGTCACCGAGCTCAGTGTGATCGAGCGCATGGGCCAGGTGCTCGAGCGGCGACTTCATGTAGCGCTGGCCGCCCTTGTAGGCAATGTGCTGGCCGGCCTTGTCGGCCGCTGCGTTGCGCAGCGACCAGATGTAGACGAGTTTGGTCTTCGACATGGTGGGACTGCGCTTTGTTGTCGCGCCTTGGTGCTTCACGTGAGAGGAAACGTCTCGCAGTTGTGCGGCCATGCGCAAGGCAAGCAGCCGCGTTGCTGAGAACGGATGAATCAGGTTGAAGACGCCTGAGGGGCGCATTTGTTTACCCCATTGAACACGGGCCCGCACGCCCTAAACAAAGCCGGCCCAGCCTCGTCTAAAGAGGCTGCCGTCTGCTTTCGGGCCTTGTACGCCATGTGTGGACAGGCCACCCTCATTCGTTCAGCAAGGAGCACTTGATGACTGTCCACGATCTCATCGGCGTCGGGTTCGGCCCGTCCAACATCGCCCTGGCCATCGCCCTGGAAGAAAAGCGCGATGCCACCCGGCGCATGGACGCGCTGTTCATTGAGAAGCAGCCGAGCTTCGCCTGGCACCAGGACATGCTGCTGGATCAGGCGCACATGCAGATCTCGTTCCTGAAGGACTTGGCCACGCTGCGCAACCCGACCAGCCGTTTCACCTTCGTCAATTACCTGCATGAAAAGCGGCGCCTGCAGGATTTCATCAACCTCAAGACATTCTTCCCCAGCCGCCATGAGTTCAGCGACTACTTCGCCTGGGCCGCAGCGCAGTTCGATCACCAATGCGCTTACGGCGAGGAGGTGCTGGAGGTGCTGCCAGAGAAAAATGGCCGCGAGATTCACCTGCTGCGCGTGCGATCAAGGGACGCACACGGCCAGGTCCATCAGCGGCTGACGCGCAACCTGGTGGTGAGCGTGGGAGGCAGCGGCCATGTGCCCGAGGTCTTCCTGCCACTGGCCGGAGACCGGCGCGTGGTCCATTCCAGTCGCTACCTGAAGGGTATCGAAGAAAACAAGCATGCCCGGCGCATCGCCGTGGTGGGGGCAGGCCAGAGTGCGGCCGAAATCTTCATGGACCTGCATGGCAGGCCCCATGCGCCCCAGGTCGACTTGATCATGCGGGCGCGGACCATCAAGCCATCTGATGACAGCCCCTTCGTCAACGAGATCTTCAACGTCGATTTCGTGGACGACATCTTCAGCCGCCCGGCCAGCGAACGCAGCGAGATGCTGCGCGAATTCCGACACACGAACTACGCCTGCCCGGACATGGCGCTGATCGAGGACATCTTCCAGGTCTTCTACCTGCAAAAGGTGAAGGACGAGTGCCGTCACCGCTTCCTGAGGCGCACGGAAATCAAGGCGGTCAGCGCTGGCACCGATGGCGTTCGCCTCACGCTGAGCGACGGCAACACGGGCGCAGAGAGCACTGTCCAGTACGACGCTGTGATCTTGGCCACCGGTTACGAGCGCAAGCTCCACCGGGCCATGCTGGAGCCCATCGCCGAGTACGTGCAGGGATTCGAGGTGGATCGGCACTACCGGCTGAAAACCACCCCCGATTTCCGGCCCGCCGTCTTCCTTCAAGGCGCCAATGAAGCCACCCACGGCCTGAGCGACACGCTGCTGTCGGTGACGGCCGTGCGCACTGGCGAGATCGGCGAGGCGCTCACTCAGGTCAGCGCCCCGCAGGCTGCCCACCACGCCCGCTCCAGCTTGCATGCAGTGGGCGCGTGAAGCGCCCTGCTCCTCCGGTTTTTTACCTCAACCTCAACAGACAAGAGTTTTGCCATGGCTCGCGCCAGTCGTACCCACACCTCCGTCATCACGCCCGCTGCGACAGCGACCCCTGCCGCGCCTTCACCAATCAGCCTCGCCGTGCACGCGATGCTCCTGGCCTCGGCTTTGACCGGGGCTGGCGTGCATGCGGCGGAGGAAGCGCCTGCCACCGATGCAGCCGCCTCGGCTCCCGCACCCGTGTTGCCAACGGTGAGCGTGACGGGCAAGCGCAGCAAGGCCACCACCGAAGGCACGAACGCCTACACAACGGATGTCACCAAGGCAGCAACGGGTTTGAACCTGTCACTGCGCAACACGCCGCAATCGGTCACCGTGGTGACGCGCGAGCGCATACAGGACCAGAACATGAGCTCGCTCACCGATGTCGTGCAGAACGCGCCTGGTGTATCCGCCAAACCGATCGACACGGTGAGGCAGACCTTCTACTCGCGCGGATCGCCTATCACCAGCGTGCAGATCGACGGCATGCCGATGTCATGGAACACCGCCGACTCCCCTGGCGAAGTCAATGCGAACCTGGCTTTGTATGACCGCGTGGAAATCGTGCGCGGCGCCACGGGGCTGATGAACGGAACGGGCAACCCATCCGCCTCCATCAACTTGGTTCGCAAGCATGCGGACAGCAAGGTGTTCACAGGATCGGTGGGCGCAGAGGCCGGCTCATGGGACCGCGTGGGAGCCAACTTCGATATCACGACTCCCTTGAACCAGGCTGGCTCGGTGCGTGCCAGGCTGGTGGGTGACGCCAGCCAGCAGGGCTCGTTCGTCGATTTGGAAAAAAGCCAGCAGACTGTTTTCTACGGGGTGGTGGATGCGGACCTGACGTCCAGCACGCGCCTGAGCGTTGGTTTGAGCGAACAACGCGATGACCGTCAGGGCAATGCTTGGTCAGGCCTGCCCATTTGGTATTCGGATGGCAGCCGAACTGACTTCGACCGCTCCAAGACAACGGCCGCCAATTGGAACCACTGGGATTCGCAGCAGAAGAGTGCGTTCGCCACGCTGTCGCATCAGTTTGACAACAAGTGGACCATGCAGGCGACGGCTTCGCAACGTCGCAACGCCAATCAGGAAAAGCTGTTGTGGCTGACCGGCAACCCTGATCGCGACACAGGACTTGGATTGGTCCCGGATAACGCCGCTAACTGGGACATCGTCCATGAGCAGACCGAATTCGGTGTCTCGGCCACGGGCCCGTTCGGCCAAGGCCATGAGCTGACCATGGGAGTCACGCACAGCAATCAGAAGTTGACCTACAAGGTGCGTGATCCGGATGTCAGCACGGTGACGGCTGTCGGCAGTTTCAACAATTGGGACGGCTCATATCCAGAGCCAGGCTGGAACGACAGCTACCTCGCGCAAAACACAAAGATCACCGAGACGGGGGCTTATGGAGCCGTTCGCTTCCAAGTCACAGACATGCTCAAGCTGATCGGCGGCGCCCGCGCGATTCAGTGGCAGGTGGACCAAGGTCTCGCGGGGTGGTATGCCCCGTTCAAGAGCACCAAGAATCACATCACGCCGTATGTCGGGCTGGTTCAGGACTTGAACGAACAAATCTCGGTTTATGCCAGCTACAGCGACATCTTCGCGCCTCAGTTGCGTCGCGACAGCTCAGCCAGGATGCTGGATCCGATGGCGGGAAAAAACGCCGAAATCGGCATCAAAGGCGAATTCATGGATGGGCGCTTGCAAAGTTCCCTGGCCGTCTTCCGCACCACGCAGGACAACCTTGCACAACGGGACAGCGTGCGTGTGCCCGGCACCAATGACAGCGAGTGGGCCTACTACGCGGCGCGAGACACCGAGACCAAGGGCTACGAACTGACGCTGACAGGTGCCCTGACACCGAACTGGCTCATCGATGCGGGATGGACACAGTTTTCCATCAACGATGGCAATGGTCGGGATCTGAGCACCGATCAACCCCGCAGGATGCTCAAAATTTTCACGCGCTACAAGCTGGCCGGCTGGACCTTGGGCGGTGGCGTCAACTGGGAAGGCGAAAGCTACTCGATCGAAACGAACCCTGCCGGCGCCAATGAAAAGGTCAGCCAAGGCTCCTACGCCATCGCCAACTTGTTGGTGCGATATGAGTTCAGCAAGCAGCTCTCCGCCCAACTCAACGTGAACAATGTGTTCGACAAGAAGTACTACACGAACCAAATCGGGCGTTTCAGCAACCTGTTCTACGGCGAGCCGCGGAACGCGCAGCTATCGATGAAGTACGTCTTCTGATCGCGGTTCTGCCCCTCAAGCTAAAAGGCGCCATCGATGGCGCCTTTTTTATCCGTCTTGCCTCCGCGCTTGCGGATGTAATCAGCCTTCTCTGGCAGGTGCAGGCATGGCCTGCCGCAGTGCCTTGATCAGCTCCGGTGACCTCACGATGGCGAGGTGATCGGTGTCCACCCAATGGTGCGTCACATCGCGCAGGCGCATCCATTCGGTGAAGCGGGTGACCTCGGCCTTCTCTCGCTCGCCCGACCACCAGACATCGACGGGCGCATGCAACGGTGAAGCAAGTGCGCAATCTCGAAGAGAAGCCAAGGTCAGCGCTCGGGCAGTCATGAACATGGCGCTCAGCTCCTCATCGGTCAGGGCGCCGTACTCATGCAGCTCCGAGCGGCTGACATGGGTCATCACCAGCGCGAGGAGCTCGCTGATCGCCGCCTCAGGTTCCTTGGCCTGTTTCAGGCAACCCTTGATTCGGTCATCTGACAACAAGGCTGCGTGCAGGTGAGTTGGAACCAAGATGGCGAAGAAGGCCTTCAACTGATCGGCCAGTTGTGCGCTCGGGCGGGGGCCTGCGCCGTGCACATAGGGGTCGATCGCGGTGACATGGGCCACGTGCCGGCCACGCGCTTCGAGCACACCCGCCACCAACGGCGCCAAGGCGCCACCAAGCGACCAGCCGCACAAACGCAACGATCCCTCGGGCTGTGCTTGGGCGACGGTGTCGGCATGCGCGTGTGCCAAGGTCAACAAGTTGGCCTCATCATCTGAGGAGAGGCCGCGCAGATCCGACTCCGAACAAGGCAGACCGATCACTCGGCAGTGGCCTGACATGCCACTGGCCAGCGAGGTGTAATCGAGCACACTGCCCCAACCATCGTGCAGGGCAAAGAGGATCGGCGCGGGCTGCTCCGCGGTGTTGAGCGCGATGGTGCGAGGCCTGGCTGTGTGGTGGGCTGCCTGTTGTGCAATGGTGGGCGCAGAAAACACGTCGCGGACCGACAGGCGTGGCAAGCGTGGATTCCGCCTTGCGCGATCGATGACCTGGAGCACCAGCAAGGAGTGCCCGCCGATGTCGAAGAAGTTGTCATGGCGGCCGATGCGCTCGGATTGCAGGCCGAGCACCTGTGCCCAGATGGTTGCCAGTGCTTGTTCGATCTCGCCTTGCGGGGGCTCTGATGTGGCTTGCGGGCCTTCGCCGTTGGGTCCACCTGCGTGCGCTTCGACCGCTGGCAGCGCCTGCCTGTCGACCTTGCCGTTGGCGTTCAGGGGCAAGGCGTCCATCACCACGATCACCTGCGGCACCATGTAGTCCGGCAGCGATTGCAGCAAGGCCTGCCTGAGCTTGCTGGTGTCGATGGGTTGCCTGGTGCTCACATATGCCACCAGCCTGGCCGAGGCCGCGTTGGCACCATTGGCACCATTGGCAGCGTCGTCAATGACCTCTGCCGTGTTGGCACCCACAGCCCCACGCTGCGCCACCACCACCGCTTCATGGATGCCCGGCTGCGCCTGCAAGGCTGCCTCCACCTCGCCCAACTCGATGCGCAACCCCCTGATCTTGACTTGGTGGTCCAGCCTGCCGAGGTACTCCAGCTGCCCCTGCGCGTTCCAGCGCACCAGGTCGCCCGTGCGGTACAGCCGCTCTCCGCTGCCGCCTTGCGCATCGGCCACGAAGCGCTCCGCCGTCAGCCCCGGCCTGCCCAGGTAGCCTCGCCCCAGGTTGATGCCCCCCAGGTACAGCTCCCCCGCCACGCCGATGGCCACGGGGTTGAGCCGCTCGTCGAGCACGTGCGCCCTCACCCCTTGAATTGGCCGCCCGATGGGCACCAGGCTGCGACCGTCCGCCTGACAGCTCCAGCGCGTGACGTGGATGGTCGCCTCGGTCGGGCCGTAGAGGTTTTGCAGGCTCGCGCCATGCAGGCGCCTCAGCGCTTCTTCCTGCACCGCTGCGGGCATCGCCTCGCCGCCGCAGATGATGTGGCGCAGCCGCGTTTGCGCCTCGATCCCCTCGTGGCCCAGGAAGGCCTGCAGCATCGAGGGCACGAAGTTCACCGTGGTGATGCCGTGCTGGCGGATCAGCGCCACGATGCGCTGCGGATCACGCTGATCTCCAGGCTGAGCCAGCACCAGCTTCACGCCGGCGGTCAGTGGCCAGAAGATCTCCCACACCGAGACATCGAAGCCGAAGGGCGCCTTGTGCAGCACCGCGTCCTGGCCGGGCTGGAGTTGGTAGGTGGCCTGCATCCAGGCCATGCAGCTTGCCAACGCGCCGTGCCGGTTGACGGCGCCCTTGGGGCGGCCCGTGGAGCCTGAGGTGTAGATCACGTAGGCGGCTTGCTCGCCGTGGACGGGCCCATGGGCGGGCCTGAGTGTGGGCGTGGTCGCAGCAGTGGTCGCCATGCTCGCGCTGGAGGAATTCGGCTTGGCATGCTTTGCATGGGGATCACCTTCGTCGAGGTCGCTGCGACCAACCGCACCCAGCTCATCTGCGAGGCCACCCCACTCATCCAGCGCCAGCAGCCGGTGCTGGCCAGCCAGCGCAGCGAGCGGGTTCTGGTCCTTCAGGTCCATCAAGCTTCGCTGGGTCAGCACCAGCGCCACCCCGCTGTCTTGCGCCATGTAGGCCAGTCGCTGCGCGGGGTAGTCCAGATCCAGCGGCACCCACGCGCCTCCGGCCTTGAGGATGCCCAGCAGCGCCACCACCATCTCCAGCGAGCGCGGCAGCGCCACCCCCACCAGCGTCTCGCGGCCCACGCCTTGCGCGATGAGGTGATGGGCCAGTTGCTTGGCACGTGCATCGAGTTCGGCGTAGCTCAGGCTCTGTTCACCAAAGACCACGGCGATCGCATCGGGTTGGCTGCGTGCGTGGGCGGCGATCGATTCGTGCACTGCGGGCAAGGCCAGGTCGCCACAGCCTTCGCGGCCGCTGCCGCACCATTCGCTCAGCAGGGCTTGTTCAGGCTCCTGCATCAGCCGCACGTCGCCCAGCGCCTGGGCATCGTCGTCCACCCAGGCTTGCAGCAAGGCCAGGTAGTGGCCGGCCAGTCGCTCGATGGTCCGCGGCTTGAAGAGCTCGGCCGCGTAGATGAAGCTCAGCCGCAAGCTGCCGTCGGACTGCTCCAGGCTGTCGAGCACGAGCTCGAACTGAGCAGCCTTGCCGTCAGGTCCCTGGCCCAGGGCCTGCGCCTGCACATTCAGACCGGACAATTGGCTCAGTTGGGCCAGGGCCTGGGTGTCTTGCCGCAGGTGGTTGAACATCACCTGGAAGAGCGGTGTGTGGCTGAGGCTGCGCTCGGGCTGCAGCGCCTCGACCAGTTGCTCGAAGGGCAGGTCCTGGTGGGCTTGTGCGCCCAGGGCAGCCTCGCGCGCCTGCGCCATCAGGCGTGACAGCGGCATGTCCGAGGCCACCTCGTTGCGCAGCACCAGGGTGTTGACGAACAGGCCGATGACGCCTTGGAGCTCGGGGCGCTGGCGGTTGGCCACCGCAACGCCCACGCGCACATCGCCCTGCCCTGTCCAGCGGTGCAGCAGGCCGTGCAGGCAGCCCAGCAGCGTCATGAACACCGTTGAGCCTTGCAACACCGTCTTGCGCGCAAGGGCTTGCGACAATGCCACAGGCACCTCGATGCCATGCCTCGCTGCCTTGTAGGCCGCACCAGCGCGGCGAGCATGGTCCGCTGGCATCAGCAGCACCGGATGACGGGTGCCCAGCTTCGATCGCCACCAGTCGAGCTGCCGATCTTTCTCGCCCGCATCCAGCCATTGCCGCTGCCAGACCGCGTGGTCGGCGCATTGGACAGGCAAGTTGGCGAGGTTGGCTGGCACGCCTTGAAAACGCGATCGATACAAGCTCACGAACTCATCCACCATGATGCCCATCGACGCATCGTCAGAGACGATGTGGTGCATCACGACCACCAGCAGGTGCGCATCGTCGGCATACCGGATCAAACCGACTCGCAGCAGTGGGCCCCGTTGCAAGTCAAAGGGTTGGGTGGCCAGGCGGTTCGCGGCGTCTTGCACCGGAGCTGGCAAGCCTCCGGCTTCGTCCTGAAAACCCCGCAAACGATCACGCAGATCGAGATCAGTCCACGCCCATGGCGCATCCGGCAAGACGCGTTGATAGACCTGCCCAGCCTCGTCGGCATCGAACACCGTGCGCAAGGCCTCGTGCCGTCGCACCAACTCGTTGAAGCTGGCTTGAACGGCTTGCGTGTTGAGCGACCCACGGAGGCTCAAGGCGCCAGCGATGTGATAGGCCGAGCTGTCCGGCGCCATGCGCCAAAGAAACCACTGTCGGGCCTGTGCGTGCGAAACGGGGCAGCGCTCGGCCAGAGCGGGTTCGCGCGCCAGCACAGGGAATTGATCCAGCGTGCTCAGACCCGCCGACTGGATCTTCTGGTACACCGCGCGGCGCTGTTCGGGCGCCAGTTTCGCGAAGCGCTCGGCGATGCGCAGGTGGGAAGTGGAGGTGTCCATGCGGTCAGGCACTTTCGAGTTGGTCGATGAAGGCGTCGATGTCCATCAGCGCTTGCGCGGACGACGCCTGGGCTGGGCTGCCTTGGCGCAAGGCGCTCGCCATGTCAGCCAGCACGGGTCGAACGAAGATGTCGCGCACAGTCATCGCGCCGGGCCATTGCTGCTGAATCAGGGATGACAACTGCAGGGCCAGCAGCGAATGCCCACCCAGCGCGAAGAAGTGGTCCTGACGGCCCACATGCTGCACACCGAGGACCTCGCGCCACAGCGCTGCCAGAGCGTGCTCGGTCTCGTCCTGTGGCTGCGCTTGATTCACCAATTGGCCGCTCGATGCGGCGTCGGCGAGGGCAGCCATCTCCATGACCAACAACGCCTTGCGATCGACCTTGCCATTGGGGTTGAGGGGCAGCGCCTGGTGCACCATGACAAGCGAAGGCACCATGTATTCGGGCAGCTTGGCGGCCAGGCGCTGACGCAGGGCTTCACCCGACTGCACACGAAGCACAGACACACCTTCGCTGGTTTCGTTGGCCTGGTCGTCATGCAGCGACACGTGCGCCAGCAGGCGGATGCCCACCGTCGATGGCTCGGCCACCACCACGGCTTCCCTCACCTCGGGCTGCGCGAGCAAGCAAGCCTCGATTTCACCGGGTTCGATGCGCAAGCCACGGATCTTCACCTGGTGATCTGCGCGGCCGAGGAAGATCAGTTCGCCTGCTTCGTTCCAGCGAACCAGGTCGCCCGTTCGGTAGAGGCGACCGCCTTGCGGATCGAATGGGTCGGCGATGAAGCGTTCCGCTGTCAACGCGGGCCGGCCTTCGTAGCCCCTGGCCAGCAAGCCGCCGCCGATGGCGAGTTCGCCAACCACACCCACCGGCACGGGGTTCAAGTCGGCATCGAGCACCCGCAGCATGCGTCCACCCAAGGGCAGGCCAATTGGCATCTGCTGAGGCAAGGCCTGAACGCCATCCACGAAGGGCGTGCAGTCCAGTGCCGATGCCGTCACCGTGGCCTCGGTCGGCCCGTAGGTGTTGAGCAGCTTCACGTGCGACAAGCCCGCATCACGCCAGGCCTTGAGGCCTTCGGGCGGCATGGCCTCTCCTCCCACGTTCACCTGTCGGAGCAGCCCTGCGTCCACCGCCTCGCCCCGGGCGCTGTCACGCGCGAAGTCCTGGGCCAGCAGCAGCCAGTAGGCGGTGGTCAGGTCCGCCACGGTGATGCGGTGTTCGATCAACTGCTGACGCAGGGTGCGGCTGTCCCACAGGTCGGGGCCGCGCACCACCACCGCGGCGCCGACCGACAAGGGTGGGAACACCTGCTCGATGAATCCGTCGAAGTTGAGCGTCGCGAACTGGAGCATCCGGTCTTCGGCGCCCAGGCCGAAGAGATCCACGCCCACCCTCGCATGCCGTGCCAAGGCTTGGTGTGAAACGCCCACGCCTTTGGGCCTCCCGGTGGAGCCCGAGGTGTAGATGACATAGGCCAAGCTGTCTTCATGCAGGGACACACCTGGGTCGTGTGCGGGCCCGTCATGGAGCGCCAGGCGATCCAGGCTGATCACCGCCACGCCGGCCTGCCGAGGCAAGCTCGCTTCGGTGGTGGCGTGGGCCAACACCAGCTTCATGCTGCTGTCTTCGATCATGAAGGCAAGGCGGTCTGGCGGGTGGCTTGGATCAAGTGGCACGTAGGCCGCGCCAGCTTTCAAGATGGCCAGCACCGACACCACCATGTCCAGCCCCCGCTCCACGGCAACGCCCACGCGATCTTCCGCTCGCACGCCATGGCGCAGGAGGTGGTGGGCCAACCGGTTCGCGCGCGCGTCGAGCTCCGCGTGGGTGAGCGCCTGGCGATCACAGATCAAGGCCAGGGCACTTGGTCTTTGGACTGCCTGTTGGGCAATTCGTTGGTGCACAGGCATGTGACTCATGTCTTTTGCACCGCGCTCGGCACCATGGCCCAGACTGGTCAATGCCGATGTTTCGGCATCGCTCAGCATCGGAAGCTCACCCAATCTCTGGCAAGCAGGATTGGCCAGGCCCTGCAGCAAGGCTTCGACATGGCCGGCCAGGCGTTCGACCTGTTCATGCGAGAAGCACTGCCCCGCCCAGGCGTATTCAATCGACAAGGTCTGGCCCAGGGTGACGGACAAGGTCATGGGGTAGTTGGTCTCTTCCCGCACCTGTCTCACATGGAAAATTGGGCTTTGTGCGGCAGGCAATTGCGATGCGCGCAGCGCTTCGTCCACCGGGTAGTTCTCGAACACGACGATGGTGTCGAACAGCGCGCCGCCTTCGATCTGAGCGCATCGCTGGATCTCGGCCAGAGAGACTTGTTCATGCTCGCGCGAGGCGGCGTTTTGCGCCTGGATCGCCTGCAGCCACACCACCTTGTCCTGCCCCGGAGAAGGCTGAGCCACAACAGGCAAGGTGTTGATGAATAGCCCCAGCATGCGCTCGGCGCCCGCCAACTCAGCGGGGCGACCGGATGTCGTCGCGCCGAAGCACACGGTCTGTTGCCCGGTGTGACGTTGCAAGAGCAGACCCCAGGCGGCCTGGACCAGGGTGTTGACCGTCACGCGGGCTTGGCGCGCGAAGGCCTGCAAGCGTGCCGTGGCCTCGGCATCGATGCGCATGGAGAGGGACCGATGACCAGGTGCTGGCTCGGGTGGTGGCAAGGCGCCGGCCAGCAAGGTGGGCATTTGCAACCCTCCCAGCAGCGTCTGCCAGTGGCGGATGGCGGCGTCGCGATCACGTGTTTGAAGCCATGCGATGTGTTCGCGGAACCGGCCTGAGCGTGGCGGCAGCGTCTCACCGCGGTAGCAGGCGAGCATCTCGGCCATCAACAACGACGTGCTCCAGCCATCCATCAACAGGTGATGGCGCGTCCAGATCAGGTGATGGCTCCGTTCGCCGACTCGCACCAGCGTCAATCGCATCAATGGCGGATGGGCCAGGTCGAAGCCGCGCTCCAGGTCTTGCCTGGCCAGCGTGTCGAGCGCCTGCTCTTGCGCCCGGTGGGTTCTCTCGTCGAGCAACGTCAAGGGAACAGGCACGTCGCGGGCGACCCATTGCAAGGGCTTGCCAGCGGCCTGGATGAAGCCGGTTCTCAGCACATCGTGGCGGTCCACCAGCGTTCGCCAAGCCATCGCGAAGCGATCGGCATCGAGGCCGTCGATGTCGATGCGGACCTGGTTCGTGTAAGACGTCCCTTCGGGATCGAATGCGCTGTGGAACAGCATGCCGGCCTGCATCGGTGACAAGGGATACAGGTCCGCCAGGCGTTTCACATCGGCCGCAGGCAAGGCCAGCGCATCCAACTGGGCTTGCGTCAGACCGGCCAAGGGCACGTCAGAAGGGGTCAAACCATGGTTGGCTGCCTCAGCGCAATGGCGCACCAGCGAGCGCAGTTCGTCAACGAAGGCTTCAGCCAGCCGGCCCATGGTGGCGGTGTCGTGGATGCGCTCGCTGTAGGTCCAGCGCACCTGGAGGCGGCCATCCCTCACCATGGCACCGATGTCGATCCAGGTACGGCGGGTGCTGTCCGGTGAGCGCTGCTCAAGGGGTTGGGTATCGCTCAGGCGCCACACAGCTGCCGCCATGTCATTTTGGGCTGCAGCATGGCCATCGACCTGCCCCAGGTAGTTGAACGTGACCTGGGGATGCACGCCTGCTGCGAGCAGCTTGCCCTGTTCGTCCAGGTGGCGCAGCACGCCGTGGCCCAGCCCCTTGCTTGGCACCTGACGCAATTGCTCCTTGATCGTGCGGATGCCATCGCCAACGTCCCCTCGGCCAGGACGCAGCCTGACCGGGAACAGGGCAGTGAACCAGCCCACCGTGCGGGACAGGTCGAGGTCATCGTGGGCATCGGTATCGCGGCCATGGCTTTCGAGTTCGACCAGCACGCTTTCCTTGCCGGACCAGGCGCACAAGGTGCGCGCCAGTGCGGTCAACAGCAAGTCGTTGACCTGGGTGCGGTAGGCCGATGGGGCCTGGCTCAGCAAGCTCTCCGTGGCTTCGGCGCTCAATGCCGTGTCGATGCTGCGGGCGTCAGAAACCAGGTTTCGTTCGTGTGCTCGGCCAGGCAGGGCATCGTCATGATCGGTCAGTTGAGCCCGCCAATGCGGCAACTCATCGCGGAATCGACCTGCCTTGGCTTGGTCGAGCAAGGCCTGTGTCCATGTGCGCCATGGCGTTGAAGGTGGCGCGATGCCGCCAGGCTGCTTCGAGCAGGCCGCGTTCAGGTCTTCGATGAGGATGCGCCATGAAACGGCATCGACCACCAGGTGATGTACCACCAGCAGCAACTGCCCCGAACGCGCCGCACCGCCATCAAGCCAGATCGCCTTGAAGGGCCGTGACAGGGTGAGGCAGCGTTGTGCGTCCTCGATCACCGCTCGCGCAGCCAGGTCCAGGGCCTCACGCTCTGGATGAGCGCGGCCCGACACCATGCCCGCCAGTTTCACGCAGCGCAGCGTTTCGCCCAGGTCAGGCATCGGCGTGACGCGTTGGCGCCAGGTGCCGTCCTGCTCCTCGAAACACAGCCTCAGCGCCTCGTGGCGGGTGAGCACCTGCGTCACTGCCTCTCTCACTTGCTCCAGGCTGACGTCCGCGCAGGCATCGAGCAGCACCGATTGGTTCCAGTGATGGGGCTCTTCGAAGCGCTGCTCGAAAAACCAGCGTTGCACCGGGGTGAGGTCGAAGAAGCCATCTGCATCGGGTATCGCAAGCGGCTGCGCAGATGGCGCGGATCCAAGCGAAGAAGGCGCCGGATCGGCAACCGTCTCGGCCAGCGCTGCAATCGTTTGCAGCGACATCAACTGCCGTGGGCTGATCTTCAAGCCTTGCTTGCGTGCGCGGGCCACAATCTGCAAAGTGAGGATCGAATCACCGCCGATTTCAAAGAAGTTGTCGTGGCGGCCAACTCGCGGCAGCTTGAGCACCTGGGCCCAGACGTCCGCCAGGACTTGCTCTGTGGCATTGCGAGGCGCACCGGATTCGTCGGACAGGGAGACGACCTCGGCTGGCGGCTCCGGCAACGCTTTGCGATCAACTTTGCCGTTAGGCGTCAGCGGCAAGGCGTCCAGCCGCACGATGGCAGCGGGCACCATGTGATCGGGCAGCGTGCTCGACAAGGCTTCACGCAAGCTGGACAAAAACTGGCTTGTGCTATCGGCTTGGCGCTTGTCCGTCACCACATAGGCCAGCAGGCGCTGGCGCCCTTGCGCGTCATCGCGGGCGACGACTTCGGCCTCGAGCACGCCAGGCTGGGCTCTGAGCACCTGGGCGATCTCTTGCAGTTCGACGCGGTGGCCGCGCACCTTCACCTGATCGTCCACACGCCCGAGGAAGACGAGGCTGCCATCTGCGCATTGCCGCACCCGGTCGCCTGTGCGATACAGGCGGACGCCCGGCACAAACGGGTGGGCGATGAAGCGTTCTGCGGTCTGGCCTGGCCGGCCCTGGTAGCCTCGCGCCACGCCCGCACCGCCCAAGTAGAGCTCGCCCGCCATGCCCCGAGGCAACACTTGCAAATCCGGCCCGAGCACGAGTGCCTGCGCGTTGTCCAAAGGGGTGCCGAGCGGCAGCAGTGGAGCCTGAGCATCGGCCCGTTCGGCATCCTGCATCAAGGCGCCCACGGTGGTCTCCGTTGGGCCATAGTGGTTGAACACTCGGCAATCGGGCCTGAGTGCCTGGATGCGCTCCAACAAGGACCAAGGCGTGGCCTCCCCCCCCAGGATCAAGGCATGGCGCGGTAACACATCGGCGGGTCGCGCCGCGTGCATCAAAGCCTGGAGGTGGCTCGGCACGATCTTCAGCACGTCGATGCTGTGCCGCGCCATGTAGGTGGCGAAGCGATCCGGATCGAAAGCGCATTCCGAACCGATCATGTGGAGGGCGCGACCGCTGCACAAGGCGCCAAAGAAGGTGGTGTGTCCCAGGTCGGCGCCGACGGTGGAGATCATCGCCATCGCGCCGGCCTCTGCGGGCAAGTCCACGCGGGCCAGCATGGCCTGCACGTAGTTGGCGAGTGCCCCCCGGCTTACCACCACACCCTTGGGCGTCCCCGTGGAGCCCGATGTGTAGATGACATAGGCGGCCTGGTCTGGGTTCGATGGCGCAGGCATGCGCTCAGGCCGCGGCTGAAGCGACAGGTTTGTCGGAACGGCCAAAGGCAGCGTCGTCAGTCCTTCGGGGGCTTCGGGCCAGGCTTGGGCGGCGAGCAAGACACGGGCGCCGCTGTCAACCACCTGGTGGTGCAACCTGCTGGTTGGCAGGCGCGGATCCAATGGCACGTAAGCCGCACCGGACTTGAGAACAGCCAGAACTCCCAGAACGAAATCGCATGAGCGTTCCGCGAGGATGGCCACATGATCATCAGCACCGATGCCTTGTTCGGCCAGCTTGGCCGCGATCCAGTCTGACTGCACATCCAAATCGGCCCGGCTGAGCGTGCGGTGCTCGTCGCTCACACAGCACGCGTTGGGTTCAGATCGCACGGTGTCTTGCCACATCGCCAGCACGTCGTTGTGCGGGAACCGGCTGTCCGGCCCCCGCAACTCGGCAGGTGGCCACGTCAAACTCCACTCCGTCACCCGCGCATGCGGCTGCTCCGCCGCTTGCCGAGACAGGTGCGTGAAGCACTGTGCAATGCGCTCGATGGTGGCAGCGTCGAACAGTTCACGGTCGTAGGCCATCTCGAAGGCCAAACCCTGCGGCCTGTCCACGAAATCCAGGCTCAGATCAAAGTGGGCACGGCCACCTGAGAGTGCTTGCACCGTCACCGTCAGCCCGGCCACTTGGCGTGGAGCGGGCAAGCCATCTTGCTGCGTGCACTTGACCTGGAACAGCGGATGAACGCCGGGTTCACGAGGTGGCTGCAGAGCCTCCACCAGCATGTCGAAAGGCAGGTCCGGGTGCGTTTGCGCATCGAGCACCGTGTCGCGCACCGCCGCCAGCAGCGCATGGAAATCGCTCGATGGGTCAATGCGTGTGCACAGCACCTGCACGTTCGTGAGGTAGCCGATCAGGCGGGCCGTCTCTGGACGCTGGCGATTCGCGATGGGCGAACCGATGCGCTGCTCCGCATCCCCGCTGATGCGGTAGAGCGTGAGCTTGAGCAAGGTGAGCACGGCAATGAAAACGGAAACCCCTTGCTGCCCCGCCATCCGACGGATGGCTTCGCTCAAATCTCGCGGCCATTCAAAATTCAGTTTGCCTTCGTTGCTTTGGTTGTCTTCATGACCTTCGGCATGCACGCCTTGACCTGCGTTCGGGGACACGCTGCGATGCCCACCACGCGGGCGATCAAACGGCAGCGTGGTGCTCGGGTGTTGCGTGCCCAGCTTCGCCTGCCAATGAGCCAGTTGGCGCTCCCGCTCGCCGGCCTCGAACCAATTTCGCTGCCAGGACGCGTGGTCAGCAAACTGGATCGGCAGGGGCTCAAGCCGAGCGGGTTCACCGGTGCACGCGGCCTGGTACAAAGCCAGCATATCGTCGATCAGGATGCCGACCGATGCACCATCCCCCGCGATGTGATGCAGGGCCAGGCCAAGCACATGGGTTTTGTCATCCATGCGCCAAAGGCACACACGCAAGGGCGGTTCTGCATCGAGCTTGAAAGGCTGGCGGGCGAAGGCGGCTTTCCGCTGCGCCAATGCGTGCTCACGCGATGGTGTGGACAAGCTGCTCAAGTCGACGGTGGGGAGCGTCAACGCCACATCCTGCAGAACCTTCTGACTGGGCTCACCGGCCTCTCCCGTCGCATAGACGGTGCGCAGCACCTCGTGTCGCGCCACCAATGCATGCAGCGCGCTTTCGAGTGCGTCCTGGTTCAGCTCCCCCTCCAGCGTCAAGGTGCCGGGCATGTTGTAGGCGGGGCTCTCAGGATCAAGCTGCCACGTGAGCCACATGCCTCGCTGGCTGTATGACAGCAGCGATCGCGCGCCTTGCTCTGCCTGCACGATGGGCAACTCGGCGAAGTTCAGCCCTGCCGCGCGCAGCTTCTCGATGAAGCCGCGCCGGGCTTCTGGGGCCAGTGCGGCGAAACGCCGAGCGATCTGCTGTTCATCGATCTGCCGTTCAAGCCTTGTCATCTTCACACCTCGAATTCATTCAACAGACGGTCCATCTCCAGCAGACTCGCGGTGCGCTCGCCAGCGTGATGGAACTGCCCCTGGTCCGCGATGTGCGCCGCCAAGGCGTGCACCGAGGGCAAGGCAAAGAGCTGCTTCACCGCGATCTGGCAGCCGTGATGACGGGCCATCAGTGTGGTGATGCGCACGGCCAGCAAGGAGTGCCCGCCGATGTCGAAGAAGTTGTCATGGCGGCCGATGCGCTCGGGTTGCAGGCCGAGCACCTGTGCCCAGATGGTTGCCAGTGCTTGTTCGATCTCGCCTTGCGGGGGCTCTGATGTGGCTTGCGGGTCTTCGCCGTTGGGTCCACCTGCGTGCGCTTCGACCGCTGGCAGCGCCTGCCTGTCGACCTTGCCGTTGGCGTTCAGGGGCAAGGCGTCCATCACCACGATCACCTGCGGCACCATGTAGTCCGGCAGCGATTGCAGCAAGGCCTGCCTGAGCTTGCTGGTGTCGATGGGTTGCCTGGTGCTCACATATGCCACCAGCCTGGCCGAGGCCGCGTTGGCACCATTGGCACCATTGGCAGCGTCGTCAATGACCTCTGCCGTGTTGGCACCCACAGCCCCACGCTGCGCCACCACCACCGCTTCATGGATGCCCGGCTGCGCCTGCAAGGCTGCCTCCACCTCGCCCAACTCGATGCGCAACCCCCTGATCTTGACTTGGTGGTCCAGCCTGCCGAGGTACTCCAGCTGCCCCTGCGCGTTCCAGCGCACCAGGTCGCCCGTGCGGTACAGCCGCTCTCCGCTGCCGCCTTGCGCATCGGCCACGAAGCGCTCCGCCGTCAGCCCCGGCCTGCCCAGGTAGCCTCGCCCCAGGTTGATGCCCCCCAGGTACAGCTCCCCCGCCACGCCGATGGCCACGGGGTTGAGCCGCTCGTCGAGCACGTGCGCCCTCACCCCTTGAATTGGCCGCCCGATGGGCACCAGGCTGCGACCGTCCGCCTGACAGCTCCAGCGCGTGACGTGGATGGTCGCCTCGGTCGGGCCGTAGAGGTTTTGCAGGCTCGCGCCATGCAGGCGCCTCAGCGCTTCTTCCTGCACCGCTGCGGGCATCGCCTCGCCGCCGCAGATGATGTGGCGCAGCCGCGTTTGCGCCTCGATCCCCTCGTGGCCCAGGAAGGCCTGCAGCATCGAGGGCACGAAGTTCACCGTGGTGATGCCGTGCTGGCGGATCAGCGCCACGATGCGCTGCGGATCACGCTGATCTCCAGGCTGAGCCAGCACCAGCTTCACGCCGGCGGTCAGTGGCCAGAAGATCTCCCACACCGAGACATCGAAGCCGAAGGGCGCCTTGTGCAGCACCGCGTCCTGGCCGGGCTGGAGTTGGTAGGTGGCCTGCATCCAGGCCATGCAGCTTGCCAACGCGCCGTGCCGGTTGACGGCGCCCTTGGGGCGGCCCGTGGAGCCTGAGGTGTAGATCACGTAGGCGGCTTGCTCGCCGTGGACGGGCCCATGGGCGGGCCTGAGTGTGGGCGTGGTCGCAGCAGTGGTCGCCATGCTCGCGCTGGAGGAATTCGGCTTGGCATGCTTTGCATGGGGATCACCTTCGTCGAGGTCGCTGCGACCAACCGCACCCAGCTCATCTGCGAGGCCACCCCACTCATCCAGCGCCAGCAGCCGGTGCTGGCCAGCCAGCGCAGCGAGCGGGTTCTGGTCCTTCAGGTCCATCAAGCTTCGCTGGGTCAGCACCAGCGCCACCCCGCTGTCTTGCGCCATGTAGGCCAGTCGCTGCGCGGGGTAGTCCAGATCCAGCGGCACCCACGCGCCTCCGGCCTTGAGGATGCCCAGCAGCGCCACCACCATCTCCAGCGAGCGCGGCAGCGCCACCCCCACCAGCGTCTCGCGGCCCACGCCTTGCGCGATGAGGTGATGGGCCAGTTGCTTGGCACGTGCATCGAGTTCGGCGTAGCTCAGGCTCTGTTCACCAAAGACCACGGCGATCGCATCGGGTTGGCTGCGTGCGTGGGCGGCGATCGATTCGTGCACTGCGGGCAAGGCCAGGTCGCCACAGCCTTCGCGGCCGCTGCCGCACCATTCGCTCAGCAGGGCTTGTTCAGGCTCCTGCATCAGCCGCACGTCGCCCAGCGCCTGGGCATCGTCGTCCACCCAGGCTTGCAGCAAGGCCAGGTAGTGGCCGGCCAGTCGCTCGATGGTCCGCGGCTTGAAGAGCTCGGCCGCGTAGATGAAGCTCAGCCGCAAGCTGCCGTCGGACTGCTCCAGGCTGTCGAGCACGAGCTCGAACTGAGCAGCCTTGCCGTCAGGTCCCTGGCCCAGGGCCTGCGCCTGCACATTCAGACCGGACAATTGGCTCAGTTGGGCCAGGGCCTGGGTGTCTTGCCGCAGGTGGTTGAACATCACCTGGAAGAGCGGTGTGTGGCTGAGGCTGCGCTCGGGCTGCAGCGCCTCGACCAGTTGCTCGAAGGGCAGGTCCTGGTGGGCTTGTGCGCCCAGGGCAGCCTCGCGCGCCTGCGCCATCAGGCGTGACAGCGGCATGTCCGAGGCCACCTCGTTGCGCAGCACCAGGGTGTTGACGAACAGGCCGATGACGCCTTGGAGCTCGGGGCGCTGGCGGTTGGCCACCGCAACGCCCACGCGCACATCGCCCTGCCCTGTCCAGCGGTGCAGCAGGCCGTGCAGGCAGCCCAGCAGCGTCATGAACACCGTTGAGCCTTGCAACACCGTCTTGCGCGCAAGGGCTTGCGACAATGCCACAGGCACCTCGATGCCATGCCTCGCTGCCTTGTAGGCCGCCCGCGCAAGCCGTGGCTTGTCGATCGGAAGGGCCAGCACAGGGTGGCGCCCACCCCGTTCCCCCCCCTTACCCAATTGGGATCGCCACCAAGCGAGCTGCCTGTCCGCTTCGCCAGCGGCCAGCCAGGTTCGCTGCCACACGGCATGGTCCACGGGCTGAAGCGCACATGACGGAGCAGACCATGTCTGCCCGCTCAACAAGGCCGCATAACGGCCCGCCAACTCGTCGATGAAAACCTGCATCGAGGCCCCATCGGAGACGATGTGATGCATCACCACCACCAGCACATGCCGCGTCTGCCCCAGCCGCAGCAAGGCAGTTCGCAGCAAAGGTCCTTCGGTGAGGTCGAACGGGCGGCTCGCCACGTCGCGCAAAGCTGCGTCCAACGCCTCACCGGCCACGCCACCACCGCCGATGTCGACGAGAGGTAGATCGACCTCTTTCTGCGGCAAGCCGATCCATTGCTCAGGCGTGCCGTCTTCTGCAGCGCGGAAGACCGTTCGCAAGGCTTCATGCGACCTGACGATGTCACCCAATGACTGCTTCAAGGCCGGCACATGGAGCTCCCCCTCGATGTGCAGCGTGACCCCGATGTGATAAGCACTGCTGAGCGGATCCAACTGCCACAGGAACCATTGGCGCGCTTGCGCATGAGACAAGGGCAGCGGGCCGCCCCGCTTGGAGTCAGGGATGACTGTGATCGGGCTGACGCCAGAAGCAGCAGCCAGCCGCTCGCCACCGCGCGGCTCCCCCGAAGCCATCGCCTGGCGGACCATCGAAAGCAGTTCAGCAAATCGGGCATGCTCAAACACCAGCCGGGGCGGAAAATCAATTCCCCATTGGCCAGCAATGCGCACCGCCAATTGAGTGGCCTTCAATGAATCGCCCCCGGCCGCGAAGAAGTGCGAGTCGACCGCAGGCGGATGCGCCAATTTGAGTTGCGACGACCAGAAGCCAGCCAGCAATCTGGCCACTTCGTCGTCTGGCCGCCCCACCAAGGCATCAGGCACGGTCGGCGTTTTCACATCGGTCGCTTCTTGCCCGCCCAGCACGAAATGGCCTTGCTCCCAAATCGCATAGGCATCGATGGAGCGGCAGATCCAGCCCTCGCGACATGCACCACGTTGCAATTTTCCACTCGACGTCTTGGGCAATGCGCCCGGGTTGAGCAACAGGATCACGGAAGCAGGCTGCCGGCATGCACTGGCCACAGCCACATTCAAGGCCTCGACCAAGGCCTGCGTCGACACCAACTTGCGCATGCCCGAAGACACTTCCACCGCCACCCCCACGCCTTCCTGCCCCGCCGCCATGTGCACAGCGAAGGCTGCGATGCGCCCTTTGCGGATGGCCTCAACCTCGGACTCGATGGCGCGCTCTATGTCCTGCGGGTAGACATTCTGTCCACGCAGGATGATCAGATCCTTGATGCGGCCCGTGATGTAAAGCTGCCCTTGCGACACGAAGCCCAGGTCGCCCGTGCGCAACCAACGGCCATCGTCGCGATCCACGAAGCTTTGAGCCGTCTCCTGTGGCCTTTGCCAATAACCTGCGGCCACACTGGGCCCGCTGGCCCACACCTCGCCCACCAGCCCTTCACTCAATGACGCCATCGTCTGCGGATCGACGATGTCGATGGCATGCCCCGAAGCCACCTCGCCACACGCCACCAGCATGCTCCCATCGTCGTCCCGCTCTGCCCTGCCCTGTGTCAAGGCCACCGCATGCCAGGCATGCGCTGTCATGCCTTGGCCGCGTCGTCCGCCGGTGACGAACAAGGTGGCCTCAGCAAGCCCGTAGCAAGGGTAGATGGCGCGCGCGTCGAAACCTGCAGGCTCGAAATGCGATGCAAAGTCCTGCAAGGTGTCATGCCTCACGGGCTCCGCCCCCGAAAACGCCAAGCGCCAGCAAGACAGATCCAAGCCCGCCCGCCGCGCCTCGCCGATGCGCTCGACACACAGCCGGTAAGCGAAATCCGGGCCGCCACTGACCGTGCCTCGCAGCCTGGAAATCGCTTCCAGCCAGCGAACAGGCCGCTCCAGGAAAAAGCTGGGCGTCATCAACGCAATGGGAATGCCGCGATGCAAGGATTGCAACAAGGCCCCGATCAGCCCCATGTCGTGGTACAGCGGCAGCCAGGACACGAAGACATCGTCCGGCACCATGCCCAGCCCCTGCTCGATGGCCCGCTCGTTGGCCAGCAGATGCCCATGCCCGACCATGACGCCTTTGGGCGTCGATGTCGAGCCCGAGGTGTATTGCAAGAACGCGATGTCCTCGTCTGCTGGCAGGTGACGCCGCCATGCATCGGCCTGCTGCGCGTCGATCTCATCGACGGCCACGGCCTCGCATCCCGCGAAGCTGTTGATCGCCGCACCCAGCCGTTTCAGTGTCGCGGCCGTGGCCAACACGCAAGTGGCTTGTGCATCCTGCGCGATGCCGGTCAGGCGAGCCAGGTGCTGCGGCCTTGCCGATTCGGGTGGGAACACAGGCACGGCGATCACGCCCGCATAAAGGCACGCCAGGAACGCCACCACGTAGTGATCGTCGTTGTCCAGCAACAGCAAGGCGCGTTCGCCCTGGTCAAAGCGGCACTGAAGCGTGGCCGCCAAGGCGCGCACGCGTTGGTCCAGGGCCTGATAAGAGATGGGCCTGTCCACCGGCAGGCCATCGCGCTCCTGCACGACGATCAAGGCCGTGCCCTGGGGCCTCGTGGCAGCCAGGTCAAGCATGTGCCCCACGAAATTGAGGGGGTGGTCGGCGCGCTGCGAAGTTGCGGTGAATGTCATGCGGGGTTCTCCTGCGTGGGCTCGTCGTGCGAGCACGCGGGCATCTGAAAAGGAAGAAATGGGTCAACCAGCGCGAACCAGGTTGCCGTGCGGCTGAGCCATCGCGACAACCACCTTGCGCGGCCCCTTGAATGGCGAGCGCGCATGGGCCACGAGCATGTTGTCGAGCATCAGCACATCGCCCGCTTCCCAGCGGAAGCTCACGGTCTCGGCATCCAGCACCGCACGCACCTCGTCGAGCAGCGAATCAGGCATGGGCGATCCATCGGCGAAGCGCGTGTCACGTGGGAGGTGGTCTTCTCCCAGCATTTCCACGAGCGAGTCGCGCACCTCGGCAGGCAGGTTCGACGAATGGAACAAGTGCGCCTGGTTGAACCACACCATCTCGCCCGTCACCGGGTGCCGCTCGACAGCCTGGCAAAGCTGCTCAGTGCGCAGCCCCCCCCTCGGCATCCCATTCAAAGCGGATGTCGTTGCGCCGACAGTAAGCCTCGACCTCATCGCGTCTGTCGGTGTTGAACACCTTCTCCCAAGGCACGTCAAAGTCGCCGTAGTTGCGCACATAACGCACCCCTGGCTCAAAGCGGCGCAGGATGTGCTCGGGCATCTTGCGATAGATGGCCCGGCTGTCGGCGATGGGCGTCTCTCCGCCTTCTGGCGCTGCCGTCATGCAGTGGAACCAGATCTTCATGGGCCACTCGCGCGTGTAAGCCTGCTCGTTGTGCAGGGGGATGGACTGGTGCGCCGGGTACTCGGTTGATGTGTAGACGCCGCCGCCCACGTCCGAGCGAGGCGTCGAACCGAACTCATAACTCAACAACGGGTGCCCGAAGGCTGCCGCGAAACCCCGAAACGCCTCGACAGAGGGCACCTCGAAGCCACGCAAAAGCACACCACCCACACAAGCCAGGTTCGACTCGATCAGCTCTGACAAACGGGGCCACGCATCGACCAAACGCTCCCCTGCCGCTTGAGGCGTGATGAGGACGGGCAACTCCGAGCCAGCCGGCGCGCGGCGCTCGAACTTTGTCAGCAGTTCATGCATGTTTTTTCCTAGAAATCGACGCTGGCCAGCTCGGTGCACCCAGCACCCGAAAACCGCTGAACCAGCTCCTTGGCGATCAGCTCGACCACAGCGGCCTCGTGTTGATGGATGAAGAAATGCCCCCCATCGAACCAATGCAGCGAGGAGGGCCCACTCGTTTCGCGCCGCCAGTCCGCCAGGTTCGAGGCAGACAGCGTGTCCGATCGACCGCCCAGCACATGAATCGGCATGGGCAAGGGCGGACATGCTTGGTAGCGATGGCTTGCACACAAGCGGTGATCCGCCCGCAAGGCCTCCACAGCCATCTGCCTCAGCTCCGCATGGCGCAGCACTTCTTCAGGCGTGCCGCCATGGCGGCGCAGCTCGCTGACCAGTTCGGCTTCACCCGACAACGGCGTGAACGGCCGCGCATGCCGATGCCAAGGCGAAGGGCTGGCAGAGACGAACAGTGCTTGTGGCAACACGCCACCCCTGTCACGCTGCCGCTGCGCCATCCGATGTGCCAGCAGAGCACCCATGCTGTGCCCGAACAGGGCATGCCGACCACCCAGCGACTGCGCGTGCTCAACACACAAGCGCTCGACCAAGGGGTCGATGTCCGTGACGAAGGGCTCGCTCAATCGCGCCCCATGCCCGGGCAACTCCACAGGCACCAGCCGGATCCACGAAGGCAGCAGTTGCCGCCAGCGAAGGTACATGTTGGCGCTGCCACCCGCGCACGGCAGCGCAAGCAAATCAAGGCGAGGCACGCTCATGGCCGCGCTGCCTTCAGGCCGCTGCGCCAGCGTCACGGGCCTGTGCGTCCATCCACTGGCGCAACGACAGCGGCCGCATGTCGGTCCAGGCCTGATCGACCCATGCGCACACCACCTGCTTGTTCCCCGAGATGCCCTCGACACGGCGCCAGCCGCCTGGCACGGCCTTCCATTGAGGCCAGATGGAATACTGTTCTTCGTGATTGACGAGCACGATGAAGGTCTCGTCTTCGCGGTCGAAGCAACTGGTTGACATGGTGATGGGTCCTCGCTCGATGTGGCTGACAAGGCTTGCTGACCGGCGACATCCGGTGCCAAGCTTTCAGCCTTTCATGACGAAGCGCGAGGTGCTTTGTTTAGGCCTCCAGCAGCCCCCGGCAATCCGCGATGGCGTTGGCCGCATCCTTGAGCATGAAGTTGACAAGCGTGGCCGAGCACCCAAGTTCCTTGCCGATTTCGCGCTGGGTCAAGCCGCTCAACCTGTGGAGCTCGAACACCTTGCGCGTGCGCGCAGGCAACTCGGACAGCACCTGCTCGATGACCCGCAGCACGCGCCGTTCATCGAGCCCCTGTTCGGGCGCGGACCCCCCGGCCACCTGGGGCAGCTCGCCATCGTCCATGTAGACGCGGTAGGTCGACTCCACGCTCTGGCGGCGACAATGGTCGAGGGCCAGGTTGCGCACCACTTGGCAGCAATAGCAAAAGGGGCGCTCGATGTTTCTCATCGTCTCGCCCTCCGCGAGTTTCAGGAAAGCCTCCTGAGTGATCTCGTCGGCCAGCTCAGGCGTGCCAACGATGCGTTGTGCGACGCCGCGAAGTTGTGAGCGATGCGCGATGAAGATGTTGCCGAGCGTTTCTCGTTGTAGATCGATGGGCATGGATGCGCTCCCCGGCGCGCGGGCTTGTGAGTTGTTGATTGCAAATGAGACTGATTATTATTTGCAAATCGACAAAAGCAAGGCAAAACCCCCTGAATGCATGAGGAATCCATGCGCGCTCCCTGGGCATGAAGGCCAAACAAGCCCACGGCCCAAGGCCCCGGTCCTTTCGCACTACAGTTGCCAGGCCCCCAATCAACTCTCCGCGACATGACCTCGATCCTCAAACGCCTGCTGCGCAGCCCCTGCATGGCTGGCCTCCCCTGGGCCCTGGCGTGGCTCGGCGCCCTGGCTTGGCAGCCCGCGCAGGCAGGCAAGGTGCTGGATGGCATCCGCCAACGCGGTCAGGTCGTCTGCGGCGTCAGCAACGGCGTGGCCGGTTTCTCCGCGCCTGATGCCAGCGGGCGCTGGCAAGGGCTGGATGTCGACATCTGCCGCGCCGTGGCCGCCGCCACCTTGGGCAGCGCCGAGAAGGTGAAGTTCGTCCCCCTCAATGCCACCCAGCGCTTCGCGGCGCTCCAGTCAGGCCAGATCGACATCCTCTCGCGCAACACCTCCTGGACGCTCACGCGCGACGCATCGCTCGGCCTCCACTTCACCGCCGTCACCTACTTCGACGGCCAAGGTTTCCTCGTGCCCACCAAGCTCAAGCTCAGCAGCGCCAAGCAACTCAAGGGCGCGCAGGTGTGCGTGCAAGCCGGCACCACCACCGAAAAAAATCTCGCCGATTTCTCCCGCGCGCACAGCCTGAACATCAAACCCGTGGTGTTCGACACCTACGAAGCCGGCTTCAAGGCGCTCTTCTCGGGCCGCTGCCAGGCCTACACAGCCGACACCTCGGCGCTGTCGAGCATCCGCAACAAGGAAGCCCCCAAGCCATCGGATTACGTCGTGCTGCCCGACCTGATCTCCAAGGAACCCTTGGGTCCTGCCGTCAAGCGTGGCGACGACGAATGGTTCGACATCGTCAAATGGACGATCTTCGCGTTGCAGGAAGCCGAGGAGCTCGGCGTGACCCAAGCCAAAGCTGCATCGGCAGCCCCCAGCAACGACCCAGCCGCCCAGCGCCTGCTTGGCGGCGGCGAGGACATGGGCAAGCTGCTGGGGCTGGACAAGGCCTGGGCCAAGCGAGCCATCCAGGCCGTTGGCCACTACGGAGAGGTGTTCGAGCGCAATGTGGGCAAGAACTCACCATTGAACCTGCCTCGCGGCCCCAACCGGCCATGGAGCCAAGGGGGCTTGATGTACGCGCCCCCTGTGCGTTGATGTGCATCGATGTGATCACTGGCGTTCACCTGCACCGAACACGCCTGTGCATCTGGCCGAACAACGGAGTCCATGACTTTGCTTGACTGGGGCTTCCTTCAACAGCCTGCCGGTTTCGACATCGGCGAGACAGGGCTGATGGTCTTCGACGCGATGCAACCCATGTGGCGAGCCTTCATGGTGGGCCTGGGCAACACCCTGCGCGTGGCCCTGCCCTCGCTGATCGTGGCCACCCTGCTCGGCTTGGCCTTGGCCTTACTGCGCACCTCGGGCCTGCCAGGTTGGCGACAAGCAGCACAAGGCCTGATTGGGCTGATCCGCCACGTGCCGCTGTTGTTGCAGCTGCTGATCTGGTACTTCCTGCTCATCGAATGGCTACCCGATTCGACACAGGCTTTGCATCTGTGGGGCGGACTCTGGCTGAGCAAAGGTGGCCTGGCCTTTCCCTGGCCTGAGCCGAACGCCACTGCCTGGGAGCTGTCCTGGCCGATGCAGGACACCTTCAACGTCAGCGGAGGCGCGTCCGTCACGCCCGAATACCTGGCCGTGGCGTTGGCCTTGAGCGCCTACACGGCGGCCTTCCTGGCCGAGGTCTTTCGCAGCGGCATTGAGGCGGTGCCACGAGGCCTCATGGAGGCTGCAGACACCCTGGGCGCCACGCGCTGGCAGCGAATCCGGCTGGTGCTCCTGCCGCAGGCCCTGCGCACCGTGGTGCCGCCCACCACCAACCAGTACCTCAACCTGATCAAGAACTCATCGCTGGCGGTGGCCGTGGGCTACCCCGACCTGGTCTCCGTGAGCACCACGGCACTGAACCAAAGCGGCCGAGCGCTGGAATGCATCAGCGTGATGATGGCGGTGTACCTGGCGCTCTCGCTGCTCACTGCGACGGCGATGAACACCTTCAACAAGCGCCATGCGCTCAAGGGCGAGGCATGAGGGGCCGCACGTCATCGCGACTGAAAAGCGCGGCAAGCCTGGCGATCAAGGCAGCAGGGCTGCTGCTGCTCGCCGCGTTGGCGTGGCAACTGCTGCGCTGGGGAGTGTTGGACGCCGTCTTCAAGCCCGATGCACAGGCCTGCCAAGCCTTGAACCGCGAAGCCGCATGCTGGGGCGTGGTGCCGCAGAAGATCCGCTGGCTGCTGCTCGGCACGCCTGGGCAATGGGGTGGCTTGCCCCTGACGCTGATGCTGTTCGCGGCCAGTTGGGGCCTGTCGTGGCCATTGGGAGTGAGCCTGGCTTTGGCCAGGCGCTCCAGCCACCGCTGGCTGAGTTGGCCAGCCACCGCTTTCATTGAAACCGTGCGAGGTGTGCCTTTGGTGGGCTTGCTGTTCGCCGCCGCTTTCCTGCTGCCGCTTTGGTGGCCGCTCGGTGAAGCACCCTCTTTGGGCTGGCGCGCTGGGTTGGCGCTGACGCTTTTCTCGTCGGCCTACCTCGCTGAGATCGTTCGGGGGGGATTGCAAGCCGTGCCGAGCGAGCAGACCGAAGCCGCTGCCACGCTGGGATTGGGCTGGTGGGGCACACAGCAACGCATCGTGTTGCCACAAGCCCTGCGCACGGTGCTGCCCGCGCTGACGGGCCATGCCATAGGCCTGCTCAAGGACACCTCGCTGGTGATGGTCATCGGCCTGCACGAGCTGACTGGCGGCCTCTCACTCAGCCTGGGCGGTGACCCGGACTGGCGGCCCTTCTACTTCGAGGCCTACCTGTTCGTGGGCGCGGTGTACGCCCTGCTCTGTCTGGCGCTGTCCCGGCTGGGGCTGCACCTCGAGCGGCACTGGCAACGGGCCCAGGGCTGAAGGCCCCGCCTGTTTCGCCAAGTGCTCAAAGGATCACAGCTCGAAGCTGGCTTCAGCGACTTCTTCGGCCAGCTCGATTTCCTGCGAGTCGATCTCCTGATCGAAGGCTTGGCTATCGTTGCCTTGCACGACGGGGATCAGTGGCTTGTCCAGCGGACGGCACACGCGGCTTTGCAGGCGGTTGAGGCGCTCCGAACGCTCCATGGCTTCCAGGACGGCTTGCGGGTCCATCATCAGGGCGAAGGGGTTGGCGTACAGGCTTTGCTTCTGCATGGGGGGCCTCTGTGGAAAAAGTCCGTTGCGATGGGACTCACTTTAGGCATCGAGGCCGCTTGCCGGTAGTCGCCGGAAAACCAAACCTCTTGTCAGAAATTCTCTGACACGCCCTTCCTGGGCACCCCTGGCCAAACCCTCGGTCAGGCCTGGGTGAGCGAGAACAATTGCGCGAAATTCTCCGATGTGACGCGACCGATCTCTTCGACCTCGCAGCCTTTGATCTCGGCGAGCTGCTTGGCCACGAAAGGCACGTAGGCCGGCGAGTTGGTCTTGCCGCGGTGTGGCACCGGCGCCAAGTAGGGGCTGTCAGTCTCGATCAGGCAACGATCCAAGGGCACAAAGCGCGCGACCTCGCGCAGGTCCGCAGCGTTCTTGAACGTGAGGATGCCGGAGAAGGAAATCATGAAGCCCAGGTCGAGGGCAGCGCGGGCCACTTCCTGCGTCTCGGTGAAGCAGTGGAAGACACCCGTGACCTGCCCCTGCCCTTCTTCCTTCAGGATGGCGATGGTGTCGGCGCTCGCCTCGCGGGTGTGGATGACCACGGGCAGCGAGGTCTGGCGCGCAGCCCGCAGGTGCACGCGGAAGCGCTCGCGCTGCCAGGCCATGTCTTCGACGCTGCGCTCGCCCAAGCGGTAGTAGTCGAGCCCTGTTTCACCGATGCCCACCACGCGGGGCAATTGGCTCAGGCGCACCAACTCCTCGACGGTCGGCTCCTGCACGCCTTCGTTGTCTGGGTGCACGCCCACCGTCGCCCAGACGTTGGCACATTGCTGAGCCACCGCGTGAACCTGCGGGAACTCTTCCAGCGTGGTGCTGATGCACAGCGCGCGATCGACCTGGCTGGCGGCCATGTCGGCCAGCACCTGGTCGAGCTTGCCCTGGTAGTCGGGAAAATTGATGTGGCAGTGGGAATCGACGAACATGGCTCAGGCAGAAGTCAGGCGGGTAGCCCGCGATGATGCCTGAAAGCCGTTGCCCTGCGCCCGATCAACGAATCAGAGCGTCTGCGTGGGCTTGCTCGAAGACAGGTTTGTACCCAGGATCTGCTCGATCTTCACGCGCAGCAGGCGGGTCTTGTCGTCCGCCGGGAAGCGAACGCCGACACCTTGCGTGCGGCCGCCGGACGCATTGGCCGGGGTGATCCAGGCGATCTTGCCAGCCACAGGGTAGCGCTGAGGGTCTTCAGGCAGAGACAGCAGGAGGTAGATGTCGTCGCCCAGGGTGTACTCGCGCGTGGTGGGCACGAACAACCCACCATCGGTGAAAGCCGGGATGTAGGCGGCGTAGAGCGCACCCTTCTCGCGGAACACCAGCTGGATGACGCTGGGACGCGGCGCCCCGACCGATGCTGACGGCGCTGCAGGCGCAGGGGCACCAAAGCCGCCCATCGAGGCTGCTGTGCCGACCGTGCCTTTGCCGCCCACGGCAGCGAAGGCCGAGGGCATGGCGGTTGCCTGAAACTCGCTCATGTTGCTTGACAGTGTAACGTCGCGAGTCCGCCCCTGACTGTGAAATTGGTCCAGGCAGCCTCTTGCTTTTACGTTCCGACACACCTCACCCGAGGGGGTGCAAGTCAGGCTCGCGGGTTCGCCCGACTGGGGCGGACCCGCAAGATCGCCCGCGCCTGCAACATCAAGGTCTCCAGCTTGAGCGGCAGGTTCCAAGGGTGATCTGCATGGCGACCGACCTTGCCCAGCTCCTGAGACCACTGGTTCAACCGGGCGAGCTCGGGCGGTGGCGGCAGGCTCTCCGCCGGAAAATAGCGGGGAGCGGCGCCAACCGCCACGCGTGCCAGGTCGTGGCAGAGCTTTTGCAGGGTCTCCACCACCAGCGGCAAGGGCCACGCCGCCATGGGGCCGGCTTCGCCGCGCGCCACGCCATGGGGGATCTGAGGCCAGTTGCGTGCGTCGAGCCCCAGCGCCTGGCGGTCTCTGGCCGTCAGAGGCTGACCGCCTGAAGCCTCGAGCAGCAGGCGGGCAGCATGGGGATCCAGCCCCGTCTCCGCCACCAACCACTGAACCGCCAATTCGGGTTCGGGACTTGGCAGCGCCCAAGCCTGACAGCGGCTGCGAACGGTGGGCAGCAACTGGTCCAGCGCGGAGCCACTGAGCACGAACCGAACTTGGCCAGGCGGCTCTTCAAGCGTCTTGAGCAGGGTGTTGGCCGCGATGGCATTCATCCGCTCGACAGGGTGAATGAGCACCACCTTGGCCCGCCCACGCGAAGCCGTGTTCTGCGAAAACTGCACCACCGCCCGGATGGCGTCAACCTTGATGTCCTGGCTGGGCTTACGGGACTTGCGTTCAGACTTGTCCTCACTGGCATCGCCAGCCGCCTCACCCGCATCCCAGCCCAGCGTGGCCTGCAAAGCCTCGGGCAGCACGAGCATGACATCGGGGTGCGAACCGGCATCAAGGAGCCGGCAAGAGACGCAATGCCCGCAGGCCGGCGCGAAGGCACTGCCCATGGGCGCTTGCTCGCACAGCCAGGCGCGGCCCAGGGCCATGGCGAACTCGAACTGACCCGTCCCTGGCAGCCCATGCAGCAGCACCGCGTGGTGGTGCAACTGACCCAGCGCTGCTCGCAGCGGTGCCTCCAGCCACGGCCAAAGTGCCGTGGACGAGGCCAAGGACGGGTCGCGCTCGCTCATGCGAAGCCTCTCTCGGCAATGGCTGTGCGCACCTGCTCGGCCACCTGATGGGGGCTGGCATCGGCCTGAATGACGCAGAAGCGATCCGGCTGGCTAGAGCGACGATCCAGGTAGCCAGCGCGCACCCGCTCAAAGAACGCCGCGTCCAATGCCTCGAAGCGGTCCGGCTGGCGCGCGGCTTGCAAACGGCTGGCGGCCACTGCGGGCGGCAGGTCGAACAGCAGGGTCAGGTCGGGCTGCAAACCTTCTTGAACCCAGGTTTCGAGCTGCCGCAGCACGGCCAGCTCGAAACCACGACCGGCGCCTTGATAAGCGAAGGTCGCGTCGGTGAATCGATCACACAAGACCCAGGCACCGCGCGTCAGGGCCGGACGAATCACCTGCTGAAGGTGGTCTCGCCGGGCCGAGAACACCAGCAGCGCCTCGGTCAGCGGGTCCATGCTGTCGTGCAGCACGAGCTCGCGCAGCTTCTCGGCCAGCGCCGTGCCACCGGGCTCGCGCGTGCGCACCACGTCCCTGCCCTGCTGGCGCCAAGCCTGTTCGAGCGCGTCGATGTGGGTGGTCTTGCCAGCACCGTCGATGCCCTCGAAGGTGATGAAGCGGCCGGGGAGGCTCATGGGCTCTTTCTGAGTCTGCGTTGGTATTGGTCCACGGCCCGATTGTGATCGTTCAGGTTCTCGCTGAAGGCGCTGGTGCCGTCGCCACGGGCGACGAAATACAAGGCCTTCGATGGCGTGGGCTGGACGGCGGCCATCAGGGCGGCTTTGCCCGGCATGGCGATGGGGGTCGGTGGCAAGCCTCGGCGCGTGTAGGTGTTGAACGGTGAGTCGTCTTGCAGGTGGTTGCGCCGCAGGTTGCCATCGAAGGCGTCGCCCAGGCCATAAATCACGGTCGGATCGGTCTGCAAGGGCATGCCGATGCGCAAGCGATTGTGGAACACCGAGGCGATCATGGCGCGGTCAGAAGGCCGGCCGGTTTCCTTTTCGATGATGGAAGCCAGGATCAGCGCCTGTTGGGGCGTGGTCAGAATCGAGTCCGGCGGACGCTGCCGCCAGGCGGCAGCGAGTTGACGCTGCATGGCATGGTGGGCCCGCTTGAGCACGGCCAGGTCGGTCGAGCCCTTGGCGTAGGCATAGGTGTCCGGAAAAAACTGGCCCTCGGCTGGCACGCCCGGCGAACCGAGCGCGGCCATGATGGCCTGCTCGCTCATGCCTTGTGTGGCGGGCTTCAGGCCCTCGGCCAAGGCCAGCTCCGCCATGAAGCGGCGGAAAGTCCAGCCATCAATCAGGCGCACGACGGACAGGCGCTCGTCACCTTGGACCATCATGCGCAGCAGATCGCGCGGGGTGGTGCTGGCGTTCGCTTCGTAGTTGCCCGCCCGGATCAACCGCGCGTCGCCCGAAAACCGGAACCATTGATAGAGCAGCCAATCCGACGTATCGATGCCGGCTGCCACCCAATTGCGGGCGATCTCGCGCGGGGTCTGGCCTGGTTCGATGGCGAGTTCGGCCGTTTCACTGCGCAGGGGCAGCGGCCGCTGCAGCCACCAGGCACCGGCGCCGAGCACGACGGCGCTCATCAGCAGGAGCATCAGCAGCAAGGTGCGGATCACCCCGCCGGACTGACTGGCGCAAGGGCGTTGCTTTGAAAGGGTGGGTACCCGAGTGGCGTGCATGTGCATGGAGGGCATGATCATAATCAACCCCATGAATGCGATCTCAAACCCGTTCCCCCTCCACATCGATGCTTCGTGGCAAGGCGCCCAGCCCTTGTCCGATCTGGCCCTGATCCGGGCGGAAGGCCCCGACGCTGCTGCGTTCTTGCACGGTCAGTTGAGCCAGGACGTCACGCACCTCGGCCTTGGTGAAGCGCGACTGGCCGCTTATTGCTCAGCCAAGGGGCGCATGCAAGCTTCCGCGCTGCTCCTGCGGCCCGCAGAGGAACAAGTCTGGCTGGTGACCGACGCCGGCATCCAGCCAGGCTGGCTCAAACGATTGAAGATGTTCGTGTTGCGCTCGAAAGTGCAGCTCAGCGACGGGGCTCCTGAGGCGCAGACATGGGGCTTGGCGGGCGAGGCCGCTTTGCAGGCCCTTGGCGATGCAGGCAACGCTCCCGTCTGGTCCAGCCAGCCGCATGCATCGGGTCAGTTGGTGCGCCTGCCGGACGTGCAACACGTGCCGCGCTGGCTGTGGATCGGCGCGCCCGAAGCCGCATCGTGGCTGAAAGCGCTGCCGCAACTGCCGACAAACGCTTGGTCGTGCCTGGAGGTGCTCTCGGGCATCCCGCGCATCACCGAGGCGACGTTCGATCAGTTCGTGCCTCAGATGGTGAATTTCGAACTGGTGGGCGGGGTGAACTTCCAGAAGGGTTGCTACCCGGGGCAAGAAATCGTGGCGCGCAGCCAGTACCGGGGCACGGTCAAGCGCCGGGCCTTCCTGGCCGAGGTCCAAGGCCCCGCCAGCGCAGGTCAGGAGGTGTTCGCCGCCAGCGACCCGGCACAGCCCGCTGGGATGGTCATCCTGGCTGCGCCCCTGCCCGAGGGCGACACGGCCACCGCACCGCACCTTGTGCTGCTCGAACTCAAACTCGCCGTTGCCGCCGAAACGGTCACGCTCGGCGGCGCCGATGGCCCCGTTTTGCGCTTCCTGCCCCTGCCCTACGACATGCCATCGCCCGACACCGACGCATGAATGCGGCAGTGCGTCAATTTCTTAACGGCATTCGGCCTCGGCAAGGCGCGCCGTGCGCCATGTGGGGTGAATCCGCGCCGATCATGGGGTACGCTCAATTCGCTTCCTCACCGCGCATGGGTCGACATGAGGCCACGAGCTGACACACCTGCATCGCTGTTCATCTATTTCCGGCTGGCAAGCACGAGCGCGCCACAAGCACGGCAGCGGCTGGACGCCATGCAGGCGGACTTGCGAACCCGTCACCCAGGCCTGATTGCCCGCCTGCTGGCTCGCACAGACGGCCAAGACAATCCGGAGCACACCTGGATGGAGATCTATGAGCACCCCCAAGGGTTGAGCGAAGCGTTCCTGGCCGACCTGCAGGCCGCAGTGCAGTCCTTGCCCAGCGGCCTGATCGGCCCCCGTCACACCGAGTCGTTCGCCGAGTTCGATTTGCTCTCCGCGCACGCCATCTGAAGGAGACTGCTGCCATGTGTCTCGTTGCCTTTGCTTTGGACCAGTCCAGCCGCTTTCCCTTCGTGATGGCGGCCAACCGCGATGAATTCTTCGACCGCCCCGCAGCGCGCCTCGGCTGGTGGGAGCCCGACGACGGTGGCCCCGCCATCCTGGGCGGACGTGACCTGCACGCCGGTGGCACTTGGCTCGGGCTGACGGCCTCCGGCCGGCTGGGGCTCGTGACCAACATCCGCAATCCGCAAGACAACGATCCCCAGGCGCCATCGCGCGGTTCGATCGTGCCGCATTGGCTCAAAGGCGAAATCGGCATGCCCATGCTTTGGCCGCGTCTGGCCATGTCAGGCTACAACGGCTTCAACCTGATTGCGCTCGACTTCGCACAGGGCGAGTGCTTCTGGGTCAACAACCGCAAGCTCTATCCTGAGCGGCTGACCAAGGGCGTCTTTGGCCTGTCGAATGCGCAGCTCAATACGCCTTGGCCCAAGGTGCAGAACCTCAAGGCCGCCTTGCGTGGTGCATTGAGTCAAGCTCAGAGCGCCGAGGACATGGCTTCGGAGCTGTTCGATGCCCTGGCTGACGACACCCGGGCGGCCGACGCGCAACTGCCGCGCACCGGTGTGTCGCGCGAATGGGAGCAACTGCTGTCGTCTGCGTTCATCCGCGATGGGCAGGGGCTCTACGGCACGCGGTGTTCAACCGTCATCGTGACCGAGCGCCACAACAAGCGTCTGGTCACACACGTGATGGAGCGCACCTTTTCGCCACAGTCCAACCTGGCGCTGATGCGCCGCGTGAGCCTGCGCAACTGGCCGCCGCGTCACACGATGTCGCTGACCGATGTGGCCCGACTGGAAGCCACCCTGCCGCCGCCCTCGCTGCGGCAAGATGAGGCGTTCGAGAGCAGCGCCATCACCGAACACGACGAAACCGACATGAATGCGACGGCCGAAACCCGGCGCCATCGCGCGCGCAGCCTGATCAAGCCCGCTACCGGGCTGGGCATCAAAGCCTGAGGGTCATGCGCTGGTGAGGGATGCCCACCTCGTCGAAGACAGCGCCCTGAGGCTCGAAGCCGAAAGCCAGGTACAGCGGCATGGCGGCCACCTGAGCATGCAGTGAAAGCTGCGTCTTGCCCAGCAACCGCGCCTCGGCGATGAGTGCCGAGAGGATGAGCCGCGCGAGGCCCACGCCTCGGCTGCTGCGCAGCACCGCCATGCGGCCTATGCGGGCGTGCTGCGGGCCATCTGAGGGGTGTTCACCGCTCAAGATGAGCCGGCCCGTGCCCAGCGGCAAGCCCGACAAGTTGGAGACCACCGCGTGCACGGCGCTCGCATCATCGGCATCCCACTCCTCGGATTCCGGGATGCCTTGCTCCACGACGAACACGGCATGGCGCACGGCCCGGGCCGCCGCCTGCTGGCTGGCCCAATCGCCGAGCCGCACGTCGTGGACAGCCCTGCCCTGCTCCCAGGCTTCCAGTTGAGCACGCAGGCTGACAGGCACAGGGTCAGGGCGACCGTTCTCGAGGCTGGTGTGCACGTAGACCACCTCGCCCGAGACGATGAGGCGCCCCTGACACCACGCCGCCCATTGCAGGGTCAGCGAGGAGTTGCCGATGCGCTCACAGCGGATGCCCATGTCCAGCCAGTCGTCGAGGCGGGCCGGCGCGTGGTACTCAAGCGTGTTACGGCGCACGAAGATGTCGCCACCTGCGCGCCGGAACGCATCCGGATACGGCAAGCCGACGGCTCGCCAGTAGTCTGTGGCGGCGACATCAAGGTAGGTGAGGTAGTGGCCATTGAAGACCACCTGCTGCGCATCAACTTCTACCCACCGCACGCGCAGGCGGTGGTGGAAGCGGAAGTCGCCCGGCACGCTCATGGGCTCGTGCGTGAGAAAGCCTAGATGCGAGCCTGGCAGGATCAGCGCAGTTCGCGGCGCAAGATCTTGCCCACCGGGGTCTTGGGCAGCTCTTCGTTGCGGAACTCGACCACGCGAGGGATCTTGTAGCCGGTCAGGTTCTTGCGGCAGTGATCGATGATCGCTTCCTTGGTCAGGCCTGGGTTGCGCGGCACGATGATGACCTTGACGCGCTCGCCAGCGGACTCGTCGGGCACGCCCACCGCAGCCACTTCCTTCACGTCAGGGTGCATGGCCACGACGTCTTCGATCTCGTTGGGGTAGACGTTGAAACCGGAGACCAGGATCATGTCCTTCTTGCGGTCCACGATCTTGAGGAAGCCGCTCTCGTCCATCACGGCGACGTCACCCGTGGCCAGCCAGCCTTCGCTGTCGATGACCTTGGCGGTTTCTTCGGGGCGGTTCCAGTAGCCCTTCATGACTTGCGGGCCACGCACGCACAGCTCACCCGGCTCGCCGATGTTGGCCCAGGAGCCATCGTCACGGCGGCAACGCACTTCGGTCGAAGGCACGGGCACGCCGATGGAGCCGGTGAACACGGGGCGCGGCTTGCTCAGGTCAACCGGCGCCTGCGTCACGATGGGCGAGCACTCGGTCAGGCCGTAGCCTTCGACAATGGGGCAGCCGGTGACCTGGTTCCAGCGCTCGGCGGTGCTGCGCATCAGGGCCATGCCGCCAGCGATGGGCAGCTTCAGCTTGGAGAAGTCGAGCTTGGCGAAAGCCGGGTCTTCCAGGAAGGAGGCGAACAGCGTGTTCACGCCCGAGATGCCCGAGAAGCGCTCGTTGCGCAGGATCATCATCACGCGCTTGGTGTCGCGCGGGTTGGCCACCAGGATGTTGCGGCCGCCCAGGGCCATGAAGATCAGGCCGTTCACCGTCAACGAGAAGATGTGGTACATCGGGATGAGCGTGACCACGGTCTCGACGTCGTCCGTCAGTTGGCCTTCGGCGAAAGCCAGCGCCTGTTGGCAGTTGGCCAGCACGTTGCGGTGCGTGAGCATGGCGCCCTTGGAGACGCCCGTGGTGCCGCCGGTGTACTGCAGGAAGGCCAGGTCGTCGGGCTTCACTTCGGCCGGCTTGAACTTGGCCTTGGCGCCTTCCTTGAGCACGTCGCGCATCCACTTGGCGCCAGGCAGGCTGTAAGCCGGCACCATCTTTTGCACCTTGCGCAGCACGAAGTTCAGCAGGCGGCCCTTGGCGTTGATGAAACCGTCGGAGAGCAGGTCGCCGATCTGGGTCAGCACCACGCGCTTGACGCTCGTGCCGGGCATGGCGTCCTGCAGCGTCTTGGCGAAGGTCTCCATCACGATGATGGTCTCGGCGCCGCTGTCCTTCAGGGCGTGGGCCAGTTCACGCGAGGTGTAGAGCGGGTTGATGTTGACCACCACCGCGCCCAGCTTGAGCACCGCGAACAGGCACACCGGGTACTGGAAGGTGTTGGGCAGCATGATGGCCACGCGGTCGCCCTTTTTAACGCCCTGGCTCTGCAGCCAACCAGCGAAGGAGCTCACCAGGCGGTCGAGACGGTCGTTCGTCATCTCCGTGCCGATGCTCACGAAACCGGGTCGGCTGCGGAATTTGTTGACGCACTCGTCAAAGTACTGCCCCAGGGACTGGTACTTGTTGACGTCGATCTCGTGGGGGACGCCCTTCACGTAGGACGACAACCAGATGCGGTTGGTGGAACCATCGGGGTTGACGATGGACATGCCCGACTGCGGGGCTGCGGCGGCGGCGGATTGGCTCATCTGGATCTCCTCGTGTACCGGCGCCACGACTGCTCTTCGGAATGGCGCGGGGGCAGCTGGCGGCCCGTTTCATCTGACGACAGCCCCGGACTGTGCCGGGGCCGCCATGCAGTGCTTGTCTCAACTTCACAGTTTACCAACCCCGACAGCCAGATGGACCATGCATCTGACCGATCGGGGTTGTCAGATCGCCAATCAGCGCTCGAGGATGGCGACCACGCCTTGGCCGCCAGCGGCGCAGATCGAGATCAGGCCACGGCCCGAACCCTTTTGCGCCAGCATCTTGGCCAGCGAGGCCACGATGCGGCCGCCGGTGGCTGCGAAGGGGTGGCCAGCAGCCAGCGAGGAGCCGTTGATGTTGAGCTTGCTGCGGTCGATCGAGCCCAGCGGCTTGTCGAGGCCCAGACGTTCCTTGCAGTATTTCGGGTCTTCCCAGGCCTTCAGCGTGCACAGCACCTGCGCGGCAAAAGCTTCGTGGATTTCATAGAAATCGAAGTCCTGCAGCGAGATGCCGGCGCGGGCCAGCATGCGCGGCACAGCGTAGGCCGGGGCCATCAACAAGCCTTCCTTCTTGTTGAAGAAGTCGACGGCGGCCACTTCAGAGAAGGTGATGTAGGCCTGGATGGGCAGGTTGCGGGCCTTGGCCCACTCTTCGCTGGCCAGCAGCACGGCGGAAGCGCCGTCGGTCAGCGGGGTGGAGTTGCCCGGGGTCAGGGTGCCTTGACCCGGGGCGATCTTCTTGTCGAAGCAAGGCTTGAGCGAGCGCAGCTTCTCGATGCTCAGGCCTTCGCGCAGGTTGTTGTCCTTGCTCACGCCCTTGAACGGGGTGATCAGGTCGGCGAAGAAGCCTTCCTTGTAGGCGCGCGACAGGTTGGCGTGACTGGCCACGGCCAGTTGGTCCTGCTCTTCACGGGGGATGCCCCACTCGCGGGCCATCAGTTCGGCGTGTTCGCCCATCGAGAAGCCGGTGCGGGGCTCGCCGTTCTTCGGGATGTTCGGCTTGATCAGCATCGACGGACGGATCTTGGCCAGCGACTTGAGCTGCTCGGTCGTGGTCTTGCCACGGTTGGCTTCGAGCAGGATCTTGCGCATCTTCTCGTTGACACCGATGGGGGCGTCGGAGGTGGTGTCCACGCCGCCGCCGATGCCGGACTCGATCTGGCCCAGAGCGATCTTGTTGGCCACCAGCATGATGGCTTCGAGGCCGGTGCCGCAAGCCTGTTGCAGGTCGTAGGCCGGGGTCTCGGGCGACAGGGTGGTCGACAGGACGGTCTCGCGCACCAGGTTGAAGTCACGGCTGTGCTTCATGACGGCGCCAGCGGCGACGTCACCGAGGCGCTCGCCATGCAGGTTGAAGCGGTCAACCAGGCCCTGGAAGGTGGCGGTCAGCATGTCCTGGTTGGACACGTGCGAGTAGACGGTGTTGGAGCGGGCGAAGGGGATGCGGTTGCCACCGATGATGGCGACGCGACGGATGGAGCTCATGTGGGGTCCTTGGGGTGAAGGGGGTTCGATGCGAACAGTTCGATGCGGAAAGCGGTGAGGTGACGGCGTTGACGTGGTGTTTCAATACCGGACCTGGCCGCGGAGGTGGGGCTTGTCGCCCTTGGCGTTGCGGACTTCGAAGACCGCCTCGCCCTCGCCGCGGTTGGCCCACAGCGAAGCGCGGGCCGGCAGGAACAGCGGCGTCTTGAACTCGACGACAACCTCGGCCTGATCAACGGCCTCGCGCGGCATGAGGATGGCCAGGGCGCGCGCCTTGGTCCACATGCCGTGAGCGATGGCCTTCTTGAAGCCGAGGAACTTCGCGGTCAAGGCCGACATGTGGATGGGGTTCACGTCACCGGAGACGCGGCCGTAGCTGCGGCCGATGCCGGCTCCCGCGAAGAAGTCGGCTTGGTGGGCCAGCGGGCGCTCGTCGTTGATCTGGCTGACGTACTCGGGGCCGCGCGGCTGCTTGACGCCGATGCGCAGCAAGGTCCAGGTGCTCTCCCACACCACGACGCCGTCACGCAAGGCGCGGGCGTGCAGCGTGAAGACCTGTCCCTTGTCGTGCTTGTAAAGCTCGCCCGTGCGCATCTCGATGCGCAGCTTGTCGCCCACATTGATGCGCTTGAGCAGCTTGGCACTGTTGGCCAAGTGCACCAGGCCCATCGCCGGCCACGGGAAGGCCTTGGAGCCGAACAGCATCATGGCCAGCGGGAAGGCGTCCATGTGCGGCACCAGCATGGGCACGCCATGGGCCTCGGTGAAACCGCAGACCTTGGCGTAGGCCTTCACACGCTTGGCGTCGATGGTGACGCTGGGGCGCACGTAGGTGATCTCCGGCAGCGCCTCGACCGCCACGTTGCGCTTGCTGCTGGAGCGCAGCGCACCGAGGTTGAGGGAGATGGCGCTGGGCAGCTTCTTGACTTCGATGATCTTCATGGCTGCAACGCCGCCGATCAGCCGATCAGGCTCTGGCCGCACACACGGATCACGTTACCGGTGATGCCGCTGGATGCGGGGCTGGCGAACCAGCCGATGGCCTCGGCCACGTCAACAGGCTGACCGCCCTGGCTCATGGAGTTCATGCGGCGGCCGGCTTCGCGGATGGCGAAGGGGATGGCGGCGGTCATGGCGGTCTCGATGAAGCCCGGGGCAACGGCGTTGATGGTGATGCCCTTCTGGGCAAAGATCGGGGCGGTGGATTGCACCATGCCGACCACACCGGCCTTGGAGACAGCGTAGTTGGTCTGGCCCATGTTGCCGGCCAGGCCAGAGATGGACGAGACGCAAACAATGCGGCCGCCAGACTTCAGCGCGCCGGCCTCGACCAAGGCTTCGTTGATGCGCTCTTGCGTCGACAGGTTCACGTTCATGACGAGCTGCCAGAGGTGCTCCTTCATGTTGGCGATGGTCTTGTCGCGGGTGATGCCGGCGTTGTGCACGATGACATCCCAGCCGCCATCGGCCCGGGCGGCCTCGATCAGCTTTTGCGGGGCTTCGGTCGAGCCAATGTCCAGCGCCAGGGCCTTTCCGCCGATCTTCTTGGCGACTTCGGTCAGGCCTTCCTGGGCCTGGGGCACGTCCAGCGCGATGACCTGGGCGCCGTCGCGGGCCATGCACTCGGCGATGGCGGCGCCGATGCCGCGCGAGGCGCCGGTGACCAGCACCTTCTTGCCGGCCAGGGGCTTGTCCCAGTCGGCGGGGATCACGGTTTCACCGATCGGGGCACCGATGCGGATGACCTGGGCCGACACATAGGCCGAGCGCGGCGACAGCAGGAAACGCAGGGTGGATTCGAGCTGGCCTTCGGCGCCTTCAGCCACGTAGACGAGCTGGGCGTTGCTGCCCTTCTTGAGTTCCTTGCCCAGCGAGCGGGTCAGGCCTTCGAGGCCGCGCTGGATGGTGGCCTGGCGGTGCGAGGTGCAGCCCTCGGGCGGACGGCCGATGACGACGACACGGCCGCAGGGCAGCAGCGAACGGGCGGCGTCGTGGAAGAACCAGTACAGCGCGTCGGACTGGGTCGAATCGGTCAGGCCGGTGGCGTCGAACACGAGCGCCTTGACCTTCTCACCAGGGCGGCCATTGCCACCCCAGCGGCCGGTGGTCAGGCCGGACTGGTTGGCCACAGACACCCACTGAGGCAGGCGCTCGTGAGCCAGGGTCTGCGCGCCGATGCGCTTGAAGATGCCGGCCAGGGTGGACAGCAGTTGCGGTTCACCGCCACCGCCCACCAGCACGGCGCCCTTGATCACCGGTTGACCCGGCTGGTGGCGTTCCAGCGGCAGCGGCTTGGGCAGGCCCAGGGCGTTGACCAGCTTGGCACCAACGTTCGAGTTGGCAAAGTCAAGGTAACCGTCTTTCATGGGGGACTCTCGGAGAAGGGGCCGCAGGACGTGCACAGTCCAGGTTGGCCGGTTGCAACAACGATCTGTCAGATCGCCAGATCACGGGGAAAATCAGGTGGTGGGGGCGCTCGCGGTTGACGAGGGAACGGATTCGGTGGTTTCGACCAGGACTTGTCCGATCTGGGCAACGCCCGGCAAGTTGGCCATGGCGCCGAACTCGGAGGCCTCCTGGGGGCCAGGCAGCGGCGCCTTCAAGGCGGCCACCATCAGCGAAGACAAACGGGCAAGGATCAAGGCTTCGTGGTCACCCTGCTGCTGGGTGAACTCGCGGATCAGGCGATGGGTGTTGCCGCCCGCCAGCACGCTGGAAAGCGCGCCCATGGCGAAGTTCAGGCGGAAACCCAGGTCTTCGCGGCTGAGTTCGGGCAGCGTGCGCTGAAAAGCGAAGAAGAAGCGCCCCAGCGTCTCGATGTAATGGGTCTGGATGAAGTCGCGCACCACCGGAGATGGGTCGGTGTAGGCGCGGCCCAGGAAATGCAGAAAGCGATCCGCGCCCGGGGCGTCACTGCGGAAGATGCGCACGGCAGGCAGGAACAGCGCCACGAGCACGTGCTCGCAGTTGAGCTTGGCACCGTAGTTGGACTCGAAGGCATCGAGCATCGCGCGGCGCTGCGCATCGAGCGGGTCGAGCTTGCGCGACAGCACGGCGTGGATCAGCGCGTCCTTGGTGCCAAAGTGATAGTTCACCGCTGCCAGGTTGACGGCGGCCGCGCTGGTGATCTGCCGCATCGACATGGAATCGAAGCCACCGCTCACGAACAGCGACTCTGCCGCATCGAGGATGCGGGTCTTGGTGTCGGCGGGTGACAGTCGGGCCGTGACCATGCGGGGTTGTCTCCAGGGTCCTGTCCTTGAGAACAGGACGAACGTTTCAAACGTCCGTTTTAGTTACAGGCGCGTATGGTATGTCAGGCTGGGCGCCTTGACACAGCTTTGACGCACGAAATGTGGGGACTCCCCCAACCCGGGGGATTTGACGGAAATTCGGACAATTTCATGCCATCCGGTCGGCTCGTTATGATCCCGCCGACACCGCCCCACCCCTCGGGCAAGCGAAAAGGCCAACCATGTCGACCATCCTCTACCTCACCCAGATCCAGTTCGACTTCGGCGCGGTGCGCCTGCTCGCCAGCGAGTGCGAGCGCGTCGGCATCCGCCGGCCCCTGGTGGTGACCGACGCGGGCGTGAAAGCCGCCGGGGTGTTGCAAAAAGCGCTTGATGCGCTCGCAGGCCTGCCCTTCACCGTCTTTGACCAGACGCCGCCCAACCCGACCGAAGCTTCGGTGCGTGCCGCGCACGAGGTCTGGCAGGCCTCAGGGTGCGATGGCCTGATTGCCGTGGGCGGCGGCTCCAGCATTGACTTGGCGAAAGGCCTGGCCATCATGGCCACCCACCCTGGCCCATTGACAACGTACGCCACCATCGAAGGCGGCTCGCCGAAGATCACACCCCAGGCCGCCCCGTTGATCGCCGTGCCCACCACGGCCGGCACGGGCAGCGAGGTGGCGCGCGGGGCCATCGTCATCGTCGACGATGGGCGCAAGCTGGGCTTCCACTCCTGGAACCTGATGCCCAAGGCCGCCATACTCGACCCGGAGCTGACGTTGGGCCTGCCGCCCATCCTCACGGCCGCCACCGGCATGGACGCCATCGCCCACTGCATGGAGACCTTCATGTCGGCGGCCTTCAACCCGCCGGCCGACGGCATCGCGCTCGACGGGCTGGAGCGCGCCTGGGCCCACATCGAACGCGCCACGAAGGACGGTTCCGACCGCGAGGCCCGCCTCAACATGATGAGCGCCTCCATGCAGGGCGCCATGGCCTTTCAGAAGGGGCTTGGCGCGGTGCACAGCCTCAGCCACAGCCTGGGCGGCGTGAACCCGAGGTTGCACCACGGCACCTTGAACGCGATGTTCCTGCCCGCCGTGATCCGCTTCAACGCCGAGGCCGAATCCATGAAGAAGGACCGCCGCCTGGCCCGCATGGCCCACGCCATGGGCCTGGCTTCCCAGAGCGACGTGCCCGAGGCCATCCGCGACATGAACGCGCGCCTGGGCCTGCCCAAGGGTCTGGCCGAGCTGGATGTGAAGCGCGAATGGTTCGACAAGGTCATCACCGGCGCGCTGGCCGACCACTGCCACAAAACCAACCCTCGCGTGGCCACGGCGGACGAATACCGCGCCTTGCTCGAAGCTTCAATGTGAGGCGTGCGGGGCTCAGCCCCCGCCCTGCCCTTCACCCGCTGGGGCCTTGCCCGGCTGCTCGCGCGTGACCATGACCTGGTCGATGCGGTGGCTGTCGACGTCCATCACCTCGAAGCGGAAACCGCCGAAGCTCAGGTGGTCGGTCTTGCGCGGCACACGGCGCAGCATCACCATGATGAAGCCAGCGAGGGTTTCGTAGTCGTTGTGATGCGGCAGTCCGTCGAGGTTCAGCGCGCGCAACACGTCCTCGATGGGGGTGACGCCGTCCATCAGCCAGGAGTCGGCGTCGCGCTGCACGATCTGCTCGTCGTCCAGCGGCGCCATCAGGCTGCCCATGACCGTGCTCATCACGTCGTTGATGGTGATGATGCCCACCACCAGGCTGTACTCGTTGACGATGACGGCGAAGTCATCGTAGGCCTGACGGAACTGGTTGAGCACCTCGGTGAGGCTGATGCGGTCGGGCACCATCAGCACCTTCTTGATCAGGCCGGAGCCTTGCAGCACGATGGGCTGGCCGTTGAAGACGCGGCTGAGCAGGTCTTTCGAGTCGACGTAGCCGACCACGTGGTCGATGTCGCCATCGCAAACGAGGTAGGTGGAGTGCGGTTGCTGCTCGATGCGTGCGCGGATGAGGGTCTCGCTGTCGTCGAGCAGCAGGTGCACGATGCGGTCGCGCGGGGTCATGGCGCTGGTGACCAGGCGGGTGTCGAGTTCGAAAACGTTCTCGATCACCTGCTGGCCGGTGGCGGCGAGCACGCCGGCCTCGGTGCCGGCCTGGGCCATGGCCAGGATGTCATCGGACGTGACGGCTTCGTCGCGGCGCTCGGGCAGGCCAAAGAGGCGGAACAAGGCGTCGGTCAAGCGCTTGAAAAACCACACCAAAGGCCGAACCACGCTCAAGAAGGTCTGCATGGGGCCGACAACGCGCAGGGCCACCTGTTCAGGCGCGATCATGCCCAGGCGCTTGGGGAACAAGTCGGCGATCAGTATGAACAGGCTGGTGACCAGCGCGAAGGACAGCAGCGTGGCCGCCGTTTCGATGTAGGCCGGATCCAGCTGCAAGGCCGTCAGCAGCTTCGTGAAGTAGGGCGAGAAAGCCCCCTCGCCCACCACGCCACCGAAAATTGCCACAGCATTCATGCCGATCTGGATGGCGGTGAAGAAATCGCCAGGCTCGTCTTGCACTGCCAGCACGCGCTGGGCACGCGGATCACCGGCATCGGCGAGCTGGCGCAGGCGCACGCGGCGCGAAGCGGCCACGGCCAACTCGGAAAGTGAGAAAAAAGCGCTCGCGGCGATCAAGGCCGCGATCAACATCAGGGCGACGATCGGGTCGGTGGTCATGCCAGCAGTGTAGTCACAGCGGCTTGAGGACATCGGCCGGGCAGCCGCGACTCAACCATTCCTGCCACTCTTCGGCGAGTTGCTTCGAGCGGTCGACGGCCTCGGTCCAGACCTTCATGCGTTGAGCGGGCGCAAGCGCCGTGAAGTCGGTGCGGTCGGGCAGTTTGCCGCGTGGCAGCGTGCGCACCCATTCCGGGTTGGGGCAAAGCAGCACGACGTTGTCGAGCCAGGGCGTGGGCCGGTGGCGCCAGCGCAGCGATTTGTCCAGCCAGCCCGGCACCACCTGTTGCTGGAAGTGGGGGTAGAGCACCAGGCCCTGTTCCATGCTCGCATACGGCCAGTGCACGTGGTAGTCGACCAGCCCGCCATCCCAATGCGCGCCGGGGCGCGTGGCACCGGGGATGCTGGGCACGCCCTCGAGCATGAAGGGGATGCTGCACGAGGCCAGCATGGCGGGGATGAAGTTGTCGCGGTCGAGCACCAGTTGCTGCGTGGGCAGGTCTCGCAGCGGCACGGGCAGTTTCTCGCCGGGCGAGGAAAACACATGGCGTTCAAGGAAGATCCCCACGGCCTTGCGCGACAAGGCGTTGCTCAAGGCCAAGCCAGCCAGTCCAGCAGCGGTGCGCGCCGGGCTGTTTTGGCGCAGGATCTGCCGCCCACGCGAGGTCAGCACATGCACGCGCCAGCGCGGGTGGCTGATGAGCGCGTCGATGTCTTGCCCGAAAAAGTCGGCCAGCGTGTTGACGAACCCGGCCGTGATGCGCGCGGGCGATGGGATGCGCCGGCCCGCCTCGGGTTCGATGTGCTGATGGATGTAGCCTTGAGCCAGGTCTTGGAAGGCCCGCGTCGGGTTGGGCATGGCGGCGGTCGCCATGCGCCACGCCCCGATGGAAGCCCCCACAAGGTGGACCGCGTGACCGCCTTTGGGCAGCCAGTCACCGAACAGGTGTTGGTCAAGGTGGGTGAGCATCAGCCCTTTGGGGCCACCAGCCGCGGCCGGCACCAAGCGGATGTCGGTGGGCGAAAGCCCGTTGCGCTGGATGTGCTGGCGGGCGCGCTCGCCCACGTGGATGTGCAAGGCCTTCATAACCGGTTGAGCATAGCCGAGATGCGGTGGTACAGCTTGCCGGAGGACGGGGCCGAGGACTTGACTTGAGGCGCGTCACGCCGATGGCGATGAGGACCGATGAAGCAATGAGGGCTTGTGTCGGCTCATCGGAGGGGCACCCAGTAGGGCTGTCACAATGAGAAGAGAGAGGCCGCCATCCATGTCAGCTCCCACCCGCCGCCCCATCGTCATCCCGATCAAGCCCGTGGCGGCCCCGAGGGCCAGCGATGTGGCCTCGTGCGATCATGTTCATGACCATGGTGACAGCCATGGTGGCGCCCACTCACATGGCGAACACGGCGTTGAACATGGGCGTCAACACCCGCACCACCATGCTCATGCGGGCGACGATTGCTGCACGCCCGATCTGAGCCTGAAGACGCCTGCGTCCAGCCCTGCGGAGGCACCTGCGGGCACGTCTGCCCTCCGCTGGCGCATCGACCAGATGGACTGCCCGACCGAAGAGCGACTGATCCGCCAAAAGCTGGGCGGCATGCCAGGCGTTGAACGACTGGACTTCAACCTGCTTCAGCGCGAGTTGACGGCCCACCATCGGCTGGATGATGTGAGCAAGCTGGAAGCCGCGCTCCAGCAGATCGGCATGGCGCCACACCGACTGCTCTCCGAAGAACCTTCGCTGCCACCACCTCCGGCTGTCCCGGTTCGCACGCGCTGGCTGCTGGCCGCTTCGGGCACCACCGCCGTGGCCGCCGAAGCCGTCGCATGGGCCACGCAAGACGAAACCGGCTGGCCGGTGATGTCCTTGGCGGCCTTGTCCATCCTGCTCGCAGGTGGCCCCACTTTGAAGAAGGGCTGGATCGCGCTGCGGCACCTGACGCTCAACATCCACTTCCTGATGACGCTGGCCGTGGGCGGCGCCTTGATCATCGGCCAGTGGGCGGAAGCGGCGATGGTGCTGTTCTTGTTCGCGGTGGCGGAAGCCATCGAAGCCCTGTCGCTGGAGCGCGCCCGCAAGGCGGTGCAAGCACTGTCAGCGCTTGCACCGGACGTGGCCTGGGTCAAGCAGGGCGAGAGCTGGGTCAGCCAGGCAGTGGGCGAAGTCGCCATCGGGGCCTTGCTGCGCATTCGCCCCGGCGAGCGCGTACCGCTGGACGCCGTGATCACCTTCGGCCAAGGGGCCGTCAGCGAAAGCGCGCTCACCGGTGAAAGCCTGCCGCTGGACAAATCCGTGGGTGACCGCCTTTTGGCCGGCAGCGTGCTGGAAGACGGCAGCCTCGAAGCGCGCAGCACCGAGGCTGCGGGCCGCAGCACCTTGGCGCGCATGGCGCAGGCCATCCAGGCCGCGCAGGCGCAACGCGCCCCGACCCAGCGTTTCGTCGACGAATTCGCGCGCTACTACACACCCGTGGTGGTGCTGATCGCCGCGTGCATCGCCGTGCTGGGGCCTTGGCTCGGCGGCGGCGACTGGCACGAATGGCTGTACGAGGCCCTGGTGCTGCTGGTGATCGCCTGCCCGTGTGCACTCGTCGTTTCAACGCCGGTGACGGTGGTCAGCGGGTTGGCCGCAGGGGCTCGGCAAGGCATCCTCATCAAGGGTGGCGCCCACCTCGAAGCGGGTCAGAAACTGCACGCGATGGCGCTGGACAAAACAGGCACGCTCACCGAGGGCCGCCCTGCGCTCACCGATTGCGAGCCGCTCGGGCGCTGGCGCCAGGCCGACGCCTTGCTGATGGCGGCCAGCCTCGATGAGCACAGCAGCCACCCCGTCGCCCAGGCAGTGGTGCGAGGCTGGCGCCAGGGCGCCTCGGAGGATGCAAGGCTGTGGCCGGTCAGCGAATTTCAATCGCTCAGCGGCCGGGGCGTGAGCGGGCTGATCGACGGGCAACGTTGGTGGCTGGGCAACCCGCGTCTGATGGCCGAGCGAGGCATGCACCACGATGACGCCATGGCCCACCTGCAAACGCTGGAGCAGCAAGGCAAGACGGCCTTCGTGCTCTTCAACGAATCGGAAGTGGTGGCGGTGCTGGGCGTGGCAGACACGGTGCGCGAGCATGCCCGCGAAGCCCTGGTCGCGCTGCGTTCGCTGGGCGTGCACACCGTGATGCTGAGTGGAGACAACCCAGTCAGCGTCGGGCACGTTGGGCGGCAGTTGGGCCTGGCCGATGCGCGCGGCGGCCTGTTGCCGCAGGACAAGCTCGATGCGATCGCATCGCTCAAGGCCAGCCACGGCAGCGTGGCCATGGTGGGCGATGGCGTGAACGACGCGCCCGCGATGGCGCGCGCCGACGTGGGCCTGGCCATGGGTGCGGCAGGCACAGCCACCGCGCTCGAAACCGCCGACGTGGCCATCATGGACGACGACCTGCGCAAGCTGCCGGCCTACATCCGCCTCAGCCGCGAGACCGCCAACGTGCTGTGGCAGAACATCGTGCTGGCCTTGAGCATCAAAGCGGTCTTCTTCGTGCTCGCCTTCACCGGTCAGGCCACGCTGTGGATGGCGGTGTTCGCCGACATGGGGGCGAGCCTGCTGGTGGTGTTCAACGGGCTGCGGCTGCTGCGCTGGCGGGCCTGAGCATCTGCGGCAGCGGCGAAAACACGCTTCGTTCCCACCCATGAACGGAAAAGGGACGCACGCAGCGCCCCTTTCCTTGTGTTCAGCGGTCAGCGCTTGAGCTTGGCGAAGGCCGCCGCCATGGCTGAAGAGGCTTCCGGCTGAGGCGCATGGTCTCGTCCGCCCTGGCGTTCGTTGCGCGCAGCAGGCCGGAAGCTGTTGTCGCGCCCGCCTGCCCCGCCCTGCTTGGGCACGGCGGCATCGAGCTTCATCGTCAGCGAGATGCGTTGGCGCGATAGGTCGACCTCCAGCACCCGCACCTTGACGATGTCTCCCGTCTTGACCACCTCGCGGGCGTCGTTGACGAACTTGTTCGACAACTGGCTGACGTGGACAAGGCCGTCCTGGTGCACGCCCAGGTCGACGAAGGCGCCGAACTGCGCGACGTTGGACACCGTGCCTTCCAGCACCATGCCCTCCTTCAAGTCCTTGATGTCCTCGACGCCATCGTTGAAGCGGGCCACCTTGAAGTCGGGGCGCGGATCGCGGCCGGGCTTTTCCAGCTCAAACAGGATGTCCTTGATGGTGATGACACCGAACTTGTCATCGGCGAACAGCTCGGGCTTGAGCGAACGCAGCACGTCGGACTTGCCGATGAGTTCCTGCGCGGTCTTGCCGGTGTGGGCCAGCATCTTCTCGACAACCGGGTAGGTCTCGGGGTGCACGCCAGAAAGATCCAGCGGGTTGTCGCCATCGCGGATGCGCAGGAAGCCGGCCGCCTGCTCGAAGGTCTTGGCGCCCAGGCCGGCCACGTCCATCAACTGCTTGCGATTGCGGAAGGCACCATTGGCATCGCGCCAGCGCACGATGCTGTTGGCCACCGCCGTGCTCAACCCCGACACCCGTGACAGCAGCGGCGCCGAGGCGGTGTTGAGGTCCACGCCCACGCCGTTGACGCAGTCCTCGACCACGGCGTTGAGGGTGCGCGCCAGCTCGCTCTGGTTGACGTCGTGCTGGTACTGGCCTACGCCGATGCTCTTGGGGTCGATCTTCACCAGTTCGGCCAGCGGGTCTTGCAAGCGGCGCGCGATGGACACGGCGCCACGCAGGCTCACGTCCAGGTCCGGCAGTTCCTTGCTGGCGAACTCCGAAGCCGAGTACACCGAAGCGCCCGCTTCGCTGACCACGACCTTGTCGATCACGGCGCCCGGCGCGAGCTGCTGCAGGCGCTTGATGAGGTCGCCCGCGAGCTTGTCGGTTTCGCGGCTGGCCGTGCCGTTGCCGATGGCGATCAGGTTCACGCCGTGCGTGGCGCACAGCTTGGCCAGCGTGTGGATCGAGCCTTCCCAGTCCTTGCGCGGCTCGTGCGGGTAGACGGTGTTCGTGTCCAGCACCTTGCCGGTGTCGCTGACCACGGCCACCTTCACGCCGGTGCGGATGCCGGGGTCCAGCCCCATGACCACGCGCTTGCCGGCGGGCGCGGCCAGCAGCAGGTCGCGCAGGTTCTCGGCGAAGACCTTGATGGCGGTGGCCTCGGCGGCTTCGCGCAGGCGGGTGAAGAGGTCGCGCTCCAGGCTCAGGCTGAGCTTGACCTTCCACGTCCAGGCGATCGCCTTGCGAATGAGTTCGTCGGCCGCTCGCTTCTTGTGCGACCAACCCAGGTGGATGGCGATGCGGGCTTCGGCCAGGGACACCGGCGGGGGATCCTTGGGATCACGGGCCTTGGCCGGGGCCGCCTCTTCGTCGAGCACCAGCTTGGCGTCGAGGATCTCTTGCGTGCGGCCGCGGAAGACGGCCAGCGCGCGGTGCGAGGGCACGGTGCGGATGGGTTCGTCGTAGTCGAAGTAGTCGCGGAACTTGGCGACATCGGGGTGGTTCTCGTCCTTGCCAGCCATCAGCTTCGACTGGAAGAGGCCTTCGTCCCACAGCCAGTCGCGCAACTTGCGGATCAACTCGGCGTCTTCGGCCCAGCGCTCGGACAGGATGTCGCGCACGCCATCGAGCACGGCGAAAGCATCGGCGAAACCCGCTTCGGCGTTGATGAACGCGGCGGCCTCGGTCTGCGGGTCGAGCGTCGGTTCGGCAAAGAGCTTGTCGGCCAGCGGCTCGATGCCGGCTTCGCGGGCGATCATGCCCTTGGTGCGGCGCTTCTGCTTGTAGGGAAGGTAGAGGTCTTCGAGCTCTTGCTTGGTCGGCGCGGCCTCGATCGCGGCGCGCAGCTCGGGCGTGAGCTTGCCCTGCTCTTCGACGCTCTTGAGCACGGCGGCGCGGCGGTCTTCCAGCTCACGCAGGTAGCCCAGGCGGGCTTCGAGGTCACGCAGTTGGGTGTCGTCGAGGCCGTCCGTGGCCTCTTTCCGGTAGCGGGCGATGAAGGGCACCGTGGCGCCGCCATCCAGCAGGTCGACGGCCGCTTTGATTTGGGCGGGGCGAACGCTCAGTTCGGCCGCCAGTTGCATCAGGATCTTGTCCACGCTGGGGTATGGGCTGGTCGAGGAGGCGCGCAGTTTGCCACAGGGGCCCGGCGCGAGCCGGCCTGCGGGATCGGCGACAATCGAGGTTTGTGCTGACCTGCCCGCCGCCATGGCCCTGATCCCCTACTTCGTCCCCAAGTCGGTCCTCTTCAACCTGGACCCGGAAGCTGCGCACGACCTCACCATTGGCGCCCTGGCCCGCTTGCAGAACACGCCGCTGGCCTGCCTTTGGGCCGAAAGCCGCGTGCAGGACCCGGTGACGCTGGCCGGCGTCACCTTCCCCAACCGCGTGGGCATGGCCGCCGGCCTGGACAAGAATGGCCGCGTCATCGATGGCCTGGGCGCCATGGGCTTCGGTTTCGTCGAGGTGGGCACGGTCACGCCCAAGGCCCAGCCGGGCAACCCCAAGCCGCGCATGTTCCGCCTGCCCGAGGCGCGCGCGCTCATCAACCGCCTGGGTTTCAACAACGAAGGACTCGACAGCTTCCTGGCCAACGTGAAGCAGGCGCGCTTCCGCCAGGGCGGCGGCATCCTGGGTTTGAACATCGGCAAGAACGCCGTCACGCCGATCGAGAACGCGGTCGACGACTACCTGATCGGGCTGGCCGGCGTTTTCCCGCACGCCGACTACATCACCGTCAACATCTCCAGCCCCAACACGAAGAACCTGCGCGCGCTGCAAAGCGACGAGGCGCTCGACGACCTGCTGGGTCGCCTGCAAGAGCGCCGCCAGCAACTGATCCGCGAGCATGGCCGCACGGTGCCGATGTTCGTGAAGATCGCACCAGACCTGGACGAGACGCAGGTGGGCGTGATCGCCGCCACGCTGCAAAAGAACGGCATCGACGGCGTGATCGCCACCAACACCACCATCTCGCGCGAGGCGGTCAAGGGCCTGCGGCACGCCGAGGAAACCGGCGGCCTGAGCGGCGCCCCGGTGCTGGAAGCCAGCAACCAGGTGATCCGCCAACTGCGCGCCGCGCTGGGACCGCGCTACCCGATCATCGGCGTGGGCGGGGTGATGAGCGCCGCCGATGCGCGCGCCAAACGCGACGCTGGCGCCGACCTCGTGCAGATCTACACCGGCCTGATCTACGAAGGCCCGCAACTCGTGCGCGCCTGCGCCGAGGCGCTCAAGCGCGGTTGATCAGGTTCGAGGCCTGCTCCCAGGTCTGCTCGCATTCCTTGGGCACGAGCGCCAAGGCGCGGGCGTAGCGCACATAAGCCTGGTGCATGGCGGCAGGCGCTTTCGGAGGCTCCAGCAACTGCGCGTCAACGATCTCGTTGGCCAGGCTGGCTACTGTGCGCAAGGTGGCCTCCGCGCCCACGGGCGTGCGCACCGGCTTGTTCAAAGGATGAGGGTGGGCCGCCTGCACGATGCGGTCGTGCACGCCCCAATGGCGCAGCACGGCCGAGGCCAATGTGCCCAGGTCCACCCCGAGCACCGCGCCAGCGGCGGCTTCGGCGCTCATGCCCGGCGTGGGCGATTCGCCCGATGCGGTCGGGGGCGCGGGCTGCATCAGGCGATGCATCTGCGCGGCCTCCTCCGGAAAGTGGTAGCGCAACAGCAACCAGCCCAGGCGTTGCGACATCGCCGCCAGACTGGCTTCTTCGTCGCTGATCGAAAATGGCGCCATCAGGCGAGCGATGGCGCCCGCCAGGCAGGCACGACGCAACTCTTCTTCCAGCGCCGTCACCGAAGCGCGACCTGCTTCGGGCGCGAGCGAGGACTGAGCGCCCAGCACACCAGGCCAAGGCCGCACCGATGAAGCCACCTGGCGAATGCCTGCCTGCCCCAGCAGCAGCACAGCACGCGACAGGGTCGTGACGCCTTCGTCGCTGCCCGGGCTGCGGTAGCTGGCGGTGTTAACGGTGCGCAGCATCTCCCAGACCAAGGCGGGGTTCTTCACGATCACGTCGACGAAATCATCGACGCGCAGGCTCTCAGCGGACAGGCAAGCCATCAACGCCCGCTCAGTGCCAGGACGGCCAGGCAAGGCCCCCGCGCTGTTGAGGCGATCGAGCAGCAAAGACAGCGGCCCGCCGGATTCCTCCGATTGCGTCTTGATCCACCCTTGCAAGGCGCTCAGCAGCGTGCGCGCATTGAGGTAGCGTTGTCTTTGCTGCCGGTCCGTCGCGCGGTTGACGATGGCGCGCAAGGTCTCAGGCACAGGGTGCGGTGTCGACCAGGGCAGGCGCACGATTTCGCGCCCGACTCGCGAAGCGGCGCTGCCCAGATCGGGGTCGTCCAGCGCAGGGTGATTGGCCAACAGGCGATGCAGCAGCAGGCCGGCCATGAGCACGTCGCGTTCCGCCTGTTGCCTCACGGCCTGACGGGCGCGCGCGGAGCGTGCCGCCTGCCCTGGCTGCAGCGCTTCGAGGCCGACTGCCGCGCCAAAGAGCCGGGCATGACCGGTCTTGTCGATCAGAACGGTGTGCAGGCCAATGTCAAGGTGGACCGCACCCGCGTCGTGCGCGTAGGCCAAGCCCTCCAGCACATCGGCCAGCCAGCCAGCGGCCTCTTGTGTGCCGGGCGGTGTGCCTGACTGCAAGCGCTCCACCAAGGTCTGACCACCATCGCGGACGCAGGTCACGAAGGGCCAGCCATCGTGACTGCCGACCTCCATGATCTCGCACAGGCGCGGGTGCTTCAGGCGCGCGCTGGCAAGCACGTCCTGGGTCCACTCCTCGCGCTCTTGATCATGAGCGGGCTGCACGCGTGGCACGCACAGCGAGACCTCCTGCTGCAAGCGCGGGTCCCATGCCAGCCATGTGCTCGAAGCCAGGCTGCGCCCCAGCATCTGGCGCAGTTCAAAGCGCCCGAACAGCCGCGGCGCGGAGGTTTGAGGGGGCTGGGCGATGGCCATGGCGGCGTGCAAGGCGTGGTCCTCTGGGATGCTGGGCACAAAAATCTGCACAGAAGGCGCTGAGGCCCCATGTCACATGATGTGATTGCATCAAACAATCGCGCAGGAGAAACCTTCAGAAAGCCCGTAATACAGGTTCAGATTTCACGGTTCACGCCAGGGCACCCACTGCCCCGAACCGGTCACGAAAGCACCGTGCACAGCTTCGCCGGGCTGCAAGCGCCGAACCACCTCAACGTAACGCGCCATCTGCGAGTGGTACGCCGCCATGGCAAGCGGCTGCTCGCCGAGCTTGTAGTCGATCACCCACCAGGCCGGCCCCGTTGGCGTATCGACGCACACCAGCCGGTCGATGCGCAAGATGTCGCCCCCGTCGCTCAGCGTCACCTCATTGCCGGCCCAGCGCAGACCCTGCGGATCAAGCCATGGGCGCAAGTCGGGCTGCGCCAAGATCGCCGAAACCCGATCCAAGGCTTCACGCCAGTGGCTGGGCGGCAATTGCAATGCCTGAGCGGCGGCATGCACGGCTTTGCTCACCCTGGCCGGTTCGCTCTGCGACACGGGCAAGGCAGTCAGCCACTCCAGCCCACGGTGCACGACCTGACCCAGCACCCGCGACAGTTCGCCCTGAGCATCATCTTCTGGGTTCATGGCAGCGGTGACGAGCCCCTCTGCCGTGGTCAGGCTCTGCGGCGGGCTCGGCAAGCCCCGCAGGCGCGCATCGGGCGCATCAAATAGCAAACTGGCACCCTCAGGGGCAGGTGGCTCGGGGCACCAAGGTTCTGCCTCGGACAGCGCACTTGCCTTCGTCAAACGGGTCCACCAACTGGCTTGGCGATCGCCCCGGAAAGGCTCGTGGGCGCTGACGACCAGGCTGCTCCGCGCCCGCGTCAGGGCAACGTACAAGGCATTGAGCTCTTCGCGCCGATCGGCCTGGCGTTCGACATCCAGCGCATCGGCCAGCGCCGGTGGCGGCTTCGCTTCAGAGCGCACGAAGGCCACGCGCTCAGGGTGAGCAGCGCCTTCTGGCCAGTCCACCAGCAGACCGTGGCTCATGCTGCGTGACGCCGCAGGGTCCGTGTCGACCAAGAAAACCACCTCGGCCTCCAGGCCCTTGGCGCCGTGGATGGTCAGCAATTGCACCGCCCCAGCCTGCGTGCGCGCCGGCAGGGCCTGCACGGACTGGCGCAACGCTCGCACCCATCGATACGGCGTGGCATCACGCCCGGCGTCCATCTCCAGGCTGTGTCGCAACAAGGCGTCAATGTGAAACAGCGCCTGCTCGCGGTAACTTGCGGGCACCGCGGCCACCACACGCTCGCGAACTTCACCTTCCTGCAGGATCCGGGTGAGCAGGTCATGCGGAGGCAGCGTCCGCGCGGCTTGCTGCCAAGCGCTCAGCAAGCGGGCGGCACGCAGCAGCGCCAGTTCGGCGTCTTCCTTCGTCGTTGCCCCCAGCTGCATCAAGGCATCCCACCAGGTGCATTGCTCTCGGCGAGCCAGGGAGGCCAAGTGCATCAAACCGTCGTCCGATGCGCTGAACAAAGGCGAGCGCAGCGCGTGGGCCAGCGCGAGATCATGCTGCGGCGAGACCAGCACCTCGACAGCGGCCAACAGATCCTGCACTTCGGGCGTCTCGATCAGCGGCGTGCTGTCGGGCGCGACATGCGGCACGCAGAACGCGTCGAGGGACTCCGCAATCAGGTTCAACATGGCGCGGGTGCGTGCGAGCACGAAGATGTCCTGCGGCAGGCGCTCACCGCTTCTCACCAACTCGGCGATGGCGGACGCAACCTGCCGCGCTTCCCTGCCCTTGGCCGTGACGCTCACCACCTCGCGTGGCGCGACGAGCGTATCCCGCACAGCGGGTTCAACATCGCCATCAACCCGAGTGCTTTCGCCGCCATCCGCATCGTCCGCATCCAAGGCATCGCGAGGCACGCGGGGCAGGCGGCGCAAGACGGCGGGTGCCTGCGAAGCAGTGGTGTGTGTCCGAAACCCCGGGAAGCCCCCCTCCTGCGATGCCTCACCCATGACCTCGTTGAGCAGGCCGATGATGCCCGGCGCGTTGCGGCGGGTGTGGTCGCAGGCCAGCAACTGCCCGCCCAAGCCCTCGATGACGAAACGCTTGGCCGCCTGAAAGACACGCGGATCGGCCCGCCGGAAACGGTAGATGCTCTGCTTGGGGTCGCCCACCAGGAACACGCGCACCGAAGACGAACCGCCCGCGCCTGCGTATGCCGACAGCCAGGTGCCCAAAGCCTTCCACTGCAAGGGACTGGTGTCCTGGAACTCGTCCATCAGCAACTGGCGAACCTGGCTGTCCAAGCGTTGAAGCACCCAATCAGATAGCGATTCATCGCACAAGAGGCGGGCAGCCGCCAGTTCCAGATCGGCCATGTCAGCCAGGCCGCGCTCGCGCTTGAAATCGGCGTACACGGCGAAGAATGCGCGGGACAGCAGCACCATGTGGTGATGCAAACGATGGGCCTGATCCTGCCGCATCGCCAGGGTGAGGTCCTGCAACCAGGCTTGGGCCCAGGCCAGTTCATCGCTGCTGCCCAGTTTCTTGCGCGGCTCGCCCTTGTCGGTCAGCAACGCTTTTTGCAAGGCCTCGCTTCGCGCGGATGCCTCGCCAAGCAAGAGCGCTTCGACGATGGCTGCGCCAGCGCCTTGTGCCAGGCTCCCTGAGGCCTGTGCGAGCTGCCGCGCCAAGTCCGCGAAGGATTCGCTCACCGAATCGGCCATCACCGCATCGACCGGAGACGCCCAGGCGGCCCAACGCTCTTGCCAGGCGGCTGCGGAAGGCACGCCTTGTTCCAACACGCCCGCCTCATCGGCCAAAGCCAGCTCCAGCCGGTTGTGCAGGGCCTCGCGCAACCAGGCTTCCAGGTTGAAGCGACCGGTCTCGCGCAGCACCGCCGAAAAAGCCTGCACGACCTCGTCGTTGGCTTGGTCCATGCGCGCATCGATCGATCTCAGGAAGCGCCCCCAAAGCTGAGCCCATGTCTCGTCGATGTCTTCGATCAGCTGCAGCTCCGGCGGCAGAGACAACTCGGCCAGCACATCCAATGGCGCCGCCTTCACCAAGCGAGAGAACCAACCATGGATGGTGTGGATCTCGACACCACGCCCCTCTTCCATCCACTCGCCGTGCAGTTGCCCTAACCGGGGCGCACGCGCAGCCAGCAAGCGCTCGGGCACGCCCCGGAGGCGCAACTCTTGCATGCGCCCGGCATCGTCCATGGCCGCGAAGCTGGCGAGCCATTCATGCAGGCGCTCGCGCATCTCGCCCGCTGCCTTGCGGGTGAAGGTCACGGCCAGGATCTGCTGGGGTGGCGTGCCCTCCAACCAGGCGCGCACGATGCGCGACACCAGCATCCACGTCTTGCCGGCCCCGGCGCAAGCCTCGACCACCACGCTGCGCTCGGGGTCGCAAGCGACTTCGTAGAACCGAGCAGGATCGACCTGTCGGCCGTTGATCTCATAAGCCGATGATGTGCTCACGAGCGCGCCCCCTGCTCACCTTGTTTGGCGTGTTGCGCGGGCCAGTGGTCCCGGCGGCACAGACCTCGCATGGCGCAATGCTCGCAGGCCGAACCATCACCCAACGCCAACAGCGGCGCGCCCTGGTGCATCCGCACCCAATCGCGTGAGAGCTGCGAGAGCAACGCCGCCGCGCTGACCTCGACATCGGCATGGCGCAGCGTTTCGACCTTGCGCGGGTCGATGTGCACATAGGCGGCTTGCAAGGCTGCTGACCGTTCCGATGGCACGCCGCCTGCCCCATCACCCAGAGCACCGCCCTCGCTGAGCGCGGCATAGAAGGCCAACTGCGTGTCCTCCGCGCCAGCCTTGACCTTTTGCTTAAGCGGCACCGCGCTACCCGTCTTGTAGTCGATCACCATGGCCTCGCTTTCGCCAGGCTGACCACCCTGGGCATAAGCACCATTGCGCACGTCCACGCGATCGAGCTGCCCCACCAAGCGCAAACGCAAGCCCGGAGCAGCGGCTTCCAGGTCAATGCGCCGCTCACGCTCGACCTCGCATGCGCGCACCCGCCAGCCATCGCGCTCATGCCGGCCCAACCAGCTCACGTAAGCCCTGGCCAGATCCGGCAACGCGGCCTCGTGAGGCCGGAAATGCGGCCGCATCGCGTCAGACAGCAAGCCCATGTCTTGTGCGGCAGACCGAGCCGACGCCAGCCAAAGATCGACATCGGCCTGATCATCGGCCCGAGACAGCCGCTGTTCACGAAGCTCATGAAAACGCCTCAGCGTTTCATGCAGCCATGAGCCGTGGTCCGACCTGGCCAGGCCCTCCTCCAGCTCGTCCTGTGTCTGCAAACGAAGAATCACCTGGGCAAAAAAACGGTATGGGCATTGCCTGAGCACCTCGTAGTGCGTGGCGGACAACTGTGGAGGCAGCCCGATGCCATGAGCACCGAGCACCGGCTGAGGTGGCGCCATCGGACTGGCTGGACAAGCCAGCCATGGCCGAGGATCCGCGCCCACGCGCAACTGCCCACCATCCGCGCCTGCCCAGCGCGCCAGCCAAGCGCTGGCCTCCAACGGCTCGCTGCCTTCGGCAACGCGATGCAGCGCATGCAGGCTCGGCCGCGTCGCCACCAGCCGAAAGGCCTCCCACTGAGCCTGGCGTGCCTGCACCGGTGTGGCCAGGCCCATCGCCTCACGCAGGCGAACACCGAGCCAGCCCTGTGGCGAACCCAAGGCACCTAGCTGTTTTTCATCGGCCCCCGGCATCACCACAACGTGGAAAGGCCGCAAGGCAGCGCGCGCCAGCGTGGTGATCACCACGTCGGGTCGACCGGCCTCCGCCTGAGGACGAAAGGTGACGGCCTCCAGCACATCGGCCAGCCAGCGCTGGAAGCTCGCGCCGTCCATCCGGGTGATCCGGTACGACTCCGGCAGCGCCGCCGCTCCTCCTGCCGCACCCGAAAGGTCTGTTGGCGAGGCCACCGCCTCAGAGGCCAGCGAGTCCAGGCGCAATGTTTCCCAAAGCAGGGTCCCGGCAGGATCGGCCAGCAAGGCTTCGCTCGCACCGCTTTGCTCCAATGCTTGACGCAGGGCACGCAGCCACTGCTCCAGCGTGGGCCTGGACGCCTTCCACAGGTCCTGCAGCGGCCGCACGGCCTGCCTAGACCACAACCACATCACACGAGCCTCATCGGGCATGCGCTGGCGCGACAACTGGGCCTCGTCATCCTCGAACGGCTCGCTCGCCTCGCGCTCGGTCAGCATCGACCAGGCCGAAATCAGCCCCTGGCGACGGCACCAGCGCTCCAACAGACCGATGGCTTGGTGATCGTCAGGCGCGAACAGGTCTCCCGGCACGTCCGTTCGCACCCACCCAGACTTCAGCCAATCCAGCAATTCATCGGTCGACGCGCGCGGGTTGGCTGCCGCGAGCAGGCGCGTGCAGGCCGCCGCCGCGCGAGTGGTCGAGAGCAACCAGCCCGTTTCGTCCGCGACGATGAGACCCGCCCCCTCCAGCAGGGCGCGCACGTGACGCACCACACCCCGATCCAGCGCCAGCAGACCGACCGGTGGCGCCCCATCCTGACGCTCTGCCGCGCTGAGCAGGACCTGCGCTGCCGCCCGCCTTGCCTCGTCCAGCATGTCGCCACAAGCGTGAACCGTCATGCAGACGGGCGAGGCCACCAAAGGCGCTTCGGAGGCAGACACGGTGTCACGCTCCTGCTCTCGCGCCTCTTTGAGCACATCGCCTCGCGCAACGCTCGCAACCTCCGCGGCCCACCACCTCACCGGCACGCCCTCGGCACCAGCCGCGCCCAGCGCCGCCAGCATGAGGCTGCCCTCGCTGCCCGGCAACACAGTGCTCCCCACCGTGATCGCCAGCCAAGCCGAGGGCCTTTCGGCGTAAACGGCATCCATGAGCAGCCCACCCTCCGCACTGACCGCCGCCCACTCCAGCGCCCAGGCAAGCAACAGGCGCTCGCGCCCGCCCGGGCCTTGCCCCATGTGCTCTTGCAAGGTGTTGCGCCAGGCCTCGATGCGCAAAGGCCGCTCTCGCGGTGCGGTGCCCTGCAAGGCCCTCAGCCAAGCATGGGCAGCGTCCACAACCTGGTCAAGCGCAAACTCATAGCCCCGCCGGTCGCGGGCAGCCCATTGCCGGGCCCAGGCTTGGCGCCCAAGCCCCCGCGCCGCCTGCAAGCGATCCTCGATGGCATCCAGAGACAACACCGCACCGAAAAGCTCCTGCCCGGCCGAATCGAGCACCGGTGTGGCTCGCGCCCAACTGTGTGTTTCCGCCAACGACGCAATGGTCTCGATGCGGGGCACCCAGCCTCCCACCGCGCGCGCCCACGCCTGGCGGGCTGCCGCGAGCACCGCCCCCACGGGAAGCGTCACCAGCGCCTCCCTCGGCTCGACCCCTTCATCTCGCAGCCATTCAGAGGCCTGCCGAGCCCAGTCGTCCCAGGCGGCAGAGGCATCGCAGCCCGGGTGCCAGAACCAAGCCTGGGGGGCGACGAATGAGGGCGTTTCAGAGAATGTCAAGGTGGGCTGAATCTATCGGGGTGATTGATTTTCAACGCTTGAGACCAGGGCCTCCAGCCTGCACCATCTGTGTCAGAATCACGACAACCCGGTCTGGCGGGTTTTCCCACCCTTCACCGCCCGGCCACCTTGAGGACAGTTTCATGAGCAGCGACCTGATCAAACACATCTCCGACGCATCCTTCGATGCCGACGTTCTGCAAGCCGCCCAGCCCGTGCTGGTGGACTACTGGGCCGAATGGTGCGGCCCCTGCAAGATGATCGCCCCCATCCTGGACGAAGTGGCCAAGGACTACAACGGTCGCCTCGCCGTCGCCAAGATGAACGTCGACCAGAACCGCGAAGTGCCCGCCAAGTTCGGCATCCGCGGTATCCCCACCCTGATGATCTTCAAGGGTGGCCAACTGGCCGCCACGAAGGTCGGCGCCCTCTCCAAGGCACAGCTGACCGCCTTCATCGACAGCCAGCTGTGATCGAGGCCAACCGCCGCACCGAATCCGGCCGGCGGTTTTTTTCTTCAGACCACCCCTATAATGCCCACATTGCCTTCGATGAGGGCAATGCCTGAAGGCTCACCGGCCACCCGGTGACCCGCCGGGGCCAGCGGCCAATGCCGCCACGCGCCCCAGGCTTGCGGACTTCCCGAATTTCTCCCCAGCCCACGAATTTCCCCAACCCGACGGCTTCCGCCCGATTCGGGTTTCACGTTCAGGGTACCCATCCATGCACCTTTCCGAACTGAAGGCTCTGCACATTTCCAAACTCGTGGAAATGGCCGAAGCCCTGGAGATCGAAAACGTCTCTCGCATGCGCAAGCAGGAGCTGATGTTCGCGATCATGAAAAAGCGCGCCAAGGCCGGCGAACAGGTCTTCGGCGACGGCGTCCTCGAAGTGCTGCCCGATGGCTTCGGCTTCCTGCGCGCGCTCGACATGAGCTTCCTGGCCAGCACCGACGACATCTACCTGTCGCCCAGCCAGGTGCGCCGCTTCAACCTGCACACCGGCGACATGATCGAAGGCGAAGTGCGCGTGCCCAAAGACGGCGAGCGCTACTTCGCACTGGTCAAGGTTGACCGCGTCAACGGCCTGCCCCCAGAGGTTTCGAAGAACAAGATCATGTTCGAGAACCTCACGCCGCTGTTCCCGGAGGAGCAGTTCAAGCTCGAACGTGACCTGGCCAAGGGCCACGACGACAACATCACCAGCCGCATCATCGACCTGATCGCCCCGATCGGCAAAGGCCAGCGCGCCCTGCTGGTCGCCCCGCCCAAGAGCGGCAAGACGGTGATGATGAAGAACCTGGCGCACGCGCTGACGGCCAACCACCCGGACGTGCACCTCATCGTCCTGCTGGTCGACGAACGCCCGGAAGAAGTGACCGAAATGCAGCGCACCGTGCGCGGCGAGGTGATCAGCTCCACGTTCGACGAACCGGCCCAGCGCCACGTGCAGGTCGCCGAAATGGTGATCGAGCGCGCCAAGCGCCTGGTCGAACTCAAGAAGGACGTGGTGATCCTGCTGGACTCGATCACCCGCCTGGCCCGCGCCTACAACAACGTGCTGCCCAGCTCGGGCAAGGTGCTCTCCGGCGGTGTCGACTCGAACGCCCTGCAGCGCCCCAAGCGCTTCTTCGGCGCGGCCCGCAACATCGAGGAAGGTGGCTCACTGACCATCATCGGCACGGCCCTGATCGACACCGGCAGCCGCATGGACGAAGTGATCTACGAAGAGTTCAAGGGCACCGGCAACTGCGAAATTCACCTCGACCGCCGCATGGCCGAGAAGCGCGTCTACCCCTCGATCCTGATCAACAAGTCCGGCACCCGCCGCGAGGAACTGCTGCTCAAGCCCGAAATCCTGCAAAAGAGCTGGATCTTGCGCAAGCTGCTCTACCCGATGGACGAAATCGAGGCGATGGAGTTCGTGCTCGACAAGATGAAGTCCACGAAGAACAACCACGATTTCTTCGACATGATGCGTCGCGGCGGCTGAATAAGCCCCTGGCAGTCACCCGAGACGGACTTCACGGCCCCGACGCCCTTTCGGCTCGGGGCCATTTCATTTTGGGTGCTATACTCTCGCGTTTTCCGCTGTCGGAAAGTGCCTGGCATGGTGCCGGGTGGCTCCCGGACATGCAATTTGCAAACAGCACGAGGTTTCCCATGCCCAAGCAAGGTATCCACCCCAACTACCGCGAAGTCGTCTTCCTGGACCAATCCAACGGCTTCCAGTTCGTCACCCGTTCCTGCGCTCCCACCAAGGACACCATCAAGCTGGATGACGGCCGCGAACTGCCCCTGTTCAAGCTGGAAACCTCTTCCGAATCGCACGCCTTCTACACCGGCACCCAGAAGTCGGTCGACAACCTGGGCGGTCGCGTCGAGAAGTTCCGCAACAAGTTCGCTCAATTCCGCAAGTGATCGCGGGACGTCCGGCTGGGCCTGGCCTGGTCCGGATGTCGCAGAACACCGTCGCAACGCCCGCCGTTGCGCAACGTCAGGGCAGCTCAGGCTGCCCTTTTTCATTCGCAAGCCTGCCGTGAACCAGCGCCGAGCCGTCAGCCAGCGCGCCCCTTGAAGCGTTTCGCCACCCATGCGCCATTCGCAACTGCCTCACGCATCTCCCGCCCTGGTGACCCAGAAGGCGGCGCAGCGCCTGCCTCGTCTGGCCTTGCTGCTGTTCTGCGCGGCTTACTTGCTGCCTGGCCTGCTGGGGCGTGACCCGTGGAAGAACGAAGACATCGCAGCGTTCGGGCAGATGTGGAGCCTGGCGCTGGGCCAGGCTTCCTGGCTGACCCCGCACGTCGGCGGCGTGCACCCGACGCAGGGCGGCATCCTGCCCTACTGGATCGGCGGCGCAGCCATTTCGCTGTTGTCACCCTGGGTGGACCCAGCGCTGGCAGCACGCCTGCCCTTCGCCCTGCTGCTCGCCGCTGTTTTTGCCCTGACCTGGTACGCCACTTACCACTTGGCCCGCACCGAGGCAGCACAGCCCGTGCCCCTGGCTTTTGGCGGTGAAGCACAACCACGCGACTACGCGCGCGCGGTGGCGGATGGCGCCCTGCTTGCGCTGATCGCCAGCCTGGGCCTGCTGCAACTGGGCCACGAGACCACACCGGAATTGGTGCAGCTCACTGGCGCAACCATGCTGTTGTTCGGCATGGCTGCGGCGCAGCAAGGTTCGATCACGGCCATCTTGGCCACCACGCTGGCTTTGCCAGTCATGGCAGGCAGTGGCAGCCCGACGGTTTCCTTGTTGCTGGGCTGCGCGGCGGCCATCGTCTGCCTGCGCTCCAGCCACGCCGAGGTTCGCGCCCACATCAAGTGGGTGCTGTTGGGGATGGCGCTGGCCGCTGGCCTGGTCATCGGCCTGATCTCTCTGGGCTTGCCGGGCTGGAGCGTGCGCACGGGCCATGATTGGCGCTTCGGATCCATCCTGCAACTGCTGACATGGTTCACCTGGCCTGTGCTGCCGCTGGCCGCGCTCACGCTTTGGCATTGGCGCCATCAGGTCACGCGCCGACACATCGCAATGCCCTTGCTCATCTCCTTGGTGGGCCTGGCGTCGTGCACATTCATGGGCGGCAACGACCGCGCCTTGCTGATCACCTTGCCCGCGCTGGCTGCGCTGGCGGCGTTCGCCCTGCCGACACTCCAGCGTAGCCTGGGCGCGGCAATCGACTGGTTCTCGGTGTGCTTCTTCACGGTGTGCGCCGGACTCATCTGGCTGGCTTACGTCGCGATTCAGACCGGGCACCCCGAGCGCACGGCCACCAATGTGCTGAAGCTGGTGCCCGGGGCGGTGATCGGTTTCAGCCCGATCGCGCTGGTTTTTGCGCTGCTGGGCACCAGCCTATGGCTGTGGCTGGTGCGCTGGCGCACGGCGCGGCGCTCGCACGCGCTCTGGAAGAGTCTGGTGTTGCCCGCAGGCGGCGTGGCGCTGTGCTGGCTGCTCACCATGACCCTGCTGTTGCCCTTGCTGGACCAGGCCCGCAGTTATCGCCAATTGATGGCACGCATCTCGCCGTACATGCCGCGCTCGGAACTGGTGTGCGCGCCCGACGCGCCCGTGGGCCTGCTGACCGCCATGGAGTACTACGGGGGCTATCGCGTCGATGGCCTGGCCAATGACCCGCTTTCCATGCGCAAGCAGGGTTGCGGCAGCGTGGTGGTGCGCATCCACCCGCGCGCGAACGCGCCTTTGCTGCCAGGCTGGCGCAAGGTCGCGCAATACAACCAGCGCACGCGGAATTCGGAGCTGGTGGTGATCTATCGACGCCACAACGGCTTGGTAACAGGCAAGGCGCAGCACGAACCCTTCGATGAAATCGAAGAAGTCGCGGCTGGCCCGCTGGATGGCATCGACTGAGCTGCCGCTGGTGCGGGGTCAGGCCTGAGCCAGTGCTCGTCTGGCACTCAGCCGATGGCTGTGTCAGCCATCGCGTGGCGAACCCGCATCGCGGGGATGTGCAGCGTGAAGATCGAGCCCTTGCCCTGCTCGCTGGTGATCTTCAACTCGCCACCATGGCGCTGGATCACGTGCTTGACGATGGACAGCCCCAGGCCGGTACCACCGGTGTCGCGTGAGCGGCTGCCGTCGACGCGGTAGAAGCGTTCGGTCAGCCGCGGCAGGTGCTCCGGCGCGATGCCGATGCCATGGTCTTGCACGCTGAACTCGGCGCTGCCATCGGGCAGCATGCTCCATTGGATCTCGATGGATTGCCCCGCAGGGGTGTAGCGGATGGCGTTCGAAACCAGGTTGCCCATGGCGCTGAGCCATTCACTCTCAACACCGGATATCTCAGCCTCGACATCGAAGGGTTGGGGCAACAGGTGGATGGGATGGCGGTCTTTCGACAAACCTCGAGCGTCGTTGGCAACCCGCTGCATCAGGCGCTCCACCGGCACCCACCGGTCCGAGGCCGGGCGCGGGCTGCCTTCGATCTGGGCCAGCGTCAGCAGGTCGGAGACCAGGCTCTGCATGCGATCAGCCTGCTCCGACATGAGCGTGATCACGCGCTTGCGCTCGACCTCGGTCAGCGGCAGCGCCCCCAGGGTCTCGATGAAGCCCATCAGCACCGTCAGTGGCGTGCGGATCTCGTGCGACACATTGGCCACGAAATCTCGCCGCATGGTGTCGGCACGCTCGCGCTCGGTGATGTCCTGCGAGAGCACCAGCTTGCGGCCCTCGCCGAATTCGCGGATCTGGATCAGCAGCCAGCTCAAGCCGCCGCGCGACATGGGGCACTTCACCGATTCGCTGAAGTCGCCCGACTGCAGATATTGAACAAAGGCTGGCTGGCGAATCAGGTTGGTGACGCGCTGCTCCAGGTCGCGGTGGCGGTTGAGTCCGAAGTGGTCAGCAGCAGCCGGGCTGATCCAGGTGATGTGATCGGTCTCATCGAGCAGCATGACGCCGTTCGGCGAGGCCTCGATGGCGGATAGGAACTGCTGCAGTTCACCACGCTCATGCGCGATGTCCGCGTCACGCGAGCGCAGCAGGCGCTCGACGCGGTGCGAGAGCTCCCCCCAAATGCCTGGCAGGCTGGGCCCTGGCGACTCAGGGTTGCGCAGCCAGTCGAGCAGCGCGTGCCCATGCAGGGTGTCGGAGACCGACAGCAGCAGCACGGCGGATGAGGCCGCTGCGGCCCCTGCCGCCACGGGGTAGCCCATGTGCTGCCCGATCCAGTAGCCGGCCAGGCCGCCAGCCATGCCCACGGCGAGTCGCAACGCGACCCGCGAGATGAGCCACGAATTGCTTGAATCCACGGTTGTCTTGTCCGGGAAATGTCAGGTGAGATGAGGCGAGGTCAGGCGGCCACGTCCACCACTTGCTGCGTGAGTCGGTAACCGGCGCCTCTCACGGTCTCGATCAGGGACGAACGTTGCACCGGGGCCAGGGCCTCGCGCAGGCGCTTGACGTGAACGTCCACGGTGCGCTCTTCGATGAAAACGTGGTCGCCCCAGACGCGGTCGAGCAGTTGCGCACGGCTGTGCACGCGCTCGGGGTGCGTCATGAAGAAGTGCAGCAGCTTGAATTCGGTCGGGCCGATCTTGACCTCCTGATCGCCCCGGCAGACGCGGCGCGTGGCCGGATCCAGCCGCAGGCCGGCCACTTCGACGGCAGAGTCCAGCGCCTGCGGGGCCTTGCGGCGCAGCACGGCGCGCACGCGGGCCATCAACTCGTGCGTCGAGAAGGGCTTGGTCAGGTAGTCGTCGGCACCGGCGTCCAGCCCCGCGACCTTGTCCACCTCTTCGGCGCGCGCGGTCAACATGATGATCGGCAGGTCACGCGTGCGCGCCACGCCACGCCAGCGCTTGGCCAGGGTCAGACCCGACTGCCCGGGCAGCATCCAGTCCAGCAGCACCAGATCGGGCAACACCTTGTCGATCTCGAGTTGAGCCTGTTCGGCATCGCCGGCCAGCGTCACCTCGAAGCCCGAGTGACGCAGGTTCAGCGCGATCAGCTCGGCGATCGCCGGTTCGTCTTCCACCACCAACACACGGCTCATGGTCGGCCTCCCGTCATCACTTGATGATGTTCTCGACGGCCTCGGGCGTGTTGTGACGCACGTCGGCCCCCTTGACGATGTAGATCACCTGCTCGGCCAGGTTCTTGGCGTGGTCGCCCACGCGCTCGATGGCCTTGGCCACGAACACCAGGTCGATCGAGGCGGAGATGGTGCGCGGGTCTTCCATCATGTAGGTGATGAGCTTGCGCATCAGGCCGTCGAACTCGGCGTCGATCTCGTTGTCGCTCTTAATGACTTCCAGCGCGGTCTGCGTGTCCAGGCGGGCAAAGGCGTCGAGCGACTTGCGCAGAGAGGCGGTGGCCAGGCCGGCTTCGAAGGACACGTCGCCCACCGGCAGGCGCAGGCGCGAGGACACGCCCGTGTTGATCAGGCGCTGCACGGTGCGGGCGATGCGGGCCGCTTCGTCGCCCACGCGCTCGAGGTTGCCGATGGTCTTGGAGATGGCGATCAAGAGGCGCAGGTCACGCGCCGTGGGCTGGCGGCGGGCGATGATGGTCGACAGGTCGGCGTCGATCTGCATCTCCATCAGGTTGACCTTCTCTTCGGAAACCAGCACCTGGCTGGCGACATCGCCGTTGAAATGGGTCAGGGCCTCGATGGCCAGGGCAACCTGCGATTCGACCAGGCCGCCCATTTCCAGCACGCGCGTGGAAATGCCGCTGAGCTCGGCGTCGAACTGGCTGGAGAGGTGTTTGTCGGTCATGGCTTTCTCCTTGTTCTTGTGGCAGGTCAACCGAAGCGGCCGGTGATGTAGTCCTCGGTCTCGGTGCGCTTGGGCTTCATGAAGATGTCCGTCGTCGCGCCGAACTCGATGAGCTCGCCCAGGTACATGTAGGCCGTGTAGTCCGAGCAGCGGGCGGCCTGTTGCATGTTGTGGGTCACGATCAGGACGGTGTAGTCGTCCTTGAGTTCATGGATCAGCTCTTCGATCTTGCCGGTGGAGATCGGGTCCAGCGCCGAACAAGGCTCGTCAAGCAGCAGCACCTCCGGCTTGATGGCGATGCCGCGCGCGATGCACAGGCGCTGCTGCTGGCCACCCGAGAGGCCCGAGCCGCTCTGGTTGAGCTTGTCTTTGACTTCATTCCAAAGCGCGGCCTTCTTCAAAGCCCACTCCACGCGCTCGTCCATCTCGCTGCGCGAGAGGTTCTCGAACAGGCGCACGCCGAAGGCGATGTTCTCGTAGATCGACATCGGGAAAGGCGTGGGCTTTTGGAACACCATGCCCACCCGAGCGCGAATCAGCGAGACGTCTTCCTTGGTGGTCAAGATGTCCTGGCCGTCGAGCAAGATCTGGCCTTCGGCGCGCTGCTCGGGGTAGAGCTCGAACATGCGGTTGAAGGTGCGCAGCAGAGTCGACTTGCCGCAGCCCGAAGGGCCGATGAAAGCGGTGACCTTCTTCTCGGGCAGGTCCATGTTCACGTTCTTCAACGCATGGAACTTGCCGTAATAGAAGTTCAGGTTCTTGACGGCCAGCTTGGCCTTGACGGGATCGTTGGTGTGCACTTTGGCGTCCATGATGCGTCTCTTTGATGTGGGTCTCGATGCCGCGCGAATCAGCGCTGGCGGAACATGCTGCGGGCGATCACATTGAGTGCCAGCACGCCGATGGTGATGATGAACACGCCTGCCCAGGCCAGCTTCTGCCAGTTCTCATAGGGGCTCATGGCGAACTTGAAGATCGTGACCGGCAGGCTGGCCATCGGGCCGCTCATGTCGGTCGTGAAGAACTGGTTGGACAGCGCGGTGAACAGCAGCGGGGCAGTCTCACCTGCGATGCGAGCCACGGCCAGCAGGATGCCGGTGATGACGCCAGCGCGAGCCGACTTCAGCGTGATGCTCAAGATCACCTTCCACTTCGGGGTGCCCAGCGCGTAGGCTGCTTCACGCAGGGCATTGGGAATCAACGACAGCATGTTCTCTGTGGTTCGGATGACCACCGGGATCACGATCAGCGCCAGCGCCAGCACGCCAGCCCAGCCAGAGAAGGTCTTGAAACGTGCCACCACCACCGAATAAATGAACAGTCCAATCACGATGGAAGGCGCCGAAAGCAGGATGTCGTTGATGAAGCGCGTGGCGCTGCCCAGCCAGCCCTTTTGACCATACTCGGCCAGGTAGACGCCGGCCAGGATGCCCACCGGCGTGCCGATCAGCGTGGCCAAGCCCACCATCATCAGCGAGCCCACCAGCGCGTTGGCCAGGCCACCGGCCTCCATCGGGGGCGGGGTCGACTGTGTGAAGGTGGCGATCGCCAGGCCATCGAGGCCCAGCCGCACCGTCTCGACCAAGATCCAGACCAACCAGACCAGGCCGAAGGCCATGGCGCCCAGCGACAGCGTCAGGGCGATGAAATTGACGCGCTTGCGTCCGGCGTGCTTGCGGGCACGGATGGCTTGCAGGGCAGCGGTGCTCACGAACGGGCTCCTTCGGACTTCTTCAGGCGGGCCAGCAGCACCTTCGAGAAGGCCAGCACGACGAAGGTGATGAAGAACAGGATCAGGCCGAGGTAGATCAGCGAGGCCTGGTGCAGGCCCTCGCCGGCTTCGGCGAATTCATTGGCCAAGGCCGAGGTGATGCTGTTGGCCGCCTCGAAGACGGACAGCGAATTCAACTGGTTCATGTTGCCGATGACGAAGGTCACGGCCATGGTCTCGCCCAGCGCGCGGCCCAGGCCCAGCATCACACCGCCGACCACGCCGGTCTTGGTGTAAGGCAGCACCACCTTCGAAACCACCTCCCAGGTGGTCGAACCCAGCCCGTAGGCCGATTCCTTGAGCAGCGGCGGCGTCACCTCGAACACGTCACGCATCACCGAGGCGATGAAAGGAATCACCATGATCGCCAGGATGATGCCAGCCGACAGGATGCCGATGCCCACCGGCGGGCCCGAGAAGAAAGCGCCCACATAAGGCACGCCGGCCGTCAAGGCCTGCAACGGCTGCTGAACGTATTCAGACAGGATCGGGCCGAACACCAGCAGGCCCCACATGCCATAAACGATGGACGGCACGGCCGCCAGCAGTTCGATGGCGATGCCCAACGGACGCTTGAGCCAGGCCGGCGACAACTCGGTCAGGAAGACGGCGATGCCGAAGCTCACAGGCACGGCGATCAGCAGCGCGATGAACGATGTCATCAGCGTGCCATAGATCATCACCAAGCCACCGTACTGGTCCTGGACCGGGTCCCACGCGGTGCTGGTGAAGAAGCCCAGGCCGTACTCCCGGATGGCGGGCCAGGCGCCCACGACAAGGGAGCCGATGATGCCCAGCAGCAGGCACAGCGTGAGCACGGCGGCAGCGCGGGCGGCCAGTGCAAAAGCCGCATCTGCCCAGGGAGCCTGGACACGGCGGGAAGGCGGGTTGGTCATGGGCTGACGTTGGTTTTTACGGTCGGACGGCGCGGGCGCGTCGCCCAGGTCAGTCGGTAGTATGGCGGCCATCGCTCACTCCATGACGGTGTGGATGCGTGTTGCAAAAAACATCAGAACTGCGTAACCGGACCCCGATCGCTCGGCGGCCCGGTCATGGTTCAACTGCTCAAGAGATCACTTCCAGCCCACGGGCTTGCCAGAGGTGTCCACCACCGAAGCCCATTGCTTGCGAACCAGGTCCTTGACGTTGGCGGGCAGCGGCACGTATTCCAGGGTGGAGGCAGAGGTGTCGCCGTTGGCGTAGGCCCAGTCGAAGAACTTCAGGGCTGCTGCGGCTTGTGCCGGCTTGTCCTGGGACTTGTGCATCAGGATGAAGGTGGCGCCGGTCAGGGGCCAGGCTTCCTTGCCAGGTTGCTCGGTCAGGATCTGGTAGAACGACTTGTTCCAGTCGGCAGCGGCGGCGGCGGCCTTGAAGGTCGCGTCATCTGGCGCCACGAAATTGCCGGCGGCGTTCTTCAGTTGGACGTGCGCCATGCGGTTCTGCTTGGCGTAGGCGTACTCCACGTAGCCGATCGAGTTCGGCAGGCGCTGCACGAAGGCCGACACACCCTCGTTGCCCTTGCCGCCCGCGCCCGTGGGCCAGTTCACGGCAGTGCCCTCACCCACCTTGGACTTCCACTCGGCATTCACCTTCGAGAGGTAGTTTGTAAAGATGAAGGTGGTGCCAGAACCGTCAGCGCGGCGCACCGGCGCGATCGGGGCGTCAGGCAGCGCCACGCCGGGGTTCAGCGCGGCGATCGCAGCGTCGTTCCAGCGGGTGATCTTGCCCAGGTAGATGTTGCCCAGCACTTCGCCGGTCAGCTTGAGCTGGCCAGGCTGGATGCCCTTGACGTTGACCACCGGCACCACGCCGCCGATCACCGTGGGGAATTGCAGCAGGCCTTCCTTGGCCAGCTCGGCGTCCACCAGCGGCATGTCCGAAGCACCGAAATCGACGGTCTTGGCCTTGATCTGCTTGATGCCGGCACCCGAACCCACGGACTGGTAGTTGACCTTGACCTTGGTGGCGTTGCTGTAGTCAGCCGCCCACTTGGCGTACAGCGGGGCGGGGAAAGTCGCGCCAGCGCCGGTCACATCGTTGGCCAGCGCCACACCGGCAACCAGGGAGAGTGCCATGGCGGCGGCAGCGGTGCGGATCATCTTGAAGCTCATGAGTCGCCTTTCAGGAAACGTCAGACAAAAGGTTAGTTGACGCGGCGGACTGTATCGGCGCTTTGTGACGGTCACATGACAAGCCTCAGGGGCGTTGTCACAAACATGACCGCCAACGGAATCATGTCATGTGACAGTCATTGTCATGTCACGGTCACCGATCTGTCACGCTGGGCTTCTATCTTGCCGGTCAGCCGCACACACGGCAGCTGAAAGCACCCAAAAGACCGGCAAGGGCCACCCCGATCCGGCCTCGTCCACCCCCTATGGAGTCCCACATGACCTTTCAACAGAACGTCCGCCTGTCTCGCCGCCTGGTGATCAGCGCCCTCGCCTGCGGAGCCCTGGCTCAGTTCGCCGGCTGCGCCACGACGGACAGCGCCCCCGCCAACCTGCAGGTGGTTGCCTCCGGCGATGCGCAACTGAGCACCTTCGTGAAGCTGACCCAGCAAGCCGGCCTGGGCGATCTGCTGACGGGCGCCACCCCGGTGACCGTGTTCGCCCCCACCGACGACGCCTTCCGCGCCGTCCCTGCCGCAACCCTCGACAAGCTCGCCAAGGACCCTGAAGCGCTGAAAGCGCTGCTGAAGCACCACGCCGTCGCTGGCGTTGTCACCCGCGCTTCGCTGACCGCCGACACCACCACACTGACCACCCTGGCCGGCACCAAGCTCGTGCTGTCGAAGGCTGGAGACTTCATCACCGTGGAAGACGCCCTGGTCACACAGGCCGACACCCAAGCCAGCAACGGCGTGATCCATGTGATCGACCGCGTGCTGATGCCGCCCAAGAAGTGAAGCGCCCCGCTCAGTGCAAATGACAAAAGGCGCCGACGGCGCCTTTTGTCATCCTGAAAACAAAGTGGCTCAGGCCAGGGTCGCGGCCAATTGCTCTGCGCAAGCATCCGCCAGAGCCTTGTCACTGGCCTCCACCATGACCCGCACCAGCGGCTCCGTGCCCGAAGCCCGGATGAGCACTCGCCCCTTGTCAGCAAGACGGGCCTCCACCTCCCGGCGAGCCTCCTGCAAGGGGGCGTGGTTCTGCCAGTCCATGCCAGGCTGAAGTCGCACGTTGATCAGGCGTTGGGGGTAGAGCGCGACGCCCTCCAGCCACGATGACACGCTGCGCGCACTGCGCACCACCGCCTGCAACACTGCCAGCGCGCTCACGATGCCATCGCCCGTGGTGTGGCGATCGAGTGCGATGAGGTGACCAGAGCCCTCGCCACCCAGTTGCCAACCCTTGGCGCTGAGCTCTTCGAGCACGTAGCGGTCCCCCACCTTGGCCCGCACAAAATCCACGCCGCGCTGCTTGAGAGCCACCTCGACAGCCATGTTGGTCATCAACGTGCCAACGGCGCCTCGCACCACCTCGCCTTGGTCCAGTCGGTCGGCCACCATCACGTAGAGCAACTCGTCACCGTTGAACAGGCGGCCGTCGGAGCCCACGATCTGCAGCCGATCGGCGTCACCATCCAGTGCGACGCCGTAGTCTGCGCCATGTTGCTTCACGGCGGCCACCAGCGCCTCAGGGTGGGTAGCACCCACCCCCTGGTTGATGTTCAGCCCATCTGGCGAGCAGCCGATGGCGATGACCTCGGCACCCAGTTCGTGGAACACCTCGGGCGCCACCTGGTAGGCCGCGCCATGGGCCGCATCCACGACGATCTTCAGGCCCTTGAGAGACAGGTTGTTGGCAAAGGTGCTCTTGCAGAATTCGATGTAGCGACCGCGGGCGTCCTCAAGGCGGCGCGCCTTGCCCAGGCTGTGCGAATCGACCCACTGCGGTGGCTCGCGCAAAGCGGCCTCGACGGCCAGTTCCCATTCATCAGGCAGCTTCTCGCCCCGGGCAGAGAAAAACTTGATCCCGTTGTCCTCAAAGGGGTTGTGCGAAGCGCTGATGACCACGCCCAGGTTCAAGCGCAATGCACGCGTCAAATAGGCCACGCCCGGGGTTGGCAGCGGCCCCGTGAGCAACACGTCCACGCCTGCGGATGCAAAACCGGCTTCCAGCGCGGATTCGAGCATGTAGCCCGAAATGCGTGTGTCCTTGCCGATCAGAACCTTTGGACGTCGCCCCAGTGTGTGCCGCCGGACAACCTGGCCCACAGCGTGTCCCAACCTGAGAACAAAATCGGGGGTGATGGGCGCCTGGCCCACAGTGCCACGGATGCCGTCGGTGCCGAAGTATTGTCTGGACATGTTCTGGATGAGGATGCCGAGGTCCGGATTGTCCATGCTTTTACGCCGGTTTTGGACCGCCTTTGCAGCGCCGCCGCATCACACCTGCGTCGCCTTTGCATCACCTTTACATCCCGCTCCACGGTGCGGTTCCACTGCTCTGATCAGCTTTCGGCTCAGTCAAGCAAGCCCGCAGCCTCCCAAACCCGCAGAGCATCGGACGTTTGGGCCACGTCGTGCACTCGCACGATGGACGCCCCCTGACTCACAGCACCCAACGCCGCCGCCAAGCTGGCCGCCAAACGCTGGTCAACAGACCGCCCCGTCACCTCACCCAAAGTCGATTTGCGGGACCAGCCCAGCAACAAAGGCCGCCCCAACTTCAGCAGCTCCTTTTGTCGGCGCAGCAAGGCCAGGTTGTGCTCTGGGGTCTTGCCAAAGCCGATGCCTGGGTCCAGGGTGATTCGGTCTGGGCCAATGCCTGCTGTCACCAGCGCCTGCAAGCGTTCCCCCAGAAAATCGCGAACCTCATCGAGCACATCGTCATAGCCCGGGGCATCCTGCATGGTCGCAGGAGAGCCCTTCATGTGCATCACGCACACGCCACACGAAGGGTGCCTCGCGACCGCATCAAGCGCACCGGGTGCACCCAAGGCCTGCACATCGTTGATGATGTCCGCGCCCAGGTCCAGCGCTCGCTGCATGACCTCCGCCTTGCAGGTGTCAACGGACAGCGGCACCCCCCAGCCCATGGCGCCCCGCAACACGCCCTCGATGCGTGCCCATTCTTCCTGCGCAGGCACAGCCGGCGCGCCTGGCCGAGTCGATTCACCACCGATGTCCAGGATGTGTGCCCCCTCCTCCACCAGTCGCTGAGCGTGATGGAGAGCCGCCGTGGTGTTCGCATGCCGGCCACCGTCGGAAAACGAGTCCGGCGTGACATTGACGATGCCCATGACGCGAGGGCGGCTGAGGTCGATGTTGAAGCGGGTGGTCTGCCAGGTCTGCATGGCTCGGGGCGTGAAATGGAAAACGGGGCCTAAGCCCCGTTGTCAATGGATGCGCCCAGGCGCTTTGGTCAGCGACTGGGCGCGGTCTTGCTGGTCAGACGGCGGCCGGTGCGCCGTCGGTGCTCATCGGCGGCTTGGGGCCGCTGCTGGGCTTGTTCGAAGGCGGGGTCCAGTCCTTGGGCGGACGCGGCTCGCGGCCTTGCATGATGTCGTCGATCTGCTCCGCGTCGATGGTTTCCCATTCGAGCAGGGCCTTGGCCATCATGTGCATCTTGTCCTGGTTGTCCTCGATGAGCTTGCGCGCGATGGCGTATTGCTCATCGATGATCTTGCGGATCTGCTTGTCCACCTTCTGCATGGTCTCTTCAGACATGTTGGTGGTCTTGGTGATCGAGCGACCCAGGAAGACCTCGCCTTCGTTGTCGGCATAGACGACAGGGCCCAGCTCGTCGGTCATGCCGTAGCGGGTGACCATGTCGCGGGCGATGGCCGTGGCGCGTTCGAAGTCGTTCGAGGCACCGGTGGTCATCTGGTTCATGAAGACTTCTTCGGCGATGCGGCCACCGAACAGCACCGAGATGGTGTCGAGCATGCGGGTCTTGTCCATGCTGTAGCGATCGCCTTCGGGCAACTGCATGGTCACGCCCAGCGCACGGCCGCGCGGGATGATGGTGACCTTGTGCACCGGGTCGGTCTTGGGCAGCAGGCGGGCGACCAGGGCGTGGCCGGCCTCGTGGTAGGCGGTGTTGCGGCGCTCTTCCTCGGGCATGACCATGGACTTGCGCTCGGGGCCCATCATGATCTTGTCCTTGGCCTTTTCGAAGTCCTGCATCTCGACCACGCGGCCATTGCGGCGGGCGGCGAACAGGGCGGCTTCGTTGACCAGGTTGGCAAGGTCAGCACCCGAGAAGCCCGGGGTGCCACGCGCCAGGATGTCGGCGCGCACGTCTTGGCCAACAGGCACCTTGCGGATGTGCACGTTGAGGATTTGCTCGCGGCCACGCACGTCGGGCAGGGTCACGTAGACCTGGCGGTCGAAACGGCCGGGGCGCAGCAGGGCCGGGTCGAGGATGTCCGGGCGGTTGGTCGCGGCGATCACGATCACACCCAGGTTGGTCTCGAAGCCATCCATCTCGACCAGCATCTGGTTCAAGGTCTGCTCGCGCTCGTCGTTGCCGCCGCCCAGGCCGGCGCCACGGTGGCGACCGACGGCGTCGATTTCGTCAACGAAGATGATGCAAGGGGCGTTCTTCTTGGCTTGCTCGAACATGTCGCGCACGCGCGCCGCGCCCACGCCGACGAACATCTCAACGAAGTCGGAGCCGGAGATGGTGAAGAACGGCACCTTGGCTTCACCGGCGATGGACTTGGCCAGCAGCGTCTTGCCGGTGCCCGGAGGGCCGACCATCAGCACGCCACGGGGGATGCGGCCGCCGAGCTTCTGGAACTTCTGAGGGTCGCGCAGGAAGTCGACCAACTCCTTGACCTCTTCCTTGGCTTCGTCGCAACCGGCAACGTCTGCGAAGGTGATGTTGTTGTTGTTCTCGTCGAGCATGCGCGCTCGGCTCTTGCCGAAGCTGAAGGCGCCGCCCTTGCCGCCGCCTTGCATCTGCCGCATGAAGTAGATCCACACGCCGATGAGCAGCAGCATGGGACCCCACGACACCAGCAGGCTCATGATGAGCGAGGGCTCTTCGCGGGGCTTGACGTCGAACTTGACGCCGTTGTTGATGAGGTCCCCGACGAGGCCGCGGTCCAGGTAGGTGGCCGTGGAGCGAATCTTCTTGTCATCGGTGGTGGTGGCGATGATCTCGGTGCCGCCGCCACCCTCCTGAAGAGTCACGCTCTTGATGCGCTTGGCGCGGACTTCCTCGAGGAACTCCGAATACGCCATCTGACCGCCGACCGCGCCAGCGCGATCGAACTGCTTGAACACGGTGAACAGCACGAGGGCCACCACCAGCCAGACAGCAACTTTCGAGAACCATTGATTGTTCACCGCGGCTCCTTCAACCCACAGTCACACCGGTTCGGCTGATGCTGGATGCATCCCCACACCGAAACCGGATCCAAAAAACCGCACTGCTCGCCCCACAGGGCGCAAAACAGTGCCGTCCTTCGCGGCATGTGGGGACCATTCTAGTGCAGTCAAGGCTTGACGCGGCGCGCTCAATCCCACATGAAACACCGGAATTCCAGTGCTTGACGACGCCTTGACGACACAAAACGGCTCAGCGCGCCTTCAGGCCGATCCCCACCAGGAAAGTTTCGGCCGATTTGTCGCGCGAGGCCTTGGGCTTGATCGGCTTGCAGACGCGGAAATTCGCCTTGAAAGCTTCCACGAGTTGGCTGTAGCCGGCGCCATGGAAAACCTTGCAAACCAGCGCCCCATCTTTTTTGAGGTGCTGCTGCGCGAAATCAATGGCCAGCTCAATGAGGTGGGCGATGCGCGCGCTGTCGGTCACGTCGATGCCGCTGAGATTGGGCGCCATGTCCGAGATGACCACGTCCACGGGACGACCCGCCACGGCGTCTTGCAACTGCTGAAGCACGGCGTCTTCGCGGAAATCGCCCTGGATGAAAGTGACGCCCTCGATGGGTTCGAAGTCCAGCAGATCCAGCGCGATGATGGTGCCGTTGAGTTCGCCGACGGCCGCGCCGCCAGCGCCCACGTCCTTGGGCGCGAACTTGCGGCGCACATACTGGCTCCAGGCGCCAGGGGCCGCGCCCAGGTCCACCACCAGCTGTCCCGGCTTGATCAAACCGAGGGCTTCGTCGATCTCTTTGATCTTGTAGGCTGCACGCGATCGGTAGCCTTCCTTTTGTGCCAGGCGCACGTAAGGGTCGTGGATGTGATCGTTCAGCCAGGCCTTGTTGACCTTTTTGCTTTTGGTTTGGACTTTCATGGCTCGATAATAGAGGGATGCCTGCAATTGAACTGACCACTTTCGAGCGCCGCGCCCTGCGCGCCGACGCCCACCACCTCGATCCCGTCGTGATGATCGGCGGCGATGGCCTGACGCCTGCCGTCGTCAAGGAAACCGATTCCGCGCTAAAGGCCCACGGCCTGATCAAGGTGCGCGTGCTCGGCGACGACCGCGCCGCCCGCGAGGAGATCTTCGCCCAGTTGTGCGATCAGCTCAACGCGGCGCCCATCCAGCACATCGGCAAACTGCTGGTGATCTGGCGCCCGGTGCCCGAGAAGGATGGCGCCCAAGACGCCGAGGGCAAGCGCGGGGGCGCCGCACCTCGCGAAGTCAAGATCCTGAAGTTCTCCAAGAGCGGCACGCGCCGCCCTGAAATCAAGAAGGTGACGGTGCTGGGCAACCAGCGCGTGACACCTGGCGGGCTCATCAAGCGCGCCAAGAAGCGCATGACCAGCAAGAAATCTGGTTGATTTAACAGCTTCTGGGCGCATCTTGCGCCAAACATGACAAAACGGCACTCGCGAGGTGCCGTTTTTCGTTCAGAAGATCGAAAACCAGCGCGGCGGAGAGATCGATTTCACTTGCCGTGCCTGCCCCTTGGGTGCAGGCTGGCAAGCAATCAGCGAACAGTCAACGTGCCGTCATGCGCCAAGCCAGCACCAGCACCAAAAGTGCCTTGAGCCAATAAAGCCCCGCCGAGATGCCGTGCAAGGCAGCAAACGACAAGGCCGTCGGTTCGCCCGCTTTGGCCGACTGGATCATGGGCTGCAAGGCGAAACCACCCAGCACGGTCAAAAACAAGGCACCCAGCACCAGCAGCAGGTTGGCACTCATCGCGCTTTGAGAAGCACCCTGCTCCACTTCGTCGCGAACGCGCCTGCGCTCCAGCACGAAAAGCAGGATGGCGAAAGCCAGGCTCAGGCGAGATTCGATGTGGAAGATCCGCCCCGCGCCCGTGCCAGCCTGCTGACGCTCCAGCACACTGAACAAGGCAGGCGCGGCGATGCCGCCGACTGCGAGCAAGGCGCCCGCCCACAGCCCCGCCAGCAGCGACTGAATGCGGACAATTTTGCTCATCTTTGCGAAAACCCAATCAATGCCGATCAGATGTAGCGAACTTCGATGATTTCGTAGCTGCGCTCGCCACCGGGGGCTTGCACCACGGCCACGTCACCAGCTTCCTTGCCGATGAGCGCACGCGCGATGGGTGAGCCGATGGAGATCTTGCCTTCCTTGAGGTCGGCCTCATCGTCGCCCACGATCTGGTAGGTCACCACGTCACCCGTGGCCTCGATTTCCATCTCAACGGTGGCACCGAACACGACACGGCCACCGGCGTCCAGATCGGCCGGGTCGATGACCTTGGCGGCCGAGAGTTTGCCTTCGATTTCGCTGATGCGGCCTTCGATGAAACCTTGCCTGTCCTTGGCGGCGTCGTACTCGGCATTTTCAGACAGGTCACCCTGGGCGCGAGCCTCCGCGATGGCCTGAACCACGGCAGGACGCTCGACGTGCTTGAGGCGGTGCAGCTCTTCCTTGAGCATTTCAGCACCGCGTTTGGTGAGGGGGATGGTGGACATGGCTGATGTGTCTTCCAAAATGAAGGAGCCGCGTCCCAGGTACCAACTCCGAGGAGGAGCGGCCGGGAGCGGCCCGTTGAATGCGAAGCCGCGAGCGGGCGAACCCGTCGCGGCGAGCTGCCAGTTTAGTGCAGTTTGGCGTGCAGTTCCTGCACCGAGTACACCACCAGGTCGTCCTGGTGCTTGAGGGCTTCCACGGCGGCTTCGCAGCCAGCCATGGTGGTGTAGTAGGTGACACGGTTGGCCAAGGCAGCCTGGCGGATGCTGCGCGAGTCGGCGATCGCCGTGCGGGTTTCGTCCACGGTGGTGAACACCAGCTGGATTTCACCGGCCTTGATGGCGTCCGCGATGTGCGGGCGGCCATCCTTGACCTTGTTCACCGGCTTGACCGGCACGCCGGCAGCCGCGATGGCCGCCGCCGTGCCCTTGGTGGCCACGACGCTGAAGCCGAGGGCCACGAGGTCGCGGGCCACGGCCACGGCGCGCTGCTTGTCACCGTCCTTGACGGAGATGCAGACGGTGCCCTTGGTGGGCAGGCGCGAGCCGGCGCCCAGCTGCGACTTCAGCATGGCCTCGCCGAAGGTCTCGCCCACGCCCATGACTTCGCCAGTCGAACGCATTTCAGGGCCGAGGACGGGGTCCACACCCGGAAACTTGTTGAACGGGAAGACGGCTTCCTTGACGGTGAAGTAAGGCGGCACGACTTCGCGCGGGGCCTTGCCATCAGGCGATTTTTGAGTGGCTAGCTTCTGGCCGGCCATGCAGCGCGCAGCGATCTTGGCCAGGGGCTGACCTGTGGCCTTCGACACGTAGGGCACCGTGCGCGAGGCACGCGGGTTGACTTCGAGCACGTAGACGGTGGCGTCGTTCAGGCCCTTGGTCACGTCGCCCTGGATGGCGAACTGCACGTTCATCAGCCCGACCACATTGAGGGCCTTGGCCATCAGCGCGGTCTGGCGGCGCAGTTCGTCTTGCAGCTCGGCGCTGAGCGTGTACGGGGGCAACGAGCAGGCCGAGTCACCCGAGTGAACACCGGCTTGTTCGATGTGCTCCATGATGCCGCCAATCATGGTGGCCTCGCCATCGGCGATGCAGTCCACATCGACTTCGACAGCGTCGTTCAGGAAGCGGTCGAGCAGCACGGGCGACTTCTCGGAGACGCGCACGGCTTCGCGCATGTAGCGCTCGAGGTCCTTGTCGCCGTGGACGATTTCCATGGCGCGACCACCCAGCACGTACGAAGGGCGCACCACCAGCGGGTAGCCGATCTCGTTGGCCAGCTTGATGGCGTCTTCTTCGTTGCGGGCCGTGCGGTTGGGCGGCTGCTTCAGGCCAAGCTTGTGCAGCAGGGCCTGGAAGCGCTCGCGGTCTTCCGCGATGTCGATGCTGTCGGGCGTGGTGCCGATGATGGGCACGCCGTTGGCTTCGAGATCGAGCGCAAGCTTGAGCGGGGTCTGGCCGCCGTACTGCACGATCACGCCGACCGGCTTTTCCTTGGCCACGATTTCCAGCACGTCTTCCAGCGTGACGGGCTCGAAGTACAGGCGATCGGAGGTGTCGTAGTCGGTCGAGACGGTCTCGGGGTTGCAGTTGACCATGATGGTCTCGTAGCCGTCTTCGCGCATGGCGAGGGCGGCGTGGACGCAGCAGTAATCGAACTCGATGCCCTGGCCGATGCGGTTCGGGCCACCGCCCAGCACCATGATCTTCTTCTTGTCAGTCGGGTCGGCTTCGCACTCGCCGCCTTCGTTCTCGTAGCACGAGTACATGTAGGCGGTTTGCGTGGCGAACTCGGCCGCGCAGGTGTCGACGCGCTTGTAGACCGGGCGCACACCCAGAGCGTGGCGGGCCTTGCGCACGGCGTGCTGATCACATCCCATCAGCTTGGCAAGGCGACGGTCGGAGAAGCCCTTCTTCTTCAAGTAGCGCAGCTCGGCCGCGGTCAGCGACTCCAGCTTGCGGGCCTTGATGTCGGCTTCGGTCTTGATGATGTCTTCGATTTGAGCCAGGAACCAGGGATCGACCTTGGTTTCCTCGAAGATCTCGTCGAGGCTCAGGCCAACGCGGAAGGCATCACCCAGGTAGCGGATGCGCTCGGGGCCGGGCTCGCCGATTTCCTGGATGATTTCTTCGCGGTCATTGCTGATTTCGCTCAGGCCATCGATGCCGGTCTCGAGGCCGCGCAGCGCCTTTTGGAAGGACTCCTGGAAGGTGCGACCCATGGCCATCACTTCGCCCACCGACTTCATCTGCGTGGTCAGGCGGCTGTCGGCAGCGGGGAACTTCTCGAAGGCGAAGCGCGGGATCTTGGTGACCACGTAGTCGATCGAGGGCTCGAACGAGGCGGGGGTGGCACCGCCGGTGATGTCGTTCTTGAGCTCGTCGAGCGTGTAGCCCACCGACAGCTTGGCCGCGATCTTCGCAATCGGGAAGCCGGTGGCCTTGGAGGCCAGCGCGGAGGAGCGCGACACCCGCGGATTCATCTCGATCACGATCATCCGGCCGTTGTCCGGGTTGATCGAGAACTGCACATTGGAGCCGCCGGTCTCGACGCCGATCTCGCGCAGGATGGCGATGGAGGCGTTGCGCAGGAGCTGGTACTCGCGGTCAGTGAGCGTCTGAGCCGGGGCCACGGTGATCGAGTCGCCCGTGTGGATGCCCATCGGGTCGAGGTTCTCGATCGAGCACACGATGATGCAGTTGTCCGCCTTGTCGCGGACCACTTCCATCTCGTATTCCTTCCAGCCGATCAGCGATTCTTCGATCAGCAGCTCGTTTGTAGGCGACAGGTCGATGCCGCGCTTGCAGATTTCTTCGAACTCTTCGGGGTTGTAGGCGATGCCACCACCCGTGCCGCCCAGCGTGAAGCTGGGGCGGATCACCATCGGGAAGCCCGAGCCTCCGATCTCGGCCTGGATGCGCTTTTGCACCGCCCAGGCTTCTTCCAGCGTGTGGGCGATGCCCGACTTGGCCGAATCCAGACCGATGCTGGTCATGGCTTCCTTGAACTTCTGGCGGTCTTCGGCCTTTTCGATCGCGTGCTCGTTGGCGCCGATCATCTCGACCTTGTACTTGTCGAGCACGCCGTGTTTGTGCAGGTCGAGTGCGCAGTTCAGCGCGGTCTGGCCGCCCATGGTCGGCAGGATCGCGTCGGGGCGCTCCTTGGCGATGATGCGCTCGACCACTTGCCAGGTGATGGGCTCGATGTAGGTGACGTCCGCCGTGTTCGGGTCCGTCATGATGGTCGCCGGGTTGCTGTTGACCAGGATGACCTTGTAACCCTCTTCGCGCAGGGCCTTGCAGGCTTGGGCGCCGGAGTAGTCGAATTCGCAGGCCTGGCCGATGATGATCGGGCCGGCGCCGATGATGAGGATGCTCTTGATGTCGGTGCGCTTAGGCATTGTTTTTCTCCATCAGCGCAGTGAAACGATCGAACAGGTAGCTGATGTCATGCGGTCCGGGCGAAGCTTCCGGGTGGCCTTGGAAGCAGAAGGCGGGCTTGTCGGTGCGGGCCAGGCCTTGCAGCGTGCCGTCGAACAAAGAGATGTGCGTGGCGCGCAGGTTCGCGGGCAGCGTCTTGGCGTCGACAGCAAAACCATGGTTCTGGCTCGTGATGCTCACGCGGCCGGTGTCCAGGTCCTTCACGGGGTGGTTGCCGCCGTGGTGGCCAAAGGGCATCTTGTAGGTCTTGGCGCCCGAAGCGAGGGCCATGATCTGGTGGCCCAGGCAGATGCCGAAGGTCGGGATGCCGGTTTCGATCAGTTCCTTGGCTGCGGCGATGGCGTAGTCGCAAGGCTCCGGGTCCCCAGGGCCATTGGACAGGAAGATGCCATCAGGTTTGTGCTTGAGCACCTCGGCAGCCGGCGTCTTGGCGGGCACCACGGTGACCTTGCAGCCGCGTTCGGCCAGCATGCGCAGGATGTTGCGCTTGACACCGAAGTCGTAGGCGACAACATGGAACTTCGGGGCGGTCTGCTTGCCGAAACCGGGCTTGCCGCCCAGTTGCGGGTTCGCGAGCTTCCACTCCGTCTCGTCCCACACGGCAACATCGGTGCGCGAGACAACCTGGGCCAGGTCCTGGCCAGCCATGTTCGGGGCGGCCTTCGCCTTGGCCACCGCATCGGCGATGACGGCATCGGTCACGGCCTGACCGGCGGCCAGGGCGACGATGCAGCCGTTCTGCGCGCCCTTGGTGCGCAAGATGCGCGTCAGCTTGCGGGTGTCGATGTTGGCGATGCCGACCGTGCCTTCGTCCTGCAAGTATTGCGAGAGGGTGCGGGTCTGACGGAAGTTGGAAGTGCGGATGGGCAGATCCTTGATGATCAGACCAGCGGCATGGACTTTCGTGGCTTCGACGTCTTCACCGTTGACACCGTAGTTGCCGATGTGCGGATACGTCAGGGTGACGATCTGGCGGCAGTAGCTGGGGTCGGTGAGGATTTCCTGATAGCCGGTGATCGAGGTGTTGAACACCACTTCACCGACCGTGTGACCGGCGGCGCCGATCGAAGTGCCAAGAAAGACCGTGCCGTCTGCGAGGGCCAGAAGAGCTTGGGGCAGGACGGGCAGCACGGGTTCGTTCTCCGTTGTTGTGCGCGTCTGGCTCACCTTCGTGCCTCATTCATCAGCGACCGCTTGACCGGCGCATGGCCGGGGCACGGCCGCAAACATGGGCGCGACAAAGACTAGACCGATGGCGCACGCCCATGTACACGGATGTACTCGGGCGCAGGCTGAATCGGCGTGGTTTCGCCAGACGGGGGGATGGTTGCGGGTAAACCTTAGAAGTATACCCGATCCAACCTGTTGGGATGTGGGCACGACAGCCGACGGGCGCCCAACCCTGGTTCACAATGAGGTCTCTCGACTCCGCCACCCGACCAAGCGAGGACACCATGAAGGGCGACGCCAAAGTCATCGAGTTGCTGAATGCGCAGCTCAAGAACGAACTCACTGCGACCAACCAGTACTTCCTGCATTACCGCATGCTGAAGCACTGGGGCTTCGACAAGCTGGCCAAGAAGGAGTACGAGGAATCGATCGGCGAAATGAAGCACGCCGACAAGCTGATGGAGCGCATCTTCACGCTCGACGGCCTGCCCAACCTGCAGGACCTGGGCAAGCTGCTCATCGGCGAGGACGTGCCCGAGATCCTGGCCTGCGACCTCAAGCTCGAAACCGCCGCCCAGGCCACCGTCAAGGAAGGCATCGCCTACTGCGAGTCGGTGCGTGACTACGTCTCACGAGACCTCTTCCAGGACATCCTCGATGACACCGAGGAACACATCGACTTCCTGGAGACCCAGATCGACCTGATCGGCAAGGTGGGCGAGCAGAACTACCTGCAATCCATGATGGGCGAAGTCAGCAGCTGAACCCAGGCGGGGATCCAGGCGCTGGATCCCCCCATTCAGGGCTTGGGCTTGACTGAGGGCTTGTGCTGCGAATCATTCGCATTTATGATGCAACTCATTCTCATTCAAGCGCCCCACTCGGGTTCCGCCATGATCGTTTGCGTCTGTCACGCCGTTTCCGACAAGGACATCGTCAAGCAAGCCCACATGGGCTGCGGCTCCTTTGATGCCCTGCAGGACCGCACTCGCGTCGCCACATGCTGCGGCTGCTGCGAAACCTGCGCCCGCGAGGTCTTCGACGAGGCACGACAGGCCGGCAACAAGCTGATCCCCATCGCACGGATGGCTCTGGCCACCGCTTGACCCTCTGCACGGCACAGACCGTGAACAGTCCACGGAAACGGGCCCGCGAGGCCCGTTTTTTACGGGTGTTCCCTGCTCAAGGGGTCCCTAGGATCGTCGATGTCCAGTACGAGACGCGCTCAAAGGCGCAGCGAGGGCACGATGGCATCATTTTTTTATTCCAACGACGAGTCCGCACGCATTGACACGCAGGGAACCAAGCGTTCCCTGCTCAACGCAGCGCAATTGCCCCACGACGCCCCCGTCGACCTGTCGAACCTGAGCGGCTCCGCCGCACGTCGGGCTGGCGTCACCCCGCCCTCGCAATTCGCGCCGCCCCAGCCCGTGTGGAAGCTGTGGGCCAAGGGGTTTTGGAACTGGCTGTGGGACAACGACGAGTCGTCCCGCCCGCTGACGTCGCCCATTGGCCTGCGCGCCATCAAGACGGAATTCGTGGCCTCGCTGTGGGACCTCCAGTCCTTGCGAGCCAATCAGGTGCGAGACCAGATCGAAGCTGCCCGTTCGCTGCGCGAACTCTGGCACCTGCGCGCCGATGTCTTCAAGGTGATCTCCACACACCGGGGGCAGATCGAGGCCCAGCTTCGCCTGGACGCCCTGGACAGCCACTTCCCGGTGCGCGCATCGCGCCGGGCGGAGGACTCGCGCGGCGGCGCGAAGGTGACAACTTGGTAACGATTCGCTGAGGATGTCCCTGCGGCGCCCTGCACGCCCGCAGGCGTTGCACAATGGACGGCTGGACACCCGACAGCCTCATGAACATCATCATCCTGGACGACTATCAGGACGCCGTCCGCAAATTGCCCTGCGCCACCCGACTCGACGGCCTGTCAGCCAAGGTCTACACCAACACGGTCAAGGGAACCGGCCAGCTTGCTGTGCGCCTGCGCGACGCCGAAGCGCTGGTGGTCATCCACGAACGCACGCACTTCCCGAAGGCCCTGCTTGAAAAGCTGCCCAAGCTGCGCCTGATCTGCCAGATCGGCAAAGTGGGATCGCACATTGACTTGGAAGCCTGCACGCGGCTGGGCATCGCGGTCGCCGAGTGCGACACGCCCCCCGTGGCCGCTGCCGAGCTCACATGGGCGCTCGTGATGGCCGCCATGCGGCGACTGCCCCAGTACATCGGCAACCTCAAGCATGGCGCGTGGCAACAGTCGGGCCTGAAGTCCGCGTCGATGCCGGTCAACTTTGGCCTGGGCATGAAGCTGCAAGGCAAGACGCTGGGGCTGTGGGGTTATGGCCAGGTGGGCAAGCTGGTGGCCGGCTATGGCCGCGCCTTCGGCATGGACGTGCAGGTCTGGGGCAGCGATGCCGCCCGCGAGCAGGCGATCGCCGATGGGTTCAGGGCCGCGGAGAGTCGCGACAACTTTTTCGCCTCCTCCGATGTGTTGAGTGTTCACCTTCGGTTGTGCGACGAGAACCGGGGCCTCATCACCCTTGACGATTTCAGCCGGATGAAGCCGACCGCCCTGTTCGTCAACACCTCGCGCGCCGAGCTGGTCCAGGACAACGCGCTGGTGGCCGGCCTCAACCGCGGTCGTCCAGGCATGGCCGCCGTCGATGTGTTCGAGAGCGAACCCATCCTGCAAGGACACCCTTTGCTGCGGCTGGAGAACGCGGTCTGCACGCCGCACATCGGCCTGGTTGAGCAAGACAGCTATGAACAGCTCTTCAGCATGGCCTTCGAGCACCTGCTGAACTTCGTGGCGGGTGAGCCCAGCGGCATCGTCAACCCCGAAGCGCTTCGCGTGCCTCACTGACCGCGCGCCAGGCAGCACCCCATGGAACTGGAGCGGGCCTTGTCCCGGGAAAGCATCCGGGCAGCTCGCTGGTCGCTGCTGTTCGGCAATTTCGTCATTGGTTGCGGGGTGATGGTGGTGGGCGGCACGCTCAACGACCTCACCCGTGACCTGCACATCAGCGTCACCAAAGGCGGCCAATTGCTGGCGATCGCCGCGCTGATGATGGGCTTCGGCGCACCGCTGCTGGCCTGGCTGATCGGACACATCGACCGCCGCAGCCTGCTGGCCTGGACGATGGTCTGGTACGCCCTCGGGCACCTGGTGTGCGCCCTCGCACCAAACTACAACTGGCTGTGGCCAGCGCGGGCGCTGACGGTGCTTTCCGCCGCGGTCTTCACGCCCCAGGCTGCCGCCACAGCAGGGTTCATGTCGACGCCCGCCAAGCGTGGTCAGGCCATCACCTTCGTGTTCATGGGCTGGTCCATTGCTTCGGTGGCAGGCATGCCACTGACAGCCTGGATCGGCGAGCGGATGGGCTGGCGCATGGCGATGGCATTGATCGGCATCGGCGCCTTGGCCGCAGCCTGGTTGGTGTGGAAAAACCTGCCGGCGGGTGTGCGCCCCCCTGCCCTGTCGCTTCGTTCTTGGCGAAAGGTGCTGAAATCGCCACTGCTCATGGCGGTGGTGGCTGTGACAGCCTGCCAGAGCGCCGGGCAGTTCACACTGCTGGGCTACACGGCGCCGTATTACAAGCAGGTTTTCAGCGCCACGCCTGAAGAGATCAGCTTGATGTTCGGCTGGTTTGGGGCGTTGGCGCTGGTGGGCAATGTGCTGCTCAACCGCAGCATCGACCGGGTTGGCGCCGCACCGGCCGTGACGCTCACGTTGTCGCTGATGGCGTTGAGTCTGCTGATGTGGCCGCTCGCGGGTTCGCTGCCGATGCTGGCCGCCGTGCTGCTGCCCTGGGCCATTTCCGGCTTTGCCACCAATTCAGGCCAACAGGCACGACTGGGTGGGTTGTCGCCACGGTTGGCGCCCGCGCTGATGGCGCTCAACACCTCAGCCATCTACCTGGGGCACGCGCTTGGCGCCAGCGGGGGCGGCTGGGTGATCTCACACCACGGCTACACGCAGCTCCACTGGCTGGGCCTTGCATGGATGCTCGTGGCACTGAGCCTCAGCTTCTGGGCGCAGCGCGTGCAGCAGCGCGCCGATGCCTGCCGCGAAGCGGTGCTGCAATCGCCTCAGCCCATGCGCTGACGGCGGGCCTCGTACAGGCACACGCCACTGGCGACGGACACGTTCAGGCTCTCGACACCGCCCATCATGGGGATGCTGACGAGTTCGTCGCAGTGCTTGCGCGTGAGCTGGCGCATGCCGCTGCCTTCGGCGCCCAGCACGAGCGCCGTACCCCGGCGGAAGTCCGCCTGATAAAGGCTGCCCGATGCGTCATCCGAGGTGCCGACCACCCAGATGTCACGCTCCTTGAGTTCAGCAAGCGTGCGCGCCAGGTTGGTCACCATGAAGTAAGGAACCGTCTCGGCGGCGCCGCTGGCCACCTTGGCCACGGTGGCGTTGATGCCGACGGCGTGGTCCTTTGGGGCGATCACGGCGTGGGCGCCAGCGCCATCGGCCACACGCAGGCAGGCGCCCAGGTTGTGCGGGTCGGTCACGCCGTCGAGCACGAGCAGCAGGGCTGGCTCGGCGAGTTCATCGAGCAGGTCGTCGAGTGAGCGGGCTTGCTTGACCGCATCGACACGAGCCACGACGCCTTGATGGCGGTGCGTGCCGGCCATCTGCTGCAAGCGGTCGTCGTCGCTCTCGATGACACGCAGGCCGGCCTCCTCGACCTTGGCGAGGAATTGCTTCATGCGTTGGTCGTGCCGGCTGGCATCGACGTGCAGTTCGCGGATGGATTGGGGCGCCACCTTCAGGCGCACGGTCACGGCGTGGAAGCCGAACAGCAGTTTCTGACTCATCCCGGCATCGTAACCGCTGGCGCTGTGCGCCCGAGGCCGTGCTCAGTCGGCCAAGCGCCCGGCCTGGATGCGGACTCGGTGGGCGCAGCGCTCGGCGATTTGCTCGTCGTGGGTCACCAGGACCAGCGTGGTGCCGATCTCGCGGTTGAGCTCGAACATCAGGTCCATGACCGCGAGGCCCGTGGCGTGGTCGAGGCTACCGGTGGGCTCGTCGGCCATGAGGATGTCGGGGCGCATGACGAAGGCGCGCGCCAACGCTACGCGCTGCTGCTCACCGCCAGACAGGAGCACGGGCCGGTGGTTCAGGCGCTGCCCTAGACCGACGCGGGCCAGCATGGCCTCGGCTTTGGCACGCGCCATGCGGTCACCGCGCAGCTCCATCGGCAACATGACGTTCTCGATGGCGCTCAGGTGTCCGATGAGCTGAAAGTTCTGGAAGACGAAGCCGACGTGGGCGGCCCGGTGCGCGGCACGCGCGTCCTCGTCGAGGTCGAAGAGGTTTCGCCCGCCAAGCCACACCTCGCCATCGCTGGGCACATCGAGGCCTGCCAGCAAGGACAATAGCGTGCTCTTGCCTGAGCCCGAGGCGCCGACGATGGCCAGCGTGTCTCCTTGAGGAACGCTCAATTCGATGCCATCGAGGATGGTGAGCGGACCACTCACGTCTTCGACGACTTTGCTCAGCCTGCGGACAACGATGGCGAAGCTCGGCGCGTTGGCGGCTGTGCCGGGGAACGCGTCGGCGGTCGATGTGGCAGGATGCGAATGAACCGTGACAGTCATGGAAGCGAGCATGCAAGGGCAACGCCAACACTTTAAGCGACGCCGGCTGGTCTTGAGGGCCGCCGGTCTTTTCCTCTTGGCCGCACCGTTGCTGACCCAGGCAGCCTCATCACGCACGGTGCTGATCGTCGGCGACAGCCTGTCGGCCGAATATGGCCTCGCTCGGGGCTCGGGCTGGGTGGCTTTGCTAGAAGCGCGCCTGACGCAGCAAGGCATCGCAGCCCAGGTCGTCAATGCCAGCATCAGCGGGGAAACCACTTCTGGCGGTCGCACGCGCTTGCCCGCACTGCTCAAGCAACATCGTCCCACCCATGTGGTGATTGAACTGGGTGGCAACGACGCGTTGCGAGGCTTTCCCTTGCGCACCACGCAGGACAACTTGAACGCCATGGTGCAGGCCAGCCAGGCCGCAGGCGCCAAGGTGCTGCTGGTGGGCATGCAGGTGCCGCCCAACTACGGCAAGCGCTACGCGGATGACTTCGCGGCGGTGTTCGGGCGCGTGGCACAAGAGCGCAAGGCCGCGCTGGTGCCGTTCCTGCTCAAGGGCGTCGCTGATCGCGCCGATGCGCGCGACTGGTTCCAGGGAGATGGCATCCACCCGCTGGCCAAGGCCCACCCGATGATGCTTGACAACGTCTGGAGCGGGCTCAAGCCGCTGTTGTGAGGCGGCTGGGCATGCGACGACACGGCATGACGCCTGACTGATTCGCAAGCGCTGGCGGCCACCCACACGCCTCAGCGTCAAGGGATCACTTTTTCGGCGTCAGGCTCGCGCCCAGGTTGCCCATCAGGGTTTCGGCCTGCTTGCTCATCTGCTCCTGCATTTGCGTGAACAGGTTGCGCGACTGCTCCATGTAGCCGCCCATGAAGTTCTGCATCAGCGGGTTTTGCAGGTTCATCACCGAGTTCTCGGCCAGGCGGGACTGCAGGTCGATGAAGGACTGGATGTTGTTTTCCAGGTAGTGGCCCATGAGGCCCTGCATGGTGTGGCCGTAGAACCGGATGATCTGGGCAAGGGCCTGGGTCGAGAACATCGGCACGCCAGCCGTCTCTTCTTCCAAGATGATCTGCAGCAGGATGCTGCGGGTGAGGTCTTCGCCACTCTTGGCGTCGCGCACCACGAACTGCTCGCAGGCCATCACCATGTCCTTGACCTCGGTCAGGGTGATGTAGCTGCTGGTCTGGGTGTCGTAGAGGCGGCGATTGGGGTACTTCTTGATGATCCGGGTGCCCGTTGGCGTCGGCTGCCCGACGGCATCACCTGCAGGCTCTTCGGCCTCGGGGCCGTCTGCTGGGGGTTCCGCTCGGGTCTCTGCTCGGGCTTTTCGGGGGGCGGGGCTCATCCGTGACTCCTCATGCATGGCTCTGTGTTCGAACCATTGTAGGAGTTGGAAAGCAGGCGGACGCAGAAATAACAAAGGGACACTTGGATTGTTTCCAAAGTGTCCCCGAAATCTGGCAGATGGTTGCTAAGCGCATGCTAAGTGACTGATCTGCCAGGAAAATCCTGGTAGGCGCAATTGGATTCGAACCAACGACCCCCACCATGTCAAGGTGGTGCTCTAACCAACTGAGCTATGCGCCTGTCAAGACCAAAATAATAGCACTATTTTCGTCGAACGCGCAAGACGCCGTGGATTTGCAACACCTTGTGGAGCAGACCGCCCAGGCGGCTGCTGTCTGGCGTTTGCAGCGTCAATGTGAGTTGCAGGTGCTCGCGCACGGTGTGGTTGTGCATCGACAGCACGGTGATCTTGCCCTGCGCGAACACGTCGAAGACATCGCGCATCAGGCCCGGGCGGTCCACGGCTTCGATCGACACATCGACGGCGTAGTGCGCTTTCTCGGTCATCGCCTGGCGGCCCCAGGTGACGGGGATCACACGCTCTTTGTGTTCACGAGCCATGTGCTGGAAGTTGCTGCAGTCGACGCGGTGCACGGCCACGCCTTTGCCCCGGGTCACGTAGCCACCAATGCGATCAGGCGGCGCGGGCTTGCAGCAGCGGGCCAGTTGCGTGAGCAGCGAATCGAGCCCAACGACCAGCACGCCCTTGCCATCGCCATCGGGCCGCGTGGCATCGCCCCGGGCGAGCTTTTGCAGCAGGGCCTCTTGCGGGTCGGGCGCGGGTTCGGCGGGCCGCAGCACCTGCTCGATGTTGCGCAGCGAGAACTCGTCTTTGCCCACCACGTCGAACAGGGCGTCGGCGCTGCGAAAGCCCAATTGCGAGGCCAGGTCGTCGAGCTTGACCGCCGTCTTGCCTTCGCGCTGCAACAGCTTTTCGACGGCCTCGCGGCCACGCGCGATGGTCGCTTGCTGCGCGAGCGCGTTGAACCAGGCGCGGACCTTGGCGCGCGAGCGCGGGCTGCGCAGGTAACCCAACTCGTTGTTGAGCCAGTCCATCGAGGGACCGCCGTCCTTGGCCGCGACGATCTCGACGGTCTGACCGCTTTGCAATGGCGTCTGCAAGGGCACCATGGCGCCGTCGACCCGCGCGCCTCGGCAGCGGTGACCAAGGTTGGTGTGCAGCACGTAGGCCAGGTCGATGGGCGTGGCGCCCGCTGGCAGGTCGATGATGTCGCCGCCGGGCGTGAAGACGTAGATGCGGTCTTCGAAAAGACCCTGCCCCGCCGATGCGCCAGCGTGTCCGGACTCGGCCACGTCGCGCTCCCAGGCCAGCAGTTGGCGCAGCACCATCTTGCGGGCCTCGGCCACGCGCGACTCGAAGTCGCCCACGGCCTGCACGCCAGCGTAGCCTTTTGAGCCGGCTTCTTTGTAGGCCCAGTGCGCAGCCACGCCGCTTTCGGCATGCTCGTGCATGACCTGGGTGCGGATCTGGACCTCGATCGAGCGGCCTTGCTCGTCGAGCACGACGGTGTGCAGCGACTGGTAGCCATTGGCCTTGGGCCGCGCGATGTAGTCCGAGAACTCTTCCTGCAAGGGCTGCCAGAGTTCGTGCACGCAACTGAGCGCCGCATAGCAGGCGTGCACGTCGCTGACGATGACGCGCAGGGCGCGCAGGTCGAACACGCGGTCGAGCGACAGGGCCTTGCCCTGCATCTTTTTCCAGATGCTGTAGATGTGCTTGGGGCGCCCTTGCACCTGGGCTTCGATGCCAGCTTCGCCCAGGGCTTCTTGCAGGCGCTGGCGCACCTGCTCGACGTGGCGTTCGCGCTCGAGCCGCTTTTCGTGCAGTGCCTTGGCGATGGTGCGATAGGTGTCGGGCTGCAAGAAGCGGAAGGACAGGTCTTCCAGCTCCCACTTGATCTGCCAGATGCCCAGCCGGTTGGCCAGAGGGGCGAAGATCTGCAGCGACTCGCGGGCCAGGGCCTTTGGGCAAGGCAGCTTGCGCTCGGCGTAGTGTCGCAAGGTCTGAAGGCGCGAGGCCAGGCGCAGCAGCACCACGCGCAGATCGCGCGAGAAGGCCAGCAGCATCTTGCGGATGCGCTCGACCTGTTCGGCATCGAGCGGCGCGTCGGTGTCGTCGCCCATGAGGTCGCGGGCGTTGCGCTGCACCTGCACCAGCTTGACGGTGTGGGACACGAGGGCGGCCGCGTCGGCACCAAAGGCACGGCTCAGCACGTCCTGCGGGTTGGCGAGGTAGACGCTGGCGTAGACGAGGTAGGCCGCCGCACGCAGCGAGGGCGAAGCGCCGATGCCGTGCAGGATGGTGCCGACGCCGTCCGCGTGGACGAGGGCGTCTTCGCCAGTGTCGAAAGTCTGGCCCGACAACAGGGGCTCGGCGAAGGCGCGCGCGCGGCGCAGCAGCTCCACGCCGCCTTCGTTGGCCGAAACACCAGCCGCCTGCGCTTCGGGCGTGGCGGTGCCCGCCACCTCGGCGAGGTCGACGATGGGCGCGTGCGAGCCGCCGTCGTTCAGCAGGCCGTCGTCTCGCGCGATGTCGAGGGATCCGGTCTTCATGCCAGCAGGAACTCCTGGATGGCCTGGACCTGATCCGGCGCGATCAGGGTGGGTGCGTGGCCCACGCCGGCGAACTCGATCAGTCGGGCCTTGGGTCCGCGTTGGGTCATCTCCAGCGCGGTGTCGCGGTCGAGCAGGTCGGAATCGGCGCCGCGCAACACCAGTGCTTGGCAAGGGATGTTGGCCAGGCCGTCGTAGGTCTGCCACAAAGCTTGTTCCCCAGCGGCGGTCTGTTCGGCCGTCACGCTGCGGAAGGGCTCGGCGATGGCGGGGTCGTAGTGCAGCACGAAACCACCGCCTTCAGCGGGACGCAGCAGCGGGCAGCTGAGCGCCAGCCATTGTTCGGGCGTGTGCGGACCGAAGCCGGTGGAGATGCTCCAGAGGTAATCGGCGGCCTCCTGCTCGGACGCGAAGCGCAGCGGCTTGCCCAGGTAGTCGCCGATGCGCACGATGGCGTCAAAGCGCAGGCGTGGGCCGACATCGTTGAGCACGAAGCGGCGCAGGCGAGCGCCGGAGGCCTCGGGCGGCAGCGACGAGAAGCCGAGGCCGATCAGCCCGCCCATCGAGGTGCCGACCCAATCGATTTCCAGCGGGGCTTGCATGCTCAACTCGCGCTTGAGCTGTTGCACCAGCGCCACCATGTCGGACACGTACATGAAGACTTGGTAGCCCTTCGGGTCGGCCAGCCAGTCTGATTGGCCACGCCCCACGACATCCGGGCAAATCACTTGGTAGTGGCCCGCCAAGGCTTGCGCCAGCACGTCGAAGTCACGCCCTTGGCGGCTCAGGCCGTGAACACAGAACAACACACGCGGGTTGTGCGCGTCACCCCAGCGCCAGTAAGACATTCGGTGCGTTTGGGCATCCGTCTTGCTCGCGCCTGGGCAGATGACGTGGTGCAGCGAAGGCGTCATCAGACCGGATTGGACAGAAGGGTCAACAGGGCGGTGCGTTGTCATATCGTGGCGTCGTCAGATAATGGCCCAATCCACATTGTGTTTCTCTTTGCGCACTGGAGGCCCCTGATGTTGAATGGAAAAACTGCCCTCGTGACCGGATCGACCAGCGGGATCGGTCTGGGCATCGCCGAACGACTGGCCGCCCAAGGCGCCAACGTCATTCTCAACGGATTCGGTGACGTCAATGAGCCCAAAGCCGCCGTGCTGGCGGCTGGACAACAGCATGGCGTCAAGGTGGGCTACAACGGCGCCGACATGAGCAAGCCGGCCGAGATCGAAGCCCTCTTCGCCTATGGCGAGACCGAATTCGGCGGCATCGACATCGTGGTCAACAACGCGGGCATCCAGCATGTGGCCAATGTCGAGGACTTCCCCGTCGAGAAGTGGGACGCGATCATCGCCATCAACCTGTCCTCGGCTTTTCACACCATGCGCATGGCCGTGCCGGGCATGCGCAAGAAAAACTGGGGCCGCATCATCAACATTGCCTCGGCGCACGGCCTGGTGGCTTCGGCCGGCAAGTCGGCCTACGTGGCGGCCAAACATGGCTTGGTTGGCCTGACCAAGACGGTTGCGCTGGAGACGGCCCAGACCGGCGTGACGGTCAACGCCATCTGCCCGGGCTGGGTGCTGACCCCACTGGTGCAAAAGCAGATCGACGACCGCTCCAAGCGTGAAGGCATCTCGGTGGACGAAGCCAAAAAGGACCTGCTCAGCGAGAAGCAACCTTCGCTGCAATTCGTCACGCCCGAGCAACTGGGTGACTTGGCCGTCTTCCTTTGCTCGCCGGGTGCGGACAACGTGCGCGGCGCGGCCTGGAACGTGGACGGCGGCTGGCTGGCGCAGTGAGGCCGATGCCTTTTTAGACGATGACGGTGAGCCCGGCGCGACTGAGCGCCCACCCGTCTGGTGAAGCCGGACAGCCCCCTTACGCGCCGGATTACGGCGACGCCTACCACCCCAGCGCCGGCGCTTGGCAGCAGGCCCGGGGGGTGTTCTTGGCTGGCAATGGCCTGCCGCAAAGATGGCAGGGGCGAGAGCGCTTCGTCATCCTCGAAACCGGCTTCGGCTTGGGCAACAACTGCCTGGCGACCTGGGCGGCCTGGCGTGAAGATCCGCACCGCTGTGACCGGCTGTTCTTCATCTCCGTCGAAAAGCACCCGCTTCGCCCCGATGACCTGAAGGCGGTGCATGCCGTGCCTGCCGCTCAAGGCGAGGACGCACGACCAGCGCTGGCCGCTCGCCTGCATGCGGCCTGGCCGCCGCTGACACCCGGGTGGCACACCCTGCAGCTCGACAGCCTGGTGAGCGCCGATGGCCGCGAACAATCGCTGACCTTGTTGTTGGGGCTGGGCGATGTCGCCGGCCTGTTGCCCGGCTTGCAAGCTTCTGTGGACGCCTTCTACCTGGATGGTTTCGCCCCAGCGCGCAACCCCGAGATGTGGCATGCGCCGATGCTGGCACGCATCAACAGGCTGGCGGCCGCCGACGCGACGGCCGCCACGTGGTCTTCGGCCAGGGTTGTGCGAGAAGCCCTGACCCAGGCCCAGTTCGATGTCAAAAAGCTGCCGGGGGACAACGGCAAATGGGCCATCACGGTGGCCCGCCACCAGCCCCGTTTCATCCACCCTGCGGCACCTGGGGGCCTGTGGCCCGCCCCCTCGCGCCACGACGCCATCGTCATCGGCGCTGGCATCGCCGGTTGCAGCGCGGCAGATGCGCTGACCCGCGAAGGCTGGCGGGTGACGCTGCTGGACGCGAACGCGGGTCCGGCTCAAGGCGCCTCGGGCAACCCGGGAGGCCTCTTCCACACCATCGTGCATGGCGACGATGGCATTCATGCGAGGGCTCACCGGGCTGCGGCCCTGGCAACGTGGCGACGAGTGCGAGGCTGGATCGAGAGCGGCGCCCTGCCCGGCCAAGCCTCGGGCCTGTTGAGGCTCGATCCCAAGCAGGATGCGGATGGGGCCCGGGCCCTGCTTGAACGCCTGCCTTGGCTCCGGGAACAAGCCGCCTGGCTGGACCGGGCTGAAGCGCAGGCACGCAGTGGCTTGCCGGTGCCCAGCAGTGGCTGGTGGTTTCCGCAAGCCGGCTGGATGTCACCCGCCGACGCCTGCAGGCTGCTGCTCGACGACGCCACGGCTCGGCGACACGTTGGTGGCCTGCCGCTGTTGCAGACAAGGTGGTCCACCCCTGTGCACGCCCTGAGGGCCATCGATGGTGGTTGGCGGGTGCTGGACGCGCGGGGGCAGGTGCTGGCCGAGGCCGGCTCGGTGGTGATCGCCAACGCCTGGCAGGCCCAGGCCTTGCTGGACACCTTGCCAGCGGAGCGGGCCATTGCCTGCCTACCCATGAGTGCGGTGCGAGGTCAGGTCAGCGTGCTGCCCACCGAGTTGGCGGCGTTGAGACCACTCGTGCCCGTGGCCGGCCAGGGTTATGTCCTGTCGTTGGACGACGGCCGGCTGCTGTGCGGCGCCACGACGCAACACCACGACAACGAAACCAGCATGCGTCAAGCCGATCACGTCCACAACCTGAGTCAGGCCCTGCGCCTGGGCGCCTTGCCCAGCGACACCACCGACCAGCGCCTGGCCGAACTGGCCGCATCGGATCAGCTCGCTGGCCGCGTGGGCTGGCGCGCCACCACGCCGGATCGCTTGCCACTGATCGGAGCCCTGCCCTGGCATGCCGACCGGCTGGCCAAGCGCCCTCCCGCACGCGCCGAACAGGTTCGCATGCTCCCGCGCGAGCGTGATGGGCACGGAGGGCTCTACATCGTCGGCGGGCTGGGCTCCCGTGGACTGACCTGGTCGATGCTGGCCGGCGAACTGCTCGCCCATTGGGTCTGCGGCACGCCCTGCCCTGTGGAGTCAGAATTGCGCGATGCGCTCGACCCTGCCCGCTTCCTTGCCCGCCAGCATCGGCATGGATGAACGCTGTGCTTCGCACAAAGCCCCGCCCAAATGCCTACTTAAATGCCTAAATGCCCAGCTCAGTGCCTCGCCCACACTCCATCCATGCTTGACACCGACCGCCCCCTGCCTGGCATGACCGAGCGGCTGCGCCTGGATAAATGGCTCTGGGCGGCGCGCTTCTTCAAGACCCGGGGACTCGCTGCTGACGAAATCGACAAAGGCCGCGTTCAAGTCAACGGACAGGTGGCCAAGGCCTCGCGCGAGTTGCGTGCAGGCGACATGGTCTGCGTTCGCCAAGGCCCTGTCGAACGCATGGTGGTGGTTCGCGCCCTGAGCACGGCCCGAGGCCCGGCACCTCAGGCCCAGATGCTTTATGAAGAAACGGCCGAGAGCATTGCCGCCCGGCTGGCAGCCGCCGAGCATCGCAAGACAGCAGCCGAACCGGCCAACGCCATCGAGCATGGCCGTCCCACCAAACGCGATCGCCGGCAACTGGCGGACTGGCAGCGCTGGTCGGCGAGCCTGGACGAGTGATCGAAGTTGAAACAGGTGTGATCCGAGGGGCTCCCGCTGAGAGGTGCCCCGCCGCCCCTCGGTTACATTGGCCGGTCTTTTTTTGAAATCAGGGCCTTGAAAGGGGTCATGCCGACCCCATTTGCCCGGTTTCCGGGCAGCCAGACCCCGTCTGGGAACGCCGCCCGCGAGGGGCGATGGCCTTCTCCAACGCCGGCATGCCCCACTTTCCGACGCCTTCATCCAACTTCGAAGACACCATGAGCGAGACTTCCCCGACGCCCGATCAAGCCAGCCCAGAGGCCGCCAGCGAACTGCCCATCGAGCAGCAGTTGGCCGAGTTGCAGGCCAAGCACGCCGAGGTGTCCGACGCCTACCTGCGCGCCAAGGCCGAGGCCGAGAACATCCGCCGCCGCGCCGAAGATGAGATTTCCAAGGCCCGCAAATTCGCCGTCGAGTCCTTCGCCGACAGCCTGCTGCCCGTGCGCGACAGCCTCGAAGCAGCGCTGGCCACCCACGCCGCCAAGCCCGACACCCCGGTTGAGACCGTGCTCGAAGGCGTGCAGGCCACCCTGCGCCAGCTGGCGTCGGCGCTGGAGCGCAACAAGGTCATCGAGGTCAACCCGGCCGCCGGCACGAAGTTCGATCCGGCCATTCACCAGGCCATCAGCATGGTGCCTGCAGAGCAAGAGGCCAACACCATCGTGGGCGTGCTGCAAAAGGGTTACACCATCTCCGAGCGCGTGCTGCGTCCGGCCCTGGTGACCGTTGCCGCGCCCAAATAAGCAGCCGGGACAAACTCGGACGAATGAGCATCGGCGGGCACGCGGGCTGACACAGGTCAAAAACGCCTTCCAGAGGCAATTCAGGCCTTGAAAACACGCCAAGCGCACGCAGATTGAGCATCAAGACGGGGTCAATCGCCGCTGTTTGACCCACACACCAACTTCAGATCAGAGATTCACAGGAGCACCCAACATGGGCAAGATCATCGGCATCGACCTGGGCACCACCAACTCGTGCGTGGCCATCATGGAAGGCAACGCCACCAAGGTCATCGAAAACAGCGAAGGCGCGCGCACGACCCCTTCGATCATCGCGTATCAGGAAGACGGCGAGATCCTCGTGGGCGCCTCGGCCAAGCGCCAGGCCGTCACCAACCCCAAGAACACCCTGTACGCGGTGAAGCGCCTCATCGGCCGCAAGTTCACCGAAAAGGAAGTGCAAAAGGACATCGACCTGATGCCCTACACCATCGCGGCCGCCGACAACGGCGACGCCTGGGTGGAAGTGCGTGGCAAGAAGCTGGCCCCGCCGCAAGTGTCGGCCGAAGTGCTGCGCAAGATGAAGAAGACCGCCGAAGACTACCTGGGTGAGGAAGTCACCGAGGCCGTCATCACCGTGCCCGCCTACTTCAACGACGCCCAGCGCCAGGCCACCAAGGACGCCGGCCGCATCGCTGGCCTGGACGTCAAGCGCATCATCAACGAGCCCACCGCCGCGGCCCTGGCTTTCGGCCTGGACAAGGGCGGCAAGGGCGATCGCAAGATCGCCGTGTATGACTTGGGCGGCGGCACGTTCGACGTCTCCATCATCGAGATCGCCGACGTGGACGGCGAAATGCAGTTCGAAGTGCTGTCGACCAACGGCGACACCTTCCTGGGCGGTGAAGACTTCGACCAGCGCATCATCGACTTCATCATCGCCGAGTTCAAGAAGGAATCCGGCGTCGACCTGACCAAGGACGTGCTGGCCCTGCAACGCCTGAAGGAAGCCGCCGAGAAGGCCAAGATCGAGCTGTCGAACTCCGCGCAGACCGACGTCAACCTGCCCTACATCACCGCCGACGCCACCGGCCCGAAGCACCTGAACATCAAGCTGACGCGCGCCAAGCTGGAAAGCCTGGTCGAAGAGCTGATCGACCGCACCATCGCGCCCTGCCGCACCGCCATCAAGGACGCTGGCGTGACCGTGGGTGACATCGACGACGTGATCCTGGTGGGCGGCATGACCCGCATGCCCAAGGTGCAAGACAAGGTCAAGGAGTTCTTCGGCAAGGAGCCGCGCAAGGACGTCAACCCCGACGAAGCCGTGGCCGTGGGCGCAGCCATCCAGGGCCAGGTGCTCTCGGGCGACCGCACCGACGTGCTGCTGTTGGACGTGACCCCGTTGTCCCTGGGCATCGAGACCCTGGGCGGCGTCATGACCAAGATGATCAGCAAGAACACCACCATCCCGACCAAGTTCTCGCAGACCTTCTCCACAGCCGATGACAACCAGCCGGCCGTGACCATCAAGGTCTTCCAGGGCGAGCGCGAGATGGCCTCGGGCAACAAGATGCTGGGTGAGTTCAACCTCGAAGGCATCCCGCCCGCACCGCGCGGCGTGCCCCAGATCGAAGTCGGCTTCGACATCGACGCCAACGGCATCCTGCACGTCTCGGCCAAGGACAAGGGCACCGGCAAGGAAAACAAGATCACCATCAAGGCCAACTCGGGTCTGTCGGAAGACGAGATCCAGAAGATGGTCAAAGACGCCGAGCTCAACGCCGCCGAGGACAAGAAGAAGCTCGAACTGGTGCAGGCCAAGAACCAGGGCGATGGCCTGGTGCACAGCGTGCGCAAGTCGCTGACCGAGTACGGCGACAAGCTCGAGGCCGGCGAGAAAGAAAAGATCGAAGCTGCGATCAAGGACGTCGAGGAAGCCCTCAAGGGTGAATCGAAGGACGACATCGAGGCCAAGACCAACGCCCTGATGACCGCCTCGCAGAAGCTGGGCGAGAAGATGTACGCCGACATGCAGGCCGCCCAAGGCGCCGCTGGCGCGGAAGGCGCTGGTGCCGCGCCCGGAGCGGAAGCCAAGCCCGCCGACGACAACGTGGTCGACGCCGAGTTCAAGGAAGTCAAGAAGGACTGATCTCCACGCTGTTCGATCGGCACGATCGGCGTCCGGCCCCCCGGGCGCCCTTCGTGCCGAATGCGTTTCCTGCCCCCCCAACTGATCACCATGCCAGCCATCACCGCCGTGCCACGCCCGCTCATCAGGCTGATGCCGTTGTTCGCAGTGGCCACGCTGGCCTGGGCGCCAGCGCAGGCGGCCGAATTCGTTCCGAGCATCGGTGCGGACGCCTGCGCGGTCTGGGGGCCGTGGTCCCTGGGCGATGACAAGCAACCCATGCGCTACCAAGGCCCTTGCGTCAAAGGCAAAGCCGAGGGGCGCGGCAAGGCCGTCTGGCTCAACCCCTACCGATTCAAGGAAGGCAAGGAAGAGGCGGACGCAAGCTGGGAGGGCACCTTCCGCCAAGGTGTCTTCATCGGTGACCAGCCCTTCAAGGGCAGGCTTGATGCATGGCGCAGCAACCTGGTGCTCAGCGAGCGCGGCGGCGTCGGCGAGGCGCAGGCTTGGTGGGTGCATCGCGCACCCTCCCAAGGGGCGGTGAACCTCTGCGAGATCGAGCACGTGGCACTGGTCGTGCCTCAAGGCTTCAAGCTCGAAGACGATGCCCTCGTCCAGTCGCGCATGCGCGCAGCCCAGGAAGCCGTGGTCGCCGCCTGTCCGAGCAACGCGCCGTTCAGGGCTGTCGACATCGTGCTGTGGCGCGCGCCCCTGGTCGCCGACGACAAGGGACAGGAGCCGCTGGCGCTGGCCAAGGGCTCGGTGGTGCTGGACAACGGCAAACCGGCCGAGGTGCGCGCCTACCGCAACGATGCCTCCGAGGCCGTCCGCCAGAAGCAGGCCGAAGCCGAGCGCGCCAACCGGCGTGCCCAGGCCCGCGAAGCCTTCCATCGCTTCAGCGCCCAGCACGACGTGCAGGCCTGGCTGACCACAGCCCAGGCCGACAAGGACCCGTTCAAGTGGCAGGGCAAGACCGTGGCCCTGACCGTGAAGCTCGAGCGCATGCTCAGCCCCACCGTGGCCTGGGTGAGCGACGCCGACCGCAGCGGCTACCGCTACAGCACCATGCTGCTCAAGGGCGTCAACTCGGACACCTTCGGCAAGCTGGACACGGCCATCGTCGTGGGCCAGCTCGACGGCCGCAAGAAGGCCACCGACCTCGGCGTGAGCGGCTCAAACGAGAGCCTGGAAGCCAGCACCTTGAACGTCGTGCACGCGCGCCCGTGTGAGCAGCGCCAGTGCATGGACTGGCTGGGTTGGGACGTGCAAAAGGAAATGACCTGGGGCGAGCCGTTCAAGGCCGCTCCCTGAGAAGAAAGCACCGCATGGCAAAACGCGATTACTACGAAGTCCTGGGGCTCTCCAAAGGCGCCTCCGAGGACGAGATCAAGAAGGCCTACCGCAAGCTGGCCATGAAGTACCACCCTGACCGCAATCAGGGTGAGAAGGCCAAGGAAGCCGAAGAGCAGTTCAAGGAGGTCAAAGAGGCCTACGAGATGCTCTCGGATGCCAAGAAGCGCGCGGCCTACGACCAGTTCGGCCACGCCGGCGTGGACCCGAACATGGGTGGCGGCCGAGGTGGCCCGGAAGGTTTTGGCGGCTTCGCCGATGCCTTTGGCGACATCTTCGGCGACATCTTCGGCCAGGGCGGCGGGGGCCGTCGCGGTGGTGGTCCGCAGGTCTACCGAGGCAGCGACTTGTCGTACGCGATGGAGATCACGCTCGAAGAGGCCGCCGCCGGCAAGGACACGCAGATCCGCATCCCTGCCTGGGACGAATGCGGCGTCTGCAATGGCACCGGCGCCAAGCCTGGCACCAGCGCCAAGACCTGCCCGACCTGCAACGGCTCGGGCACGGTGCACATGCGCCAGGGCTTCTTCAGCGTGCAGCAGAGCTGCCCCCACTGCCATGGCACCGGCAAGGTCATCCCCGAGCCCTGCACCACCTGCCATGGTCAGGGCAAGGTCAAGAAGACCAAGACGCTGGAAGTCAAGATCCCGGCGGGCATCAACGAAGGCATGCGCATCCGCTCGGCCGGCAATGGCGAGCCGGGCACCAATGGCGGCCCCGCTGGCGACCTCTACATCGAGATCCGCATCAAGCCGCATGACATCTTCGAGCGCGACGGCGACGACCTGCACTGCTCCGTGCCCGTGCCGCTGACCACGGCGGCGCTGGGCGGCAGCATCGAGGTGCCGACGCTGGGCGGCAAGGCCGAGATCGACATCCCCGAAGGCACCCAGCACGGCAAGACCTTCCGCCTGCGCGGCAAGGGCATCAAGGGCATCCGCTCCAGCTACCCGGGCGACCTGTACTGCCACATCAACGTGGAAACGCCCGTCAAGCTCACCGAACATCAGCGCAAGCTGCTCAAGGAACTCGACGAATCGTTCAGGAAGGGTGGCGAAAAGCATTCACCCAACTCAAAAAGCTGGACGGATCGGGTGAAGAACATCTTCAAGTGAACCCGGACCAGCCCATCGGCCCCGCCCGGCTGATGCAGCACCGAATCGAAGCGCCCCACCTGGGGCGCTTCTTTTTTGCCTTTTGCGCCAATGGGCTCGCCGATCTCCAACTCAAGTTTTGGCGCCATTCGCCGAAAAACTGGCGGGAGCGTCCCCGTCTGGCGCGCTCAGCCAACTCGCATCGAAGGGCGTTTTGCCATGTCTCATCAGGGATACCTGTCCCAAATCCGCGCCTTGATCATCGATGACATGACCGTGCAGCAAACCACCCTGCGCGGTCAATTGATGCTGTTGGGCATCACGCAAATCGATCTCGCTGCCAACGCCGACGACGCCTACCGCATGGTCAAGGCACGTCGATACGGGCTGATCCTGTGCGATTTCAACCTCAACCAGAAAACCGATGGACAGCAACTGTTCGAGCTCATGCGCGAACAGAACCTGCTGCCCCCCGACTGCCTGTTCTTCATGATCACCGCCGAGAGCGGGTATGCATCGGTCGCCGCCGCCACCGAGCACCATCCGGACGCCTACCTGCTCAAGCCGATCACGGCCAGCGACATCGAGGACCGCCTCAAGGCCATGCTCGAGAAACGCCAGGCCCTGCTGCCCATCAACTCAAAACTGAGCAAAGACGATCTGACCGGCGCATTGCAAGCGTGTGAAGACATCCTCGCCCAACGCAACCGTTGGTTCATGCAGGCCTTGCAGCTCAAAGGCCAGACCCTGCTCAAGCTCGGGCGCCACGAAGAAGCGCAGACCGTCTACCGCCAGGCACTGGAGGTTCGCCAGGACCTGATGTGGGCTCGGCTCGGCTTGGCTCGCGCGCTGAAAGCCGGTGGCAAATTCGTCGAGGCGCGCAAGCTCGCTCAAGAGATCATCGACTCGAAAGGCGGGGACAAGCTGGTGGCCGCCTACGACGTGATGGCCGAGTCGCTCGAAGCCATGGGCGACCCGCAGGGCGCGCTCTGGGTGCTTCGCGACGCCTCGCTGGTGGTGCCTTCGGCGCGCCGACAAAGGCTGGTCGGCGAATCGGCCTATCGCAATGGCGACCTCGACATGGCAAAGGCCGCCCTGAGCAAGGCGACCAAGGCCAGCCGTGGCTCGATCGTGGCGCAGCCGCAGGACACCCTGCTGCTGGCCCAGACGCTTGTTGACATGGGTGAAAACAGCGAAGCCATGCGGGTCGTGCAAGACGCCACCCCCGCCTTTCGCAATGCACCCGCCTTCGGTGCCACGTCGCTGGCCATCCAGGCTCAGGCCGAACTCGCCCAGGGCCAGCCAGACCAAGCCGAGAAGACACTAGCCAAGGCCCGCCAGGCCCTGGGCAAAGGCAAAGCCGACCTGGCCACCATCGCGCTGGCCAAGGCCGAACTGAAAGCCGGCAACGAAGAAGCCGGACTGGCCTTGCTGCACGGCGCCATCAGCGCCGACCACGAGAACCCCCGGGTCAAGCAGTTGATCGCCAAGACGCTGGAAGAAACCGGCCACGAGGACAAGATCGGCACCGTGATCGAATCGGTCACCGAAGGCATGCAGAACATGGTGGCCGACGCGCGCAAGCTGCTGCGCGACAGCCGCATCGACGAGGCGGTCAGCCAGATCGAAAGCACCGTGCGCGAGTACCCCGAGAACTCGGGCGTGTTGCTGCAGGCCGCGCAGATCCAATGCATGGCCCTGCGCCTGAACAAAGCCGCCGACAGCGCACGCATCGACACCATCAAGGATTACCTGGACCGGCTAGACAAGCTGCTGCCCGGGCACGACCGCGTCTACACCATGCGCCGCTACTTCCGCGAAACCCTGTCGATGCTGGAGAAGGTCGGCGCATGAGCGATGCCCTGGCCCTCATCGCGCACGACCTCAAGAACGCTTTGGGTGGACTGGAAGACGAGCTGTCGAGGCTCATCGACGACCCCAGCCCCGTGATGGCCCAGCGCGCGCACCTGCATTGCTCCGAGCTGCGGCGCCAGTTCATCCAGTTCCTCACCCTCTATGGTGCGCGCACCGAGGGGCTCACCGCGCATTGCGAAGACGAATCCCCCCAAGCCCTGCTAGAGGCCCTCCAGCGCGTGTGGAACGCCAAGCTGAAGGTCGACGCCCAGCCCGTGAGCATCCGCATCGCCACAACACCGAGCGTGCCTGCCTTCTGGTATTTCGACCACAGGCTGGTCCGCCTCGCCCTGGATGCCGCCATCCACAATGCCGTGCGATTCGCGCGCAGCCAGGTGACGCTCGACGTGCGTGAGGACGAGGGCTGGTTGATCTGGCGCGTGCTCGACGATGGCGAAGGCCTCGGCAGCGAAGACCCCGCGCAAGACAACGCCACCGGCCTGGGCACGGCCCTCAGCGAAGCCGTGGCAACCGCCCACCGCAGCCAGGGCCGCTCGGGCCACATCGGCCTGAAACCAGCGGAGGGCGGGGGCACCGAATTCACCATGGCGCTCCCCTGAGCAACACGGCATGAACGAAGTGCTGTCCGGATCGAAACGCGCCACGGCTGGCCTCGGCTCGGCACTCCAGGACATGCGCAGCGTCCGCGCCCTGGTGGTCGACGGCAACGTGACGACACGCAGCATCCTGCGCTCCATGCTGATCGACCTGGGCTTGCAGCCCGACCGCATCAAACAGGCTGGCCGCTATAACGAGGCCCGAGGCGAGATCGAGCATCACCACTACGACATCATCCTGTGCGAGCACCACTTCCCCGAAACGCAGCAGACCGGGGCTGACCTGCTCGACGAGGTCCGCGCGGGCCAGCACCTGCCCTTCTCCACCGTGGTCGTCATGGTCACCTCGGAAGCCACCTACGGCAAGGTGGCGGAAGCCGCCGAGGCCGCGCTGGACAGCTACCTGCTGCGCCCACACACCCACAACGACCTGGCCGAGCGCCTGAAGACCGCGCGGCATCGCAAGCAGTCGCTGGCCGAGATCTTCGAAGCACTGGAAGCCGGGCAACATGAACTCGCCGCAGAGCGCTGCCTCGCGCGGGTCGAAGAGCGCAGCGAATACTGGGTCTACGCCGCGCGAATCGGCGGCGAACTGCTGCTGCGCCTGAACCGGCACGACGAAGCACGCAAGCTCTTCGAGATCATCGACAAGACCAAGGCCATGCCCTGGGCCCGGCTCGGCATCGCCCGGGCGCATGTCGACGCGGGGCAGATCCCGCCCGCGCTGCGTGTGCTCGACAGCCTGCTGCTGGAGAACCCCGGCTACGCCGACGCCTACGATGTCATGGGGCGAGCTCACCTGCAAACGGGCGAGTTCGAGCGCGCCTACGAGACCTACAAGAAGGCGGTGTCGCTGACACCGCTGTCGCTGGGGCGCCTGCAAAAGCTCGGCCTGCTGGCCTTTCACCTGGGGCACGCCGAGGAAGCCGCTTCCATCCTGGAGCGGGCCGTGGGCATGGGGGTGACCTCGCGCTCGTTCGACTTCCAGAGCCTGGTGATGCTGGGCTTTTCGTACTTCGAGCAGGACGATGGCAAGGCCCTGGCCAAGTGCGAAAGCCAGTTGCTGCGCGCCCACGAGAAGAACCCACGCAGCGCTCGGCTGCGCCGCATGCACGAGGTCGTCAACCTGCTTTCGCTGACACAGCGCGGGCTCACCACCGACGCGGCTCGCCGCATGAAGACCCTGGCGCGCGAGTTCAGCCAACCCGATTTCGACTTCGAGACCGCCAGCAACGTGATGTGCCTGCTGGTGCGCGTGCGCGTGCGCGAACGCGGCCTGGACCTGCCGGACGCCGAAAAATGGCTGGGCCAGCTCGCGATGCGCTTTTGCACCAACAAACCTTTGACCAACATGCTCGGCATGATGGTGGCGAGCCACCCGCCTTACGAAGAGCTGCTGCGCAACACCTACAAAGAGCTGAGCACCCTGGCCGAAACCTCACTGGCCAAGGCCAAGGCGGGTGCACCGGTCGAAGCTGTCGAGACATTGCTCAAGCAAGGTGCTGCAACGGGCAACACCCGCACCATCGAACTCGCCGACATGATCTGGCAGCGCTATCTCAACGAGGAGGCCCAACCCGAACTCGCCAAACGCCTGCGGGATCTCCTCGAAAAATTCGGCCGCCGCCCGAACACGATGGGCGGCGATTGAGGGTCAAACGCGCACCCGTGATCACACTTCGGCGCCAGGCTTCACGCAGTCGACGTAGTAACGCTTACCACCCTTGGGCAGCGCTTCCGCGACCAACCCATGCACATCGGTGGCGAAGCCGGGGAAGGCATCGTTGAAGTCGCGCGTGAACTTCAGGAAGTCGACGATCTTCTTGTTGAACCGCTCGCCCGGGATCAGCAGCGGGATGCCCGGCGGGTAAGGCGTCAGCAGCGCCGTGGTGATGCGGCCTTCGAGCTGGTCGATCTCGACGCGCTCGGTCTGGCGGCGGGCGATGCAGGCGTAGGCGTCCGAGGGCTTCATGGCCGGCTCCAGGCCCGACAGGTAAACATCGGTCGTCAGGCGCGCGATGTCGCCCTTGGCATAGGCCTCGTGCACCGATTGGCACAGGTCGCGCAGGCCCATGCGTTCGTACATCGGGTACTTCTGGCAGAACTCGGGCACCACGCGCCACAGCGGCTGGTTCTTGTCGTAGTCGTCCTTGAACTGCTGCAAGGCAGTCAACATCGTGTTCCAGCGGCCCTTGGTGATGCCAATCGTGAACATGATGAAGAAGCTGTAGAGGCCGGTCTTCTCGACCACCACGCCGTGCTCGGCCAGAAACTTGGTGACGATGGACGCCGGGATGCCCGTCTTGGCGAACTTGCCCGACACGTCCATGCCCGGGGTGATGATGGTCGACTTGATCGGGTCGAGCATGTTGAAGCCGTCGGCCAGGTTGCCGAAGCCATGCCACTTCTCGTTGGCCTTGAGCACCCAGTCGGTGGGCTTGCCGATGTCCTCGGTGGCCAGCTTTTCAGGGCCCCAGACCTTGAACCACCAGTCCTTGTCGTACTCCTTCGAGACCTTGCGCATGGCGCGGCGGAAGTCCAGCGCCTCCTTGATCGACTCCTCGACCAGCGCGGTGCCCCCGGGTGGCTCCATCATGGCTGCTGCCACGTCGCAGCTCGCGATGATCGCGTACTGCGGCGAGGTGGAGGTGTGCATCAGGTAGGCCTCGTTGAAGAGGTGGCGGTCCAGCGGCACGGTTTGCGAGTCTTGCACCAGCACGTGCGAGGCCTGCGAGATGCCGGCCAGCAGCTTGTGCGTGGACTGCGTGGCGTAGACCACCGCCTGCTTGGGGCGCGCGCGGCCCTTGCCCATGGCGTGGTACATGCCATAGAACTTGTGGAAGGCGGCGTGCGGCAACCAGGCTTCGTCGAAGTGCAGGTTGTCGATCCAGCCATCGAGCATGCCCTTGATGGTCTCGGTGTTGTAGAGCACACCGTCGTAGGTGCTCTGCGTGATCGTCAGGATGCGCGGCTTGACCTTCTTGGCGTCCACGCCCTTGAGCAACGGGTGCTTGGCGATCTTCTTGCGGATGTTGGCCGGCTCGAACTCGCTTTGCGGGATCGGGCCGATGATGCCGAAGTGGTTGCGCGTTGGCGTCAGGAACACGGGGATGGCCCCGGTCATGATGATGCTGTGCAGGATGGACTTGTGGCAGTTGCGGTCGACCACCACCACGTCACCGGGCGCGACCGTGTGATGCCACACCATCTTGTTGGAGGTGGACGTGCCATTGGTGACGAAGAAGCAGTGGTCGGCGTTGAAGATGCGCGCGGCGTTCTTCTCGGACTCGGCCACGGGGCCGGTGTGGTCGAGCAGCTGGCCGAGTTCTTCCACCGCGTTGCACACGTCGGCGCGCAGCATGTTCTCGCCGAAGAACTGGTGGAACATCTGGCCCACCGGGCTCTTCAAGAACGCCACGCCGCCCGAGTGGCCCGGGCAGTGCCATGAGTACGAGCCGTCTTGCGCGTAGTCCATCAGCGCCTTGAAGAACGGCGGTGCCAGGCCGTCGAGGTAGCCCTTGGCTTCGCGGATGATGTGGCGGGCCACGAACTCCGGCGTGTCCTCGAACATGTGAATGAAGCCGTGCAGCTCGCGCAGGATGTCGTTGGGGATGTGCTCGGAGGTGCGCGTCTCGCCGTACAGGTAGATGGGGATGTCGGCGTTTTTGAAGCGGATCTCTTCGATGAACTTGCGCAGGTTCAACACGGCCGGATCGAGCTCGGGGCCGGGCGTGAACTCTTCGTCGTCGATCGACAGGATGAAGGCGCTGGCGCGGCTTTGCTGTTGTGCGAACTGCGCCAGGTCACCATAACTGGTCACGCCCAGCACCTCGAAGCCCTCCTTCTGGATGGCGTCGGCCAGCGCACGGATGCCCAGGCCCGAGGTGTTCTCGGAGCGGAAGTCTTCGTCGATGATGACGATGGGGAAATGGAAGCGCAGCATGGCCATTCCTGAGATCAAAGGTGACGGTGGCGGAAAAATGGCGAAGTGTAGGGGTTCAAGCCCTGGATTTGTTTGACGAAGCCGGGTTTTTGCGTGGCTTCGTTTCAAATGCCCCTGACACATTCGTGACGCAGGAAAACCGCTGGTGTCGACATAAACTGTCGCCATCGACCCTGAATCAATAGTGTGAGGATGTCGGACACATGGGCGAATCGACGCTGTGGTGGATCGTGGCGGGCTTTTTCGTCAGCCTGGAGTTGCTGACCGGCTCGTTTTACCTGTTGATGCTGGCCCTGGGCGCCGCGGCTGCGGCCGTTGCGGCCACGATGGGCGTGAGCCAGCCCCATCAGTTGATACTGGCCGCTGTGGTCGGGGGCGGCGCCGTTTACCTGTGGCATCGGCGTTTGCTGCAGCGCGGCATGCTGGGGGTGGACGACTACACCTCCACAGGCCTGGGCAGCCTCGATGTCGGAGAGCAGGTCACCGTGGCCCAATGGAGCTCGGACGGCACCACGCAGGTCCATTACCGAGGCAGCGAATGGCAGGCCCGCTACCACGGCGCCCACGTGCCTTCGGCCGGCCTGCACCGAATCCGCGCGGTCGAAAGCAACTACCTCGTCCTCGAGAAGGTCTAGCGCCATGGAACTCGCCTTTGTCCTGCTGGTCATCTCGGTCCTGTTCATCGTCAAGTCGATCAAGGTCGTGCCTCAGCAAAGCGCCTGGGTGGTCGAGCGACTGGGCAAATACCACGCCACCCTCAAGCCGGGTCTGAACGTGCTGGTGCCCTTCATCGACAAGGTGGCCTACGAGCACTCGCTCAAGGAAATACCGCTGGACGTGCCCAGTCAGGTCTGCATCACCAAGGACAACACCCAGCTCCACGTCGACGGCATCCTTTACTTTCAGGTGACTGACCCCATGCGCGCCAGCTACGGCTCGTCGAACTACATCGTGGCCATCACCCAGCTGGCGCAGACCACGTTGCGATCGGTGATTGGGCGCATGGAGCTGGACAAGACCTTCGAGGAGCGGGACGCGATCAACGCCTCGGTGGTGACCTCGCTGGACGAAGCCGCGCTCAACTGGGGCGTGAAGGTTCTGCGATATGAAATCAAGGACCTGACGCCGCCCGCCGAGATCCTGCGCTCCATGCAGCAGCAGATCACCGCCGAGCGCGACAAGCGCGCCCGCATCGCTGAGTCCGAGGGCCGCAAGCTGGAGCAGATCAACCTGGCCACTGGCGAGCGCGAGGCCTTCATCGCCAAGTCCGAGGGCGAGAAACAGGCGGAGATCAATCGCGCGGAGGGCGAAGCGGCGGCCATCGCTTCCGTGGCCGATGCGACCGCCGACGCCATCCGCAAGATCGCTGCGGCCATCAACGAACCGGGCGGGCAGCAGGCGGTGCAACTCAAGGTGGCCGAGAAGGCCGTCGAGGCCTATGCGCAACTGGCCCAGAAGAACAACACCATGATCGTGCCCGGCAACATGAGCGAGGTTTCGACGCTCATCGGCACGGCCATGGCGCTGATGAAAACACCGGCGGCGGGCAAGCCATGAGCGTGCTCCTCACACCTGGACGCAATGTGCTGGGCGGCCCCTTGCAGGCCTGCTCGTACGCGCCGGTGACGGGCTATTTCCGCGATGGCTGCTGCCGCACCCGCGACGACGACAGCGGCCGGCACGTGGTCTGCGCGCGCATGACGGCGGCCTTCCTCAACGATTCGCTGGAGCGCGGCAACGACCTCATCACGCCTCGGCCCGAGTGGCGCTTCCCCGGGCTCAAGCCGGGTGACCGCTGGTGCGTGTGCGCCGAGCGCTGGCTCGAGGCTCAGCGTGCCGGCGTGGCGCCGCCGGTTTCGCTGGAGGCCACGCACGAATCGGCGCTGGAGGTGATCCCGCTGGCGCTGCTGCAGGCGCACGCCATCTTGCCTACGCGGGCTGCGGATTCAGGCAAGGCTTGATCGCACCCATGGGTGCCAGCAGCACAGCGAGATCAGGCGCCCTCGCCTGACACCTGAGCGTCTGCCGGCGCGCTGCCATGGGCGGCCGACGCCAGCAGATCACGCAGCCCCTGCTCGTCCAGGATGGTGATGCCCAACTCCTGCGCCTTGTCGAGCTTGCTGCCCGCTTCAGCGCCGGCCACCACGTAGTGCGTCTTCTTGGAGACCGAACCGGCCACCTTGGCGCCAGCGGCCTCCAGCATGGCCTTGGCCTCCTCGCGCGCCAGCGTGGGCAGCGTGCCGGTCAACACGACGGTCTTGCCATAGAGAGGCAGCGTGGCCGCGTCGGCCTCGGCCGAAGGCTCGTGCTCGGGCCAACTCACGCCGGCGGCCCTGAGCTGTTCGACCACTTCGCAGTTGTGCTCCTGGTCGAAGAAGGTGCGGATGCTTTGCGCGACGATGGGGCCGACATCGCGCACGGCCAGCAACTGCTCGTAGCTGGCGTTCATGATGCCTTCGTTCTTCTCGTCGCCCTTGTGGCCCATCTTCCCGAAGTGGCGGGCCAGGTCCTTGGCCGTCGTCTCGCCGACGTGGCGGATGCCCAGGCCGAACAGGAAACGCGGCAGCGTCGCTTTTTGCTTGCTCTTCTCGAGCGAGTCGAGCAGGTTCTGCGCGCTCTTCTCGGCCATGCGATCGAGCTCGGCCAGCTTGGCAAAGCCCATCTTGTACAGATCGGGCAGCGTGCGCACGATGTCACCGTCCACCAGTTGATCAACGAGCTTTTCGCCCAGGCCCTCGATGTCCATGGCGCGGCGCTGGGCGAAGTGCAGCAGCGCTTGCTTGCGCTGCGCGGCGCAGAACAGGCCGCCAGAGCAACGGTGGTTGACTTCGCCGGGCTCGCGCACCACGGTGCTGCCGCAGATGGGGCAGTGGCGGGGCATGCGGAAGTTGGGCACATAGGCTGGCCGCTCACCCGGCACCACGCCGACGACTTCGGGGATGACATCACCCGCGCGCCGCACGATGACGGTGTCGCCAATGCGCACCCGCTTGCGGCGCAGCTCGAAGAGGTTGTGCAGCGTGGCGTTGGTGACGGTGACGCCACCCACGAACACGGGCTTGAGCCGCGCCACGGGCGTGAGCTTGCCAGTGCGCCCCACCTGGATGTCGATGCCTTCGACCTGGGTGAGCTGCTCTTGGGCGGGGTATTTGTGGGCCACGGCCCAGCGGGGCTCGCGCGTGACGAAGCCCAACCGCTCTTGCAGGTCGCGGCGGTTGACCTTGTAGACGATGCCGTCGATGTCGAAGGGCAACTTGTCGCGGCGCGCGCCGATGTCGCGGTGGAAGGCCACCAGGCCCTCGGCGCCTTGCGCCACGCAGCGCTCGGCGCAGACGGGCAGCCCGAAAGCGGCCAGCGCATCGAGCACGCCGCTGTGCGTGGGCGGCACGTCCCAGCCTTGCACCTCGCCCAGGCCGTAGGCGAAGAAGCTCAAGGGCCGTTGCGCAGCGATGCCGGGATCGAGCTGGCGCACTGCCCCGGCCGCCGCGTTGCGCGGGTTGACGAAGGTCTTGGCGCCTTGTTCGCGTTGGCGCTCGTTGAGTGCCTCGAAGGCGTCGCGGCGCATGAAGACCTCGCCGCGCACCTCGATCACGGGGGCGTGCGTGCCATGCAAGCGCAGCGGAATCTGGCCGATGGTGCGGATGTTCTGCGTGACGTTCTCGCCGGTTTCGCCGTCGCCACGCGTGGCAGCCTGGACCAGCACGCCGTTTTCATAGCGCAGGTTGATGGCCAGGCCGTCGAACTTCAGCTCAGCAGCGTATTCAACCGATGGCGCGTCTTCGCCCAGCGCCAGTTCGCGTCGCACCCGGGCGTCGAAGGCCACGGCGCCGGAGGCCTCGGTGTCGGTCTCGGTGCGGATCGACAGCATGGGCACGGCATGGCGCACGGGCTCGAAGCCATCGAGCACCTGGCCGATGACGCGCTGCGTGGGCGAGTCCGGCGTGCGCAGCTCTGGGTGCGCGGCCTCGATGGCCTGCAAGGCCTGGAAGAGGCGGTCGTACTCGGCGTCGGGGATGGTCGGCTCGTCGAGCACGTAGTAGCGGTGGGCGTGCTCGTTGAGCAGCGCGCGCAGCCGCGCGGCTTCGTCGGCCACGGTCGTTGGCGAACCTGGCACCGGATTCGCCGAGCCCGAAGCATCGGCGGATGCGAACAGATCGTCTTGCGGCATCAGCTGAAAAGGCGGCGGGTGGACGCCGCGCCGGCGGCGAGGTCACGCGCGGCGAGGGCCGTGTAGAGCTTGTCCAGCTCACCTTCGATCATCTCGAAGGCTGCGGGCGAGAAGGGCTGCCCCTGGTCGTCCAGCATGACCGCATCCATCGTCAAGCACAAGGCTTGACCCGCCGCACACCAGGCCTTGAAGGGCGCGAGTTCGGAGGCCGTCTGGGGCACGTCGAAGCACAGCAGCAGCTCGCGCAGCGTGGCCTGGTCGGCGTCTTCGGCGAAGGCGGCCTGAGCGTCGAACTGCAAGGTCAGCACGGGCGGGGCACCCTCTTCCGCTGCGGTCAACACGAAACGGCCAGGCAGCACGCCGGGCACGAAACCATGGCGCGACGCCTGCTGCTGCACGTAGCCGAGAGACCAGGCGCTGCCCTTGGCCGCCAGGCGCATGGCCAGTTGCGCGTCGTGGGCGCTGGCGAAGGCGTCGAGCTCGCGGGCGCGGGCGACCACGTCGAGCATGTCGGGGAACTCGATGGCGGCGCCCAGGACATCGGCCATGGTCTGGAGCTTCTGCACGAACTCGGAGTACTCGATTTCGTTGAGGCTGCCGGTGCGGTTGGCCAGCAGCACGCCGCCTTGCAACTCGGTGTAGAGCACGCCGGCCTGCGGGGGCTCCCATTCACCGCAATCGGCGCGCAGGGCCTCGATCAGCACGGGCTTGCTGCCGGCGCGCCGGGTCGGCGGCAGGTGCAGCAGGATGTGGTCGCCGCTGAGCGGGGATTCGATGGTCAGCGTGGCGATGGCGTCGACCAGCGCATCAAGGCGCGGGCCGCCACGGCGCACGGGCGGCAGGCTGGGGGCGACTGGCGCGATGGGCGAGTCTTCCACGCCAGATGCGGCCCGGTTGCCCGGGTCGCCGGCCAGGCTGTCCATCGGCTCGGTCGGCACGCTGTCGAGCGAGGGGGCCGGTTGCAGGCTGCTGTCGATGGGCTCGACCGTGGCGCGGCGGGGTTGGTTGGCCGCGGCGCGGCGGGCCGTCCAGGCGCCATGGGCGACGACGGCCGCCAGCACGATGCCGCCCAGGATGGCGAGATAAAGGGTCAGGGAGTGGTTCATGGGGACGAAATCCGGGTGCGGGAGCGAGGGGCAAAGGGCGAAGGGCCCCTCAAGCGGCCTGGGCCATGCCCAGCGCGGCTTCCATGTCGACGGCGACGATGCGGGAGACGCCTTGCTCCTGCATGGTCACGCCGACGAGCTGTTCGGCCATCTCCATCGCGATCTTGTTGTGCGAGATGAAGAGGAACTGGGTGCCGCTGGACATGTTCTTGACCAGGCGGGCGTAGCGTTCGGTGTTGGCGTCGTCCAGCGGCGCATCGACTTCGTCGAGCAGGCAGAACGGCGCGGGGTTGAGCTGGAAGATGGCAAACACCAAGGCGATGGCGGTGAGCGCCTTCTCGCCGCCCGAGAGCAGGTGGATGGTGCTGTTCTTCTTGCCAGGCGGGTGGGCCATGACCTGCACGCCGGCGTCGAGGATCTCGTCGCCCGTCATCACCAGCTTGGCGCTGCCGCCGCCGAACAGGCTGGGGAACATGCGCCCGAAGTGCTCGTTGACGGTGTTGAAGGTGCTGCCCAGCAGGTCGCGGGTTTCGAGGTCGATCTTGTGGATGGCGTCTTCGAGCGTGGTGATGGCGTCGAGCAGGTCGGCCATTTGCGAGTCGAGGAAGCCCTTGCGTTCGCGCGCGGCGGTCAGCTCGTCGAGCGCGGCCAGGTTGACGGCGCCCAGGGCGTTGATCTCGCGTTGGATGCGGTCGATCTCGGCTTGCAGGCCGAAGAGCTTGACGCCGTCGCGCTCGATGGTTTCGGCCAGCACGGCCAAGTCGACACCGGCGGCGCCGAGCTGTTCCATGTATTGCGCACCGCCCAGCGAGGCGGCCTGCTGCTCCAGTTGCAGCTTGGTGATCTGGTCGCGCAGGGGTTGCAGGCTGTGCTCGAACTGCAGGCGCTGTTCATCGAAGCGACGCAGTTGCGCCGATAGGTCGTCGTAACGCTGGCGGGCCTGGCTGAGCGAACCTTCGCGCTGCACGCGCACGGCCAGGGCGTCGTCAAGGCCGGTCTGCGCGGACGCGTCGTTCAGGCGGGCCTGTTCTTCGAGCAGTTGCGCGACCGATGACTCGTTGGCCTGGATCTGCTGCGAGGCGGTCTCGATGCTGCGTTGCAGCTCACCACGGCGAGCGCCCATGCTGCGCACGCTGAAGGTGGCTTCCTGCGCCTGGCGCTCCAGCGCACGCGATTGCTCGCGCGCCTGGTTCAGCTTGCGCTCGGCTTCGATCACATGTTCTTCGAGCTCGGCGTGCTTTTCTTGCGTCTCGCCCAAGTGGATGTCGAGTTCTTCGAAGCGGGCTTCGCCTTCGGCGCGGCGTTCTTGCAGGCCTTCGAGCTGGGCGTCGAGTTCGGCCAGCTCTTCGTCGATCTGGCCGCGGCGGCTGTTGGCCTGCTCGGCCTGCTGGCTCAGGCGCAGCAGCTCGACCTGCCACTGGTGCACGCGCTGCTGCACCTCGCTGGCTTCGCGCCGCACGGTGCCCAGGCGCTGCGAGGCGTCGGTGTAGGCGGCTTCAGAACGGATCAGCGCGGCGCGGGCGTCGTCGGCGATCAGGCTCTGCGCCCTCACCTGCTTTTCCAGGTTCTCGATTTCCTGGGCGCGGGCCAACATGCCGGCCTGCTCGGAATCGGGCGCGTAGAAGGTGACCGCGAACTGGCTGACCGCGTGGCCTGCCGGGGTCATGATGACCTCGCCATGCGTGAGCTTGCCGCGATTGGCCAGCGCCTCTTCGAGGTGGGTGGCGGTGTAGACGCCTTCCAGCCAGTCGTTCATCAGGGCTTTCAAACCCTGGTCGTTCAGGCGCAGCAGCTCGCTCAGGCGCGGCAGGGTCTGGTGCGTGTTCTGGATGCCGGCCTGGGGCAGGCTGTAGAAGGCCAGCTTGGCGGGCGGGGCGTCCTGCTCGAAGGCGCGCACGGTTTCGACGCGGCCCACCTCCAGCGCGGCCAGGCGCTCGCGCAGGGCCGATTCAAGGGCGTTTTCCCAGCCGGGTTCGATGTGCACCCGCGTCCACAGGCCTTGCAGGCTGTCAAGGCCGTGCTTGGCCAGCCAGGGCTTGAGCTTGCCTTCGGTCTGCACCTTGTCTTGCAGCGCGCGCAGGGCTTCAAGGCGGGCGCTGAATTCGGCCAGGCGGGCCGACTGGGCCTGGCTGTCGGCTTGCGCGGCCTTGCGCGCCTCGTCGAGCGCGGGCACCGCTTCGGACAGTTCGCCCAGGCGGGCTTCGATGACGCCTTGTTCTTCCTGGCCGGACTCGTGCTGGCGGCGCAGGTCGGCCAAGCGCAGCTCGTCGGGCGCGGCCAGGGCCTGCACCTCCACGCGCAGGCGCTCGCGGCGCTGCTGGATCTGGCGGGATTGCTCGTCGAGGTTGCGCGATTCGGCCGCCAGCAGCTGGATCTGCTGCTGCACCTGGCCCGCGACCTGGCGCTGGTCGTTGGCGCGCTGCGTGGCGGCGCGCACGGCGTCTTCCAGCGAGGGCACGTTGCCCGCCAGCTCCTCGGCCTGCGCGGCCAGGATCTCGGCCTGCTCTTCGCTGGCGGCCATCTTCTCGGCGAGCTCTTCCAGCTCGGCCTGGGCCTCTTCGGCGCGCAGGGACCATTGCTCGTTCTGGGCCTTGATCTCGGCCAGGCGCTGCTCGACCTTCTGGCGGCCTTCGACCACGTAGCGGATGCGTTCTTCCAGGCGGCTGACTTCGAGGTTGGCCTCGGCCAGGGCGCCTTGCGCCTCGTGCAGCGCGTCGCTGGCGGCGTAGTGGTCTTGCCGCACGTGCTCCAGCTCGGCTTCGACCGACCGCAGCTCGGCCATGCGGGCTTCCAGCGCGTTCGTGGCCTCGCTGACGGCGGCCTGGATGCGGGTCTCTTCAGACGAGGCATCGCGGTGCTTGAGGAACCACAGCTGGTGCAGCTTGGTCGTGCCCTGCTCTTGCAGCGTGTGGTAGCGCGAGGCCACCTCAGCCTGCTTCTCGAGCTTGTCGAGGTTGCTGTTGAGCTCGCGCAGGATGTCTTCGACCCGCGTGAGGTTCTCGCGCGTGTCCTTCAGCCGGTTCTCGGTTTCGCGGCGGCGCTCCTTGTACTTGGAGACGCCCGCAGCCTCTTCGAGGAACAGGCGCAGCTCTTCGGGCTTGGACTCGATGATGCGGCTGATCGTGCCCTGGCCGATGATGGCGTAGGCGCGCGGCCCCAGGCCCGTGCCCAGGAAAACGTCCTGCACGTCGCGGCGGCGCACCGGCTGGTTGTTGATGAAGTAGCTGGAGGTGCCGTCTCGCGTGAGCACGCGCTTGACCGCGATCTCGGAGAACTGGTTCCACTGGCCGCCGGCACGGCCCGATTCATTGCTGAAGACGAGTTCAACACTGGCGCGGCTGGCCGGCTTGCGGTTGCCCGAGCCGTTGAAGATCACGTCCTGCATGGACTCGCCGCGCAACTCGGAGGCCTTGGATTCGCCCAGCACCCAGCGCACGGCATCCATGATGTTGGACTTGCCGCAGCCATTGGGCCCCACCACGCCGACCAACTGCCCTGGCAGCTGGAAATGGGTCGGCTCCGCGAAGGACTTGAAGCCCGAGAGCTTGATCGAATTCAGTCGCATCTAAGTCGTTGATTTGCCTGATGAATTTCAGGAAAACCGTGGCCTTCCGAAGCTTGGGATGATACCATCCGGGGTTCGACGAATTTCCCTGCAAAGCACCTTGTGAAGACCATGGCCAAGACCGCCCCCAAGCTTGCACGCAAGCCCGCCGCCCCCAAGACAGCCTCAAATGCCAAGACCGCCAAGGCAGCGGCAGCCAAGCTCGAAGTCGGCACCCGCGCCAAGCCGGCCGTGGCACCCTCGGCCCCCTCGCGCCACCTCGACGTCTTCCCTAACCCCGCCCCAGAGCGCGACTACGTCATCCAGTTCCAGGTGCCCGAGTTCACCTGCTTCTGCCCGCTCACCAAGCAGCCTGACTTCGCCCACTTCACCATCGACTGCATCGCCGACAAGCTCTGCATCGAGCTCAAGAGCCTGAAGATGTACATGTGGAGCTACCGCGACCAGGGCGCCTTCCACGAGAAGGTCACCAACGACATCCTCTCGGACATGGTCAAGGCCATCAACCCGCGCTTCCTGCGCATCACGGCCAAGTGGTATGTGCGCGGCGGCATCTACACCAACGTGGTCGTCGAGCATCGCAAAAAGGGCTGGAAGCCGGCACCCAAGGTCGAGCTGCCGCAACACAACGCCGAGACGGGCCTGCTGGGTTGATCGCCCGGGTCGGCCTGATCGACCTGATCACCCCCCGATCGCCTGACAGACCGCCGCTTCCTCCTGCTTCCAGCTTTTCATCACCCCGCATCGCCAGGAACCCGACATGCCCGACCTGGCAGCGATGCTCGCGGCGATCGACTTCGGCTCCGCCCCGGGCAGCGACTGGGCCATCTGCGCCCTGATCCTGACGGCGACGCTGCCTTTCCAGCCCTGGCTGCCGCTGCGACATGGCCCGCTCATCCACCCCTGGCTGGGCTCCATGGTGCTGCTGCCCTTGCTGTGGAGCACAGAGCACCTGTTGCCCAATGGCATGTCGATGCACGTGTCGTCGGCCTGCCTGATGACGCTGATGTTCGGCTGGCCGCTGGCCATGTGGAGCTTGGTGCCGGCGGCCCTGGCGTCGGGCTGGATGGGGCACGGCCATTTCCCGCCGCTGGGCGAAGTGGTGTCCCACCTTGCGTGGCTGGGGCTGGTGCCTGGCACGTTGGGCTTGTTCATCGGCCTGGCCATCCGTCGCCTGCTGCCCAACCACGTCTTCGTGTTCATCCTCGGCCGAGCCTTCCTGGGCAGCATCGCTGCGGTGGTGCTGAGCGGGTGGCTGGCCTTGATGGCCGGGCGCAAACCTGAAGTCCTGGGAACACTGGAGTGGATGCTCGGCTACACCCTGGTGGCCTGGGGCGAGGGCTTCAGCACCGGCATGCTGATCGCCACCTTCGTGGCATTCAAGCCGCAATGGGTGCTGACCTACTCCGACGAGCGCTACCTGCCCGGTCGCCCCGATCGGCCTCGGCAGCCGGGACCACCGCCTTCCTCCTCGTTCAAGGACGAAGATTGAGGTGGCGCCAGGCCGACACAGCGGCGCTTGATCGCCCCTGTGTGGCACAACACCAGGTCACCCAGGTCCAACGCGGTTAAAGGCGCCCCACGGCGCGCCGATAACCAGGCATCACTTCGCCCGAGCCGATGAACCTCCCTGCCTGGTTGAACCCCATCGCCCGCCCTCTGCTGGGATCTGATCCCCATCGGGCCAGGCATGTGTTGTTCGTCCTCGCATCCACCCAGCTTTACATCGTCAACCTGGGCATCATCTGGCACACCGTTCACTTCGGGCTGCTGAGAGCGGAGATCGCCCGCGACCTGACCTTGGGCAGCCTGCTGACCCTGTTCACCGTGTACGTGCTGGTGCGCAGTGGCTGGAGCCAACGCTTTCGCGATCCGGTCCTCAGCATGCCCCATGCCCTGGCCAGCATCGCACTGTGCTTCGTCGCTTACCTGCAAGTGGGCGAACACCGCGCCAGCGTGCTCATCCTGGTGGCCGAGGCCATCGTGATGTGCATGTTCCGGCTGCGCCCGACCCAGATGCTGGTGCTGGGCCTGAGCTCGGTCGGCATGCTGCTGCTGTGCGTGGTCGGCCTGACCTGGGCGGACCCGATCCGCTATCCGGCGTCGACGGGGCTGATGCACTTCGTCATCGGTGGCTCGACGCTGCTGATCCTGTCGCTGGTGGCCAAATGGGTCACCGACATCCGCGTTCGCATCGGCATGCAGGCCAAGGAGCTTTCGCAAGCCCTCGCCACGCTGCAGCACATGGCCACGCAAGACAGCCTCACCGGCCTGCTCAACCGCCGCATCATGGTCGATTTGGTCGAGACCGAACTCAAGCTGGTGGAACGCCATGGTCACCCCATGACCGTGGCCCTGGTTGACCTCGATCATTTCAAGTCGATCAACGACCGCTTCGGACACCAGGCCGGAGACGCTGTGCTGATTGGCTTTGCAAGCCTGGCCCAGAGCCAATTGCGGCAGGTCGACAAGGTGGCCCGCTGGGGCGGCGAAGAGTTTCTCATCATGCTGCCGCAGGTCAAGGCCGACGAGGCCCTCAATGCGCTGGAACGCCTGCGCCTCTCGATGGGCAGCCTGACCTTCCCCGAACACCCCGGCGTGAACGCGACCTTCTCGGTCGGCCTGGCCCAAGCACGCCAGGGCGAGACCCTGGAGCAACTGATCGAGCGCGCCGACCATGCGCTCTACCAGGCCAAGCACAACGGACGCAATCGCAGCCACGTGGCAGAACATGAAGCCGATGCCAGCCAGGCGGCTGCTCAGCCATCGACCGGCCTGGCACCGCTGACGGGGAGCGCCACATGAGCGAGACTTTCGGCGGCATGCCTCAACATGACCCCATCATCGATTCAATGGGGCGGCTGGTGAAGCTGATTTTTGGGCCGGACCGCGCCACGCGGGCGCGCACTGGCGTCGTGCTGCTGTGCTCGCTGATGTACGCCATCTGCTGCAGCGCCGCCTTCTACGCGGCTGAGGTCGGCATGATGCGCGACTTCGCGCCCCGGCTGCTGTTGGCCACTGCCATCCCGTGCTACACGGTCTTTTACGCGCTGGTGCGCAGCGGCCGCACCCGCACCATGCGAGACCCGAACCTCATGGTCCCGCAGCAGAGCTTCTCGCTGCTGACCATCGCCTTCGCCTACACGGCCATCGGCCCCCACGACCGCGGGCTGGTGCTGGTGCTGATCGCGTTGGTGATGGTGTTCGGCATGTACACACACCAGCCCAGGCAGGCCGCCTTCGCGGGTGTGCTGGCCATGGTGCTGCTGGCCATGTGCATGGGCGTGCTGTCGCACATCGACCCCGTGTATTACCCGCCCACGCTGGAGCTGCTGCGCTTCGAATTGATGATCGGCACGCTGCCGCCGCTGATCCTGGCCGCCTACCAGATCTCGGCCTGGCGCAACCGCCTGGCCCAGCAGCGCCGCGAACTGCGCGAGACCCTTGAAAAAGTGCAGACCCTGGCCAGCCGCGACGCGCTGACCGGCCTCTACAACCGCCGCCACATGCAAGACCGCCTGATCGACAGCGCCAAACGCCATGAGCGCTATGGCGAGCGCTTCACCGTGGTGCTGGTCGACCTGGACCACTTCAAGCGCATCAACGACGTGCACGGCCACCGCGTGGGCGACGAAGCGTTGATGGCCTTCGCTTCGGCCGCCATCTTGGCGCTGCGTGAATCGGACACCGTGGGGCGCTGGGGCGGCGAGGAATTCCTCTTCATCCTGCCCAACACCAGCCCGACCAAGGCCCTGGTGGCGCTCGACCGCCTGAGAGCCGCCTTGCAACACTGTGGCATCTCGTCACGGGTACCGGGCTTGCGGGTGGCCTTCTCGGCCGGCGTGGCCCAGCACGACCTGGCCGCCCCCGTGCATCGCACCCTGGAGCGGGCCGACCACGCGCTCTACCAGGCCAAGACCGCTGGGCGCAACCGCAGCCACGTGTCGCCCAGCGATCCTCGCTGAGTCCCGCCCGGCCTTGCAGGCCCTGGGATAATGCTGCCCATGAACCCCCTGCTGCAGCGTCTTCAGCCGTACCCCTTCGAACGCCTGCGCGGCCTGACCGCCGGCGTGACCCCGAACCCCGCCCTGCGCCCCATCAGCCTGGGCATCGGGGAGCCCAAGCACCCCACCCCCACCTTCATCAAGCTCGCGCTCGTCGACGCCCTCGAAGGCTTGGCCGCCTACCCGGCCACGGCCGGCGAACCCGCGCTGCGCGAGGCCTGCTCCGCCTGGGTGCAGCGCCGCTACGGCCTGAAACTCGACGCCGCCACGCAGATCCTGCCCGTCAACGGCTCGCGCGAGGCGCTGTTCGCGCTGGCCCAGGCCGTGATCGACCCGACACAACATCGCGACGCAGGCGGTCCGGCCGTCGTCTGCCCCAACCCCTTCTACCAAATCTACGAAGGCGCGGCCTTGCTGGCAGGGGCTCGCGTGGTGTTCGCCAACTCCGACCCGGCGCGCAATTTCGCCGCTGACTGGGGCAGCATCCCCGAATCGACCTGGGCCACCACGCAACTGCTTTACGTGTGCTCGCCCGGCAACCCGACGGGCGCCGTCATGCCGCTGGACGAATGGCGCAAGCTGTTCGAGCTGAGCGACCGCTTCGGCTTCGTCATCGCCTCGGACGAGTGCTATTCAGAAATCTACTTCCGCGAAGGCGCCGATGCCGCGCCGCTGGGTGGACTGGAAGCTGCTGCCAAGCTGGGCCGCGCCGACTTCAAGAACCTGATCGCGCTGACCAGCCTGTCCAAGCGCTCCAACGTGCCGGGCCTGCGCTCGGGCTTCGTCATGGGCGACGCTGCCTTGCTGAAGGCCTTCCTGCTCTATCGCACCTACCACGGCAGCGCCATGAGCCCCGCCGTGCAGAAGGCCAGCATCGCCGCCTGGAACGACGAAGCCCACGTGGTCGAGAACCGCGCGCTCTACCGCCAGAAGTTCGAACGCGTCACGCCCATGCTCGCCGAGGTCATGAACGTGGCCCTGCCCGACGCCGGCTTTTACCTCTGGGCCGAGGTGCCCGCCCACGTCTGTGGCGGCAGCGACGAGGCTTTCACGCGCGAGCTGCTGGCTCAATACAATGTCGCGGTGCTGCCCGGCAGCTACCTCGCCCGCGAGGCCAACGGCGTCAACCCCGGCCGGGGCCGCGTGCGCATGGCGCTGGTGGCCGGGGTCGAGGAATGCGTCGAAGCCGCCGAGCGCATCCGCGCCTTCATCCGTTCCTTCCCGCGTTGACGCCGATCGCGGCTGCCGCCCAGCCACCCGGCGAACGCCCTGAAACACGCCGAATGGCCTGCCAACTGGCCAACAGACACCTTCTGACACGCTCTTCCGATAGATAGAAAGCACCGACATGAGCCAAGCCCTGCAAACCACCATCGACCAAGCCTGGGAAAACCGCGCCGAGCTCTCCGCCGCCAGCGCCCCCGCCGAAGTGCGTGACGCCGTCAACCACATCATCGATGCCTTGGACAGCGGCAAGCTGCGCGTCGCCGAGAAGATCAACGGTGCCTGGGAAACCCACCAGTGGATCAAGAAGGCCGTGCTGCTGAGCTTCCGCCTCAACGACAACGTGCCGATGGGTGACGGCCCCCTGCAGTTCTACGACAAGGTGCCGACCAAGTACGCCGGCCTCTCGGCCGAGCAGCTCAAGGCCACCGGCGTGCGCGTGGTGCCGCCGGCCGTGGCCCGCCGCGGTTCCTTCCAGGCCAAGAACGTGATCCTGATGCCGTCCTACGTGAACATCGGTGCCTACGTCGACGAAGGCACCATGGTCGACACCTGGGCCACCGTCGGCTCCTGCGCCCAGATCGGCAAGAACGTGCACCTCTCCGGCGGCGTGGGCATCGGCGGCGTGCTGGAGCCCCTGCAAGCCAACCCCACCATCATCGAAGACAACTGCTTCATCGGCGCGCGCTCCGAAGTGGTCGAAGGCGTGATCGTCGAAGAGAACTCGGTGATCTCGATGGGCGTGTACATCGGCCAATCCACCAAGATCTACGACCGCGCCACCGGCGAAGTCAGCTACGGCCGCATCCCTGCGGGCTCCGTGGTGGTCTCGGGGAACCTGCCTTCGGCCGATGGCAAGTATTCGCTGTACTGTGCCGTCATCGTCAAGCGCGTCGACGCCCAGACGCGCTCGAAGACCAGCATCAACGACCTGCTGCGCGGCGCCTGACGCGCTGAACCAGGGCCTGCACGGACCAACATCCCGCAGGCCCTTCTTGTCCGACCCCACTGCAAAAGGCTGAGGAGAGATCGATGAGCGGAGGCAACCTCGAACGCGTGCTGCGTCTGATGGCCGAGAAGAAGGCGTCCGACGTCTTCCTGTCGGCGAAGACGCCAATCCTCATCAAGATCAATGGGCAGATCATGCAGCTGACCGATCAGGTGCTGACGCCCTCTCAGCCGCGCCAGTTGCTGGCCGAGATGGTCTCGCCAGCACAGATGGAAGAGCTCGACGAAACGGGCGAGCTCAACATCGGCATCACCATCCCGGGCGTGGCCATCTTCCGTTTGAGCGCGTTCAAGCAGCGTGGCTCGGTCGCGGCGGTGTTCCGCTACATCCCCTCCGACATCCCGGCGCTCGACACGCTCAACGTGCCGCCCATCCTGAGCGAGCTGGTGCTGCAAAAGCGCGGCCTGATCATCCTGGCGGGCGCCACCGGCACCGGCAAGAGCACCACGCTGGCTTCCATGCTGGAGCTGCGCAACCAGCGCATGACCGGCCACATCCTCACCATCGAGGACCCGCTGGAATTCCTGTTTTCAAACAAGAAGTCCATCGTCAACCAGCGCGAAGTCGGCCGCGACACCCATTCGCTGCAAGTCGGCCTGAAGAACGCCCTGCGCCAGGCGCCAGACTGCATCCTGATCGGTGAAATCCGCGACCGCGAGACCATGACGGCAGCGCTGTCGTACGCGCTGTCGGGCCACCTCGTGCTTTCGACCCTGCACGCCAACAACAGCTACCACGCGCTCGGCCGGATCCTGTCCTTCTACACGCCGGAAGCCCGTCCCGCCCTGTTGTCCGACCTCGCCTCGGGCTTGAAGGCCATCATCTCGCAACGCCTGCTCAAGGCGCAGGCCGGCCCCCAAGCGGGCAGTCGCGTGCCGGCGGTCGAGGTCATGCTCAACACCACGCTGGTTTCCGAGATGATCGAGCGCGGCGATTTCAACGGCGTCAAGGAAGCCATGGAAAAGTCCATGGCCGAGGGCTCGCAAACCTACGAGCAGGACATCGCCCGACTCATCAACGACGGCATCGTCAGCCGCGACGAAGGCCTGATCAACTCCGACTCGCCGACCAACCTGATGTGGCGACTCCAGAACGACACGACCACCCAGTCCAAGCTGATCGCCAAGCCGGCAGAGGAAGAACACGGCCCCTCGTTCACCGAAATCACCCTCGACGTGCACGCCGAAGACGCCGCTCCCAACTTCAGCGGCATCCGACACTGAGACCCGAGGCGCCCCAGGCGTCGCACACGCATCATGACCGACACCCTGCGCCTGACCGAGGCGCTGATCGCCCGCCCCTCCGTCACCCCCGAAGACCTGGACTGCCAGCAACTCATGGCAGAGCGCCTGAAGCCCTTGGGCTTCGAGTGCCACACCCTGGTCTTCGGCCCGGAGCAGGCACCCGTGACCAACCTGTGGGCCATCAAACGCGGCCGTGATGCCGACGCGCCCGTGCTGGCCTTCGCCGGCCACACCGATGTCGTGCCCACCGGCCCGCTCGATCAGTGGACTTCGCCGCCCTTCGTGCCCACGCACCGCGACGGCCTGCTCTACGGCCGAGGCGCCGCCGACATGAAGACCTCGCTGGCCGCCATGGTCGTGGCCACCGAGGCCTTCGTGGCCCGCCACCCAGATCACGCCGGCAGCATCGCCTTCCTCATCACCAGCGACGAAGAAGGCCCCTCGGTCGACGGCACTGTCAAGATCTGCGAATGGCTGCAGCAACAAGGCCAGCGCCTGGACGCCTGCATCGTCGGCGAGCCCACCTCGGTCAAGCAAGTGGGCGACATGATCAAGAACGGCCGCCGCGGCTCGCTCTCGGGCAAGCTGCGCGTCAAGGGCGTGCAGGGCCACATCGCCTACCCGCACCTCGCGAAGAACCCCATCCACCTGCTCGCGCCCGCCCTGGCCGAACTGGTCACCATCACCTGGGACCAGGGCAACGACCACTTCCCGCCCACCACCTGGCAGTGCTCCAACATCCACGCGGGCACGGGCGCCAACAACGTCATCCCGGGCGAGGTGGTGGTCGACTTCAACTTCCGCTTCTCGACCGAGTCCACGCCCGAATCGCTCCAACAGCGCCTCGAAGGCGTGCTGCATCAGCATGGCCTGGACCTCCACATCGACTGGACATTGGGCGGCCGCCCCTTCCTCACTCGCAAGGGCCCACTGGTCGACGCCATCTCGGCGGCCATCCACCAGGTCACCGGCGTCACCACCGAGCTGTCCACCACCGGCGGCACCTCGGATGGCCGCTTCATCGCCCAAATCTGCCCGCAGGTGGTCGAGTTCGGCCCGGTGAACGCCAGCATCCACAAGATTGACGAGCACGTGCGCGTGGCCGACATCGAGCCGCTCAAGGACATCTACCTCGGCACCTTGGAGAGGTTGCTGGCGTGACCCTCATCGAGCTGATCGAACAAGCCGCCGCGCGCCTGGACGCCGCCCAGGTTGGCTACGGCCACGGCACCACCAACGCCTTCGACGAAGCCGCCTGGCTGGTAATGTGGCGCCTGAACCTGCCCATCGACGCGCTCGATGAAAACGAGCAACGCGCCGTGAGCGATGATGAACGCAAGCAGGCCGAGGACCTGATCGAAGAACGCGTCGCCACCCGCAAGCCCGCCGCCTACCTCACCCGGCAGGCCTGGCTGCAAGGCATTCCCTTCTACGTAGACGAACGCGCCATCGTGCCGCGCTCCTTCATCGCCGAAGTGCTCGCCGACGGCAGCATCGACGCCTGGCTGGGCGAGTGCACCCACCGCGTGCTCGATCTGTGCACCGGCAACGGCAGCCTGGCCGTGCTCGCCGCCATGGCCTACCCGGATGTGATCGTCGACGGTGCAGACATCAGCCCAGACGCCCTGGCCGTGGCCCGCATCAACGTCGACCAGCACGGACTGCAAGACCGCATCACCCTGCTGCAAAGCAACGGCCTGAACAGCGTGAACGGCCCCTACGACCTCATCCTCTGCAACCCGCCCTACGTCAACGCCGATTCGATGGCGAGGCTGCCCGCCGAGTACCGCGCCGAGCCCGAACTCGCCCTCGCCTCTGGCCCCGACGGCATGGACTTCACGCGCGCCTTGTTCGCCGCCCTGCGCACCGCCCCCGACCGCTTCATGAGCGAAGACGCCGTGCTGGTGCTGGAGATCGGCAACGAGCGCCCGAACTTCGAGCGCGCCTTTCCCGACCTCGCCGTGACCTGGCTACCCACCTCGGCGGGCGAAGACCAGTTGCTGCTCGTCACCCGCGACGCCCTGTTGCTGGCTGACTGATTGCTCGCCCACTGAGCGCCCCATGATCCAACTGAAAAACGTTTCCCTGCTGCGGGGCACGAAGCCCGTGCTCGACGGCGCCAGCGCCACATTGCACCCTGGCGAAAAGGTCGGCCTGATCGGCCGCAACGGCGCGGGCAAATCCTCGCTGTTCTCGCTGCTGGCCGGCCGCCTGCACCCCGATGCTGGCGACGTCGAGATCCCGCCAAGCTGGCTGCAACCCGGCGGCATGGCCGAGGTCGCGCAGAACATGCCCGAGACCGACGAGCCCGCCACCGAGTTCGTGCTGCAAGGCGACACCAGACTGATGGCCGCCCGCGAGGCGCTGGCACAAGCCGAGGCCGCCAACGACGGCCACGCCATCGCCGAAGCCCACATGGCGCTGGCCGACGCCGGCGACTTCGACGCCCCTGCACGCGCCCAAGCCCTGCTGCTGGGCCTGGGCTTCCAGCTTGAGCAAACCACCGCCCCCGTCAACAGCTTCTCGGGCGGCTGGCGCATGCGCCTGCAACTCGCCCGCGCTCTGATGTGTCCCGCGCAACTGCTGCTGCTCGACGAACCCACCAACCACCTGGACCTCGATGCCCTGGTCTGGCTGGAGAGCTGGCTGCAACGCTACGAAGGCACGCTGATCATCATCAGCCACGACCGCGAATTCCTCGACGCCATCACCAAGGTCACCCTGCACCTCGATGAAGGCAAGCTCACCCGCTACACCGGCGGCTACACGGCCTTCGAAGCCATGCGCGCCGAACGCCTGAGCCAACACCAGGCCGCTTACGAAAAGCAGCAAGACCGCATCGCCCACCTGCAGAAGTTCATCGACCGCTTCAAGGCCAAGGCAACCAAGGCCCGCCAGGCGCAAAGCCGCGTCAAGGCCCTGGAGCGCATGGAAAAGCTCGCCCCCGTGCTCACGGCCAGCGACTTCGAATTCAGCTTCCCCGAGCCCGCCAGCCTGCCCAACCCCATGCTGGTCATGAAAGACCTGCAATGCGGCTACCAGGCAACAGAAGGCGCTGAGCCCATCACCATCGTGCGCGGCGTCAACCGCTCGGTGCTGCCAGGGCAGCGCATCGGCATCCTCGGCGCCAACGGCCAGGGCAAGTCCACGCTGGTCAAGACCCTGGCCCACATGCTGCCCGCCATCGCCGGCAACGTCACCGAAGGCAAGGGCCTGAGCATCGGCTACTTCGCGCAGCAGGAGCTCGACGTGCTGCGTCCCGACGAAGGCCCGCTCGCACACATGATCCGGCTGGCCAAGGACGTGGGACCGCAGGCCCGCGAACAAGAGCTGCGCGACTTCCTCGGCCGCTTCCGCTTCACCGGCGACATGGTTGCCCAACCGGTCGGTCAGTTCAGCGGCGGAGAAAAGGCCCGCCTGGTGCTGGCCCTGGTCGTCTGGCAACGCCCCAACCTGCTGCTGCTCGACGAACCGACCAACCACCTCGACCTCACGACGCGCGAAGCATTGAGCCTCGCGCTCAACGAGTTCGAAGGCACCGTCATGCTGGTCAGCCACGACCGCGCCCTGCTGCGCGAGGTCTGCGATGAGTTCTGGCTGGTCACGCGCGGCGGCGTCGGCACCTTCGACGGCGACCTGGACGATTATCAAAAATGGCTGCAGGAGCAAGCCCGTGAGGTGGCCGCTGCCGCCCGGGCCGCGCGCGACACCCGCACCGACACGCGCGATGTCATCTCGGCATCTCCAGCCTCGCTTCCCGCAGGGCAATCAAGCGCAACAGACGCGTCAAGCGGAAACCGCAAGGAAGACCGCAAAGCCGCCGCCCAGGCGCGCCAACGTGTCGCAGAACAAGCCAAGCCCCTCAAGACCGAACTCAAGCAGGTCGACAGCCGGCTCGCCACCGCGCAAGCCGAGTCAGAACAGATCACCGAGCTGTTGAGCCTGCCATCCCTGAGCGGCGCCGAGCGGGCTGAGCAAGGCAAGCGCCTCAAGGCCCTGGGTGACGAGATCGAAGCCCTTGAATCGCGTTGGCTCGAACTCACCGACGAAATCGAGCGGCTGGGGGCCTGAAGCCCCGACCAAAACCGAGCACCTCAGCCAGCCCCGCCCTCACCGCAAAGGCCGGCGCTCAGGGCCGTCCATTCGATCCCTTGGATGACCTCCGGTTTGACCGGGCATGGCATGGCGCGAAGAATGGTGGGCATCGGTGTGCCAAGTTTCACAAATTCGCGAACATCCCGCGCATTTGTTCACATCCCTAGCTCAGAGGGGCGTTTGAATGAGCGCCTTGCCCCTCGTCAAGCCCCCTGCCCAGCGCTGTGCGCCTAACATGTCGCCATGCCATCTTCCGCCAAAGCGTCTCCGTCACCAGGCCACGACCAGTTGCTGCGGCTCGACCAGCAACTGTGCTTCGCCCTGTACGCCAGCTCCCTGGCGATGACCAAGCTCTACAAGCCACTGCTCACGCCCCTGGGCCTGACCTACCCTCAATACCTCGTGATGCTCGTGCTCTGGGAGCGCGACGATCGCGCCGTGCACGAGCTGGGCGAGTTGTTGCAGCTTGACTCTGGCACCTTGACCCCGCTGCTCAAGCGACTGGAAAGCTCAGGCCTCGTTTCCCGCCAGCGCGACCAGGCCGACGAGCGCCGCGTGCGCATCCGCCTGACGGATACCGGGCGGCAACTCAAGCAAGCCGCCAGCAGCATCCCGGTCTCGGTGATGTGCCAGATCGGCGACGACCTCGATGCCGTGGCCGAGTTGCGCGAACGCCTGCACACGCTGCGCGAGCGCCTCCAAGGACAACCTCAGTCCGACTGAGGTCTTTGCGCCCTGGCTGGCGCCACCTCACCACCACGAGCGCACAATCCATCAAATCAATTGTGCGCAATCTTTTAACCGAAAGGAACTGACATGGCCTCTCCCACCCAGATCGTCTACACAGCCCACGCCACCGCCACCGGGGGCCGCGACGGCCGCGCCACCAGCGACGACGGCAAGCTCGACGTGGCCCTCGCCCGCCCCAAGGAAATGGGCGGCAACGGCGCGGGCACCAACCCTGAACAGCTTTTCGCGGCCGGCTACAGCGCCTGCTTCCTGGGTGCCATGGGTTTCGTGGCAGCACAGAACAAGCAGCACCTGCCTGCGGGCACCCAGATCTCCGGTGACGTCGGCATCGGCCCCATTCCCCAAGGCTTCGGCATCACCGTGACGCTGCACATCACCCTGCCCGGCATGGATCGCGCAGCCGCCCAAGCCCTGGTCGACGCCGCCCACCAAGTCTGTCCCTACTCCAACGCTACACGCGGCAACATCACCGTCAACCTCGAACTGGTCTGACACCAAGCAAGCATCCCCGGAACACCGCGCAGACGCCTTCGCGCCCTGGGGATGCCCCCAGCTAACCTGGGAATGCCTTCGAAAAAGGGTGTTAATCTCACGTTATCCCTGAGATACCGAGGTTGACTGGGCGGCCAGCGCCGCCTACCCTTGCGACCCATGCCTTTCACGACCCGACACGCCAGCCGGCGGCTTCAAGCCACCGGCTTCCCTGCCGGGCACGGATCGCGGTTCAGCGCCCCCCTCAAGGCCATCACGGCTGGGATCATCGTGCTGAGTTGCCATCTCATGCCGCACACCGCGCTGGCCCAGCAGGCCGGCGCGCAGCCTGCCGCGAGCGCATCCGCTGCGGCCACGGGCGACGACCCGGTGGCGCGCTTCCTGTCAGACAAGGGCCTGTTGCCATCCGCGCGTCCGGTGACCGAACTGGCACAGCAGGTGCGCAACACCGCCACCGACTTCGCCTCCGAGCTCGTCGTGTCGGCCATGAACTTCCTCGGCGTGCCCTACCGCCGCGGCGGCACCTCCGAAGAAACGGGATTCGACTGCAGCGGTTTCACCCGCCATGTGTTCGAAAACAGCATCGGTCTCATCCTGCCGCGCCGGGCTTCCGAGCAGGCGCAATCGCCCGCGCTCATTCCCGTTCAGCAAGCCGAACTGAAGCCTGGTGACTTGGTGTTTTTCAACACCTTGCGGCACACCTTCTCCCACGTCGGCATCTACATCGGCGACAACAAGTTCATCCACTCGCCGCGCGCGGGTGGCAGCGTGCGCGTCGAAGACATGCGCCAGGCCTACTGGCAGCAGCGCTACAACGGCGCCCGCCGTGCGCCGAACATGACGCCTCAGGCCACGGCCCCCGCGAACAACTGAGCCCATTGGCGCACGAGGCGCCAACGTTGACGGCACAATGGCGTCATGACCGCCGATGCTGCCTCCCGGGCCGCCATCATCCCCATCGCCACGGAATCGCCCTCGCGGGTTCGCGCCATGCCGCCAGCCTTGGCTGACATGCCCGCGTCCTTGCTCGACCGCCGCCAGCGGCCCTTGCAGGACCTTCGCATTTCGGTCACCGACCGGTGCAACTTCCGCTGCCCCTACTGCATGCCACGGGCCACGTTCGGCAAGCACCATCAGTTCCTGCCTCACGAGGCCCTGCTGAGCTTCGAAGAAATCACGCGCGCAGCACACGCGGCGCTGTCGCTCGGTGTTCGCAAGCTGCGACTCACCGGCGGCGAGCCCCTGCTGCGCAAAGACCTGCCCACCCTGGTGAGCCAGCTCGCCGCACTGAAGACACTCGAAGGCAGCGCGCCCGAAATCGCCCTGACCACCAACGGCGTGCTGTTGAGCCGCCAGGCACAGGCGCTGAAGGACGCCGGCTTGCAACGCGTCACCGTCAGCCTCGACGGGCTCGACCAGGCCATCTTCGCACGCATGAGCGACAGCGGCCTTCACGTGAGCGACGTGCTGGCTGGCATCGAAGCCGCGCAGCGCGCCGGTCTCTCGCCCATCAAGGTCAACACGGTCGTGCAAAAGGGCGTCAACGACGACCAGGTCGTGTCGCTAGCGCGGCACTTCCGAGGCACTGGCGTGGAGTTGCGCTTCATCGAGTTCATGGATGTCGGCCAGAGCAACCACTGGGAACTCGACCAGGTCATCCCATCGGAAGAGGTCCGCCAGCGCATCGCGGTGCACTGGCCTCTGCTGCCTGCATCCACCCCGCGTGCGGCGGACACCGCAGAGCGTTGGGTTTATGCCGATGGCGCTGGCAGCGTCGGCTTCGTCTCCAGCGTCACGCGCGCCTTCTGCAGCGACTGCACGCGCCTGCGCCTGTCCACCGATGGCCGCCTCTACACCTGCTTGTTTGCCACAAGGGGCCACGACCTGCGCGCCCTGCTGCGCGACGAACGCGTGGGTGACGAAGAACTCCGCCTGCGCCTGGCCGCCCTGTGGCAAGCGCGCGATGACCGCTATTCCGAGTTGCGCCAAGTCGTCGACAGCGTGCCGGAGCCAGGCCGGGTCGAGATGAGCTACATCGGTGGTTGAAGCCGTGCCATGCGCCGCACCCAACCCGCGCGCCGATGTGAGCGCATGGGTGCTTGCCGGCGGCGAAGGCCGTCGCATGGGCGGTGTCGACAAAGGCTTGCAGCCATGGCGCGGCCAGCCCTTGATCCAATGGGTGATGAACGCCCTGTGGCATCAGGTGCAGGCCATGGCCATCTCGGCCAACCGCAACCTGCCGATCCATGAGAGCTTGCTGAGGGGCGCCTGCCCCACACGTGCCAGCGACGCAACCTTCGCCGGCCTCGCCGCGCTCACATGCAGACCGCAGCATCTGGGCGTGTTCCCAGACGACCCCAACTTGCCACCTCAAAGCGGCCCTCTAGCTGGCATCCTGACCGGCCTGCGCCAGGTCCAGACCGACTGGCTGCAACTGGCCGCCTGCGACACCCCTCGACTGCCCAAAGACCTGGTCGAGCGGTTGATGGATGCCGCACGCAGCGCCGATGCCGACATCGCCGTACCCTGCACCAAAGAGATCGCCCTGGACGGCCGCCCGCAGTCCAGGCCACACTGGACGTGCGCCCTCATGCACAAGAGGGTCACCCCTGATCTGGCCGCCGCTTTCGTGAAGGGCGAACGCAAAGTGGGTCAATGGATCAGGTCACAGCGCTGGGTGGAGGTATCCTTCGCGCCAGCATCCGACTTCGAGAACATGAACACCCTGGAGACACTGGATGACCGGGACTGATCCGCAAGTGCGCATCGCCCGCATCGCGCCCGCCGACCTCGGCGCCTACAAGCGCCTGCGGGACGAAGCCTTGCGCCTGCACCCGGACGCTTTCGACGCGGACATCGAAAGCGAGCAATCGCGCCCGCCCGAAAGCTACCTGTGGCGGCTCGGCATGGGCGAGACCTTGGGTGGCACCTTCCTGCTCGGAGCGTGGGACGGTCGCGAACTCGTTGGCATGATCGGCCTGGAACGCCAGCCCCAGGCAAAACTCCGTCACAGCGCCGAACTCAACAGCATGATGGTGCACCCAGACCACACCGGTCGTGGCGTCGGCATCCAACTGGTCAGGGCGGCCATCGAAGAGGCTCGCCAAGCCATCGGGCTGGAGCAGATCACCCTGCGCGTGAGCACGTCAAGCAACTCGGCCATCCGCCTGTATGAACGGGTTGGCTTCCAGGGCTGCGGCGTGCTGCCTCACGCCATCAAGCTGGTCGAGGGCCCGGGGCAGGTCCGCTACCACGACAAGCTGACGATGGTGCTCATCCTCTGAGGCCTGTCTGCCAAGTGTCTTCAGAATGCGCCACGCCAGCTCGTGCGCACATCTGCTTCAAGCCTCGGCCGCGCCTCGGTTGGCCAGCGCATCGGCCTTCTCGTTGCCCGGGTCACCCGCGTGGCCCTTCACCCAGTGCCAAGCCACGTCGTGGCGGTGCGTCTGGGCCTCCAGCTCGACCCACAGCTCCGCGTTCTTCACTGGCTTGTTGTCGGCGGTCTTCCAGCCACGGCGCTTCCAGCCAGTGATCCATTCGGTGATGCCTTTGCGGACATACTCGCTGTCCGTGTAGACATCGACCTTGCAGCGCTTCTTGAGCGCAGCCAGGGCCTGGATGACAGCGGTCAGCTCCATGCGGTTGTTGGTGGTCAGGCGTTCGCCGCCCCACATCTCTTTCTGATGCTGGCCGCTGACCATCCAGACGCCCCAGCCGCCTCGGCCAGGGTTGCCCTTGCAGGCCCCGTCGGTGTAGACGACCACCGCGGGGGTGTTGTTCTCACTCATCGAATCTCGCTTGTGTGCAGGTTTGGCATGCATGCCTCGCCTGCGATTCTGCCTGCGGTTGTGATGGACAGCCTGATTGCGCGCGAACAGGCGCCGTCAACGCAACAGGCCAGCACTTCACTCCAACGGCGCGCGCTGGTGGCGCTGGGCCACGACCGCAGGTGCCGCAGCAGGGGTCATGCGGGTGCGCCGCACCTTGCCGACCAGGCGCATGCCGCGTGATCGCTTGACGGCCACCACGAAGTAGACAGCGCCCAGCACCGGCCACCAACGGTCGCCCGCGTTTTCCATCCAGGCCAAGCGGTCCCAGCTACGCTGCTGGCGCACCATCGGTCGATAACAGCCGAAGCAGCCCGCCTCGACTTCGAGGTCGAGCAAGCGCAGCCAGTCGCGCAGGCGCCAGTACGCGATGAACTCACCTTGAGGCAACACCAGGGCCGATGAGGCGCCCCACCGCCCCATGCGCTGCCACAGGCCCCACAAGCTGGCCGGGTTGAAGCCCGCGATCACCACCCGGCCTTCGGGCACCAGCACACGCTCGACCTCGCGCAGCGTGTGGTGCGGATCGCGCGCCAGCTCCAGCGCATGCGGCAGCACCACCAAATCGAGGCTTGACGAGGGAAAGGGCAAGGCCTCGAAGTCGCAACGCAGGCTCAGCGGCGCGCCAGTCAGCAGCCCTTCTTCGCCCTGCACCGGTTCATGCACCAACGGCGCAAGCTCCGCCGGCGGTGCCCAGCTCTGGTAGGCCATGTCCACGGCCAGCCAGCGATGCGGCATGCGGTTTGCTCGCAGCGCAGCCAGCTCGGGCAGCCCCAGCTGCAAGGCATGGAAGCCAAACACATCGGCCACGAGGCGATCCATCTGTTGCTGCTCCCAGTCGAGCAGGGACTGGCCCGGCGCCATGGCCAGCCAGGGGTGCAAATCTATAATCGGATCGACTCTGGTCATGAAACTGATCGCCCTGCCCGCCTTCACCGACAACTACATCTGGATGCTGCACGACGGTCATCAAGCCCTCGTGGTGGATCCAGGCGATGCCGTCCCCGTGAAACAGGCGCTGCAAGCGCTCAAGCTGGATCTGACCGCCATTCTAGTGACCCACCACCACCCCGATCACATCGGGGGCCTGCCAGCCTGGCGCGACAGCGGCATCCCCATTCATGGCCCTGCTGAAGAGCGCATTCAAGGCCTCACCCACATCGTCGCCGAGGGCAACCGGCTGAGCTGGAACGGGCTGGATTTCGTCGTGCTGGAAACCCCCGGCCACACCCGTGTGCACGTGTCGTACATGCTGTGGCAAGGGCTCGGCGAGTCGGACCCTCACCCCCATCTGTTTTGCGGCGACACGCTTTTTTCAGCTGGATGCGGTCGCATCTTCGATGGCACGCCAGATCAGTTGTACGATAGCCTGATCCGTCTGGCCACGCTGCCAGATGACACGCGCATCTGCGCAACCCACGAGTACACCCTCTCGAACCTGCGATTTGCGCAGGCCGTCGAACCCCGCAACCCCGACATGGGTAGGCACCAGGCACATTGCGAAGCCCTCAGGGCTCGCCAGTTGCCCACGCTGCCCAGCACCTTGCGCACCGAACGGCTCATCAACCCGTTCCTGCGTTGCACCCAATCCGAGGTGGTGGCCAGTGCCCTCGCGCACGGCGCCCAGGATGCCGACCCGCGGTCTGTCTTCGTCGCCCTGCGCCAATGGAAAAACCAGTTCTGACGATGTCTGCAAAGCCCTTCCATGCCCGGCGCCCCAAGGCGCGCCACCTCGTCCTGCCCCTCACCGCCATCGCCACCCTGCTGCTGTCAGCCTGCGGTTCAATGCAGAACGACGCCACTTCGCGCCAGGCCGATGACCTGAACCAGCGCCGCGCCGCGCCCGCGCTGTCCACCTGGGGTGACCAGCGTGTGGCGGCTGGCACCCGCCAGGACCCCACCTCTGGTCTGCGCGTCGACCTCGGCCCCGGTGCCCTGCGAAGCACCACCCCCGAGCCCCACGCAGAGAGCCTAGAAGCCATCGGCAAGCCGACCGATCCGCTCGAACCCGACGCAACGGTCAACCTCGATGACGCAAGCGCGGTGCAAGACCTGTGGGGCCGCATCCGCCGTGGATACGACCTGCCCACGCTCGACACCCCGCTGATCGCCGAACACGAGCGCTGGTACGCCAGCCGCCCCGACTACGTCCAGCGCATGACCTCGCGCGGCAGCCGCTACCTATACCATGTGGTCGAGGAGATCAACCGCCGTGGCATGCCCACCGAGCTGGCCCTGCTGCCCTTCATCGAAAGCGCTTTCAACCCGCAGGCCATGTCGTCTGCGCGCGCCTCGGGCATGTGGCAGTTCATGCCCGCCACCGGCAAGGACTTCGAACTCAAGCAGAACCTCTTCCGCGACGATCGCCGCGACGTGCTGGCCTCCACCCGCGCTGCGCTCGACTACCTGCAGCGCCTGCATCGCATGTTCGGCGACTGGCACCTGGCCCTGGCCGCCTACAACTGGGGCGAAGGCAATGTTCAAAAGGCCATCCAGCGCAACCAGCGCCAGGGCCTGCCCACCGATTACCTCAGCCTCAACATGCCGGTCGAGACGCGCAACTACGTGCCCAAGCTGCACGCCGTGCGCAACATCGTGATGCAGCCCGAGCGCTTTGGCCTGACGCTCCCCCCGATCGAGAACCACCCTTACTTCGTCAGCGTGCCCATTCAGCGTGACATGGATGTGGCACTCGCCACGCGCTTGGCTGGCTTGTCCATCGACGAATTCAAGGCGCTGAACCCCTCGCAGAACAAGCCCGTCATCCTGGCAGCCGGCACACCTCAGGTGCTCTTGCCCTACGACAACGCCAACCTGTTCGTGCACAACCTGTCTCGCCACAAGGGCGCGCTGGCCACCTGGACGGCCTGGCAGGTTCCGCGCACCATGCGTCCCGCTGAAGCGGCCAAGTCGGTCGGCATGAATGAAGCCTCGCTGCGCGAGGTCAACCACATCCCGCCGAAGATGCTGGTCAAGGCTGGCTCGACCCTGCTGGTGCCCCGTTCAGAGCACCGCGAACAGGACGTTTCGGAAAGCCTGGCCGACAACGCCATGATGGCCCTCGCCCCCGACCTGCCTCCCATGCGGCGCACCTTGGTCAAGGCCGGCAAGCGCGACACGGTGGCCAGCATTGCGCAGCGCTACAAGGTCTCCGCCGACCAAGTGGCGCAATGGAACCGAACCAACACGCGTGCAGCGTTCAGCCGTGGCCAGAACATCGTGGTTTACGTGCCGATGGCGACCAAGCGCCAGCTCGCCTCCACCAGCAGGTCTGCCAGCAAGCAAGCCAGCAGCAAGCCGGTTGTCAGCAAGACCAAGGTGGCAGCCAGCACGCGCGTGGTGGCCAACGCTCGCAACAGCAGCAAGGCCAACAACAAAGCAACCATCCGCACCAGCAACCGGGTGCGCATGGCCAGCGCGCGCTGAAGAGGCCGCTAAACATCGCTGCGCGCGGCGTCAGCGACGGTCCATGAATGCGTGGGCGATGGTGCCCAGGTCCACGTATTCAAGCTCGCTGCCAACCGGCACACCCCGCGCCAGCCGGGTCACCCTCAGGCCCCTGCTGCGCAGTTGCTCTGCCAGGATGTGGGCGGTGGCCTCGCCCTCGGCGGTGAAGTTCGTGGCCAGGATCACTTCCTGAACCACCCCATCGCCTGCGCGTTCGAGCAGAGGGGCAACGCCGATGTCGCGCACGCCGAGCCCATCGAGCGGGCTCAAGCGCCCCATGAGCACGAAGTAAAGGCCCTTGTAGCTGCCAGTGCGTTCCAGAGCCGCCTGATCGGCCGGGGTTTCGACCACACACAGCGACTGCCGGTCACGCGTCTCGTCTTGACAGACCTCACAGACCGGCTCGCGGCTGAAGGTATGGCACCTCGTGCAATGCCCGATCTCCGACACAGCCACATCAAGCGCGCGAGCCAGGCGCACCGCGCCGGAACGGTCATGCTGCAGCAGGTGGTAGGCCATGCGCTGGGCCGACTTCTGCCCGACACCGGGCAGGCAACGCAAGCCTTCGATCAAGGCTTCGAGTGCGGAATCGGCCATGTCTTCGAACCGAGTGAGAACGCGCTCAGGGCCGCGTTCAGAACGGGAGCTTCATGCCCGGGGGCATGGGCATACCAGCTGTCAGGCGCGACATCTTCTCGGAACTGGTGGCTTCCGCGCGGCGCGCGGCATCATTGAAGGCTGCGGCCACCATGTCTTCGAGCATGTCCTTGTCATCGGCCAGCAGGCTGGGGTCGATGGTGACGCGCTTGACTTCGTTCTTGCAAGTCATGACGACCTTGACCAGGCCAGAACCGGACTGCCCTTCGACCTCGATCAGTGCCAGTTCATCCTGGGCCTTCTTGAGGTTGTCCTGCATCTGCTGGGCTTGCTTCATCAGCCCGGCGAGTTGTCCTTTGAGCATGGCTCGTCCTTTCGATCAATGGAGAGAAAACGGTTGGGATTGTCGCTCACAGGGGCCGCACGGAGCCCGGCAAGATGCGTGCACCAGGGTGTTCGGCGATCAGGCGGCGCACGAGGGGGTCGGCCGCCATCAGGGCCTCGGCTGCACGTTGGCGAGCTTCCCGCGCAGCCAGATCCCGCTGGGCAGGGGTGTTGATGGCATCCCCCCTCTCCAAGTCCAGTTGCACCTCGCGCCCCGACAGCGAAGCCAGCGCCTGGCGCAGTCGGTCGCGGTGCATGTCGCCCATCAGGCTCTCACGCTCCACGCGCAACAGCCAACGCTCGGAAGCACCCTCTGCCTGATGCGCCAAGCATTGGGACTGGACGGCGAGTTCACGCACCAGCGCCGTGATCAGGCCACGGCTTTGCAGTTGCGCCACGACGTCAGCCCAAAGGTCAGCCAGCGGGTCGGGCTCAGCGGACTGCGCACCAAGAGGCGGCGGCACCGCTCGTTCGATATCCAGGGGCGGCGGCTCCCAGGCCGCATTGCCACCGCCCGATGACGGTTGGCCGGCGTCCAGCAAAGCCTCTGGAGGCAGATCAGGGGGCGGTCCATCGTCGAACCAGGCAGCTGCGGGGACGGCGTCTGGCTCGGCCAAGGGGGGCTCGTCGTCCCATGGGGGAGCCGAGGACCGCGCAGACGAAGCCTCCGGTGAGTGCACAGATGGGGGCTCCGCCGGCCTTGCTGGAGCAGGCGATGGAGCGGAAGCAGGCACCGTTGACGCCCTGATGGGCATGGGCGATGCAGCCCGAGACGACGCAGAGGAAGTCGGTTGTTGTGGCTGAGAAGTCAATCGGGGCGCCGACGCAGCGCGCTCCGAATTCGCGAGCGAAGGCTGGGGCGTGGGCGTGGGCGCAGAAGCGGACGCAGACCCGGCCAAGGCCGACACCGCCGGGACATGCGCCGCCGAGGCGACCGAGGTGCGGGAAGCCGGCTCGGCAGCCTGGCGGACCGCCGAGCCTTCAGCTTTTGGGTCGTCCGGGTCCCTCGTCAAAGGACTGTCAGGCTTGAACGCCAGCAAGCGCAACATCAGCATGAGCAGACCGCTGTACTCGTCAGGAGCCAGGGCCAGCTCGGCCCGGCCTTGCAGGCACAGGCTGTAGAACAACTGGGTTTCGTCCGGGGCCAGGCGAGGAGCCAGCCGGGCCCAGGTTTCGGCGTCGGGGTCGTCCTGGTCAGCGGCCAGGGCAGGCACCGCCTGCACCACGGCCATGCGTTGCAATGCCGCAGCGAGTTCTTCCAGTGTGCCGGCGGCCGACAAGCCGCGCTCGCGCAGGGCATCCACCGCAGCCACCAGCGCTGCGCCATCGCCATCGGCAACGGCTTCGATCAAGCGCTGGACGTGGCTGCGGTCGACCGCACCCAGCATCTGCCGCACCACGTCTTCCTGCAATCCGCCGCCCCCGAAGGCGATGGCCTGATCGGTCAGCGACATGGCGTCGCGCATCGAACCACGGGCTGCGCGCGAGATCAGGCGCAGCGAGGCAGCATCGTGGGGCACCGCTTCCTTGTCCAGCACCTCGGCGAGGTGACTCTGAACCGTTTGAGCCGCCATCGGGCGCAGGTTGAACTGCAGGCAGCGCGAGAGCACGGTGACTGGCACCTTTTGCGGGTCGGTCGTGGCGAGCACGAACTTCAGGTACTCGGGCGGCTCCTCCAACGTCTTGAGCATGGCGTTGAAGGCGTGGGTGGAGAGCATGTGCACTTCGTCGATCATGTAGACCTTGAAGCGCCCCACCACCGGCTTGTAGACCGCCTGCTCCAGCAGTTGCGAGATTTCCTCCACCCCCCGGTTCGAGGCCGCGTCGAGCTCCACATAGTCGACGAATCGACCACTGTCGATGTCGCGACAAGGTTGGCATTGGCCGCATGGGTGCGCCGTGATGCCGCCTTGCCCGTCCGGGCCGACACAGTTCAGCGACTTGGCCAAGATGCGAGACACGGTGGTCTTGCCTACGCCACGGGTGCCCGTGAACAGGTAGGCGTGATGCAGGCGCTGCTGGGTGAGCGCGTTGGAAAGGGCCTGAACAACATGCCCTTGGCCGACCATGGCCTCGAAACTGCCTGGCCGGTGCTTGCGCGCGAGAACCGTCGATGTCATGCTCGGATTCTAGGCGCAGGGGCGTGACCGATTGCCGTGCGCCCGGCTCAAAAAAGACCCTGTGGCGAAGACCAGGGCACCTTACATCTGGTAACATCGATATTCAGAAAGTCGCCCCTCATTTCGTCAAATCATCCCCGATCGACTGCAAGGCGACCCATACAATTTGAAGAGAGATCGACCGGACTCGTTTTGTACGTTTCGATGATTTGATTTAACTGGCGGACGCCGGTTGACCCACACCGCCCGAGCCCGGCCGATGTGGGTGCAGTCGCCGCGTCGCACCAAGCGGGCTCGCTGTATGTCCTTTGAAAAACTGGGTTTGTCCGCACCGCTTTTGCGGGCCATCCATGAGTCGGGTTATGACCACCCGACCCCCATTCAATCCCAAGCCATTCCGGCCGTGCTGGCTGGGGGAGATTTGCTCGCAGGCGCTCAAACCGGAACGGGTAAAACCGCCGGTTTTACCTTGCCGATGCTGCAAAAGCTCTCGGAAAAAACGCCTGAAGGTGGGCGCAAGCGCACCGTCCGCGCTCTGGTGCTCACCCCCACGCGTGAGCTAGCAGCACAGGTCGAAGAGAGTGTTCGCAATTATGGCAAGTACCTGCCATTCAAATCGATGGTGATGTTCGGTGGCGTTGGCATGAATCCCCAGATCGAAGCCTTGCGCCAAGGCGTCGATATCCTGGTGGCAACGCCTGGGCGCCTGCTGGATCACCACCAACAAGGCACCCTGAAACTCGATGACGTGGAAATTTTCGTCCTCGATGAGGCTGACCGCATGCTGGACATGGGTTTCATCCACGATATCCGCCGTGTTTTGAATATCCTGCCTGCGAAAAAACAAAGCCTGCTTTTTTCAGCCACGTTTTCCGACGAAATCAAGGCGCTGGCGGAACGCCTGCTGAACTCGCCTCGCGTCATCGAGGTGGCTCGCCGCAACGCCACGGCAGACACCATCGCCCAGAAGGTGCACCCGGTTGACCGAGACCGCAAGAAAGAGCTTCTCAACCACCTGATCGTCAGCCAGGACTGGCACCAGGTGCTGGTGTTCACACGCATGAAGCACGGCGCGAATCGCCTCGTCGAGTACCTCGACAAGCAAGGCATCACGGCCATGGCCATCCACGGCAACAAGAGCCAGAGTGCACGCACCCGTGCCCTGGCCGACTTCAAGACTGGTGACCTGCGCGTGCTGGTGGCCACAGACATCGCGGCGCGGGGCATCGACATCGACCAGTTGCCCCACGTGGTGAATTACGAGTTGCCGAACGTGCCGGAGGATTACGTGCACCGCATCGGCCGCACGGGGCGCGCTGGTGCCGAAGGCGAGGCCGTCTCGCTGGTGTGCGTCGACGAAGAAGGTTTCCTGGCCTCGATTGAAAAGCTCATCAAGCGCCAGATTCCCCGTGAGGTGGTTCCCGGCTTCGCACCGGACCCGAATGCCCGCCCCGAACCGATCCAGTTGGGCCGTCGTGTGCTGCATGGCGGCGCGGGCGGTTCGCGATCTGGCGGCGGCGGTGGCCAGCGTGGTGGCGCGTCAGGCTCGGGGCATGGTTCGGGCCACGGCTCGGGCTCACGCGGCGGCCAAGGTGGTGGCGGTGGTGGTGGCGGACGCCATCAAGCATCCTCGCGCCAGGGCGGCGGTGCTCGTCAAGAAGCTGGCGGAGGCGGCACGGCTGTGCTCGCGCGTCGGCCTCGCGGCTCCTGACTGAAAGAAGCGCCCGCCTAGGCCAGCCGCCTCAATCGAATCGACTGGCACGCAGCCACTTGGTTGCGACCCACTTTTCACCCGCCAGCACAGGCGCCCCGCCATGCAGGGTTCGTGTGAGCGGGCTCGGCTGACCATAGGCGAAGAAAACGGCACTGCCGCGCAAGGCCCGCACCTCGATGCCCGCATCGGGGAAGGTTGTCGCGCCGCCCGACGTGGGCGTGTTGAGGTACATCAGCAACGTGCCCACGCGCTGTCCGCCCCGCTTGAGGATGGCCTGGGTGCCTGGCTGAGCCGGATCGAAATAGTCGAAATGCGGGCGGTACTCGGCGCCCACGCCATAACGCAGCACCTGCAAGCCCTCGCCTCGCTCGACCGGCCAGTTGAGCAGGGCCGCGATGCGGGCTTCGATGGCGCTCACCAGTTCACCCTCTCCGCGCGAAAAGAACATGCCCTGGCTGGTGCGTGCGGCATTGACCTCGCTCTGGCCCGTGCGGTTGACCACCGTCTCCGAGCGCGAAAGGCGCGGTCGCGCCAGTTCGATCAGCGCATCGCACTCGGCATCACTCAACAAATCCCGGAAGACGGCGATGCGCGGGTGCTGGATGTCAACCACCAAGTCGACCTCGCGATCATGCGCCTGAATGCGATGGCCAGCGCCTTCGGAGAGCCCAGGCATGGTGGCAGCATCCAGGGTCGGGTCATCGGCCGCGCCAGGCACCAATGCGCGAATCGCCTCCACGGCCACCCCAGCGTCCCAGCCACTGGCCTGCATCGACGCCAGCACCCGATCCGCGCTGTGACCCGCCGCCACCTGCGCGAGCAGCCACTCGCGCAATTCAGGTGTGATGACTTGGCGGCTGTCCATGTTCGCTGGAGATCAGTCGATCAGGCATCCAGGCGGCGGCGGAAGACCAGCCGGTCCGCAGTAGAGGCCTCAGGTGCGTGGGCGTAGCCTTCGGCATCGAAGCTCAGCAAGGCCTTCGGAGACTTGGCCTGCTTGACGATGGCGTGGCGCGCCATCAGGCCGCGTGCGCGCTTCGCGTGAAAGCTGATGACCTTCCATTGACCGGCCTTCCAGTCTTCGAAAACGCATTCGATCACACGCGCCTTCAAGGCCTTGCGTTTGACCGACTTGAAATACTCCTGCGACGCCAAGTTGATGACCACGTCGTCGCCCTGCTCGGCCAGCCTTTCGTTGATGTGCTTGGCCAGGGTGTCACCCCACCATGCGTAGAGATCTTTACCGCGTGGGTTGACGAGCTTCGTGCCCATTTCCAGGCGGTAGGGTTGCATCCAGTCGAGCGGCCGCAGGATGCCATACAGGCCGCTGAGGATGGCGACGTGGTCTTGAGCCCAGTCAAGGTCCTTCTGCTTGAGGCTGGCGGCGTCCAGGCCTTCGTAGACATCGCCGTTGAAGGCCAGCACGGCCTGCTTGCTGTTGCGCGAGGTGAAGCGCGGCGACCAGGCCGCGTAGCGGGCGACGTTGAGCGTGGCCAGCGCGTCGCTGAGGTCCATGAGTGACGCCAGTTGCGCGGGCGTGTAGGGGCGCAGCACCTCAATGAGCGCGGCCGATTCATCGGTGAACTGCGGCAGCGTGTGGCGGTCGGTCGTGGGCGCGGTGTCGTAGTCGAGGCTCTTGGCCGGGGACAGCAGGATCAGCATCTTCTTGGAGTTCTCGCGGCGAAGGCCGGAGTCGGTTCAGGCCGTGGTGGCCGTTTGAGTTTGGGCTGTTGATGTTATGGCCACTGGATCAGCATGGGACCGTCGCCCTCAGAGCGTGGCACCGCCTACGGGCCGGTTGCAGGCGCAGGCGGCGTCGGTCTGCAGGGCGTCGAGCACGCGCAGCACTTCATCGGGGTTGCGGCCCACCATCAGGCTGTTGACGGACACGTGGCGGATCACGTTGTCCGGGTCGACGATGAAGGTGGCACGCAGGGCGATGCCAGCGTCGCGGTCGCGCACGCCCAATTGGTCGACCAGTTGGCCAGCCTCGTCGGCAAAGGCGTGGTGGCCGGGCTGATCGATCTGGGGCGCTTCGCGGCGCCAGCCGAGCTTGGAGTGCTCGTTGTCGGTCGAGCCTCCCAGCAGCACCGCGTTGCGGTCGGCGAATTGCCTGGTCAGGCGCGCGAAGGCCTCCACCTCGCTGCCGCAGACGGCGGTGAAATCCTTCGGGTAGAAGTAAATGACCTTCCATTTGCCGGGGAAGCTCTGCTCGGTGAGCTCCTCGAAAGCGGACTGGCCGTGCTCCTCCGGATGCTTGAAACCGGGCTTGACGCCCACAACTTTGAAAGATGCCAGTTTGTCGCCGACGGTTTTCATGCGGACTCCCTGCGTCGGGGGGACGCGGTGAACGGTTGCGTTGATGGACAGGATGCCCCGATTCTGCCTTGAGGTGGCATGCAGCAGGTCAACGCTCGGGCTTTTAGAATCGGAACCCCACCTCAACCGCGTGACCCCATGGCGCTCTACCGCATCCACGACAAGGCCCCGACCGTGCACCCGACCGCTTACGTGGCCGAATCGGCGGATGTCATCGGCGACGTGACGCTGTCCGAAGGCAGCAGCGTGTGGTCGCACGTGACGCTGCGCGGCGACAACGAGCCGATCGTCATCGGGGCGCGCTCCAATGTGCAGGAGTCGTCCGTGCTGCACACAGACATTGGCTTTCCGCTGACCATCGCCGAGGACGTGACCGTGGGCCACCAGGCCATGCTGCATGGCTGCACCATCGGCAAAGGCTCGCTGATTGGCATCCAGGCGGTGGTGCTCAATGGCGCGGTCATCGGCAAGAACTGCCTGGTGGCCGCTGGCGCGCTGGTCACTGAGGGCAAGGTGTTCGAGGACGGCATGCTGATCATGGGCTCGCCGGCCAAGGCCGTGCGCCCGCTGACCGAGGCCGACCTGCTGCGCATGCACCTGGGCACGGGCCTCTACGTGGCCAAGTCGGCCGAATACAAGACCGCGATGGTGCGCATCGACGCGCCCTCGACCTGAGTTGAATCGAGTTGCCATGAGCGAACTGCACACATTCCTGTTCGAAGGCCTACCGGTGCGCGGCGTCCTCGTGCGCCTGACCGAATCCTGGCAAGAACTGCTGCGCCGGCGTGAGGCCGCTGGCGGCTTCGAAGAGCCGGTGCGCCAACTGCTGGGCGAGATGAGCGCGGCCACCGTGCTGCTGCAGTCCAACATCAAGTTCAATGGCGCCGTGGTGCTGCAGATCTTCGGCGATGGGCCGCTCAAGCTGGCGGTCACCGAGGCGCAGCCCGACCTCGCTTTCCGCAGCACGGCCAAGGTGATGGGCGAAATCCCATCCAGCGACAGCGGCCGCCTGCCCCTGGAGGCGCTGGTCAACAACCATGGCAAGGGACGCTGCGCGATCACGCTCGATCCGAAGGATCGCCAGCCCGGCCAGCAGCCCTACCAGGGCGTGGTTTCGCTCAATCACTTGGAGGGCGGATTGCTCAACGAGCTCAGCGAGGTGCTGGAACAGTACATGCGCCAGTCCGAACAGCTTGATGCCAAGCTGGTGTTGGCGGCCAATGACGAGATCGCCGCGGGCCTGCTGATCCAGCGCATGCCCATTGAGGGCGAAGCCAACCTGGCCGGCACCGACCGCGTCGCCACGACGGAAGAAGCCCTTGACGAGGCCTACAACCGCATCGCCACCCTGGCGGGCAGCCTCAAACGCGAAGAGCTGCTCACACTCGATGCACAGACAATCTTGCACCGACTGTTCTGGGAAGAAGACCTGCGCTACTTCGAACCCAAAGCCGGCCCCACGGGCCCGCGCTTTGCCTGCACGTGCTCACGCGAACGCGTGGCGGAAATGCTGCGCAGCCTCGGGCAGGAGGAGGTCGACAGCATCATCGCTGAGCAGGGCCAGGTGGAAATCGGCTGCGACTTCTGCGGGCAGCACTACCACTTCGACCCGATTGACGCGGCCAGCCTGTTCACGGCCGAAGCGGACACGCCGCCGGGGTCCAACAAGCTGCAGTGATTTGCGGGCGCCCACCGTTGCTGGCAGACTGCGGAAATACCAGACGGAATTAAACATGCGAGGCTGAAGAAGTCCCACCAATGAACCCCATGCCAACTGGGCAATAGCAGCGATTGGGCTGTTAGCGCCTCAGGGGATTCAAGCCGTTCAAACGTGCATGATTTTCAGCATCCAGAATTCAGGATGGATACGACGGGAGACGCACCCAAACTGACTGCAAAGTTATAGCGAATCTTGCAATTGGACGGATCTGAGGAGCCCTTCAGCTTGAAGTCCGTGTACATGATTGAAGATTGGTCAACCTCAAAACCGGATATGGTGATCCAATTCACAATGGGAGAGGAGTTTGCATCCGAGTTGGCCGTGGGGTAACCACTGTACATTTGGCCAAGGTGATTGCTCGGGTCTTTGATGAATTCATCAGACCACTCATTCACATAACAGCCCTGGATGATCCGACACTTTTCTGCAGCCAACTCTGCAGCACTGGATATCTGGGCAGCCGCTTGATTAAGCACTGCAAACTGGGCATCAGAGCGGAAGTTATACAATCTTGGCACGACCGTTGCCGCCATCACGCCAATGATGATGATGGTGCAGATCAGCTCAACCAGAGAAAAGCCGTTTTGTTTTTTGCAACAAGAACCTGCCCGCGAAGGGGGGGCAAAACAAAAAACGGAAAAAGCCCCTCTTAAAGCAATGCAGACCACGCCAACATGAGCTGGCACGTCAAATTCACGACTTCCAACGGGCGTTGAAAACCATGGCGCGCCTTTGAAGGCGGATAAATATAAATTCACCACCATTCAAGTATTTTATACATCGTTTTTTTGTTTTTTGACGCCCATCCATCACCTATTTGACCCACATTGCCAACATCAAGGCCATGCCAAACCGGCCAGCAGACGCACCCGCGCATCGGCCTGGGTCCAATGCCAATGCTCGGCCAGCACCCTTTGCCAATCGGCGTTCAACACCGTTGAGGACAGCGGCGAAGCGATGTCCAACCAATCCCCGTCGCGATGTGGATGCGGCAGCCTCAACGAGGCGGCGTGCAGCCACAACCTGTGAAGCCCCAAGCGCTCTGCCCACCAGCGGTTGTGCGCGCCCTTGCCATGTGTTGCGTCGCCGATGATGGGGTGAGCCAGGTGTTTGAGGTGGCGCCGGATCTGGTGTCGGCGTCCGGTGTGCGGCAGCGCTTCGACCAGCGCCACGCGGGTCTGTTGGTAGCGGTCGACCGGCACGTCGAGGCTGCAGCGTGCCAGCAGGCGGAAGTCGGTCTGCGCATCCTGTGCGGGTGCTTCCGGGGGCGCGTCATCCGGGCGCAAGGCGTGGTCAACGCGAAGCTCTTCAGCCGGCCAGCCACGCACCAAAGCAACGTAGCGTTTGAGCACCTCGCGCCGCTCAAAGCAGCCTGACAAACGCCTGGCCGCATCGGGGGACAAAGCCATCAGCAAGACCCCAGAGGTGCCCTTGTCCAAGCGGTGAACCGGGTGCACCGGAGCTCCCAACTGGTCCCTCATGGCCTGGACCACAAAGCGAGTTTCACCTGCGTCCAGGCCCGTGCGGTGCACCAGCCAGCCGGCAGGCTTGTGGATGGCGATGCAATCGCCCTCGCGCCAGAGCACGGGCAAGGCCTGCCCTGCTGGCGCGTCAGGCGGCATGGTCGCCGCCCGAGGGCTCGCCCAGAACCGTGTCTGGACCAGGCGAGGCAGAACCGCTGGAAGACCCGGCTCGTGTCAGCCAGTGCTGCTCGCACTCGCCGTCGTCGCAGTTGTCGCAGAACCAGCGCCAGCGGGACGAACCGGCGGGGCGCTGACGCCGTGCCGGCTCGCTCAGCAGGTGCTCGATGCAGCTCAAGGCATTGGCCTGCCGCCTCAGGCCCTTGCCCATGACGAGGGCGTGCGGCACGCCGCCCTCCTGCAGCAACCTGCGCAGACAGGTGTCCACAGCCTCACGCACCTGCGGTCCGTCGCGGATGATGCCGTCGGGCACCCAGGGCAGGTCCTGCGCAGTCAAGAGCGTCAGGTCGCATCTCGCGTGATCGGCCAGTGCCTGCCCGTGCAGGCTCGTGTCACCGAAGATGACCTCGCTGTAGACCGCCGTCATGAGCGCGGTGGTGTCGGCAAGCACGATGGCAGCACGCTGCGCGGCGGCTGCGATGAGCTGGGTCTGCTCTTCGGCGATGGCCCGCTGCTCATTAACGCGAGGCGTGCGCCCTTCGCGATCGCAAAAAAGGCGCAAGGCCTCCGGCACGCTGGTCACTTGCAGACCTCGTTCGCGCAGCGTACGGCCAAGTTCCTTGACCAGCAGCGTTTTGCCGGTGCTTTCGGCGCCGACCACGCCGATCACCAGCGCGCGAGGTGCTGCTTCGGTTGCTTTGCCAACCGTGACGGTTTCGTCTGCATCGGCGGGGACAGGATCGTCCATCCTCATGTTCGCTCGCTTCATCGGGTCGGTCATGGCAGCCCTCGCCAGCGCTCGATGTCGGTACGACGAGCCCAGGCTGCCCAACCCACACAAGAGAGCACCGCGAAGACGCCATACAGGCCCACGGTGAGCCACAGCCCCTTGTGGGCGAACAGCGCCATGCTCAGCAGGTTCACCGCCAGCCAGCACGGCCAGTTGTCCACCCATTTGCGCGCCAGCAACCACTGCCCGACCAGGCTGCCGGCGGTGGGCAAGGCATCGCCATAAGGCACGTCGGAATCGGTCCAGGCGCTGAGCATGGCTCCGATCAAGGCCCACAGCAGCGCCGTCACGCCCAACAACCGCCAGCGGGCAGCAGCCTGGAGCTGACGCACCCGCAAAGCTTGCCCCGTCTCGTCACGCCCACGCAGCCATTGCGCCCACCCCCATGCAGACAGCGCCATGAAAACGAGCTGAAGCGTGGCTTCGCCGTAAAGCCGGCTGCGCGCGAAAAGCAAGGCGTAGAGCGCCGAACTGGCAATGGCCAAAGGCCAGCCGAGCGGGTTGACACGCAGGTTGAAGCCCACCATGGCCAGTGCCATCAGCGAGGCCACGGCTTCGAGCCGGCTGATGGGCAGCGCCCAGGTGGCATCAAGGGGCAGGAGCCAGGGGGCGACCCAGGCCAGGTGTTCGGCCAGGCCACTCAAGGACGCGCTCATGGGCGATCAGTGGGTGGCAGAGGCGGAGGAAGGCGGTGCGCTCAGCACCGGCGGCGCCTTGGTGGTGAGCTGCACGTAGATTTCGTCAGGCTTGACCATGCCCAACTCGGTGCGGGCCTTTTCCTCGACCATTTCCAGGCCCTCCTGGAGGTCGCGTACCTCGGCGGCAAGCTGATCGTTTCGCGCCTGGGCCTGGGCGTTGGCTTTTTGCTGCGCGTCGACCTCGGCGCGCAAGGCCATGACGCGTGGCATGCCACCCTTGCCGAACCACAGTTCGGCGTGGATGGCAGCCAACAAGGCAACGAGGACGAAGAAAGCCACACGCATGCGCGGATTATCCACGAGCGGCCATGAAAAAGGGACCTGACAGCATCAGGTCCCGCCGTGTTTGCCCCTGGTTCGGCCACCCGCGCCAAACCAGGGCTGCTCCGATACCGGGATCAGCGCAGGTTGTAGAAAGCGCTGCGGCCGGGGTAAACGGCCACGTTGCCCAGGTCTTCCTCGATGCGCAGGAGCTGGTTGTACTTGCTCATGCGGTCCGAGCGGCTCATCGAACCGGTCTTGATCTGGCCGGCGTTGGTGCCCACGGCGATGTCGGAGATGGTGTTGTCTTCGGTTTCGCCCGAGCGGTGGCTGATGACGGCGGTGTAGCCGGCGCGCTTGGCCATCTCGATGGCGGCGAAGGTTTCGGTCAGGGTGCCGATCTGGTTGATCTTGATGAGGATCGAGTTGGCGATGCCCTTCTCGATGCCTTCCTTGAGGATCTTGGTGTTGGTGACGTACAGGTCGTCGCCCACCAGTTGCACCTTCTTGCCCAGGCGCTCAGTCAGGATCTTCCAGCCTTCCCAGTCGCCTTCGTGCATGCCGTCCTCGATCGAGATGATCGGGTACTTGTCGCACCAGGTGGCGAGCATGTCGGTCCATTGCTGGGCCGTCAGGGTCAGGCCTTCGCCTTCGAGGTGGTACTTGCCATCCTTGTAGAACTCGGAAGCGGCGCAGTCCAGGCCCAGGGCGATCTGTTCGCCGGGCACGTAGCCCGCAGCTTCGATGGCTTGCAGGATCAGCTGGATGGCGGCTTCGTGGCTTTCCACGGAAGGCGCAAAACCGCCTTCGTCGCCCACGGCGGTGGACATGCCCTTGTCGTGGATGATCTTCTTGAGCGCGTGGAAGACCTCGGCGCCATAGCGCAGGGCTTCACGCAGAGAAGGCGCTCCCACCGGCAGGATCATGAACTCCTGCAGGTCGAGGTTGTTGTTGGCGTGCGCGCCGCCGTTGATGACATTCATCATCGGCACGGGCAGTTGCACGGCGCCCATGCCACCGAAATAGCGGTACAGGGGCAGGCCGGCTTCTTCGGCGGCGGCGCGGGCCACGGCCATCGACACGGCCAGCATGGCGTTGGCGCCCAGGCGGCCCTTGTTTTCGGTGCCGTCGAGGTCGATCAGGGTCTTGTCCAGGAAGGCCTGTTCGGAGGCGTCCAGGCCCAGCACGGCTTCGGCGATCTCGGTGTTGATGTGCTCGACGGCCTTGAGCACGCCCTTGCCCAGGTAACGGCTCTTGTCGCCATCGCGCAGCTCGATGGCTTCGCGCGAACCGGTCGAGGCGCCCGACGGCACGGCCGCACGGCCCATGACGCCGCTTTCCAGCAGGACGTCGCATTCGACGGTGGGGTTGCCTCGGCTGTCGATCACTTCGCGGCCGATGATGTCAACGATGGCGCTCATCAGGGGTTCCTCAAAAGATGGGATGGTTGGTAAGCAAAAACGGCCTGCCTGGGTTGCAGGCAAACCGTGGATTTTAGGACTTCAGTTGAAGTCGGTTTCCAGGAAACCGTTCTTCTTGGTGATGCGGTCGAGCTCGATCAAGGTTTCGAGCAGCGCCTTCATGTGCTTGAGTGGCACGGCGTTGGGGCCATCGCTCCAGGCCTTCGCCGGATCGGGATGGGTCTCCATGAAGAGGCCGGCCACGCCGGCTGCCACGCCGGCACGCGCCAGCACAGGCACCATCTCGCGGGCGCCGCCGCTGGCGCCGCCCAGGCCACCAGGCTTTTGCACCGAGTGGGTCACGTCAAAAACCACCGGTGCGCCGGACTTGCGCATCTCGGCCAGGCTGGTCATGTCGGCCACGAGGTTGTTGTAGCCGAAGCTCACACCTCGCTCGCAGGCCAGGAAGCGGTCAGGCGACAGGCCGGCCTCCTGCGCGGCAGCGCGGGCCTTGTCTATGACGTTCTTCATGTCCCAGGGCGCGAGGAACTGGCCCTTCTTGATGTTGACCGGCTTGCCCGACTTGGCCACCGCACGGATGAAGTCGGTTTGGCGGCACAGGAAGGCTGGGGTCTGCAGCACGTCGACCACGCTGGCGACTTCGGCCACCTGCGATTCGTCGTGCACATCGGTCAGCACCGGCAGTCCGGTCTGGCGGCGCACTTCGTCGAGGATCTGCAGGCCCTTGTCGAGCCCCAAGCCACGGGCGGTTGTGCCCGAGGATCGGTTGGCCTTGTCGAAGGAGCCCTTGTAAATCAGCGGGATGCCCAGGGGCGCGCAAGCCTCCTGAAGGCGGCCCGCCACCTCGAGCGACAGCTCCAGGCCCTCGATGGAGCAGGTGCCGGCGATCAGGAAGAAGGGGCGCTCAAGGCCGACGTCGAATCCGCAGAGCTTCATGGCTTCAATCCTCTTTGGCCTGGTGGTCCAGGGCCGCCTTGATGTAGGCCTTGAACAGCGGGTGGCCGTCCCAGGGGGTGGACTTGAACTCGGGGTGGAACTGCACGCCGACGTACCAAGGGTGCACCGACTTCGGCAGCTCGACCATCTCGGTGAGCTTCTCGCGCTGGGTGATGGCCGAGATGACCAGGCCAGCGGCCTGCAGCTTGTCGAGGTAGCGCTCGTTAGCCTCGTAGCGGTGGCGGTGGCGCTCGGTCACCACGTCGCCGTAGATGTCGTGGGCGATGGTGCCGGGTTTCACGTCGGAGCTCTGCGCGCCCAGGCGCATGGTGCCGCCCAGGTCGGACGACGCATCACGCTTTTGCACGGTGCCGTCGGCGTCCAGCCACTCGTCGATCAGGGCGATGACGGGGTGCGGGGCCTGCGGCTCGAACTCGGTGGAGTTGGCGCCTTCGAGGCCGGCCTTGTGGCGGGCGTATTCGATGGTGGCCACCTGCATGCCCAGGCAGATGCCCAGGTAGGGGATGCCGTGCTCGCGGGCGTATTGCGCCGCGATGATCTTGCCTTCCACGCCGCGCTTGCCGAAGCCGCCGGGCACCAGGATGGCGTCGAACCGCGAGAGCGTGCCCGCCGTTTCGGGCGTGAGCGACTCGGAATCGACGTACTCGATGTTGACGCGGGCGTGGTTGTGGATGCCGGCGTGGCGCAGCGCCTCGTTGAGCGACTTGTACGAGTCCGACAGCTCGGTGTACTTGCCGCACATGGCGATGGTGACCGCGCCCTTGGGGTTCTCGACCTCGTAGACCAGGTTGTCCCAGCGCGACAGGTCGGCCGGCCTGGTGCTCAACTGCAGCTTGTTGCAGATGAGGTCGTCGAGGTGCTGCTCGTGCAGCATGCGCGGCACCTTGTAGATGGTGTCGGCGTCCCACACCGAAATCACGCCGGACTCGGGCACGTTGGTGAACAGCGAGATCTTTTCGCGCTCGTCGGCCGGGATGGCGCGGTCGGCGCGGCACAGCAGCGCATCGGGCTGGATGCCGATCTCGCGCAGCTTCTGCACGGTATGTTGGGTGGGTTTGGTTTTCAACTCGCCGGCTGCGGCGATGAAAGGCACGTAGGTCAGGTGCACGAAGGCGGCGTTGGTCGGGCCGGCCTTGAGGCTGAGCTGACGCGCGGCTTCCATGAAGGGCAGCGACTCGATGTCGCCCACGGTGCCACCGATTTCCACGATGGCCACGTCGACCGCGTCAGGCGTGCCGACACCGGCACCACGGCGCACGTAATCTTGGATTTCGTTGGTGATGTGGGGGATGACCTGGACGGTCTTGCCCAGGTAGTCGCCACGGCGTTCCTTCTCCAGCACCGACTTGTAGATCTGGCCAGTGGTGAAGTTGTTGGCCTTCTTCATCCGGGTGGTGATGAAGCGCTCGTAGTGGCCCAGATCGAGGTCGGTCTCGGCACCGTCGTCGGTCACGAAGACCTCGCCATGCTGGAAGGGCGACATCGTGCCCGGGTCCACGTTGATGTACGGGTCGAGCTTGATGAGGGTGACTTTGAGGCCGCGGGATTCGAGGATGGCAGCCAAAGACGCAGCGGCGATGCCCTTGCCAAGCGAGGACACCACACCGCCGGTGACGAAGACAAACTTGGTCATTTGCGCAGGTGCGACCCTCTGACGGGATCGCTGCGGTGGTAAAGCGGCATTATAGGCGGACTGGGCTGCGGGCGCCTCCGGTTTTGCACGGCCTCATCAAGACCCGGCGCATGGCGGGCGTATGATCCGGCGCTTTGCCATCGCCGACGGACACGCGTGTGTCCTGACCTTCCGGGAGCCCCTTTGCTGTCCCTGCTGCGCATTTTCCTGCTGGCCGTGCACTTCGTCATCGCCAGTGTGATCGGCCTGCTGATCGGCCTGTGTCGCCCATTCAATCCGGACAACAGCAGGCTGTGTGCCCGGGTCTATGGCATCCCTGCCTTGCGCATCATGGGCATGCGCCAGCGCATCGAGGCCGATGGCGTGCTGAATCACCGGCGGCCGGCCATCATCGTCGCCAACCACATCTCCAACCACGACCTGTTCGTTTTCGGGCAGGTGGTGCCGGTGCGCACGGTGAGCCTGGGCAAGACGAGCCTGAAGTGGATCCCGCTGTTCGGTCAGCTTTACTGGCTGGCGGGCAATGTGCTGGTCGACCGGGGCAACGCCGTGCAGGCCCGCCGGGCGATGGAAACGACCACCGACACGCTGCAGCACAAGGACATGTCGCTGTGGGTGTTTCCGGAGGGCACGCGGGGCCACGGCAAGGGGCTCGGCCCACTCAAGAAAGGCGCCTTCCTGATGGCGGTCAACGCCGGGGTGCCCATCGTGCCGGTGTGCGCCAACAACTACACCCGCACGATGAACCTCAACCGCTGGGTGGGTGGCGTGGTGGTGATGCGCGCCCTGCCCCCGATCCCGACCACCGGCTTGACGGTGGACGACGTGCCCGCGCTCATGGAGCGCTGCCACGCGGCGATGGCAGCGTGCATTTCACAGCTAGATCAAGAAGCGAAGACGTTGATCGGGCAAGGCTGAGGCTCAGCCGTTGGGCGCACTGATCTTGCTCAGGGGGTTCATGGCCTGCGGCTGGGCGCCTGAAGGCAGGTGCAAGTCGGCCTGATCACCGCTCCAGCTTGGCTCCGGGATGGAGTCGAACACCTGGCGCAGGCGCTGCCCCCAGGTCGAGCGGATCATGCGGAAGTACGGGTTGGACTCGTCGATGTGGATGAGCTTGTCCACTTTGAGCGTGCCGGCTTCGTACACCAGCATGTCCAGCGGCAGGCCCACCGACAGGTTGGACTTCAGCGTCGAGTCCATGGAGATCAGCGCGCACTTGGCGGCCTCCTGCAGCGGGGTGCGCGGCGTGATGACGCGGTCGATCACGGGCTTGCCGTATTTCGATTCGCCGATCTGGAAGTAGCACACGCCATCGATGCCGGCCTCGACGAAGTTGCCGGCGGCGTAGACGTTGAACAGGCGCATGGTCTCGCCACCGATCTGACCGCCAACGATGAGGCTGCAATTGAAATCGATGCCGTGCTGCTTGAGGGCGGCGGCGTCGCGCGCGTGCACCTTGCGCACGCAACTGCCAACGATGCGGGCCACATCGAACAGGCTCTTGGCCGTCCAGATTGTGCAGGGCTCGCCATCCGCGCCTTCGATGGTTTCGTTGCCCACCAGTTGCTTGACCGCCTGGGTGATGGCGAGGTTGCCTGCCGAGAGCATGACGATCACGCGGTCGCCTTCCTTCTCGTAGACGGTCATTTTGCGGAAGGTGCTGATCTGGTCCATGCCCGCGTTGGTGCGCGAGTCGGAGAGGAAAACCAGGCCCGCTTCCAGGCGCATGGCAACGCAGTAGGTCATGACGAGATCACCGATTTCAGTTTGTACAGGGCGTCCAGGGCCTCACGCGGGGTGAGCGCATCGGGGTCAATGGCGGCAAGCAGGTTCAATGCCTGGGCCTCGGTCGGGGTCAAGGCCTCGAAGCTGTCGGGCCGGGCTGCTTGGCGAGCACCCTCTGCGAGCTGATCGAGGTTAACGCCACCGGCCGCACCCATGTCGGCAGAAAGGTCAGTGAAAAGGTCGATCTGCTGCTCGGACGCACGCTGCTGGGCCTCCAGAGACTCGAGTGTGGCACGGGCCTGGCGGATGAGTGAATGGGGCATGCCCGCAAGCCGAGCCACCTGCACGCCGTAGCTGCGGCTGGCCGGGCCGTGCTGCAGCTCGTGCAGGAAGACGATGTCATCGCCCGACTCGGCCACGCCCACGTGCACGTTGAGCGCCCGCGGGTGGCGCTCAGGCAGGCGGGTCAGCTCGAAGTAGTGCGTGGCGAAAAGCGTGAAGGCCTGGTTGCGGTCATGAAGGTGCCCAGCGATGGCGCCGGCCAGGGCCAGGCCATCGAAGGTGGATGTGCCCCGCCCGATTTCGTCCATCAGCACCAACGAGTGTTCGGTGGCGGCGTGGACGATGGCGGCGGCCTCGGTCATCTCCAGCATGAAGGTGGACTGGGCGTTGGCCAGGTCGTCGGCGGCGCCAATGCGGGTGTGGATCGCGTCCATCGGGCCCAGGCGGCAGGCTGAGGCCGGAACGTAAGAGCCCATGGCCGCGAGCACCGAGATGAGCGCCACCTGGCGCATGAAGGTCGACTTACCGCCCATGTTGGGGCCGGTCACGATCATCATGCGGCGCTTCGCATCCAGGCGGCAGTCGTTGGGGATGAAGGCAGCGCCGCTGGTTTCCATGAGGCGGGCCTCGACCACCGGGTGGCGGCCCTGCTCGATTTCGATGCAGGGATGGGGCACGAACTCGGGGCGGGTCCAGCGCAGCGTGGAAGCACGCTCGGCCAGCGCGGCCAGGGCGTCCAGCGTCGACAAGGCGCGGGCCAGCGCGCCCAGCGTGGCGATGTGGTCTTGCAGGAAATCGATCAGGGCTTCGAAGATGGCTTTTTCGCGGGCCAGGGCGCGATCCTGCGCAGACAGGGCCTTGTCTTCGAAAGACTTGAGCTCGGGCGTGATGTATCGCTCGGCGTTTTTCAGCGTCTGGCGGCGCTGGTAGTCGAGCGGCACCTTGTCGGCGTGCGATTGCGTGACCTCGATGTAGAAGCCGTGCACCTTGTTGAACTGCACGCGCAGATTCGGGATGTTGGTGCGGGCGCGCTCGCGGGCTTCGAGGTCGAGCAGGAAGGCGTCGCAGTTCAGCGAGATGGCGCGCAGCTCGTCGAGGTCGGCATCGAAGCCTTCGGCGATGACGCCGCCGTCGCGCAACAGCACCGCAGGCGTTTCCAGCAGCGTGGCTTGCAGGCGTGCGGCCACGGCCGGATCGGGCGACAGGGCCGATCTCACCTGCTGCAGCAAGGTGCTTTCGTTAGGCACCTTGGCCAGCAGCGCGGGCAGGCCCAGCAAGGTGTCGCGCAGGCCGGCGAGTTCGCGCGGACGCACCTGGCGCAGCGCGATGCGGGCGTTGATGCGCTCGACGTCGCTCATGTGGCGCAACGCCTCGCGGATGGCGTCGAAGCCTTGCGACGCCTGGGGCGGCGACAGCAACGTGGCGATGGCGTCCTGGCGGGCTCGGGCCACGGTGCGATCACGCAGCGGTTGGGTCAGCCATTGGCGCAGGCCCCGGCTGCCCATGCCTGTGCGGCAGGTGTCGATGAGCGAGAGCAGCGTGGGCGTGTCTTCTCCGCGCAGGGTCTGCACCAGCTCCAGGTTGCGCAAAGTAGCGGGCGGCAGGTCGAGCAGTTCGGAACTGCGCGGCACCTCCAGCGAGGCCACGTGCGACAGCGCCCTGCCCTGCGTGTGCTCGGCGTAGCTCAAGAGCGCCGCGCCGGCGGCGTGCGCCAAAAGCATCTCCTGCGCGCCCCAGCTTTGCAGGTGCTGCACCTTGAGCTGCTCGCACAACTTGCGCAGGCCCAGGCCGGGGTCGAACTGCCAGGTGGGGCGGCTGGTCAGCGCCACGCCCTTTTGCGACGCGCTCAGCAGCGTGGCGATCGCCGGGGGCACGCGTTCGCGGTCGTAGAGGATCTCGGCCGGCTGCAAGCGGGCCAGCCAGCCGGCCAGCTCGGCCGCGCTGCATTCGGTCAGGCCCAGCTTGCCGCTGGACAAACCCAGCCAAGCCAGGGCGCAGGGCACCTTGTCTTCGGCGTGGCGGCCGCGCTTGTCCATCACCACGGCCAGCAGCAACGCATCGGCGCGCTCGGACAACAACTCGGTGTCGATCAGCGTGCCCGGCGTGACCACGCGCACCACCTTGCGCTCCACAGGCCCCTTGCTGGCGCCAACCTCGCCCACCTGCTCGCAGATCGCCACCGACTCGCCCAGGCGGATCAGCTTGGCCAGGTAGGTTTCGACCGCGTGCACCGGCACCCCGGCCATCACCACCGGCTCGCCATTGGACTGGCCGCGCACGGTCAGGGTGATGTCGATGAGGCGGTTGGCTTTGCGGGCGTCGTCGAAGAAGAGCTCGTAGAAGTCGCCCATCCGGTAGAAGACGAGCGTGTCCGGGTGCTCCGCTTTGATGCGAAGATATTGCTGCATCATCGGCGTGTGGCCGGCGAAGTCACTCGGAGCGGAGGGGGTGCGTGCGGTGTCCATGGATGTAGCTGGGCGCCTGGGCAGCCCAGGGGCGAGAGTGTACCGGCCAGGCCCGCCAGGCTCCCGCTCCTCCTGAATCAGAACAACGACATGACCCGCCATCGCCACCTGCTCGCCAGCCTGACGGCCGCCACCCTGCTGACCTTGAGCGCCTGCGGCACCACCGTCATCAACCCCGTCACCGGCGAGGCCGAACGGACCGTGATGGACGAGCCCACCGAGATCGCCGAGGGTGCCAAGGCGCGCAAGCAGGTGATCCAGGACGAGGGCGTCTACGACAACCCCAAGCTGCAGGCTTACGTCAACAGCGTCGGGCAGAAGCTCGCGGCTGAATCCCATCGCGCCCACCTGCAATGGACTTTCACCGTGCTCGACAGCCCCGAGATCAATGCCTTCGCGCTGCCGGGCGGCTATGTCTACGTGACACGCGGCATCATGGCCTACCTCGACAACGAGGCCGAGTTGGCGGGTGTCATGGGCCACGAGATCGGCCACGTGACGGCCCGACATGGCGCGCAGCGCGCCACCCGCCAGCAGACCGCCGGCTTCGGGGTGCTGGCCGCGACCATCCTGGGGGCGGTTCTTGAAAGCCAGGGGCTGCGCGGCGCCACCGACATCGCGGGGCAGGTCTCGCAAACCGCCGCTGCGGGCTACATCGCCTCCTACAGCCGCGAGCAGGAGTCGCAGGCCGACCGGCTGGGGGCGGAGTACCTGTCGCGCACACATTACGACCCGCGCAACATGATCGACGTGATCGCGCTGCTCAAGAACCAGGAGCAACTGGCCGCCGAAGCAGCGCGCGCCGCCGGACGCCCCGTGCAGAGCGGCAACAACTGGCTGGCCTCGCACCCCAGCAACGACCAGCGCCTGGCAGACATCCGCGCCGATGCTGCGCTCTACCAGGGCCGCTACGTCGAAGACGGCCGGGAGCGCTACCTGCAGGCGATCGACGGCATGACCTTCGGCGACAGCCGCGCACAGGGCGTCGTGCGCGGGCGCAACTTCTATCACGAGCCCCTGGGGCTAGCGCTCAGCGCACCGAGCGGCTGGCGCATCGTCAATGGCAAAGACGCCATCAGCGTGATCAACGAAGCAGGCGACGCCGGCTTGGTCATCAAGCTGCTTCCCGAGCAAGCCCGGGGCATGAGCCACGAGACCATCATCCGTCAGTTGCTCAAGGCCGATCAGAACCGCGTCGAAGGCCGCACGGAAAAGCGCCAACTGCATGGTTTCTCGGCAACGCACTTCACCGGCACCGTGCGCAACGCGCAGGGGCAATCGGTCCAGGCGACGTTGACGGTGGTCGACGGCCCGGGCGGCAAGCGTTACTTGATGCGCTACGCAGGACAAAACGCCCAGGCCTTGCAGCGCGCCCTGCCCGGCCTTCAGGAAGCCGAAGGCAGCTTCCGGGAGCTCACCGCCGCCGACCGCCAGGCCGCGCAGCCCTGGGTGATCCGCACCGTGGCCATGCCCAAAGGCGGCTTTTCGGAGCTGGCCCGGCAATCGACTCTCAACGGCGTGGACCCGCAAGCCGAAGCCCGCCTGAAGCTGATGAACAGCGCTTACGGCGAAAAGGGCTCGGGCGGCGCCAGCACCGCCCCCACGGTCGGCCAGCGCGTCAAGACCGTGCGCTGAGGCGGGCCGTGACGCACCACTTCGCTCGCCCGCCCGCCAGACTCAGAAGTCCAGCAGCGAGAAGCCCACGCTGAACACCGTGCGGCGGCGGTTGTAATCGATCAGGCTGTCACCGTAGCCGCTGAAGAGCTGGGTGTGCAAGCGCAGGTTGCTCTTGAGCCCGAAGCGGTAATCACCCAGGGTGCGCAGCCATTCCAGGCGCACTGAACCGCGAGCGGTTTCAGTGAGGCTATGGCGCACGGTCAGCGCGAAAGTGTGATCGGCGTCCATGTTCCAGGCCGCCCTCAACTCGGCACGCCCGATGTAGTTGGCGATGCCCGGGTTGTCGTCGCTCTCGTGCGACTCACGCACCCGCTGCCAAACCTTGGCCTGCAATTGCCAGCGGTTGCCCAGCTCGGCCGAGCCCATCACGTAGACGCGGTTCCAGCTGCGCGACAGCGGCAGCGACTGGCCGTTGGATTGATGCACCAGGCCCAGGCCGGACATGCGCCAACGCCAGCCACCAGGCAGCCACCAGTCGTTGGGGTAGACGTAGATCAGCTCAGGCTCGTGGTCGGTGGTGCGAAACGGCCTGGAGATGCGCCCCGAGAAAAGCTGCCAGTAGGACTGCTGCGAATAAGCGAACCACAGCGAGTCGCGGCGCGAGTCTTCACCGTGCACGAACAGGCCCTGGGCCAGCTTCGTGCGCACCGAGAGCTGGATGCGGTTCTCGGCCTGCCGGTATGCCGTGGGCGAGGTGGATGAACGCCCCTCGGACGGAGATGTCGGCTGCCGGTCTACGTAGTCGGCCATCGCGAACGAAGCGGTCAGTGGGCGGTAACCGCGCATGCGGAAGGTGCCGCAATCGCTGCCATCTTCGAGTTCCCAGAAACGCGAGAGTTCGGTTCGCGCAGGGTTGTGGCAACCATCGGCCGTCTCACCCTGCTGCTGAGCCAGGGCCACTTTCAGCCCCTGCCCGGCTGGCGCACCATCAGGCGAGGCGACGGGTTCGGCCGGCACCGTGCTGACTTCGGCCGGCTTCAGGGCCGCCGCAGCGGGCTGCGAGGCCGCCCAATCGTCATAGCAGGCCAAGCGCTCGGTGGCATCCGCGATGCCGGCGCAGGCTGCGGCTTCCTTGACCACCCGAGGCAGCTTTTCAAGGGATGGCGGCGTGGATTGCGCCAGCGCGATGGGTGCGACTGCACTCCCAATCAGCGCGAGCGACGTGGCGATGCAGGCCCGAGTTGTGACGCGAAGGCGCTGGGGCGCGTGACGGCTGGCCGGGTCGCGGCCAAGACAGGGAGATGAATCGCGGTTGAGGATCATGGCAAGGACACCGTTCAACGGGGCCCTGTTGTCCATGCCCCAAACTCAGCGAGGGATGTGGGTCAGAAAGGCGCGTCGTCGCCTCGCTTGGGGCGGCGGTTGCCGCTGTCCTCTGCCACCTCGGCAGCCTTCGCCGCTGCGGTGATGCGCCGGCGCTTGGGGGCTTCGGGCGGCTGGGCTTCTTCAGCCGGGACACCCTCGGCGGCGCGCAGCGCACCGAGCACCTCATCGGCTGCATCGCCCGCATCGGCATCCTCGGTGGGGGCTTCGGCGATCACGCGGGTGTAAGGCGCCAGGGTCTTGACCAGTTGCCCGTAGATACGCGGCGTACCGGCCACGATCTCGCGCTGGTAAAGGAAATCGGGCTCGCCGGTGAAGTTGCCCACCAGGCCGCCGGCCTCGGTGATCATCAGCGAACCGGCGGCCACGTCCCAGGGGCTCAGACCGGTTTCGAAGAAACCATCGTAATAGCCGGCGGCCACGTAGCACAGGTCCAGCGAGGCGGCACCCGGGCGACGCACGCCGGCGCACTGCACCATGACATCCTCGAACATCTTCAGGTAGCGCTGGAAGTTGTCGCCCTTGCGGAAGGGGAAGCCCGTGCCGATCAGGGCTTCGAGCATGCGCGTGCGCTTGGAGACACGGATGCGGCGGTCGTTGAGGTAAGCGCCCTTGCCCTTCGAGGCGTAGAACAGGTCGTTGCGGCTCGGGTCGTAAACCACGGCCTGTTGCACCTGGCCGCGCCACGCCAGCGCGATGGACACCGCATAGACGGGGAAGCCGTGGATGAAATTGGTGGTGCCGTCGAGCGGATCGATGATCCAGACGAAGTCGGAGTGCTTGGCGCCCTGCGTGCGGCCGGACTCTTCGGCGAGGATGGCGTGGCCCGGGTAGGCCTCGCGGATGATGTCGATGATCGCCTGTTCTGCTGCCTGGTCGACTTCGGTGACGAAGTCGTTGTGCGACTTGGCGGTGACCGTCACGCGCTCGATGTCGAGCGAAGCCCGGTTGATGATCGCCCCGGCCGCGCGCGCGGCTTTGATGGCGATGTTGAGCATGGGATGCAGGGCTTGAGACATGGGTGAACCGTCTGAAAAAGTCGAAGCCGACCGGCAACGCTCCCCCACCACATGGCGGGGGCCCGGTCGACAAAAGGGGCGCAGCGATGATCAAAGAACGAAGAGAATCGGCGATTCTATCGAAGTGCGCCGTTTTTTGCACCCCCTGCCCTCGTTACCTCAGGCCTGCCCAGGCATCCACATGTCCAACGCTTCCCAGCCCGCCGACCCCACCCGCTTCATCCTGATCGGCACCAGCCACCCCGGCAACGTGGGGGCGACGGCCCGGGCGATGAAGGTCATGGGTTTTTCCGACCTGGTGCTGGTACGCCCGCGATTCGCCGACGTGCTGAGCCAGGAAGAGACCGTGGCCATGGCCAGCGGCGCAGCCGACATCCTGGTTCGCGCGCGCATCGTCGACACGCTGGCCGAAGCTCTCGACGGCGTGAATTACGCCATCGGCACGGCCATGACGCCCCGTGATTTCGGCCCACCCACGCTGGCTCCGCGCGAGGGCCTGGCGGAGCTGGCACGCGCCCGCACCGCCCAGGGCCACAAGATCGGTTTCGTCTTCGGCAGCGAGCGGCACGGCATGGCCAACGAAGACGTCTACCGCTGCCATGCCGTCGTCAGCATCCCCACCAACCCCGACTACGGCTCGCTCAACCTATCGCAGGCCGTGCAGTTGCTGAGCTACGAGTGGCGCATGGCGCTGGGCGGCTTCCCGGTCGAGGCCCGCACGCCAGATGCCGACCTGGCCGGCGGCGAGGCGGTGCAAGGCATGCTCGGCCACCTCGAGCAGGCGCTGGTTGCGCTCGGCTTCCTCGACCCGGCCGCGCCCAAGAAGCTCATGCCCCGGCTCAACCAACTCTTCAACCGCGCCGAACTCCGGCAAGAAGACATCCACATCCTGCGCGGCATCGCCAAGGCCATCATCGAACGCAGCCAGCGCTGAATCCGTCCGTCCCGACGCCAGGCCAGGTTTTGACCCCACGGCTACACTTCTTCACTCAAACGAAAAACGCCCAAGCTCATTCCTTTCATGCTGTTTGCCCGCCTGCGCGAAGACATCGCCTGCATCCTGGAGCGTGACCCCGCCGCCCGCTCGGCCTGGGAGGTCCTGACCTGCTACCCCGGTCTCCACGCCCTGGCCATGCACCGCTGCGCGCATTGGTGCTGGACGCATGGCCTGAAGTGGCTGGGCCGTTGGATCTCGCACTGGGGGCGATTTTTCACGGGCATCGAGATCCACCCCGGCGCCCGCGTGGGCCGCCGCGTGTTCATCGACCATGGCATGGGCGTGGTGGTGGGTGAAACCGCTGAGATCGGCGACGACTGCACCATCTACCAGGGCGTGACCCTGGGCGGCACATCGCTGTCGCGCGGCGCCAAGCGCCACCCCACGCTGGGCCGTGGCGTGATCGTCGGGGCGAACGCGCAAGTGCTCGGCGGCTTCACCGTGGGCGACGGCGCCCGCGTGGGCTCGAACGCCGTGGTCACCAAGCCCGTGCCGGATGGCGCCACCGCCGTGGGCAACCCGGCGCGCATCATCGTCGCCAAGAAGCAGGTGCTTGACGAGAAGCAGGCCGAGCGCGAGGCCGTGGCCGCCCGCATGGGCTTCTCGGCCTACGGCGTGACCGAGGGCGACGACCCGCTGTCGCAGGCGCTGCGGGGCCTGATCGACCACGCATCGGGCCACGAGCACCAGATCGCGCTGCTGTGGCAGGCGGTTGAAAAGCTCGCCGCCTGCGCCCAGAGCGAACTCGGCCGCGACTGCATGCCTCAAGACGCCCAGAAGACCGAGGCCTTCGACGCCGACGAGCTCAACCGCCTGGTGAAGTGAGCCCGCCATGACGCCGCCGGGCATGCAGGACGACCTGTTCGGCGGCGAGCCGGCCCTGCCGCATGAAACACCTTCGCGGGCCAGCCGTGCGCCCAGGGAACCCAAAGCGTCCCGATCTCCCCGGCTGCCAGGGCAACTCACCCCTGCCCCCGCACTGCCCGAACACATCGACCTGGCCAGCCGCCTGCCCGAGCAAGTGCGCCTGGGCACCTCGTCGTGGAGCTACCCTGGCTGGCAGGGCCTGATCTGGGCCGACGAGCTCAACGAGCGCCGCCTGGCCAAGGACGGCTTGACCGCCTACAGCCAGCATCCCTTGATGCGCACGGTCAGCATCGACCGCTCGTTCTACCAGCCGCTCAGCGTGGGCCAGTACACCACCTACGCCTCGCAGGTGCCCGATGGCTTCCGCTTCATCGTCAAGGCGCCGGCCTCGGTGAGCGACGCCCTGATCCGCGATGAATCGGGCCGAGGCAAGGCCCACAACCCGCTGTTCCTGGACCCGGCGCTGGCGCTGCGCGAATTCATCGAGCCGGCGACCCAGGGCCTGGGCCACAAGGTCGGCGCGCTCGTCTTCCAACTCAGCCCCTTGCCCAACGACTGGTTGCGCCAGCCCAGCCGTTTGATGAATCAGTTGGAACACCTGCTCGGCCAGATGCCAGCGCTGCAAGCCAGCATCCCGGGCGCGGTCATCGCCGTCGAGGTGCGCGACCACGCCTTGGTGAGCCCCGAACTGGCGCAGGTGCTCAAGCGGACGGGCCACAGCTATTGCCTGGGCCTCCACGCCCGCATGCCACCCATCGAAGACCAGTTGCCGATGCTGCGCAGCCTGTGGCCCGGGCCGCTGGTGTGCCGCTGGAACCTGCACCGCCGCCATGGCGCGCATGGCTACGAAGCCGCAAGGGCCATGTACGCGCCGTTCGACCACATCCAGGATGCCGACCCGCAGACGCGGCAAACCCTGGCGCGCGTCGCCGTGGCCACGGCCCGCGCCGGCCTGCCCGTGCACGTGTCCATCAGCAACAAGGCCGAGGGCTGTGCGCCACTCTCCGTGGCCTTGCTGGCGCAGGAGATCGTGGCGCAGTGGGAGGCCCCGCAGGCAGCGTGACGGGGCATGGCTGCCCCCTGGCCGCCCAGACCGATGCAAGCGCGAGGGGCTCCGGTGCAGAGGCCGCTTCGCCCCCTGCCGCCCCACACATCAGGCCAGCAGGTAACCGCCGTCCACGTTGAGGCAGGTGCCCGTGGTGTAGCTGGCCGCGTCCGACGCCAGGTACAGCGCCGCGCCTGCCATCTCGGAGGGGTCGGCCACGCGGTTCATCGGCACGTGGGCCAGCACGGTCTTCAGGATCATCTCGTTGCTGGTCAGCGCCGAGGCGAACTTGGTGTCCGTTGCGCCCGGCAAGATGGCGTTGACGCGCACCTTCTGCGTCGCGCATTCCTTGGCGAAGGCATGCGTCATCGAGATCACGGCAGCCTTGGTGATCGAGTAGATGCCCTGCGCCATGCCCGGGATCACGCCATTCACCGAAGCGATGTTGATGATCGAGCCACCACCTTGCTTGGCCATCAGCTTGGCGCCGCCCGAGCACATGAAAAAGTAGCCACGGATGTTCACGTCCACCGTCTTCTGAAAGGCGCCCAAGTCGGTGTCGGTGATGTGGCCGAAGTATGGGTTGGTGGCCGCGTTGTTGACGAGGATGTCGAGGCGGCCGAATTCTTTTTCGATGGTGGCGAAGGTGGCGTCGATCTGTTCCATCTCGCCGATGTGGCAGGCCAGCACCGAGGCCTTGCCACCGGCTTCGCGGATGGACGCGGCCACGGCCTCGCACGGCTCGGCCTTGCGGCTGGAGACGATGACGTGCGCGCCCTGCGCCGCCAGCAAACGCGCGATGGCCTCGCCGATGCCGCGGCTGGAGCCGGTCACGAGGGCGACCTTGCCGCTCAGGTCGAAGGGGTTCTTCAGGTTCAGCGAGTTGCTCATGATGTCAAGGTCGGGGCTGGGGATGAAAGGCAGTCGATGGCCGCTCGCATGGCGGCTTCACCATCGGTGCGCGTCAGAGCTTGGACTGGGCGATGATGCCCAGGCAGCGTTGCTCCAGGTAGCTCACGAAGGGGCCAAAGGTGGCGAACGCCGGGTTGCGCGCGTTGCCCTCCTTGAAGCGCTTGTAAATCTGCTGCGCGATGCCGGCGAGGCGGAACAGGCCATACACCGTGTAGAAGTCGAAGTTGTCGACGCTGAAGCCCGTCTTCTCGGCGTAGTAGCGGATCACCTCTTCGCGCGTGAGCATGCCCTTGGCATTGGTCGGCTGGCGGCGCGAGCCCTTCATGAACATGTCGTCGTCGGCCTGCACCCAGTAGGCCAGCGAGCTGCCCAGGTCCATCAGCGGGTCGCCCAGCGTGGCCATTTCCCAGTCCAGTACGCCGATGACCTTCAGCGGGTCGTTCACGTCGAGCACGACGTTGTCGAAGCGGAAGTCGTTGTGGATGAGGCGGATGGCCACTTCCTGCTTGGGCATCTTCTCGGCCAACCAAGCCATCACCTGCTCGAAGTCGCCCACGTCGTCGGTGCGGGCGGCGCGGTAGCGCTTGGTCCAGCCCTCGACCTGGCGGGCCACGTAGCCTTCGCCCTTGCCCAGGGTGTCGAGGCCGGCGGCTTTCGGATCCAGCTTGTGCAAGTCGACCAGGGTGTCGAGCACGTTGAGGCAGAGCTGGCGGGTCTTGGCCTCGTCCAGGCCCAGCTCGGGCGAGAGGTTCTGGCGCGGGATGTTGCCCACCAGCCGCTCCATCACATAGAAGGGCGCGCCGATGACGCTGGTGTCCTCGCAGATGGCGTGGATGACCGGCACCTTGGGGTAAACCGGCTTGAGCTTGCGCATGATCTCGGCCTCGCGCACCACGTCGTGGGCCGACTTGGCGATGTGGCCAAAGGGCGGGCGACGCAGGATCAGGTCGACGTTGGCGTAGCTGAGCTGGTAGGTCAGGTTGGACGCGCCCCCCGGGAACTGCTTGAGCTCGGGCATGCCTTCCAGCTTCAGGCCTTGCGCTTGCAGGTAGGCCGTGACCTGCGCCACGTCCACCTCTTCACCGGCACGGACCTGGCCAGCCTGGTCAATCAACTGCTCGTTCTTGGCGTCGCTCATGGGCGGCGGTCTCCTCGTTGGTGGGCGGTGGAGCGCCAGGCTCTGTGCTTGCGCCCCATGAAACCACCCAGTTTAGGAAGCGCCTGCCGATGAATCAAATGAATTGTTTGAATCCCAAGCCATCAGCCGCATGAATGAGCAGGCGGTTCGCCGAAGCGCCGCTCCGCGCGATCCACCCGCTCAGGCGCCTTCTCGGCGCACCGCCGTCTTGGGGCGGAAAGCAGCGCAAACCGCTGGGTCAGTCTCGATCCAGGGGCCGCCGATCAGGTCGACGCAATAAGGCACCGCCGCGAAGATGCCCGGCACCACCGACTTGCCCTCGGCGTCGCGCAGGCCCTCCAGCGTCTCGGCGATGGACTTGGGCTGGCCCGGCAGGTTCATCACCAAGGCCTGGCCGCGCACCACCGCCGTCTGCCGCGACAGGATGGCCGTGGGCACGAATCGCAGGCTGATCTGGCGCATCTGTTCGCCGAAACCGGGCAGTTCCTTGTCGGCCACATCGAGCGTGGCCTCGGGCGTCACGTCGCGCGGGGCGGGGCCGGTGCCGCCCGTGGTCAGGACCAGGTCGCAGCGTTCGGCGTCGACCAGCTCGCGCAGCGTGGCGGCGATGGCTTCGCGCTCATCGGGGATCAACCTCGGCACCCAGTCGATCGGGTTGCGCACCGCGCGGCCCAGCCAGTCCTTCAGGCCCGGCAGGCCCTTGTCTTCGTAGGCGCCGCTGCTGGCGCGGTCACTGACCGACACCACGCCGATGCGCACGGTGCGCAGGGGCGCCGCGGTCGCGTTGTTCACTTCGGCGCTCATGCCGCCCCGCCTTGATCGGCCTCGTTCTGATCGGCCCCGTCCTGTTCCTCCTCTTCCATGGCGTGCTTGATGTACTGGAACAGCTCGCGGAAGGCCCGGCCGCTGCGCTTCTCGGGCACCTCGGCGGCGTCCTTGCGGGCGCCGCGCACGAGGTTGCGCAACTGCTGCAGGTCGGACTGGGGGAAGGCCTCGGCCCATTTCGTGAGCACGTCCTTGTCGTCGGACAACAGCTCGGCGCGCCAGCGTTCGGCCTGGTGCAGCGCCAGCGCGTTGCGGGCGTGCCCGAGCTGGAACTGGGCCACCGCCTCGCGCAGCGGCGCCGCGTCGACCTCGCGCATCACCTTGCCGATGAACTGCAACTGCCGGCGCTTGCCCTCGAAGGACTTGGTGCGCTTGTAATCGGCCAGCGCGTCACGCAGGCGCTCGGGCATCTCGATGCTGTCCAGGCGCGAATCGGGCATCTCAAGCAACTGCTTGCCCAGGGCCTGGAGTTCGTGGCTTTCGCGCTTGAGCGCGCTCTTGCTGGGACGGCCGGAGAAGCCATCGTCGTCAGCATCGTCTTGATCAAAGTGGTTCGGATTCATGTCCTCGCTATGATACGGGTGGCCCGCCTCTCGCGGGCCGCCGTCCATCAGCACAGAACCCTCCATGCCTCAGACCAAAGCTGCCCAAGCTGCCGCCTCCGCGACCTCGACCACCCCCTCGACTGGATTCGCCTACAGCCGCGAGCAATTCCAGCAACTGATCGAAGACGCGCTGAGCGTGGCGCGCAAGAAAGGCGCCTCCGACGCCGCCGCCGAGGTCTCCGAGGGCGCGGGCCTGTCGGTTTCGGTGCGCAAGGGCAAGCTCGAGAACGTCGAGCGCAACCGCGACAAGACCATCGGCATCACCGTCTACCTGGGCCAGCGCCGGGGCAACGCCACCACGTCGGACTTCTCGCCCGAGGCGCTGGAGCGCACCGTGCAGGCCGCCTACGACATCGCCCGCCACACCGCCGAAGACCCGGCCGCCGGCCTGCCGGACGAGGCCGACATCGCCACCGGCAAGGCCGCCCGCCGCGACCTTGACCTCTTCCACCCCTGGGCCATCGACGCCGAGGGCGCGGCCGAGCTGGCGCGCCGCTGCGAAGACGCCGCGCTCGTGGTCGACCCGCGCATCACCAATTCGGAAGGCGCCGGGGTCTCAGCGCAGCAGTCGCACTTCTGGGCCGGCAACACGCGCGGCTTCCGCGGTGGCTACGCTTCCTCTCGCCACTCGCTGTCGGTCTCGCCCATCGCCGGGCGTGGCAACGACATGCAACGCGATTTCTGGTACACGTCCGAGCGCGATGCCCGCGACATGGCCAAGCCAGAAGCCGTTGGCCGCTACGCCGCCGAGCGCGCCCTCTCGCGCCTGAAGTCGCGCAAGATCGCCACCTGCGAAGTGCCGGTGCTGTTCGAGAACACCCTGGCCGCCGGCCTGCTGGGCGCCTACGTCCAGGCCACCAGCGGCGGTGCCCTCTACCGCCGCGCCACCTTCCTGCTCGACAGCCTGGGCAAGCCCATCTTCCCCAAGCACCTGCAGATCACCGAAGACCCGCACATCCTCAAAGGCAAGGGCAGCGCCCCCTTCGACGACGAAGGCGTGCTCACCCGCAAGCGCCAGGTCGTCAAGAACGGCGTGGTGCAGGGCTACTTCCTCTCCAGCTACTCGGCGCGCAAGCTGGGCATGAAAACCACCGGCCACGCAGGCGGCTCGCAGAACCTGGTGATGAGCAGCAAGCTCACCGACCCGAAGGACAACCTCAAGGCCATGCTCAAGAAGCTGGGCACCGGCCTGTTCGTGACCGAGCTCATGGGCCAAGGCGTGAACTACGTGACGGGCGACTACTCGCGCGGCGCAGCCGGCTATTGGGTCGAGAACGGTGTCATCCAGCACCCCGTGCACGAGATCACCATCGCCGGCCACCTCGGCGAAATGTTCCAGCAGATCGTGGGCATCGGTGCCGACGCCTACACCTATGGCAGCAAGACCGTGGGCTCCGTGCTGATCGAACGCATGAAGATCGCCGGCCACGGCGGCTGAACCTCCCTGAGCCTCTCTCAGGCCCTTGCTCGCTGGCCCGACGCAACATCGCAGCGCGGGCACAGCGGCGCGTGCGCGACACCCACGGGAAAGCCCTCTCCCGCCCAACCGCTGACGGCCAAGGCGCGCTCCTAGAATTTCGGGGACACAACCCCCAACACGAGGAGACCGCCATGGAGCGTCGTGCCTTCATCAACCACGCGGGCCTGGCCGGTGTCCTGGCCGCCGGTGCCGCCCCCGCCATCGTCCACGCCCAGACGCAACTGCGTTGGCGCCTCGCCTCCAGCTTCCCCAAATCGCTGGACACCATCTTCGGTGCCGCCGACGTCTTCACCAAGAAGATCCACGAGATGTCGGGCGGCAAGTTCCAGATCTCGGTGCACGCAGGCGGCGAGCTCATGCCGCCGTTCGGCGTGGTCGATGGCGTGCAGAGCGGCACGGTCGAGATGGCCCACACCGCGCCCTACTACTTTGTCGGCAAGGACGAAACCTTCGCCATCGGCTGCACCATCCCCTTCGGCCTGAACTCGCGCCAGATGTCGGCCTGGATGTACGAAGGCAATGGCCTCAAGCTGATGCGCGAGTTCTACGCCAAGTACAACATCATCAACTTCCCCGGCGGCAACACGGGCGCGCAAATGGGCGGCTGGTATCGCAAGCCCATCAAGTCGCTGGCCGACCTCAAGGGCCTGAAGATGCGCACGGCAGGCTTCGCCGGCAAGGTGATGGAACGCATGGGCGTGGTGCCCCAGGCCCTGCCCGGTGGTGAGATTTACCAGGCGCTCGAAAAGGGCGTGCTCGACGCCGCCGAGTGGGTGGGCCCCTACGACGACCAGAAGCTGGGCTTCTACAAGGTCGCGCCCTACTACCACTTCCCCGGCTGGTGGGAAGGCGGCCCGCAGCTCGACTTCTTCATCAACCAGAAGGCCTGGGACTCGCTCAACAACGAATACAAGGCCATGGTCGAGGCTGCGGCGTCGCATGCTCACACCGAAATGCAGGCCCGCTACGACGCCCGCAACCCGCTGGCGCTCAAGCAACTGGTGGCGGCCAAGACCGAACTCGTGCAGTTCCCCAAGCCGGTGATGGACGCGGCCTTCAAGCACTCGATGGACATCTACAGCGAGCTCAACGAGAAGAACCCGGCCTGGCGCAAGGTCTACGCCGACTACGCCAAGTTCCGCGCCGACCAGAACCTTTGGTTCCGCTTCACCGAAGCCACCTTCGACCGTTACATGCAGTCCGTCAAACTCTGAGCCTGGCGAAGCGTCAGTCCCCCAGCGCGGCCCCGGGTCGCGCTTTTTTTCGTCCCGTTTTCGCTGATTAAGGCGCGGAATGTGCCTTTCGCAAGCCCCCGCGCGTGCAAAAACCGGCCACCAGGCTCAATATGTGCATGACTTCATCCGAAGCAACTCAGGCGCCAGCGGGATTCGGCCCGGGCGCCAGACACCATGCGCACCACCCTGCCAGCCCCCATGCACCCGAGCGCCGATTGGAGCCAGGCTCCGCTGGCGCGAACTTGGCGCACCTTCAGCCTCCTGTGCTGGAGCACGGGCCTGATCCTGGCTTGGCTGCACCCGCTGCCCGGCATCGCCTTCGGCATGCTCGGTTGGTGGGCGCAATGCAAGGCGAGCCCAGCGGCCCACGGCGCGGATGCGCCCTGGCCGCCGAGGCGGGTTCAGCGCGTCGAAGCCGGCTGATCAGCAGGCGAAGGGTTCTCCAGCGCCTGTTTCAAGGCCTGGGCGGGGTCCGCCTCGCTTTCGCTGGCCGGCGCGGGCACCTGCAACCCGCCCGAGCCCGGTTCCGCGGTCGCGGCCTCCGAACCACCGGTTGAAACCGGGCTCACCGGGTCGCTGCCCACGTCCTCGATCTGCATCTCGATGTGCACGTCGTCGGTGTTGACCGCCGGCGCCTTGTCGAGGAAGGCCGTCACCGACTGCGGCCAGAAGATCACCACGGCCACCAGCACCAGCTGCATCGCCACCCAGGGGATGGCGCCGAGGTAGATGTCGCGCGAGAGGATGGGCTTGCTGACCGCCCCGCTTTTGTGGATCTGGTCGGCCACCCCGCGCAGGTAGAACAACGCGAAACCAAAAGGCGGGTGCATGAAGCTGGTCTGCATGTTCACGCACAGCAGCACACCGAACCAGATCAGGTCGATGCCCAGCTTCTCGGCCACGGGCGCCAGCAGCGGCACCACGATGAAGGCGATCTCGAAGAAGTCGAGGAAGAAGGCCAGGAAGAAGATGAAGACGTTGACGGCAATGAGGAAGCCGACGGGACCGCCCGGCAGGTTGCTGAGCATCTCCTCGATCCAGATGTGACCATCCACCCCCTGGAACACCAGCGAGAACACCGTCGAGCCCAGCAGGATGAAGATCACCATGGAGGTCACGCGCATGGTCGTGTCCATGGCCTGCCAGACCAGCTTGAGTGACAGGCGCTTGTGCATGGCGGCCAGCACCATGCCGCCGAAGGCCCCCAGCGCGCCGGCCTCGGTCGGCGTGGCCAGGCCCATGAACAGCGTGCCCAGCACCAGGAAGATCAGCACGATGGAAGGCAGCATGCCCCACAGCACGCGTTTGACCAGCTTGGCGCCACGCTCGGTGCGCGCCTCGGGCGGCAGCGGCGGCACCCACTGCGGCTTGAAGACCACGATGGCCGCCGTGTAGAGCAGGAAGATGCCCGTTTGCAGCAGCGAGGGCCCGATGGCGCCCAGGTACATGTCGCCCACCGAGCGCCCGAGCTGATCGGCCAGCACCACCAGCACCAGCGAAGGCGGGATGAGCTGCGTGATCGTGCCCGAGGCCGCGATCACGCCCGTGGCGTAGCGCATGTCGTAGCCATAGCGGACCATGATGGGCAGCGAGATCACGCCCATGGCGATCACGCTGGCGGCCACCGTGCCGGTGATGGCGCCCAGGATGGCGCCCACGATGATGACCGCGAAACCCAGGCCGCCCGGCCGGCTGCCGAATAGCTGCCCCGTGCCTTCGAGCAGGTCTTCAGCCAGACCACAGCGCTCCAGGATGGCGCCCATGAAAGTGAAGAACGGGATCGACAGCAGCAGCTCGTTGGAGACGATGCCGAACAGCCGCAGCGGCAGGTTGCCCATGAACTCCGGGTTCACGAACCCCTGCGACATCGCGAAGTAGCCGAACGCGAGGCCCAACCCACCGAGCGTGAACGCCACGGGGAAGCCCACCAGCATCGCCACCACCAGGGAGCCGAACATGACCGGCGCGAGGTGAGACATCTCGATCACTGCAACGGCCTTTCGTAGTGGGTGTCGAGCTGGATGGCACCGCGCAGGAACGCGATGCGGCGAAAAGCCTCCGCCACGGCCTGCAGGCCCAAGAAGGCAAAGCCCAGCGGGATGGCGGCCTTGATGGGCCAGCGCACCAGGCCCCCAGCGCTGGCCGAGACCTCGTGCTGTTGCCAGGCCAGCACCACGAAGGGCCACGACAACCAGGCCACGATGGCGCACAGCGGCAACAACACCAGCAGCAGGCCGAGCAGGTCGATCCAGGCCTGGGTTCGAGGCGAGCGTGCGCCATAGATGATGTCAACGCGCACGTGCTCGTTGAGCTTGAGCAGCATCGGCGCGCCCAGGAACACGGCCATGCCGAAGAGGTACCACTGTGCCTCCAGCCAGGCGTTGGAGCCCATGTTGAAGGTGTAGCGGATGAGGGCGTTGCCTGCGCTGGTCAGGCAGGCGGCGAACAAGGCCACCGCGGCCAGCCACCCGCCCACGCGGGAGATGGCGTCCATCCAGCGGATGTAGGTCTGCATGCGTCGGGGCGAGGGGCTCAGTCTTCGAGGGCCTGGGCCTGCATGCACAGCTTGGTCGAGCGAGCGCCGCTGCGGCAGAACATCAGCAGCGGACGGGGCAGGCTCTTGAGCAGCTCCGCGCAGCGCGCGATCTCTTCGGGCGACTGGTAGGCGCCATTGACCGGCAGGTAGGCGTACTCAAGACCCGCCGCCTTGGCCGCCGCTTCGATGGCAGCGCTGGTGGGCTGATCTGGGCCGCCTTCCATGTCAGGGCGGTTGTTGATCACTGCCTTGAAGCCGGCCTCCGCCGCAGCCGCCATGGCCTCAGGCGTGAGCTGGGGGGCGGCGTAGATGTCTTGCGCAATGGGCTGCAGGGGCACGGAATCGCTCATGATGAACCTCGCTGTTCTGGACGCCAGATGGTAAGGCCAGATGGCAGTTTGAGCGGCCTCGGGATCAGCCCGAGGTTCAGCGCCCGACACGCATCACAGAGCTGCGGCATCGGCACATCAGCCCCAACGCAGCACGGCGATCAGCCCGCCAAGGCAGCCTTCACTGCGGCCGACACCTGGCCCATGTCGGCCTGGCCAGCCAGTCGCTGCTTGACCACACCCATGACCTTGCCCATGTCGCCGGGGCCCGAGGCGCCCAGCTCGGCCACGATGGCCCGCACGGCAGTGGCCACCTCTTCAGCGCTCAGACGCTGCGGCAGGTAGGCCTCCAGCACGGTGATCTCGGATTTTTCCTTGTCGGCCAAGTCCTGGCGACCGCCCGCTTCGTACTGCTGGGCGGCATCCTTGCGCTGCTTGATGAGCTTGTCGACGATGCCCACCACCATGGCGTCATCGAGTTCGACACGTTCATCGACTTCCTTTTGCTTCATCGCGGCCAGCAGCATGCGGATGGTGCCGAGGCGATCAGCTTCCTTGGCGCGCATGGCGGCTTTCATGTCATCGGAGATGCGTTGCTTGAGGCTCATGTTCGTGACTCGTGAAAAAAACAAAGGCCCGCATGGGCGTCCCCGCGCGGGCCTTGGTGTGCCTTTGGATGGCAGCCTGGGTTGACAGGCCACCGGGCAAGAAGCCGATCAGTACAGCTTCTTGGGCAGCTGCATGCTGCGCACGCGCTTGTAGTGACGCTTGACGGCCGCGGCCTTCTTGCGCTTGCGCTCGGCGGTGGGCTTTTCGTAGAACTCGCGGGCGCGCAGTTCGGTCAGCAGACCCAGCTTTTCGATGGTGCGCTTGAAGCGGCGCAGGGCCACGTCGAACGGCTCGTTTTCCTTGACACGGATGGTCGTCATCAGAGATTCGCTTTCAGATTGAATGCATTCAAAGGCCGGTGCATGGCCCCCTGCCGCACGCTCAAGTCAGTGAACCAGCACAAGCCGGCCGGATGCACGACTCACTGATTTTGATCTGCCAGGATTCAAACCCCGCCAGACGCCTTGGGCGCTCACCAGGAGGACTTGATTTTGCAAAACATGCAGCAAGCCCACCAGTAAAGCCTGCGATTATAGCCCGGAAATGGATTCAGTCCAGCCAATTCGGGCCGGAAATGGCCTCAATGCCTTGCGCGGCTGCCAGTTCGGCCCGTTTTTCGGCGCTGAGAAGATCAGGCACCGGGCTGTCGGCGCGGGCGGGAAGCCGCGCAGCCAATTCGGCCAGCGGCGTCATGACGAAAGCGCGCCCTTGCTGCCGAGGATGTGGCAAGGTCAGCGTTGGGGTTTGCAGAATCGCACCACCATGGTGCAGCAGATCGAGATCCAGCGTACGCGGTGCGTTGACGTGGGGCCGCTCTCGTTCGTGTTGCAGCTCGATGCTCAGCAAAGTGCGCAAAAGCTCCTGGGGCGCGAGCACTGTGTCGATGGCCACGACGGCGTTGAGGAAATCGGGGCCACTCGCCTCAACAGGGCGGGTGCGATAGAGGGACGAAACCCCTTCCACACACGTGCCTGGCAGGTCGCCCAATGAGGCCACAGCGGCTCGCAGGCGAGCACGGACATCACCCAAGTTCCCGCCCAACGCCACGAAAGCGCGAAAGCGGGGGGCCAGCGAAAGCCCGTTGGCGATCAAGGCTGTGTCACTCCGCCGAAGCGCTGGCCTGCGAGGCACCAGCCGGCTTGCGCCGACGGCGGCGACGCTTGCGAGCGGGGGCACCCATGCCTTCGCCCGCCGGGCTCACGGCCTCGTCGGATTCTTCATCGCCGTCGTTGTCTTCCACGTCAGTCGGGACCGAAGCCGAGGAGGCGGCAGCCTTGCTTCGAGGCACACGGCGCGGGCCGCCTTGCCCCCCTTGCTGCCGCACAGCGTCGATCATGCGGCGGCGCTCGCCCTCATCGGCCATGGAGAAGGTTTCCCACCAACTGGCGAGCTCTGGCGAAATCTCACCAGACTGGCCACGCAGTCGCAGGAAGTCGAACCCGGCGCGGAAACGCGGCTGCTCCACCAGCGTGAGCGGGCCATTGCCCGTGCGGCGGTCGAAGCGTGGCTGCATGGTCCAGATCTCGCGCATGTCGGTGGCCAGCTTGCCGCGGCCCGAGATGTCACCGATGCGGGCATCGAAGACGGCGTCGGTGGCCGATTGCAGCGCCGGGAACGGGGGTTCGCCCTGCTGCTGGTTGCGCTGCCAGTGGGCCAGCACGTCGTGCCAGAGCAGGCAGGCGAGCAAGAAGCTCGGAGCCACCGGCTTGCCTTCGGACACGCGACGGTCGGTGTCGGCCAGGGCCAGTTGTACGAACTGATCGCGGCCCGGGTGGCGGCGGGCCTCGTCGAACACCGCGTCCAGGATCGGGAAGACGCCGCGATCGAGTCCCTGCTTGCGCAACTGCTCGATGGAGGCCCTCGCGTGCCCGGTCTGCAGCAGCTTGATCATTTCGTCGAACAGGCGCGACTGCGGCACGTTGCTGAGCAACTCGGCCATCTCGCGGATGGGTTCGCGTGTCTTGGGCTCGATCTCGAAGCCCAGCTTGGCGGCGAAGCGCACCACGCGGATGATGCGCACGGGGTCTTCGCGGTAGCGCGTTTCGGGGTGACCGATCATGCGCAGCACGCGCTTTTTCGCGTCCTGGATGCCGCCGTGGTAGTCGACCACGACCTGTGTGCGCGGGTCGTAGTACATGGCGTTGATGGTGAAGTCGCGGCGGGCGGCGTCTTGGTCCTGCGGGCCCCAGACGTTGTCTCGCAGCACGCGGCCGCTGGCGTCCACCACGTGCGACTTGTCGGCGAGCTCGCGCTTGGAGGTCTTCTCGTTGCCGGAGACCTGCTCGGCGGCCTCGTTGTCGAGGTAGGCGCGGAAGGTCGAAACCTCGATGACCTCGTGGTCGCGGCCCCGGCCGTAGACCACGTGCACGATGCGGAAGCGCCGGCCGATGACGAAGGCACGGCGGAACAGGCCCTTGACCTGCTCGGGCGTGGCGTTGGTGGCCACGTCGAAGTCTTTGGGGCGCAGGCCCAGCAGCAGGTCGCGCACGGCGCCGCCGACGATGTAGGCCTCGTAGCCGGCGTCCTGCAGGGTTTCGACGACCTTGCGGGCGCGCTCGTCGACCAACTTGGGGTCGATGCCGTGTTCGGAGGCCGGCACGTCGACGCGCTTGCCCGTGGGGATGCGCGCGGGCTTGGGGCCGCCTTTGGCGGCGTGGGCGTGCGGGCGCTTGTGGGGCGTGCCCTTGCCGAGGAATTTATGAATCAGGCTTTTGATCATGCAAACAACCGGAGGATGCGCCAGCCTCGAGACTGCGCCACGGCTTCCAGCTCGGGGCTGGGATTGGTGGCCACCGGGTCGGTGGCCCGCTCAAGCAGGGGCAGGTCGTTGGGGGAGTCGCTGTAGAAACTGACGCGATCAAACTGGCCGAGGTGGCGGCCCTGATCAGACAGCCATTGTTCCACACGTGTGATTTTGCCTTCGCGGAAAGAAGGCACGCCGTCGATGCGGCCGGTCACGCGCCCCTGCTCGTCGCGGTGCAGTCGCACAGCAATCAGGTCGTCCACCCCGAAGGCATCGGCGATCGGGCGGGTGACGAACTCGTTGGTGGCGGTGACGATGGCCAGCAGATCCCCTTGGGCGCGGTGGCGCTCGACCAGCTCGACCGCCTGGGGCTTGAGCGCCGGCAGGATCACCTCGCCCATGAAGGCCTGTTGCAACGCCTGCTGCTCAACCACGGACATCTGGCGCCAGACGCTGGTGGTGAAGGCGATGTAGTCGTCGAGCACCAGGGTGCCGTCGCAATACTGCTGGTAGAAGTTGTCGTTGCGGCGGCGGTAGTCGGCGCCGTCGACCAGGCCCTGGCGGACGATGAACTCGCCGAACTCATGGTCGGAGTCGAGTGGCAGCAGGGTGTGGTCGAGGTCGAAGAGGCAGAGGTTCATGGGGCAGGCAAAAAAGGGCTCGCGAGGCGTCAGGCCACGCCTGGAGATTCTGAGGCCAGCATCTGCTTGAGCAAAGGGATGGTGACCAGGCGATGCTCGGACAAGGCGTAAACATCGAGACGATCGAGCAGGCCCATGAGGGAGCCCAGGTCGCGCTCGTGCCGGCTAAGCAGGTAGGCCAGTACGTCCTCGCCGAGCGCCATGCCACGGCGCTCGGCGGCCTGCTGCAACACTTCGCGCACGCCGGTTTCGTCGGCGGGCTGCAAGGCAAAGGACAGCCCCCAGCCCAGACGTGTGCGCAGGTCATCCCGCACGGGCAGATCAACCGCAGGCAAACGCCCGGCGGCCAGGATGAACAGCTCCCCCGCATCGGCGGCTTCTTGCGTTGCCGGCTCACAGGCAAGACCCGTGAACGCCATGGTGGCGGGCGCGGCGGTCTCGCGCGCAGCCAGGGCCGCAGCCGACTCGATGAACAATTTGAAGGCCAGGTGCTGGCTGTCGGCGTCGAGCCGGTCGCAGTCGTCGAGGAGGGCCAGGGTGGGGGCGCCAGGCTGAGATGCCTCCCACATCTGGCACGTCTGGGCGTTGAGCCAGATCACGCCGAAGCCCAGGCCCAGGGCGCGTTCGACCATCGCACGCAGCAGGTGCGTCTTGCCGGAGCCCGGCGCCCCCCAGATGTAAGCCGGCGACAAAGGCCCTTCCACCGCCGGCCAGGCGCTCAACCAAGCCAGCAGCGCCTCGTTCTGGGCCTGCCCGCCGGTGACAAAGGCCTCAAGCCCCGGCACGGCGGGTGAGCCCAGGTCGAGCAGCAACTGACGCATCGGGGCGCCGCCCCGGGAGACATCGCTCATGGCAGGCCCGTCACTCGGTGCGCGTGAAGCTCGGGCTGGCACGCCAACGTGCCAGCAAGCGGCGTCCGATCACCGTCAGGCAAGCAGCGCAAGGCAAGGCCACGACGATGCCCCAAAAGCCCAGCCACTGGCCAAACAGCATCAAGGCCAGGATCACCCCAAGCGGATGCAACCCGATGCGCTCGCCCACCAGCCTGGGCGTGAGCGCCATGCTTTCGACGACCTGGAGCACACCATAGACCACCGCGACGCCCACCAAGGGCTGCAACACCCCCTCACCCGCCGCTGCGAATTGCAGCACCCCGGCGAGCAATGCCAGCAGCAGGCCCAGCCCGAAGCCCAGGTAAGGGATGCAGACAGCCAGCCCGGTGAACACCCCGATCGGCAGAGCCAGCTTGAAGCCGAACAGGCTCAAGCCCACGCTGTAGCACACCGCCAGGATCAGCATCACCAAGGCCTGCCCGCGCAGGTATTGCCCCATCAGCGAATCGAGCTCGTCGAGCAGGTCGCTGAGCTCGGGTCGCCAACGCCTGGGCACGAGGCCATGCGCGGCCTGAATCAGGCGGTCCCAGTCCAGCAGCCAGTAGAAGGCCAGCACAGGCACCAGGAAGGCGTAGCCCATCAGCGCGAACAAGCCACTGCCGCCCGCCACGGCCGAGCGCCAAAGCGCCCCGCCCCACTCGCTGCCATGCGTCTGCAGCAGATCAACGAGTTGCTCTTTCACCTGGTCGACGGAACTCGGCACGTCCACGCCCAAAGCTGACAACCGTGGGGCCAACTCTCGCCAGGCTTGCGTCAGCAGATCGGGCAATTGGGCCCGGATCATGGGCACCAGCTCCGACACGATCGGCACGAGCAGGAACAGCAACACCGAGCCGATGAGGTAGACCATCAACAGGCACAAAACCACCGCCAAAACCCGAGGCACGCGGTAGGCAGCCAGTTTTTCGACGCCCGGCCGAAGCAGATAGGCCAGAACCATGCTGAGCGCAAAAGGCACCAACACGCCCGCATGCCACCAAACCAGGACGGCGAGCAACGCGGCCAACAGGCAGCGGGCGATGATTCGAAAGAGGGATGCGGGCGAGTCGGCCATCAAGGCCGCATTCTATCGAGCCAGGGCCACGATGCCGCCAAAGGCAGAACGCATCCCCTCAATTGCCGCCATAGACCGCCCGCCGGGCGTCGTCCAGTTGGGCTTCGAGCCAGGCCGGATCGCGTTGAGCCTCCGGCCGCGATTGGTACTCCAGCACGATGGCCGACTCGCGGCGCTTGTATTCGGAGAGGCGATCTGCTTCGCGACGCGCCTGATCGGCATTGGGCTGCGGCGCCGCCGCCTGCAAGATTTTGATGCCCTCGTCGATGCGCTGGCGACGGCGGACTTCGTCGGGCTCCAGGTCAGCCCACAAGGCGCTCAGCAGCAGTTGGGCCTCGCCCATGGTCACCTCGCCTTGCTTGAGGCGCTCGGGCACCTGCTCGACCAGAGAGGCCGCCACCTGACGGCGCAAGCCAACATCGGGCGAGTCGCGCAGGCCCTGCCATTGGTCGAAGCGCTTCTGAAAACGCAGGTAGGCCACCACGCGCTTGAGCTCGGCCTCCGGCTGGGATGCCTGCTTCATCGCTTCCTTGAGGGCACCCCACTCCTCGGCTGAAAAGTCGACCGGCCGACCATCGGAGAGCAAGGCGGGCTCTTGCAGCCCGGCGCGTGCTGCGGCCTCCGCTGAGCCAGAACTTGCATGGGCCGGGGCCGCGACCTCTTCAGCCGCCGCCGAGCGACCCTGCCACATCCACCAAGCCACGACGGCGGCCACGGCCACGCCCATGCACAAGAGCGTGAACCAGGTGCGCTGCCAGAACTGGGGACGGCTGTAGGAAATCATGGAGGACGGGACGGCTTCGGGTTGCGGCGATTGTCTGCACGGTACCGTGGGCTCAAAGCTGGGACAAACCCCTTGAGCCCCCGTTGGCTGGCTCGTGCTGACGCAGAAGGCGCCCCAGGGCTCCACTACACTGGCGCCCTCCTGTCCCGCTCACTCACGCATCTCCGGTCTCCGCGCATGAACCTGTCCGCCCTCGACCCCCTGGTGCTCGCCGGCCTGGGTGCCGTCGTCGCCTACTTCATCGGCTCCTTGTCGTTCGCCGTCATCGTCAGCCGCCTGTTCGGCCTGGCCGACCCCCGCAGTTACGGGTCTGGCAACCCGGGGGCGACCAATGTGCTGCGTTCCGGCAACAAGGCCGCTGCCATCCTGACCCTGGTCTTCGATGCGCTCAAGGGCTATGTGCCCGTGGTCGTGGCCTGGCGGCTGGGCCTGCCCGAGCTGGTGGTGACGGCAGTGGGATTGGGCGCGTTCATCGGGCACCTGTGGCCCATTTTCTTCAAGTTCGAAGGTGGCAAGGGCGTGGCGACGGCTGCCGGCGTGCTGCTGGGCTTCGCGCCAGCGCTCGGCGGCCTGGTGCTGCTGGTGTGGATCACGATGGCCGTCGTGTTCCGCTATTCATCGCTGGCCGCTTTGACCGCATCGCTGGCCGCGCCCATCATCCAGGCCTGGGGCTGGGGATTCGGCCCCGCCACGGTCGGCACGATCATCATGAGCGCGCTGCTGATCTGGCGCCATGAAGCCAACATCCGCAAGCTGCTGGCTGGACAGGAAAGCAAGCTGGGGCAGAAAGCGCCTGGAGCGACGGATGAAGCCTCGCCCAAGGGCTGATCGGGCCTGAGTGGCAAGGCAGGTCGGCCTTCCGTTGACGAGCACCATGCCATGAACCAGCCCGACCGCCCTGCCCTGCGCTCCTGGCTGGGGCTGATCGTGCTGGTGGCCTTGGTGTGGGGCGCCAGCCAGGGATTGAGCCGCTGGCAAGACTCGCGCGCCGCATCCGCCATCCGCGAGCACAGCCAGCGCGTGGACATCACGCTCTACACCACCTCGACCTGCCCTTATTGCGCACAAGCCATGGCCTGGCTGAAGCGGCACGAGGTGCGCTGGCGCGAATGCAATGTCGAGACCGACCCAGCCTGTGCACGCACCTATGCCGAACAAGGTTCGCCCGGCGTGCCGCTGGTGCAGGCTGGTGAGCGCTGGCACCTGGGCTTCCATGCACCGTGGCTGGCCGAGGCCCTCGCCCAGCAAGACAACAAAGCGCCCAGGGCGATCACGCCTTCTCAGCCAGCCAGCCCCAGCGGCGCGAGTTCGCCGCGCCCCTGACGCAGCACCTGCACCTCGCCCTGGCTCAGGTCGATGACAGTGGTCGGTGCCATCGGGCAGGCACCGGCGTCAACCACCGCCTGGATGCGCTTTTGCAGCACTTCGCGGATGGCTTGCGCGTCATTGAGCGGCTCGCTCTCGTCGGGCAGGATCAAGGTCGTGGCGAGCAAGGGCTGGCCCATTTCAGCGAGCAGGGCTTGCGTCACACGGTGATCGGGCACGCGCAGCCCGATGGTGCGGCGTGAGGGGTGCGACACACGGCGGGGCACCTCTTTCGTGGCTTCGAGGATGAAGGTGTAAGGCCCCGGCGTGGCGAGCTTGAGGAGGCGGTACTGCTGGTTGTCGACCCTGGCGTAGCTCGCCAGCTCCGAAAGATCGCGGCACAGCAGCGTCAAGTGGTGCCGCTCATCGACCCCACGGATGCGCCGCAATTGATCGACGGCAGCCTTGTCATCGAGGTGGCAGACCAGGGCGTAGCTGGAGTCGGTGGGCACGGCCACCACGCCACCCTTGTGCAAAAAAGCCGCCGCCTGCTTGAGCAAACGCGCCTGAGGTTGTTCTGGGTGGACTTCGAAGAGTTGGGCCATGGCCCGAGCCTAACGTGAATGCCGAACGAGCCTCGTGCCTCAGGGCTGAAGGATGCGATCCTGCAGCGCAACCCAGACCGGCGTGACTTTGCCTGGCAGGTCGGGCAGCGAGCCCAGGTCCGTGTGGCTTTCGGACGGATCGTGGAAATCGGATCCACGCGAGGCCAGCAGGTCGAACTCGATGGCCATGTCGGCGTAGCGCGCGTACTCGGCCACCGTGTGGCTGCCAGTGACGACTTCCACCGCCCGGCCTCCGTGAGCCTTGAACTCGCTGAACAGGGCGAATTCCTCGTTCGGCGTGAAGTCATAGCGGCCTGGATGGGCGATGACCGCCACGCCGCCGGCATCGGTGATCCAGCGCACGGCGTCAGAAAGGCGAGCCCAGCGATGCGGCACGAACCCTGGCTTGCCTTCAGCCAGGTAATGCCTGAACACCTCGTGCGGGTCGGCGCACACCCCGGTCTCGACGATGTAACGAGCGAAGTGCGTGCGCGAGATCAGGTCAGGGTTGCCGACGAATTTGAGCGCACCTTCGAAGGCGCCCGGGATGCCCACCTTGGCCAGCTCGGCAGCGATGTCACGCGCACGGCGCTCGCGGCCATTGCGTGTGTCCGCCAAACCTTGGCAAAGCTGGGAGTCATCCGGATCGAAACCCAGGCCGACGATGTGCACGGTCTTGTCGGCGAAGGTGACCGAGATTTCGGCCCCCGGCAGGTAACCCATGCCCAGGCGAGCGGCAGCATCGCGGGCACGGTGCTGGCCACCGACTTCGTCGTGATCGGTGAGCGACCACAGGGCCACGCCGTTCGCCGCCGCGCGCGCCGCCACCGCTTCCGGCGTCAGCGTGCCGTCGGAAACATTGGAATGGCAGTGCAGGTCGGCGTTGATCAGGTGCATGGTCGTCACATGCTAACAATCGGCAGGCAGCCCGCCCGACTGAAGGGTCACTGGCGCGTGACTAGGCGCGCTCGCCCCCCCAGCGGGAAGCAGCGCGGGCTTGACGGGCTTGCTGGACGGCCAGCGCTTGCAGGCTGCCCAACGTCAGTTCGCGGATGAGTTGCTCGTTGACAGGCTGGCGGTAGCGGAACTTCACGTGCCGCATGCCCTTGCCAGAGCCTTCGAGTTCGGGAAATTCGCTCAGCAGCATGACGCCGTTGAAAACCTGAAGGTGCGCATTGGCCTTGAACAGGACGAGCGCCAGGACATTTTCGGTGTCGTGCATGAAGCACAAGTTGCCCCATTTGACTTCGGGGCGGAGGTGCGGCGCGGCAGCCAGGATGGCGCGCTGCATAATTTGTGCGGTCTCGCGCTGCTCGGGTCGCAAGCTGTCGTAGAACGCATTAACCAGGGCGGGAGATTGAAGAGGTCGGCGCATGGGGGTCGGGGCCAAGTGGAGGTACTGCTTCAGACACGTGCACCGCCGCGCCCCCTCCCACTGGTCGAGCGCATGCACCTGGGTGCTGCACCGACCTGACGGGGTCACTCTCTGCCGTTTTTCGAGCCTGCTTCCGGTTGAAAGCAGCCTTGTTTTCGCAGTCGGGCGACCGCCAGCTCGCGGAGGCGCCACGTGTCTGCCATCATTGTAACGGCGCGTAATGAGGCCTGTGCATTGTGGACATCAACAATGCCATCTTTTCACGCAATGGAAGCACTTGCATTCATCAGGCCTTCATCACGCGTCCATCAGGTCTTGGGCAAGGTCACCCCGTGCTGCCCCTGGTATTTGCCGCCACGGTCCTTGTAGCTCGTCTCGCACACCTCGTCGCTCTCGAAGAACAGCACCTGGGCGCAGCCCTCGCCAGCGTAGATCTTGGCCGGCAGCGGCGTGGTGTTGCTGAATTCGAGCGTGACATAGCCCTCCCACTCGGGCTCGAACGGCGTCACGTTGACGATGATGCCGCAGCGCGCGTAGGTGCTCTTGCCCAGGCAGATGGTGAGCACGTTGCGCGGGATGCGGAAGTACTCGACGGTGCGAGCCAGGGCGAAGCTGTTGGGCGGGATGATGCAGACATCGCTCTCGATGTCGACGAAGCTCTTCTCGTCGAAGTTCTTCGGGTCCACCACCGTGCTGTGGATGTTGGTGAAAACCTTGAACTCGGGGGCACAGCGGATGTCGTAGCCGTAGCTGCTCGTGCCGTAACTGACGATCTTGTGGCCGTCGGCGGCGTGACGAACCTGGCCCGGCTCGAAGGGCTCGATCATGCCGTGCTCTTCGGCCATGCGGCGGATCCAGCGGTCGGACTTGATGCTCATGCGGGGTGCTCCTGTGACGTCGATCGACATTGTGCTTGATCCGGATGGCATTCAAACGCAACGCACCAAGCTGGCACCCGATTTGCATGTGTTCGAGCACAAACACAAGCGTCACCCACGATGGTGCACGCGCTAGCTGAGGTTCACCATGTCCAACTACAAGGCCTTCTTGAAGGCGGGTCACGCTCCGACCCTGTTCGCTTCATTCCTGTATTTCGATTTCACCTTCGCCATCTGGGTGCTCAATGGCGCCATGGCCCCCTTCATCAGCGAGACGTTCAAGCTCTCGCCCGCCGAGAAGGGGTTCATGATCTCGGTGCCGATCCTGGCGGGCGCCCTGATGCGCTTCCCGCTTGGCCTGCTGGCCCAGTACATCGGGCGCAAGAGCGCGGCGATGGTGGAAATGGGGCTGATCATCCTGGCCCTGGCTTTCGGTTACTTCTTCGTCGACACGCACAACGAGGTGCTCGCCATGGGCGTGCTGCTGGGCATCGCCGGCGGCAGCTTCGGCATCGCGCTGTCGCTGGGTTCGGGCTGGTTCCCACCCAAGTACAAGGGCCTGGCCATGGGCATCGCGGGAGCCGGCAACAGCGGCACGGTGCTGGCCGTGCTGTTCGCACCTCCCTTGGCCACCAAGTTTGGCTGGCAGACGGTGTACGGCCTGGCCGCGTTCACCATGCTGGTGCCCATGATCGTCATGGCGATCTGCGCAAAGGAGCCGCCCGACCGCGAGGAGCAGACCTTCCGCGAACACATTTCCTGCCTGTTCGAGAAGGACGGCTGGGCCTTCAGCCTGATCTACGTGATCACCTTCGGGGGCTTCATCGGCCTGGCCAACTTCCTGCCGACTTACTTTTATGACCAGTTCAAGGTCACGAAGATCGAAGCGGGGCAACTCACCATGCTGGCCACGCTGATGGGCTCGGCCACCCGCGTGGTGGGGGGCTGGCTGTCTGATCGCTGGGGCGGCATCAACACGCTCACGGCCGTGCTGTCGATGGTGATCGTCACGCTGGTGATCTGCGGCACGATGGGCCAGAGCCTGGCGCTGACCACCTTGCTGTTCATGCTGTGCTTTGCATCGCTTGGAGCAGGCAATGGCGCGCTCTTCCAGTTGGTGCCGCTGCGTTGGCCGCTGACCACCGCCGTGGCCGGCTCCATGATTGGTGAGCTGGGCGCCCTGGGTGGCGGCTTCATCCCCAACGCCATGGGCCTGTCCAAGCAGCACCTGGGCACTTACTTTTATGGCTTCCTGGCCTTCGCCGTGCTTGGCGTGGCCGTGCTCGTCATGATGCGCATCATGCAGATCCGCTGGACGCGCACCTGGGCAGAAAAGGGCGGGCGCGCCCGCACCTCCGGTGGCACGTCGGCCGCGTTCAACCAGACCGCCAGCTCCAGCCGCTGAACCTCACTCCGAGGCCACCGTCACGACGGGGCGGGCTCACGAGGCTTGCCCCGAATCGCCGAAAGCAGTTGCCAATTTCTGTCGCCGGACACCCCGCGAGGCCACCGCCTGCGGGGTTTGTCGCTTTCAGGGCCCCGCGCCGAGGCCGGCGGCAATCCTCACCGCCCCTCACCGCCCCTCACCGCCCCTCACCGCCCACTAGGCAGGAACACCAGCCAATAGACCAGCAGCAGGTTGAAGAGCACAGAAACGCCCAAGGCGATTTTCCAGACCATGGCCGGGTCACGCGCCAGCAGTGGTGACGCCGCAGGGGCGCTCAAGGGTCGAGAAGCGCCGCGCTCAAGGGCAAGCAGCATTTCTTCGGCGGTTTCGAAGCGCTGTTTGTGATCGCGCGCGATGGCCTTGAGGACGATGTGGTCCAGCCAGATGGGCACGTCGGGCCGCAGCCGCGAGGGCGGCACCGGGTCGCGCCGGTAGCGGGCGAGTTGGTAGGGCTCGATCTCGCCATGGGGCAGGCGCCCGGTGAGCCAAACGTAGAGCGACACGCCCAGGGCGTAGAGGTCGGACTGGAAGGTGGCGCGAGACAACGCAGGGTCATCGCTCCATTGCTCCGGGTTCATGTAGCTGGGGGTGCCGGCGTGCAGCACGCGCAGCGACTCGGGTTCCTTGCCGGACAGGGCCACGCCCAGGTCGAGGATGCGCCACTGGCCGTCGTCGCCCAGGTGCAGGTTGTCGGGCTTGATGTCGCGGTGGATGACGCCATGCTGGTGCAAGCGCCCCAAGGCCCGCACCAAGGCGGTGATGCCAGCGATGACCTCGTGCACCGGAAAGTGCCGCTCTTGCGCGAGCATGTGGCCAAGCGTCTGGCCGGAGAGCCAGTCGGACAGCGTGTAGAAAAACGTGGGCTGATCGGGCTCGACGACGTGCAGGAAGCCACGCGCCTCGCGCTCGGACACGCGGGCGCCCAGCCACGCTTCGTGGGCGAGCATCTGGCGTTCTTCCGGGTCGCTGGCGCGGGCTTCGTGCAGCGTTTTGAGGGCCTGCACGCGTCCGGAAGCGAGGTGCCTGACGCGGTAGACGCGGTGCACGCCGTTGTTGAAGACCAGCGCCTCCACCTGCATGCCGTCGATCAAGTCGCCGTCTTTCAGGCGCTGAGGCACGGGCAGTTGACGGCTGCGTCGCGTGTGGTCTTCGAGGGTGGCCGCATCCAGGCCCGTGATGCGGATGACGAGCGCCGTGGCGTTGTCCCGCCCGCCCGAGGCCAGCGCCTTGGCGACCATGGCGTCGGCGGCTTCCTGGGTGGAGCCCTGCTGGGCGAATTGCTGGATCTGGCGGGCCGAGAGCACACCGTGAACGCCGTCGCTGGTGAGCACGAAAACATCGTGCACCTGGAGGTCGCCACTGAAGTAGTCGACCTTCACTGATTCGTCGAGGCCGATCGCGCGGGTGAGGCCGTTCTGGAACGTGAGTTGGCCGAGCGTGTGGTCTTGCGTCAACTGGGAGCATTCGCCATGGCGGATCAGCCAGGCGCGGGTGTCGCCCACGTGCGCGAGGGTGTAGCCGTGGGCGCGCAGCACCAACGCGGTGAGCGTGCTCATGCCGGCACCACCGGTGCGGTCCTCGCGGCGCACCGACTGGCGGCGCCGGTTGTGGTCGACCAGCCAGGCGTTCTGGGCGGCGATCAAGCGCTCCAGCGCCACAGTCGGATCCCACGTGGCGGGGGTGGCGTACCAGTCGCGCAGCAGGCCCATCACAGTGGTCTGGGCGGCTTCCTTGCCCAGACCGCCTTGGGAGACGCCATCCGCCACCGCGGCGACGACGCCCCAGGCGGCTTCGCCAGGCCCAGGGCGGCGCACTGCGGCGAAATCTTCCATGTCGGTGCGGGGCCCGCGCTCGCTGGCCCAGCCGATGTCCACGTCGAAACTCATGTCGTCCTCAGCAGGCGCGTTTTCTTGTTTGTCCTGAGCGCGCACGATCATGGTGCCACGCCCGATTTCGATGCAGCACGCAAGATCTGCGCCCGCATTCGGTGCAAAGCCGGGGCACGGTTCTGGCCCTTTAATTGCTTGCCTCATCGGCACAAAAAGACTGATACCGCTGATGGAGCACGCACATGACCAAACAAAAGTTGGTGATGGTGGGCAATGGCATGGCTGGCGTTCGGGCCCTGGAAGAGCTGCTCAAGCTCGCTCCCGACCTGCATGACATCACCGTGTTCGGGGCCGAACCGCACCCGAACTACAACCGCATCATGTTGTCGCCGGTCCTGGCCGGCGAACAGACGATCGACGAGATCATCCTCAACCCGGTGGCTTGGTACGAGGAGCACGGCATCCGCCTGCGCCTGGGCCGCAAGGTGACGCGCATTGATCGCGCGCGCCGCGTCGTCATCGCCGACGATGGCTCGGAAGAGCCGTACGACCGGCTGTTGCTGGCCACGGGCTCGAACCCCTTCATCCTGCCGGTGCCGGGCAAGGACCTCGAAGGCGTGATCGCCTACCGCGACATCGCCGACACGCAGGCCATGATCGAGACCGCCGCCACGCACAAGCACGCAGTGGTCATCGGCGGTGGGCTGCTGGGGCTGGAGGCCGCCAACGGCCTGCGCCAGCGCGGCATGGAGGTCACCGTGGTGCACCTGGCGCCGTGGCTGCTCGAACGCCAGCTAGACGAAGTCGCCGGCAAGCTGCTGCAGAAGGCGCTGGAGGAGCGCGGCATCCGCTTCCTGCTGCCCGCGCAGACCGAGGCCTTGCTGGGCGACGGATCCGGCCGCGTGCGCACTGTGCGCTTCAAAGACGGCCAGGAAGTGCCCGCCGATCTGGTGGTGATGGCCGCAGGCATTCGCCCCAACACCGAATTGGCGCGCAACGCCGGCATCCGCTGTGATCACGACGGGCGCGGCGGCATCAGCGTGACCGACACGATGCAGACCGTCACCGACCCGCGCGTGTATGCCGTGGGCGAATGCGCCTCGCACCGGGGCGTGGCCTACGGGCTGGTGGCGCCGCTGTATGAGCAGGGCAAGGTGGTGGCCAATCACCTGGCGCGCATGGGCATCGGGCGTTACCTGGGTTCGCAGGTGTCGACCAAGCTGAAGGTCACGGGCATCAACCTGTTTTCGGCGGGTGATTTCATGGGCGGCGAGGACACCGAGGAGATCGTGTTGTCCGACCCCTTTGGCGGCACGTACAAGAAGTTGGTGATCCGCGGCGACAAGCTCGTCGGCGCCTGCCTCTATGGCGACACGGAAGACGGCAGCCAGTACTTTCAGTTGATCCGCGAAGGCCGATCCATTTCTGCCCACCGCGACCGGCTGATGTTCGGCGCGGTCAACGAGCCCTCGCTGCAGGCCACGGCCTGAGCCACGCGGCCCCCCATGCCATGCGCGAGCATCCCCTGGTTCGCGGCATACCCAGTTTCAGCATGACCCAGATGTACGACAACAAACGCCGCCGCTGCCTGCAAGGGCTGGGGGGATTGGCACTCAGCTCTTTCGCCAGCTCGCTGCTCATCACGCCGGCGACAGTCCGGGCTCAGGTGTCCGACCTGAACGACGCGATCAACAAAGCAGGTCGCCAGCGCATGCTGTCGCAGCGCATGGCCAAGGCCTGGCTGGCCATTGGGCAGGGTGTCGAGGAGGCCAAGGCCGGCCGCATCCTGGGCGAATCGATGGCCATCTTCGACCGTCAACTCGTCGAGCTCAAGGCCTATGCGCCTCAGCCGGCCATTCGCAGCACCTACCAGCAGCTTGAAGGGGTCTGGGCCGAGTACAAGCTGGCTCTGGTGGGAGCCGCCCCCCGACGAGAACAGGCGGCGAGCCTGCTCGCCCTGGATGGCCGCGTATTGCAGCTCGCTCATCAGGGCACCACCCAGCTCGAAAAGCTATCAGGCAAGCCCGTTGGCCGGCTGGTCAACGTCGCCGGGCGCCAGCGCATGCTGTCGCAGCGCTCAGCCAAGTGTTACCTGAGCATCACCTGGGCCGATGTGGACCCCATTCAGCAGCGGGAGCTGGAGGTGGCCAGGCGTGAATTCGTCGAGGCGATGGCCGTGCTGGAAGCAGCGCCCGAAGCCACCCAGACCATCCACGAAGAGTTGGCCCTGGCCCGCCAGCAATGGGTCTTCTTCGACAACGCGCTCAGCCGCATCGACCGCCAGGCCCGCACCCCGCGCCACAGCGCCGAGGTGCTGCGCAGCAGCGAAAACATCTTGCAGATCATGGATCGGGTGACCGGCCTGTATGCACGACTGACCTGAACCACCGCCCATCATGAAGACCATCCCCATTGCCGCTGCCCCCCAGGTCACCCGCTCCACCTGCCCTTACTGCGGCACCGGTTGCGGCGTGCTGATCGAGTCGCACGGCGACCAGATCGTGCAAGTCCAGGGCGACCCGGACCACCCTGCCAACTTCGGCCGCCTGTGCACCAAAGGCAGCACCCTGCACCTCACCGCCGCCGAAGCCGTGACGCAGCAAACACGCCTGCTGCACCCGATGCGGCGCGCCAGCCGACATGACCAACCTGAGCGCATCGGCTGGGACGCGGCACTCGACGAAGCCGCCGACCGCCTGGCCGCCATCGTGCGCGCGCATGGGCCGCAGGCCGTGGGCTTCTACGGCTCGGGTCAGTTGCTGACCGAGGACTATTACGTCGTCAACAAGCTGGTCAAGGGCCTGCTGGGCACCAACAACCTCGACACCAACTCGCGCCTGTGCATGAGCAGCGCGGTGGCCGGCTACAAGGCCACGCTGGGCAGCGACGCCCCGCCCGCCTGCTACGAAGATTTCGACCACGCGGGCACCCTCTTCATCACCGGCTCGAACACGGCCTGGGCCCACCCCATCCTCTTTCGCCGCATCGAAGCCGCGCGCCAGGCGAAGCCAGGCATGAAGATGATCGTGGTCGACCCGCGCCGCACCGAAACCGCCGACATGGCCGACCTGCACCTGGCCATCCAGCCGGGCACCGACGTGGCCCTGTACCACGGCATGCTGCACATCCTGGCGCGCGACGGCCTGCTCGACCAGGCCTACATCCGCGATCACACCAGCGGCTTCAGCGAACTGCTGGAGATCGTCCAGGCCCATTCGCCCGAGCGCGTCAGCGAGGTCTGCGGCATACGCCGCGAAGACCTGGAGCAGGCCGCGCGCTGGTTCGGCCAGCAAACGCCCACGCTGTCGCTGTACTGCCAAGGTCTGAATCAAAGCAGCCAGGGCACGGACAAGAACGCCGCGCTCATCAACCTTCACCTCGCCACTGGTCAGATCGGCAAGCCGGGCGCCGGCCCCTTCTCGCTGACCGGGCAGCCCAACGCCATGGGTGGCCGCGAGGTGGGCGGCATGGCCAACTTGCTGAGCGCGCACCGCAACCTGGGCAGCGAGATCGACCGCGCAGAGGTGGCTGCCCTGTGGGGCGTGCGCGATGTGCCTTCGCAGCCAGGCAAGACGGCGGTCGAGATGTTCGAAGCCGCCGCGCGTGGCGAGATCAAGGCGCTGTGGATCGCGTGCACCAACCCCGCCCAGTCGCTGCCCGACCAGCACACCGTGCGCAAGGCCCTGGAGCGCGCTGAACTGGTCGTGGTGCAGGAAGCCTTCGCCACGACAGCCACCTGCGCCTACGCCGACATCCTGCTGCCGGCCAGCACCTGGGGTGAAAAAGACGGCACCGTCACCAACAGCGAGCGCCGCATCAGCCGCGTGCGCCCGGCCGTGCCCGCCGCTGGCGAAGCCCGCCATGACTGGGCCATCTTCACCGACCTCGGCCGCCGCCTGGAAGCCCGCCTGCCCGAGCGCACCTCGCGCTACCTGCCCGGCACCGACACGCTCTTTCCCTACACGAGCGCCGAATCGGTCTGGAATGAGCACCGCGAAAGCACCCGAGGCCGCGACCTCGACATCACCGGACTGAGCTACCCGCTGCTTGAATCGAGGGGTCCGCAGCAATGGCCGATGCCCGAAGGCCGCACCGAAGGTAGCAAGCGGCTCTACACCGACGGACGCTTCGCCACCCCCGATGGCCGCGCCCGCTTCGCAGCCGCCCGCCCGCTGCCCGTGCGTGAGGTGCCCGACGAGCGCTTTCCCTTCGCGCTCAACACCGGCCGCCTGCGCGACCAGTGGCACGGCATGAGCCGCACCGGCACGCTGGGCCGCCTGTTCGGCCATGTGGCCGAGCCCAGCATCGAGTTGCACCCCGCCGACATGGCCGAGCTGGGCCTCACCGAAGGTCAACTGGTGCAGGTCACCTCGCGGCGCGGGCAGTTGCTGATCCCGGCCATCCCGCACGACGGCATGGGCCGCCACCAGGCTTACATCGCCATGCATTGGGGCGAAGAAGCCCTGGGTGGCGTGGACGCTCACGGACGCCGCGTGGCTGGCGTCAACGCCCTCACCCAACCGGCGTTCTGCCCAGCGTCCAAACAGCCTGAACTCAAGCACGCGGCCGTGCGGCTCTCGCCGGTCGACCTGCCCTGGAAGCTGCTGGCCGTGGCCTGGCTGCCCGCCGACCAAGCACTGAGCTTGCGCGAACAGCTCAAGGGCTGGATGCGGCGCTTCCCCTTCACCGCCTGCGTGCCCTTCGGCCGCGAGCCTGACGCTTCAGGCCCCGATGGGAAAAGCCGCGTGGGCTTGCTGTTCCGCGCCGCGTCGCCCAGCCCGATCGACGGCGCCCTGCTGGACGAACTCGCCGCGCTCATGGACATCGGCGGCGCTGGCGTCATGCGCTACGACGACGTGAAGCAGGGTCAGCAACGCCGCATGCAAGTCGAAGCCGTCGGGCCCAACCGCCGCCTGCGCGCCTTCCTGATGGTGGGCGACCTGGCCTCGGAGAAGTGGATCCGCCCGCTGCTGCAAGACGACCTGCCTGTTGACGAACTGGGCGCTGCTCTGCTGAGCCCGGGAGACACGCCGCCAGTGGCCACCGCCAGCAGAGGCAAGCAGGTCTGCACCTGCTTCAACGTCAGCGACCTCGCCATCGTCGAGGTGCTGGGCCGTTGCCAGGGCAGCGCTGAGCAGCGCCTGGCCAGCCTGCAAGGCGAGCTGCGCTGCGGCACCAACTGCGGCTCGTGCCTGCCAGCGCTGCGCAAGCTGGTGCAGCAGACGCCAACCGGCACTGCAGACAACAGCCCTGAGAGCACCCCAGTGAACGCCTCTGCCACCGCGTGACGGGATAATCCTGCTTTCAACGCAGGACCGTCACGGACGTGACGCCAAGGCAACATGGGCATCGCCGCACACATCAAGGTCATCGGCCGGGGCAAAGATGGCGCCCGGCCGCTTTCTCGCGAACAGGCGCACGACCTGATGTCGCAGGTGCTCGACGGCCAGGTCACCGACCTGGAGATCGGCGCCTTCTGCCTGGCCATGCGCATCAAGGGCGAAACGCCCGACGAGCTCATCGGCTTCCTGCAAGCCACCACCGAGCGCTGCATCGACCTGCGCGCAGCCTTGCCGAGCGCGACAGGCGGGGTGGTGCTTCTGCCTTCCTACAACGGCTCGCGCAAGCTACCCAATCTCACACCACTGCTGGCCTGGGAGCTGGCCCGACGCGGCGTGGGTGTGCTCGTGCACGGCCCCTCCGAAGACCCGACCCGCATCACCTCGGCCCAGGTGTTCGCCGCTGGCGGCTGGCCCAGGGTGAAAGACGCCGCGCAACTGTCCAGCAGCTGGCAGGCCGGGCAACCCGCCTTCATCGACATCACCGACCTGTGTCCCAGCGTGGCACGGCTGCTGGCCGTTCGCTGGACGGTGGGCCTGCGCAACCCGGCGCACACCATCGTCAAGCTGCTGGACCCGTTTGCGCGCTTTGCTCAAGAAGAACCCATGCGAAGCGAAGAAGCCACCCCACCTCGCCTGCGCGTCATCAACCACACGCATCCAGAGTACGGTGAATCGCTGGCGGGCTTCATTGCCCTCAGCGGGGCCGATGCACTTCTGATGCGCGGCACAGAAGGCGAACCGGTCGCCGATGCGCGCCGCCAGCCTCGCTTCGATGTCTTCCTGCGTGGGCAAAGGCAGGACGCCCTCAGCCGCGCTCCGGTGGAAGGCGTGCTGGTGTCGCTGCCGGATCTGCCTGAAGGCAGAGAGGCTGACATCACGGCCGACTGGATCGAATCGGTTCGGCATGAGCCTGCGCTGCTGCCCGCAGCCATCGAAGCACAGGCCGATTGCCTGGTGCAGGCATTGGCCCAGGCCCGTCGGTCAGCTACGCCCGCCCTCTGACTCGACCACCACCTTGACCTGGGGCGACTCGGCCCCAGGCCGACCCATGCGCGTCAGCACGAGGATGCCCACCAGCACCGTGCCGGTGCCCAGCATCAGGCGGGCGCTCACCGGTTCATCGAGGAACCATGAGGCCAGCCAGATGGTCGACAGCGGCCCGACCATGCCGATCTGCGCCGCCACCGATGCCCCGAGCAACTGCACCCCGCGCATCACCAGCCAGACCGGCAGCACCGTGCAGGCCGTCGCGTTGAGCGCCGAAAGCGTCCACACCTGCCAGGGCAAATGCGCCACGCCGCCCAGGCGCCCATCGCTCACGGCATGCGCCACCCACCATTGCGCCAGGCACATCACACAGGCCGCGCACGAGGCCTGGCCCACCAGCCGCATCGAACCCAGCTCTTGAACCAACTGCCCGCTGCCCATCAGGTAGATGGCATACGAAAGCGCGCTCATCAACACCAGCAGGCTGCCGATGGCCACCGCCGAGCGGGCATCGAGGCTGGTGGCGGAATCCGAAACCAGGTGAGCCAGGTCCCAGTCGTGCAGGAAGACCACCAGCACGCCGGCATAGCTGATCACCAGCGCCAGCACCTGCGCCCACCGCAGGCGCTGGCCGAGCAACAGCACAGAAAGCAACAGCACCAGACTCGGGTTGAGGTAGAGGATGGCGCGCTCCAGGCTCGCGCTGATGTATTGCAGGCCGAGGAAGTCGAGCGTGCTGGCCAGGTAGTAGCCCGTGAAACCCAGCCCGATCACTTGCCAGACCTGACGGCGGCTCAAGGCCTTTTGACCAGCTCCACCCGTTCCACCCACTTGCCCCCCTTGACCCGCGCTGCGGCCTGCCCACCACGCCATGAGCAGGAACATTGGCAAGGCCAGCGCCATGCGCAGCCCGACCACCGAGATCGCGTCCGCCCCGTGGCGGTACATCAGCTTGGCCACGATGGCCTTGCCGGAAAACGCCACCGCTCCAACCAGCGCGCACAGCAGGCCCTGCGTGCGGCGGTCGCGGGTCAGCGCCGAAATGGGAGAAGACAAGGCGGCCAACGACATCACCCGACCTTACCCGAAAACCCTGAGCCGCCCGGATGACAGGGTCTCCCCTGCCGCGCATGCAGGGGTTTTCGGGACAAATTGCGCGCTCCCATCAGCCGGAATTCGCGCACACTTCGACGGAGCCCGGGTGCCGATCATCCGGGCGCCTCGTGTTTGACTCTGCCGCCACCGAAGATGCTTTTTGCTCGCATGCCGAACCTCGTTCAAACCACCTCGCTGGCCCTGATCTGCGGCCTCGCCGCCCTCTCGATGGGGCCGGCTCAGGCTGAAACAGCGGCGACCAGCAAGCCCGCCGTTACTCAGAAGAAGGCAGAAAAGAAGCCTGAGAAGAAGGCCGATGAGAAGCAGGAAGTGGTCGAACTCAACGACCAGGATCCCGCCATGAAGGCCGCGTTCAAGAAGGCTCAGAGCACGCTGGACGGCTTCCTGAAGCTCCAGGCCGCCAATGACCCGAACATCGACGTCGAATCCGTGCGCGTGCGCCTCACCGAAGGCAAGGTGACGGAGTACGTCTGGATCCACCCCTTCGAGAAAACGGCCGACGGCTACCAGGGCAAGGCCAACAGCGTGCCCAGCCGGCTCAAGAAGCTGGCGATCGGCGGCCCGGTGAGCTTCAAGCGCGAAGACATCGTGGACTGGACGTACTACGAAATCAAGGCCCGCCGCATGCACGGCAACTTCACGACCTGCGTGCAGCTCGCCAAAGCGCCAGCAGAAGAGGTCGAGGCCTTGAAGAAGTCTTACGGTCTGGACTGCGCCAAGAACCTCTGAGCCCAGCGCGCCCGCACGGGCGCCGCGTTCGCGGCCCTCACCGGACCGAAACCACGGATGGCTTCGGCCGATTCGGCCAACTCGCAGGCTTCGGTGTGGGTGACCGGGCTCAGTTGCTCGATCAACCGCGCCAGCAGGGCTTCGTACTCATGCAGCGTGGCGAGCTCGTCGCGGCGGGTGGCGCTCCAGCGCAGCGGGTCGAGCCAGGTGTTGCGCCAGCGGCGCGCCTTCGCCAGGCCCTGCAGCATGGGCAGCCAGGCATCGCCGAAGGCCCGCTTGGGCGCCCGTGGCCCTGCTCGCCGAGCCCCGCCCTCGACATCGGATTTCTCACCGCCTGACACCTCGCCCAACGCTGGCGGGGCCAGGTGGAACACCACACGCCAATCGCCCTCGAACTGGGCTTCGAGCTGTTGGCGGAAGCGCTCGGACGTGAGCAGGCGCGCCACCTCGTATTCGTCTTTGATCGCCATGAGGCGGAACAACTGGCGGGCCACGGCCAGGCTCAGCCGCAGGCTGGCGACGGAGCCAGAAACATGCGAGGTTTTCGGCACCCTCGCCGCTTCCATCGCTTCTTCGGCCGCACGCACGCGGTCGACCCAGGCCTTGTAGCGCTCAGCAAAGGCCACGTCCTGGTATTCGGTCAACCAGGCCGTGCGCTGGGCCACCAAGTCTGCCAGTTCAGCCGCAGGGGTGGCCGACAAATCGGTCGCGCGGCGGGTCAACGCGCTGGCTGCTCGCCCCGCCGCCTTGCCCCCAGGCATCCACTGCACGGGCTGAGCCGGCGTCGTCAAACGGGCCACGCGCACCGGGTCGTGCGCCACCTGCCGCCCCCACTCAAAGGCCGCCAGGTTGCGCGCCACCTGCACGCCGTTGAGCTCGATCGCGCGGCGCAGCGCCTGCCCACTCAGCGGCACCCAGCCCATCTGCCAGGCGAAGCCCAGCATCATCGGGTTCGCGTAGATGGCGTCGCCCAGCAGCTTCTCGGACAGGGACACGCTGTCGAAACGTTTCACGGCCTGGGCGCCCACGGCATCGGTCAGCACATGGTCGCACTGGCCTGCCGGGTAATGCCAGTCAGGCGAGGCCACCACCGCAGCCGTGGGCGTGTGGTGCGTGTTCAGCGCGATGCGGGTGCGGCCTTGGCGCATGACGCCCAGGGTGGCCGGCAAAGACGTGACGATGGGGTCGCAGCCCATGACGAGGTCGGCCTCGGCCGTGCCCACCTTGGTGGTGTGGATGGCCTCGGCCCGGTCGGCGATCTGGATGTGACTCCAGGTGGCGCCGCCCTTTTGCGCGAGCCCGGCCGCTTCCTGCGTGACCACGCCCCGGCCTTCGATGTGCGCGGCCATGCCCAGCAGTTGCCCGATGGTGATGACGCCCGTGCCCCCGATGCCCGCCACCACGATGCCCCAGGCGCTGCTCGCATCGGGCAAGGTGGGCTCGGGCACCATCGGCAACTGGCGCACGTCAGGCGTGCCGGGTTGCGGCTTGGCGCCCTTGAGCTGGCCGCCTTCGATGGTGACCAGGCTCGGACAGAAGCCCTTCAGGCACGACAGGTCCTGGTTGCAACTGCTCTGGTTGATGCGGCGCTTGCGGCCCAGGGGCGTGTCCACGGGCTCCACGCTGAGGCAGTTGGACTGCACGGTGCAATCGCCGCAACCCTCGCACACCTCTTCGTTGATGACGACGCGGGTGGTGACGGCCGGCAGCTTGCCACGCTTGCGGCGACGGCGCTTCTCGGTCGCGCAGGTCTGGTCGTAGATCAGCACCGTGCAGCCTTCGGTTTCGCGCAGTTCGCGCTGCACGCGGTCGAGGTCATCGCGGTGGAAGAGGTCCACCCCGGGCGCCAGGTCGTGCACATCGGCGTAGCGGCTGCGGTCGTCGGTCACCACCACGATGCGGCGCACGCCTTCCGCGTGCAGTTCGCGCGTCATGGCGGGCACGGAGAGGTTGCCGTCCAGCGGCTGCCCGCCCGTCATCGCCACCGCGTCGTTGTAAAGGATCTTGTAGGTGATGTTGACCTTGGCGGCCACCGACTGTCGGATGGCCAGCACGCCCGAGTGAAAGTAAGTGCCATCACCCAGGTTGACGAAGACGTGCTTCTCATCGGTGAAGGGCGCCTGGCCGACCCAGGCCACGCCCTCGCCGCCCATCTGCGAGACCAGGCCCGTGTTGCGGTCCATCCACTGCGCCATGTAGTGGCAGCCGATGCCGGCCATGGCGCGCGAGCCATCGGGCACGCGGGTGGAGGTGTTGTGCGGGCAGCCGCTGCAGAACCAGGGCGCGCGCTCCGGGCCAGCGGTGGTGTGCGCCAGCGAACGCTCCTTGTCTTCGATCACGCGCAGGCGCTCGGCGATGCGCTCGCGCAGGTGCGACGGGGCTTCGGCCAGCAAACCCAGCTTGTCCAGCCGCTGGGCGACGGCCTTGGCGATCAGCGCCGGGTTCAGGTCGGCCTGCGCGCGCAGCAGCCAGCGGCTGGCCGGGTGCGGGTGAGACCACTCGCCACCGGTTTGGTCGCCATCGGTTTCGGTGAACTTGCCCAGCACGTTGGGGCGCACGTCCTCGCGCCAGTTGTAGAGCTCTTCCTTGAGCTGGTACTCGATCATCTGGCGCTTTTCTTCGACGACCAGGATCTCCTGCAACCCCTGCGCGAACTCGCGCGTGATCATCGCGTCCAGCGGCCAGACCACGGCCACCTTGTGCAGGCGCAGCTTCAGCGCACGGCAGGCATCGTCGTCCAGGCCCAGGTCGTGCAAGGCCTGGCGCAGGTCGTTCCAGGCCTTGCCACTGGCCATGATGCCCAGCCGCGCACCTTCGCTGTCGAGCACGGTGTGGTTGAGGCGGTTGGCGCGCACATAGGCCAGCGCGGCGTACCACTTGTGGTCCATCAATCGGGCCTCTTGCGCGAGAGGCGCATCGGGCCAGCGGATGTGCAGGCCGCCTTCGGGCATGTCGAAATCGCCCGGCAGGATGATGTTCACGCGGTCCGGATCCACCGACACCGTGGTCGACGACTCCACCACCTCCTGGATGGTTTTCAGCGAGGTCCACAGGCCCGAGAAGCGGCTCATGGCGAAAGCGTGCAGGCCCAGGTCGAGGATTTCCTGCACGTTGCTCGGGAAGAACACCGGCAGGCCGCAGGCCTTGAAGATGTGGTCGCTCTGGTGGGCCAGCGAGGAGCTCTTGGCCACGTGGTCGTCGCCGGCCACCGCCACCACGCCGCCGTGCTTCGAGGTGCCGGCCATGTTGGCGTGCTTGAAGACATCGCCGCAGCGGTCCACGCCCGGGCCCTTGCCGTACCAGATGCCGAAGACACCATCGAAGCGCTGGGGCCCCGGTGTGAGCGCGAGCTGCTGCGTGCCCCACACGGCCGTGGCGCCGAGCTCTTCGTTGACACCGGGTTGGAAGACGATGTGGTGCTTGCCGAGGTGCTCGCGCGCTTTCCACAGCGCCTGGTCGTAGCCGCCCAAGGGCGAGCCTCGGTAGCCGCTGATGAAGCCGGCGGTGTTCAGGCCTGCCATGGCATCGCGCGTGTGCTGCAGGATGGGCAGTCGCACCAGGGCCTGGATGCCGCTCATGAAGGCGTTGCCGCGTTCGAGCGTGTACTTGTCCTCCAGCGACAGCGAAGCGAGGGCCTGGAGCACTCCGGGGGGCAGTGGCGCGTTCATCGACGACCTCCTGGTGGCGGTCGCGCGGCACGGTCGATGGACCTGGCGGCGGAGCTCGTGGCTCGTCGGTGCTGCGCGCGGCCGGAACCCTTGATGAGGCCCAGTTTAGGCCGATGGCCCGGGGCGCCATCCCGAGGTTTCACGGGGTCGATGTGGCGCAGTTTGGCCCGATTCGACGCTCGGGCCACCAATGAAACGGGGCGGGGATGCAATCCATCACGGACTGCAACACCCCGCCCCTTGTCAGAACATGCTCAGGACATCACTTCGCCGAAGGGATCGAGCCTTCCACGCCCTTGACGTAGAAGTTGATGCCGCCCAGAAACTTGTCGTCGGCGACAGCGTCCTTCGCCAACACGTCCTTGCCATCCTGGCCAACGATCGGACCCTTCCAGATCACGAAGCTGCCATCCTTCAGGCCGGCCTTGACCGTGTCGACCTTGGCCTTGACCTCGGCGGGCACGGCGTCCGAGATGGACACCAGGTCGATGGCGCCTTCCTTCACGCCCCACCAGGCGGAACCCGTCTTCCAAGAGCCATCCAAAGCCTCCTTGGTGGCCTTGATGTAGTACGGCCCCCAGTTGATGACGGCCGACGCCAAGTGGGCCTTCGGACCGAAGGCGGTCATGTCGGAATCCCAGCCGAAGGCATACTTGCCAGCCTTCTCCGCCGTCTGCAGCACGGCGGCCGAGTCGGTGTTCTGGAACAGCACGTCGGCGCCCTGGTTCAGCAGGCTTTGCGCGCCTTCGCTTTCCTTCGGAGGATCGAACCAGGCGTTGACCCACACCACCTTGGTCTTGACCTTGGGGTTCACGCTCTGTGCGCCCAGGGTGAAGGAGTTGATGTTGCGGATCACCTCGGGGATGGGGATGGAACCCACCACGCCCAGGGTGTTGGTCTTGGTCATGCTGCCCGCGATGACACCGGCCATGTAGGCGCCTTCATAGGTGCGCGAGTCGTAGGTGCGCATGTTCGGCGCGGTCTTGTAGCCCGTGCCATGCTCGAACTTGACGTTCGGGTTGTCGGCGGCGACCTTGAGCATCGGCTCCATGTAGCCGAAGGTGGTGCCGAAGATCAGCGTGTTGCCCTGCGCGACCAGGTCGCGGATCACGCGCTCGGCCTCGGGGCCCTCGGGCACCTTCTCGACGAAGGTGGTGACGACCTTGTCGCCGAACTCCTTCTCGACGGCCAGGCGGCCCTGGTTGTGCGCAAAAGTCCAGCCCGCGTCGCCCACCGGGCCAACGTAGGCGAAAGCGATCTTCAGCGGGCCGGATGCAGCGGCGGCGGAAGCCGGCGCTTCAGACGCGGCGGAAGCGGCATCAGGCGCGGCCTCCTTCTTGCCGCAACCGACCAGGGCGGCGGTAGCGGCGAGGGCTGCGAAGCCAGCCAGCTTGAGCACGGAACGCTTGGACACAGGTGAGGTCATGTCATCTCCAGGGTTGGGAACTTCTTCGATCCAATGGACAACGCAACGATCATGCCCGCTCAGGCGCCCGGGTGGAAGGGCTTGCCGAGCGAAGCAGGCATGTTGATGCGGATCCACGTCGGGTTGCGCGAGATCAGCACCAGCACGACGATGGTGGCGACGTAGGGCAGCATGGTCAGCCACTGCGACGGGATCTGCACCCCCTGCCCTTGCAGTTGGAACTGCAGCATCGTCACGCCACCGAAAAGATAAGCCCCCAGCAGCACGCGCAGCGGCCGCCAGGTGGCGAACGTGGTCAGGGCCAGGGCGATCCAGCCCTTGCCGGCCACCATGCCTTCCACCCACAGCGGCGTGTAGACCAGCGAGATGTAGGCCCCGGCGATGCCGCACAAAGCCCCGCCCACGCAGACAGCCAGCAGCCGGATCGGCCGCACCGCATAGCCCAGCGCGTGCGCCGACTCGGGCGACTCACCCACCGCGCGCAACACCAGGCCCGCACGCGAGCGCAGCAAGAACCAGGTCAGCCCGCCCGCCAGCGCGATGGTGATGTAGACCAGCGGGTGATGCCGAAAGAACGCCGGTCCGACGAAAGGCAGGTCGGCCAGGTAAGGGATGGCGTGGTGCGCCCGCTCGGGCAGGCGCAGTTGCGTGTAGGTGATGCCCACGAAGGCGCTCAAGCCCGTGCCGAACAGGCTGAGCGCCAGCCCCGTGGCGTACTGGTTGGTGCCCAGCCAGATGACCAGCACGCCGAAGGCCGCCGCCAGCAGCGCACCCGCCCCAGCCGCCGCAGCGAAGCCGATGACATCGCTGCCCGTGTGCACGCAGGCCGCGTAGCCCGCGATGGCGGCCACCAGCATCATGCCTTCGGCGCCCAGGTTGAGCACGCCCGCGCGTTCGTTGATGAGCAGGCCCAGCGAGGCGAGCGCCACCACCGTGCCAGCGTTGAGGGTGGCCGCGATCAGCAGGGCCAGGGATTCGGCGGTCATCATTTGGAGCTCACCCAGCGCAGACGTTGGTGGATGAAGGTGTCGCAGGCCAGCAGCGCGAACAGCAGCAGGCCCTGGAAGACACCGGTGAGAGCCTTGGGCAAGCCCAGGCGCGATTGGGCGAGTTCACCGCCGATGTAGAACATGCTCATCAGCACCGCCGAGAACACGATGCCGAACGGGTTCAAGCGCCCCACGAAGGCCACGATGATGGCCGCGAAGCCATAGCCCAATGGCACATACGGCGTGAGCTGCCCCTGCGGCCCAGCCACGTCGAGCGCACCGGCCAGCCCGGCCATGCCGCCCGAGAGCAGCAGCGCTGTCCACAGCGCCCGGCGACTGGAGAAGCCCGCGTAGCGCGCCGCCGCTGGCGCCAGCCCGCCCACCTGCAACTGAAAGCCCGCGAAAGTGCGGTACAGAAACACCGCGAACCCCACCACCGCCACCGCCGCGATGAACAAGCCAATGTTCATGCGCCAGCCCTGCACGAGCTTGGGCACGCGCGTGGCATCCAGGAAGGTGATGGTCTGCGGGAAGTTGTAGCCATTCGGGTCCTTCCAGGGGCCGTACACCAGGTAGCTCAGCAGCATCTCGGCCACGTAGACCAGCATCAGGCTGACCAGGATCTCGCTGGCGTTGAAGCGGTCGCGCAGCAAGGCCACGATGGCCGCCCAGGCCATGCCGCCCAGCACACCGGCGAGCAACACGGCCGGCATGATCCAGGCGCCCGTTTCAGGCGTCGCCCGCATCGCCACGCCACCGGCGCAGATGGCGCCCAGCACGAACTGCCCCTCCGCGCCGATGTTCCACAGGTTGGCGCGAAAGCACACCGACAGCCCGAGCGCGATCAGCACCAACGGCGTGGCCTTCAGGCTCAGCTCCGACAAGGCATAACCGCTCTTGAGGGGCTCGACGAAGAAAACCTTCAGCCCAGCCAGCGGGTCTTTGCCCAAGGCCGAGAACAAGATCACGCCCACCAGCACGGTGATGGCCAGGGCGATCAGGGGCGAGGCGAAGGTCAGCACCTTCGACGGCGCCGGGCGCGGCTCAAGCTTGAACATGGGCGCCCCCTTGCTGCGTCACCAGGCCGGGAACCGCTGCGGCGGCATCGCCGGGCGCCCCATCCCAAAGGCCGCTCATCCACGCCCCGATCTGCTCCACCGTGGCCTCGGAGGCCGGAATCGACGGCGAAAGCCGCCCTTGCGCCATCACCATCAGGCGGTCGCTCACTTCGAACAATTCGTCCAACTCCTCGCTCACCACCAGCACGGCGCAACCCGCATCGCGCAGCTTCAACAACTCGCCACGGATCTGCGCCGCAGCCCCCACGTCCACGCCCCAGGTCGGCTGCGACACCAGCAACACCTTGGGCGCCGCGTCGATTTCGCGGCCCATGATGAACTTCTGCAAGTTGCCGCCCGAGAGGCTCTTGGCCAGGGCATGCGGCCCGGCTGCCTTCACCTTGTAGCGCTCGATCAACTCCACCGCCATGCCGGTGATGCCCTTGGTGCGCAACCAGCCGCCCGGGCCGATGGCGTCGTCTCGCGTGAGCAGCGTGTTCTGCGCCAGCGACAGCGTGGGCACAGCGCCACGGCCCAGGCGCTCCTCTGGCACGCTGTGCAGGCCCAGCCGGCGGCGCACCCTCGGCGTGGCACGGGCCACGTCCTGGCCGAACAGGTGAACGCTGCCGGCGCGCGCACGCGGGTCTTCGCCGCTGAGCACGGCCATCAGCGCCTGCTGCCCATTGCCCGACACCCCCGCGATGCCGAGGACCTCGCCTGCGCACAACTCGAAGCCGATGTCCTTCAAATCGGTGCCGAAGGGGTCGAGGCTGGGCACCGTGAGGTTCTTGACGGACAGCGCCACATCGCCCAGCACGGCGGCGTTGCGATGCAACTCAGGCGGCTCGTTGCCAATCATCAGTCGCGACAGGCTGGCGTTGCTTTCTTCACGCGGGTCCACCTCACCGGTGACCTTGCCGCCGCGCAGCACCGTGCAGTGGTGGCACAGCTCGCGGATCTCGTCGAGCTTGTGGCTGATGTAGAGGATGGAGCAGCCTTCCGCCGCCAACTGGCGCAAGGTGACAAACAGCTTGCCCACCGCCTGGGGCGTGAGCACCGAGGTCGGCTCGTCGAGGATCAGCAGTTGCGGTTTGGTCAACAGCGCACGCACGATCTCGACGCGCTGGCGCTCGCCCACCGTCAGCGAATGCACATGGCGCTGCGGGTCAACCTCCAGCCCATAGGCGCCCGATACCTCGCTGATGCGCCGCGTCACCTCGGCCAAGCTCAGCGACTTGTCGAGCCCCAGCCACACGTTCTCGGCCGCCGTGAGCGTGTCGAACAGCGAAAAATGCTGGAACACCATGCTGATGCCCAGCGCCCTCGCCTCCTGAGGCGAGCGCACGTGCACCGGCTGGCCATTGAAGAGCACCTCGCCAGCGTCGGGCTTGACCGCGCCAAAGATGATCTTCATCAAGGTTGACTTGCCGGCGCCGTTCTCGCCCAGCACGGCGTGGATCTCGCCCGGGCGCACATTGAGGCTGACGGCATCGTTGGCCCGCACACCGGGATACTGCTTGGTGATGCGCCGAAGCTCGAGTCGAAGGGTCATGTGGGCTGGGGTGAGTGGGGCTGACGCTGAAGGATGAGAGGCAAAACCTCAATGATGCCGCACGGGCGGCTGAACCTGATGCAAGCCTCGGACCACATCGCGAACCTGCTCGCGCAACCAGCGGCTGGCGGCCGAGCGGTGGGTCAGGTCATGCCAGAGTTGGTAGTAGTTCAGCGCGGGCATGGGCACCGGGCAGCGAATCACCTTGACCTTCAGGTCGCGCACATAGCGCTCGCAGAAACGCCGCCCAGTGGTCAGCACCAGCAGCGAACCCGCCACCATGTACGGGATCTGCGCGAAATGCGGGTGCCGCACAACGATGCGCCGCTCCAGGCCCTTGGCCTGCAAGTGCTGCTCGATGATGCCCGGGCCATCGGGATGGAAAGGCAGCGGCGCGATGTGCTCGGCCGCCAGGTATTGCTCGGCCGACCAGGCTCGCTTGCCTTCCTTGGGCAGGCGCGCGGCGGGGTGGTCTTCAGACACCAGGCAGACCAGTTCATCGCTCAGCAGCCGGCCCAGGTGCAGCTCTTCCGAAGGCGCCAGCCAGTTACCAATCACCAGGTCGACATCGCCCCGCGCCAGGCCGCGCCGGTGGTCGAGCTGGGTGCCCAGCGGCAGCACCTCCAGCCGCGAATGAGGCGCCAGGCGGCGCAGGCGCAGCGTCAGTTCGGGCAGGAACCAGGGGTCCAGGTAGTCGGTCGCGGCGATGCGGAAGGTCACCTCGGCGGTGGCGGGGTCAAAGCCCCGCGCCGTGCTCTTGTCGCCGAAGATCCACTGCGCCTGCTGCAAGATGGTGGCGGCCGGCTCCACCAGGCTCAGCGCCACATCGGTGGGCGCCATGCCCTGGCCACTGCGCACCAGCAATGGATCGCCCGTGAGCTCGCGCAAGCGGCGCAACTGGGCGCTGACCGCTGGCTGGTTGCTGCGCAGCTTGACGGCGGCGCGCGAAACGCTGGACTCGGTGATCACGGTGTGCAGGACGCGGATGAGAGACAGGTCGATCTTGTCGAAAAGCGCGCGCTGATTCATGCGTTGCTTTTTATCATTGATATGCACAAACTTGTATACCGACTCAAACACCAGCCGCTACCCTGAGATCCATGAATCCCCCCACCCCACGCCCGATCCGATTCGTCCACCGCGGACAAATCCAGCAGGTCGAAGGCCTGCCGCCCACCACCACCGTGCTGCAATGGCTGCGCGAGCACGCCCACTGCACCGGCACCAAGGAAGGCTGTGCCGAAGGCGACTGCGGCGCCTGCACCGTGGTCGTGGCCGAACGCGACCCCGCCACCGGCGATCTCCATCGCCGCACCGTCAACAGCTGCATCCAGTTCCTGCCCACGCTCGATGGCCAGGTCCTCTTCACGGTCGAGGACGTGAGCGACATCGGACGCCAGGCCGCCGCCCCCGCCTCCACCAGCCTGCACCCTTGCCAAGAGGCGCTGGTTAGCTGCCACGGCTCGCAATGCGGCTTCTGCACCCCGGGCTTCGTCATGTCGCTGTGGCACGAGTACGAGCGCCATGAACAGCCGCAGCCCCGCACCGCGCTGGCGGATGCGCTGTCGGGCAACCTCTGCCGCTGCACCGGCTACCGCCCCATCCTCGACGCGGGCGAGCAGATGTACGCCGCGCCGCGCGTCACGTTGGACACTGCGCGCGTGGTGGCGCAGCTCGCGGGCTTGCAGGCCAGCTCGGCGTGGTCTGGCAGCAGCTTCGTCTACGAGGGCCCTGACCGCGCGGCGGCATCTGGCACGGCATCGGGCGCCGCACCCGGCCAAGTCCAGCGCTTCCACGCACCCGCCACGCTGGATGAACTGGCCGCCCTGCGCGAAGCCCTGCCCCAGGCCCGCCTGCTGGCCGGCGCCACCGACATCGGCCTGTGGGTGAACAAGCAGTTCCGCGAGCTGGGCGAGATCATCTACGTCGGCAAGGTGGCCGAGTTGCAGCGCATCACGCTGGATGATGGGTCGGGCGGCCAGCGCCCCCTGCTGGAGATCGGCGCAGGCGCCTCGCTCGAAGCAGCCTGGTCCACGCTGGCGCAACACGTGCCCGAGCTGAAAGAGATCTGGCTGCGCTTCGCCTCGCCGCCCGTGCGCCACGCGGGCACCCTGGGCGGCAACATCGCCAACGGCTCGCCCATCGGCGACAGCGCGCCCATCCTGCTCTCACTCGGTGCATCGCTGGTGCTGCGCAAGGGCACCGCCACGCGCGAAGTGCCACTGTCGGCCTTCTACCTCGACTACATGAAAAACGACCTGCAAGCAGGCGAGTTCGTGCAGGTCATCCGCGTGCCGTTGTCACAAGCCGATGCGGGTGAGGTGGTGCGCGCCTACAAGCTCTCCAAGCGCCGCGACAGCGACATCTCCGCCGTGTGCGCCGGCTTCTTCATCCGCCTCGATGGCGAGCGCATCGCCGAAGCCAGGCTGGGCTGGGGCGGCATGGCCGCGACCGCACGCCGCGCCACCGCCACCGAAGCAGCCCTCACCGGCCAGCCCTGGAACGAAGCCACCCTGCGCGCCGCCCAGGCCGCCCTCGCGCAAGACTTCCAACCCCTCACCGACCTGCGCGCCAGTGCCGGCTACCGCATGAAGGCCGCCCAGAACCTGCTGGAACGCTTCTGGCTGGAGACCCGTCCTGGGGCGCCCTTGCGCGCCGACGAGGTGCAGGTCTGGCCCGCCACCTGCTGAAGCCCTTGGCCGACACCCCATCAGCCCCTCACCGAGCACCACCATGAACCAGGTCGCGGACATCCCTGCCTCCCTCATGCCCCCAGGCGCACCGGCCTCGCCGGGCCAAGCCGAAACCGGCATCGACACCGCCGCCGGCAAACCGCTGCCCCACGAGTCCGCCCGCCTGCACGTCGCGGGCGAAGCCACCTACATCGACGACCAGCCCGAGCTCGCCGGCACGCTGCACGCCGCGCTCGGCCTCTCGCCCGTGGCCCATGGCCGGCTCAAGGGCATCAAGCTCGCGGCCCTGCGCGCCCTGCCCGGCGTGGTCGACGTCATCACGGCGGGTGACATCCCTGGCCTCAACGACTGCGGCGCCATCGTCCACGACGACCCCATCCTGGCCGATGGCGAGGTGCACTACCTCGGCCAACCGGTGTTCGCCGTGCTCTCGCACGACCGCGAACTGGCGCGCCGCGCGGCAGCCCAGGCCAAAGCCTTCCTCGACATCGAAGAACTGCCCGCGCTGCTCACGCCCGAAGCAGCGCACGCTGCGAAGCAGTACGTCGTGCCGCCCATGCGCATGGCCCGAGGCGATGCACCCGCCGCATTGGCCGCCGCGCCGCACCGCCTGCAAGGCCACATCCAGTTGGGCGGGCAAGAGCAGTTCTACCTCGAAGGCCAGATCTCCTACGCCATCCCGCAAGAAGGCGGCATGCTGGTGCATTGCTCCACGCAGCACCCATCTGAGATGCAGCACGCCGTGGCCCACGCCCTGGGCCTGCACGCGCACCAGGTGCAAGTCACCTGCCGCCGCATGGGCGGGGGCTTCGGTGGCAAGGAATCGCAATCGGCCGTGTTCGCCTGCATCGCCGCCGTCGCCGCCGCCAAGCTGCGCAAGCCCGTGAAGCTGCGCCCCGACCGCGACGACGACTTCATGGTCACCGGCAGGCGCCACTGCTTCACGCACGACTGGGCCATCGGGCATGACGACGAAGGCCGCATCCTCGGCGCGCAGGTGGAAATGGTGTCGCGCTCGGGCTTCTCGGCAGACCTGTCAGCGCCTGTGATGGCACGCGCCCTGTGCCACTTCGACAACGCCTACTGGCTGCCCAACGTGGTCATCGACGGCTTCTGCGCGCGCACCAACACGCAGAGCAACACCGCTTTCCGTGGCTTCGGCGGGCCGCAAGGCGCCTTCGCGGTCGAATACATCCTCGACGACATCGCCCGCAGCCTGGGCCGCGACGCGCTCGACGTGCGGCGCGCCAACCTCTACAGCATCGGCCACAACGACATCACGCCCTACGGCCAGCAGGTTGAAGACAACGTGCTGCACGCGCTGATCGACGAGCTCGAAACCAGCAGCAGCTACCGCACCCGCCGCCAGGCCATCGAAGCCTTCAACGCCACCAGCCCCGTGATCAAAAAGGGCCTGGCTTTGACACCGCTGAAGTTCGGCATCTCCTTCAACGTGGTGCACCTCAATCAGGCCGGCGCGCTGGTGCACGTCTACACCGACGGCAGCGTGCTGGTGAACCACGGCGGCACCGAAATGGGCCAAGGCCTGAACACCAAGGTGGCGCAAATGGTGGCGCACACCCTCGGCCTCCAACCCGACCGCGTGCGCGTCACTGCCACCGACACCAGCAAGGTGGCCAACACCTCGGCCACGGCCGCCTCCACCGGCTCCGACCTCAATGGCAAAGCCGCCGCCGACGCCGCCGAGCAAATCAAGGCACGACTGGTGGCCCACCTCGCGGCCAAGCATGGCGTCAGCGATGAAGACATCCACTTCGCCGACAGCATGGTGCGGGTGGGCGAGCAAGTTCTGCCCTTCGAAGACGTGGCCATGAGCGCCTACACAGCCCGCGTGCAGCTTTGGTCAGACGGCTTCTACGCCACGCCCAAGCTGCACTGGGACCGCGAGACCATGCAGGGCCGCCCCTTCTACTACTTCGCCTACGGCGCCGCCGTCAGCGAAGTGCTGGTCGACACCCTCACCGGCGAATTCAAGCTGCTGCGCGCCGACGTGCTGCACGACGTGGGCCAATCGATCAACCCCGCGCTCGACATCGGCCAGGTCGAAGGCGCCTTCATCCAGGGCATGGGCTGGCTGACCACCGAAGAACTCGTGTGGCACCCGCAAAGCGGCAAGCTCCTAACGCACGCACCCTCCACCTACAAGATCCCCACCGCCAGCGACTGCCCGGCCGACTTCCACGTCAAGCTCTTCAACAACCGCAACGTCGAAAACACCATCTACCGCTCCAAGGCCGTGGGCGAGCCACCGCTGCTGCTGCCCTTCTCGGTGTTCTTCGCCATCCGCGATGCGATCTCGTCGGTGGGACAACACCGTGTGCAGCCCCCGTTGCGCGCGCCCGCCACGGCGGAGGCCATCCTGGATGCGGTCGAGGCCGTGAAGTCTTCGCAGGCCGCCTGATGCCTTCTGCCAGCGCCCTCACCGCCCGCCACTTGCGCCATGTCGCGGCGCAGTGGCTGCAAGCCGCCAGGCCGGCCTTGGTGATCCGCGTGCACGCCGTGCGCGGCTCCGCACCGCGTGAGACCGGCGCGCGCATGCTCATTGGCAACGAGCAAGTGCTGGGCACCATCGGCGGCGGACACCTGGAATGGCAGGCCATCGACCTGGCGCGCAAGGCCCTGGCCGAGGCCACCGCGCATGCGCCAATGCAGCCACTGAAGGCCGACCTGAGGGATGCCCTGCCGCACACCCCGATGCAGGCCGCCAACAAGCCCTTGGCCGCCTGGCAGCAAACCTTCGCCCTCGGCCCCACATTGGGCCAATGCTGCGGCGGCGTGGTCGACCTGGCCTTCGAGCCGCTCACCAAAGCCACGCTGCAAGCCTGGACGTTGCCCGAGCCCCGCTTCCACCTTGAACTGCACGGCGCGGGCCACGTGGGCCAGGCCATCGTCAAGCTGCTGGCCGACATCGACTGCACCGTGCGCTGGATCGACGAACGCGCCGACGACCACGAAACCTGCGGTGCGGATGCGCCCGGCTTGCCCACCCCTGACGCCATCGCGGCGCTGCCGCCGCACATCCGCTTCGTCAACACCGAGCAGGCCGAAACCGAGGTGGCCGACGCGCCGCCCGGCGCCTGCCACCTGGTGCTCACCCACCGCCACGACCTGGACCTGCGCATCATCCACGCCGTGTTGCAGCGCGGTGACTTCGCCTTCGCGGGCCTGATCGGCTCGCAAACCAAGCGCGCCAAGTTCATGCACAGGCTCGAAGCCATGGGCGTACCCGACAAAGCCCTGGCCCGCCTGACCTGCCCCATCGGCCTGCCAGAGCTGACCGGCAAGGAGCCCGCCGTCATCGCCATCTCGGTGGTGGCACAGCTGCTGCAGCGCACCGCCTGAGCCCGATGAACCCGCCCACCCTGCTGATCAAAGACGCCGACTGCATCGCCACCATGGACGACGCCGGCACCGAATGGCGCCAGGCCAGCGTGCTCATCCAAGGCCCCCGCATCGTGGCCTGCGGCCCCACGGCCGACCTCGACCCCGCCTTGCTGGCCCAAGCCACCGACGTGATCGACGCGCGCGGCCACGTCGTCATCCCCGGCCTGGTCAACACGCACCACCACATGTACCAAAGCCTGACGCGCGCCATACCGGCCGCGCAGGACGCCGAGCTCTTCACCTGGCTGCGCACGCTCTACCCCATCTGGGCGGGCCTGACGCCCGAGATGGTGCGGGTGTCGACCCAGGTGGCCATGGCCGAGCTGCTGGTCAGCGGCTGCACCACCAGCAGCGACCACCTCTACCTCTACCCCAACGGCTGCCGGCTGGACGACAGCATCGAAGCGGCGCTGGAAATCGGCATGCGCTTTCACGCCAGCCGGGGCAGCATGAGCGTGGGCGAATCGAACGGCGGCCTGCCGCCCGACAGCCTGGTCGAGCGCGAGGCCGACATCCTCAAAGACTCGCAGCGCCTGATCGAAGCCTGGCACGACGAGCGCGACTTCAGCATGACGCGCATCGCGCTGGCGCCGTGCTCACCGTTTTCGGTCAGCCCGGATTTGATGCGCGAATCGGCCAACCTGGCGCGCAGCTACAAGCGTGGCGTGCGCCTGCACACCCACCTGGCCGAGAACGACCACGACATCGCCTACAGCCGCGAGAAGTTCAAGCAGACGCCCACCGAATACGCCGAAAGCCTGGGCTGGCTGGGCGACGACGTGTGGCACGCCCACTGCGTGAAGCTGGACGAACACGGCATCGGCCGCTTTGCCGCCACCCGCACGGGCGTGGCGCACTGCCCCTGCAGCAACATGCGCCTGGCCTCGGGCATCGCGCCCGTGCGCCGCATGCTCAACGCCGGCGTGCCCGTGGGCCTGGGCGTGGACGGCTCAGCCAGCAACGACGCCGCGCACATGCTGGCCGAAGCGCGGCAAGCGATGCTGCTGGCGCGGGTGGGGCGGAGTTTGGAGCCCTTCGGGTGTGACCATGGGCCGGCGGACATGAGTGCGCGTGCGGCTTTGCGTGTGGCGACGCGCGGTGGGGCCGAGGTGCTGGGGCGCACGGACATCGGGCAGATTGCGCCCGGGTTTGCGGCTGACTTGGCGATCTTTGACACGCGCACGCTGGGCATGGCCGGGGCGGCGGTGCATGACCCGGTGGCGGCCTTGCTGATGTGCCATGGGGAGCCAACGGCTTGGACGATTGTGAATGGGCGGGTGGTGGCTGAGCGTGGGCGGGTCACCACAGTGGAGATGGGGGCCGTCGTAGAACGACACACCTTGTTGGCAAAACTGCTGGCTCAGCGATGAACAACTTTTGTCATAACACGCAAAATGCCCGTAGCCATGCAGCATGGAGGCTCAATGCGAGGTGACGTCACAAACATCCAGAGGCATTTAACGTCGCACACGTCCTGATGGCTCACACCTTTTCATCCGACCCGTCGCAGCCAGAACTACGCCGGAGCCAAACAGCGCCAAGGCACCCAATGGCGGCTCGGACACCTCGGCGACATCTCCTGAGTGAACAGCCCATGCGTAATACGAACTGAGCTTTTTGGGACGGGCCTGTGCTCCGTCAGTGGTAACAAAGGCCCAGGCGAAATCTGTGTCGGGCCCGTATGCTACGCCGGACCAATAAATATCCACGGCAAGGTTTGAGAACGGGCCCGAGTTAAACGAACCGGTTTGTTTGTGGCCCAAGGTGTCATAGCGAGCCTTGTTGCCAAGCGTGACGTAGAACATGTGGACCAGCTCTGATGTACCCGGGTCCACGTTGTAGCCGCAATCGGTACCAACGTAGGCATATCCCGCGCAGCCAGGGGCACCCGTGTCTACCATGATGGGTAGGCGCCAGCCACTCACGCCATCCACATCAAGGTGGGCAGCCCAATACTGGGCCCCACCCCAAGTGCCCTTAAACGCGCCCGCATTGGCAAGCCAAGTGACGTCCAGCGCCTTGTCATAGAAGGCGTCAAAGCCATGGCTGTGGTCTGCCGATAGATAACGCCCCTCAAGATCGGTCTCCCAGGTGCCCTGGCCAGGGATACCCGTGGCCCAGGCTTGGGGTAAGGCTGCAGCGCCAAAGGTCAACGCAGCGAGGGCGGCACGAACCACGTGAGTGGACATGAATGGGCGGGAATTGGAAGCACAAAACATCAGAAACCCCTGTTAGTGAGTTCGTTCGTGACGCTTAACCCGAAACTTCCCGGCAAGCTTGAAGCTATTTAATTCGGACGCTTTTTTGTAATCCAGCCGGCCAGCCTGAAGCAAACCCTCATATAAGGGGGAATCAGTGTCGGCATGCCTGCATTGGAGCGAAGGCAGTCAGCATGGAACCTGAGGTGCCCTATCAAAAGACGCCCTCGAGTTCAGTGCGTCATCTTTACAACCTCCGCCCGCCCCGGCATCCTCGCGAACTCTCGATTTTGACCGCCTTGTAAGAAATTGATCAGAGCGAGCTGGCCCTGCGCACCCCGCCGCACAGCGCCTGGATGGACGCCGTCACGATGTTCGCGTCCACCCCCACCCCGAAGGTCGAGCGGCCACCCACCCCCACTTCGACGATCGCACAGGCTTTCGCGCTGCCGTCGTCGTGGGCACCTGCCATCGAGCGCTCTTCGTAGCCGTGCACCTCCACCGCGATGCCAGCAGACGCGAAGGCTTGCACCGCAGCATGGATGGGGCCATTGCCATGGCCGCGCAAGGTGCGCTCCTGGCCGTCGATCTCCACCGTCAGCTCAATCGCCTGACCACCGTCCTGCTCGAACACGCGCACAGCGCGGCAGGGCTCGCGCTCGCCTTGCACAATGTAGGTATCCGAGAAGATCCGCCAGATGTCATCCGAGCTGAGCTCGCCGCCCTGGCTGTCGGCCACCGCCTGCACCACGCTTGAAAACTCGATCTGCATGCGGCGCGGCATCACCACGCCAAAGTCGGCTTCCAGCAAATAAGCCACCCCACCCTTGCCCGACTGGCTGTTGACCCGGATCACGGAGTCATAACTGCGGCCGAGATCAGCCGGGTCAATCGGCAAGTACGGGATGTTCCACAGTTGCTCGCCCGCCTCAGAACCTTGTGAGTTCCGTGCAGCGAAGCCCTTCTTGATGGCGTCCTGGTGGGAGCCCGAGAAGGCGGTGAAGACCAAATCGCCCGCGTAAGGGTGACGTGGGTGAACGGGCAGTTGGGTGCAATGCTCGGCCGTGCGCACCACGGCGTTGATGTCAGAGAAGTCCAGCCCCGGGTGCACGCCCTGGGTGTAGAGGTTCATGGCCAGGGTCACGATGTCGACGTTGCCGGTGCGCTCGCCGTTGCCGAACAGGCAGCCTTCGACGCGGTCGGCGCCGGCCATCAGGCCCAGCTCGGCGGCGGCCACAGCGGTGCCACGGTCGTTGTGCGGGTGCAGGCTCAAGACGACGCTGTCGCGGCGGGCCAGGTGGCGGTGCATCCACTCGATCTGGTCGGCGTAGACGTTGGGCGTGGTCAGCTCCACCGTGGTCGGCAGGTTCAAGATCACCTTGCGTTCAGGCGTGGCGCCCCAGGCGGCGGTCACGGCGTCGCACACCTCCAGCGCGAAGTCGAGCTCGGTGCCGGTGAAGGTCTCGGGGCTGTATTCGAGCTGGATCTCGGTTTCGGGCATGGTGGCCGCGATCTCGCGCACCAGCTTCACGCCGGCCACGGCCATGTCGCGCACCTCTTCGCGACTCATGTTGAAGACGATGTCGCGGAAGGGCTTGGAGGTGGCGTTGTAGACGTGGACGATGGCCTTCTTGGCGCCGCGCACCGATTCCATCGTGCGGCGGATCAGGTGCTCGCGCGCCTGGGTCAGCACCTCGATGGTGACGTCTTCGGGGATGAGGTTTTCGTCGATGAGCTTGCGCACGAAGCCGAAGTCGGTGTCGGACGCCGAGGGAAAAGCCACCTCGATTTCCTTGAAGCCGATGGCGCAGAGCGTCTGGAACATGCGCAGCTTTTTCTCGCCGTTCATGGGCTCGAAGAGCGACTGGTTGCCGTCGCGCAGGTCGGTGCTCATCCACACGGGCGGTTGGCTGATGACCTGGTTGGGCCAGGTGCGGTCCTTCAAGCCGACGGGCGGGAAGGCGGTGTACTTGGTCTGCGGGTTGGCGAGCATGGTGGTTCTCTGCGGTGGTGTTGATTTCAACCGATGCAGGAATCTTATGGCGCAGCCCAGCGCAGAGGCTGCCAATTTCATGCACGTACGCAGTCATTTTTGGCAGAATATTGCCAAAATACCATCATTCAAGCCATGGAACCCACCTTAGACCGCCATGACAAGCAGATCCTCGCCGCATTGCAGGAGGACGGCCGCATCAGCAACCAAGACCTGGCCGACCGCATCGGCCTGTCGCCCTCGCCCTGCCTGCGCCGCGTGCGCATGCTCGAAGAATCAGGCGTCATCGCCGGCTACCGCGCGCTGCTGGACGCGCGCAAGCTGGGCCTGTCGCTGATGGCCCTCATCGGCATCTCGATGGACAAGCACACGCCCGAGCGCTTTCAGGCACTCGAAGGCGTCATCCGCGACATCCCCGAGGTGCTGGAGTGCCTGCTCATCACCGGCCAGACGGCCGACTACCAGCTCAAGGTGGTGGTGCGCGACATGGACGCCTACCAGCACCTGCTGCTCAACCGCATCACGCAGATCAAGGGCGTGACAGGCGTGCACACCAGCTTCGTGCTGCGCCGCGTGGTGGACCGCACCGCGCTGCCGCTGTGAATGGCAGCGCGATGCAGAAGTTCAGGGCTGAGGTTGCCCTTGCAGCTTGAACCAGCGCCCGATGAGCTCACGCTCTTCATCGGTGATCTGCGTGGCGTTGTTCATGGGCATGTTCTTGAGCACCACGGCCTGCTGGTAGATGGCCTGGGCGTGCTGCGTGATGAGTTCAGGCGTGTGCAAGGCCACGCCCTTGTTGGCCAGGTTGGCGTTGTGGCAGAGCGTGCAGCGCTGCGTGATGATGGCTTCGACGCGCGGGCGCAATGAGGCCGCCGTTTCGATCACCGGCGCAGCCGTTGCTGAAGTTCGCGCGGCGGGCTTTGGGGCCAGCCAGATCGCCACGCCCAGCAGCAGAGCCACCCCGGCCAGCGCCCAGCCCCAAGGCGCCCGCGTGCCAGCCACCTCGGTCTTGTGGCGCGCCACGAAGAACTGCCGAATCAAGGCACCGGCCAGCATGATCAGCACCAGCACCAGCCAGTTGTGCGCGTGCGAGTAGGCCCAGCCATAGTGGTTGCTGAGCATGGCGAACAGCACCGGCAGCGTGAAGTAGGTGTTGTGCACGCTGCGCTGCTTGCCGCGCTGGCCGTGCACCGGGTCAACCGGCTGGCCGGCGCGCATGGCCGCCACCACCTTGCGCTGCCCGGGGATGATCCAGAAGAACACGTTCGCGCTCATGGAGGTGGCCATCATCGCGCCCACCAGCAAGAAGGCCGCGCGCCCAGCGAACAGCTGGCAAGCGAGCCACGACGCGAACACCACGACCACGAACACCGCCGCGCCGACGACCTTGTCGCCATTCGGGCCACGCCCCAGGGTTCGGCAGATCAGGTCGTAAATCAGCCAGAAGCCGAGCAGGAAACCCAAAGCGGTGTGGATGGCCGCCACCGGCGTCCACGCGTGCACGCTCTGGTCGATCAGGAAGGTGCCCGCGTTGAACAGGTACAGCACCGTGAACAGCGCGAAGCCGGTCAACCAGGTTGAATAACTTTCCCAGTAGAACCAGTGCAGGTGATCGGGCAGTTTTGGCGGAGCGCCCAGGTACTTCTGCGGGTTGTAGAAGCCGCCGCCATGCACGGCCCACAGCTCGCCGCCAACGCCCTTGTCACGCAAGGCGGGGTCGAGCGGTTTGGTCAGCGTGTTGTCCAGCCACACGAAGTAGAACGAGGAGCCCACCCAGGCGATGGCCGTGATGACGTGCGCCCAGCGCAGCAGCAGGTTCGCCCAGTCCAGGGCGTAGGTGACGAGGGGAGACAGGTCCATGCCGAGCCCTTCAACTGCCACGGTAGGTGGAATAAGACCAGGGGCTCACGAGCAAGGGCACGTGGTAGTGCGCCTGCGCGTCGCCGATGCCGAAATCCAGCGGCACCTCGGTCAGGAAGGGCACCTCGGGCATCGGCGTGCCCTTCGAGCGGAAGTAGCCGTCAACCTGGAACACCAGCCGGTAGTGCCCCACTTTGCAATCAGCGCCTTGCAGCAAGGGGCCGTCGATGCGGCCATCGTCGTTGGTCACCACCTGGCGCAAGAGTTGCCAGCGCCCATCGGCGCAACCATCGGGTGAAGGCACCCGCACATAAAGGCTGATGGCCATGCCGGCTGCGGGGGTGCCATGCACGGTGTCCAGCACGTGGGTGGTCAGGCGACCGCCAGAAGAAGAAGGGGCACTCATGGAATGCAAAACAGGTTGAGACACAAACCAAATCGATGAGGCTTGTGCCCGGGATGAAAAACTGTATACACTTTAACCACGATGAGCGCCGCACGCAAGCCGTCAAAACCACCCGTTCGCCACACCCCGGTGGCCGAGCAACATGCTTCTGCAACGGCCAGCCGCAGGCCGCCACTCGCCAAGGCTGATGCCGATGCGATTCCCATGCCACCCGAGCCCGTCACGGGCGAAGACACCAGCAGCACTGAGCACATCGTGCTGGCGGTGACCCGCGCCATCGTCGAGCACCGCCTGCTGCCTGGCGAAAAGCTGGTCGAGCAAAAAATCGCCGACCGCTTTGGTGTGTCGCGCACCATCGTGAGGCAGGCCTTCAATCGCCTTTCTGAGTTGAAACTGGTGCGACTGGAGCCCGCTCGCGGTGCCTTCGTGGCGGCGCCATCCATCACCGAGGCACGCGAGGTTTTCGCCGTGCGTCGCATGGTCGAGGGGCAGATGATGCGCGAGCTCGTCGCCAGCATCCGCCCGGCGCAACTGCGTGTCCTCAAAACCCATCTCAAGGCCGAGCGCGAAGCCGTCAAGCGCATCGATGTGCAGGCGCGCACGCAGTTGCTGTTCGATTTCCACGTTGAGCTGGCCCGTGTGCTGGGCAACCAGGTCCTGATCAGCCTCATGCAGGAGCTGGTCTCCCGCTGCTCGCTCATCACCCTGATGTACCAGTCGTCAGACGATGCGGAGACTTCGCACGCCGAGCACATCGCCATCCTCAAAGCCATCGAGGCGCGTGATGCCGACACCGCCGCCGGCCTGGTCAATGACCACCTGCTGACCGTCGAACACCAGCTCACCGAGCGCCCACGCGCCCCCCACATCCCTGCCCTCATCGCTCGCCGCCAGGCCTGAGCTCCGCAGCACTCCGCACAGCACCATGTCCCAGCCGAGCACATCGAGCACCCAGAGCACCTACCCCCGTGACCTCGTCGGCCACGGCCGCAACCCACCCCATGCCAGCTGGCCGGGCGGCGCACGCATCGCCGTGCAGTTCGTGCTGAACTACGAAGAAGGCGGCGAGAACTGCGTGCTGCATGGCGACGCCGGCAGCGAGCAGTTCTTGAGCGAGATGTTCAACCCGCCGGCCTATTCAGACCGGCACATGAGCATGGAGTCGATCTACGAATACGGCTCGCGCGCAGGCGTGTGGCGGCTGCTGCGCGAGTTCGAGCAACGCCGCTTGCCACTGACCATCTTCGGCGTGAGCATGGCCTTGCGCCGCCACCCCGATCTCACCCAGGCCTTCAAAGACCTGGGCCACGAAATCGCCTGCCACGGCTGGCGCTGGATCAGCTACCAGCAGGTAGACGAGGCCACCGAACGCGACCACATGCTTGAGGGCATGCGCATCATCGAAGAGATGACCGGCGAGCGCCCGCTGGGCTGGTACACCGGCCGCGATAGCCCCAACACCCACCGCCTGGTCGCCGACTTCGGCGGCTTCGAGTACGACAGCGACCACTACGGCGACGACCTCCCCTTCTGGATGCCCGTCACAAAGTCGAACGGCGAAGTCGTGCAGCAGCTCATCGTGCCCTACGCCATGGACACGAACGACATGCGCTTCTGCCTGCCGCAAGGGTTCTCGCAAGGCGACGATTTCTTCACCTATCTGCGCGACGCCTTCGACGTGCTCTACGCCGAAGGCGACCCGAACGGCCTGGACCGCCCCAAGATGCTGAGCATCGGCATGCATTGCCGCCTGCTGGGCCGCCCGGGCCGCATGCGCGCCTTGCAGAAATTCCTCGATCACATCCAGGCCCATGAGCACGTGTGGGTCTGCCGTCGCATCGACATCGCTCGCCACTGGCGCGCCACGCATCCCGCGCCCTCCGTCTGAGTTCGTCTCTCGTCTGTTCACGCCTGAAGCCCGCCATCACCATGCCCGCGCTCAACCTCGCCCAGCTCAACGCCGCAGACCAGGCTGGCTTCACCGCCCTGCTCGACGGCATCTACGAGCACTCACCCTGGATCGCGGCCGAGGCCTGGGCGCGCAAGCCCGCCAGCGGTTTCGTCAGCCTAGACCAGCTCAAGCACACGCTCGCGCAAGTCGTGCGCACGGCCTCGCAAGACGCGCAGCTCGCGCTCATCCGCGCCCACCCCGAGCTTGCCGGCAAGGCCGCCGTGGCCGGCCAGCTCACGGCCGAATCCACCAACGAGCAAAGCAAGGCCGGCCTCACGCATTGCAGCCCCGAAGAGTTCACGCAACTGCAACAGCTCAACGCCGACTACAACGCGCGCTTCGGCTGGCCCTTCATCCTGGCCGTGCGCGGCCCACATGGCAAGGGCCTGCCGCGCGCCGAGATCATCCGCACCTTCGCGCGCCGCCTGCACAACAGCGCCGGCTTCGAGCTGGCCGAATGCCTGCGCAACATCCACCGCATCGCCGAGATCCGCCTCAACGACAAGTTCGGCTTCAACCCCGCTGAAGGCGACCTCATCCTGCAATGGGCCGAGGCCCTGGCCGCCCACACCGAAGGCACGGGGCTCGACAACGGCCTCGACGACCAGCCGCCCCTCACCGTCACCTACCTGACGGAGGCCCATCAAGCCTGCGCCATTCAGCTCATGGCCTGGATGCGCGCCTGCGGCTTCGATGAGGTCACGCGTGACGCCGCGGGCAACGTCTTGGGCCGCTTCCATGGCATCGACCGTGCAGCCCCGATGCTGTTGACCGGCTCCCACTACGACACCGTGCGCAACGGCGGCCGCCACGATGGCCGCCTGGGCATTTTCGTGCCCATGGCCTGCGTGCGTGCGCTGCATGCGCAAGGCAGGCGCCTGCGGCATGGCATCGAGGTCGTGGCCTTCTCAGAAGAAGAAGGCCAGCGCTACCCGGCCACCTTCCTGGGTTCGTCAGCCCTGGTCGGCGACTTCAACCCCGCCTGGCTCGACCTGGCCGACGCCGACGGCATCACCGTGCGCCAAGCCATGCAGGCAGCCGGCCTCAGCGCCGAGCTGAAAGACATCCAGGCACTGCAACGCGACCCATCACGCTACCTGGGCTTCGTCGAGGTGCACATCGAACAAGGCCCCGTGCTCGACGGGCTCGACACCCCGCTTGGCATCGTCACCTCGATCAACGGCGCCAAGCGCTTCAGCTGTGAAGCCATCGGCACCGCCTGCCACGCAGGCACCACCCCCATGCCGATGCGGCAAGACGCGGCCGCCGCCGTGGCCGAAGTCATCCTCGCCGTCGAAGCCCGTGCCAAGCAAGACGCCGCCTCAGCCGCTGGCCCATCGGTGGGCACGGTGGGCGTGCTCAACGTGCCGCAAGGCTCGATCAACGTCGTGCCCGGACGCTGCCAATTCACGCTCGACCTGCGCGCCCCCACCGACGCCCAGCGCGACGCGCTCGCCGCCGACGTGCTTGCCCGCATCGACGAGATCGCCCAACGCCGTGGCGTGCACATCCGCTGCGACCTGCACCTCACCGTGGCCGCCGCCCCTTCCGATGCCGTCTGGCAAGCCCGCTGGGAGCAAGCCGTCACGCAGATGGGCCTGCCCGCCTTCCGCCTGCTCAGCGGCGCGGGCCACGACGCCATGAAGCTCCACCAAGTGCTGCCACAGGCCATGCTCTTCGTGCGCGGTGGCAACGCCGGCATCAGCCACAACCCGCTGGAAACCATCACCAACGACGATGCCCAGCGCGCCGTCACCGCTTTCATGAACCTGCTGGAAGCCCTTTGATCGTTGCCTCAGCATGACCACAACCGCCCTAACCTACGCCGCCCTCGACGCCTGGGTCGACGCCCACTTCGACGATGAAGTTCGCTACCTCCAGGCACTCGTGCAAGTGCCCACCGACACGCCGCCTGGCAACAACGCACCGCATGCCGAGCGCACCGCGCAACTGCTGTCGGCTTTCGGCTACCAGGCCGAGGCCCACCCCGTGCCAGCCGGCGAGGTGCATGCCTACGGCCTCCAGAGCCTGACCAACCTCATCGTGCGCCGCCGCTACAGCGAAGCCGGCCTCACCGTGGCCCTCAACGCACACGGCGACGTGGTGCCCCCCGGCGAAGGCTGGACCCACGACCCGTATGGCGGAGAAATCGTCGATGGCAAGCTCTACGGCCGAGCATCCGCCGTCAGCAAGAGCGACTTCGCCACCTACACCTTCGCCCTGCGCGCGCTCGATGACCTGGTGGCACGCGGCCTGGCCCAGCCCCAAGGCGGCATTGAACTGCACTTCACTTACGACGAGGAATTCGGCGGCGAACTCGGCCCCGGCTGGCTGCTCAAGCAAGGCCTCACCAAGCCCGACTTGCTGATCGCCGCTGGCTTCAGTCACGAGGTGATCACGGCCCACAACGGCTGCCTGCAAATGGAAGTCACCGTGCATGGCGAGATGGCCCATGCCGCCATCCCGCACACCGGTGTCGACGCCCTGCAAGGCGCGGTGCGCATCCTCAACGCGCTGTATGAGCAGAACACGCTTTACCAGCAGGTCACGTCCCAGGTGCCGGGCATCACCCACCCTTATCTGAACGTCGGCCGCATCGAAGGTGGCACCAACACCAACGTCGTGCCGGGCAAGGTGGTGTTCAAACTCGACCGCCGCATGATCCCGGAAGAGAACCCGGTGACCGTCGAGGCCGACATCCGCCGCGTGATCGAAACCGCCGCGGCCAGTTTCCCCGGCATCCGCATCGAGATCAAGCGCCTGCTGTTGGCACATTCGCTGCAACCCCTGCCGGGCAACGCCCCCTTGGTCGAGGCCTTGCAAAAGCATGGTGAGGCGATCTTCGGCGAACCGCTGCCCACCAAAGGCACACCGCTCTACACCGATGTGCGGCTGTACTGCGCCCAAGGCATCCCTGCGGTGATCTACGGCGCTGGGCCACGCACGGTGCGCGAGTCGAATGCCAAGCGCGCCGATGAGCATTTGGTGCTGGATGACCTGAGGAAGGCCACCAAGGTGGTTGCCCGTGCGCTGCTGGAACTGCTGTCCTGATGGCCTACCGCGAAATCTCCCCTGGCATCGGGAATGGGCCGAAAGAACAATCGGCTTGACACACCTGAGCAAAAGAGCGCACCAAAATGGAACTCTCCCCCAACATGAATCAGGAGAGCCCATGTCTTTCAAGCAAATCCTCCGCGCGCTGACCTGCACCTTCGCACTGGTCGGCAGCGCTTCTTCATTCGCCATCGCGCCTGACCAGCCGTCGCAAGCGCTGTCGATGCTGGAGGTTCTGGAATCGAACCCGGGAGGCAACCCATTCAGCACAATAGAGCGTTTCTCTTCGCTCGATGCAAGACCGTCACACTTTGATCTGCTTGAACAAAAAATGTTCGACGCACGACTGGGCAAAGAGATCTTGAACTTGGAGTTCTATATCAGCGGCCCGTATGGCGAGCGATCCTTCGTGGGGTTCACGGTCGACCCCGATCATCCAGTCGGAGATGTCGGCATCTACGCTGTGAGTTACGCCTCCAATGCCCCCAACTTCCCCAACGTGAGTTACCCCAACACGACACTCGACGCCCAAAACTTCATCCCGACCCAAAAGCGCTTCTCGATCATCGATCTGCAACGCAATGCATCCGGGCAGATCGTGAGCCTGGCCGCAAGCTTCGACATCTGGGGCCGCTACTTCCGCAATCCGACCCAATATCAACTCATCGGGCGATTCTGGTACAACTCCGCCGCCGCCATCCCGGTGCCCGAACCTGACACCACCGCCCTGCTGCTCGCCGGTTTGGCAGCAACCGGCGTGATCGCTCGCCGCAAGGCGGCCAAAGCCTGCTGACAGGCACCCACCAACGGCACAGGCATTGCATGGCATCCGCCCATGCAATGCCTTGTCATTTGGGCACACCCCGACCCCGCCAGCTACAACGCGGCCCTTTGCGAAACCGCGGTCTCAGCCCTGCGCAGCCAGGGCCACCAGGTCACCTTGCTTGACCTGTACCGGCAGGGCTTCGACCCTGTGTTGAGCCCGACCGAAAAGGCCAGCTACCTGCCGCGCACCGCCGACAACATCGCCGCGCTGCAACCCCATGTCGATGAACTCAAGCGCTCCGAAGCGCTCATCGTCATCTACCCCACCTGGATGTACGGCCCGCCAGCCATCCTCAAAGGCTGGCTCGACCGCATGATGCTCCCCGGCGTGGCCTTCAAGGTCGGTGCCGGCCCCCATCGCCCCATCACGGGCTGCCTGGACCACATCCGCTGCTTCGTGGGCATCACCACTTCTGGCGCCCCATGGTGGTGGCTGCGCGTCATAGGAGACCCCGGCCGCAGCCTTTTCATGCGCGGCCTGCGGCCCCTGTTTGCCAAACGCTGCCAAAGTCGCTGGCTGCAATTGCATGGCATGAACCACCAGACACCTGAGGCCCGTCAGCGCTTTCTCAAACGCGTGCACGACACCCTCGCCAAACTCAACTGAGCCACCCCAATGCCCAGCAGCCTGCCCATCATCGACATCAGCCGCGCCGAAGGCCTGCCCAAGCGGTTGGACTCCGCCTGCCGGCAAGAAGGTTTCTTCTACGTGGTGGGCCATGGCATCGATCCGCAGATCCGGGCTCGGGCCTTCGATGCCGCACGCCGCTTCTTTGACCTGAGCGACGAAATCAAGCAGCGCTGGCACATCGAGCGCAGCGGCATCCACCGAGGTTGGGACCCGGTGGCCTGGCAGTCTCTGGAGCCCGGCCGACCCGGCGACCTCAAAGAAAGCTTCTACCTGGGCGTGGACCGCGCCGCAGACGACCCGCTCGTGCAAGCCGGCACGCCCAACCACGGCCCTAACCAATGGCCCGGCGAAGCGCTCGTGCCCGGCTTCCGCTCAGCGATCGAACGCTACGAATCGGCCACACAAAGGCTCGCGCGCCAACTGCTGTCCGCCATGGCGCAAGGCCTAGGCCTGCCCCCTGGTTACTTCAACACCTTCATGCTCGACCCGATGCCTGTGCTGCGCCTGCTGCACTACCCCCAACAGCCTCCATCACAAGCCGCCCTGCCAGGTCAGATCGGCTGCGGCGCCCACACCGACTGGGGCAGCATCACGCTGCTGGCACAAGACGAAGCCGGCGGACTGCAAGTGCAGGACGAGCATGGCAACTGGTTCGACGCCCCGCCGATTGCCGACGCCTACGTCGTCAACCTCGGCGACATGATGGCTCGCTGGACGAATGACCACTACCGCTCCACGCCACACAGGGTGCTGAACCCCAGCGGGCGTGATCGGCTGTCCATCGCATACTTCTTCGACATGGACTTCCATGCCAGGGTCGAGGTGCTGCCAGGCTGCAGCAGCGAGGAGCGGCCGCCCCGCTACGCGCCCACCACGGCGGGCCGCCACATCATCGAGATGTACGAACGCACCCGGGCCATCGCCACGCCTTGACGCAGCAACTTGAGCGCCGCTCGGCTCAGACCTTGAACACGGTCACTTCCTCGGCCAGCCTGCCGGACTGATCCTTCAGGCTCTCGGCTGCCGAAGCGGCCTCTTCCACCAGGGCCGCGTTTTGCTGCGTCATCTGGTCGAGGTGACTCACGGCGACGTTGATCTGGTCGATGCCATCGCGCTGTTCCTGCGCGGCAGCCGAGATCTCGCCGATGATGTCCGTCACGCGCTGCACGCTCGAAACGATCTCCGTCATGGTCTCGCCCGCGTCCTTGACGAGGCGTGCACCCGACTCCACCTTGTCGACGCTGGCGCCGATCAAGTTCTTGATCTCGCGGGCGGCCTCGGCCGAGCGCTGAGCCAACGAACGAACCTCGCCAGCCACCACCGCGAAACCACGTCCTTGCTCACCGGCGCGCGCGGCCTCCACCGCCGCGTTCAACGCCAGGATGTTGGTCTGAAACGCGATGCCATCGATCGTGCCGATGATGTCGCTGATGCGCTTGGAGCTGCTGCTGATCTCTTCCATCGTCGAGACCACCTGCGACACCACCGAGCCACCACGCTGAGCCACCTCGGCGGCCGAGCTCGCCAACTGGTTGGCCGTGGCTGCTGAATCGGCCGTCTGACGAACCGTGCCGGTCAACTGCGTCATGGATGCGGCAGCCTGCTGCAGGCTGGACGCGGTCTGCTCCGTGCGCGTGGACAAATCCATGTTGCCCGTGGCGATCTCCGCGCTGGCCACGCTGATGCTGTCAGTCGACTGGCGCACGCTGCGCACGAGGTTCTGCAAAGAAGACTGCATGCGAGACAAGGAACCCATCAGGCGCCCGGTCTCGTCCTGGCTGTGCACCTCGACGTGGCTGCTCAGATCGAAGCGAGCGATGGCCTCGGCCACCTCCACCGCACGCGACAAGGGCCGAGTGATCGACTTGGTCAACCACAACGACAAGCCGACACCGGCCAGCAGCGCCGACACCCCGAAAGCCAGCAGCGCCCAACGGGCCCGCTGATTGGCCTCATCGACCCGCAACGCGGCGGCATCGAACTGCGAACGCACATGCTGCAACATGGCCTTGATCGCATCCTGAAGCCCCGTGGCTGCCGGCAGGAACTCCTGCTCGAAACTCTCCTTCGCACGGGCGGACTCACCCGCCTTCTTGGCCCCGGCGACGACATCGCGCGCAGCCAGGTACCGCTTGCGGGCTTCGGACAGGTTGTCGAAGAGGCGATGGGCTTCGTCTCCCACCAGCAAGGCTTCGAGCTGTTTCTGATACTCGGTCGACTGCTTGGTCGACTCAGCCGCCTTCGGCGCGAAGAACTGCGCCAGAGACGGATCGGAACTGGCCGCGATGGCCGTGGTCCGGGTCACCCCATTGAAGATGTTGCGATACCAGTCGGACGCAACCCGCTCAGCCGCGAGGGAACGCCCCAGCATCGACTCGGTTTCGGTCGCAATGCGGTTGAGCGAGACGTAACCGATGCCCGACCCAATGAAGGCCAGCACGAGCACGAAGCCCAACACCAGGGCCATGCGCCGGCCAATCGACTGGTTGAAAGAGGTCATCTGGGGCATCGCGACACCTGTAAAGGGTTGGAACCTGAGAGGTATCGACCATCCTGCTGAAAAATTGAGCAGGTGAAACCCGTGAAATGCGCCGCAAAAGCAAAGCGCCCAATCCTTTTAAGGGATCGGGCGCTGTGCGTTCAATGACCGGTAGGATGGCTACGCTGACCTCAGACAACTCAGTATCAAGCACGCTTCAAAAGCCCGCTTACTACCGGCAGGCGTGCCTTGGGCCCTCCCCCGGCTGCGGACGAAAAAAAGCCCCACCTGAAGCCACTGGAGCCACAGGTGGGGACCGAGACCCCTCTAGGGCAACTGCGAGGGAAGTGCACGGCGAAAGCGGCGCCCGCCTCCGTCAATGCTGTATGAATATAAGGGGTATCCAGTTAGCTCCACAAAAGCCAAAACACTGGATGCATATCCAGCGCTCTACACCTTGTCTGGCGGCTTGGGTGAAGCCTTGGTGATGTCGCTGTAGGTGTAGGGGCTGGTTTGCATGGCCTGCTGAAGCAGGCGATAGAACAGCAAGCCGCGAGAGTTCGAAGTTCGCCGGT